>NZ_JAFMPM010000007.1 GCF_017349355.1 Thiothrix fructosivorans
GACGAACACCATTACCCCAGCCGATGTGAAGCCTGTGGCAGGTCCCTGGATGCGGCTGTCTCCCGTATTTATACCGCCTATGACAGTGTGGACATCCAGTTTGGCACGGATGGGAACCCGGACTGACCGTCATCACCACCCGCCACCACCTTCACGATAGCGTATGCACCTGCGGTCATGTGAGCCGCCATATCCCGCATCGCCAAGCTCCCGACCCGTTATACCCGGAGGTTGATGTGGGCGAGTGGCGGCTGATTGGGGGCAATCTGGCGGCACTTATTGTCCACCTACGGCTGCGCTCACGCTTGTCACTGCGTGGCACACAAGAACTGTTGCGGGAGGTGTTGGGCATTCCCCTAAGTGTCGGGGTGTTGCAGCAATGTTTTGAGGAAGCAGCCGCGAGTGCTTCTCCATTGGAAGATGCCTTGGTGGAAGGGCTGTTGGCAGAAGCCACCGCTGACGGCGGGGTGCTGTATATTGATGAAACCTCTTGGAAAGAGCGTGGCGAAGCCCTGTGGCTATGGACATTCGTCACCACCCTCAGCGTTTGTTTCTACGTAGGGCAGCGCACCATTGAAATGCTCGACAACGTGATTAGCCCCACTTTGGGGGCTGGCTGATGAGTGATGGCTATGCCGCTTACCGCCACCACCCCAAACGCTTGCGTTGCTGGGCGCACCTGATCCGCAAAGCCCGTGGGCTGGCAGAATCACTGGACAAAGACGGGCGGACGTTTGGCAACTTCACCCTCGCTTGGCTGAGGGTATTACAGGACGACATTTACGCTTGGCGGGCAGCAGGCGGCACGGTGGGGACGCAAACCGACGTGATCCGTCAACGCCATCAGGCAAAACTCCTGGAATTCAGGGCATTATGCTTGATCCATGCCGTATCTGCCCATGACAAGACGGCGGCACTGGCGAAAGAGTTCATCAATGATTGGGATGCCATTTTCCGAATCCTTGACCACCCGTGGCTTCCCTTGACCAATAATGAGGCTGAGCGGGCGTTGCGCCATTGGGTGATCCTGCGCAAAACCAACCATGGCACAAAGAGTGCTACGGGAGCCGTGCGTTTGCCATGCTGGCCAGCATCATCGGTACTTGCCGCAAACGTGGACAGTCTGCCTTGGCTTATCTTGCCAGTGTTATTACCGCTGCCCGCGCTGGCTTTGCCCTGCCCGCTTTACCGCAAGGGGTGGGATGTGATCAATTACCTTCATTCCAGAAGAAACGGTACGTCGCCAAGGTGCTTGACCAACTCTGGCAAGCCCTAGGGATGCTGGACTGGGGGCTTTCAGCATAGCGTTGAGAATATGGACAGCGCGTGTTTCGAGCGCTTGTCTCCCAAATCAAGATCGGTGAGTTCGCTAGATGACCCGTTCATGGGTGAAAATTGCTTATCTTATCACTTGGGACTTGTGTATAGGAGATGGGTTTTCCGATGGAGCTACAACTAACAAGTATTGCAATAATTGTTAGCAAAACGGGAGGCGGAGAGTAGCGCAAACCATCTAGACCCATAGCAATATATACTCACTTTTCACGCATGTAATCAAAAGATTTTACCAATGCCTTTAAATTTTCTTCAAATAAATTTTTTGATATGTTCTCATGGCTTATTTATTTCGTTAATCAAGTAATTAATATCTTTTTTTGAAAATAAAAAAGGTCTTATAAAATCTTTATAGCATTGTTTTTAAAAATTATTCTTGTTTGTATTTGAATTTTCCATAAGGTTTATTTTTCGCATATATTTTATCTCAGAAATTTTATTGTTTCATTGTGAAAATAATAGGCTATATTTAGAGTGCCATTATCTATTGAAATTGATCGAGTACTTGTTAGCTCACCAACTAGAAACATAATAATAATAATAATTAAGGCAACAATACTACCGGAATTGTATATAACTACCATAGCTCCAGTAAATGCTATTCTAGTAATAATAATTTTTTTTAAATCTGGAAAAATTATCATGCTACCATCCGATAGGGCTAACATGGTTCTGAAATAGAGTATAGCTTGCGGCAGCAACCCCACCCCAATAGCCGTATTGTACCCCCATTGCTCCGACGACCGCGCCATCCCAATCCTCTGTTTGTGCAGACCAACCAGCTCCCATGTAACTCAACGCTGGGCTGCGTATTCCAGCGACTCCGAGAAAACTATTCAGAATGATTAGGTCGCGCTGACCTGCATCAGTCTTTACATAATCTGCAATATCACGATAATCGTTATTTGGTGCTTCCCACCAAGGTTGATTAAAGCCTCCTGAAACCCCACCATAGTTTTTTTGATTCTCCATCCATTGATTGCTTATTTTGCTTTGAGCATGGTGAGACACAACACTCGGAACTCTTGGGTCGCTATGGTCTCTTGTAACCCAGCCATCCTCATTATCAAAATATGTCATTTCATCATTAAATACATGGGTAATCGCCGCCGCTCTTGCTCCATCCTGAAAATCACCGCCACTGATTTCAGCAGCCAAGCCTCCTATTAAGCCTGATAGTGCTGTGCGTTGGGCAATACCTGACATTGTGTTCACATTTGCACCTAGTTCTGCTGCGACTGCTCCCGTAAAGCCGGAGACAAATTCACCACCCCGGGCTTCTTGGAATACGCCTTGAGCAATACCGTGTGCTATTGGTTTTGCATTACCAAAGGGCGAATTACCATTATCGCCATGCCCAATATAGTTGGCTACCTTAGCACTTGTAATATCCAGCATGGCATTTTTGGGGTCATTAATGACTGTCGCTACCGTTGCTATATCACGTAGAGCGCTGGCAGTGTTCGCTATATTGGTTGAGCCAGTGAGTTTACCTGTCCCTGTTACTGCTCCAGCAGCACTTGCTAAGGCTTTAGTGATGTTGCCATCTTCAGCCGCCTGAATGGTGTCATGTGCCGCCGCCACAGTATTAAAAATAGTCGCGACAGGCGTAAGAGGGGTAAACTGCGCGATTTGTGCAACCGTGCGAATAACTGGGTTGTCAATGACGTTTTCAATGAATCCATTAACGAAACCGCTTAAACCATGACGATCTTTGGTTGGGTCAAATGCCCCATTTTATTGTTATCCGCTCCTGCTGTATGCCCATGCTGGGTGTTTTCCGCAATGGCAGCCAACAGTTCCCCACCTGCAACGTAATGACCGCCTTGTGGTGAAGAGATTTTAATATCCTTGCTGACTTCTGCTTTGAATGCTTCCTGCGACGTTTCAAAACGGTAATTGAGTCGTTGATCGGCATAAGTCACGATATGCAGACTCTGACCATTCTTCCTTGGCGTATTGATGATTGTAGGCTTTCGTACGGATTCAGTTTTTGGTTAATCTCATCAAGACGCCTTGACGGTTGGATTTTGATATTGTGTTGTAATTGGGCGTATTCCTCTATGAGAGCTTTCATGTCAGCAACGTTCAATTGCTGCCCAGTGGCAGGAATTAACGCACGATAATAATCATCGGGGAGTTGCTTCAGGAATTGCTGCTCATCGTATTCAGGCGTTGCGCCTGCGTAACTATAAATGCCATGCTATTGTTATAAGCATCCTGCACTGCCATTGCCGCGTGGTCAACGCCAGTCATGGAGTAGGTTTCACTATTGGTTTTCTGATTGAGATTGGTGACAGTTTGTGCTGCTAATGCCTGATAGTCCTTGTTATCCAGTGCAGTTTTGCCGGTAGTTTGTAAGCATTTTTCGCGCCATTGAGTGAACCCTTGCGGTGTATTGAGATCGGGCAGATTGGATGGCGGTGGGGCTGAAAGTACTTGCGTGAATTGCATCACACTGTGGTTATCAAGTGCTGTAGACGTTGCTACAGACGTATTGGTTGATAACGAACGAGAAAATTTCTAACACTGTCTACCATGACTTTAGCTCCCAGCAATTCAAACTATTAGCAATGGCATCAATATACACGGGGCGGTAAATCCCATAGCGAATGCCATAGACCGTCAATCTGCTTTAGCGGATAAACGGAGTGAATTTAGCGCAATCAATGCAAAATAATCCGTATGCTTAAACCGCTGCCATTATCCGCCGCTCCAAACGCTAATTGCGCCCCAATGGTGGCAGCGCGTTTGCGCATACTCGCCAGCCCTTTGCCCGGTTGGTAAGTGGCAGGCATCCCCATGCCATTATCGGCAATTTGCACAAAGCCGTGCTCACTCGCCGCATCCGTGCCCGTGCTGACAGTGATAGTATTGCCGCCGCTGTGTTTGATGGCGTTAGTAATCGCTTCTTGCACGATGCGTAACAGTTGCAAGGTTTTTCTGCGCCAAACCTGCGGGTGTGGCAATGTCTTCCACTGCCAGCGCAGTTCAAACCTGCTTGCTTGATCTTGCGGCTGTTACGACTGCGGAACTGCCGAGGGCGGTGGTGATGTCTTGCGAGTCAAATCAGTGATCAATCACCAGCCGCAAATCGTTTAACGCGTCTTGAATGTTTTCTTTGATGACAGAATCCGTGCATCGGGCGTTCCAGCATGGCTAAGGTGGAAATCAAATCTCCGCCAAAACCATCATGAATGTCACGCATATGCGTTCGCGTTCATCGACCACGGCTTTTTCTTGCTCCATGCCGCGAATTTTTGGTAATTAGCTTCCAATTCTTGCTCACGCGCTGCCGACGATGCTTCCAGATTGTTGGCGTAATATTGTGTTTCACGCAAGCTGCTCACAAAACGCCGCACCACAGCACATACTGAGTGAGCAAGGTGAACATCGCCGCAAAATGCAGCAGGTAAGGGCGGGTCGAATGCCGCTCGATAATCACCTCGGTGTCATGCAGCCCGAACACCAGCATGGCGAAACCGCACAGCACAAACAGCAAGCGTTTCGCGGTTTGGTCTTGCCAATAGAGTTGCACCACATACGCCAGCACCAGCGAAACAGCAAGGCGAGCAAACTGTACCAAACGATATGGTAGTTTGCCTGTGCTCCAGACGCATACGGCAAGATAAACAGCGGCAGTGCCAACACCAGCACGGTTGCCCACAAATAAACAGCGGATGGGTGTAACGTCGCGGTGGTAGGTGAGTGCGGGGAACGTAGTAATACACCATTGTGACTAGCGCCAACACGCTCAACCCAATCGTAAACGGCACAGAAGCTGCCCACAGCGCATCATTCACCGGAATATCGCGGATCACCAAGTTGCTGCTGTGAATTCCCATATGCCGTACCAATCGCATACCACAGGTATTCCTTGCGAGCGGGGTAAACAGCCAGATACCGCCGATCAACAACGCGCCAGCAAGAGCGTGGTCAGCAGCACTTTCACACTGTCTTGGCGTAGCAGATTGTTGAGGTAGTAAGCCTTTCGAGGGTTGCGCTTGCACCGAGATACACATTAGTCAGCATCAGGTATTCGGGCGGGTCGAGGCTAATTCAAAGCGCATACGCCGCCGGGTGTCAGCGCGGGTTTGTACAGCGGCAGCAACAGCGGGCGGTGTTTATTGCGGGCATCGGTGCGGTCATGCTACCGCCATCGCCCGCGAGTGTGCCGTCAGGTAATACACGGCAATATTTTGGTTGAGATTGAGATCAGCACGGGGTGTTCATCGTTGAGATTGGCAGGATACGATCGTACCCGTGCTGCGAGTAGCGTTGGGGCTATCTAACGTCACCTTGGCTTGCGGTTGCTCCGGCGCAAAGGTCAGGTGATCCAATTGTTGTGCTAGCAAATACAACGCCAGCAGTACAACGGTAACCACCAAAGACGCGTATCCCCCCAAACCTTCATAGCAGATGCCGTTTGACGGCTTCGTGTACCGCTTCGGCGCGGGTGCTGATGTGCAATTTACGGTAATGCTTTTGATGTGCGAGGTAACGGTGTGGTAGGAATGTGTTGAGATCCGCCGCTTCTTGCGCGGTGTAGCCTTTGGCGATGAAGCGCAGAATTCCAACTCGGCTTTGGTGAGCTTGATTTCGTCGGCTTCGGGGCGCAGGCGTTTCAGTAAGTGGCTGGCAACGGCGGGGCTGATCGGTGAGCCGCCTGCGCACAGTTGCACAATCGCTTGTTCCACTTCCATCGACTCGTCGTCTTGAGGATATAGCCAGTTGCGCCTGCTTCGATAGCGGTGATGACGTGCTTTCATCGCCAATACGCTGATCACCATGATATGTGTGTCGGGGTGTTGTTCGGTGCATTGGCGGATCAAGTCCAGCCCGTTGCCGTCGGGCAAACCGAGGTCGGTTAACAAGACATCGGCGTGGCTCGCGTTAATGACGCTGTGGGCAGTAGTGGCATTGCTGCACGCGGCAACCAGCGTGAAGCGTGGGTTGCTGGTGAACATAGTCATGAAACGGTGCAAGACGATGGGATCATCTTCCACAACATAATGCTGATGGGGTATTCATGGCGGGGCTACCATTGGTTGTGGGAACGGGCATTTATGCACAAGTATAGACCTTCATTTCAGCATCGGGTAATCCCCTGTTCTGGGGATTAATTGCGTAAATTCACACGTTTGTGGGATTAATAATCATCAACTTGCGTGTTAAGGTAGCGCCATCAGCAAGCGAGGGAGAGTGGGCATGGCAAAGCGTTTGATGGTGTGTTGTGACGGGACCTGGCAAGCCCGGATAATGATTGCCCAACCAATATTGTGAAATTGGTGCAGGCGCTCAAAGACGTTGGCGATGACGGTTTGCATCAGGTGATTTATTACGATGAAGGTGTGGGTGCGGATAGTCATGGTATTGCGCACTACCTCAGCGGCGCGTTTGGGATTGGGCTGGATAAAATATTCTGGATGCATACCGTTTCCTGTGCCTGAATTACGCGCCGGGGGATAAATTTGCCTGTTTGGGTTCAGCCGTGGGGCTTACACGGTGCGCAGTTTGGCAGGTTTGTTGTATTCCTGCGGGGTGTTGGAACGGCGTTGGATTGCGCTGTCCGGTGAGGCGTATCGTTTGTACCGTGACCGTAATATTCGCCCTGAAACCTCGATTGCGGCAGCGTTTCGCAGGAGTTAGCACATCCGGTTGAAGTCGATTTCATGGGCTGTTGGGATACGGTGGGTGCGTTGGGATTCCCGATGTATTGCCGTATTTTCCGCTGGATAATTTGCTGAATCGCAAGTACGAATTCCACGACACCAAACTCAGCCCGATTGTGCGCAAGGCGCGTCATGCGATTGCGCTGGATGAACCCGCAATATTTACAATGTCACCCACATGGAATTATCCAACAAGGCTCAACAGGCGGGGGTAGATGTGCAAGAACGTTGGTTTGTGGGGCATCACGGTGCAGTCGGCGGCGGCAAACACGAGAATCGCGGGCTTGCCGATATTACCCTGACGTGGATGTTGGAGGAGGCGATGAGTACTGGGGTAGGGGTGGATGTCGAGAAAATCCTGACGCATTAATACCGGATGCGTGCTGCACGTTTACCAGCAAGCTCTATCAGGTATTCGCGTTGGGGTCGGGTTTTCGGCGGGCGTTTCGTGGGGATAAAGACTGTATTCACCCCAGCGTGTTTGAGCGGGTTAAGCGGTGCCGGATTACCGACCGCGTAATATTGAGGGGTTTCTCGACTGAGGTTTCACGCTCTTGGTCTGCACTTTGCCGCGTGGGGGACACACCTCCACGCGGCTGTTTTGCTTAAACGTTGCCGAACACTTCGCGCTGCAAACCGTTCAATTGCACAGCCGTGCGTTCAATTCAGCTCAATACCACGCCACAGGAGGCTTGCCCTTCGCGGGTTTCCAGATGCCGGCATAATAGCTCTTCCACAATGTGGATGGTGGATGTCTAGTTCAATATGCCCGACAAACAATTCCAGTGCATCTTCGGTAATCCCGGCACAGTACGCAAGCCCGTGAGCAACATGCGGTAATAGGGTGGAATCGGCCATTCGCCTGCAATGCCTGCCACACCAACGGCGGCGAGCCAATCCGTGCCTTGGGTCACGCGCATCATGGTGTCGATGTAGCCTTGCTGTTCGGGCGTAATCGGCGCATTTGCCATTTCTGCTTCACTGAAATCCAGCGCCCGTAGCAGTTTGCGATACACCTCCATGTGCGAATTTGCGGGATTACCGTTGCCGTATTCGTCGTACAAAATATCGGCTAATACTGCTTGAATACGTTCGTCTGGCGTGACTCCCAGCGCATTGGCTTGGTACAAACGCGTGCGCAAAATGTGCGGGTAATACAGCAGCGCAAAGGTACGCGCTTGGGCAAACGTCAGTGGCTGCGTCGAAAATTGTTGCAGGAATGGATGGCGCAAGAAAGGGTGATTATTCACGCGTTCTTTGAGTTCTTGCAGGAAAGCAGGTGCATTCATGTGGTGTCATCTCCAAAAGTGTCATGGTGGCAATATATCAGGGATGTTGAGCTGGCTCGAATTATCCATAAGTTTTTGCTGATATGCTTGGTATCTCGCGCTGAAAAATAGACTTAATCCCTGTCTGCTTGATGTGTGTCATCTTAACGGAATAAAAGCTCATCAATAATATGCCTAACTAATGCCCTATAAGATGAGGATGTGTTTTTATGCAGCAGTTCCGTACACTCTTTCACCCAACTGATCTCTCTGCCGCCAGTGAAGTGGCGTTCTTGCACGCGTTGAAATTAGCCGTGATGAACAAAAGCAGTTTGACGCTCTTGCATGTGGCGGGTAAACACGAACATGTACACAGCAACCACTTTCCTAGTGTGCGTGCAACCTTGGAGGGCTGGGGAGAGATTCCGTCACACAGTGATAAAGCGGCTGTTTTGCCTTGGGCGTGACAATCCACAAGGTGGTATCCAACCGGAAGACCCAGTACGCGCCTGCCAACGCTATTTGGAATCACACAGCATTGATTTGGTGATTTTGGCGGTGCATCAACACAACAGCCGGATGGGTTGGTTATATGCTTCTATCGGGCAACCTATTGTGCGGAATACTGGCGAAACCGCGCTCATGTTGCCCCACGGGGTCAGCGGTTTTGTGGATCGTCAGGCGGGGAGCTTGTCGCTCAGGAATATCCTGATTCCGATTAGCACACAGCCGAATCCGCAACGGGTGGTGGATACTGTGCAGGCATTGTTGGCGACATTGCAGTTGACGGAAGGGCGGGTCATTTTGTTATACGTTGGGCAAGCCAGCGATGCGCCGCGTGTCTCTTTGCCTGCGGAGAGTGGGTGGGTGTGGGAACAGCAAGTTGCTTCTGGTGATGTGGTGGATACCATTCTGCAAGTCGCTACGGATTCGAGCTGTGACCTCGTGGCAATGGCAACAGAAGGGCGGCACGGTTTCTTTGATGCGTTGCGGGGTAGCACGACGGAACAGGTTTGCGTCGTTTGAATTGTCGTTGTTGCTGTGCCTGCGTAAAGCTGGTATTTTTTGTGGTGTATCCTTACAAGCTTGGATGGAAGATTAGATGGGAATTCCCTCGCTCCCCAAATCAGCGCATTTTTGTTGACAAATGGGGAGCGGTAGAAAAATATGACTGTTTTACAGTGCTATGATCTATCGGGATTGACAAATTTAAAATCCATAAGAAATACCTATTGATGCAACAGGCCAATATTTTATTGAATCTATATCATTACGTATATTGTCAATTTCTTATTAATGTCAGTTTGTGAGACTAAGTTCTGTGGCGATACTTGCAGACTAACTTTTGGACTTCCTTGGTATAAAATACCTAGCTCTGAGGTGAGGCTAAGTCCTTTGTTACTTGCAATCGGTTGACGATAGCCAATGCCAATATAGGGACTTGCACCATCGAAACTGATAGTTGAGTCAACTTTACCGGTATTGACTATGGTATCGCCAATATTGACACTTTTGTTACTGGTTGCAGTCGCTGACAAATCTAGTTTGTTATTGTTAACCATCATGCCACCACTAACAAAAAGCTATTGTTTACGGGATGCCAGTCCGCCAATACACTGATTGTTTGTAATTGATCACATCCCCACCCCTTGCGGTAAAGCGGGCAGGGCAAAGCCAGCGCGGGCAGCGGTAATAACACTGGCAAGATAAGCCAAGGCAGACTGTCCACGTTTGCGGCAAGTACCGATGATGCTGGCCAGCATGGCAAACGCACGGCTCCCCGTAGCACTCTTTGTGCCATGGTTGGTTTTGCGCAGGATCACCCAATGGCGCAACGCCCGCTCAGCCTCATTATTGGTCAAGGGAAGCCACGGGTGGTCAAGGATTCGGAAAATGGCATCCCAATCATTGATGAACTCTTTCGCCAGTGCCGCCGTCTTGTCATGGGCAGATACGGCATGGATCAAGCATAATGCCCTGAATTCCAGGAGTTTTGCCTGATGGCGTTGACGGATCACGTCGGTTTGCGTCCCCACCGTGCCGCCTGCTGCCCGCCAAGCGTAAATGTCGTCCTGTAATACCCTCAGCCAAGCGAGGGTGAAGTTGCCAAACGTCCGCCCGTCTTTGTCCAGTGATTCTGCCAGCCCACGGGCTTTGCGGATCAGGTGCGCCCAGCAACGCAAGCGTTTGGGGTGGTGGCGGTAAGCGGCATAGCCATCACTCATCAGCCAGCCCCCAAAGTGGGGGCTAATCACGTTGTCGAGCATTTCAATGGTGCGCTGCCCTACGTAGAAACAAACGCTGAGGGTGGTGACGAATGTCCATAGCCACAGGGCTTCGCCACGCTCTTTCCAAGAGGTTTCATCAATATACAGCACCCCGCCGTCAGCGGTGGCTTCTGCCAACAGCCCTTCCACCAAGGCATCTTCCAATGGAGAAGCACTCGCGGCTGCTTCCTCAAAACATTGCTGCAACACCCCGACACTTAGGGGAATGCCCAACACCTCCCGCAACAGTTCTTGTGTGCCACGCAGTGACAAGCGTGAGCGCAGCCGTAGGTGGACAATAAGTGCCGCCAGATTGCCCCCAATCAGCCGCCACTCGCCCACATCAACCTCCGGGTATAACGGGTCGGGAGCTTGGCGATGCGGGATATGGCGGCTCACATGACCGCAGGTGCATACGCTATCGTGAAGGTGGTGGCGGGTGGTGATGACGGTCAGTCCGGGGTTCCCATCCGTGCCAAACTGGATGTCCACACTGTCATAGGCGGTATAAATACGGGAGACAGCCGCATCCAGGGACCTGCCACAGGCTTCACATCGGCTGGGGTAATGGTGTTCGTCTGCATTGATGGGCGGATGCCATACCCGACCATAACCCGGTGCGCCGGGTTGTTTACCCGCTTTGCGTTTGGCTGGTTGGGCTGGCTTTGTGCCCGCCACAGCTTCTGGTTCCGGGGTTGGCTTTCCTCTGGCTGCACCCACCCCTTCTGTTTCGGGCAAAGCCACCGTTTTGGGTGACGTTTCCCACGGGAAACCGCTGCTGGGTGGTTTGGAGGAGTTGTTGGAGTTTTGGTTGATCTGTTCCCGCGCTTCTTTCAGGTCATGCAACAACTTGGTCGACAGGTGCAGCAGTTCCTCCGGCGTGAGCTTGGCAAGGTACTGGCTGTTAAGCTGTTTGAGGCTGTGGTCTTTCAGTTGTTGGGTCATCGGGGGAGTGTCGCAAATTTAGTGCGTTTGGGTAAGGGGGGACTGTTCAGTTACAGTTAAACAGGCTTGTATCTACGGCACTTTGCCCCTATAAATGGTGGCATGACAATACGCCTGTACCCAGAACTGAACGAACGCGCCCGCCACATCCTCAAAGTGTTGGTGGAAAGCTATATCCAAGACGGACAGCCCGTCGGTTCGCGCAACCTTGCCCGTAGCAGTGGCTTGGACTTGAGCGCCGCCACCATCCGCAATGTGATGGCGGACTTGGAGGATATGGGCTATATCCGCGCCCCGCACACCTCGGCAGGGCGCATTCCCACCTCGCAAGGCTACCGTCTCTTTGTGGATGCGTTGGTGAATATCAAGCCGCTCGAACAACACGCCATGCACATCCTGCAAGGGCAGTTGAAAGCGGAACGCGACCCCGCTGCGTTAATCCAATCCGCCTCTAGTTTGCTCTCTTGTATTACCCAACTGACGGGCGTAGTGAGTTTGCCGCGTCGCAATCCTTCATCTATCCGCCAGATTGAATTCCTGAGCTTATCGAGTCGGCAAGTGCTGGCGATTTTGGTGATGAACCGCAATGAGGTACAAAACCGCATTATCCAACTCGATGCGGATGTGAGTTCTTCGGAATTGCAACAAGCCGCCAATTTCCTCAACGAACGCCTGATTGGCAAGGATTTACAGCAAGCTCGTGCTGCCTTGCTGGAAGAAATGCGCGAACACCGCGAAGACATGAACCGCATGATGCTTTCCGCGATTGAGCTGGGCGAAAAAACTGTCGCGGATTTGGGTGATCAGAAGCAGGAAGAGGATTGCGTGATTGCGGGTGAAACCAATCTGATGGGTTACGATGACCTGTCGGATATTACCAAGCTGCGCGAATTGTTTGCCGCCTTTACCCGCAAGCGCGATATTCTGGGTTTGCTGGACAAATGCTTGCAGGCGGATGGGGTGAAAATTTTCATCGGGCGCGAATCCGGTCAGGCAGTGTTCGACGAATGCAGTTTGGTGACAGCACCGTATGAGGTCGACGGTGAGCAGTTGGGCGTACTGGGTGTGATTGGTCCCAAACGCATTCCGTATGAACGGGTGATCCCTGTTGTTGACATTACCGCGAAGTTACTGAGTTTGGCATTAAAATCACGGTACTGAAGTTGCATAAAACACAATTTATGTGACGATTGTCATAAATTATTATTATAATAAGTGGTTAAATAACAATCTAGTCAATGTATCAGCCAGTGAGGGGCTACGGCTATGTTAACTTCAGTGGTAAAAATCTTGTTGCGGCTATTTGTCATCAGTCTCATGAGCCTAGGGTATGGTGTGGTTTCGCCAGCGGCTGCCGCTGTGTCGATTAAGTTGCCGGAGAATGCGTTGCCTGCTATTCCCGCGCAGCCATTACAGCTTGTACGTCCGCAAACGGATGCAGGGGTGCGCTATGACCGTATTAGCCCTGTCGTCAATGGGCAAGCGACTTATAACCCCGCGCTGTGTAATGTTGCTGCGTACTGGTCTGCGACTCAAGTAAGTGTGGGCGGGCGGGCTATCGGTAACGGTGTAGATGTCTGCAAGGTGCAGGCGCAAACTGATGACGGTGCACTCAAATTCCTCACTAAATGGCCACTCAACAATATCCATTACCCGTTGACCCCTGCACCGGCTTGGGCGCAGTTTCGTTTTTCGATTCCGCAAGGTCATACGGCTAGCACGTTGGAATACGAATTGTCGTGGTACAAACTGTTCGGTTCTATGCCTACGCATTGCCATCCTACGGAAATCGACTCTACCACAGGGCTGTGCAAACTGGATGTGAGTACCGACTGGCAACCGGATGTACCGGCGGGCTTGTTCTTGTTGTGGGCAAAACCGGGCGATAGTCAATATACCGTCACTGGGCCACATGACCCGATTGAGAAAATCGGCTATAGCGGTAAACAGGTGTTTCAAGCGGCTGTTCCAGAAGCCATGCGTGGCGTGGATGAAGTGATCGTGACGCTGTTGACCTATAACCAGTACACTAAAGCGTGTGAAAAAGCTAATCCGAGTGCCTGCACCACGCACGAGAATGAAAATCTGGAACTGCATTCCGTTAGCTTGAAGACTACCCGCGCTTTGCAGCCATTGCATCAACCCGCCCCACAACACCCACGTCTTTTGGGAAATGGTGCGGCTTGGAAAGCCTACTGGCAACCGTTTGAGTCTTTGCCTTGTGTGAACAGCGGCCTTGATGCGGATTGGGGCGTGGTCTTTAATGCCAAAAATGTCTGGGACAAAAACACCAAAGGATATGCGCCTTGTCGGGGAGGTTCACCCACTGGCTTGCAAACGTTAGCTGATGCTGCTTTCTATTTGAATCCGCCGACGGATCCCGTGTGGAATCAAGATCGTGCCTTGCGGGTATTGTTTCTGCTGCGGCAGTTGAAGCAATGCCAAAGCGAGGGCAGCGCTTGCACGTACAGTGCTGCTGAAACCCAAGCCTTACAGGCGGCTTTTATCGCGTATGAAATGCGGCGTTTCCCGACAGTGGTGTGGGATTGGGGCTATAAATGCTTTGATCTTGGCACAGAACCCACCATGAAATTCTGGTCGCTGTTTGTGGATGTGTTCTGGCATGACTTAGCCGCTGCCGATAAAAAAGCCATAGATACCAAACTCGGTGCACTGGCTGATTGTTATTTACAACAATATGCAGCCAAAGATTGGTCGATTTTCAATGGCAATAACTGGACACCCGTGCTGGGCAAGGGTGCAACCTATTGGGCATTAGCTTATTACCATGAAGATCCCCGGGCGCCCGTGGTATTGGAAAAAGTGTTGGAAAGCCTATGGTTACACCGCGATTTCTACCTGACGGATGGGGCGTATATCGAAGGCATTGTCGAATACACCAATGTTTCCTACTCTAGCCTGCGCGAAATCAATAATCTGGTGATGCAGGGCTTTGGTGTGCCACTGGAGAGTGTGCGCTGGGAGCGTATTGCTAAAACCGCCGATTGGTATCTGGATTTTATGACACCTGACGGTAGCATGGTCGATTTCGGTGATTCTTGGGAAAAACTTGGTTGGTACACACTCGACCCGCTCCACATGCTGTTGTGGGAAGAAATGATCGGCAAAAAAGCCATTGGCACGGTTAACCTTGATGCGTGCAAGGTACAGGAGTATTTCAGCAATAAATGGTTTTCCAAAGACCTAGAAGATCCGTGGGCAGTGCAACCGTCCATGGCACGCGATTGGATTGGGTTGGCGGCGCAATGTCAGCGCACTACCCAGAAGGGAACGCGTACCAGCCTATTTACCGAGGCGTTGACTGGTTCGCTACGTCAGTATTTGCCGGGTAGCAGTACGTTGGCACAAAAAGAGGGATTGCGTTTCAAACAAGCGGATCAAACTTATCTCGCGGTGAGTGGTGTACCCAATGATTTCCCGCACCGTGAGTTGGATTTCGGTGGGCTGATTTGGTCAGCGTATGGCAATCGTTTGTTGTACGACTTTGGTTACGGGGATATTGCCAAAACTGCCCAAGGAAAACCGTATTTGATAAAGGATGGTACGAACGAGTTGTTTGATAATCTGCCATTGGGTGCCAATACCTTGGTGGTTGAAAATGCGACACAAACGGGTTACAGCGGCGGCAGTTACAACAATGACACCATTAACAGTAGTCAGATTTACGGTGAACGGGGGCGTTTAGCCAAAGTGAATATTGGGGGATACGACGGTCTTCACCTTGATGCACAGGCGGTGTATGGGGCGAATGATGCTGAACTGGGTTGGTTGCGTTATTTCGACCGCTGGATGTTGTCGCTGAATGATGGCAATTATTTGGTGGTGGATGCGTTTGCCGTTAAGGCTGACCGAGGCGTGGCGGATGTGCAGGAATACTGGCATACCGCTGCCGAAACCGATACGGCGACCAGTTGCAGCTTTTCTCGCCAGAATGTGGCGATGACGCTGGAGAATGCCCAAAGTTTACGGCTGACACCAGAATGTGCGCGTCTTGAGCGCAATGCTGCTTCCAGCGTGGTGGGGAGGATCAGTGCGGCGTCCTTGCAGGCGGGTGCATTCAGCCTTGAGCCACACGTCATCGCCTACCGCAATCGTATTGGTGGCATAACTTCACGCCAGCGGGCGCGTTTTAAACCGCTGAGTCCAGTCGGTGAAGATGTACGGGTTTTCTTATTGCAAGCAGCACCGCAGGCAGCACAATTACAAGCCGTGAGTGTGAAGAAAATGGATTGTGGTGGAATGCCCTGTTTTGATGTGGTGATGAATGGGCAAGCGCGGCGTTTGACGTTTGCATACGCTAATACCCAATACAGTTTGGTTAATATTCAACCCGTTGCGACCGCTTTTGAAAATCAGAATGGGGTGAAGCCAACGACTGTGGTGGAATCCAATAGCATTCAGATCAGTGGTTTAACCAAACCCGCTGCCTTGACGATCAGTGGGGGTGAGTATCGCCTTAATGGCAGCGCTTACACCAAAGCTAAAGGCACAGTGAAAGATGGCGATACGGTTCAAGTACGGCATACGGCTTCCAGCGCCTCCAACACCACTGTTACGACGACGCTGAAAGCAGGTACGAATACTTACACCTTCAAAAGTACGACACTGGTGATGGATAGTACGCCTGACCCGATCAGTTTTGTGCCGCAAACGGGTGTGAGCTTAAGCAGTTTGGTGGAATCGGCTGTTGTCACAGTCAGCGGCATCAATACCACGCTGGCGCTCAGTATTACGGGTGGGGAATACCGTATCAATGGTGGGGTGTATACCAAGGCTAAAGGCACGCTGCAAAACGGGGATACGTTGCAAATTCGGCATACGGCTTCCAGCAAATCCAACACCACTGTTACGACGACGCTGAAAGCAGGTACGAATACTTACACTTTCAAAAGTACGACACTGGTGGTGGATAGTACGCCTGACCCGATCAGTTTTACGCCGCAAACGGGTGTGAGCTTAAGTAGTCTGGTGGAATCGGCTGTTGTCACAGTCAGCGGCATCAATACCACGCTGGCGCTCAGTATTACGGGTGGGGAATACCGTATCAATGGTGGGGTGTATACCAAGGCTAAAGGCACGCTGCAAAACGGGGATACGTTGCAAGTACGGCATACGGCGGCAACCAGCTCGCGCAAATCGATAACGACAACGCTGAAACTGGGTAGTACCTCAGTTAGTTTTAAAAGCACTACAAAATAAACGTGCCGGAGGAAAAAATGCAAATCAGGTATGGTCTATGGTCAATTCTACTCTTCTGGATTCTATCGCCACTAGCGGCATGGGCAGAGGCGCTGCCCCACTACGGTGTTGGCGATATGCTGATCTATGATGGTGAAACGGGTTCTGCGCCAGTGTTGTTTGAAGATGCTGGCAATGGCAGCAACCGTTGCCTGTTCTACCTAGAATCGACCCCTAACGCAGGGCTGAATGGCAATAATGCCCTGCAACTCAAGCCTGATAAATGGCATGGCCCGGCTTACCGACTGTATTGCGGGGGCGGCTCGCGGCGTGATTTTTCTGCGCATGATATTTTGGAATTCTATTTCCGTTGTCCTGCCGGTTATAGCACCCCGCCCGTTTTCCACCTCAGTACTTGGGATCGGAGCAGCAATACCGTGAACATCCTAGACTTTATTGAAGGGGGTGTTATCGATACGAGTTGGCGACGCGTGCAAATTCCGCTGAATAAACTGGCAACCCCCGCGTGGACACTCGGTAATGTAGAGACCCTTGCTTGGCCTACTGATGATAAGAATCGTACTTGCTATGTGGATAATATTGCCCTGCGTGATATTACGCGGCCTACCGTTATCACTCAGGGCGAGACGGCTCCCACGCCTGTCAGTAATCGGGTATTACGTCTGACCTTCAGCGAAGCTTATGCTGCTAGCAGTATCCGCACCTTGGCGAACTACACGCTGCATAGCACAACTGACAGTACTTACAGCAGCCCAGTACCCGCCAGCGATACGGGAATGCATTACCGTATGCAACACTTTGACAACAGCGGCATACCCAAAAACCGTTATGACCTGTTCCTGCAATTTGCCAAGCCGTTGAAGAATGGGCAGGAATACACGCTGACCGTACAGGGTGTGCAAGACCTTTCCGACAATACGATGGCAGTAACGCAATACCGTTTTACCTACAATGACCGGCAACAATTGAATACCAATATCAAGGTGAATCAGGTCGGTTACTTGCCGGAACGCCCCAAAGTTGGTTATGTCGGTGGTTATCTGGGGGATCTCGGAGGGGGCGTTTGGGCAGTCGGCACACAGGGTAACGTTCTGTTTCATGATCCACAAAATGGCTGGCAAGCGCAGTCCACGCCTGTCACTAGCACACTGCGTGCCGTGACGGCTACCCGTGAAGATTCCGCTTGGGCAGTTGGTGATGGTGGCGTTATCTTGCACTGGAACGGGCAACAATGGACACGGGTTACTTCACCCGTCAGTACTAACCTGCTGGCAATTGCTTTCGACCCGTTGAATCAGGGGTGGATTGTCGGTGAGGGTGGGGTTATCTTGCGCTACACCGGTAGTGCTTGGGTAACGGTGGTCAGCCCAACAGCATCCAGTTTGCGTGGTGTTTTGGCAGAAACGGGTAGTGCTGCTTGGGCAGTGGGCGACAACGGCACGATTATCCGCTGGAATGGTGTCAAGTGGGTCATGGATGACAACGTTACCAACGTTACCCTTCACGCCGTTGGAGGCTCTAAAGCCGATGATCTCTGGGCAGTGGGGGACAATGGCACTATCCTGCAACGCCAGTATGGTCATTGGAAACCGTGGGCAGATAAACCGACGGGAACACCCCACCTGTATTCTCTCGCATGGAATCACAGTGGCGCCGTTTGGGCAGCCGGTGATAATGGCGCATTGTGGTATAAAACTGGCTTCGGCAGTAATGCCTTCACGGCACTCGCCAGTGGCAGCACCACGCATTTGCGGGCGGTGGTACGCCAAAACTCGCGTCAGTTCTGGGGCAGTGATGCCAATGGTGCATTGATTACTAACACTGGCGGCAACTGGCAAACGGCAGGCGATCTGCATAGCGGCATTAACGGCATGTTCGCCTTGCCTTATGGCGCGTTACGCCTGCCAGACGTTCTACCCAACGTCAGTATCCAGAATGCTCAGGATGGGCAAACCGTTCTGAGCGTGCCCCTGACGCTGCGTTATGCTAACTGGCATCTGTCGGGTGAAGATGTCTACCAGTTTGATTTCAGCGCCTTAACTACGGCGGGCGAATACCGTGCCTATATTCCCGGCATCGGGGTATCGGACACGTTTAAGGTTAGCAAGGATACGCTGAACTCGGTGGCTTATACCACGGCACGCGGCCTGTTCTACCAGCGTAGCGGTACAGCCTTGACCGAACCGTATGCGGAAGCCCGTTTCACCCGTCCACTCAGCCACGAATACGCTGAGAACGGGCGCAAGATTGACGGGGTTTTCGATAAATCCTTGAGCACTTCACCGCTGTACCATAACGAATCCATTGGCGGTCTTAAGGATGTACACGGTGGTTGGCATGATGCTGGGGATTACGGCAAGTACATGCCCACTGCCGCGACTGCCCTGTGGTATTTGCTCACCGCTTATGACATGCGCTCAGAACAGTTCCGCGATAACGCTTGGAATATCCCCGAAAGCACTAACGGTGTGCCTGATTTGCTGGATGAAGCCCGTTGGGAACTGGATTGGATTGCGCGTCTTCAGGACAGCGATGGCGGTGTTTACCACAAGGTGACGTCGGAATGCTGGTTTGGCGACATGCCGCACAAGGAAACCACACCACGTCATATCTATGCCAAAACAACCCACGACACGGCGTTAGCAGCGGCGCTGTTTGCCAGTGCAGCACGGGTCTGGAAACCCTATGATGCCACGTTGGCAAACCGCTACCTGCAACAGGCTCGTTTGGCTTGGAGCTTTCTGCAAGCCCATCCAAGCAATACACCTGTGGGTGGCTTCAAGAATGTGGCTAACAACTGTTCCGGTGAATACAACGATGCCGATGATTCGGACAATCGGCTGTGGGCAGCGGCAGAACTTAACCGCACGACGGGTGAAAGCGCTTTCCGGCAATATTTTGACAACTGGTGGTCGAGCAACAGCCATACATGGGGCTGGCATGAATGGCAGCATTTTTACAAGCGGGCTTACTGGGCTTATTTACGTACTCCGGCAGCCAATGCCAATGCCGCCGCTCAACAGGAAATCCGCAATAAGATTATTCTGGATGCCAACAATAGTCGCATCCAGACACTTGCCAACCCTTATCAGAACGGGGCGCGGTTGGATGTGCCGGACTGGCTGGGTTGGGGAACCTTTACCCAAAGCACGCTGTATGCCTTCCCGCTATTACAAGCATGGGCTTTGACGGGGGATGAAAAATACCGTGATACCGCCGCGTTAAACTTGGATGCGCAACTGGGGGCGAACCCGCTGGCTTTCAGTTTCATTACCGGCATTGGCAAACGTTACCCGCATGATCCATTGCACACGGTATCCATACACGACGGTGTAGATGAACCTGTCCCTGGCATTCCTGTGTTTGGTATTTTCGCTCACATGAGCAATGGCAAGACCCCGCAACGTAAGGCGCAGGAAGATGCCAACAATTACCCCACCATGCTCAATACTGACGACCCTTACCCGATTTTACGGCGCTATACCGACGAGTCCGATTTGGTGGAAATGTCTGAATTCACCATTCAGGAAATGGCGCTTGCCACAGGGGTATTCGGGCTAATGGCTGAACCCTTGGGCGTTGATCCGCTCATAGATACGGACGGTGACGGAATACCCAATCCGCAGGATACCGATGATGATGGCGATGGTATGCCGGATACATGGGAAATCCAGTACGGTTTGAATGCGCTGGATGCGGCTGATGCCAGTCTGGATAAAGATGGTGATGGCATTGCCAATCGTGAGGAATACCAACAAGGTACTGACCCAACGGTTAAAGATGGCAAACCTGATTTGGTCGTTAGCATTGCACCCGTCACTAGCGTTACACCGGATACTTTTACTTCGCATGTCGTGACAGTGAGCAACACTGGCGTTAAGGCAGCGGCGGGCATCACGCTAAACATACAGTCCCCAGATAAGGCAGAACAAGTGGCGTTCCAGCTTGAGCAAGGCGAAGCCGAATGCCCACTCAGTGTCCGTGCCGCTCTGAAGAATGGTTGCAGCCATCTACCGACAGGTGAAATGTTTTTGCTGGGCGAAATTGCCGCTGGTCAAACCGTGACCGTGACCGTTGTTAACCGTTACAGTGCCCAGACAATAGGCAGCGAGTTAAGGCTTAATGCCACGGTGACATCGAGCACACCAGAACAGAGCCTTGCCAATAATACGATCAGCTCGCTGTTTGTATTACAGGCTAAACGTCTGCTGCAAGGCTGTGATTATCGCCAGATGGTACAGGTTTCTCCGTTCCCACAAACTGCCAATAGTCGGATTGCCAACCACTTCCATGCACTCACGTTTAGTCCCAGTAGTATCCCGCCGCTGACTTTGTTTGGTTATGGTGAAGAGGGGCAGCAAGTCATGCTTACGGGGGATGGTTTTCAATGGAATGGGGTGGATGACTACGGTACTTATCCACCCAGCTTGTGGGCAGTCGCCAAGTCGGAAGTTGGCAATCGTCATGTTGGGGTTGCTACTCTGGGGGGGCTGTACTGGTCAGATGACCGTGTGACTTGGACACCAGCTACTTACCCCAGTACGGCACTATACGATGTCATTTATGCCAAGGGGCGCTATGTGGCTGTCGGGGCGCAAGGCACGATTCTCACCAGCAGTGATGGCAGCAACTGGCAACCTGTGCTCTCCGGCACGACTGCCAAACTGGCTTATGTCGACTATGGCAATAATGAGTTGGTGGCTGGTGGACAAGGTATTGTGCTTACCAGCCCCGATGGTTTGGTGTGGACAATTCGCACCAGCAATAGCGGAATCGATAGTGCCGCCCTCGAATACGGCGCAGTCTGGAATGGCAGCCAATACCTGTTGTTTGATGCGGCGGGTGACACGCATGTATTGGCTGCCAATCTGACTAATCTAGCAGCAGCAACACCATTCAGACCCACGGTAGATGGTGTAACGGAAAGCGCCACGGTACGTGCTTGGTCATCTGTCCACTGGCAGGATAACCAGTACATCGCCCTTACCAGCAAAGGTTTGCTGATTTCCAGCGATGGACATGCTTGGGTCACACAACAAGCATTGGATTATCCTTACATCTACCAGCGGCTCGGCGATAAAGCAGTGGTGGCGGGCAGTTATGGTAGCATTTGGGTCAGCGCTTGTGCGCCGATGACAACACTGCTTACGACCTTCCTTGAGCAACGGGATGTCAAACTCAGTACGCTGATGGAGTCCAACACCCTTAAGGTCAGTGGTTTAACGGGGTCAGTATCCCTCACTGTATCGGGTGGGGAATACCGCAAAAATGGTGGGGCGTACACCAAAACGAAAGGCACGGTGCAAAACGGTGATACGTTGCAGGTGCGGCATACCTCTTCCAGTAAATCCAATACGGCTGTTACCACAACCCTGAAGGCAGGTACGAATACCTACACATTCAAAAGCACGACCTTCGTTATGGATAGCACACCTGACCTCATCAACTGGATAGCCAAGACGGGGGTCACACCTACTAGTTTGGTGGAATCCAATGTCATCACGCTGAGTGGCATTAATGTGCCTGTTGCGGTCAGTGTGACGGGGGGCGAATACCGTATCAACGGTGGGGCTTACACCAAAAGCAAGGGTACTGCTAAAGTGGGTGATACGCTGCAACTGCGCCAGATCACGTCCAGCAAATCCAACACTACGGTGAAAACCACCCTGACGGTAGGGGGCGTAAAACCCGTGTTTAGCACCACCACGCTGGTCATTGATAGTACCCCCGATGCTTTCAGCTTCACTGCCCTTACCGGCATTGCGCTTAATAGCTGGGTCGAATCTGAAAGCATCACCGTCAGCGGCATCAATACAGCAGTTGCCGTCAGTATCAGTGGTGGAGAGTACAGCGTTAATGGCGGCGAATACACCAAGGCTAAAGGCGTTGCAAAGGCGGGAGATACGTTGCAAGTGCGCCATATGAGTTCCAAAAGCAGCAAAAAAACGGTCACGACCAGCTTAACCGTTGGCACCGTTAAAGCAGCGTTCAAAAGTACCACTCAGTAACAAACGTATGGACACAAGGGCAATAAGGTGAAAACAATACTCATCCGATTCGTAATAATGGCATGGAATATCTGCTGGGTTGGGCTAATGTCACCCGCTTATGCGGGAATTGCTATTAATCTTGAGGAAAATGCCACTGCATGGGGGGGGTATCAAGAGGGCAATCCTACTTGGGTTATCGAAAATTCGTTGGCGAACTCCCCCACTGGCAAGGCGTTACGTTGCGGTCTGACGGGTGGCGATCCTTATTCCAATATTCACTGCTACCGTAACTTACCAGCCGATCCAGATGCCCATTTCTTTACACTGGAGCTGGATTTTTATCTGCCTGAAACCAGCTTCAATAATCAGGGGATGCCTTCGCGTATTCAAGCGTTGGAATTCACCATGAACCAGTGGCAAGGGGGGAAGCGCTACGAATGGGCATTGCAGTGGATGAATGTTGGTAGTAATGGCCCGCAATGGCGTTATTGGAATCCTCACCAAAGCGAACGCTGGGTGGCGACACCTATCCAGCAAGCTTTGGCGGTCAAGCAGTGGCATCACTTGCAGATGGAAGGTGAAATCCGTTCTGGTCAAGTCTATTACCGTTATTTCATTATTGATGGTGCACGGCATGAACTGAATATGACGGTCGCCCCCGTCCTGACACCCAATGACCCTGACCGCTTGGCAGTAGCGGTACAGGCAGATGGCAATTATGCGCAGGATGCCTATGACCTATTGATCGACAAGGTTAACTTTTATCACCATCCCAAGCTATCCATGCTATTGCCCCTGTACCAATACCCTAGCCATTGGAATGCAAACAGCTATATCTGGGATGATGTCGCGGCGGCACAAGCCAAAGTCGATATTACAGCGATTATTAACCCTGCGAACGGGCCGGGTGCATCCGGTACACCCAATAGCGACTACCAGATAGGAATGCAGGCATTACGTACCGCAGGTGTCACCCTGTTAGGTTATGTTCCCACCTGCTGGGGCAATTCTCAAGCACAGGCTAGCTGTTATAACACCCGTTCATTGGTAGATATGAAGCGGGACATCAAAGCGTATGCCGATCATTTTGCGGTGCACGGCATTTTCTTCGACGAGGCGGCAACTGACTCCAAGCAGGTCAGCTTTTATCAGGAACTCAGCGGCTATGCTCGTTCATTAGGATTGCCGTTGATCGTGCTGAACCCTGGCATTACACCTGCTGCGTCTTATGTCAGTAACGATGTGGTAGCACAGAGTGCAGTTACTTTTGAATCTTCCTATGCTGAGTGGTTGCAGGCAATCAAGCCAAATGATTGGACGCAGACCACCGCCGCCCGCCAGTCTGCTTTGCTGGTTTATGACGTTCCTGCCAATGCTGTATCAGCGGTCGTCAATCAGGCACTGCAATGGAATTATGGCTACCTTTACTTCACCGACGATGGCAATGATGGCAACCCCTGGGATAGCTTGCCTACTTATTGGCATTCGTTGCTTGATTATCTGGTCAACCTGCAAACCCCGCCAAACAATACATTTAACAGCCAAATAGGTGTTAAACCGACCGCCTTGATCGAATCCAATACCATTACACTTAGCGGTTTGAGTGCTACTACTGCTCTCACCGTGACAGGTGGTGAATACCGTAAGAATGGTGGAGCGTACACCAAAGCCAAAGGTACGGTGAAC
The DNA here is from genome assembly GCF_017349355.1 of Thiothrix fructosivorans. Classification (GTDB taxonomy): domain Bacteria; phylum Pseudomonadota; class Gammaproteobacteria; order Thiotrichales; family Thiotrichaceae; genus Thiothrix; species Thiothrix fructosivorans. Next base: position 24,384 of record NZ_JAFMPM010000007.1, read on the forward strand.
AATGGCGATACTTTACAGGTGCGGCACACGGCTTCCAGTAAATCCAATACCACTGTTACCACGACGGTCAAGGTAGGCAAGAATGTTTACGCTTTTAAAAGTACGACGTTCGTGATCGACAGTACGCCTACCCCGATTAGTTTTACGCCGCAGACGGGGGTGAGTTTAAACAGTTGGGTGGAATCTGCCATTGTTACGATCAGTGGCATCAATGTTGCTATTCCTGTGACGGTCAGCAATGGGGAATACCGTCTCAACGGTGGGGCGTATACCAAAGTCAAAGGGCTGTTACAGGCGGGGGATAGCTTGCAGGTACGGCATACAGCGGCGGCTCGTGCGGGGAAGATGGTTACTACTAGCCTGAAACTAGGCAATACGTCAGTCAGTTTTAAAAGCACAACAAAATAGAGACGGCAGGTAAAATCATGATGAAGATGGCAACCACTTGGTTAGTAACACTGTTGTTAGGGCTTGCGCTATCTGATCTAGCGGTAGCCGAGGGTACAACGTTACGGTTGGGTAGCAATCTTGGTGGCATTTCGGATTGGTCTACTCAACGCCCGTTTACCAATTTGTTTAAGCAAGCGCGTCCGTGGCTCACTCAATGTGACAATAGCCGTGATGCTGATTGCAATGGACGCTGGGAAACCCATGAGAACGCTAAACTTGACCTCGATGCGGATGGTTGGGTGAAATCACTTCCAGACCCTGCCACACCGGGTTATTCCATTGCTGGCACAGTGTTGGATGTACCGAAAAACTTCCCTGCCGGACGTTACTTATTGCTGTATGAGGGGGAGGGGACGCTGCATTATCGGCTGGGCGCACAAAAAATTGCTGCTGAATCCACGCGAGGGCGTGATGTACTGGATATTGACTTGAACCGTGGTCTGATTCAGATACAGATCATGGACACCGACCCGAATAAAACAGGGAATTATATCCGCAATATGCGCCTGATCCGGCAAGCCGATGAGGGTATTTACCCGCAGCAGATATTCAACCCCGATTTTATTTCCCGTATCCAGCCATACCAAACGCTGCGCTTTATGGACTGGATGAATACCAATGGCAATGCACAACAACGTTGGACAGACAGGGCAAAACCAACGGCGGCTACCTATGCCACTTACGGAAATCCGATTGGCGCTCCGCTAGAAATAATGGTGCAACTCGCTAATGAAACCCGCAAACCCGCGTGGTTCAATATGCCGCACAAGGCGGATGATGACTACATGCGTCAGTTTGCGACCTTGGTTCGGGATACGCTTGATGCCACGCTGCCGATTTACGTGGAATATTCCAATGAAGTTTGGAATACCCAGTTTAGCCAGCACGCGTGGATACGTGACCAAGCCAAGGCGCTGTGGTCGGGTGGCACAGACAGCGATTACACGAAAGTGATTAATTGGTATGGCAAGCGTACTGCAGAAATGTGTGACATTTGGAAAACCGCTTTTGGAGCGCAAGCCAGTCGGGTGACTTGTGTGCTAGGTGCGCAAGCGGCTAATACTTGGACAGCTTCTGCCGCCTTGGACTGTTCGTTGTGGGATAAAAAACCGTGTAGCACCCATGGCATTGGCGCTCTCGCCATTGCACCTTACTTCGGTTACTACCTTGGTCTTCCCACCCATCAAGCCGAGGTCAATGCTTGGACGGGTGCAGCGGATGGCGGACTGGATAAGCTATTTGCCGAGCTAACCACAGGGGGCGTTTTGGCGGGCGGAGCAGCCGGTGGTGCAATCGCGGAATCATGGCGTTGGATGGATGCTTACAACACGTTGGCAAGCACCCGCCGCTTGCAATTATTAGGTTATGAGGGCGGACAACACTTGGTTGGTGTGGGTGGTGTGGAAAATGACAGCGCATTAACCAATCTCTTCATCAATGCTAACCGCGACCCGCGCATGGGGGCGTTGTATCTCGATTACCTGCGTGGTTGGGAGGCGCGTGGCGGTGGCTTGATGATGAATTACACCGACATTGGCATTCCCAGCAAATGGGGCAGTTGGGGTGTACTGGAGCATGTGCTACAAACCCATTCCCCCAAGTACGATGCTTTGTTGGATTATCTCAACGGTACGGATTATGAAGCGGTGGTGACGCTGACTGCTTCTGCTACAGGCATGTCCGAAAAAGGCGGTAGTGTGACGTTGAGCGCACACTTGGATAAAGCCGTTGCCACATCCGTTACGCTCGCTCTGAATGTTGCGGGTACAGCAACCCAAGGAACTGATTACCGTCTTGCTACCGCATCGTTGTTGATTCCCGCCGGTAGTACGAGCGGCACAGTACGACTGGATGCTATCGACGATAGTTTGATTGAGGCCAGTGAAAAGATCACTGTCACGATTGGCACTATTGTCGGTGATGCACGCACCATCTCATCCAGCTTGCAAATCAGTCTGACACAGGAGGATAGCGATGTTGATGGGATGTCGGATGACTGGGAACGCCATTACGGTTTAAATCCTAACGATGCGGCTGATGCCAAGCTGGATTCCGACGGGGACGGTACGAGTAATCAGGCGGAGCATTTGGCTGGCACTGATCCCAAAACACGCGACAGTGCTGCATCGTTGTTAGGCACTAACCTCAGCGGTGTGTCGGACTGGAGTTCGCAAATGCCGTTCCTTGATCTGTTCAAAATGTCGCGTACTTGGATTACTCAGTGTGCTTATTGGGTGGCAAAACCTGATCCCGGCTGTACCGGACAGTGGGATACGGGCGAACAGGCGCAGCTTAATCTGGATGCGGAGGGTTGGGTGAAGTCCCTGCCAAAATCGGAAGATGCGCCGATTTTTACCCGTGTGGCCACTTACTGGGCGATGTACCCTGAATTCAAAGGCGGGCGCTACGTGGTGTTGTATGACGGCGAAGGCACGCTCCAGTACCACTTTTCTGCCCACAAACTGGAGGCAGAATCCAGAACAGGGCGTGATGTCATTAATATTGTGCCGGATAAGAATAACGGTACGGCTATTTTGATGACATTGACGGCGACTGACCCGCAACATAATGGCAATTACTTACGCAATATCCGCATGATTCCAGAAGCGTATGCCACTACTTACGCCCAACATGTATTCAACCCCGATTTTCTGGAACGTACCCGCCCGTTTCAGGTATTACGTTTTATGGATTGGATGGCGACTAATGGCAGTACGCAGGAACATTGGACGGAGCGCCCGTTACCCAGTGATGCTCGCTATGCACATTACGGCTATCAATCCGGCATTCCGCTGGAAATCATGTTGCAACTGGCGAACGATTTGGATAAATCCGCGTGGTTCAACATGCCGCACAAAGCCGATGATGATTATATACGCCAGTTTGCGATCCAAGTGCGTGACAATCTGAAGTCGCACAATAAGGTGTATGTGGAATATTCCAACGAAGTTTGGAACAGCATTTTTGCGCAAAGTACTTACGCGCTCCAGCAAGGTCGGGCGTTATGGCCTGATACAGTTGCAGACGATCATACGGTACGCCTTAACTGGTACGGTAAGCGCAGTGCGGAAATGTGCCACATTTGGAAAGAGGTGTTCGGCAATAATGCCAACCGTGTGGTATGCGTGATGGGCGGGCAGGCAGCGTGGACATACCCAGCGGAACAGGCACTAGCTTGCCCTTTGTGGAAAGAAGGTCCTTGTAGCCACTACGGTATCGACACCCTAGCGATTGCACCGTATTTCGGTGGACATTTGGGCGATCGGACAGTGACTGCGGAACTGGATGGCTGGTTAAAAGATGCGGACGGTGGCATGGGCAAATTGTTCGAGGAATTGCAGCACGGCAATGTACTTAGTAATAGCCCAGATACCAGTGCTATCCAACAAGTAGCTGGTTGGATCAACAACCATCAGCAGTTAGCGCAACAACACGGCTTGCACCTGATTTCTTATGAAGGTGGGCAGCATATCGCCGACATTTGGGGAACACTCAGCACGGGGGTGATTAACCTGTTTACACAAGCCAACCGTGATCCGCGTATGGGGCAGCTTTATAGCGAGTATTTGGCAGCGTGGAAACAGCAAGGCGGTGGGTTATTTACGCATTTTACCGACATCGGTACGCCGGGGCGCTACGGAGCATGGGGGGCGTTGGAGCATGTTGGGCAAACCACGTCACCCAAATATGCAGCCTTGCTGCAATATCTGACCGACAATAATACTGATCGTGACGGTGATGGTGTGCCTAATGAACTGGATGCATTCCCGAATGATCCTGCTGAATCCGTGGATACCGACAAGGATGGCATGGGTAATAATGCTGATAGTGATGATGATAATGACGGGATGCCGGATAGTTGGGAAACCCTGTATGGTTTGAATCCGTTGGATGCCAGCGACGCTAGTAGCGATAAAGATGCCGATGGAGTCAGCAACCTCGCTGAGTATAAACAGGGTTCTAACCCGTTAGTCCCAGACAGCAAATTGGCTTTTATCGAGCAAACGGGGGTTTTACCTTCGACCCTGATTGAATCAAACACTCTTACACTCAGAGGATTGACGAGTGCTACGGTTATTAGCATTACGGGGGGGGAATATCGCAAGAATAGTGGGGTATACACTAAGGCGAAAGGTACAGTTCAAAATGGTGATAACGTGCAAATACGGCATACGTCTTCCAGCAAGTCCAAGACAACGCTGACGAGCACTGTGAAACTGGGTAAGCAAACGCTGACATTTAAAAGCACTACGCTGGTGATTGATACGACACCAGACATTTTTAGCTTTGCTGCTAAAACCTCCGTAGCCCTGAACACTTGGGTAGAGTCTGCTCCTATTACCATCAGTGGTATCAATGTGCCTACAGCAGTCAGTGTCAGTGGTGGGGAATACAGCGTTAATGGCGGTGCTTACACCAAAGCCAAAGGTATGCTTAAAGCCAGCGATGTCTTACGAGTACGGCACTTGAGTTCCAAAAGTGCCAAGAAAACCGTAACCACGACCCTAACAGTCGGCAAGACCAAAGCAACTTTCAAAACTACAACAAAATAAGCGGTTTCTGATAAGGGGTACCTGAGGTTGTTAGCATCCCTCAAACAGTCATTAATTTGTTTTGTTTTATATAAAACAAATGTATATTCAGTGTGTGAATGAGTTTGGGTGAATTATGCTCATCGACGATCATGGGCAAGTAAGGGGGGCTTTTAACATGCAGGTATTCTCAGTCGTTAAGCGGTTTGCTGTTGTCAGTATTATCGCTACATTCTTATTGTCAGCTTGCCAAGAAGGTAAGTTGTCTTCCTATCAAGGTGATGCAAGACCCAGCGTATTGCTAACATCCGAGGTGTTAGGGGATGCCCCTAATTACCCCGCGTTGCAGCCATACCCGTTGTCAGAGGAATTGGAAGCCGCTTGGCGTGTGCCATCCTCTAATACCGGCGGTTGGACAGTTAATCCCAGTAATCGTCAGTTGGCACGCGCTTTTTACAATAGCGTTTATTCAGCCTCACTCAACACACCTATTGAATGGACGGGTAATCATGCCGCTTGTAATGCAGGCGCGACCAGCAGTGCATTTAAAGATTCTGTCCTAGCTCGCATCAATTACTTCCGTGCGATGGCTGGTGTTCCTGCCAGCGTAACGCTATCGAATACGTTCAATACGAAAGCACAGCAAGCTGCTTTAATGATGAGTGCCAATAATTCACTAAGCCATACTCCCCTAGTTCATGGCGGTGTTATACCGCAGATGGGTATACCGCTGCGAGCAGTTCTAACATTTCTTTGGGGCACAACGGTTGGGATGCTGTTGGCGGACAAATGCGTGACAACGGTACTAACAATACGGTGGCTGGGCATCGCCGTTGGCTGCTATATCCACAGACTCAGCAAATGGGCACTGGCGATGTGCCAGCAATCGATACTTACAGCGCCGCTAACGCTGTTTGGGTATTTGATGGGCGTTTTGGCTCAGCTAGACCGACCACCCGCGACGATTTCGTGGCATGGCCCACGAAAGGTTTTAATCCTTATCAAGTTGTGCCAGTACGTTGGTCTTTTGCTTATCCGGGTGCAAATTTTGCAAACGCCACCGTCTCCATGAAGCAAGGTAGTGTCAATGTTCCGGTAACATTGGAAACGCCTACCAATGGTTATGGGGAAAATACCTTGGTATGGCGACCTAATAATATGACCCCTGATCAAGACTGGCCTAAACCTGCTGCGGATACCAGTTACCAAGTAAGCGTCAATAACGTGACGGTTAATGGTAGTTCGCGGAATTTTAGCTATACCGTGACGGTCATTGATCCCCAATCAGTGGGGACATCGGAAGAGCAGGTTCAAGTCAGTGGCAATACCAATCCGGTGGGTGGTGCGTTGGCGACATATACATTTAACGCCGTTTCCCTTGCCCAACAATATGAAGCCTATGTGGCAGAAATTTCAGAGGCTACGGGGAGTTATAATGCGGAAAGCGATAGTTTGAATGTGACGGATGGTACGGATGCTTCCTATGACCTGATTTATTCAGATTCAGACATTAGCGATACGGCGGTTTACCGTTTAGCACCTGTCACATCATCTGAAACAGTTGAATTCCCTATTACCTATATTCCCTCTGGCGACAGTATTTTACAGTTTGATTCTAAACTGGGTTATGCAACGGATGGGCAAACGGCTGCTCTACAAATTAGTGTGGATGGTGGTGCAAGTTGGCGAGACATTTACAGTAAAACGGGTACATCTTCAGGCAATGAAGAAGAGTCGGCATTTTCTACAAAAACGCTTTCATTAAGTGCCTATGCTGACAAATTGGTAAAATTCAGGGCGCAATACCGTCACAATGGTTACCGTTACGTGGGTGTAACGTCTGATGTTAGTTTTTTGGTTGATAATGTACAAATCAGCAATGCTCAACAAGTTGTTGCAGAATCTATTCAAAATACGGGTAGCGCTACCAGCTTCAGTTTTACTCCTGCGAATGGTAAACGTTATGCCTTGGCGGGACGCGCTATTCCTTGGGTCGGTTATCCGGGGTTAGACTGGGGAGCAGTGTTGTATAGTGACGCGGCGCATGGTGTTGATACTCAACCGGATGCTTTTAGCTTCACCGCACAAACTAACGTGGCACGTTCCAGCTTGATGACATCCAATGAAGTGACGGTCAGTGGTATTGAGGTTGCCGTTGCGATGAGTGTGGCGGGTGGGCATTACAGTATTAACGGTGCAGCATTCACTAATACGCCACGTTTGGTAAGCAATGGAGACAGAGTACGCGTACAGCACACCTCCGCTACTGGGTATGCGACCAAAGTGGATACAACCCTAACGATTGGCGGTGTCGATGGTACGTTTAGTAGTACAACCTTGACTGAACCCGTTGATACAACGCCGGATGCGTTCAGTTTCACCGCGCAAACCAATGTAGTACGTTCTAGTGCAATGACATCCAACAGCATCACCGTTGGTGGGATTAATGCGCCAGCAGCGATCAGCGTTGCTGGTGGCAGCTATAGCATTAATGGTGGCGCATTCACCAGCACGGCAGGAACGGTGAGCAATGGCGCAACGGTGCGGGTACAACACAATGCTTCAGCCAATTACGCGACCAAAGTGGATACAACGCTGACGATTGGCGGTGTTAGCAGTATGTTTAGCAGCACGACTTTGGCTGAACCCATTCCTATGATATTCAGTGAAAAAACGGATGTGTTACCTAGCACTTTGATGACCTCCAACAGTATTACGGTCAATGGTTTGACTGCGCCAGTGGCGCTGACTATCACCGGTGGTGAGTACAGCAAGAATAGTGGTGTTTACAGCAAAGCGAAGGGTACGGTGCAAAATGGTGATCAGTTAGTAGTACGGCATACATCTTCGAGCAAGTCCAAGACTGCGGTGACGACAACGGTGAAGCTTGGAGCACAAACGCTGACGTTTAAAAGTACCACGCTGGTGATTGATACTGCGCCCGATGCCTTCAGTTTTGCGGAACTCACGAATGTATTGCCAGCGACAGTGCTTGAATCTGAGCTGGTTACGCTGACTGGGATGAATGCGCCAACCGCAGTGAGTATTAGCGCTGGTGAATACAGCCTCAATGGTGGAGCGTATACGAAAGCCAAGGGTACGGCTAAGACGGGCGATACCTTGCGGGTTCGTCATGTGTCCTCAAGCAAGTCACAAGGCAAAGTGACCACTGCACTAACAGTAGGCGGTGTCAAGGCGAGTTTCGTGAGTACGGTCATGTTGCTGGATACCGTGCCGGATGCTTTCAGTTTTCCAGCCAAAACCGCCGTCGCTTTGAACACGGTGGTGGAGTCTGACCCTGCGACCATTGCTGGCATTAACGTGCCAACCGCTGTGAGTGTTAGTGGCGGGGAATACAGCCTTAATGGTGGTGCTTATACCAAAGTTAAGGGGGCGCTCAAAGCAGGGGATATTCTGCGCGTGCGCCACTTGAGTTCTAAAGTTGCAAAGAAGACAGTGACCACGACGGTTATGGTCGGTACGATTAAAGCGGTGTTCAAAAGCACTGCTCAGTAAACCCGCCTATGAAGATGGATGCCTGCCACGCTTGGTGGGCATCCCTTCCACGCTCTGCTATTCTACGTCTACCCACCACCATACTTAACATGACAACGAGGTAGGCATGGACACCACTCCCAGCAATATTGGCTTAATCGGTCTCGGCGTAATGGGGTCAAACCTTGCGCTCAACCTGAATGATCACGGCTATTCCCTTAGCGTATATAACCGCACCTATTCCCTCACCGAACAATTCATGGCGCAACAGGCACAGGGGCGCACGATCCAAGCCGCGCCAACCTTACCCGAATTCGTCAATCAGCTTGCACAGCCACGCATTATTATGCTGATGGTCACGGCAGGGCGGGCTGTCGATGCGGTGATCGAGCAATTGCTACCGCTGCTCAACCCCAACGACATTATTATCGATGGTGGCAATTCCAACTACAAAGATACCACGCGCCGCTGGCAGGAACTGACCGCAAAGGCTATTCATTTTGTCGGCATGGGCGTATCTGGCGGTGAAGAGGGCGCACGGCACGGCCCTTCCTTGATGCCCGGTGGTGCAGTCGAAGCATGGTCGGACATTCGTGAGATGTTCCAAGCCGTTGCTGCCAAAGCGGACGGTGTTGCCTGTTGCCAATGGCTCGGTGAAGGCGGAGCGGGGCATTACGTCAAAATGGTGCATAACGGCATCGAATACGGCGATATGCAACTGATTGCCGAAGCCTGCCACCTGATGCAACATGCTTTGGGCATGGATTTCGACGCAATGGCGGATACGTTTGCCGTGTGGAATCAAGGCAAGCTTGAATCGTATCTGATCGACATTACCAGCCAGATTTTGCGCCAGAAAGACGTGGACGGTAGCCCACTTGTCACCAAAATCCTCGACCGTGCCGGGCAAAAAGGCACGGGGTTATGGACGGCGCAAGACGCGCTCGAACATGCCGTGCCACTGACCCTGATTGGCGAAGCCGTTCATGCACGGATGTTGTCGGCGCGTAAGGATGAACGTGTCGCTGCTTCTCAACTTTTGGGCGGTTTAGCCGCACCCGTGGCGGCAGATCAGCGGCAAGCCTATCTCGATGCTATTCATGATGCGCTGTATGCGGCAAAACTGGTGTCGTATGCGCAAGGTTTCATGCTGATGCAAACGGCGGCGGCGCAAAATGGTTGGAATTTGCCTTATGGCGACATTGCCTTGCTGTGGCGGGCGGGTTGCATTATTCGCAGCCGTTTTCTTGGCGACATTAAAGCCAGTTTTGAACGCGAACCTGTGCCGCAAAGCCTGTTGCAAGATGCGTTTTTTGCGGTGGAACTGAAGCAAGCGGAAAGTGGTTGGCGTAAAGCGGTGGCGTTAGCGGTGATGCAAGGTGTGCCAGCTCCGGCATTATCTTCCGCGTTGTCATTCTATGACGGCTACCGTTGTGCAGACGGTTCGGCGAATATTTTGCAAGCGCAACGCGATTTCTTTGGGGCGCATGGCTACCAGCGAGTTGATCGCGACCCGGCACTGCATTTCCACACGCATTGGGGCACGGATCGTGCAGAGGAGCTGTTATGAGTTGTGGTTGTGTGGGGATTTCGCACGCCTACGTTATTTTTGGGGCGACGGGCAATCTGGCGGTGCACAAGTTATTGCCAGCACTCTACCAACTGCATTGCATGGGTCATTTGGCGGATGATGTGGAAATTCTTGGCTGTGGACGTACCCCCTTTACGCAGATTTCTTGGCAGGTAGAAGTACGCCAGCAATTGCTGAAGCAAGGTGTGGCAGAAGATGCAGCGTTAGAAAGCTTCATTCAGCGGCTGGATTATTTGGCGGGAAGTTTGACGGAGGCGACGTTCTACCAAGCCTTGGGTGCATGGATTCAAAATGATGGCGAATGCGCCAACAACGTGATTTTTTACCTTTCCGTCAGCCCCGATTTGTACGTCACTGTCACCGAAGGGCTGGCGGCGGCGCAATTGTTGGATGAGGTGCAAGGTTTTCGGCGCATGGTGATCGAAAAGCCGTTTGGTCACGATTTGGAATCGGCGCGTACCTTGCAGCACAGCCTCAGCGAGCATCTTAAGGAAGAACAGATTTACCGCATTGACCATTACGTGGGCAAAGAAGCGGTGCAAAACTTGCTGGTGCTGCGTTTCGCTAACCTGATTTTAGAGCCGTTGTGGAATCGTTATCACATTGACCACATTCAGATTACCCACGCGGAAACGGTGGGAGTGGATGGGCGTGCCAGCTATTACGATAAGAGCGGCGGTGCGGTGCGCGACATGATCCAAAGCCATTTGCTGCAAGTGATGGCCTTGCTGGCAATGGAGCCGCCCGTGTCGCTGGAAGCGGAAGCCTTGCGCAATGAAAAGGTCAAGGTATTGCAATCCATTCGCCCGGTGAATCTGGAGCAGCTTGCGACTCATGCGATTCGTGGGCAATACGCGGCGGGTGAGGTGAAGGGTGAAGCTGTCCCCGGTTATTTGCAGGAAACGGGGGTGGCAGCGGGTAGCCATACCGAATCTTACGCGGCGATGAAGCTGTATATCGACAATTGGCGTTGGAAGGATGTGCCGTTTTATTTGCGTACTGGCAAGCGGTTGAAAGAGCGGCGTTCGTTGGTGGCGGTGCGTTTTAAGCAGCCGCCGATGCAATTGTTTAAGGGCAGCGGGGTGTATCAGCCGCATCCGAATTGGTTGTTGATTGGGATTCAGCCGGAAGATGCGGTGCGCATGGAGATTTCTGCGAAAGTGCCGGGGCTGGAAATGCACACGCGCCAGATTGTGATGGATGCGTCGGTGAGTACGCCGGGTGAGCGCAAAGCCGAAGCGTATGAGGAATTGTTGCTGGATGTGATCAAGGGCGATAGCTCGCTGTTTTTACGTTATGACGAGGTGAAAGCGGCTTGGACGGTGGTTGACCCGGTGATGCAACGTTGGGCAGAAGACGAGCAATTGCCCTTGCAATACCCGGCAGGTGGCTGGGGGCCGAAGGCGGCAGAAAAGATTTTTGGGGATTCGGATAGAGCGTGGCGGCACACCTTGTCGTGCAATGGAGGTGAGTGATGTTACCCAGTGATACGCAAGTGTTGGTGGATGCGGAAGCGGTAGCGCAGCGGGCGTGCGAGTGGATTGCAGCGGCGGCTCAGGTGGCGATTCGCGAACGTGGAGTGTTTCGCTTGGTGTTAGCAGGGGGCGGTACGCCGCAGCGGGCGTATGATTTGCTGGCAGATACACCGCAGGATTGGGATAAGTGGGAGATTTTTTGGGGGGATGAGCGGTGTTTGCCGGTTGAGCATGTGGAACGCAATTCGCGGATGAGCTTGCCGACTGAACGGCGTTTTCCGATTCCGGCGGAGTTGGGGGCGGAAGCGGCGGCGGAGGCTTATGCGCAGACTATCCACGATAAATTGCCGTTTGATGTGGTGATGTTGGGGATGGGCGAAGACGGGCATACGGCGAGTTTGTTTCCGGGGTTTGAAGAGGGGAAATCCCTAACCGTTGCGGTGTTCGATGCGCCGAAGCCGCCGCCGGAGCGGGTGAGTTTGAGTGTGGCGGCATTGCAGGCGTGTCGGCAGCAATTGGTGTTGGTGACGGGGGCGGGGAAGGTTGATGCGCTGGCGCAATGGCGTAGCGGGGCATGTTTGCCGATTGTGTTGGCGGTGCGGGAGGATGCTTGTTTGTTGGTGGATGCGGCGGCATACGGAGAATAGGCAGAGTGCTTTAGATTTTCTCCCACTCAAACCCGACGATATTGCGGGTTTGTTTACTGAATTCGATGCCCACCAGATATAACTCGCGCCCGTCGCGGTATTTGTCAGCGTAGCGTTTGGCTTTGATTTGTGCCAATGCTGCGCCATTGCCCTGTTCTGTGTCGATAGCCTTGAACTCGAAAATAAATACCTTGTTTTCTACGATAGCGGTTAGGTCAATTTGTCCCGTGGCGGTGACATCTTCCGCAATGGTGGTAGCACCACAAGCGACCATGTGAGCGTAGAACAGGCTGGCGTAATAACCTTCGTACTGATCAATATTGTTATTGCGATACCAATCGTGGGGGATGCTAGCGAAGAAGCGTTTGAGGGTATCTCGTAGCCCGTCCATGTCTGCTTTTGCCAATAGGCGGTAGATTTGTATGCTGGTTTGGGGGGCGCGGCTGTTGGTTGGGGTTAGGTAGCTCAGTAAATGGGTGGTTAGGCTGAGTTTGACTTCAAGGTTGGGGTAGCCTAAGACGAAACCCAATTGGTTGCCCATTTGCAGGGTTTCGTGGATGGTGAGGTAGCCTGTCTGGAATAGCAGCACTTCGGCGGGGATATTGTCGATGTCAATGCTGCCAAGGCTGGACTCTTGGACTTCGAGGTATTCCAGTTGCGGCAGGTAGTAATGTCCGGTTTTGAGCAAGGTCAGCAGAAAGCTGGGGGTGGCGGTTTCAAACCAGTAACTGCGAAACTGTTGCCCTTTATCGACAAATAACAAGATGTCAAACGGGTTGTAAACGGATTCTCCTAACCAATTGTAGCCGTTGTACCATGCCCTCACTCGTGCCATATCCGCGCCTTTTAGATGGTCATGGAAATGGTGTTCCAGTTCGCTTTGGGTGTAGCCGCACAGGGCGCTGTAACGCGCATCCAACGTGATGTCGTTGAGGTTGTTTAACCCGCTGAAGAGTGAGACTTGGGAAAATTTGGATACGCCGGTCAGTAGTACAAAGCGCAGCAGGGTGTCGCGCCCTTTCAGCACGGAATAAAGGTTTTTCAGCCCGTCACGCAATTCTGTGGCGCGTTGGCTGTCCAGAATTTGGTCGAGGATGGGTTTGTCGTATTCGTCGATCAGTACTACCGCAGGTTGTGAGTAGGCTTCTACGCTGTCTTCAATCAATTGCGCAAATTGTTGTGAAATAAGCCCTTCTTGTAATTTGACTCCTAGTCGTTCGGCATTCTTTTTGAGTTGCCCGATTATGAGGGTGTCAAGTTGTGTGCGGTCGGTATGTACGCCGTCGTTGAAGGTGATGTGGATGACGGGGTGTTGTTTTGTCCAGTCCCATAACGGGTGAATGGCTAAGCCTTGGAATAGGGGTTCGTTACCCTCGAAGAGTTCTTTGAGGGTGTCAACCAGCAGGGATTTACCGAAGCGGCGTGGGCGGGAGAGGAAGTGATAGCGACTGGTTGTCACCAGTTGGTGGATCAGGGCGGTTTTGTCGACGTAGACGCAGCCGTCGTTGAGGATGCTGCTGAGGGTGCTGATGCCGATGGGGAGTTTTTTCATACAAGGTGCTTGCAGGCTGAGAACAAGGTTTAAGTATAGCGGAAACGTTGGGGCAGGGTGTCATAGTGAGAAGACCTTAACCATGCAGGTGAGCGGGGCATTGTTGGGGAAGCAGTAGTTGCCTTGGGAGTCGATCATTTTCCAGTGGGAGATGACGGTGCTGGGGTAGTTGGGGGCGGTGAAGGTGATGGCGATTTCGATTTGTCCGTTGGGTGGGGTGTCAGGTAGTGGGTAATGGTTTTGGGGGGATTTGAGACCGTGTTTTACGATTGTGCCGTCGGGGTGGCGCACTTGCAGGAGGTCATCAATGCAGATGAGACTACGCCCTTGCCAGTGGACTGTGCCGGTGTTCTGAATCAGCCATTTTTTGACGAAGGTGGTGTTGATAGAAACCATGTCGCCATCGGGAAAGGTCACATCCTTGACGAAGCCGATGTCGTCCCCGGTGGTGGAACTGGATGTACGGCATTCTGTGCCGGTGTGGCAGGCAAAGTCAGCGTAGCGGAAGTAGGCACTGATCAGTTCCATTGGGTGGATGTTGAGTGCATCGGCAATTTTTATCAGCGTTTTGAACTTGGCTTCTTCTACGCTGCCGTCTAGCAGATTGTGGACGGCTTTGCGGCTGAGTCCTACTTCTTCTGCGAATTTGCTAATGGATATTGATTTTTCAAGGATTTTTCGGCGTAGGAATATGCCAAAGTCTGTTTGCATGGTTAGGTCTCGTGCTGTGATAGTGTGAAATTGAGTAGTCAAGTACACAGTTTAACCCTACAAGTAAACCTTTTGTCCAATAAGTAAAAGAAATGGGTTAACATCGAATTGTCAAGTACCAATAATCACCGTTTATCGGATAATTCTGTACACGACAAACAATTCTGACAACTTGTAACCAATTTATAATTTTTTTGATAGGAATAGGACTTGCGCATTGACGGCGACCTGAAATTGTGGGTTAAGGTGCTGCTTACCTTGCATGAAGTTTCTGACGAAAGCGGCGATCACCTTTGTGTGCAAATTGCGTTGCCACTGGTAGGCATTGCTGATGATGTCAACAAACCTCATCTGCTGGAGGTGGACATAACTGCACAAGGCAGCAAAGATATGGTTGCGTATCGGCACTTTTAGGAGATTTAAGTGTGTTGAACAAAAATTATTTCTCGTCGTGGAGTAACACATATCGAGCAGTTGCCTTTTTTCTGATTGTGTTATTTAAGATAGATATTGCCTTTGCTGATGATGGCTGGGCTATGATAAACAATACTCAGGCATCTGAAGCTTTGCCCTATGCTTTGCTAAGTCAATCAGTTTATTCCGATGCAGTATCTGTTGCTGACTGGATAAGAGTAGATGTTAATGAAGGTATTGAAGCGAAGGTATGTTTGAAAATACCTCGTAAAGCACTTGGCACTGATAGTATTTTCAAAACACCTAAAAGAAATCAAAAAATGACTTAAATGTCTCTGACACTGTATGTTCCTCTTTGAACTTATGGGGTTTTTATGCAGCTACATATAAAAAGAGAGATGAATATGTTATAGCTTTTAGGGGTACATCGCTAACATCAATAAATGATTGGATGAATAATTTACATGTCATTCCTTTGCCTACACAATATATAGCAGCGCAGGAGTATGCTCTAAAGGTTATTAAAGAACACCCAAAAAATAAAGTTACTCTAACTGGTCATTCATTAGGCGGTGGATTGGCGGCTTATGTAGCAAAAAAATTATCCATTCCAGCTTATACTTTTAATCCAGCTCCTTTATGGGGCTTAACCAATCCAAAGCTTATCGCAGACTATAAGGGAATTAATAATTTTATTTTAATTAATAATGAAACTTTTGAAATGGATGTTGTTTCGACGACATTAGGTTTTCCTCCGACATTACTGGGAAAAGTATTTATTATACCATCAAGCATAACCGGTAAAGAAAACTTGCATAAGATAGAGAATATATATAATCGTCTTGAGTCAATTTCTGCAACTGCTCGGACAGAAGCAGAGAAACATCTTGATAGATGTATTTCCATGTTTCAAAAAATGGATTTAAGGGGGGTTATGTATAATGGGAAAAGAAAATATGATAAAGATTATGCAATGGGGAGCAAGGTTGGTGGGGTGGAAGCTCAACAAGGAGGGTATTTCTGTCAAAAGACATCACTAGATCAAGGTGTTCTTGGTGGCTTGTGTTTTAAAGCAGAAAAAAGCTCTTATTGGCGAGGAATTTATCCACCTATAGGTGGAATTGACTGGCTTGATGTTCAAAATATCAAGTTGCCTAGTGCCTGCTATTTATGAGGTATGACTTGTGAAAATCTCATTATTAATATTATTAATGTTGCTTTTTCCTCCTATTTTGAAGGCTGATTCATTAAATGATTTGTTTGGGAAAGGTGAGCAAAGTGAAGATTTTGATATTTTTATAGAGATTGCAAGTGCAACAGCGAAAATAAATAGCAAACTCATTACGCATACAATAATTCTTAAAAATAATGGGGCAACTCCAAGAGCTATAAATATCAATTGTTATCTATATAAAAACAGAACCAATACGAATCCTATTAATAGCTATTATGAATCAATTAATGTAGGCGCATATGAAAATTTTGTTTTTGAAAGATCAATAAATGCTAGCAACGAAGGCTTGCATACATTGAGCTGCATAGCAGATGAAGAAAATTCTTTTTTAGAGAAAGATAGAACCAATAATTACTCAAGTTTGGTTGAAACTATAGTCTATAGTACCACTAGTGATTTTGATGCTGATCAAATTAGCGATTACTGGGAAATTGAACATGGTCTTAATCCAGAAGACAAAACGGATGCGATGCTAGACTCTGACGGTGATGGCGTTTCAAATAAAATAGAGTTTAACTGGGGGACTTTGCCAAATAATAAAGATTCTTATATTTCTCCACAAATTCTATATAGCAAAATTCATACTATAAGCGATAATTATTTTATTGTCGATATAGCATCAACTATCATTGGAAGTAATTTTGATGAGATGAATAAGAGGTTTTCAGTAAGTTTTGGCTTTAGTAAGGATAAGCTAGACAGAAAGAGTGATATTATTTATGACTCATTTTTTGATAACAAGGACGTTTACCATGTTTTGATTAAAGTTTTAGTTAATGAGTCGCAATTATATTTGTACAGGCCATCTTTTATATTCGATAAAAACATTACTATTGAGGGGGAAATAAAAAAATACTTCCACCAATCTACATGTAGTTATAGTGAATGGGGGGTGGGTCATGCATTTGATGCTCAAATTAATAAATTATGGTTTAATGAAGAAATTAGGATAGCCATTTCAAATGATTCTATCTATACATCAATAGATGGAGTTAGTTGGGAGCTTTCTTATAAGAAAAACAACGCATTGTTTATTGATATTTTTTGGGATGGCGCACAGTTTTTAGTATTAAACAACATAGATAAAAATATATATGCTAGTGTTGATGGTAAGGTTTGGCAAGTATATGACACCAATTTGTCTTTTAATCCTATTGCAATTTCTTGGAATGGCAAAGAATATATTGTCGTTGGTAACAATGGTGGAATTGCTTATAGTAGAAACTCTCAAGATTGGGTTGATGTTGACTCAAAAACAAATAATCATTTGACAGATGTAACTTGGTATGGAGATGAAAAAATTTTCTTGGTTTCTGGAGGTAATGGTACTGTCTTAAAAAGCCAAGATGGAAAAGAATGGACTCCTGTTTTATTTCTAAATTCGAACGCCATTCTTCAACTTGAATCAAATGGAAAGAGTATTGTTGCCACTGACCATGTTTTCGGGATTTATTTTTATCAAAATGGCAAATGGAACGATACAGGTTCTAGAGCAAGTGGGTATCGCATTGCTTGGGATAATTACCATTATGTTATCCCAGGAACTCAATACACTCTTATTAGTGATGATGGTCAGCTTTGGAGGCGCGTAACTGCGATACAAAGCGATCCTTATGGTGTTCACTTTGATGGTGAATATATGTATGTAGCTGGACGGTCTGGTATTCTATACCAAAACAGGTGTGATGTTGCTGCTAATGATAGGGATGGAGATGGAGTTCCCAATGACCAAGATAGCTTCCCAGATGATAAAAATGAGTCAAAAGATAATGACAAAGATGGGTTTGGCGATAATGCTGATACTGACGACGATAACGACGGTATGCTGGATACATGGGAGCAGCAATACAGTTTTGACCAATTAAACAGTGCAGATGCGGGGACGGATGCTGATAATGACGGGTTCACCAATAAACAGGAACATGATGCCAACGCACACCCGCGTGATGCTAAATCTTACCCTGTAAAGGCAAAGGTAAGCACTGTTATCCCAGAAACAGCGAATGTGGGTGAAAAAATCACTGTCATCGTCACGGGTACAGACTTGCCCGATACCTTGGATATGCAGCTTGCAGATTGCGCGGGCATCCAAAAGTTAGCAGGTGCAACGGCAACAGAAGTGAAATTCACTTGTACGTTCTCCAGTGCAGGCACAAAGTCCGGCACGATTAAAGACAAAGCAGGCAGCAACTATACCCTGAAAACATTTTCACTGAATGTAAGCGAGGTCTTGCCTGATTTGCGCCCCGTCAATTTACAGATTCCTGCATCTGTGAAAGCAGGTGCATCCATCAATGTCAGCGTAGACATAGAAAACATTGGCGGCACTGCAACTCCAGCTTCTTCATTGGGTGTCTGGTTATCAGAAGATGATGTCTTGTCAGGTAATGAAGCATTACCACCTGTTCCGATTCCGGCGGTATTGACTAGCACCAGTGCCAACGTGTCGTTTGATGTTTATATCCCGGAACACATCACTAGCAATTATCGGCTGTTCGTTAAGGCGGATGCTGCTCAGGTCGTTACTGAATCCAATGAAGACAATAACCAGATTACTGCCAACTTAGTAATGGAAGAAAGTTGTATCGCATACAATGAGCCAGACTCGCAGTTCACAGCAATTCCCATCGGCTTAAATACCAGTATTCAACGCTCAATTTGTCCAGCAGGTGATGTGGATTGGTTAACCTTTACGTTGCCATCACCCTCTAGTTTAAGGTTGGAAACCAGTGGTGCGAGTGGTCACGATACCTTTATGACGCTCTATGATTGGAAGTTTGACTCGAATACCGCCAAATCTGACGATGATAGCGGCGAAGGTTATTACTCCAAATTGTTATTTGATTGCACAGCACCGCTACCTGCTGGGAAATACATCGTTAAGATTAATCAATACGCTGATAATGCAAGAATTCCTGACTACTCGTTGCATCTGCAAGACGTAAAAGCCTGTGTTACCGACTCCGATGGCGACGGTTTCCTAGATGACAACGACGCATTCCCCAATGACCCGAAAGAGTGGCTGGATACGGATGGTGATGGTAGCGGTAACAATGCAGACTCTGACGACGACAACGACGGAATGCCTGATACGTGGGAAGAACAACACGGTTTTGATTCTTTGAACAAAACAGATGCCGATCAAGATGCTGATAATGATGGTTTTACCAATAAGCAAGAACACGATGCAGGCACTGATCCGAAAGATGCGAAGTCTTATCCCATTACTGCAAAGGTCTATTCTGTAGAACCGTTAGTTGCGGATGTAAACGAGAATACGGTCTTTACCGTAAAAGGCATAAAGCTACCAAATACGTTGGCTTTCTGGATTGGGTATTGTGAGGGTCTGACAAAGTTGCCAAATGCTACTGAAACTCAAGTTCAGTTTAGTTGTACGCCTAGCCGCGCTGAAAAATTACAAGGATTGGTTAAAGATAAGTCTGGTGGCTCATTGCTAATGGAGTTTTTTGTAGAGGCATCGGTACTGGATAAGGATCAGGATGGCATAAAAGATACCTTGGATAATTGCCCAGAAATTAAAAACACTGACCAGAAGGATTTGGATCGTGACAAAATCGGTGATGTTTGTGACACAGACCGTGATGGTGACAGTGTGTCAAATGATCAGGATGCTTTCCCCGATGATAAAGCCGAGTCCAAGGATAATGACAAGGATGGCATTGGTAACAACGCAGACCCCGACGACGACAACGACGGAATGCCTGATACGTGGGAAGAACAACACGGTCTTGATCCTCTGAATTCAACAGATGCAACGCAAGATGCTGATAAGGATAGCTTCACCAACAAACAGGAATATGACGCTGGCACTGACCCGAAAAACGCGAAATCATACCCCGTGACCGCAACCATCAGTTCTGTAACACCCAATACAGCTATTGTTGGAAAACGGCTGGAACTGGTGATTACAGGGAAAAACTTAACAGGTAGCATAGATGTTACTTTGTCAGGCTGTGACGACATGCAGATACGGACAGATGGTGTCTATCCCCAATTGTCGCCGAAGAGCGCTCTGAAGAATGCTGTAGCTCCCCCGACTGCTCCGCCACCACCACCAGGTACGCTACCGCCATTGCCCGGTGTCGGTGATTTGGTGAACCAGTTTACTGCTAGTTGTATGCCGACAGCGGCAGGTTTGAAAACTGGCGTTATCCGCGACAAGGCAGGCAGTGATTACATTCTCAAACAGTTTGAGGTAACTGTGGCTAATGTGGACACAACACCTGAGCCATTCCCTTTCACTCATCAGACAGGCGTAGCCTTGTCGGCTCTCATTTCGTCAAATGAAATCACAGTCAGCGGTATCAATACTGCTACAGCAATTTCTGTGACTGGCGGGAAGTACAGCATCAACGGCGGGGCGTATGTCAGCACTGCCGGGACGGTTAGCAACGGCGATAAGGTAAAGGTGCAACATACGTCTTCTGCCAGCTATGCAACCAAGACAGAGACAGTCGTGACAATTGGTGGTATAGCCGAAACCTTTATATCCACTACGAAGGTCAATAATGCGCCTACTGCCAATGCGGGCATTGACCAGACCGTGGACTCAGGTGCAAATGTCACCCTGACAGGCAGTGGGGCAGATGTGGATGGCGATGCCATTGCCCATAACTGGGTACAAACTGCTGGTACACCCACTGTTTCCCTCATGGGGGCAGCAACCAGTTCACCATCGTTCACTGCACCCCAAGTCAGCCAAGATACCAAATTTACTTTTACCCTGACGGTTAGCGACGGTAAGGGCGGTACGATGAGCGACACCGTGGATGTGACGGTCAAGGCGGCAGTGGATACTAAGCCTGATCTATTTACGTTCACTGACCAGATTGGCGTGGCGTTTTCCAGCATCATGACATCCAATGAAATCACGGTCAGTGGTATTAATACGGCCACGGCAATTGCTGTGACCGGCGGAAAGTACAGCATCAACGGCGGAGCGTATGTCAGCACTGCCGGGACGGTGAGCAACGGCGACAAGGTGAAAGTGCAACATATGTCTTCTGCCAGCTACGCAACCAAGACAGAGACAGTCGTGACGATTGGCGGTATAGCCGAAACCTTTATATCCACCACGAAAGTCAATACCCCGCCAACGGCGCAAGGCAGTGATGAAACACTCAATGAGGATACTCCCAAAACGATCACGTTGATTGCGACAGATTCAGAAGACGACAAGTTGACTTACACCATTGTTACTCAACCTAAAAATGGTCAAGCACCGCTTATTGGCAATACCGTGACGTATAAACCGAATACCAATTTTAATGGTAAAGATAGTTTCACGTTCAAAGCTAATGATGGCAATACAGATTCTGCTGTGGCTACGGTTAATCTGCAAATTAATGCTGTTAACGATGCACCTACTGCTAATGCGGGCATTGACCAGACCGTGGACTCAGGCGCAAATGTCACCCTGACAGGCAGTGGTGCAGATGTGGATGGCGATGCCATTGCCCATAACTGGGTACAAACTGCTGGTACACCCACGGTTTCCCTCATAGGGGCAACAACCAGTTCACCATCGTTTACTGCACCCCAAGTCAGCCAAGATACCAAATTTACTTTTACCCTGACGGTTAGCGACGGTAAAGGCGGTACGATGAGCGACAGCGTGGATGTGACGGTCAAGGCAGCAGTGGATACTAAGCCTGATCTATTTACATTCACGGATCAGATTGGTGTGGCGTTTTCCAGCATCATGACATCCAATGAAATCACGGTCAGCGGTATTAATACGGTCACGGCAATTGCTGTGACCGGCGGGAAATACAGCATCAACGGCGGGGGGTATGTCAGCACTGCCGGGACGGTTAGCAACGGCGATAAGGTAAAGGTGCAACATACGTCTTCTGCCAGCTACGCAACCAAGACAGAGACAGTCGTGACGATTGGCGGTATAGCCGAAACCTTTATATCCACCACGAAAGTCAATACCCCGCCAACAGCAAAAGATCAGGTGTTGTCAGTGACTGACGGTAAGGCATTGGCATTTACCTTGGAAGGCAGTGATACTGATGGTGATACTCTCACCTACAAGATTACCCAATCTGCTACCAATGGCACACTGCTAGGCTCTGGTAATCAGTTTACCTACACACCGCAAGCCAAGTGGAGTGGCACAGAGGTAATCACGTTTACGGTCTCAGATGGCAACGCCGTTTCTGCCCCCGCAACCATCCGTATTACGGTAACGGCAGTGGATACAACCCCTGATGCGATAGTATTCACACCAAAAACCGATGTGGATTTGTCATCCCTGATGGAATCCAATGCTGTCAAGATCAGCGGCATCAACACAAACGTGCCGATTAGCATCACTGGCGGTGAATACAGTATTGACGGGGCGGCTTATACCAGTGCTAGTGCCACCGTCAGCACTGGTGCAACGCTCAAAGTACGGCACACCAGTGCAGCCAGTCATGCCAGCAAAACCGAGACAGTCCTAACAGTTGGGGATGTCAGCGCAACCTTCACGTCGTTGACCCGTGCTGAACAGACAAAAGCCGATTTGGTGGTGTCTGTTACAAATCAGCCCAATGTAACCCCAGATGAGTTTACGTCTCACCTTATTCGTATTACCAATCAAGGTAATGCCACGGCGGAGGATGTCATCGTTAAGGTCATGTCTCCCGCTGATGCAAATGGTGATGGTAAATTATTGACCGAGTTTGTTGCCCGTAACGCCAGTCAAGGTACATTGGATTGTCCACTTAGCCATACCGACAGTAACAGCAAAGATTGTTTGGTTTCTCCACCGACTAAATTGGACACGTTTATGGTGGGTACTATCCCCGCAGGTCAAACCGCCACGGTCGAAGTCATTAACCGCTATTCCGGCTACACCGCAGGCAACATGCTCAACGTGAGTGCTAACGCGACCACCAGCACAGCGGAAACCGTTACCACCAACAACACCAGCGCCCAAGCCTTCACCCTACAGGCAAAACGGCTGGTGCAAGGCTGCGACTACCGCAACATGGCGAATGTTTCCCCCTACCCACAAACCGAGTCACGCATCGCCAACCACTTCCACGCCCTAACGTTTGCGAGCAAAGACACTAACCCAATCACTCTGTTCGGCTACAGCGACACAGGCGAACAAGCCATTCTCAACGGTGACGGTTTCCAATGGAGCGGCATTCTCCAAAACGGCACATACCCCAGCAATATCTGGGCAGTTGCCAAAGCCGACACCGGCACACATCACGTTGGCGTATCGCTGCTCGGTGGTTTGTTCTGGTCAGACGACCGCATCACTTGGACACCCGTCACTGCTTTCCAAGGCAACGCCCTCAACGACATCGCCTACGCGAAAGGTCGTTACGTTGCCGTTGGCGCACAAGGCACCATCCTCACCAGTGTGGACGGCATCAACTGGCAGCAAGCCACCTCTGGCACGACAGCGAAACTTGCTTACGTTGATACGGGCAACAACGAGTTCGTGGTCGGTGGGCAAGGCATTATCCTCTCCAGTACCGATGGTTTGGTATGGACAACCCGCGCCACCAACACAGGGCAAGATGCCTCGGCACTAGAACACGGCGCGGTTTGGAACGGTAGCCAATACTTGTTGTTTGACTCCGCAGGCAATAGCCATCTCATGGCTGCCAACCTCAGTAGCCTTACTACGACCGCCGCCATCAAGCCAACTGTGGACGGTGTGACAGAAGTCGCCACTGCCCGCACATGGTCAGCAATCTACTGGCAAGACAACCAGTACATCGCACTGACTACCCAAGGCTTGCTCACCTCCAGTGACGGACGTGCATGGACAACGCAACAAGCGATAGCATACCCCTACACCTACCAACGCCTCGCCGACAAAGCCGTCATTGCCGGTGCTCACGGTAGTATCTGGGCAGCAGCCTGTGCGCCAGTTAGCGTCACGCCACCACCAACGCTGAACTACTTCGTTGAACAAAAAGACGTGTCCCCTGCTACCTTGCTGGAGTCCAACACCCTCACCGTTAGTGGGTTAGCAGGTGCAACAACGCTCACCATCACTGGTGGTGAGTACCGTAAAAATGGCGCGGCATACACCAAAGCCAAAGGCACGGTACAAAATGGTGATACCTTGCAAGTGCGTCACACTACATCCAGCAAGTCCACCACTGCTGTCACAACCACGCTAAAGCTAGGGAAAGTGGCGATTGCCTTCAAAAGCACTACTCAGGTGATTGATAGTGTGCCGGATGCCTTCAGCTTCAATAGTCAGACGGATGTGCCATCGTTGACATGGATGGAGTCGAATGTTGTCACCGTCAGCGGCGTAAATGCACCCATCGCTATTAGTATTAGCGGTGGCGAATACCGTATCAATAACGGCAGTTATACTAAAGCCAAAGGTACGGTACGTAACGGCGATACCTTGCAAGTACGTCACGCCTCATCCACTAAATCCAAGACGACAATAACCACGACCTTGAAACTGGGTACGCAATCATTCACTTTTAAAAGCACGACGTTGGTGATCGACAGTGTACCGGATGCGCTTAGCTTCAATGCACTAACGGATGTTGCGCGTAACGCTTGGCAAGAATCTGCCAGTGTTACGGTTAGCGGCATCAATGCGCCGCTTGCGATCAGCATCAGTGGTGGTGAATACAGCATCAACAAGGGGACTTACACCAAGGCAAAAGGCATGGTGAAAGCAGGGGATACCTTGCAAGTGCGGCATTTGAGTGCTAAAAGTGCGAAAAAATCGGTCACTACCACATTAACGTTAGGCAAAAGCAAGGTGGTATTCAAAAGCACTACCCAGTGAATCACGCGGAACGTCGGGGGATGCAGCCGCCAATAGTTGGCATTCCCCCGACAAACGGGCAAAATAAGCGATCTTTTATTCACTGACAGGGCTTGCAATGGCTATTTACCCCGGAATGTACCCTTACACCCGTATGCGCAGGATGCGCCGTGATGATTTTTCCCGCCGTTTAATGCGCGAAAACGTGCTGACTGCCAATGATTTGATTTGGCCGGTATTTGTGATGGAGGGCGAGAATCAACGCGAAGCCATTGCCTCCATGCCGGGCGTGGAGCGCATCAGCATTGATCTGTTGGTAAAAGAAGCGCAAGAGGCGTTTAAGCTGGGCATTCCGGCAATGGCGATTTTCCCCGTGACCCCGCAATCCGCGAAAACCGATAAGGCAGAAGAGGCGTGGAATCCTGACGGTTTGGCGCAACGCGCCGTGCGGGCGATTAAAGCCGCTGTGCCGGAGTTGGGCGTGATTACCGATGTGGCGCTTGACCCGTTCACTTCGCACGGGCAAGACGGTTTGATGGATGAAAACGGCTATATTCTCAACGATGAAACCGTGTCGGCACTGACCAAGCAGGCACTTTCCCACGCCGAAGCAGGCGCGGATGTGGTCGCACCGTCGGATATGATGGATGGGCGTATTGGTGAAATCCGTGACGTGTTAGAGCAGCATGGGCATTTGAACACGCGCATTCTGGCATATTCCGCGAAATACGCCTCTAGCTTTTATGGCCCATTCCGCGATGCGGTCGGTTCGGCAGCAAACTTGAAGGGTGGCAATAAATACAGCTACCAAATGGATCCCGCCAATTCTGACGAAGCTTTGTGGGAAGTGGCGCTGGATCTGCAAGAAGGCGCGGATATGGTGATGATCAAGCCGGGAATGCCCTACCTTGACATCGTGCGCCGCATCAAAGAAGAGTTCAAAGCGCCCACCTACGTTTACCAAGTCAGCGGCGAATACGCGATGTTCAAAGCGGCTGGCATGAATGGCTGGATCAACGAAAAGGCTTGCGTGATGGAAGCCTTGCTGGGTATGAAGCGTGCTGGTGCAGATGGTATTTTGACGTATTACGCCAAACAAGTCGCCGAGTGGTTGAAGGCATAAATGCCTTATTCTGGTGCGCATTTCCCCATGCACTCCCTGAATTAGCGCATTCTAATACAGTATCGCTTTCCTCTTGCTTCCTTCACTCCTTGTGGGGGAAGGGTTGGGGAAGGGGGGAATGTGGCGTAGCCGTCTTTGGCACAACCTTTGCATAATTTCCCACAACAAGCTGCTCCACGGTCAACGGCGACCGTACCGCAGTACCCACGCACCGTTGCGTGACGACAACTTATTCGGGTAACGAAGCCCTGAACCTTCTGGTCTATTTCCGACCTTGAGGTTCAGGGCTTTTTTGTTTTCAGGAGACGCAACAATGCTGAAAGAAAATTTGGTACTGATCGGTAACGGCATGGCAGGGGTACGCACCCTCGAAGAATTGCTCAAACTTGCCCCCGACCATTACAACATCACGGTATTTGGTGAAGAGCCTTACGGTAACTACAACCGCATTATGCTTTCGCCTGTGCTGGCGAGTGAAAAGACCATCGAGCAAATCATGCTCAATAGTGAAGATTGGTACGTCGCCAACGGCATTACCCTGCACAAAGGTAAAAAAGTTGGAGAAATCAACCGCGCCCGCCGCGAAGTCATCGCCACCGATGGCACGGTAGCGCATTACGACCGCCTTATCATTGCCACGGGTTCCGTGCCGTTCATGCTGCCCTTGCCCGGTGCGGATAAAGCGGGCGTAATCGGTTTCCGCGACATCAAAGACGTGGATACCATGCTCGACACTGCCAGCCGCTACCAACACGCGGTCGTCATCGGAGGCGGCTTGCTGGGGCTGGAAGCGGCGAATGGCTTAATGAAACAAGGCATGAACGTCACTGTCGTCCACCTACTCGACACCTTGATGGAACGCCAGCTCGACAAACCAGCGGCTGCCATGCTGCAAAAGTCCCTCGAAGCGCGTGGCATGACCTTCCTGATGGAACACAGCACTGCTGAAATCATCGGTAATCAGCGCGTTATCGGAGTACGTTTCAAAAACGGCACGGAAATCCCTGCCGATCTCGTGGTCATGGCAGTCGGCATCAAACCCAATACCGAACTCGGTAAATCCGCAGGCTTGTATTGCGAACGCGGTATCGTGGTCAGCGACACCCTGCAAACCATTACCGACCCGAAAATTTACGCGATTGGTGAATGCGTACAACATCGCGGTATTGCTTACGGCTTGGTCGCGCCGCTGTTCGAGCAAGCCAAAGTGGCTGCCAATCATCTCGCCAAACACGGTATTGCCCGTTATGTCGGCACAGTCACCTCCACCAAGCTGAAAGTCACCGGGATTGAATTGTTCTCGGCGGGCGACTTTATCGGCAACGATAAAACCGAAGACATTGTGTTTAAAGACGCAGCATCCGGCACGTACAAAAAGATCGTGCTACAAGACAATCAGATCAAGGGCGCGGTACTGTACGGCGATACCGTCGATGGCAGTTGGTATTTCCAGCTCATGAAAGATGGCACGGACATTTCTGCCTACCGTGACACCTTGTTGTTTGGGCAACACCATTTGGGCGATTCTGGGCATAACCCTGACACCCGCGTTGCCAGCTTGCCGGACAATGCCGAAATTTGCGGCTGTAACGGCGTGTGCAAAGGCGACATCGTAAAAGCCATCACTGAGAAAAAATTGTTTACGCTGGATGAAGTGCGGGCGCATACCAAGGCATCAGCTTCGTGCGGCTCGTGTACTGGCTTGGTCGAATCCTTGCTGGCGCACACCGTTGGCGGCGACTATTCCGCCACGCCGAAGACCAAACCGCTGTGCAAATGCACCGATTACACTCATGACGACATCCGTCACGGGATTATTCAGCACAGCCTAAAAACCATGCCGGAAGTGCGTAGCCATTTCGAGTGGGAAACGCCGGATGGTTGCCCGTCGTGCCGGAACGCGCTCAACTATTACTTGCTGTGCGCGTTCCCTACCGAATACGTGGACGATGCGCAATCGCGCTACATCAACGAACGCGCTCACGGCAATATCCAGAAAGACGGGTCGTATTCGGTCGTGCCGCGCATGTTTGGCGGGATGTGTACCTCTGATCAATTACGCGCCATTGCGGATGTTGCCGACAAATACCAAGTGCCGACCATGAAGGTCACGGGCGGGCAGCGCATTGATATGTTCGGCATCAAAAAAGAGCAGTTGCCTGCGATGTGGAAGGATTTGAGCGCGGCGGGTTTCGTGTCGGGCCACGCTTACGGCAAGGCAATGCGTACCGTGAAAACCTGCGTCGGCAGCGAATGGTGTCGTTTTGGCACGCAAGATTCCACCGGACTCGGCGTAAAGCTGGAAGAACTGACGTGGGGTTCGTGGATGCCGCACAAGTTCAAGCTGGCAGTGTCGGGTTGCCCGCGCAACTGTGCGGAAGCGACCATTAAGGACATCGGCGTGGTGTGCGTGGATTCTGGTTACGAGCTGCATGTTGGCGGTAACGGCGGTATCAAAGTGCGCGTCACCGACTTGCTATGCAAGGTTGAAACCGAAGCGCAAGTGTTGGAATACACGGGCGCATTCTGCCAATTCTACCGCGAAGACGCGCATTATCTGGAACGTACTGCGCCATGGATTGAGCGGGTTGGCTTGGAAAAGGTCAAGAAAGCCGTGGTGGATGATGCCGCCCAGCGCAAAGCCTTATATGAACGTTTCCTGATTTCGCAACAACCTGCGCAAATCGACCCTTGGAAGGAACGTGCCGACGGTGCCGAAGCTGCCGAATTCACCCCAATTATGATCGAAGCCTGAGAGAGGACACTACAATGAACAAATGGATAGAAGTAGTCGAATTAAACAAAATTCCGGTACTCGGTTCGCGCCTGATCAAAACCCGTGACACTGCCATTGCAGTGTTTCGCGGCTCAGACGATCAGGTGTACGCGATTCGCGACGCTTGCCCGCACAAAGGTGGGCCATTGTCGCAGGGGATTATGCACGGCTCGACCGTCACTTGCCCGCTGCACAACTGGAAGATCGACTTGAGCAGTGGCAACGCGCTTGCGCCGGATCATGGGTGTAGCAATGTGTTTGCGGTGAAGGTGGAGGGGGGCAGGGTGTATTTGCAACTATGAAAACAACCAAAACCACCTGCCCCTACTGCGGCGTAGGCTGCGGCGTACTGGTACAGCAGGACGACAACGGCAACATCAGCGTTAAACCGGACAAGGAACACCCTGCCAACTTCGGCAGGCTGTGTTCCAAAGGCACGGCATTAGCGGAAACGCTCGACCATCCGCAACGCTTGCTCTACCCCGAAATCGACGGACAGCGCGTGTCGTGGGATGTGGCAACATCGACCATCGCCAGCCGTTTCCAGCAGATTATTGCGGCACACGGCGCGGAGGCGGTAGCGTTCTACGTTTCCGGTCAATTGCTGACGGAAGATTATTACGTTGCTAACAAGTTGATGAAAGGTTTTATCGGTACGGGCAATATCGACACCAATTCGCGCCTGTGCATGTCGTCGGCAGTGGCGGCGTACAAACGGGCTTTCGGCGAAGACCTCGTGCCGTGCAGTTACGCAGATTTGGAAGCGGCGCAACTGATCGTGTTGGTGGGCAGCAATGCCGCATGGTGTCACCCCGTGCTGTATCAGCGCATGGTCAAGGCAAAAAAAGCGAATCCGGCCCTGCAAGTCATCACCATTGACCCGCGCCGTACCCAAACGGCTGATCTTGCTGATTTGCACTTGGGGCTTGCGCCGGGGACGGATGCGATCCTGTTCAACGGCTTGCTGGCATGGCTCGCGGAAAACGGGCATACCGATCACGCTTTCGTCAGCCAATCCACCGCAGGCATGGAACAGGCGGTAGACATGGCGAAAAGCACTACGCCTAACGTGCAAGTGGTGGCGGAACAGTGCCGTTTGCCGGTGGAAGATGTGCAACGCTTTTATGCGCTATTCGGGACAACTGCGCAAGTGGTGACGGTGTTTTCGCAAGGCATCAACCAATCCGCCAGTGGGGTTGACAAAGGCAACGCACTGATCAATTGCCACCTGCTGACGGGACGTATTGGCAAGGTGGGGGCGGGGGCGTTTTCCTTCACGGGGCAACCCAATGCAATGGGGGGGCGTGAAGTCGGCGGGCTTGCCAATCAGCTTGCCGCGCACCTCGACATCGACAACGCAGAACACCGTGCGTTGGTGCAAGACTTCTGGCAATCACCCACGATGGCACAGGGCGCGGGCTTGAAAGCGGTAGACCTGTTTCAAGCGATTGGCGCGGGTAAAGTAAAAGCGGTGTGGATCATGGGGACAAACCCCGTGGTGAGCCTGCCGGACACTGAGCAAGTACGGGCAGCGTTAGCGCAATGTGAACTGGTGATTGTGTCCGATTGTGTGAGTCACACTGATACGTTGGAACTGGCGCACATTCGCTTACCTGCCCTTGGTTGGGGGGAACGTAACGGCACGGTGACGAATAGTGACCGCACGATTTCACGCCAAGCGCCATTTTTGCCTGCACCCGGCGAGGCAAAGCAGGATTGGGAAATCCTCACCGCTGTGGCGCATAAGTTGGGTTTTGCAGCACATTTTCCGTATCAGGCGGCGCATGAAATTTTCCGTGAACATGCGGCGTTGTCTGCTTACCATAATGCGGGGACGCGTTGTTTTAATATCGGGGCGTGGCAGGATGTGACGGTGGCGCAATACGATGCCTTGCTACCGACGCAATGGCCGTTGAATGCTGCTGGGCAGGGTACGGTACGTTTGTTTACGGATGGCAAGTTTTTTACGGCATCCGGTAAGGCGCAATTCATCGCCGTGCAGCCGCGTTTACCGCAAGCGATACGTAGCGCTGCATTGCCGTTTGTGCTGAATACAGGAAGGGTGCGTGACCATTGGCATACGTTGACACGCACGGGGATTTCGCCGCGCTTATCGGCACATATTGCCGAGCCTTACGTGGAAATACATCCATGCGATGCGCGTGATCAATGCTTACAGGAAGGGGGGATTGCCCGTATCCACAACGGTATGCAGCACATTCTGGTCAAGGTCAAAACCAGTCGTGATCAGCAACGCGGTAGTTTGTTTGTGCCGATACACTGGAGCGGACAATTCAGTGGCGCGGCGGGGGTAGGGCGCTTAATTCCGGCAGTGGTAGACCCGATTTCGGGGCAACCGGAGAGTAAGCACGCGACGGTGGCGATTGAACCGTATCAGGTGGTGTGGCAGGGTTTTCTGATTTCGCGCAGAAAGCTGACCCCAAAAACGGATTATTGGACGGCTATTCGTACTGAACACGCTTGGCGTTATGAGTTTTTCAGTGCTAGCTCGATTGATGATTGGGCTGCGTTCGCTCGTGATTTGCTGTGTCAACCTGCCGACGGGGTGAATTGGACGGAATACTTGGATACTGCCCGTCAAACCTACCGTGCGGCACGTTTTACGGGGGCGCAATTGGAAAGTTGCCTGTTTATCAGCGCAGATGGGGGCGCATTGCCAGCACGAGATTGGCTGGTGAGCTTGTTTGCGCATGAGCAATTGCCTGCGGCGGAACGTACCAGCTTGCTGCTGGGTAAACCGGCGGTGGCAGGTGAAGACAAGGGGCGAACGGTGTGCGCGTGCTTTAACGTGGGTGAAAAGACCATTCGCAAAGCGATTGCGGAGCAAGCGCTGGATTCGGTGGAAAGTATCGGGCGTTGTTTGAACGCAGGAACGAACTGCGGCTCGTGCATCCCCGAATTACGCACGTTGTTGGGGGTAAGCGCTACTCGTTAGAGGCTGCCGCTTCTCGCGCCATGTTCACCAATTCAATGAGTGACGTGGCGTGCATTTTATCCATCATGTGGCTGCGGTGAAATTCGACCGTTTTGATGCTTACGCCGAGTTTGGTAGCAATTTCTTTGTTGGAATGGTTGTCGATGACCAAATCCATGACTTCGCGTTCACGCTCGGTCAAATTTGCAATCCGTGCTTGGATCATGGTGAGGCGAATGCGCGATTGTTGGTTGTCATGATCCAATGTCAACGCTTCGTGCACGTAATCCAACAGCACTTGGTCTTCAAATGGCTTTTCCAGAAAATACATCGCGCCCGCCTGCATGGCACGCACTGCCATTGGAATATCGCCATGCCCCGTGATGAACAAGATGGGTAAAGAATGTTTTTGTTTGGTCAAGAATTGTTGTAATTGCAAGCCGCTCATACCCGGCATCCGCACATCCAGAATCAAGCAGCCAATCATGTGCATGGTATAAAACTTTAGGAATTCTTCGGCAGACCCAAAAGTAGCAACTTTCAAACGCATGGATTCGAGTAACCAGCGTAAGGAATCGCGCACTGCGGGGTCGTCGTCAACAATGAAAACAGTCGGTTCATAATTCATCTATGAGAAGTTCCTTTTAGGGGCAGCGTGAAGCTGAAGGTAGCGCCTTTAGTATTGTTATTACTGGCTTCAAGTTTACCACCGTGTGCTTCGATAATGGAACTACTGATCGGCAGCCCCATGCCCATGCCGCTTTTTTTGCTGGTGTAAAACGGGCGGAAAATTTTGCTGGCAAAGTCTGTCGGTAAGCCCGTGCCTTCGTCGATCACGGCAACCCGCACGGTTTGTTCGCCCACGCGTTCGGTGCGGATGTGTAATGTACCAGCGGTGGCAGCGGATTCTTCCATCGCATCCAGTGCATTCAAAATCATATTGACCAGTACTTGCTCGATTTGAATTTTGTTCACATTAACCATGCCCAGATGTGGGTGCAGTTCTTTGGTTAACTGCACTTGCTTGAATTGCTCGGTGGTATCCAATAGGTGCAAGGTTTCGTCAATAATGACGTTGATGTCGTGTTCGTGCCATTCCACGTCCTGATCTTTGCGGGTGAAGTCTTTGGCGTAACGCAGGATTTCCCCCGCACGGCGCACTTGCGTGCTCACCAGCTTCATGACTTCGCCAATGTCGGTGAGGCTGCACGCGTCATCTTTCATGCGCAATTCACACCCTCGGATGTAGTTGGCAATGGCTGACAGCGGTTGGTTGAGTTCGTGCGCAATGCCGGATGCCATTTCGCCTAAGGTGTTGAGGCGCATAATGTGTGCCAATTCTTGTTGGCGGTCGGCGAGTAATTGCTGGGCAATGACGCTATCCGTGTGATCCACAATAATCGACATAATGCGCAGCTCATCGTTGTCGAGATGGATGAGCACGGGGCGGATTTCCAGCCAGCGAACATTGCCTTTGAAGGTTCTAACTTTGACTTCGCGGGCATGGAATTCACCCGTTTGGGCAATTTTAGTGATGCAGGTATCGACATCGGCGCGGTATTCAGGGAAGACAAATTCTTTGAGCGACTGCCCAATCAATTGAGCGGGGTGTTTGGCTTCCATGATGAATAGCCCCGCCGGATTGATTTCCTGAATTGTGCCGTCTAAGTCGCAAATATTGATCCAGTTTGGCTGGCTTTGGAAAATTGTATCCAGCTTGGCACGTTCAATTTCTAAACGGGCTTCTGCCCATTTACGCTCTTCAATTTCATGCAGCAATTGTTCATTGGTATTTTTAAGTTGCAGATTGGCAGCTTCGAGTTCACTGCTTTTAACGCTCACTTCTTGGTTAACGGTACGCAATTCTTCATTGGTGGATTGCAGTTCTTCGTTGGAGGTCTGCAATTCCTCGCTGGACGTGTAGAGTTCTTCGTTGGTGGATTGCGCTTCTTCGTAAGTCGATTGCAATTCTTCGTTAGAGGTTTCCAGCTCTTCAATGGTGGTTTGCAAACTTTCGCGGACTTCGCGTAACTCTTCTTCCAGCTCTTTAATGCGCATGGAATCGCTGACATTTAAAGCATCTTGTTCAGCATTGGTGAGGTAGTCACTGGCGGGTAACACTTCAAAAATGACGACGCTGACATCCGTTTCGGTCAATTTACCCGCTGGGAAGTAACGCGCCCGCATGACAATGCGTACTGGTTCGTCCTTCAGTTTGAAATGAATGCGGCGGCTCATAATGGTTTCATCGGTGCGGCGTGCTTTGTAAATCAGGCCACGCAAATCTTGGCGCAATTCGGTACGAATCAAATCCAATACCCCTAAGCCAGCCCGCCCTTCGCCAAAGCCGAGGAAGGGGTCGACATTGCCGCGCACGTAAACAATTTCTTGGCGGTCATCCAGCATGATACAAGCGGGTTGGTAAATATTAACCAGTAATTTGTCGATAGAATCTTGTAACTTGGCGCGGGGTTTTTCGCGTGTTCCGCCGTTGTAGGGTGCATTGCGTTGTTCACGTAATGAGCGATTTTGTAATAAATAGGGCAAGTGACCTTTGATGTCGCTGCGGCGGCGGTAAAGCCGTGCTTTGCGATCGAGCGTCACAAACAAGCGGTCGCTGCCGCCGATGGTTTCGGATTTGCCGAGAAACATAATACCATCCGGTTCTAGCCCGTAATGGAACGATTCCAGTACATTGCGTTGTAAGGTCTGATTGAAGTAAATCAAGACATTGCGGCAGGAAACTAAATTCAAATGGGAGAAAGGCGGGTCACGTACCAAATCATGCCGTGCAAACAGCACCATATTGCGAATCGTTTGGGTGAGTTGGTATTCACCGTCTTTTTGGATGAAATATTTATCGAGAATACGCGATTCAATCCCCGCGACCGAGGCTTTGGAATAACGCGCTTGGCGGGCAATCGTCAACACGCTGTCGTACAAATCTGTTCCGAAAATCTGTACTTTGTAACGTGCCAGCCGATTGCCGAGGTATTCCGCGAGCATAATGGCAATGGAATAGGCTTCTTCGCCCGTGGCACAACCCGCAATCCATATACGAATCTCGTGCCCACCTTGGGGTACAACATCGTCCAACACGCGTCGTAACGCCAGATACGCATCGGTGTCGCGGAAAAAACTGGTGACGGAAATCAGTATATCGTTGTGTAATTCGTACAGTTCTTCCGGTTTTTGTTTAAGAAATGCCGCGTATTCGCTGAGTTGTTTGCATTTATGCACCGTCATGCGCCGTTCGATGCGGCGCAGCAGAGTATTGCGTTTGTAATCGCGAAAATCCGTGCCGGTTTGATCCAGCAGCATTTTCAAAATTTCCTGAATTTCGCTTTCGCTAGGCTCAAGTTTGTGGGCAAACAGAAACGAAATATCCGGTTGCGCCAGCATGTCGTGGATTTGTTGCGCAATGTCTTCGGGGGGCAAAGCTAAATCGACGTGCCCTGTGCCAATCGCCGAACGCGGCATACTGTCGAAACGTGCGGTGGATTCGAGTTGCGCAATGGTGATCCCGCCCTCCGCTTTAATGGCGCGAATACCGTGCGTACCATCTGTGCCTGTGCCGGATAGAATAATGCCGACCGAATTTCTGCCATGATTTTCAGCCAGTGATGCAAATAAGCGATCTACCGAAGGTTTGGGGCCAATTCCCGTGGCTTTTTCCAAATGAAAGCGTCCAGCGGCGTAGAAAGCATCCATTGCGGGGGGAATAATGTAAAACGTACCCGTTTTCAGCACTTGCTTGTCTTGCAATTCGGCAATGGGCAGATGGGTTTCACGCGCCAAGATAGGCACCATCATGCTGCTGTGCTTAGGGTCTAGGTGTTGGGCAAGGATATACACGACCCGATCATTGATCGGCAGGTTTGGAACTAAAGCACGAAGGGCTTCTAATCCGCCTGCGGATGAGCCAATGCCCACGATAATGAGGCGATTTTCTTCCTCCTTGTGATCAACTTGTTCTGATTCGCTGTCGGTCGTCATTGATTTCATCCCTGTTTTCAATGCCAAAAAATAAGGGAGTCAAATTCCTCTGACTCCCTTCAGTATTATTATGGTTTCTTCAGTCTCTGTCATCGGTATTTGCGTTTTCTCCTAGCGTCGCCTGTAGGCGGGATGATTACTGCAAACACTGAGAGGTAGTATAATTAGTATTTGCTAATAAGCCAATGCGAAGTGCTGTGGGGTAATAAGTGGTTTCCTAAGGGTTTTCACTAGGTTACGCCACTTTTTCTTGATTTAAGTCAAGCGATTAATCGGCAGCAGGAAGCATCGCCGCAGCACTGGGGGAAGTAGTGGTATTACCTTGTGGGTTAGCCGCTGGGTTATTGCCTTGAGTCGAGGCATTGCTTTTACTGATGGCTGATGTGTCGGTTGCTTGATTCAAGCGGGCATCGAGCGTTTTTTCGGTTTGGCTAGTGGGTTTGTCGGCTGTTTTGTTGAACATTTCAGGCTTGCACATGCTATCAATATTGTTCTGCATATCCTTCATCTTGCCCGTTTTTTCTTCAGCCGTTAAGAAGCGTTCACCTTTTTCGTCTTTCCATTTAATCAAGGCATTCTCGGTCATCTGTTTGAGGGCGGCTTCTTGTTGCGCACAGAAATCGCGGTGCTTCTTATCACTTTTTTCACCGGCTTCGCGGGCTTTTTCCTTGTCGTCTTTGGTGGCGTTCTTATCGGCTTGCGCAGGAATGTTATTGCCTAATTTTCCTGTTGAGAGCCGAATGTCCTCTTCAATGTCTTTGCCTTTGGCATCCGGCGGCGGTGGCGTTTGGGTGTAGTGAACTTCGCCGCGTTTATCTGTCCATTTGTACATTTCAGCGGATGCGTTTAGTGTAAAAAATACGCTAACCAGCAATACAACTGGCATAAAGATTGCTTTTTTCATGGATCACCTTGTGATGTTATCGTTTTACTACATATTAGTGTTATCTAATATTCTCTGCTAGGATACAGTAACGTTTAGTTTTTTTAAGGTAAGTATGCCATGAAAATGTTACCAAAGTGGGTACTGATCGTCGGATTGTCGGCGTTGTCGGCTTGCGGTAAAGCAGAACAAGCTCCCGCTGTGACGACAGATAACGTAGTGAAAGCGGCGTTGCCCACCGTCAAGGTCGGTGCAGTCGGTACGCCGGAATTACAATATTTGGATGGTCATGTGGAAGCGATTAATGAAAGCACCATTTCTGCCCAAACCAGTGGTGTCATCGAGAAGCTGTTTTACGATGTGGATGATTACGTTGAGCCGGGTAAGGTTATCGCACGAATTAAATCCAAAAATCAGCAAGCCGGGGTAGCGCAAGCCCAAGCCTCGTTGGATGAAGCGCAAGCCCGTTATGCCGAAGCGCAAACCGATTTCCAACGGATTAGCGAGATTTACGCCAAACGTCTTGTGCCTAAGGCGGACTATGACGCAGCACAAGCGGGCTTGAAAGCCGCCGAGGCGCGTTTAGCGGCGGCAAAAGCACAAGTGACGCAAGCGGGTGAACAATTGGGGTATACCACCTTGATTGCGCCCTATGGCGGTATCGTCACCAAGCGGCACGTCGAATTAGGCGAAGCGGTCAACCCCGGTACGCCTGTCATGACGGGCATTTCATTGGATCAACTGCGCGTAGTGGTTGAAGTGCCACAACGTTTGATCGGTAAAGTGCGTCAGGAAAAGAAAGCGTTTGTATTTCAAGACGGTTCTAACAAATCACTGGCGGTCAAATCGCTGACATTTTTCCCCTACGCCGATCCCAAAACCAATGCGTTCAAAGTACGTATTGAGTTGGCAGAAGGGGCGCAAGACCTCTTCCCCGGTATGTTTGTGAAGGTGGCGTTTGTCATTGGTCAGCAAACGGGTGTCGTGAGTGTGCCGGAAAGTGCGGTGGTGGTGCGTAGTGAAGTCATTGGCGTTTACGTTATCAATGCGGAAGGCAAACCGGCATTACGCCAAATCCGTTTGGGCAAGAAGCTGGATGATAAGACGATTAGCGTACTTGCGGGGGTGGATGCAGGTGAAACGATTGCGGTCGATCCGGTGCAAGCGGCTATTTTCTTGAAGCAGCACAGTATGGAAAGCACGGAGGCAAAACATGAGTGAGCCAACGTTAGGCGTTTCTGGCGGGATTGCAAAAAAATTCCTGATCACGGAAATCACGCCATTGCTGGCAATGGTTGGTTTGCTGCTGGGCTTGTTTGCGGTAATGGTGACACCCCGTGAAGAAGACCCTCAGATCAACGTGACCTTTGCCAATGTGTTTATCCCGTTTCCGGGGGCGAGTGCAGAACAAGTGGAAAGTTTGGTGAGTACGCCTGCGGAACAGGTACTTTCCGAAATTGAAGGATTAGAACACATTTATTCCACCTCCTTGCCCGGTATGTCGGTTGTTACCGTGCAATACAAGGTTGGCGAAGACAATACGGCGGCATTGGTGCGTTTGTACAATAAGGTTGCGTCGAATCAAGA
The DNA here is from genome assembly GCF_017349355.1 of Thiothrix fructosivorans. Classification (GTDB taxonomy): domain Bacteria; phylum Pseudomonadota; class Gammaproteobacteria; order Thiotrichales; family Thiotrichaceae; genus Thiothrix; species Thiothrix fructosivorans. The sequence goes on from NZ_JAFMPM010000007.1 coordinate 62,552, forward strand.
TTGGTTGCCGCGTAATCTGGGTGTCGGGACACCGCTGATTAAGCCGAAAGGTATTGATGATGTGCCGATTGTGGCGCTGACTTTGTGGACAGAGGATGAGACGCGTGGTGCGTATGAGCTGAATCAAGTGGCTCATGCGATTGAATCGGAATTGAAACGCGTCTCCGGTTCGCGTGATATTTACACCATTGGCGGGCCACAACAGGTTGTACATGTTTTGTTGGATGCGGAAAAACTCGCAGGTCACAGCATTTCCTTAGCCGATTTACGTAATGCCTTGCAGGCCAGCAATTCAGCACGGGATGCGGTATCGCTCGTCAATAACAACGAAGAGATCCAAGTGCAGGCAGGGACATTCCTGATGGATGCCTCTGAAGTGGGCGAGTTGATGGTCGGCGTATTCGACGGTAAACCGGTGTTCCTTAACGATGTGGCGGAAGTCAAGCGGACTTCGGATTCACCACAAGCCTATGTCAGCTTTGGTACAGGTGTGGCAGCGTCGCACAAGGGGCTAACGACTGGCATTCATTCGCCTGCGGTGACGATTGCGGTGGCAAAACAACCGGGTACGAATGCGGTGGATATTGCCAATAACGTAATTGACCGTTTCGAGAAATTGCGCGGTACGTTTGTGCCAGAAGGCGTGAATGTCACGGTAACGCGTAACTACGGCGAAACGGCACAGGCGAAATCCGAGAAGTTAATCCACAAATTGATCATTGAAACTATTGCGGTGGCGTTATTGATTTGGTTTGCGCTGGGTTGGCGGGAGGCGTTGATTGTGGGTGCGGCGGTGGTGATTACCTTAGCGGTAACGCTGTTTGCGTCGTGGGCGTATGGGTTTACCTTGAATCGCGTCTCGTTGTTTGCACTGATTTTCTCTATCGGGATTCTGGTCGATGACGCGATTGTGGTAGTGGAAAACATTCACCGTCACATGCAGAAGGGTGGCAAGAAATTGCTGGAGGTGATTCCGTTGGCGGTGGATGAAGTCGGTGGCCCTACGATTTTGGCAACCTTTACGGTGATTGCGGCGCTGTTGCCGATGGCGTTTGTGTCGGGTTTGATGGGGCCGTATATGTCGCCTATCCCGATCAATGCAAGCATGGGGATGTTGGTTTCCTTGGCGGTTGCTTACGTGGTGACACCGTGGATGACAGGGAAAATGTTGGCAAATGTGGATTTCAGCCATCACCATGAGGGTGAAAACAAGCTGTATGGCTTTTTCAGCCGTATTATGTCGCCGTTTTTGGATGAGAAGAAAGGCGGGAAACGGCGCGTGGGTTTGTTTGCGGTGATTACCTTGCTGATTGTATTGTCGGCATCGTTAGCCGTGGTCAAATTGGTGGTGTTGAAGATGCTGCCGTTTGATAACAAATCGGAGTTTCAGGTGATTTTGGATATGCCGGAAGGAACGTCGTTAGAGCAAACCTCGCGAGTGCTCAATGAAATGTCGGCGTATCTGGGTAAGGTGGATGAAGTCACCGATTACCAGATTTACGCGGGAACGGCTGCCCCGATCAACTTTAACGGGTTGGTGCGGCAGTATTACCTGCGTGAAGGCGCGAATGTTGGTGATATTCAAGTAAACCTTACCGATGCGCACGGACGTGAACGCCAAAGCCATGCCATTGCGTTAGCGGTGCGCCCACCGTTGCAAGAGATTGCGAAAAAGTACAATGCCAATGTGAAAGTCGTTGAAGTACCACCAGGGCCACCGGTGATGTCACCGATTGTGGCGGAAGTATATGGCTTGGATTATGCGGGGCAGATTGCGGTTGCTAAACAAATTCGGGGCGAATTTGAGAAAACGTCGGATATTGTCGATATTGACGATAGCGTGGAATACCCGCAAAAGCGTTTGGTGGTGCAAGTGGATCGCCGCAAGGCTGCGTTGTTGGGGGTGTCGCAAGATGCTATTGCCTCAAGCATTGATACGGTATTGCGCGGGGAAGATGTGGTGTTCCTGCATGGTAAGGGCATCAAGTACGCTGTGCCGATTCGGGTGGAATTCCCTGTGGCACTCAAAGACAAGATGGACTCGGTGTTAGCGTTGCGAGTGCGTAGCCAAGCGGGTGAATTAGTGCCAATGTCGGAATTAGTCACGGTGCAAGAAGCGAAGCGTGAAAATTCCATCTACCACAAAGACTTGTTGCCGGTAGTTTATGTGACAGGCGATATGGCGGGGGCGACCGATAGCCCATTATACGGCATGTTTGATATTTTTTCCGGTATTCAACAACTGTCCGTCTACGATAATCCGATTAACCAGTTCTTCGTGGCGCAGCCCGATGATCCGTATTTGTATGGGATGAAGTGGGACGGGGAATGGCAAGTGACGTATGAAACCTTTCGTGATATGGGCATTGCCTATGGGGTGGGGATGATTCTGATCTTCTTATTGATCGTGGCGCAATTCCGCTCGTACATGGTGCCATTGGTGATTATGTCGCCGATTCCACTAACCATTATTGGCGTTATGCCGGGTCATGCCTTGTTAGGAATGCAGTTCACCGCTACGTCGATGATTGGGATGATTGCGTTGGCGGGGATTATTGTGCGAAATTCCATCCTACTGGTTGATTTTATCAATGAGCAAGTGCGCGGTGGGATGGCGTTGACAGACGCGGTGATTAATTCCAGTGCAGTACGTGCCAAACCGATTGCGCTCACGGCATTGGCAGCAATGGTGGGGGCGTTCTTTATCATTGATGACCCCATTTTCGGTGGATTAGCGGTTTCGCTGATCTTCGGGATTTTGGTGTCAACCGTGCTGACGCTGGTGCTGATTCCGATCATGTACTACATGTATGCGCGGAATCGCTTGGCAACGATTGTGAAATAAACAGGTAGTGGGGGCGAATAATGCTTCGCCCCTACGCTGTTTACCCATTATAAATGCTCGATGGTTTCTGCCGTCCGGCTCAAATACAGTGTCAAACCGAGATCATTTTCAGCCACATGGCGCATAAAGTGTTGCATCGCAGTGAAACGATTTAAACACGCATCCAATACATTCACTTGGCTATCCCAAATTTGCGGGTAGATGTCGTCGTCTAACATTTGGTTAATATCGAAGTTTTTGGCTAAATCCGCCGGATTTTTGCGTACCAATGTTTGGGTAATGCGTTTGACTTCGCAGGAATCGAAGGCGCGTGCGGGGCCATAGCCCACATCAACATCACCCACGTAACTGCCGCCATCAATCAGGAACGCATCAGGAAGCTCGCCACTCCAGACTTGACCGCACATGAGGTAATGGATGCCATGCCAGTATTCGCCTAAATTTTCGCGCAGTTGCACGGTTTCAGGCTCTAGCGCTCGGCGTGACGGCGGAAAACGTCCCACATCCAATTGATCCGCGAATACGACTGTCCAAATCAACTTTGGATTTGCCATTAAACGACTGATGTTTAGATCAGACGTTGCTGCAAGATGTAAATGTACACCCATGATAAATAGACCCCTTTTGAAATTTGGCAGAGCCAAAAATAGAGAAACTTAGTTGTTTGATTACTTAATGAGCGGATTATCCCCGCGATACCGTACTTGTGCTGTGATAGTCATCACCTTGGTGCATAAATTCGCATTGTTTTGAGGCTTTGCGTGACTTTGCTATGATGTGCGGCATTGATCACAACAACGAGTATTGTATGCAAAGTATTCTTTCACGCATCGCCACCGAATTGGCGGTTCAAGAACAGCAAGTGGCTACTGCTGTTGCCTTGCTAGACGAAGGTTCTACCGTGCCATTTATCTCCCGTTACCGCAAAGAAAAAACCGGCGGTTTAGACGATACTCAACTGCGTTACTTAGAAACCCGTTTGGGCAGTTTGCGTGAATTGGAAAAGCGCCGCGAAACTGTCCTCAACTCAATTCGTGAGCAAGGCAAGCTCAGCGCTGATCTCGAACAACAAGTCTTGCAAGCGCAAACCCGCACCGAACTCGAAGACATTTACCTGCCGTATAAGCCTAAGCGGCGCACCAAGGCAATGATTGCGCGTGAAGCAGGCATTCAACCCTTAGCCGATACTTTGCTAGCCAATCCGCAACTTGATCCAGAGGTGGAAGCGGTGAAATACCTCAACCCTGCCTTGGAGTTTACGGACACCAAAGCGGTGTTGGATGGCGCTCGCCAAATTCTGATGGAGTATTTTGCAGAAAACCCTGAATTGAGCGGCAACTTGCGTGAATATTTGTGGGAGCAGGGTGGTTTTACCTCCCATGTGATCGAAGGTAAGGAAGTCGAAGGACAGAAGTTTGCTGATTACTTCTCGTATAGCGAAGCCTTGAACAAGATACCGTCGCACCGTGCATTGGCACTGTTTCGGGGGCGCAATGAAGGTATTCTTGATCTGAAACTAGATGTGACGGTGGAGGAAGGTGTCAGTCATCCGTGTGAAGAAAAGATTGCGGCGGCATTCCATATCAGGGATCAGGGCAGGGCAGCCGACCGTTGGTTGCTGGATACGGTGCGTTGGACGTGGAAAGTGAAAATGCACAGCCGTTTGAGTACTGATTTGAATTTGCGTTTGCGTGAACAAGCGGAAGCGGAAGCGATTCGCGTGTTTGCGGCGAATCTGAAAGATTTGTTGCTAGCAGCACCAGCGGGAGCACGGACGACGCTAGGGCTTGATCCCGGTTTGCGCACGGGGGTGAAAGTCGCAGTAGTGGATGCGACGGGCAAGTTGTTGGACTTTGCGACGATTTACCCACACGTACCCAAAAAGCAGTGGGATCAATCCATTGCTACCTTAGCGGATATGTGTGCGCAACATAAAGTTGAATTAATCAGCATTGGTAATGGCACCGCGTCGCGGGAAACCGATCAATTGGCGGGTGATCTGATTAGCCGTCACCCTGAGTTGAAATTGTCCAAAGTCGTGGTATCTGAAGCGGGCGCATCCGTGTATTCCGCGTCTGAATTGGCAGCGAAAGAATTCCCGACGTTGGATGTGTCTATCCGTGGTGCGGTGTCGATTGCACGGCGTTTGCAAGATCCGTTGGCAGAATTGGTGAAAATCGACCCTAAATCCATCGGCGTGGGTCAATATCAGCACGATTTGAATCAACCTGAATTGGCGCGTTCGCTCGATGCAGTGGTCGAAGATTGCGTAAACGCGGTCGGCGTGGATGTGAATATGGCTTCGGCAGCATTATTAGCACGCGTCTCTGGTCTGAACAGTGGCATTGCCGAAAACATCGTCGAATTCCGTAATGATAACGGCGCATTCCGCAACCGCAATCAGTTGAAGAAAGTCTCGCGCCTTGGTGCAAAAACATTTGAACAAGCGGCGGGTTTCTTGCGTATTCGTGATGGCGAATACCCGTTGGATGCGTCTGCGGTGCATCCAGAAGCCTATACCTTGGTGGAACAAATTGCTGCCGTGAACCGGCAGCCGTTGCAAGAGTTGGTTGGCAATAGCGAATTTGTGCATACGTTAAAGCCGAGCGATTACGTTACAGTACAATTCGGTTTACCCACTATCCGCGATATTTTAACGGAATTGGAAAAGCCCGGTCGTGACCCGCGTCCTGAATTCGTGACCGCTACTTTCCGCGAAGGTGTCAATGAACTCAAAGACTTGCAAGTGGGGATGATTCTTGAAGGTGTCGTCACTAACGTGGCAAACTTTGGGGCGTTCGTGGATATTGGTGTGCATCAGGATGGCTTGGTACACATTTCACAATTGACCAACAAATTCATTAAAGACCCGCGTGAAGTGGTTCGCACCGGCGATGTGGTCAAAGTGCGTGTGGAAGAAGTAGACGTGCAGCGCAAGCGCATCGCCTTAACCATGCGCTTAGAGCCGACAGAAGCCAAAGAGCCTGCGCCACGCCCTGATCGCCCTGAACAAAGTGCGGTGCAAAAACACCAGCAAAAGTTTGGACAGCGTGAAGAACGTCGCCCGCAATCGTCCACCAGACAAGAACACGACCGTAGGTCTGATACGCATAAACCGAATGTGAAAAAACCTGTCAAAGAAGCGTTGCCTGCGGCAAACTCAGCGATGGGTGACGCATTGGCGGCGGCGCTGGCAAAGATGCGGAAATAATCAAACGGGAGTAGTGGCAATGAACAAAGTGTGGCTGTTTTTCTTAGGGTGCTGGTTATTGATGGGCTGTGCGCCGCAATACGAAACCCGCTACGCTTTTTCGCCACCTGCCAGTACCAGCGGTTTGAGTTGCCTCAACCGCTGTGATACTCAAACCCGCGCTTGTAATTTGCAATGTAACCAGCAATTTGGTCAATGTAGCGCCAAAGCCGCCCAGCAAGCACAAATAGAACTTCCCGCCAAAATGGCAGAATACGAGACACGTTTAGCTGCATGGCAACGCGAAATGGAACGTTACGAGACGGATCAGCGATTCTACGCGATGGAACTACGCCAACGGGAATTGCAGCACGATTTGCAACGCTTAACTTGTGATCGCGATGGCAAAGAATCGGCTAGTTGCCTACAGCACCAAGGTTTATTGCACGGAATGCCATTGCTTCATGAGCCTAATCGCCCTGATTCAGCCCCAGATAAGCCTGATCTTGCCAGTGAAACGGCGAGAATTCGCCAGTTAACGTGTAGCAATGAATGCAAGTGTGATGATGACTATCGGCAGTGCTACACCAGTTGTGGCGGTGCGGTGAAGCCATATCAGTTTTGCACGCAGAATTGCCCCAAATAATCGGCTATAATCCCGCGTTGACCCGTTAAGCTGCTGGCAATCTTCCAGCAGGCTTTGTATGCTTTGCCCCTTCGATAACCAGTGAAAAGAAAGCCTTGGCTATGAGTAACATGCAGGAACAGTACCAACACAAGTCCTTAGAACCCGAAGTTCAGCACTTCTGGGAACAACAGCGTACTTTTGAAGTCACCGAAGATCCCAATAAGGAAAAATACTACTGCCTTTCCATGTTTCCTTACCCCAGCGGCGTGCTGCACATGGGGCATGTACGCAACTACACCATTGGTGATGTGATTGCGCGTTTTCAGCGGATGCAGGGCAAAAACGTGCTGCAACCGATGGGCTGGGATGCGTTTGGCTTGCCTGCGGAAAATGCCGCGATCAAGAACAACACCGCTCCGGCTGCATGGACATACAAAACATCGACTATATGCGCAATCAACTTAAGTCAATGGGCTTAGGCATTGACTGGTCGCGTGAAATTGCAACGTGTACGCCAGAATACTACCGCTGGGAACAATGGTTTTTCACGCAGTTGTACGAAAAAGGCTTGGTATACCGCAAAAAATCTACCGTGAACTGGGATCCGGTTGACCAAACTGTTTTGGCGAATGAGCAAGTGATTGACGGGCGCGGTTGGCGTTCTGGTGCGTTGATTGAACAACGTGAAATTGATCAGTGGTTTTTGAAGATTACTGCGTATGCCGATGAATTACTGGATGAAATCGGCAAAATGCCCGGTTGGCCTCAGCAAGTTTGTACCATGCAGGAAAACTGGATTGGGCGTTCCGAAGGTGTGGAACTCGAATTCGGTTTAGCCGGTAAAGACAGCAAGTTAAGCGTGTTTACCACCCGCCCAGACACCTTGATGGGCGTGACCTATGTTGCTGTTGCCGCACAACACCCGTTAGCGTTGCAAGCCGCTGCCACCAACCCTGCCTTAGCGGCGTTCATCGAAGAATGCAAGCTGGTCAAAGTGGCTGAAGCTGACATGGCGACGATGGAAAAAAAGGGCATGGCTACGGGCACTATGGCGTTGCACCCCATCACAGGCGCGGTTGTGCCGATTATGGTTGCTAACTTCGTGCTGATGTCTTACGGCTCTGGGGCAGTCATGGCTGTGCCTGCGCATGATCAGCGTGATTGGGAATTTGCCCAAGCGTATGGCTTGCCGATTAAACAAGTGATTGCGCCTACGGATGGGCGTGAAATTGATTTGAACGTTGCAGCTTTCACTGAAAAAGGCGTGCTGGTCAATTCGGGCGAATTTACGGGGCTGACTTCAGCCGCCGCGTTTGAAGCGATTGCTAACTTATTGTCTGAAAAGGGGAAAGGACGTAAGCGTGTCAACTTCCGGTTGCGTGACTGGGGTGTTTCCCGGCAGCGTTATTGGGGTTGCCCGATTCCGATCATTTATTGCGATGATTGCGGTGCTGTGCCTGTACCAGAAAAAGATTTGCCTGTTATTCTGCCGGAAAACGTGACGTTTGATGCAACCGGCAGTTCGCCGATTAAGAAAATGCCGGAATTCTACGAAACCAGTTGCCCGTGTTGCGGTAAACCTGCCACGCGTGAAACAGATACATTTGATACGTTCTTTGAGTCATCGTGGTATTACGCTCGCTATACTTGCCCGGATAGCAATGAGGCAATGTTGGATGCTCGTGCTAACTATTGGTTGCCCGTTGACCAGTATATTGGCGGGATTGAACACGCGATTCTGCACTTATTGTATTCGCGTTTCTTCCATAAATTGATGCGTGACAATAAGTTAGTTGATTCTGATGAGCCGTTTACGCACTTGTTAACTCAGGGTATGGTGCTAGCGGAAACGTTTTTCCGTGAGAAAGAAACCGGTGGTCAAGATTGGTTTCAACCGACTGCCGTTAATGTTGAGCGGGATGATAAAGCGCGGGTAATCGGTGCAACCTTGATGGCGGATGGCTTGCCCGTGCAATCCGGCGGCATTACTAAGATGTCGAAATCCAAGAACAACGGCGTTGATCCGCAGGAAATGATTGAGAAATACGGCGCGGATACGTTGCGCTTGTTCTCGATGTTTGCCGCGCCGCCTGATCAAAGCATGGAATGGTCGGATTCGGGCGTCGAAGGTGCACAACGTTTCTTGCGCCGTTTGTGGAAACAAGTGTTTGACCACGTATCAGTGGGTGCTACCGCGCCATTGGATACCACTAGTTTAGATGACGTTGCACAAGCCTTGCGCCGTAAAGTACATCAAACCGTGCAAAAAGTTGGGGATGATATGGCTCGTCGCCATACTTTCAATACGGCAATTGCGGCGAACATGGAGTTACTGAACGATATTGCCCGTTTTGCCGATGAAACGGTACAAGGTCGCGCCGTCCGGCAAGAGGCATTGGAACGTGTTGTATTAATGCTCGCCCCAATCACGCCGCATATTTCTCATGTGCTGTGGCAAGCCTTGGGTCACATGGAAGAAGCGGTGATTGATACCCGTTGGCCGAGTGTGGATGCCAGTGCGTTGGTACAAAACACCTTGGAACTCATCGTACAAGTGAACGGCAAAGTGCGCGGTAAGATTCAAGTCAGTGCTACCACAGGCGAAGCTGACATTAAAGCGACGGCGTTAGCCAATGAAAATGTCCAGAAATTCCTTGAAGGCTTGACCGTGCAAAAGGTCATTGTCGTGAAAGGTCGTCTGGTTAATATCGTGGCAAACTAATGAAAACACTGCTGTTGACACTCGGCATCTCTTTTCTGCTATCAGGTTGTAGTAACGAGCCGTTTCATTTGCGCGGCAACAAACCCTTGCCGGAATTGATGCGCCAAGGCATTTACGTGCAGGGTGTTGATCCGCGTAGTGATTTCGGTTTGGTTTTGCGGGATGGTTTGGAAGATGCCGGTGCTAATGTCAAACAACGTGAGCAGGATGCCGCAGCAACCTTAAACATTACCAATTTACGTGAAAATCGTTCCGTATCGGGTTATTCCTCCACACGCCAAGTGCGTGAGTTTAACCACAGCGTTACGGTCGATTTTCGGGTGAAAACGCGCACGATGCTGGAAGCGGTGGAACGTTCTGTCAATGCAGAACGTTCCCAAGTTTATGACGGCCAGTACGTCTTAGGGACGGCTGAAGAAGAAAATGTCATCAAGGAAGAATTGCACCGCGAAGCCGTGCGCCTAATCCTGTTGCGATTGCAAGCCATTAACTAGCGTGCGCATTATGTTGCACAATAATTGCTAAAGCGGACGAATCCAGTTCGCCTTTTCCCGTATCCACTAACGCCTGCATATAATCAGCAGCGCGTTGCGTTGCCGGTAAATTCAATCCAAACGCTGTGACTGTATCGGTTACGATGTGCATGTCTTTGTTATGCAAGTGCGCTTTAAAACCCGGTTGGAAGTTTTCCGTTAAAATCCGCTGCCCGTGCAATTCCAATACTTTGGAGTAAGCAAACCCGCCTAATAAGGCTGCGCGGATTTTAGCGGGATCAACCCCCGCCGCTTTCGCCAGTTCAAATGCTTCCGTTACCGCAATGACGGTTTGGGCGGCGATCAATTGGTTACAGGCTTTAGCAAGTTGCCCCGCGCCGTGATCACCGATGTGCGTAATGGTTTTTCCCATCACTGCGAGGACAGGGCGCACGTAGTCTAAATCCTCTACCTTACCTCCCACCATTATGGTTAAGGTGGCGGCGATTGCACCAACATCACCGCCGGAAACGGGTGCATCCAACATGCGGATGCCTTTTTCTGCCAATTTTTCTGCGATTTCACAGGTAGCAACGGGTGAAATAGTACTCATGTCAACGACTAATAAACCCGCGTTGCCGCCTTCGATCACGCCGTCTTTGCCAAGTAACACCGCCTCGACATCCGGCGTGTCGGAAACCATGACGATTACCATATCGACTTGTGCCGCGAGGGTTGCGGGCGTTGACGCAAAAGTTGCGCCTAAATCCACTAAGGCTTGCGCTGATTCAGATCGTCGCGCATAGATCACCAGCGGAAAACCTGCGTTCAGTAAATGTGTGCACATGGGAAGTCCCATAATGCCGGGGCCGATCCAGCCGATAGTGGGTTGCTGAGTCATTGCTAGCGTTATCCTTTATTAGGTGAGTGTTTGAAGATGTTAGCACATGCCCGAAAGGTGGTAGAATCCCGCTTTGCTTTCAAACCCCTTGGTCTTTATATATGCAGTCAGATAACGCAATGTCTTTGCAGTGGTTTTTCGCTTGCCCGCAATTTATTGAGCCATTGTTGGCGAATGAACTCAGCCGTTACGGCGCTGAATCCGTCAAAATTGGTCATGCAGGCGTGCAAGCATGGGGCGATTTACGCTTTGGCTACCGTGCCATGTTGTGGAGTCGGCTGGCTTCGCGTGCCACGTTGCAATTGGCGCAAGGATTTGGCAAAGATCAAGCGGAACTACAAACCTTGCTGGATTCTATTGATTGGCAACAACATTTACGTCCAGATGGTACGCTGAAAGTGCGCTTTTTCGGTATGAATGACGATATTCGCAATACGCAATTCGGAGCGCAATGGGTTAAAGACCAAATTGGCGACCAATTTCGTAGCCAGCACGGCATCCGTCCGAGTGTTAGCAATACTCCCGACCTCGTGGTGGTGGTGAATTTGCACAAAGGCAATGCCAGTATTGGTATTGAACTCAATCAACACAGTTTGCACCAGCGCGGTTATCGCGATTTGGATACGCACGCGCCGATGCGGGAAAATCTTGCCGCTGCCGTATTGATTCGCTCAGGTTGGTTGGAATTAATCGCGAGTGATGCAGAATCGGTAGCACTGATTGATCCGCAATGTGCAGCGGGAACGTTCCTCATCGAAGGCGCATTAATAGCGCTGGATATTGCACCGGGTTTATTGCGCGAACACACGGTTGCGGAACGTTGGTTAGGGCATGATGCTGAATTGTGGAGCGAGCTATATACGGAAGCACAACAACGCCGTGCGACTGGGTTTGCCAATGCGGAACGCTTTGAGTTTTGGGGTAATGATAGCGATGCCGCAGTGATGGCAGCACGCGCAGATTGGCGCTCTATCGACTTGCCAGCCGCCCGTTGGACGCAATGTCCATTGACCGCTATGCCTGCGCCAACAATAGCAACGACTGCTTTAGCTATCAGTAGTTTACCGTTTGAAGCGAGTGCTAATGTGGTCACATTGAAGCCGCACTATGATGCCTTGGGTATGTGGATGGCGAGTTTGCCGCCGAGCTACCGTGGTGCATTATTTGCAGAGGCGGATGCACCGTTAGCACTCACCAATTTGTTCTACAGCAAAGAGTACCGTTTTCTAAACAGTGAAACCGAGTGCAAACTCTATACCTTCGACAAGTTGATGCAGAAAGAACGCCCAACGGTATGGATTTCTGATGACCTCGCCAATCGCATTAGCAAGAACTTGCGCAAGCTGAAAGGCTTTATCAAACAAGGGCATACTGACGCTTACCGTGTTTACGATATGGATATTCCTGAATACGCAATTGCGGTAGACCGTTATGCGGATTGGTTGCACGTTCAAGAATATGCGCCACCGAAAACCATTGACGACAAAGTGGCTGAACAACGTTTGCAGCAAGCCTTACTCACGTTACCGACTGTGTTGGGCGTTGATCCGAAAAAAATCGTGTTAAAACAACGTCGCCAGCAAAAAGGTAAAAACCAGTACGAGAAACAGGGTAGGGCAGAACAAGCCCTGACCGTTACGGAACATGGTGTTCATTTCAAAGTGAATTTGACTGATTATCTGGATACAGGCTTGTTCCTTGATCACCGCCCGATGCGCTATTGGTTACAACAGCATTCTAAAGGCAAAAAAGTGCTGAATTTATTCTGTTACACCGGCACAGCGAGTGTTCATGCAGCAATAGGGGCAGCCAATCGAGTGGATAGTGTGGATATGTCGGCCACGTATTTGGAGTGGGCGAAGGACAATTTTGCGTTGAACGGTTTACAGCACGACCCATACCGCCGTTACCGTTTTATTCAAGCGAACGTGTTGGAGTGGTTATACGATTGTGATGAATATTACGATCTGATCTTTCTTGATCCGCCGACTTTCAGTAATTCCAAGCGGATGCAGGATACGTTTGATGTACAACGTGATCATGTAGCGCTGATTGATGATGCTATGCGAGTGTTATCGCCGGACGGCACGCTGATTTTTTCTAATAACTTCCGTAAGTTCAAGCTGGATGCTGAAGTGGAAAATAAATACAACGTGCAAGATTTTCGTAAACAATCCTTACCGCTGGATTTTGAGCGTGACCCGAAAATTCATGGTTGTTGGTTAATTAATCATCAATAATAATACTTATATCGAATAAATTTCACCCTTGTTCTTATAAAATTATGGTCTGGATTAAAATTCGTTTTATAATCCGTCAAAAATCTTCCTAAACAAATTCAAGGATTTAATTTATTTATGGACTTAGGGTATAAGCAATTTGCCAAGGGAATAAAAGAGGGGTTAATCCTCTCTTCTTTGGCTTTATTAAGTGCTTGTGGCGGTGGGAACAACGACACGGTTGCCACCGTCACAACAACAACTACGCCTACCGTGGCAACAACTGCCACTACTACAACGCCGATCATTACGCCAACACCTGTGGTAGTTACACCGTCGCTGCCACCACCCGCACCTTCGCGTTATCTAAAATTGGACAGTGGTGGTAATGAATTACCAGCTAATGCCAGCGATTGGAGCTGTGTGAAAGACAAGGAAACAGGTTTTGTGTGGGAAGCAAAAACCAATGACGGCGGTTTGCGTGATAAAGGTTGGCGCTATCGTCATTTCCATAACTTCGCGGGTTATGCTTCTAACGTTGATTATAACGGCAAGGTTTTGTGCCAGAACTTGGGTTCTTCTTCGTGTGATGCTTATAGCTACGTCAACGGACTGCAAGGTTCAGGTCTTTGCGGCAGAAGCGACTGGCGTTTACCCTTGCAGGGAGAGTTATTGAATTTGGTTACATACCATGATGATGGCAGTCCACCTAATATTGACCGTACTTACTTTTCAGATACGGTTAAAGGGGCGTATTGTGCTGAAAATACGATTACTAACCCTGATGACTGTGGATACGCCCCAGGCTCTAACGTCAGTTACAACGCTGACGGACGTATCGAATGTAATTACCAAGGTGTCGATTTCAGTGCAGTAGTCCGTGCCGATAATCCTCGCGGTGATAGCATGGTTGCGTTGAGATTTTCAGGGGAAGTGCAGGATGGCAAAACCGCTTACCCTAATGCTAACTGGATTTGTTATACCCGTTTAGTCAGTGGGCAACGTTGATCCTTAGTTTTTGCGTTGAATGAATAGAGAGAGGCAGTTTCTACCGCTCTCTATTCCAAATATACAAATTTTATAAAAACGTATTTACGTAAAAATAATAAATCTACTATTTTTCATTAACTTAAATCTTAAAGTTAGCTAATTATTAGCGTATAATTAAACGTATTTAGTTAGTAGTAGAGCACCACCATGAGCAACGTCGTCAAGCTACCTGACACAGGTTCGTACAATACGATTGAGATTGAAGATGCACCGTCGGAATTTCCTATTCCGCACGAAGGGTGTTTCTACGGCGTTGCGGGGCGTTTTGCGTTTGATGCGTGCTTGCAATCAGAAGCTGATCCGATTGGTGTATTGATCCATTTATTGACATGGGCAGGGGCTTATTTCGGTAATAAAGCAGTGCTGCGTTTGGGCGATGTTGAAGCGCCCCCGCGCTTATTCAGCGTAACGGCAAGTTCGGCGGGCGGCGGTAAAGGCACGGCTGCTGCGCCAGTACGGAAACTGATGCAAGATTACGTTGGAGTGCAATTGCGCAAAATGGGTTTGCCACTGGCATTATACCGTGATGGCCCAATGTCGAGCGGGGAGGGGTTGGCATGGGCAGTGCGTGACGCATCGGATACCGATGATGATGATGGCAATCCTACCGACAAAGGTGTCGCCGATAAACGCTTGATGATTCTCGAAGAAGAATTCGCTGCCGTGTTACAAGCAGCGCGACGTGAGGGCAATACTGTGTCGGCGGCGATTCGGCGTTTTTGGGATACCGGCAACTTTTCGCCATTGACCAAAAATAACCGCGTGACAGTGACGGATGCACATGTGTGTTTTGTCGGTCACATCACTTACGAAGAATTGGTGAAACGATTGGAGCAAAGTGAGTACGCCACGGCACTAGCCAGTCGTATTCTGTGGATATGTGTGCGTCGCCCCAAAATTGTCGCTATTCCAGAAAGCATCCCCGTCGTCAAAATGTTGCATTATGGTGATGAAGTCGCGAAAGCCATTCAGTTTTCCAGCGACGTGAACGAGTTGTCATTATCCGCAGCATCGTTAGAACTGTGGGGAACGTTGGCATTGTCTTTGGCAAAAGTGAATTCGCCGATGTCAGAACGTTCACGCGTCCAAGTGTTACGACTCGCCTGCATTTTTGCGTTGCTGGATTGCACTGATGAAGTTGCGCCGCAACACCTCCGTGCGGCGACCCATCTTTGGGATTATTGCCTTGGTAGCGTTGCTTACATTTTTGAAGGCGAGCAAAACGAAGATGAGGGGAAAATCATTGCTGCATTGCGCAAACACGGCGGCTTAACCACAACGCAGATCCGCGTCAACGTTTTCCAGCAAAACATCAAGTCTGCCGCAATGAATACTTTACTGAAATCGTTGGAAACGCAAGGCAGGATCAAACGCACCGTTAAACAGCGTTCGGATGGTCGCAGTGGCAAGCCAGCCACGATTTTTGAACTCATTAGATACTAACAATGTAAATTACGTTTAAATAAATGCTAAATTTAATCCGTTAAATTACTGTATTTACTTAGTTTAACTAAAAATTACGTTAATACGTAAACCTTTATTAAATATTTCTTAAAAGCTTTAACTTCTGATAACTGTTATTCTCAGAAGTTAAGAAAAAAGGCAGGAAATGGGTAATTTTCAGACAATAGGTTCAAAAGCAGATGGACTTAGCGAAAACGTTCAGCGATTTGTGGTTGAAGCGACCAGTGCTGCAACGCGGCGTGCCTACCGTATTGATGTGAAAATATTTGCAGCATGGTGCGAAGAAAGGGGAGTGTTGGCGATTCCTGCTACAGCGATGACGATTGCAGATTTTTTAGCAAGTCAAGCGCAAGCGGGTATTTCCCCCTCGACATTAAACAGACGCATTGCTGCGATTCGTTATGCGCATGAAGTAGCAGGGTATGAAACACCGACGACTAACAAATTGGTTAGCATTACCTTAAAAGGGATTCGACGCTCGAACAGAATACGTACCCGCAAAAAAGCGGCAGCCACAGTGGATAAGATTTATCAGATGATAGCGCATTGCAATACTCAAACGTTGCAGGGCAAGCGCGACAAGCTAGTACTGATTTTAGGGTTTGCGGGTGCGTTTCGGCGTTCCGAGTTAGTAGCCCTAACGGTTGCTGATATTCAGGAAGTCCCTGACGGACTAAAAGTCTTGATACAGAAATCGAAAACAGACCAAGAGGGTACAGGGCATACGATTGCCATTTTGAATGGGCGTTTAAATGTAGTCGGTGTTCTGCAAGATTATTTGAAAACAGCGAACCTTACTGAAGGTGCTATTTTCAGACCGATCACTAAATACGGAAAAATTCGCAAACAAACCTTAAGTGACCGTTCTATTGCGGACATTGTAAAACGTTATGCAACGGCAGCAGGCCTGAATGCAGAAGACTTTAGCGCACACAGTTTACGTTCAGGCTTCATTACCACTGCTGCGGAAGCAGGTGCTAATTTATTTAAAATAATGGATATATCGCGTCATAAATCTGTACAGACTGTACAAGGCTATGTGCGGAATGCAGAACTCTTCAAAAACCATGCAGGCAATAGTTTTCTCTGAAGAAACTGCTTCTTTCTCATAAGAAGAAAGAAGCAGTTAAATAGTTTACAACTCAGTTGTACAACTATTATTTTTGTGGCAATTGCACGCGAATATTCAATTCACGTAATTGCTTTGCATTGACTTCAGCAGGCGCATTCGTCAGCGGGCAAGCAGCCGTTTGTGTTTTTGGGAATGCCATGACATCACGGATAGACTGACTACCCGTCATTAGCATGATCAAACGATCCAAACCAAACGCTAAACCACCGTGTGGGGGGCAACCGTATTTCAGCGCGTTTAGTAAGAAACCAAACTTCTCTTGCGCCTCTTCATCAGAAATACCCAGCAGTTTAAAGACGGATTTCTGCATGTCCATATTGTGGATACGCACAGAACCGCCCCCGACTTCCGTACCGTTTAGTACCATGTCGTAAGCAATCGAGAGGGCTTGACCAGGGTTTGCCAGCAATTCTTCGGGTGTGCCTTTAGGCGCAGTGAATGGGTGATGCAGTGCAACCCAACGGTTATCTTTATCATCCCATTCAAACATGGGGAAATCAACGACCCACAGCGCAGCCCATTCACCTTGCACTAGACCACGATCATGACCGAGTTTCACGCGCAACGCACCAAGTGCATCATTGACCACGCGGGATTTATCAGCACCAAAGAAGATCAAATCGCCAGTTTGTGCGCCTGTACGTTCCATAATGCTGGTAACGGTTTCATCCGGCAGGAACTTCATGATTGGCGATTGTAAGCCTTCGCGCCCAGCCGCTAGATCATTGACTTTAATGTAAGCCAAACCTTTTGCACCGTAACGCCCAACAAACGTGGTGTAATCGTCGATTTCCTTACGGGACAGTTCACCACCTTTAGGTAAACGCATCGCGACTACGCGGCTGTCAGGGTCTTTTGCCGGTGCAGAAAAGACTTTGAACTCAACGCTTTCCATCAAGTCACTGACTTCGATGAACTCAAGCGGAATCCGCATATCGGGCTTGTCAGAACCAAAGCGGTGCATCGCTTCGGAATAGGGCATCCGTGGCAGCGGGTTAGGCAATTCAACACCCAATGTGTCTTTGAAGGTTGCCCGCATCATCTCTTCCATCAAGCCCATAATGGCATTGTCATCCATAAAGGATGTTTCAATGTCCAACTGGGTGAATTCAGGCTGACGGTCAGCACGCAAGTCTTCATCACGGAAGCAACGCGCAAACTGGTAGTAACGATCCATACCCGACATCATCAGCAATTGCTTAAACAACTGCGGAGACTGGGGCAGGGCAAAGAATGAACCTGGATGAGTACGGCTAGGCACGAGATAATCGCGAGCACCTTCTGGGGTTGCCTTCGTCAACATTGGGGTTTCAATGTCGAGGAAACCATTGTCTTCAAGGAAACGACGCAAGAAGCCGGTGACTTTCGCACGCATTTGCATCCGCTTCTGCATTTCTGGGCGGCGTAAGTCAATGTAGCGGTAGGTTAAACGGGTTTCTTCACCAACGTTATCTTCATCCAACTGGAACGGTGGCGTTTCAGCGGTATTTAATACGTTCAGTTCAACGCCAAGGATCTCGATTTGACCACTGCGCAAGTTAGCGTTTTCAGTACCCGCAGGGCGACGACGCACTTTGCCGACGACTTGCAATACGTATTCATTCCGCGCCTTTTCAGCATTATTAAAGACATCAACACGGTCAGGGTCGAAAACGACCTGTACGATGCCTTCACGGTCACGCAAATCAATAAAAATAACGCCACCGTGGTCACGGCGACGGTTTACCCATCCACACAAAGTAACTTGCTGATCCAGCAGGGCTTCATCCACCTGCCCGCAATAATGGCTACGCATTGCTTATTCCTGTTTGTTTCCATTCGCGCCCGAAAAATATACTGATTAGGTAACGGGAACGTTGCTTGTAAAGGCGGGAATGTTAAGCCCTGACAGCCTTAGAAGCAAGCTAGATACAGGAAAGCAGCACAGTTACAGCGTGGAAAGCGTTGTACCTACCGAGTAAACATTTGCTTCCAAATCACCACCGACGTGTTCGTATTCACCACGTACTTGCCACTGGTCATTAAGCTTATAGCCACCACCAACACCGAGCAAAATGTCAGTACCGCTCATGCCTTTAACTAAAACACCGTCGGTATTGCCTTTAGTATCCCAAGCCATAAAACCGACTCTGCCGGAGAGTGAGCTTTTGCCGTCAGCAGAATACGTACCAATCGTGGATAACGCTAAACCCGATGCATTAACAGCGGATTTTTTTAACGTCGTTGGACTCATGCCGTCATTACTGAACAGGTCGTAGTAACCGCCTTCTACCGCAAAATTTTCATTGAATTTATAGCCAGTTCCCAACTTATAACCAGTGCTGTCACACGCAACACCTTCATACGTGCATTCTGCTTCCGATTTCAGCAAGCTGAAACCCGCATAGAATTGACCCAGTTCTTCGGTTTGTTGCGCAAATAGATCGTTTGCAAAGACGGTTGGCGATGCGACACACGCCGCCAAGCAGCAGAGGAATAACGTTTGTTTCATGGGGGTTTCCTGATAGACACCCCATTCTTGTAGCAAGAATGGGGCAGGGGGTTTACGTATAAGGAAAATTAGAACGTTGAGAACGTTGCGCCAGCTGAATAGAGATTCGCGTTTAAGCCATTAAAATGCTCGACTTCACCACGAACACCCCAGTTATCGTTGATTTTGTATTCAGCACCCGCACCTAGAGACAAGTCAACACCATCAGTCGAAGATACAGTTGTTACATCTTTTTTTGTCGTCCCAACAGTAACATTTTTAACAGTAAGATCACCTTCTTTTTCCCAAGCGGTGAAACCTGCTTTGCCAAATACATTGATCTGCTCTGTTACTGGAGCGCTGGCAACACCAGACACACCAAAACCTGTGGCGGTAGACTTAATAGATGCTGGATTAGCTACCGCATTGCCGACAATGCCTCCAGGAATGGTGAAGTTAGACTCTGCTTCACCGAAATCAACATAAGAACCTTCTACTGCCAAATTTTGTGCTACTTTATAACCGCCAAATACTTTCCAGCCACTGGGAGTAGGGCAGTCAATATTGCCTAATAACGCACCAGCTTGATCAGCAACAGAATTACAAGTGCTGTCACTAGCTTGACCAATACTTGCACCACCATACATAGCGCCAGCACCGGATACCGTATCGCTTTCAGAACCGCCAAACAGTGAACCGCCCGCGAATGTAGAAGAAGCAGAGAAAGCAGCCGTCAGGGCTACCAATAGAATAGATTTTTTCATAATGCCATAAACCTTTTATTGTTGTATTTAAGCAAACGCGCTCATTTTATTCTGGCTGTAGCATTAGGCTATATTTTTTCCGATAAATGGCGAAACGCACTGGCGGCAAAGCTTATGCCGCCAAGCAAGCGTCACAAACGCTATTTTGCAGCGGGGCAAGCACTCGTACCACAAGCGGAAGAGGGTGCATCACTATTGGCAAGATTTTTCTTGTTACCACTTTTGAAGTCTGTTTCGTACCAACCACCACCACCTAGACGAAATGCAGCTGCCGTCACTTTTTTGGTCAGAGTTAAGGCGCTGCAAGCAGGGCATTCGGTGAGGGCTGCATCCGACATTTTTTGCAACGCTTCTAGTTCGTGACCACAAGCGCTACATTGATAAGCATAAATAGGCATTTTTCACTCCAGTCCGTGTATATTAGCAGCCCGTGATAATAGAGGCGGGATTGCCTGAATTCAATGAATCACGCTACATTCTACCTATTGATATGCAGAGGATTAATGAAACATGCGTAATGTGTTGATTACCGGCTGTTCTAGCGGTATTGGTTATTGTGTAGCAAAAGGCTTGAAAGCACGCGGTTATCAGGTTTATGCCTCGGCTCGCAAGTCCGAAGATGTGGAACGCTTGGAAGCAGAAGGCTTTAGAACATTGTTATTGGATCTAGCTGACCCTGAAAGTGTGCAGGATGCGGTCTACGAGCTGATGTTACGTACTAACAGCGAATTGTATGCTGTGTTCCATAACGGCGCTTACGGACAAGCAGGGGCGTTAGAAGACCTCTCGCGTGAAGCCTTGGAACAGCAATTTGCAACGAATGTGTTTGGTTGGCATCAACTCACCACGATGCTGTTACCGATACTACGCCAACGTAACGAAGGCAGGATTATTTACAACAGCTCTTTACTAGGTTACGTGGCATTGCCATTTAGAGGCGCATACAATGCCAGTAAATACGCGATAGAAGGCATGGCAGACACGTTACGCCTAGAACTGGCAGATACGGACATCAAAGTCTGTTTGATCGAACCTGGCCCAATTGAGAGCCGTTTTAGGGCTAATGCGTTGCAATCACTCAAGCAGCACGTCAACATTGATCAAAGCGTACACCGTCTGAAGTATCAAGGTGCAATTAAACGCCTAGAGAAGGAAGGGGCGGCTTCGTTTACCTTACCTCCTGAAGCGGTGCTGGCAAAGGTGATTGATGCATTGGAAAGCCATTACCCTAAAGCACGTTATCCTGTTACTATACCAGCGTATCTTTTTTGGATATTACGCCGTCTTTTACCCACTCGTTGGTTGGATAAGATCCTGTTACGCATTGCAAGCAAAGAAAATCAATAGGTTATAATTAAGATGAACGAAGTACTGGAATACCTGTTTTTTACCCAAAGCACCGCTGATAAGTTTATTGCGGCGTTGCAAGCGCATGATTTGCACTTTGAACGTGAAATCGAGTCAGTGCAAGGCGCGATTGTATTGAAAATAGCCGAAGGTGTGGATGATGATCTATGGGACACGTTAGATGAGCTATACGACGAACTCAGCGAAGCAGATCAAGCGTTGGTAGAAGCGGGGCTTGAAGATGATGAAGAATCAAAGAGCACTGCTGGTATCTACCTCCAATTAGCAGGTGGTCATCAAACTATTGCGCAAGTAGATCCAGATGTTATGAGTCGAATGCTAAAGGTCATTACTACCGATGAGCTGAATAGCTTTGTAGACACGATTGTACGTAGTGTCGAAACACCGGATGATTCACCCATCTGCAAGCGTTAATCAACAAGAGTGAAGTGAAATACTACATTTCACTTATATTATGTCAAATTGACATAATATGTATTATGCGAAATAGAGAATTACCAACATCTTGGAAAGATTGGACTTTTTGGGAAGGCTATTTGCTTGACCCAGAGGGAAATCGTTACAGCCCCGACATGGTGCGAACCTCCCTGTTCACGCAAGAACTAGCCCACGAGCTAACCGGAAGCCCCTTGCAGGTGTACAGCATGAAAGCGCAACTTCAGAAGCGCCTGAAGCTACTGGCAGCCGAGCCGGAAGTCGTTATCCGCTGGAATGGGCAGGAGATCACCGTGAAGCTACCCAAAGCAGGCTAAATTACACAGATGTGTAACGATGGAAGTTAACCTTTTAACTTCCAAACCGTAGCAGCTTGTATGCCCTCTTTTCATCTTCCAGATCAACGACCAATACGCCGCCCTCTGCGATCTTCAGCGCCGATAACCACGCCTTCTTAGTTCCCAAGCCGTAACGCGGGAACGTTGGAGCGTTCACCCAAAGCAATTGGCTATGATCGGAGGACACCGGAACGGCAAAACGCCTAGCGTGCTGGTAGTCCACCAACTGATAGAACGATTCACGCGGGTACTGAAACAAACGCGCTACCATCCGTTCATTGTGCTGGAGAGCATGAACGCCATAGGAGAACGGGATAGACTGGCAGTCATCCCACAGGGCAATACTTTTTGACATACTCAGAACCCCAAGGCTTAGAACGGTGTCCACTTCACAAAAGCCATGATGTCGGAAAGCTCAACCGCTCCGCCCCACATCACCGTAGACACGAAAGTTTTTTGCAGCCAGTAAGCCTGTTTAGCCCGATCGTCAAAGGAACACCGAAAGTTATTCACCAAATCCTTAGTGACCTTGCCGCAATGCGAGCCATGACCGACCACAAAGCGCCACACGGGACGAATAGCGCCGAACATACCCCAGAACCGCCCCACGTTAGCATAGTCGGCAGGAACGTCTTTCTGTTCCTGTTTAGCTGCGTACTTGGTAGCGTAGTAGCTGGCAACGTGAGGTTTACGGACGTATTCCAAACAGGAACGCCCCGACAATTGCCCCAAGTGCCAAGCCAAATGTTTTGGATCACGAGAACCAACAATCCGAAACCATGCCTTAGCGACGGCTTGAACGCCGCCTAGTGGGTAGCTGGACAGAAACAAGTGATAGTGAGGTGCACCACGTTTCTGGAACTCTAAGAACCAGAATGCGCCGATACCCCGCCGTTTTAACCACTTGCGGAATACTGACAAATCGCGCTTAACCTTCAGCCCGTCAGTAGGGAAATCATCGGGATAGGTAAGCGTGACAAACGCCTGAAAAGCCCCTTCAGGAACGTTACGGGAAGCTAGCTTCATACGCTTGATGGAAGCCTTGGAAAGCCGGGTGATCTTCCCCCTCTTCCCACCGCCCGCATGATTTGGAATCGCCCCGCCGCTAATCTTGTGTTTCACAACCACATCCTGAGAACCGATTTGTAACGTGACCGTTTCACCACAGAAAGCAACAGGTTCATGACCGGCAATGAAGCCAACAGGCTTAGGAAGTTGTAACTCACGAGGTCTAGATAACCGAGAAACGACCCATTCGTCGATCTCAGCTTCACACTGACTAACAGCATTTGAACCAAAAACAGCGTTACGAAACCAACGCCGCCCTGACTCAAAGTCGAAGAACACATTGCCATCAGCAGCGGCAAGCAGTGCGGTAAAGCCATCAAACGCATTGCCAGCGGCAACGCTAGGGGGTATATTTTCCATCGTTAAGTCTCTTGTTCAAGAAGAGCCTTGGCGTCCCAAGGCGGTGTAATTTGTAGTTACATCGCCTTACTTTTTTCTGGTCAGGTTGGCTTACCTGAAATACTGCACAGCCAAGAGTGCAATACCCAGAATATCCATTCAGATATTCCGCCTAGAATGTTAACGCACCGATTTTCAATTGATTATAAAGTAATCACCTGAATTGACTGTTTTCTAATTCGCTGGGAGTCACCCGAAAAGCGGATTTATTGCGTTAATAAACCTTAGTTCAGCCTTTATTCACGCGCAACACGCAAACCGACAAACGGTTAAAGAATGTTCAATTTTAGGTCACAAAGTTCCTAGATAGCTTGTATTTTACCCTTCGGTCTCATTTGTGCCTTATGACTAGATAGCTTGTATTTTACCCTTCGGTCTCATTTGTGCCTTATGACAAGAAGAGGGGGAAGTCAGCCACCCTACCCCCTTCCTCCTCCGTTGGCACGTCGTCGTCTGGTGTAGGGCTGCTGACTTTTTGCTCTTTTCGTATCTCATAACGAAACAATCCGACGAACGGTAAAGCGCTAAATCATGCCTTTTAACCTCACGCGCCCTTCGGCTTGTGCAAGAGGCTTTCAGGGGGAGGTGAGGTTTTGCAGCTATCGCTAACGACCACTAACCGCCCGATGCCTGACATCTCTTCGATTAGCCATCACAGCCCCCGCCGTGGGTGTCAGGGGATTACGCAGCGGCTTTCGCCGGATTCCGCGAGGCAGGGCTTACTGGTACTACAACGTTTTGCGTGTCGCTTGCGTGGCTACGCCACCAAGAGGCGCACCCCTTACGCATTGTGGGCAGGGTTGAAGGGATAAGCGGATTTTGAATTCTGTTACAACAATCAAAAAGGTCTACAGGTGTAGACTGGCAACGATCAGGCAGCAAGCGCGGTCGGCTGTTCCGCAAGCTCCACCCGCCGCCGCGCTTGCTACCTCTCACTTGGAGAAAATACGACATTCTACAGACGTAGAATCATGGTAAAACTCACAGGCGTGAGCAGTTCACAGACGTGAACTAAAACCCCATGAACAACCCGCAAGTGATTGACTCCACTATGTATTATGCGTAGTTAGAGATAAAGGAAGAGGGGATGTACTACACAACGATCTTCTTACTTTTACTCTTTTCAGTACGCCGGATTGGCGGCAGGTTGTTTGCTAAGATCACCTAGCATCTCTTCAATGAATTGTTTGACGCGAAAGCGGTGTTCACCCATGAATTGCAAACCGACACCGGGGCTAGTACCACGTTGACCGACACCGGGGGAAATCCACACCACTCGTCCCGGAATCAACAGCTTCTTCCCGTCTTCGACCAAGCGCAAATGCAATACCACTTCGTCATGTAAGCTAAATTTGTCCGTGGTGGGTACAAACAAACCCCCATCTTTAATAAAGGGCATGTAACACGCTTGCAACGCAGATTTTTCGACAATAGCCATCGATAAGCTGACAGGTGTACTCTTCGGTTGCTGCGGGGTATCGTCCATTATCATTCTCTAACTAACGTGTGGAATTCCAAGATGTTAGCATGGATTCC
This sequence comes from Thiothrix fructosivorans, assembly GCF_017349355.1. Lineage (GTDB taxonomy): Bacteria > Pseudomonadota > Gammaproteobacteria > Thiotrichales > Thiotrichaceae > Thiothrix > Thiothrix fructosivorans. The sequence goes on from NZ_JAFMPM010000007.1 coordinate 87,554, forward strand.
AGTAACAACCGCGCATTAAGCGGATGGGTGGCAAGTTTCTTCAGTTCCATCAAACGGGCGTAAATGTGTAAAATACGTTTTTTGTCTAACAGGTGTTGCAACGTCTGCAACTCCACTTCTTGAACAACACTATTCTGTTCTATATCCTGCTTTAGCAGCGCAAGAATCCACGCAAACTGCCAATCCAGCAACTGTACCTTATCGAACTTTTCCCAATGCGCAGAAGTGCTGGTAATACTGCCCTGCCCCTGTACGTATTGCGTCAAATGCTCCAACCATTGCTGGCGCTGGCTCATCGCATCCGTCGTATCCAGTGCTAAGGCTGCCAGTGGGCGACCATTCGCACTTTGCAGCAATTGCGCCGCTGCATGTTGCAAAGGTTGTTGAGTCAACCAATCCAACGCGGCGGCAGGTGCAGGCAGTGGCAAACGCACTCGTTGGCAACGGCTGCGAATAGTGGGCAGCAACAGCGCTGAATGCGCCGTCAACAGCAAAATATGTGTATCTGCCGACGGTTCTTCCAACGATTTCAGCAGGCTATTCGCTGCATTCACATTCATGCGCTCAGCCGGATAAATTACCACTACCCGTCGCAAACTGTAGCTGCGACTCAACCCCAAAAAGTAGTTAAGCTCACGAATTTGCTCGATTAGAATGGACTGCTTATCTTCCAGCAACGTAATTGACATGAAATCAGGGTGCGCATCCGACATAAACACCTGACAACTGCGGCAATGTCCACACGCCGCACCATCAGCCAGTGGCTTTAAGCACAACAGGCTTTTAGCAACAGCCTGAATAAACGTTTCGTTCCCGCAGCCTTCTTCGCCGTTAAACAGTAACGCGTGATGCAAGTGATCGTTGGTTTTGGCTTGCTGTACGTTCTGCCACGCGTGCGTGTGCCACGGGTAAATCATTGTGCCGCTTCCGCCACAATACGCTCAGCAACCGCCAGCAATTGTTGCCTAACCGCTTCCAGCGCTTCTCCCGCCCGAATCGTCGGGTAACGGGCTGGCAACTGTGCGGCACGCTGCTGGTAGCCTGCACGGATACGCTCGAAAAACGCGGTATGTTCTTGCTCAAAACGATCTGCCCGTCCCCGCGCTTGCGCTCGCGCCATGCCGGTTGTCACGTCCAAATCGAACAGAATGACGTAATCAGGGCGGATGTCGCCTTGTACCCACTGTTCTAGCGCCGCAATACGGGATAAGGCAATACCACGCCCATAGCCTTGATATGCGTAAGTTGCATCGGTAAAGCGGTCGCAAATCACCCATATCCCCTGCTCCAAGGCAGGTAAGATTTTGGTGTGTAAATGTTCATTCCGTGCCGCAAACATTAACAGCAACTCGGTATCCGCGTTCATGGCAGGCAAATCAGGTGATAGTAATACGCCCCGAATCGCTTCGCCGACCTCAGTACCGCCCGGTTCACGCGTGACTAATACCGTTTTGCCGCACGAACGTAGGTAATCCGCTAACCACGTCGCATTGGTGCTTTTACCCGCGCCTTCACCGCCTTCTAGCGTGATAAATAAACCCCGTTTCATGGTTTTTGCTCCGTGACTTTCTTACGATTGATGATGTATTGCTGAACAGCGCGGTTATGCTCATCCAACGTTTCGGAAAACTGAGAAACACCCCCCGGTGTCGTTGCCACAAAGTACAATGCTTTGCTGTCGACAGGGTGCATCACCGCATCAATCGCCGCTTTGCTCGGTGTCGCAATCGGCGTAGGTGGCAAACCCGTTCTGGTATACGTGTTGTAAGGCGTATCGGTTTGCAGATCGACCTTGCGAATATTGCCATCGTATTTATCGCCGATACCGTAAATCACCGTAGGGTCAGTTTGCAGCAACATACCTTTTTCCAAACGATTGAGGAAAACACGCGCAATCAGCGGACGTTCTTCCGGTAAGCCCGTTTCTTTCTCAACGATGGATGCCAAGATCAACGCCTCGTAAGGCGTGGTAATTTTGGGGTGAGGTACGCGCCCTTCCCACGCTTTGTTTAAGTAATCTTGCATCGCATTATGGCTACGTTGCAAAAACTCAAGGTCGGTGGTTTTGCGTGGAAAGTTGTAGCGATCAGGAAAAAACCAGCCTTCTGGCTGCATACCGATTGCTGCACCAAGCTTTGGCATAATGTTTTGCACCTCTGCATCGGAGAGCGTTTGTTCGACATTGGGGTGTTTACGCATGTCCGCGATAATATCTTTAAAGCGCTTGCCCTCGATAATACCCAGTTGATATTGCAACACTTGACCGGAAGTGAATTTCTTCAACAAATCAGCCGGTTTCATGCCCGTTTCGAGTTGGTACTCACCGGCTTTGATCTGATCAGCTTTGCCCTCTAAACGGGCATGAATCACAAACAATAAGCCATAAGGCAATAGCTTGTTAGCTTCGAGCTGATTGGCTACTTGGCGGATGGTGCTGCCTGGCTTGATTTCAAAATGCGCCGTTTCAGGCGTTACGTTCACGACTGTTTGCTGAAACTGATCGTATTGATACCAGAGAAAACCGGCAGAAACGCCGACAAGGATGAATAAAACACTGAATAATTTGGCTAGCAGCTTCATGATAATGTGTGTAGTGCCGCCTGTAACTCCCTCAGTAAGGGCGGAATGTTATACGATTTGCCGGAAAATTCGCGTACAGGCCACAGACCAATTAGGGAGTTGGTCATGAAAATTGCGTGGGCTTGCTCGACATTCTGCAACGTTAACGTGTGAATGTGGCATTCAACGCCCATTTTCTCAAGTGTTTGCGCAATATATCGCCGCATGATGCCCGCAATACCGCATTGGCTGAGTTCTGGCGTGCTAACCGTGCCGTCAGCATTCACGATGAAGACATTGCTCATCGTGCCTTCGATCACATTGCCGTGGTAATCGCGCACCAACCCTTCTTGGTAGTCACTACCAAACTCGCTGCGTGCTAATACCTGTTCCAAGCGATTCAGATGCTTAAAACCCGCGAGACGCGGTTGATGGGCTAAGCGTGTTTCACATAAAGCTAAGCGAATGCCTGTAAAAGCATAATCAGCGGGGTATTCAGACCAAGGCGATACTTGCAAAATACGTGTTGGTTCAGCAGCCGTGTGTGGATTGTAACCGCGTTGTCCGCTACCACGGGTTACTATCCATTTGAGGACAGCACGTCCCTGCCCTGCACAGGCTGTTGCGATTTCTTGGCGCAACAATGCATCGTGTGGTGAGGCTATCCCTAGCGTTTGCAAGCCCCATTGGAGGCGCTCTATGTGCCATTCAAGCCATTGCGGTGTGCCCCGTCTGATACCGATGGTTTCCCACACGCCGTCGCCGTATAGCAAGCCACGGTCAGTCATAGGCAAATTATCTGTGATAACACCGTTAACCCAAATCATGACCGATGGCTCGTAACAATCCGCGTGCTTTGTGGCGCGTTTCTTTGAGTTCGTTAGGCGCGACGGAATCCATCACAATACCAGCTCCCGTGCGAAATTGCAGGTGTTGCCCTTGCAAGGTCATGGTGCGAATCAGGATATTCAAATCCATATCGCCATTATGATTCAAATAACCGACCGAACCGGTGTAAGCCCCCCTGCCCGTCTGCTCCAATTCCGCAATGATTTCCATGCAACGTACTTTCGGGCAGCCAGTAATTGTACCGCCGGGAAAAACAGCGCGAATAATTTGCCCCGGTGTAATGCCTGCCCGTAATTTCCCCTGAATATTGGAAACAATATGGTGAACGTGTTGGTAGCTTTCCACCACCATTAGCTCATCAACCTTGACCGTACCATACTCACAAAGGCGCCCTAAATCGTTACGTTCCAAATCAATTAACATGATGTGTTCGGCGCGTTCTTTGGGGTGGGCAATGAGTTCTTCTAACAGGGCTTGATCACGTGCGGCGTTATCGCCGCGTGGGCGAGTGCCAGCAATGGGACGCGTATCCACTGTGCTGTTTTGTACGCGGACTAAACGTTCGGGAGAAGAGCTGATAACGGCGAAATCATCAAATTGTGCTAAACAGGCGAACGGTGCGGGGTTGGTATTGCGTAGGCTTCGATATAAATCCAACGCGGTTTGGTCAGACTGCAATTCACCTTGCCATGCGCGTGAGAGATTCACCTGAAACACGTCGCCGGTGCCGATGTACTCGCGAATGCGTTCAACGCCTGCCGTAAATTGTTCTGGAAGGTCTTCGGATAAAGAAACCGCGCCTAGCCTCCCAGCCGTTTCATCGCCGCGCTCTGTACTAATATCTTCCTGCATGGTAGCAAAGGCGTGCTCGAAGCTATGTTCAGCCACCACAATCGTTTCATGCTGATGATGATCGACAATAATGGCAGCAGGTATGCGCACCGCCAATGCGATGGGCAACGGTTGTGAAGTCGCAGGTAAGTGCAACGTCGGCTCTAACTGTCCAACCAGCTCATACCCCAAATAAAGAAACCATCCTCCCCGAAACGGCATCTCACTTTGTCTTTCTGCTTTTTCTTCATTTCTCCACGCCGCATCCAACCGCTCACAAAAACTAGCTTCATCCACCTGATCCAGACGAATCTGTGTCTGTGGAAACGCAAACAATAAACTGTAGCGATTGAGCAGTGAGGTAGCGACACTTTCCAACAGGAAAGGATAACGGGCGGGATTTTGTTGATGCAGGGCGAGTAAATCATACTCGCCCTTGAAGGTTTGCGTCTGCAATCAGATTTTCTTGAAGATCAATGTTCCGTTCGTGCCACCAAAGCCAAACGAGTTGCTCATCGCAATATTGACGGTGGTTTCACGCGCAATGTTGGGCACGTAGTCCAAATCGCATTCAGGGTCTTGATTGTCCATATTGATGGTCGGCGGCAAGATCTGGTCACGAATCGCCAGCACACTGAAGACCGCTTCAATACCACCGGCTGCACCTAACAGATGCCCTGTCATGGATTTTGTGGAGCTGACCGCCACTTTGTACGCGTGATCACCCAAGGCACGTTTGAGTGCCATTGTTTCGGCTTTATCACCCGCTGGGGTCGATGTGCCGTGCGCATTCACGTAATCGACATCGACCACATTCAAGCCAGCATCTTTCATGGCGTTAACCATGCAACGTGCCGCACCTTCGCCACCTTCGGATGGAGTAGTCATGTGGTAAGCATCACTACTCATGCCGTAACCGACCAGTTCGCAGTAAATCCGGGCGCCGCGTTTTTTCGCAAATTCGTACTCTTCCAGTACTAATACGCCTGCGCCATCACCGAGCACGAAACCGTCACGATCCTTATCCCACGGGCGGCTTGCCGCTTCAGGGTCATCATTGCGGGTAGATAGTGCGCGTGCCGCCGCAAAGCCACCGATGCCCAATGGGGTTGAACCCATTTCTGCACCACCCGCCACCATGACATCTGCATCACCGTAAGAAATCATGCGGGCTGCATCGCCGATACTGTGTGTCGCGGTTGCACATGCCGACACGATTGACATATTCGGTCCTTTCAGACCAAACATGATGGATAGGTTGCCAGCCACCATGTTAATAATACTTGCAGGCACAAAGAAGGGGGAAATCTTACGTGGCCCGCCATTCATAAACGTCGCATAGTTGCGTTCAATGGTATCCAAACCACCGATACCCGACCCCATCAGTACACCGATGCGTTCTGCATTTTCTTCGGTGACTTCCAGACCCGCATCACGAATCGCTTCAACGCCTGCGCCGATCCCGTAATGGATAAACTTATCCATTTTTTTCTGGTCTTTCGGCTTGATGTAATCATCGGCGTTAAAACCTTTGACGTTACCAGCAATCTGCACACTAAAGGCACTGGCATCGAACAGGTCAGGACTAATACGGTTAATCCCGCTGCGGCCAGCTTTGATATTGTCCCACGCTGTTTCCAGCTTAGAACCAACAGGTGAAACAATGCCGAGACCTGTTACTACTACACGTCGCTTAGACAAACTTATGCCCCTATCTTTAGCTTTTGAAGGATAAGCCGTAGCCTGTAACAGACTACGGCTTATGTGCAGGAATTAACCCTGTGCTGCTGTGATGTAATCAATCGCCGCTTGGACGGTAGTGATTTTCTCGGCAGCTTCATCAGGGATTTCAGCACCAAATTCCTCTTCTAGCGCCATAACCAGTTCAACGGTATCCAGAGAATCCGCGCCGAGGTCGTCAATGAAAGAAGAGGAATTTTTCACTTCAGCCTCATCAACGCCCAGTTGTTCAACAACGATTTTCTTAACGCGTTTTTCTATATCGCTCATGGTCTTGTATTCCTCGTAAATAAAAAGTGTTTGTTCGCGGTAGACTATTGTATTTAAAACCCGTGCATCATACCAGCAGGTTTATGCCATATACATACCGCCATTGACATGAATTGTCTCACCGGTGACGTATGCACCCAATGATGATGCTAAAAACAGGACAGCACCCGCGATTTCGCTGGGTTGCCCCAAGCGGCTAAGCGGTATGTTTTGCAGCAAATGGTTACGCTGTTCTTCAGACAATTCACGCGTCATATCGGTATCAATGAACCCCGGTGCAACCACATTCACGGTAATACTACGTGAACCGATTTCGCGAGCTAACGATTTGGAAAAGCCCACCAGACCGGCTTTCGCAGCGGCATAGTTGGTTTGCCCCGGATTTCCCGATGCACCAACGACGGATGAAATCGAAATAATACGACCTTTTTTTGCTTTGGTCATGCCACGCAGACAGGCTTTACTCATGCGGTAGACAGAAGTCAAGTTGGTGGTAATGATGTCATCCCACTCCTCATCCTTCATGCGCATTAATAAGTTATCGCGGGTAATACCTGCATTATTGACCAATACGCTGACTGTACCAAACTCGCCCGTGACGGCTTTGACGACGCTTTCAATCGACTCTTTATCAGCAACATTCAGCACCATACCTTTGCCAGCAATACCTGCTTCAGACAAATAGGCAGTAATCGCATCTGCACCTTTGTCACTGGTTGCCGTGCCGATAACGGTTGCACCTGCTTTGCCGAGCATCTCTGCGATGCTACGTCCGATCCCACGGCTTGCGCCAGTCACCAGAGCAATTTCGCCCTGCAAATTGATGAGTGAATTCATTATGCTGCCGTCTCCTCACAAAGTTTTAAGGCTTCTTCCAATGTTTTGCTGTCCAAAATGCAGACTGCGCCGAGCTTGCGATCAATACGCTTATTCAGACCCGTCAACACTTTGCCGGGACCAAACTCAATGGCAGCCGTCACACCGTATGCGTTTTGCAAACCTTGGATGGTATCAACCCAACGCACGGGGCGATAGAGTTGTTGCTCCAAAGCGGTGCGTGTCGCATCCACATCAGTACGGGCTGCGGCATCAACGTTATGTAGAACCGGCAGTTGCGCGGGGTTAAACGCCGTTGCTGCCAAGCGAATTGCTAGTTTTTCAGCGGCTGGTTTCATCAGCGCACAATGTGACGGCACGCTAACCGATAACTTGATAGCTTTCTTTGCACCCATTTCGGTTAATACTTGAATGGCGCGATCAATCGCCACAGCACTTCCCGCAATCACGACTTGACCGGGCGAGTTGAAATTTACCGCTTCCACCACATCGTTTTGCGCTGCTTGCTCGCAACCCGCCACGATTTGTGCATCATCCAGCCCTAAAATAGCCGCCATTGCACCCTCACCATCAGCCACAGCGGATTGCATTAAACGGGCGCGTTCGGCAACCAAACTAACCGCATCAGCAAAATCCAGTGCACCGGCTGCCACCAGTGCGGAATATTCTCCAAGGCTATGCCCTGCGAGTGCTACCGGTTGGCAACCGCCTTGCGCCAACCACACACGCCACACGGCAACACCGGCTGCTAACATGAGTGGCTGTGTATTTTCAGTGCTATTCAGTGCGACTTCTGTACCTTCTTGCGCCAATTGCCACAAATCACGCCCTAGTACCTCGGAGGCTTCTTGAAACGTATTACGCACGTCCGCAAAGTCTGTGCCCAATGCCGACAGCATACCGAGCGACTGTGAACCCTGCCCCGGAAAAATACCCGCGATTGTCATATTGTCTGCTACTCCAGCGAAAAATCGTTCTATCCTAATAAAAAAGGATTGTGATGAAAACCGTCAAATCGAGAAATCCAAAAAAGAACTTGTCATCTGGCGTGTGGCAAGGATAATACGCCGTTTAGTATTCCCAAAGTATTGACAGAACCTATGGCAAAAGAAGATTACATTGAAATGGAAGGCATTGTGCAGGAAACCCTGCCTAATACCACTTTCCGCGTTGAGTTGGACAATGGTCACGTCGTGAATGCCCACATTTCGGGGCGTATGCGCAAAAACTATATCCGCATCCTGACTGGCGACCGCGTAACCGTGCAGCTTACCCCTTACGACTTGACAAAAGGTCGTATCAGCTACCGCAACAAATAACAATGCGCCCTAGGGCGCATTGTTTGTGTCAGTTTCCCCCGATCATGCTTAGGCTGGTACAGCGGCTTCTAAACCGTGCATTTCGATCACCAGCCCTTCATCATCTGTCGATACTTCCACCCTGCCACCCTGGCTGAGTTCGCCGAACAAGATGGCGTCTGCCAGTGGTTTCTTGATGTGTTCCTGAATCACCCGTTCCATCGGACGAGCACCCATTAGACGATCGTAACCCTTCTCTGCCAGCCAGTGACGGGCAGCCTCGTTCACAAGCAACACCACTTTCTTCGGTTCAAGTTGCGCTTCTAACTTGATAATGAACTTATCCACCACGGAAGACACGACTCCCGGTGTCAACGTATTGAACTGAATCACCGCATCCAAACGATTACGGAATTCCGGCGAGAACGTGCGATTGACCGCTTCGGTAGAATCCAGCGTGTGATCTTGGACGGTAAAGCCTAACTGTTTACGGCTGATATTTTCCGCGCCCGCATTGCTGGTCATGATCAGAATCACGTTGCGGAAGTCGATCTTGCGTCCGTTAGCATCCGTCAATGTGCCGTGATCCATCACTTGCAGCAGGATATTGAAAATATCAGGATGCGCTTTTTCGATTTCATCCAGCAATAATACCGCGTGTGGATGCTTATTCACCGCATCCGTCAGCAAACCGCCTTCATCATAGCCGACATAACCGGGCGGCGCACCGATCAATCGCGATACGGTGTGGCGTTCCATGTATTCGGACATATCGAAACGAATCAATTCAATGCCCAAACGTTGCGCCAACTGCTTAGTAACTTCGGTTTTACCCACACCCGTAGGGCCTGAAAACATGAATGAACCAATCGGTTTGGTATCATCGCGCAAGCCAGAACGTGCCATTTTAATCGCCGCCGTCAATTGCTCGACCGCTTTATCTTGCCCGAAGATCACCATTTTCAGGTCACGCTCCAGATTACGCAGAGTTTGCATATCGGACGTAGATACGGATTTCGGTGGAATCCGCGCAATTTTGGCAACGATGTCTTCAATGTCGGTGACATTGATGGTTTTCTTGCGGGAAGCCGCAGGCTGCATTTGGCGATTTGCGCCCGCTTCGTCAATCACGTCAATCGCTTTATCGGGCAAGTGACGGTCATTGATGTATTTTGCCGCCAATTCCGCTGCCGCTTTCAATGCAGGTTGGGTGTAGCGCACGTTGTGGTGTGCTTCAAAGCGCGACTTCAAGCCTTTGAGGATTTCAATGGTTTCTTCCACGGAAGGCTCATTCACGTCGATTTTCTGGAAGCGACGTGCCAAAGCGCGGTCTTTCTCGAAAATCGTGTGGTATTCCTGAAACGTGGTTGAGCCAATGCACTTGAGGTCGCCATTCGAGAGCACAGGCTTGATCAGGTTAGACGCATCCATCGTGCCGCCCGACGTTGCCCCTGCCCCGATAATGGTGTGGATCTCGTCAATGAACAGCACCGCATTGGGTTCACTTTTGATCTGCTTCAATACCGCTTTCAAGCGCTTCTCGAAATCACCACGGTATTTTGTACCCGCTAGCAACGCCCCCATGTCGAGTGAATAAATCACTGCACCCGCAAGGATTTCAGGCACTTCACCATCGACAATGCGTTTTGCCAAGCCTTCTGCAATCGCGGTTTTACCTACGCCTGCTTCCCCCACCAGTAGCGGATTATTTTTGCGGCGGCGGCACAGCACTTGAATGGTGCGCTCGATCTCCAAATCGCGCCCAATTAATGGGTCGATTTTGCCTTCCAGCGCCATCTCGTTTAAGTTGCTGGCGTATTTTTCCAACGGCTTGGCGTTTTCACCTGCATCTAATTCGGGATCAGCTTGATTAGGGGTCGGCTCAACATCGTCCGCCGGTTTATTGCCTTGTGACGATTCGGCTTGGTGGTCTTTGCGAATGCCGTGGGAAATAAAGTTGATGATGTCTAAGCGACTAACCCGATGCCGTGACAGGAAATACACTGCGTGAGAATCCGGTTCACCGAAAATGGCAACCAAAATCGCATCCCCCGTGACTTCGCCTTTTCGCGATGTCTGGGCACTGTAAATGGCACGGTGAATCACCCGTTGAAACCCTAAGGTGGGTTGTACATCGCGTTCCTGATCATGCTCAGGCACTAATGGCGTGTTTTCATCGACGAACATTTCCAGTTCACGGCGCAATTGTGGGATGTCCACCGCACACGCACGCAATGCTTCAGCAGCACTAGGGTTATCCAGCATAACCAGTAACAAGTGCTCAACGGTAACGAACTCATAACGCCTGCCGCGAGCATCGTTGTACAGGGTATTGATCGAGTATTCTACTTCAGCGCTCAACATAAGACTTATGCCTCTTCCATTGTACACAGCAAAGGATGTTGATGTTCCCGCGCAAACCGACTGACTTGCGCCACTTTGGTTTCCGCAATATCACGAGTATAGACGCCACAAATACCTTTGCCACGGGTATGAACGTGCAACATGATACGGGTTGCGTTCTCGTGATCCATGTCGAAAAACGTTCGCAGCACTTCCACTACAAAGTCCATCGGCGTGAAATCATCGTTTAACAGTATAACTTTAAAGCGCGGTGGCTCCTTCACCTCTGGGCGGGATTCCTGCACCGCTACACCGGAATCCTGACCACTGCCATGATCTTCTTTGTGCTTCTGCGCCATTGCTTACTTTACCTTGCCCCAAACTGACGGGTGATGATGCTGATGTTATAAACGGTTTGACCGTCTACTGTCACTATTCCTTGTATAAATTGGTACAACTTCGCCAAATACAATAGTCCCAATACAAAAACAGGCGACACATAGGTCGCCTGTTGCATCATTCGTGAAAAACAGCGCTTACATGTGGTCGATAACGTTATCGCCAAACTCAGAACACGCAATTTCTTCCGCGCCATCAATCATGCGTGCAAAGTCAAAGGTAACACGCTTGGAGGAAATCGCCCCCGCCGTGCCTTTGTTAATCAAATCCGCCGCTTCCAACCAGCCCATGTGACGCAACATCATTTCGGCTGACAGCACCAAAGAACTGGGGTTAACCTGATCCAAACCTGCAAACTTCGGCGCAGTACCGTGGGTTGCTTCAAACATCGCAATGGTATCGGACAGATTCGCACCCGGTGCAATCCCAATCCCGCCCACTTGTGCCGCTAACGCATCAGACACGAAGTCGCCGTTCAGGTTCAACGTTGCCACGACAGAATAGTCCTCTGGGCGCAGCAAAATTTGTTGCAGGAAGTTATCCGCGATCACGTCATTAACCAAAATGGTTTTGCCCGTGTTCGGGTTAGTCATTTTGCACCACGGCCCACCGTCGATTTCTACTGCGCCGAATTCTTCTTTTGCCAGCTCGTAACCCCAGTTTTTGAACGCGCCTTCGGTAAATTTCATGATATTGCCCTTGTGTACCAAGGTCACGGAGGGGCAATCATTGTCGATGGCGTATTGCATGGCTTTGCGCACCAAACGCTTCGTACCGTCACGCGAGACTGGCTTAACACCGATACCTGAGCAATCTGGGAAGCGAATTTTCGTAACGCCCATTTCCTTCATCAGGAAGTCGATGACTTTTTTGGCTTCAGGCGATTCTGCCGCCCATTCGATGCCCGCGTAAATATCTTCGGAGTTTTCGCGAAAAATCACCATATTGGTTTTTTCAGGGTGCTTCACAGGGCTAGGCACACCGTCGTAATAACGAATCGGGCGCAAGCACAGGTACAAATCCAAATCTTGACGCAATTTCACGTTCAAAGAGCGGATACCGCCTCCGACCGGCGTAGTCAACGGTCCTTTAATAGACACCACAAATTCTTTCACAGCATGAACGGTTTCATCCGGCAACCACACATCTTCCCCATAGACTTGCGTGGCTTTTTCGCCCGCAAAAATTTCCATCCAAGCGATTTTACGCGCACCACCGTAGGCTTTTTGCACGGCTGCGTCGACGACTTTGATCATAACGGGGCTAATATCAACACCGATGCCATCCCCTTCGATGTAAGGAATAATCGGGTTGTTCGGCACATTCAAGGAATAGTCGGCGTTAGTCGTAATTTTCTCGCCTTGGGCGGGAACGTTGATATGCTGGTACATGGGTACTCTCTCCATTTTACTGTTTATCTCTCAGAGCGCGTTGAGTGGAGTATAAACAATTCCCTGAGGCTTGGCATACACTCCTTAATCATTGAACCCTGACGTCTGCAAGAAGGAGGCCAAAAATCATGAAAATCGCCACATTCAACCTCTACCAGTTCGCCGCCCACGGGTATTACTGGCATGAACGCACCGACTACAACACCTTCAGCGTGTCTGAATGGGAGCAGAAGCAGCACTGGATCAGTACCCGCTTGCACCAAATGGATGCGGATGTCGTCGGTTTTCAAGAAGTTTTCAGCATTCCCGAACTGCAACAGCTTTGCCTAGCGGCTGGCTACCCGCATTTCGTGTGTGTGGACACCTCAGCGTGCCGCGCCACTGATGCAGCGGTGTATTACCAATCAGTGGTCGCTTTAGCATCGCGTTTCCCCATAGAACGTGTTCACCCCGTGGACATCGCCCCCGCTGTACGGGCTGATTTACCGATTCCCGACAACTTTCGGTTTAGCCGCGCCCCCATTTGTGCCGATATACGCGTTCCCGACCTTGGGCTGGTGACGGTGTATGTATTACACCTCAAATCCAAACGCCCTGCCACGTTGGATATACGCTATGGTGCAGATGTGGCATGGTCGCACCGCGTCGCCGATACCCTGCAACATCTGTCGCGTGGCACGATTGCCTCTCTCTTGCAGCGTGGTTTAGAAGCCACCTTGCTCTATCATCACATTATCGCCCGTTTGGAACAGGATGCCGCACACCCTATCGTGGTGGTAGGCGATATGAATGACAGCGAAGACTCTATCCCCCTCGCCGCACTTACCATGCAGGAACGCATCTACAATATTGGCGGTTTAGAACCCGAATACTGGCCCGACGATACTAAAAAGTGGCTATTCGAGTATCGTTTAGCGGACACTTTCCGGCTTGCTCCCAATATGCGCCAACGCGTGCGCCCTTTTACCCAAATTCACCGAGGCACGGGCGGCATCTTGGATTACATCCTCGTATCTAATGCGCTTAACCCAAAAAATTGCGACGCAAAAGCCGAAATTTCCCATTACGAAGTCTGGAATCAACACCTCGAAAGCGATGGTGTCGACGACCGTTTGCAATCAGATCATGGGCAAGTTTGCGTGGAATTACGCCCGTGCGACGCGCAACCCAGTTATGCCAGTCAACTGAATCAACGCCCCGCACACAGCGTACACACAATCGCCGACATTCGTACTCGCCAAGATTTTGTGGAATATGCCGGGGGCGTGTTTCAGTCCCATTACCACTTTAAACAATGGGATAGCACCGACAAGTGGAAGCATTTCTGGTCATTTTTCTTCGATAACGAATACGGTTGGGTAACGTCGATTTATGGCACGATCCCGATCAATGAATTGTATCAAAAACAACACCATAGCATTGAACATGTGATTCCGCGTGACTTTCTGGATCGTTATTTAGCCCGTAAGGGTGCGCCCCGCCATGTCCGCAACGGTGCGACCGTCAACCCGTTCAATTTTGCCCCCTCGGAACGCGGTTTAAACGCCAAACGTTCCAACTTCGCGTTTGATATGGATGACGATCACATCGTGCGACCGTATAACCTTGAATTGCACCCCGACAATTTTGCTGCCGCCACGGGGTTTGATGCGGATCATGAATGGGTTATTCCCTCCAGTAACCGAGGCGATATTGCCCGTGCTATCCTGTACATGGTGTTGATCTATGAAATCGACGAACTGTATGATCGTCACATTGCCACCTTAGTGCATTGGGCAAAGCTTGACAGCCCCAGTGCATGGGAGTTGGCGTATAACCAATGGGTGTATTCGCGCTTGGGCATCCGAAATCCCTTTATTGATACGCCCGAAAATGCGTTACAATTGCTGAATAATCGCGACCTGCTGGATTCAGTCGAATACCAACAGTAATATAAGGCTATGCTGCCCTTTGTTGAATTACCCGCTTTGAGGAAAACAATTACATGACTACACGCCAACACGCGTCTGGATTTTTAGTGCTTAGCCTGTTCGCCAGCCTATGCTCCGTACAAGCTGCTGAAATAATTCCCGTAGAAACCGCAGGTGCTCGTTCCCAATCCGTACTAGGCAGTACGGTTATTCCTTACAAAGAAGTCACCTTAAGCGCCCAAATCCCCGGCGTCGTCAAGTACGTAGCGGGGCCGGTTGGCACAGCGCTCACTCAGGACGGCATTGTCTTTAAGGTCGATGAATCGCAGTTAATGGCGAAACGCAATGCCGTCGTTGCCCAGATCTCCATTGCCCAATCCGCCGTCCAAAACGCGCAAGCCCAGTATTACCGCGAATTAAACTCCCCCCGCAGCAAAGACATCGGTGCGATGCCCGGTTTTGGAATGCCCTCCATGTTTGACCGCATGGCAGTGCGCCCGTTTGCGGATTCCTTCATGGGCGGGTATGACTCCGACACAGTACGCCAAGGCGATCTCAGCAACGTCATGGCAAGTGTTTCCCAAGCGCAAGGTCAACTCCAGCAAGCCATGTCACAGTTGCAGGAAATTGATTCTGCGCTGCGTGATGCCAGTGCGCTTGCCCCGTTTGAAGGCATTATCTTGGAGAAAATGGTCGAAGTCGGTGATACCGTGCAACCCGGTCAACCGCTCATCAAATACGGTTACGTCAAATACAAACGTTTGCAAGCGGATGTGCCATCCGGTTTAGTGGGTAACTTAAACAAAGATATGCTGCTACCTGCGCGAATTGACGGCAGCACCGATACCTCTGTGCGCGTTTCTGAAATTGCGCCGGTCGCTGACCCTAACCGTCATACCGTTACCGTAAAATTCGACATCCCGATGGAAATCACCACCGCACCGGGCATGTATGCCGAAATCTACGTGCCAGAAAACAAAAAAGGCAGCACGAATGTCACGGTTATTCCCCGTTCCGCCTTGATGAAAGGCAGCAGCTTGCCGGGTGTCTTGGTCGTGAAAGACAACAATACCTCCGAACTGCGCATGATTCGCTTAGGGGCAGAGCAAAACGGTGGCAGCAAAGTCGCGGTTATTTCCGGTCTGAATCCGGGTGACAAGATTATCGACAATCCACCCGCAGGTGTTACTGCGGGCTGGATGCCGACAACACCTACCACCACCGCAGCACCCGTTTCAGCAACACCTGCAATAGCACCCGCTGCACACTAACACCCACAACGTTCCTGATACCCCCTCCTATTGCCCATGCACAGGAGGGGGATGAAAACAATAAAGCAACCGCAAACATGAGACTGGACACGACTTACACCGTTAACACGCCGGAAGGTATCGCCTTGCAACTCTCCCCCGCAGGCCCTGTACCACGTTTGTTAGCGTGGGTGGTGGACTTGTTGCTACGCACCGTGGTGAATGTTGTGTTATTTGCGCTACTCGCCACCCTCGGTAAAACGGGTATAGGCATTGCCTTGATCCTCGCGTTTCTGCTCGAATGGTTTTACCCCGTGTATTTTGAATTACGGCATCACGGGCAAACCCCCGGCAAGAAAATGCTCGCTATTTACGTCGCGCAAGCCGATGCCAGTCCCGTGACCCCATCCGCATCTTTATTGCGCAACCTACTCAGAGTCGTTGATTTCTTGCCGCTGCTGTACGGGTTTGGCTTTGTTAGCATGATGCTCAACGGACGTTTTCAACGCTTAGGCGATCTCGCCGCCGATACCGTGGTACTGCACAAAGTGCGTCATGCCACTTACCACCCCATCCTTGCTGCCGCCCCCATCCGTCCAGATATCGCCTTAACCCTCCTCGAACAGCAAGCCATTATCTTATTCGCGCAACGCAGCCAAACCTTAACCCCCGCCCGTTTGGATGAACTCGCCCAGATGACCACTCCGCTTGTTGCGCAACAAGCCAATCCGACACAGCATTTACAAGGCATTGCCCGCTGGCTAATGGGAGGCAAAGCATGAAGCAAGAACAATTTGTGCAGCAATACCAAGCACACTGGAAAACCGTGACCGCATGGTTGGATTACCAACAACTTCCTAAAAAACAACGGGCGAATGCCACTGAACCGGCGTTGGATTTTCCGCGTGCCTATCGCCAACTCTGCCATCAACTCGCCTTGGCGCAATCACGCTTGTATAGCCCCTTACTGATTGCACAACTGAACGATTTAGTGACGCGGGGGCATCATCAGCTCTACACCTCACGGCTGCATTTCGCCCAGCATTTTATCCAATTTTACCTGCGGGACTTGCCACGACTGGTACGGCGTGAATGGCAAGCCCTGTTGCTGGCGGGAGCGCTGTTTTTTGGCAGTTTGTTTGCCATGCTGATTGCCATTCAGATTGAACCGGAACTGGTGTATTCGGTCATTGATAGCGCACAAGTGGCAGGCATGGAAGAGATGTACACCCCCGCCCGCACGGAACGCTTTGGGCGCGAAAATGAAGCGGATAGCGACGTGTACATGTTTGGTTTTTACATCAAAAACAATACCAGCATCGGTTTTCAAGTGTTTGCAGGTGGTTTACCCTTCGGGCTGGGGAGTCTGTTTTTCTTGCTCTACAACGGCTTAGTGATTGGTGCGGTTGCAGGGCATTTAACCCAGCTCGGCTATATTGATACCTTCTGGGGCTTTGTGGCGGGGCATAGTGCTTTTGAACTCACTGCCATCGTGTTATCAGGTGCGGCAGGTTTCAAATTAGCTGCCGCATTGATCATGCCGGGGCGCAAGTCGCGCTTACTGGCGTTACGGGACAACGCGCAAGATGCCATCCGGCTGGTCTACGGGGCGGCGACCCTGTTTATTATGGCGGCGTTTGTGGAAGCCTTTTGGTCGTCGCAAACATGGATTCCGTTGCTGGTGAAATACAGCGTCGGCATAGCACTCTGGCTGTTGGTGATTGGCTATTTCACGCAATTGGGACGCGATGAGGTGGCTGATGAAACTTGATGACATCACCACCACGATTCGCTTGCGTTCACCGTGGGAAGCGGTCGATCTGGGCTTTGCGATGGTGCGTTATCAGGCTCGCGGGCTGTTTCCAGTATGGATATTGTTGCTGACAGCGTTTGCGCTGATGTGGTGGGTAATCATGCCGAGCGCTTATCAACAGTACGTGCCGCTGGCGGTGTGGTGGTGTAAGCCGTTGTATGACCGTATTTTGCTGCATAGCCTCAGCCATCAGATGTTTAATGAACGCTTGAGTATGGCGGCAATGGTCAGTGCGCTGCCACGTTTGCTGTGGCATTCGGGACTATTGGCAGCGTTAACCATTCGACGGTTTTCGCTATCACGCGGTTTCAATTTACCGATTTGGCAATTGGAGCAATTGCGCGGTAAACCGCGTGCCGCACGGCAAACGTTATTGCACCTGCAAACCCATTCACACGCGGTGTGGTTAACCATTGCGTGCCAGCATCTGGAGTACGTGGTGCTGTTTAGTCTGTATCTGCTCATGATCATGCTCGACCCAACGGATGGCGCATGGAATTATCTGTTCAGCGTGTTCCAAGCAGGTGTTGACGCAGACACGCAATACTGGGGCAATGTGCTGTATACGGTGTTGTATGTCTTCACTATTGGCATTATTGAGCCGCTCTATATTGCCGCCAGTTTCAGCCTGTATATCAACCGCCGTACCCAACTCGAAGCGTGGGATATTGAATTAGCTTTCCGCCATCTCGGCGCACGCTTAAGCCAACTTGCCCGCACCCCGTTAGCTATCGTGCTGATCGGCACTGTTTGTTTCGGCTTACCCAGTGTGTCGCCGACACCCGCGTGGGCAAGCGAACGTTTACCGCCAGAAGCAGCGGCGGAGCAAATTCACGCTGTCATGCAGCGCGAAGAATTCGCCGAAATGCGGACTCAAATGCAGTGGGTATTACGTCACCCTGACCCCGCCAAAGCCGCTACCAATCCAGACCTGACGGGCTGGCAAAAATCCCTGTCCTTGCTGTTCGCTAACGTCACCAAGACAGCCTTGTGGTTGGCGCTCATTGTGCTGATCGTCATGGTAATCGTGTACCGCCAGCGCATTCTTACCCTTCTGAAACCCATCCGCCGCCAAGCGCCCCAGCCACCCCCACCGGATATTCTGTTCGGCATGGATATTCGCCCCGAATCGCTGCCTGCTGACATTGCCGCTGCCAGCCGTCAACTCTGGGAAGCACAGCAGCACCGCGAAGCGCTCAGCTTGCTGTATCGGGCGGCATTGATGCGCTTAACCCGTCATGATCATCTCGCCATACACGCCAGCCATACCGAAGGCGACATTCTCCAGCTTGCCCAAACACAGCTCAGCCCAACCCGCCTAGCGTGGCTGACCGCAACCACACAGGCTTGGCAAGCCATTGCTTACGCCCATCGGATACCACCCGATTCACAGGTTCTGCCATTGTTTGAGGAGTGGGCATGAAACTCCAACCCATCCTCATCGTTTTATTGATTGCTCTAGTGCTGACAACAGGCACGTTTTGGTTTCTCAAGACTTACGAATACAAAGCCGTCGATGAATACGTCGGTTTGCGCGGTGAAGCCAACAGTAATCCGTTGTTTGCCGCACGTTTGTTTCTACAACGCATGGGCATTCCCGCTGAACGCAAAGATAACCTGCAAACCTTGCCGCCGCTGGACACGGTGTTGCTGCTGGATATGCCCGATAACAGCTTGTCACGGCAAAAAATGGATAACATTCTCGCGTGGGTCGAGCGCGGTGGACACCTCATTACCCACCCTGCAACCATCCAACAAGATGCAGACCTTATCCCCAATAATGAAGAGTTACGCACAATCAAACGCGGGAAAGGCTTAATGACGTTAGTTGCTAACCTCGACCGTATTGAAAATACTGCCATTGGCGATGAAGCACGCGCCAATGCCAAATTCTTGTGGCAGCTCGTGCATAAGCACCACGCCGTTCCCGCTGGCGTATGGTTAATCCACCAAGATGCGATGCCACCGCTTTGGCAACTGATCTGGAAACACGCTTGGGCGCTGGTGTTAACCTTGGCATTGCTCCTACCGCTGACGCTGCTTGCTCTCAGCCCACGTTTCGGCCCACTGATACCTCAACCCGCGCCGGGTCGCCGCCGGATTTTAGAACACATCCACGCCAGCGGCTTATTCATGTGGCAACGCCACCGTAAGCATGGCGACACGCAATACCACGACTTTATCGCGGCAGCCGAACAACTGACAAAAAGCACAAGGACACAACATGACAACACCCACCCTGACGCTTGAACAAGCCAGCCACCTAGCGAACACTATCCGCCACGAAATCGGCAAAGCCTTGATTGGGCAAAAGCAAGTCGTGCGCGAAACCCTGATTGCCTTGCTCGCAGGTGGGCATGTGCTGATCGAAGGTGTCCCCGGTCTGGGCAAAACTTTGCTGGTACGCGCCCTTGCCCGCACCATTTCTGGTCAGTTTGCCCGTATCCAATTCACCCCCGACTTAATGCCTGCCGACATCAGTGGACACGTCTTATTTGATATGCACAACCAAAGTTTCAACGTGCGCAAAGGTCCTGTTTTTACCAACCTCTTGCTTGCCGATGAAATCAACCGCGCCCCCGCCAAAACGCAATCGGCTTTGCTGGAAGTGATGCAGGAACAACAAGTGACGATTGAGGGCAAAGCCCTCCCCGTCCCCCTGCCCTTCATGACGCTAGCCACGCAAAACCCGCTGGAACAGGAAGGCACATACCCTTTGCCCGAAGCGCAACTGGATCGTTTCTTGCTAAAAGTGTTTATCGACTACCCCGCGTTGGAAGAAGAGGTGGAAATGGTCATGGTGGTGACAGATAAACAAATTGGAGACCGTTTCAGCTTCAATAATCTGCAAACCGTTGCCACGCCCGAACAAGTCATAGCCATGCAAACCATCGCAGCAAGCATTGCGGTAGATGTCAGTGTTTTGGATTACGCGGTACGCATTACCCGCGCCACGCGGCACTGGCAAGGCTTACGTTTTGGTGCAGGACCACGCGGCAGTATTGCGTTGATTCGAGCGGCACGCGCTCATGCCTTGTTGGAAGGACGTAATTTTGTTCATCCCGACGACATTAAGCACGTCTGTCTGCCCGTCTTGCGGCATCGTGTTTCCCTTACACCAGAAATGGAATTGGAAGGGTATAATGCCGACCATTTACTCACCGCCATCCTCGCCAAAACCGCAGCGCCACGCCAATGATGCTGCCTGCTCGCCGTACCTTTCAGTTGTTGGGCGTGAATGCAGCGGTAGCGTTGCTTGTCAGTATTGTCCCTGAGCTGATCATGCTCTGGTATGTCAGCGCGGGAGCGAGCCTACTCGCTGCTTTCATCGATTTGTTGTTAGTCGTCACCGAACCTGCACCACGCGGCGAACGTACCGTGCCGCATTCCCTGCCATTAGGTGTGAAACGCACGGTGCAGTTGAAACTGCATAACACCAGTAAACGTCCCCTCACCCTAGACATCTTTGATCATTTCCCGCAGGAACTGCATGTAACGGGCTTTCCCTTGCGTTTAGGTTTGGCAGTAAGTAGTTATGCCGAAGCGTTGTATGAAGTGACCGCGCAAGCACGCGGCAAACTGCATTTTCCGTGCCTACAAGTACGCGTGCTATCGCCGTGGCGCTTGTGGTGGCACGACATGAAACTACCCGTCACCTCCGAAGTTAAGGTTTACCCAAATTTTGCAGCGGTGGCGCAATACGCCTTGCTGGCAACCGATAACCACCTCAGTCATCTGGGTATTATGAAAAAACGGCGGCGTGGTGAGGGGCAAGATTTCCACCAATTGCGCGAATACCGAGCGGGTGACAGCTTGCGTCAGATTGACTGGAAAGCGACCTCGCGGATGCGCAAAGCCATTTCTCGCGAGTATCAAGATGAACGCGATCAAGAAATCATTTTCTTGCTGGATTGCGGGCATCGCATGATGGCGCAAGATGATGATCTTTCGCACTTCGATCACACCTTAAATGCTATTTTATTGCTAACTTACGTCGCCTTGCGGCAAGGTGATGCAGTGGGATTAGGCAGTTTTGCAGGACAACAGCGCTGGTTGCCTGCACACAAGGGGCAATACACTGTGCAGCAGATGCTGAATGCGTTGTATGACTTGCAGCCGACCACTTTCGCCCCTGATTACGCGCAAGCGGCGACCGAATTATTGGTACGCCAGAAAAAACGCGCCCTAGTAATCTTGCTGACCAATCTGCGTGATGAAGACTTAGATGATTTGCTCCCTGCCCTACACCTGCTACGCAAACGTCATGTGGTGCTCTTAGCCAGTATGCGCGAACAAGCGATTGATCAAGCTTTGGATGCCCGCGTAGATAATCACGAAGAAGCTTTGCACAAAGCGGCGGTGCAACATTATGTGCAGGCGCGTGCCGCCACCTTAGCGCGGGTGCAAGCGGCGGGTATCCGTTGTTTAGATGTGCCACCTGCTACACTTTCCGTGAACTTGATCAACCATTACCTCGATATTAAGCAAAGTGGCGTTCTTTAAATACGTAAAAGTACGCTATTAATAACTGAAAATAAACCATTGTAAAAAAAGTAAAAAATAGATTTTACGTAAGTACGTTTACCAAAATCAATTTATGATCTATTTCTTTAATCAAAGAGGGTAGACACGCGTGTCTACCCCTACGATGATAGGGTTTCATCTGTTTCGAGGGAAAACTCTATGTCCATTACCACCCCTAATCTTAGCCGTCGCCGTTTCTTGCTCGGTTCTCTCGCTGTTTCTATCAGCATTCCTGCGTTTTATCACCCCACCGTCGCGGACGCGGACGGTAACGCCCCTGTTTCTAATAACAATGTGCGATTTTTACAGCGCAGTGATACCGATTACGCCAAACATCGCCAGATTTTCAATAAGCGCATTATCGCCATGCCTAAATTCATCGCCGTGTGTGCCAATGAAAAAGGGGTGCAGGAAGCGGTTGCCTACGCGGAGCAAGCCAAGTTACCGATTGCCGTGAAAAGCGGTGGACACAGCTTTGAAGGCTTCTCCACTAACGACGGTGGCTTGATGCTGGATTTATCCGCCATGAACAAGCCCAAATACGATAAAACCAGCAAACATCTCACCATCCAACCCGGTGCAAAACTGGGTGGCGTATACGAATATCTCAACCAATACGGACGCATGATTCCGGCGGGTTCGTGTGCAGGCGTGGGGGTAGCAGGCTTAACCCTCGGTGGCGGCTACGGCTTTTTTGCACGGCAATTAGGGCTAACCTGTGACAGCTTGCAACGTGTGCGTATGGTCGACGGCAAGGGAAAAGTGCATGACTCCAGCACCAACCCTGAATTGCTGTGGGCGTGCAAAGGCGGCGGCAATGGCAATTTCGGCATTATTACCGAACTAGAATTCAAGACTCATCCTGCCCCGCAAACGTTTAGCAGTTACCGCTACAAATACCGCAATTTAACCCCAAGCGCCGCGACTCAACTCGCTGAACGCTGGTTTGAGATGATGAACACCTTGCCCAACAGTGCCTATTCGTCTTGGGTACTCAACGGCAAGCATGTCACGGTAATTGTTACCGATACCAGCAATACTGCCGCGCCTGCATTGAAAGCAATCCTCAGCAAATTAAAGACGGGAGCAACTGAGGTCATGACACCGCGCAAAGACGCGTTTTTACGCGGTATCCAACGCTACAAAGGCGGCACTGAACCGATGTATTTCAAGAATGTCTCGGCAGGTTACTACCGTGGTTTCAGTGACTTGAAAACGCTGCTGCCAGAAATTTGCAAGCAAATTGCCAGCGCAAAAATGACCACGTTACTGCAAATCAATACCTTGTGTGGCGCGATTAACACCTCTGCACTTGAAGATACCGCTGCATATCCGCACCGCACGTATGGCTACTTGGGCGAATTGCAAACCTATTACGACAAAGCCACGCAAACCAAGACTGCCGAGCAGATTGTGCGTGACATCCAAGGAATACTCACCAGAGGCGGGATTACCGCGCATTACCGCAATTACCCTGACGTGGAATTACCAAACTGGGAAACGGCGTATTACGGCAAATCCTACCCGCGTCTACAGGCTCTCAAGCGCCAACTTGACCCCGATAACCTGATTCGCCACCCGCAAAGCGTTAAACTCTGAGAATGTCCGCCAATTGCCAGATGCAGGCATCGGCATTGCGCTGCTGAATTTCGAGGCGCAAACCCGTTTCCTGTGCTGCCAACAAGGTTTCCAGCAAGCGGATGTAACGCACGCGCAGCTTCAGCAAATCGACGCTTTGCATCATCGGCGACAGCAATTCTTCGGCTTCGTTGATATTGTCGTAGACATGGCGGCGCACTTGTTCGGCAATCGCAATAATGCTACCACAATCGTCGTATTGTGCTGCCACTTTGCTGGTGTGTAAGCCGTGGCTATCGGTTTCATCTTCCAAATGGGCATCACGCTTGCTGACCGCTGACAGTTCGCGAATTTGCTGGCGAATTTGTGCCAACTCATGTCGTGTAGTGTGAATCAACTGTTTGTTGGCATCGAGCTGCTGCAACAGATGGCGGTAAAAATCTAAGGAAGACGATAACACGGTATCATTGCTAGGCGGCACTGGCGGGGCTGCATCTTCCGCTACTGCTTCGTGGTGAGCAGTCTCTTCAGGTTCAGGGGTAATAGATACTGGCTCGGATTCGGCAATGGCATCCAGTGTCTCGATGGGGCTTGTATGGATTTCTTCGTTTTCGTTGTAGTCGGACATGAACAATTCCTCGTTATAAAGTGCTAACAGGAATCATGCAAATATTGACGTAGCTTGTCTTCTATCCTCTTCCCGAACCCCGCAATCTTCTGACAATCGGCATGGCACAAAAAAATCCCCCGCCATGCTGGTTGTCATGGACGAGGGAAAGTGCTTGGGAGGGAGTGCTCGGAAAATGTTATCGGTGTTGTTTACGGTTTAGTAATCGCAATAAAGCGAGTGTTTTCACCCTGCATGATCAACATGGCAATGGGTTTACCAGCGGGTGCAGCTTGCACAGCCGTTTTGAGATCAGCGGGCGTACTGACCGACTGATTATTCACCGATACGATAACATCGCCGGTTTCTAAACCTGCTTTTTCAGCGGCACTGTCGGCAAGTACTTGCTCGATCAGCACGCCATTGCTTAGCTTGCGACTGGTCAAGTCATCGCCACTCAAACTGGATACCCCTAACCCCAATATGCTGTTGTCATTTTCAGCTTTAATCAGGGATGTTTCAGCTTCCGTCGAGTCGAGTTTGGCGATGGTGACATCCAGAGTTTTTTCTGTGCCAGCACGCAGCACTTTGACCGGCACTTGTGTACCAATCGGCGCATTCCCCACCAGTAACGGCAAATCGGAGGAGGATTTCACCTTACCTGTGCCGAACCCTACAATGAGGTCGCCTACTTGCAAACCCGCTTTAGCAGCAGGGCTACCCGCTTGTACGCTAGAAACCAATGCGCCATCCAATTGGTTTAGCTTGAAAGAACTCGCCAAATCTTGGCTCATGTCTTGGATGCCGACACCTAACCAACCGCGTTCAACTTTGCCCTTGCTTTTGAGCTGCTCAACCACGGTTTTAGCGACGTTCACCGGAATCGCGAACGAAATCCCCATATAGCCACCGCTACGGCTGTAAATTTGTGAATTCACACCCACCACGCGTCCGCCCAGATCAAACAGAGGGCCGCCGGAATTACCGGGGTTAACGGCCACGTCGGTTTGAATAAACGGTACATACGTGCCATCCGGTAAACTACGGGATAGCGCACTGACGATACCTTGGGTCGCACTGTGGTCAAGCCCAAACGGCGCACCGATAGCCACTACCCACTGCCCTACTTCCAATGCACTGGAATCACCCAATTGCACGGTAGGTAAGTTATCAGCTTTCACCTTGAGCACCGCAATATCGCTGAGAGTATCCACGCCGACGATTTCAGCCGACAATTCGCGCCGATCACCTAAACCCACCGTGACGGACTTGGCGTCTTCCACCACATGCGCGTTGGTAACGATATAGCCGTCGGCGGAAATAATGAAACCTGAACCGGTCGCTTGCGTGCGCCGTGATTCTGGCTCTTCCATGTCGGGTAAACCACGGAAAAAGCGTTCTAATTCCGGCGGCAAGCCTTCCGGCAGACCGCCTGCACGTCCACTGGATTTACCCTCGACGCTGATGCTGACCACGGCAGCACCGTTTTGCTTAATCAGCGTGGTCAATTCCGGCAACGAACCCACGGCGGGTGCGGGTGCAGGCGCAACGGCAGCACCAACTAAGGGTGCAGCCGCTGGCGCTTGGGGCAGCGGGAATGTTTGCGCGGTTTCTGCTGATGCCGACAGAGTGCCCAGCACCAGTACCGAACTCATCAGCAACCCGACGGCAATGACCCGCTTGTTACGTATAAACATGAATGGCGAACTCCTGTAAAAAATCTTACATCTGTATGGCAAGCAGTGTGACAGGCAGAACATTACAGCAGGTTTGCGGGAAGGTTACGGAATGTTCATGTTGTAAGTATACTGGCGACACTTTCAGCTTGGGCAACGCCTTCCATGAATTGCGCAATAAACGCCGCCAACAGCAAGCTGCCACAGCGACGGAAATGCCTGCATGATGGATTTTGATAAGGAACTGCAAGCAGTGCATCCTTGAAAAATAACATTACAAGATGTTCACCACACCAACCCTCACAGTGTTTTATCCTTACTCTCATGAATATCCTAATCGTTGAAGATGACCGCCAAACCGCCAGTTTCATCCAGAAAGGCTTGATGGAAAGTGGCTATGTGGTTGACCATGCCGCCGATGGCGAGGATGGTTTGCACCTTGCCCTGCAAGGCAGTTACGACGCGCTAATTGTTGACCGCATGTTACCTAAGCGTGATGGCTTATCGTTAATCCAAATCCTACGCGCCCAAGGGATGCAAACGCCCGTGCTAATTCTTAGCGCACTTGGCGATGTCGATCACCGCGTCGATGGGCTACGTGCGGGTGGCGACGATTATTTGGTGAAACCTTACGCTTTCAGTGAATTACTAGCACGCTTGCAAGCCTTATTACGCCGTACCCAACCCGCGCAGGAATACACCACTCTCAAAGTGCGTGATCTGGAAATGGATTTGCTGAAACGCCGTGTGATTCGCAATGGCACGGTGATTCCATTGCAACCGCGTGAATTCAACTTGCTGGAGTACCTGATGCGCCACGCGGGGCAAGTGGTGACACGCACCATGCTGCTCGAAAAGGTTTGGGATTACCATTTCGATCCGCAAACCAATGTGATTGACGTACACATTAGCCGCTTACGTGGCAAAATCGACAAGGATTTTGATACGCCGCTGTTACACACCATCCGTGGCGCGGGGTATTTGCTGCATGACCCGCAAGCTGCTTAATACCTCCGTTTTTCGGCTCTCGCTAATCTACGCATTGCTGTTCAGCACCGTCGCCGCAGGCGCACTGGGCTTTATTTATTGGATGGCGAAAGGGCAAATGGAACAGCAAACCGATGCCCGTTTACAACTCGAAACCGATGCTTTGCTCAATATGTACAGCGAATTGCCCGTGGATCGTTTCACGACGATTATCAGTATGCGCAACAGTGAAAACGGCTCGCGTTACTTGTTTGCACGCCTGATTCACCGTAGCCAACACGACTTTGCCCACGATATTCCATTTAAACCGGTCAATAACAATCTTGGGCAAGGTGTTGCCACCCTGCCCTTGAATGAGATTCTGAAGGGTAAAAACAAACACGCTGAACCTGCACGCTTAATGCTGACCATCCTCAGCGGCGATTATCAGTTGCTGGTGATTACCGATTTGAAAGAACAACATATCCTGATGGATCGTTTGTTGCAGACCGTACTGGTGGCGATTGGCGTGATTTTTACACTCGCTTTAATCGGCGGAGTTATTATGAATCGGCACGTACAACGCCGTATCAATGCGGTCGGACATACCGCAAACGACATTATCAGCGGTGATTTATCGCGACGAATGCCCGTCACTGGGCGTGATGACGAATTTGACAGCCTCAGCCACGTTCTCAATACCATGCTGACACGCATCGAACAATTGATGCAAAGTATGCGCGATGTCACCGACAACCTTGCGCATGATCTACGCAATCCATTGAATCGCTTGCGTAATCGGTTAGAAGCCAGCCAATACCATCCCAGTGCAACGACCGATTACCCCGCATTGATCCAAGACACGATTCAGGAAGTGGATGAACTGATCAAAACCTTCAACGCACTCTTGAGTATTGCGCAAGTCGAATCCAGTGCGCAGCGCCAAGATTGGGCGGAAGTCGATTTAAGTGCGTTAACCGAAGAACTTGCCGAACTGTATACCGTGGTAGCAGAAGAAGACAACCTCAGCCTAACTCACTATGCCGAGGCGAATTTACACCTGCACGGCAATCGCCAATTACTGGCGCAAGCGATTACCAATTTGCTGGATAATGCGGTGAAATATACCCCTGCTGGCGGTGAGATTCGGCTGGAGGCACGACGCCAAAACGGCGTAATCACGATTACGGTCAGTGATAACGGTCTAGGTATTCCCGCCGAACAGCGCGAACAGGTCTTTAAGCGTTTCAAGCGGCTGGATAATGCTCGTAGCACACCGGGCAATGGCTTGGGGTTAAGTTTGGTGAAAGCGGTGGCAGAATTACACGGGGCAACCGTCCAATTACAGGACAATCACCCCGGTTTGCGTGCCAGCTTAGTAATTGCTACTTCCCGTTGAAGGTTGCAGCGCTTCCTGACCAATGGCTTTGGCAGTATCCGCCGTAGCACGATTGACCGCTTGTATCAAATCACTGCTGGGAATTGGCATCCCGTTGATCATCATGGACGTGGGGGTATTCGCGTATTCGCCCATCGCATTGCGGTAATCCATATCAGGGCTGCTTAATCCGTAAATACACACGGCTTGGGAGGTTTCATTGGCGGTTTGACCATCCAAGGTAAACTCCAGCGTGACTTGTAACTGCACGCCCTTCTGTTCGCTTTGCTGTTCAGCGTGCCACACCACGCCTTTGCCACCGGCTAAAGCGTTTGTCACCGCTTTACAGGTTTTGAGGGGAGAATCCAAATTATGCCCGCCCGAACAGCCGACTAAGACGCTAACCACAGCGATACTCAACACTTTGCGCATTTATCACCTCTTCCATTGCACTACATCATGCCGGAAACCCGACAATACGTTATCATCATTCCTTTAGTGTCCAATGAGAACAGAAAACATGTACGAAGAAAAGCATAAGCATCTAAAAGAACTGGAAAAAGTGCTAGTGACGCGGGTTGAAAATGTCAGCCATGAACTTAATTACGAACACAGCACCGATTATGCTGAACAAATAACCGAGCGTGAAAACGAAGACGTGTTGCGTAACTTAAAGGAAGAAACGCAATTAGAACTCAAACAAGTGCGTAGCGCCATCAAGCGTCTGGATAGCGGCGAATACGGTAGCTGCATCCAGTGTGGCGAAGCTATTAGCCCCGCACGGTTAGATGCACTGCCTTATGCCACCCGTTGCATCCGCTGCGCTAGTTAACCGAGGTAATTATGACGTTGAAAATAGGTTTCGTTCTGAGCATCATCGTATTATTGAATGCCTGTGCCAGTACGCCCCCTCAACCATTAGCCATTGATGCCCACACCGCACGATCAGCTAATCCTGCTTCACTCAATTGCCTGCAAAATCACGGCAAATTAGAAATTCAGCAAACCCCTGAGGGGGAGAAAGCCGATTGTTTATTACCCAGCGGCAAACGCTGTGATGAGTGGGAAATGTTCCGGGGTAATTGCCCAACGCGGACAGTAAACGCCAATATGAGCTTTATCGGTCTTTAAACCAGCCCAACCTCTTTTAGCAATTGCGTGATAAGGGTTTCCCGATTAGCTTGCAAGGCTGTAGTTTCACGGGCATCGTATTCCGCCAACCGTTCCTGCATATTCGTCAGGGCGGTTGCCACTTTTTCAGCACCTAAGCGGGTAATATCTTGCGCGGTCATGACATTATGTTCGACTAAAGCCGTCACCGCATCGTAGGCAATTTCACTTTTAATGCTGAGTAAAGCTTTGTCATCCGCCGTTGCACCATTGATTAACGCCCCCATTACCTGTACTAAATTAACCGTGCCCTTTTCGATTTCACCCGTCCAATAGGTTTTACCACTGTCATCCGCTATGCGCCCGAAAATATTCTCGTACATGTTATCAATCAAACGCCCAAACAAATCATGTTGCGTTGGGGCATCAAGGGTGCGGATATAACTCTCAATGGCTAAACCTGTGGTGAGGGTAGCAATCGCTGGTTGATCAGCGAGGACGCTTTTCAACATACCGACGTATTCCGGCGCGGCATTAATCGTTGAGCTTAACAACGCGGTAGGGTCATTGGTGACGTGATTCACCATATTTAATGTCCAAAAAGCCAAACCTTCGGGATCGCCCAAACACCCGAATGCCCCCATGTAAAGCGTTTGCAAGGCTTCGACTTTCTCAGGGAACAGTTCAATAATCGCGGCGACAAACCCATCTCGATCCAACTCTGGCATAAACGCCCAACCACTATTGAGTAACCAAGCGCTATTCTCTGGGTGGACACCAAAATCGTAAACCGCACTTAAATAAGGATCAGCGACCGGATTACGTTGTGCAACCGCTGGCTCTTCCCAAGTATTGGCATAAGCCTCCAGCATTGGATCAGCCACAACCTCTGGTGGTAGAGGAAAAAACAAATCGTCCATCGCATTAGCCCCTCAATAAGCATTAGGTCATTTATCAAACAGAAGTCTACCAAGAAAAACCTAATAACAGAACAAATATTTATGGCATAGCAGAAAAAACTATCTACTTTTATGCCCATAAAATATACTATTACTATAGATAAAATTTATAATAGTTATTGTCAGGAATTTTCATTCATAATTCTCGGTCTAACTACCATCTGATAGAAAATCAACAGAAGGCTATCTCATGCAAACAAATACTCAACGGGCTTTTAGCATCGCCCTCACACTATTGCTGGCTGGCTGCGGCAGTGGTAGTGATGGCACGACTTCTTCAAACGGAGGCAATACGCCATCAGGCAACACACCCAGTAGCGCGGGGCGGTTAGTCTTACTGGATCCCACCCGCAGCAATGCCGTTACCCCGATTAGCAACCTGCAATACTGGAATGCCGGTAACGTGACCGATGCCAATGGCAACTTTGCCCTGCCCAGCGGCACAACCCTGC
Source organism: Thiothrix fructosivorans (assembly GCF_017349355.1). Taxonomy (GTDB): domain Bacteria; phylum Pseudomonadota; class Gammaproteobacteria; order Thiotrichales; family Thiotrichaceae; genus Thiothrix; species Thiothrix fructosivorans. The sequence goes on from NZ_JAFMPM010000007.1 coordinate 118,294, forward strand.
AACTTTACGTAGGCAGCCAAGCACCGCTGGCTGTACCCGCGACCACTAGTGTGACGCAGCAGAACATGGCTAGTGCAATTTGCAGCCAAAACGCCGATCCCACCGCTTGTGCTTACAACGCGGCAAAAAATCTAGAACACTTTTTCCTAAGCCTCGACAGCGACCACAACAGTGTTAATGGTATTCAGCTCTCCCCTATTGCGGCGAATCTCAGCATGGCATGGGCGGTATCCCCCGATCAGTTTGCCAGCTCTTTAGCACAACAATTATCGGCTTACGGGCAAACGCCCAGCCCCACCTTTCAACCGTCGATTGGGATTAATACCGAGGCGGCGCAATCCGAGCAAAATGACATCGTGTTCCCGATGGCATTCGCGGATATTTTCCGTACGGCGCGTCCGTTTGCGGAATACTCTTGCAAGGATGTGACTTACGACGAACATGGCTGGCCTAACGCCCTGCCTGCGACGTGTACGGGCAAAAACCCCGCTGTGATTCGCACCTTTTTGCTGGATAACACCTTGCAAGGCATGATTCCGAGTGGGCAATACACCGTGCTGTATGAGGGTACGGGTACAATCAACTATTCCGGTTACGCCAAATTGATTAGCCGCAGTGCCGGGCGTGATGTCATCGACATCACCCTGCCCGCCAAATTGAATACCGCCACAGGCGCAGTTAACCGCATGGTCTTACAAGTCGCCTCCGGCACGGTCAAAAATATTCGCGTCATTATGCCCGGTGGTATCTGCGAAGGTAGCCCAACGGTACGCGTGGAAAATGCCAGTGGTTGCGCTGCCGGACAATACCGCAGCTTTGAAGACACCTTACGTACCAACCGCAATGCGATTGTTTTCAACCCCGACTATCTGAACTTCCTCAAAGATTTTCGGGTAGTACGGATGATGAACTTGATGGAAGCCAGCCCTAGCGGCATGACGTGCGTGCAAACGGCGGCCGATAATCCCAACAGTTTCATCCGTGATAGCGCGGGCAAGTACGTCTACGACCAAGCCTGCCTCAACGAAGATTTTACGTGGGATAAACGCAGCAAACTGGACGATGCCGTGTGGGGTGCTTCCGCCAATACTGCCCGGATTAAACGTTACGGACGCGGTGTGCCGCTCGAAGTGCAAGTCGAACTGGCTAACCAGTTGAATGCCCATCCGTGGTTTAACATTATTCACAATGCTACTGACACTTACGCTCGTGAATTTGCCAACTACGTGAGTGCTAACCTCAAACCCGGTTTGAAAGCGCACGTCGAATACAGCAATGAAATTTGGAACGCTACCAATTTCTGGGCAGCCGCCTACATGCGTGAAAAAGGCAAAGGTTTGTATACCGCCGCCGATAACGCGTATTGGGATGGACAGTATTATTATGCGAAACGCGCCAGCAAAATTTTCCAAATCTGGGAAGAAGTCTTTGAAGGCACCAACCGTATCGTGCGGATTTTAGGCACACAGCAAGGCAGCCCCGACACCACGCGCACCATGTTGAATTACAGCGATGTCAGACAATACGTGGATGCGATTGCTACCGGCGGCTACTTCTATGCGTGTTGGGATCGCACCAATACCAAGTGTACCGACACCACGTTGATTCCTAAGCCCTTGGCAGAAGCGACCTCCGTGGATGATATTTTCGCGGCGATTGACAACCCCAACGACCCTTACGGCATGGAAGGCTTGAAAAACCAATTCATTCGGCAAGGCGTTGTTGCCAAGAGCTTTGGCAAGGCGTTGTATGCGTATGAAGGTGGACAACACCTCACCATTGCGGGCACGATTGCGGATGACCGTCGCCAAAGCATGATCGACTTGTTCCACGCTGCCAACCGTGACCCACGCATGGGCGAACGTTACCAACGCCTGTTGGAATCATGGAAAGCGGCGGAAGGGCAAACCTTCCTGTTGTTTAGCGTGCCGCATACCTTTAGCCGCTTTGGCAGCTTTGGGGTCAAGGAAAGCCTAAATCAGCCACGCACCAGCGCCCCCAAATACGATGGCGCGATGAAGTTTCAGGAAAGTCAGGGCAAATGTTGGTGGAGCGGCTGTTAAGCCCTCACCCTCAATAGGCTTGGCGTGCAAACAGCTTTTCTAGACGCTGCTGCCAACGCGGCAGACGTTCATCGCGCTGGACTTGCATGACACCGCTTGCCCCACGGCGCAAACGTACCCCCTGCCGTAATAGCAGGGGGAATTTGTGATCATTTTTGCTGGTTTCGGTTAAAAGGCTCATAGTACGCCACACTCCTGTTTATCGTTTTATTGCAATGCCACGATAAGCATAACGCGCCGATGTGCAGAAAATGTGTAGAGCCGATGGAAGGTTTTTGCAGCAGCTGCTTATTTGCGGTTAGCCGCCGCTTCTAAGGGGCGAATGTCAGTTGCTACTTTGTCGAGTACGCCGTTGATGAACTTGTGCGCTTGCTCCGCACCGTACTTTTTCGCCAGATTGACGTACTCGTTCACCACTACTTTGTAAGGCGTTTCGGGGTTGTTCAACAACTCGCACGTCGCCACCCGCAATACCGCGTGTTCAATCGGGTCAACTTGCGCCAGACTACGATCAAGGTGCGGGGCAATTCGGTTGCCCAGCTCATCGCCGTTTTCAATCGCACTGCGCAGTAATTTATGAAAGAATGCCGTGTCGCACTTGCGAAAATCAGCCGCCAACTCCAGTTCTTCCTGAAAATACAGATAGATGTCCTGAAAGCTATTACCGGTAATCAACCACTGGTACGCGCCTTGCATTGCTAGCCGCCGCGCTACACGACGACGAGCAATCAACTGCTGGGACTCAGAGAGAGGTTTATGTCCTGCCATGATTATGCTGTTTTCCTAATCTTACGCAGCAACGACACCATTTCCAGTGCTGACAACGCCGCTTCTGCGCCTTTATTGCCTGCTTTAGTGCCTGCCCGTTCGATGGATTGTTCGATGGTATCGGTGGTTAATACGCCGAAAATAACCGGTAGTTCGTGCGTCAAACCGACTTGTGCCAGCCCTTTGGAGGCTTCGCCCGCGACATAATCGAAATGCGGGGTGCTGCCACGGATAACCGCGCCCAACGCGATAATCGCATCGTAATCACCGTTTGCCGCCATTGCTTGGGCAACTAAGGGCAGTTCATAAGCACCCGGTACACGTACCACGTCGATGTCTGCCTCTTTCACACCACCGTGACGCTTGAGCGCATCTACCGCGCCTGCTAATAGGCTTTCGACGATAAAACTGTTAAAACGCGCAACCACGATGCCGTATTTGGCTTCTTGCGGGGCAAAATCACCTTCGATGACATTGAAACTCATTGAACTATCCTAAACTCACTTAAAGAACAATTACGTAAACCTTGGGGGAGGCGTTACTTAATCCTGAACATAATCCACAATTTCCAGACCGAAACCAGCAATACCGTGTAAACGACGCGGTGCACTCATAACGCGCATCCGATGCACACCTAAATCCGAGAGGATTTGCGCACCAATACCGTAGGTTTTTAATTCAGCCGGAGATGAACGGGTATTGTCCTGCACAACTGGCTGAGATTCAAACCCTTTCAAACGATTTAACACATCTTGTGTTTGGATAGGCTCACGCAAGATGACAATAACGCCCTTGCCTTCCTTCTGAATACGCTGCATAACCCCACGCAATGGCCAACCGCAACCCGGCTCGGTCAGCGCTAACAAATCACACAATTCGTTTTCCAGATGGACGCGCACCATGACGGTATCATCAGCGGCAATGTCGCCTTTGACCAACGCCAGATGGATGTCGTGTTTGGCTAATTCTTTGTAAGCCACCAGATGGAACGCGCCGTATTCGGTTTGCACGTCTTTTTCAAACACGCGTTCGATGCTTTTTTCATGCTGCACACGGTAACGGATCAGGTCTTCGATGCTACCCATTTTCAAGCCGTGCTTCTCGGCGAAAATTTCCAGATCAGGGCGACGCGCCATCGTGCCATCGTCGTTGAGGATTTCCACAATGGTTGCCGCCGGTTCAAAACCAGCTAAACGCGCGTAGTCACAACCCGCTTCGGTATGCCCTGCACGCGTCAACACACCACCGGGTTGAGCCATCAGCGGGAAAATATGCCCCGGCTGTTCAATATCGCTGGGCAACGCATTCGGTGCTACGGCGGTACGGATGGTGTGTGCTCGGTCATACGCGGAAATACCCGTGGTCACGCCTTCCGCCGCTTCGATGGAGATGGTGAAGTTGGTGGTGTGCGCCTCATCCGTGCCGGAAATCATCAGCGGCAAGTTTAACTGCTTGCAGCGCTCTCGGGTTAGCGTCAGACACACCAGACCACGCCCTTCTTTCGCCATGAAATTGATGTCTTCGGGGCGTGTTAACGAGGCAACCATTAACAGGTCGCCTTCGTTTTCGCGGTCTTCGTCGTCCACGATGACGACCATTTTACCTTCAGCGAGGTCTTTAAGGATTTCTTCTGTGGTGTTGAATTGCATGGTTTCTCACTTCATAAAGCCGTGTTCGGCGAGGAATGCTTCGGTAATGTTGCTGCCGCTGGTGCTGGAATGGGCGGCTTTATCGCCTAGTAACAGGCGTTCGAGGTAACGAGCGATCACATCGACTTCCAGATTCACCTGTGTACCGCTGCGGTAATCGGCAATGATGGTTTCTTCCAGCGTATGCGGGACGATATTGAGTTCAAAGGTGCTGCCATCCACCTTATTGACGGTGAGACTTGTACCATCGACGGTGATTGAACCTTTCGCTGAGATGTATTTGGCAAGGTGGTCTGGGGCGCGGATGCTGAAACGCACTGACCGCGCATCGTCGTGACGGCTAATGATTTCACCCAAACCATCGACGTGACCGCTGACCAAATGTCCGCCCAAACGGGTTTGCAGGGTCAAGGCTTTTTCGAGATTCACTTTCGAGCCGCGTGACAGATTACCAAGACTGGTCAGGGATAAGGTTTCGCGGGAAACGTCCGCGCTGAAACTGCTGCCGTCGAACGCAATCGCGGTTAAACACACACCATTTACTGCAATGCTGTCGCCCAGTGCCACATCACGCATGTCTAGCTTGCCGGTAGCAAGAGTTAAGCGCATGTCGCCGCCTTGGGGCTGCATATCGCGGATCGTGCCAATGGATTCGATAATGCCGGTAAACATCCGTTTTTAACCTCTGATTTGCGGGCTAATAATCATACGCCAATCTTGCCCTACTGCGCGAATATCCCGAATGGTTAGGTTAAGGCGTTCCTCCATCTGGTTGATGTGCGGCAAGTTGAACAAAGCACGTGCACTTGACCCCATCAAATGGGGTGCAAGGTAGATCACCAGTTCATCAGCAAAGCCCTGTTCCACCAATGCACCGCTGAGGGTTGCGCCTGCTTCGACGTGGACTTCAGTAATGCCATCATCAACCAAGGCAGTCATCACGTCGGCGAGTACGAGTTTTTCACCTGTAAAACGACGCACATTGATACCCGCTTGTTCCAATTGTGTGATTTTTGCGAAGTTGTCGCTACAGGTGTAAACACGGATGTCGCCCGACAGTTTGAGCATTGCTGCGGTTAGTGGGAATTGCAAGCTAGAATCCAATACTATCCGCGTAGGCTGACGCACTTCACCCTGAATGCCCAGCTCTGCCGCCGTTAAGCGCACATTGAGCGACGGATCGTCTGCCAATACCGTGCCAATACCCGTGAGCATTGCCCCTGCTTGCGCCCGTAGGAATTGCACATCACGCCGCGCTGCTTCGCCGGTAATCCACACGCTTTCGCCGGATGCCATCGCAGTACGCCCGTCCAAACTCATCGCCATTTTCACGCGGATGTAGGGGCGATTATGCTCCATACGCGAAATGAAACCGGGGTTGAGCGCACGCGCAGCGCTTTCGAGCAGACCGGATGCGGTGGCAATACCGGCTTGTTGCAAGATCTGCAAACCATTGCCAGCGACTAATGGATTGGGGTCAACCATTGCGGCAATGACACGCGCCACACCGGCTTGCACCAAGGCATTCGCACACGGCGGCGTGCGTCCGTAATGGGAACAGGGTTCGAGGGTAACATAGACATCTGCGCCACAGGCAGCTTCGCCCGCCATGCGTAACGCATTCACTTCGGCATGAGGTTCGCCTGCACGTTCGTGCCAACCTTCACCGACAATGTGTCCATCACGCACAATAACGCAGCCGACACGCGGATTAGGTTGGGTAGTGTAAAGCCCACGTCGCGCCAGTTGTAGCGCACGCACCATGTAGCGGTGATCGTCTGGGGTAAAATTCATGTTTTTGGGGGAAACGGTAGCAAATTGGGCTGGCGCTGACGGTGTTCGGGGGAAGCATCGCTTTCCAAATGCTCAATCATGCTGCGGAATTCTTCAATGTCATCAAAACGGCGGTAGACTGAGGCAAAGCGAATGTAGGCGACTTCATCCAATTGGCGCAATTCATCCATGACCAGCTCGCCGATCATGGATGAGGGGACTTCACGTTCGCCGCTGATGAGAATTTTTTTGCGAATGTGGCTGAGCGCCGCCTCGATACTTTCAATCGACACTGGACGCTTTTCCAAGGCACGCATAATGCCGCCGCGCAATTTGTCGTCGTTAAACGGTTCACGGGCGGCATTGGATTTGATCACACGCGGCAGTGTCAGCTCCGCCACTTCATAAGTGGTAAAACGTTCATCACACGCCACGCAACGACGCCGACGACGCACTTGATCGCCTTCGTTCGCCAAGCGGGAATCGACTACCCGCGTGTCATCTGCGCCGCAAAAAGGGCATCGCATCCCGTATTACGCCGGATAATCGCCAAAGGATGTCGATTTGTACACGGGGAAACGTGCACAAATTTCCAAAACTTGACCTTTTACGCGTTCAATCGTGGCGGTATCTTCCACGTTATCCAGCACGTCAGCCATCCAATTCGCCAATTGCGCAGACTCCGCTTCTTTGAAACCACGCGTGGTAATCGCAGGCGTACCCACGCGGATACCGCTGGTTACAAAAGGCGATTGCGGATCATTTGGAACGGAGTTTTTGTTCACCGTAATGTTTGCCGCACCTAACGCTGCGTCCGCCGCTTTGCCGGTAATGCCTTTGGCAATTAGATCAACCAACATCAGGTGGTTATCCGTGCCGCCGGACACGATTTTGTAACCACGGGAAATCAGCGTTTCTGCCATGACTTTAGCGTTTTTAGCGACTTGCTGCTGGTAGACGGTGAATTCAGGTTCAAGTGCTTCCTTGAAAGCTACCGCTTTTGCCGCGATAACGTGCATCAACGGACCACCTTGAATGCCGGGGAAGACCAGTGAGTTGAATTTCTTTTCCAGATCGGGGTTGGATTTGGCAAGAATGATCCCGCCACGCGGTCCACGCAAGGTTTTATGCGTAGTGGAGGTAGTCACATCAGCGATTTGCACAGGGCTTGGATAGACACCCGCTGCAACCAAACCAGCAACATGTGCCATATCGACCATGAGATATGCGCCAACTTTGTCGGCAATTTCACGGAATTTGCCCCAATCAATCACGCGGGAATAAGCCGAAAAGCCTGCCACGATCATTTTTGGCTTGTGCTCAACCGCTAAACGCTCGACTTCGGCGTAATCAATGTAGCCGTCATCGGTAATCCCGTATTGCACCGCATTGTAGATTTTGCCGGAGAAGTTAACTTTCGCGCCGTGGGTCAAGTGACCACCGTGCGCCAAGCTCATGCCCAAGACGGTATCACCGGGGTTCAGCAATGCCATGTACACCGCAGCATTGGCTTGTGAGCCGGAATGCGGTTGTACGTTAGCGTAATCCGCGCCAAACAATTGTTTAACGCGGTCAATCGCAAGCTGCTCGGCTTTATCGACGTATTCGCAACCACCGTAATAACGTTTGGCAGGGTAGCCTTCCGCGTACTTGTTGGTCAGGACTGAACCTTGCGCCTCCATCACACGCGGGCTAGCGTAGTTTTCAGAGGCAATCAGTTCAATGTGTTCTTCTTGACGAAGTACCTCAGACTGCATCGCAGCCCACAGTTCATCATCGTAACCTTCAATTTTCATCTGGCTGGAAAACATCCCGCTTTTCTCCTGCACGTTGGAAGCTAAAAAAGCGTTGTATCATAACACCCTTTTCACCCTCAACCTACGGTGTTTTCATCAGGAAGTCGGCGGCGGCAAAGGTGCTGGTGCTGCCTCAGGATTACTTTCAGGCGACAAAGGTGCTGGTGCTGCCTCAGGATTACTTTCAGGGGGTATTGTCTCAGGGGTTGCGGGGGTAGTTTCTTCAACCCCACCATCACCGTAGGACTTGGCAAACACTACTGATGGCTCACCGTTCAAGTTAAAAAACTGTAACAACGAACCTTCTTGTTGCACACTGCCCGCCCGCCCTAAATTGCGCAGATAGCCGCCTTCTAAACTACCCACATTAATCGTTGGCAAGCCATCACCCGACGACAATACAGGACAACCTTTATCCCCTTTTTCAATTTTGGTCATTTTGAAACCGGTATGCCCAACCCGTTGAAAAACAGCGGTGTAATCATTACACCCCGCAAAACCTTTCAATGCATTGTCGCCCACCTCCATCGTGATGGTCACTTCCTTAGGCACTTCATTGCCATATACCGAAAATAAACGCCACTTTGAGCCTAGCAAGGATGGCCCCCCACTGTTTAATGGGCAAGCACCGGGAGGTAAGGCAGGCACGGGCGCAGCGACTAAGCGCTCAGCGATAAACGCTAGCGGCAGCAATAGCAGGCTTCTGCGTGTCTGCATGAATGATTTGGATATTGGATGACGCATACTCATGAAAACACTCCCTCGTTTGTGCATGATGATCTAAATTTGTGTTAACTGTATTATCGAAGCAACACTATGAGTATAGATTAGGATAGATACTTTGCCGATTGAATCTTTTTTATGCGGGCGGTGGTATTACTGCAACAAACGGACATTCGCCAGCATCAGCAGGTAAGTTTACCCCCAATACCTGACTTAAACGCTGCCAATCGAAAAACGCGCCGGGGTCGGTTTTACGCCCCGGTGCAATGTGTTCATGCCCCGTAATGTGTTGCAGGCTCAAGGTCGGGTAAGCCGCCATCAAGGCAGGTAATAAGGCTTCAAGCTGTTGATATTGCGCTGCGGTGAAGGCTTCAAAGTCCGTCCCCTCGATTTCGATACCGATGGAAAAATCGTTGCAACGTTCGCGCCCACGGTAGTGGGAAACACCAGCATGGAAGGCACGCAAGTGAAACGGCACGTATTGCACGATTTCGCCTTCACGCCGAATCAGCACATGGCTCGCGACCCGCAAGTGACAAATCTCCGCAAAAAACGGATGAGCGGTAGGATCAAGTTGGTTCATAAAGAGTTGATCAATCCAATTCCCCCCAAATTCGTAGGGTGGCAGGCTGATATTGTGCAAGACGATTAGGTCGGGAGTGCAACCGTTGGGGCGTGCGTCGTGGTTGGGTGATGGGCATTGGCGGGCAACGTCTAATAGGCCGGTTTGTGGGTCAATCTTCACGGTTCATCCTCGGCGGGGAGTTGCAGAGCGGTTTGAATGGCGATGTGAATCCGTGCAGGCAGTGCTTCGGATTGAAGCTCGCAGTGGTAATGACCATCCACGTACAAAAACAAGGCGGGTAGATGGAAAATGTCCAGCGCGTTGACTAACCCGCCGTTGTGGACAGCATCGACCTCAAACACGGGTAGCGGTGGGTAATCATGCAGCCATTTTCTCAGGGCAGTCTTCAGACTACGGCACGCGCCGCAGTTGGGTGCAGTGAAAAACACCAAGGCTGCGCCGGAGGTTTCTGCCAGCACATGATGAAAATTTAAGTCGGTAAGCGATGCGATACTTGTCATGCTGCACATTATACATGCACCCACCGCAGCCGACAGCCTGTACCGCCGCAAGCCGAAATTTGCTATAGTGCGGGGACTTATGGATGAAGGACGAACGCCATGCTCGACAGCTTACACATCAAAAATTTCCGCTGCTTTGAAGATTTGACCATCCCCTCGCTGGGGCGGGTGAATTTGATCGTGGGGAAGAATAATAGTGGGAAGAGTACGTTGTTGGAGGCCATTATGGTTTATGCACAACATGGAAAAGTATCTTCATTGCAAGCCATTTTAACGAGTCGCAATGAATTCTTTGGAAAAAATAACTTCCTAGAGAACATTTTCTTTGATGGAAAAATAACTGACTCTCCACTAAAAATTGGTGATAGCGAAAATAAAAATAATACGGAAGTATATTTCAACAATAACTTACTACTCAATGATTGGAAGAACAACGAAGAAGACCTACCATTTTCAATCATCAATACTCAAATTGACAATGAAAATACCCTTGCAGACAAATGGGACATCATTTACTTGAACTCTGAAGAAGAAACTATCAAGGAAGCACTTCAAATTCTAAATGCTGATATTACCAATATCGTTTTTGTTCAATCACCTGTAGTAAAAGGAAAACGCATTGCTGTCCTAAAAATCAAAGGAAAATCAAAAGCTACGCCACTCAAGGCAATGGGTGAAGGGATGAGTAGAGTTCTACAAATTTTCATTCATGCATTTCAAGCAAAAAATGGCTTTCTACTGATCGACGAATTTGAGAATGGCCTGCACTACTCGATTCAAGAAGAAGTATGGAAGAAGTTGTTTAAATTGGCGAAGGAGCTTAATATTCAGGTATTTGCGACGACCCATAGTGAAGATACTGTAAAAGCATTTTGCAAGGTATCATTGGCAGATGAGGAAGTTGACGGCAAACTCATTTCACTGGGACGCAGTGCCGCAATCGCTGATAATGGAAAGATTCTTGCAGATGTTTATGATGAGAAAACCCTTGCATGGATTGTTCAATCCGGCATGGAGGTTCGTTAATGACAGATCAGCGTATCCTCTTAGTCGAAGGTGAAAGCGATAAGGATTTTTGCCAGCAACTAATCTGTACTCTTAAGCTAGATGTAACTATCGAACCCGAAACACCTAGAAGTTTATGTCAACAAGCAGAAAGTGATGGCATTGATGTTTTACGCATTGATGTTTTACGCATTATTGCCTTACCTTTTGCTCTAACTCGCCTCAGCAAAAAACAAATAACACATTTAGCCGTTATTGTAGATGCAGACTCATCTGCTCAGGGCTATGGTTTTCTCAAACGTCGTGCACAGATCACCGCATTATTAGAACAACATGGCTATATCATTCCAGTATTACAGAATCCTTTAAACCAAGGCGAAATATTTTTACACACCAAAGCAGGTATCCCATCTGTTGGCTTATGGATTATGCCTACACATGGCACAGATGGAATGCTAGAAGATTTACTGCTCGATAATCTAGGCAATCCCGCACAACAATCCTTACTAAACAAAGCCGACACAGCGATAAACGAATTAGGCGACTTACGTACATTTAAAGATACGCACTTATCCAAAGCACGCTTATCCACCCTACTCGCATGGCAAAGGAAACCAGGCATGTCCGCTGGCAAAGCTTATCAGGCCAAAGTATTCGATACTAACCCTGACACCAGCACCATCATTCCTTTCACCACTTGGCTAACCCGCGTATTCCAATAACATGAACGGACTCAACCCCCAACAACAAGCCGCCGTTACCCACCTCGGCTCTCCCCTCCTCGTCCTCGCAGGCGCTGGCAGTGGCAAAACCCGCGTCATCACCCAGAAAATCGCGTGGATGATCCGCAAAGGCGTGCATTCTGCCGACCAAATCGCCGCGATCACCTTCACCAACAAAGCCGCCCGTGAAATGCGCGAACGCGCCACGCAACTCTTGACTAAGGAAGAAGCCAAAGGACTCACCGTTTCCACCTTCCACACCCTTGGCTTGAATATCATCAAACGCGAAGCCAAACGCCTCGGCTACAAAAAGAATTTCAGCATCCTCGACGCACAAGACAGCGAAGCCATCCTCAAAGAACTTGCCCACAAAGAGGACGTGGAAGAAGCCGACAACCTGCGCTGGATCATTTCCCGCTGGAAAAACGACTTCATCTCCGTCGAGCAAGCCGCATTACTGGCAAATACCACCGACGAGAAACTCGCCGCGATTTTATACGAAAAATACCAACGCCAGATCAAAGCCTACAACGCCGTCGATTTCGACGACCTCATCGTGTTGCCTGTGCAATTGTTCGAGCAACACCCTGACGCGCTGCAACATTGGCAAAACAAACTGCGCTACTTGTTGGTAGATGAATACCAAGACACTAACGCCTGCCAATACCGCCTGATTCGCTTGCTGGCAGGCATTCGTGGCGCACTCACCGCCGTAGGCGACGACGACCAATCCATCTACGCATGGCGCGGCGCACGCCCGGAAAACATTGCACAATTGCAGCAAGATTACCCACTGCTCAAAGTGGTCAAGCTGGAACAAAACTACCGTTCCACCAGCCGTATTCTACAAAGCGCCAATAAACTCATCGGCAACAACCCGCATTTATTTAAAAAAAATCTGTGGAGCACCCTCGGCGAAGGCGACCCGATCCGCATCATGCCCTGCCGTACCCCCGAACACGAAGTCGAAAAAGTGGTCAGTGAAATCCTCAAAGCCCGCTTCCGCGACCGTGCCGATTTCAAAGATTTTGCCATCCTCTACCGTGGCAACCACCAAAGCCGCTTGTTTGAAAAAGCCCTGCGCGAAAATAATATCGCCTACAAAATCAGCGGCGGCACGTCGTTTTTCTCACGGGCGGAGGTCAAAGACATCCTAGCCTACCTACGCCTAATCGCCAACCCCGACGATGATGCCGCTTTCTTGCGCATTATCAACACACCCAAACGCGAAATTGGCACATCCACGCTGGAAAAACTCGGCGAATACGCCTTTGAGCGTAAAACCAGTATGCTTACCGCTGCTCAAGAACTCGGCTTTGCCCAGCGCGTGTCCGCCAAAGCTACTCAGCGCATCGAAACGTTCTGCTTTTGGCTGCACGAAATCACCCGCGCCGCTGAAAATACCGACCCGACCAGCATTGTCAAACAAGTTATCAACGACGTCAGCTACGAAGACTGGCTCAAAAACACTTGCAACACGCCCAAACAAGCCGAATCACGCATGAAAAATGTCTGGGAAATTGTCGAATGGATCCGCAAACTCCACGACGATGGCGCAGGCAAAGAAACCTTGGGTGAAATTATTGCGCACATGAGCTTAGTCGATATGCTAGAGCGCAATAGCGAGGAAAAAGAACAAGATGCGGTTGCCTTAATGACCTTGCACGCCGCCAAAGGGCTAGAATTCCCCAGCGTGTTTCTGGTCGGCGTTGAAGAAGAATTGCTCCCGCACGCCAACAGCGTCGACGAACACAGCATTCAAGAAGAACGCCGTCTCGCCTACGTCGGCATTACCCGCGCTCAGAAAAACCTCACCATCAGCTACGCCAAAACCCGCTCACGCTACGGTGAAGCCTCCACGGTTGAACCGAGTCGTTTCCTTGAAGAATTGCCGCCCGAACATTTGGAATGGGAAGACAAAAAAGCCGCGATAACCCCCGAACAACGCCAAGAAACGGCACGCGCATACGTCGCCAATTTACAAGCGTTGCTAGGTGATTAGAGCCCCCCTCATACTGCGGGTTTCAAACGTACCACTTCTCCAAAGTGCATGTACTCCCCCGCTCCCAGCCACGCAATCGGGCGCGGTAAAATGGTTTGCGTCATTGCAAAATAAATATCAGAAGACGACATCTGTGAAAAATCGAGGTACATAACCATCCATCCTGTAGTTTTTTGCATTGCACACTTCTGGTGCAAGTGGGAATATAAAGCCTACTATTCACATGGAAAAAGAGGCGTGCATGACCACCAAAATATACCTGCCCGAATCAGAAATGCCTACACATTGGTACAATGTCGTTGCTGACATGCCAAATCCACCTTCGCCCTACTTGGGGCCGGATGGCAAGCCCGTTCCGCCCGAAGCCATGCTGGCGATTTTCCCCGAAGCCTTAGTGATGCAAGAAGTCAGTGCCGAACGCTGGATCAAAATCCCCGATCCCGTGCGCGAAGCCCTGACGATGTGGCGTCCATCGCCGTTATACCGCGCCCACCGACTGGAAAAGCTACTCAATACCCCCGCGAAAATCTACTACAAGAACGAATCCGTCAGCCCAGCCGGTTCACACAAACCCAATACAGCGGTTGCACAAGCGTATTACAACCAGCAAGCAGGCATTAAACGCCTCTCCACCGAAACGGGCGCGGGTCAATGGGGCTGTTCGTTGGCACTGGCAGGGCAAATATTTGGCATTGATGTACGCGTTTACATGGTAAAAGTAAGCTACCAACAAAAGCCTTACCGCCGTTCCATGATGCAAACGTGGGGTGCGGAAGTCTTCGCTAGCCCCACCGATATGACCGAATCCGGTCGCGCTATCCTTGCCGCACACCCTGATTCACAAGGCTCGTTAGGCATCGCCATTTCCGAGGCGGTGGAAGAAGCCGCCAGCCGCGACGATACCAACTACGCGCTCGGTTCAGTGCTTAACCACGTCTTGCTGCATCAAACGATCATTGGGTTGGAAGCCAAAAAGCAAATGGCACTGGCGGGTGATTACCCTGACATGATTTTTGCCCCATGCGGTGGTGGTTCTAACTTTGGTGGGCTGGCCTTCCCGTTCCTTGCGGATAATGCGGCGGGCAAAAATGTCCGGCTTGTCGGGGTTGAACCGACCTCTTGCCCGACCTTAACCAAAGGCATCTACACCTACGACTACGGCGATACCGCTGGCTTAACCCCGATGATGAAGATGTACACATTAGGACACGACTTCATGCCACCAGGCATTCACGCAGGTGGCTTACGTTATCATGGCGAATCGGCACTGGTCAGCCAGTTGTATCACGAAGGTTTGATCGAAGCGGTTGCTGTCCCACAACTGGAAACTTTTGCGGCGGGTGTGCTGTTCGCCAAAAGTGAAGGCATTATTGCTGCACCCGAATCGTGCCATGCGATTGCTGCCACGATTCGTGAAGCGCAAAACTGTGCGAAAACCGGCGAAGCCAAAACCTTGCTGTTTAACCTGTCAGGGCACGGGCATTTCGACATGACCTCCTATGACCGTTACTTACAAGGCGACTTGACGGACTTCGACTATCCCGAAGAAGCCATCAAGGAATCACTTGCCAACCTGCCGAAATTTGGTTAATTGGCTGGGGCGCGGTTAATCGCGCCCCACTCTACCCACTTCTCGACCACTTTTTTGCCCGTGAAGCGTACCAAAAACCATTCTGAACCATCGTCGTTTTCACGGTAATCCAGCAAGGTCACTGCATCGTCTTTGATCAAATATTGCTTGGTTTTGCTGGCAACGTTGGGTTTGTCATGCAGCACGGCTTTCTCAATGGCAATCGTGCGCGTGGCGGCAACGCTGTTAGCATCAACGTTAGAGGCATCTTGAGTATCCGCCACCACGTTCTTAATCACTTTACCTGCTGCATTGTGGATTTTGACGAAATACAAGTCGCCTTCCGTACCCACCATCATGCCTTCCGTCCACGCATAGGGCTTGCCCTTGTTGAAGCGGTAATCGGTGCTGTACCAACGCGGCCCTGAACGCTGCGCCGTGCTGAGGGTTTTGGTTTCGGGCATCAGGGTCGGATTGCTGATCGTTTCCTTGTATTCCTGAAATTTACCTGAGGCTTTGTTCCACAAATACAAGCGATAAAACAAGTTCACGCCTCCATAGCCCACTCCGTCCAGCACTGCTATATCACCCTGCCCATCGAAGTTGAAGTCGGCTTGCAATAATAGTCCATCAATGGTTTGACTGCCCTCTGGCACATCGGGCATTTCCCCCAAAGCTTGGGTTTTAGCGCTGGGTAATTTGGCGCTAATCGCATTGCCTTGCTGGGAAATAACCACCTCCACGTTAGGAGCTGGGGCAAATGTCACGGGTAAGTGGGCATAGCCTTGCGGCGTGGTGAATGCCGCTGCATTCAGGGTTAGTAAACTCGTTCCCAACCCGACCAACCCGACTTGGATAGGCATTCGCATACGCTCACCTCATTGTATTATCAGCATCAGAGCTTAGACCCGATGTTGTGATTTCGTTCAGATTAATCGGGGTAAAGTGTGGCAAGCCCTGCCTCTTGGGCGCGGGCAGTGCCAACAGGTTTGAACGCTTGCAAGGCTTGTAACAACGCCGCACCTTTCCAACCGCTACTGCTACGCCCGTACAGCACCGCATTCAAGGCATCAATTTCTAGCCGCAAGCGCGGAGAAGCTTGTTCACGCAGGTTGGTAATTAACGCGGGACGAATGTTTAACCCGACATCCAACCATTGCACTAAAGCATCGTGCGTTACCTGTGGCTGGTTTTGTTGGCAGGCTTGTTCAAGGCACTTCCAGACGGCTTTCGCATCCAGCTTGCGCGGTGCGGCTACGGTCTGGCGCGGTGAACTGCTGCGTTTTTGCCACCAGAGCCATGCCAACCAAGCCAACGACAAGACTGCCCAGATCAATAACAACACGGCGGCGAGGCGACTCCACGAGAACCATGACGCATCCGCACCTGCCGCACTGACGGCTACTTTGTCAGCTTGGGCTGTCGATGCAGGCGAAGGCGTGGCGGATGCGGGTGGCATACCTACTGGCGGCGCTGCTCCACCTGTTACCACCATTTTGGTGGGTTCAACCCGTGCGGTTTCTTGCTTGCTAGTTGCGGTATTCCACCAATCCACCGTAACACCGGGAAATTCATACTCACCGTTGTAAGGCGCGACCACCACCCATTTTTCCTGACGCACCCCGACTACACCGCTTTTACCAGCATCATTACGCAATTCTGGCTGATCGGTGTATGCCTTGATGCCCGCCGGAACGGGGATGTCTAACTTGGGCAACTGCTCGGCAGCTAACCCATCCGCCACAATTGCCAAGGTCAGCGTCACGGGTTCACCCGCTTTCAATTTGTTCGCGGGGATTTGCCAATGGGCATTCAAAGTGAGGCTATTCGCGGGCAACCATTGCTTGCCTGTGTAACTGGCGGGTTGTTCTTGAATGTGGAGTGTTAAGGGTTCAGAAAAACGCCGAATCCGCTTGCCACTCAAACCAAACGGGTCAAAACCACGCGCCCCCGGCTCGGCTAAGATGCCTTCAAACGTAGTGCGCCCCAAGGTCAATACACCACTTTGTTGCGGAATCAACGCATAGCGCCGTTCAATCACCTGATAATTGCGCCCGTTACGTAACATCGTGGTGTTGTGAGTATTGCCTATTTGCTGGATATTGCCTTTGCCCGTTTCAATCGGCGGGTGGCTCAAACTGGCTTGTGCTTCCAATGGCGTTACGTGGAACATGCGCTGGGTGATAATGGTTTGTTGCTGCACAAACGGCTGTTGCGGTTCAGCGCTTAACTCAATGAAAATATCGGGTGCGCCTCCTGCTGCTGGAGCGGGCTGCTCTAATACTTGCACATCCAAAGCTTGGCTTTGATCCGTTCCAAATTGAATGGCGGGAATCGGTAACGTGCCAGTTCTACGCGGGTATAAGGTTACTTCCCACGTCGTGCGCAGGCTACTTGCGCCATTGATCATGACCATGCTGTTGCTTTGCGAACGCCCACGCACTTCAAAATCTTGTTCTAAGGGGGTGAGGTCTGGCTCGCTGGACAGCATACTGTTCGTGGTAAACGTGAGTACCACGGGATCACCCATTGCCACTGGATTACGGTCAAGCTGCGCCATGATAACAGCGGCGTGCGCCCAAAACGGCAGACACCACAATAGGGCAATTAAGAACAACCTTACCATTCTTCACCTCGCGTTTGCTCACCCCGTTGTTGATATTGGTACTGAAATTTGCGCCGCCACAAGCCTGAAGGGTCATCAGGAATGCGCCGTAACCATTGTTCGGTGGCTTGTTCCTGCTCGCGTTGCTGCGGGTTTTCCTGAGCCTGAGCCGCTTGTTCGCCGCTGTCACCCTTGTCTGGCGGCTCTGGCTTGCCTTGCTCACTTTGTTGCTCTGCCTGTTTCGCCTGCTCTTCGGCAGCTTTTTGGGCAGCATCCTGCTTGTGCTTTTCTTCAGCAGCTTGTTGTTTCTGGTCTTTATCGGCTTGACTGTTCTGTTGCTGGTTTTGCTGCGGGTCTTGCTCTGGTGATTGCTGGGGATCACTTTCCCCCTTGTCTCCCTTATCCTTATTTTGATCCTGCTTTTTCAACGCGTCTTCAATAACTTTTAAGTTATTTTGAGCATCGGCATGATTCGGATCAGCCGCTAAGACCTGCTGGTAAGCATCCATCGCCTCCTTGAATTTACCTGCCTTGGCTTGAGCATTGCCATAATTATACTTGGCATCAATACTGTTCTGGGCAGCATATTGTTGTGCAGCCGTAGCGTAATCCTTGTTTTTGTAAGCAGCCGCCCCTTTCCATTCAGGATTCTGGAACAAGGTGGCAGCACGTTCTACCTCACCATTATCCAGTGCGGCTTGTGCTTGTTGGTCGGGGGTTTGCCATAATTCGTCCCAACCGAAGGCATGAGCAGGTTGCTGTTGCGGCAACAAAATACACACCAACAACGCCCCCAGCCAACCGCGCCGAAACGCTAACACTGCCACAGGCAACAGCAGCAAAACCAGCCAATAACCTTCGTTCACCCACGTATCGGTTTTGCGCCCTTGCGCAGTGCTCAAGGCACTGTTCGCCAGCGCTTGCCATTGCGCACTGAGTGCATTCAAATCAGCATCACCGAGCGCGGCTGGGGTAAATACACCGCCCCCCGCTGTCGCAATACGTTCCAACTCCTCCAGATTCACGGGAGCAATCACGGTTTTACTGTCATTATCGAGCAAGAAACCACCTTGCGCACGCGGTACTGCCGCCCCCTCGGCTGTCCCCAGTGACAATACGGATACGCTATAGCCGAGATTACGGGCTGCCTCCGCCGCCGTAATAGAGGATTCAGCATCCGCCACCCCGTCGGTAATCAACAGGATATTGCCTTGCTTCATACCCGATTGTTGCAGCAACTCCACCGAGCGTTGGATGGCTGGCGTCAATAAACTCCCCGGTGCGGGCATGATTTCGGGGGAAAGGTTTTTAACCTGTTCCTCAATCGTGTCACTATCATCGGTCAGCGGTGTGACGGTAAACGCATCACCCGCAAAGACCACCAGCCCATTTTGCGCATCTTGACGCGCCTTGAGGATGTCGAGCAGCTTGAAACGTGCCAAGGTAATGCGATTGGGCTTTTCATCTTCAGCGTACATCGACGCGGAAAAATCCATTGCCACAACCAAGGCTTGCTGGTTGCGGAACACAGGTACTTCGCGCTTTTCCCACGCAGGCCCCGCCATTGCCAGCACCGCCGCCAATAACGCCAGCGACAACAAAACCAATGACAAAAAGCTCAGCCCACCCGCTTTGCCACTTAATACAAACGGCATCAAATGTTTATCGACCACCTGCTCCCATCCACCCATACGGCGCGACCGCCAGACTTTCATGCCCCACACTGCAGGAATCACCACTAACAACCACAGCCATTCGGGGTGCAGAAAATGTAAGTTATTCAACATGGCGTACTCACTCCCGCTCTATCCGTAACACAGCGGCTAACAGTGTCAGCACCAATGCCGCCAACAACGGCCAACGGAACAATTCTTGCTGCGGTCGCCATTGTTGCGCCTCTTTTTCAGCCGGTTCTAAGCGATCAAGTTCAGCATAAATTTTCTGAAACTCCTCGGTATCACGGGCGCGAAAATAAGCACCACCTGTGCGTTCAGCAATCGACTTGAGGGTTTTTTCATCCAAATCTGCCGTAGGATTCATTAACTGAAAGCCAAAATTACTACGCATCTGGTCACTTTCCGAACCGATACCCACCGTATAAATTTTCAAACCTGCCGTTGCCGCCATATCGGCAGCTTCTAATGGGCTGACGCTGCCTGCGGTATTCGCACCATCGGTCATCAGAATCAGCACACGGTTTTTCTGGGGGCTATCTTGTAAGCGTTTGAGGGCAAGCCCAATCGCATCCCCAATCGCCGTGCGTTCCCCCGCCAAACCAATTTGTGATTCATTCAGCAATTGCAGCACGGTTTGACGGTCAAACGTCAGCGGCACTTGCAAATACGCTTGATCACCGAACAACACCATGCCAATGCGGTCGCCGCCACGCTTGCTGACAAACTCGCCTGCTACCGCTTTAGTCGCTACCAGCCGATCCACCACTTGCCCGTTGAGGATGAAATCTTGCTCCTGCATACTGCCGGATAAATCCACTGCCAGCATTAGATCCCGCCCTGACACGGGCATCGCCACGGTATCACCCACCCACACCGGACGTGCCGCCGCCGCTAGCAACATCACCCATGCCACGCTAGCTAGCAATAACCCCAACATGCCTTGTGAACTGCCCAACAATTTATTGCCTTGCTGAAAATCATCCAAAAACGGCACTTTCAGCGCAACGCCTTCCGCTTGGACAGCGGGTTTTAGCAACCAGCGTGCCAGCAACGGCAGCGGTAACAGCAAAAACAGCCACCACCAGACAAATTCATACATGGTTTTTTCCCCGTTGCAACTTGATCCACTGACGAATAGCGTGCAGCAATGCCGTGGTTTCTACCTGTGTTTCGGGGCGATAAGGGACTTCCGTGAGCAAATGCGCCAACTTGCCCGCAAATAACGGCTTACCCGCTTTAGCATCAAGGAATGTGACCCACGCCTCGCCCATCAGACCCGACACCGCTTGCCGCCCGTATTGCGTCATAGCAACGCGACGTAACAACACGGAGAGTTCACGTAACAAATCTTTGGTATTGTTGCCATGCCTCCCTTGCAAACGTTCCAGCTCGGCTAACGCCAGTTCTAACGAGTGCTCCTCGCGTTGTTGCTGTTTCCAGCGCCAAAACAGCCATACAATCACCGCCAGCATCACACCAGCCAATAACCACCAACCAGGTGCGGGCGGCCACCAACCAACTGGATTGGGTAAATGAATATCGCGCAGTGGTAATTCTTCTGGGTTCATCGTAGCCCCCGCGATAGTTTCAGCAAGCGTTCGTTATCGCTATCAGCCGTGGAGAGTTGCACCAAAGGAATACGATGGCTGCGGGTGAATTCTTGCGTAACTGAACAGTCCCCCCTTACCCAAACGCACTAAATTTGCGACACTCCCCCGATGACCCAACAACTGAAAGACCACAGCCTCAAACAGCTTAACAGCCAGTACCTTGCCAAGCTCACGCCGGAGGAACTGCTGCACCTGTCGACCAAGTTGTTGCATGACCTGAAAGAAGCGCGGGAACAGATCAACCAAAACTCCAACAACTCCTCCAAACCACCCAGCAGCGGTTTCCCGTGGGAAACGTCACCCAAAACGGTGGCTTTGCCCGAAACAGAAGGGGTGGGTGCAGCCAGAGGAAAGCCAACCCCGGAACCCAGAAGCTGTGGCGGGCACAAAGCCAGCCCAACCAGCCAAACGCAAAAGCGGGTAAACAACCCGGCGCACCGGGTTATGGTCGGGTATGGCATCCGCCCATCAATGCAGACGAACACCATTACCCCAGCCGATGTGAAGCCTGTGGCAGGTCCCTGGATGCGGCTGTCTCCCGTATTTATACCGCCTATGACAGTGTGGACATCCAGTTTGGCACGGATGGGAACCCCGGACTGACCGTCATCACCACCCGCCACCACCTTCACGATAGCGTATGCACCTGCGGTCATGTGAGCCGCCATATCCCGCATCGCCAAGCTCCCGACCCGTTATACCCGGAGGTTGATGTGGGCGAGTGGCGGCTGATTGGGGGCAATCTGGCGGCACTTATTGTCCACCTACGGCTGCGCTCACGCTTGTCACTGCGTGGCACACAAGAACTGTTGCGGGAGGTGTTGGGCATTCCCCTAAGTGTCGGGGTGTTGCAGCAATGTTTTGAGGAAGCAGCCGCGAGTGCTTCTCCATTGGAAGATGCCTTGGTGGAAGGGCTGTTGGCAGAAGCCACCGCTGACGGCGGGGTGCTGTATATTGATGAAACCTCTTGGAAAGAGCGTGGCGAAGCCCTGTGGCTATGGACATTCGTCACCACCCTCAGCGTTTGTTTCTACGTAGGGCAGCGCACCATTGAAATGCTCGACAACGTGATTAGCCCCCACTTTGGGGGCTGGCTGATGAGTGATGGCTATGCCGCTTACCGCCACCACCCCAAACGCTTGCGTTGCTGGGCGCACCTGATCCGCAAAGCCCGTGGGCTGGCAGAATCACTGGACAAAGACGGGCGGACGTTTGGCAACTTCACCCTCGCTTGGCTGAGGGTATTACAGGACGACATTTACGCTTGGCGGGCAGCAGGCGGCACGGTGGGGACGCAAACCGACGTGATCCGTCAACGCCATCAGGCAAAACTCCTGGAATTCAGGGCATTATGCTTGATCCATGCCGTATCTGCCCATGACAAGACGGCGGCACTGGCGAAAGAGTTCATCAATGATTGGGATGCCATTTTCCGAATCCTTGACCACCCGTGGCTTCCCTTGACCAATAATGAGGCTGAGCGGGCGTTGCGCCATTGGGTGATCCTGCGCAAAACCAACCATGGCACAAAGAGTGCTACGGGGAGCCGTGCGTTTGCCATGCTGGCCAGCATCATCGGTACTTGCCGCAAACGTGGACAGTCTGCCTTGGCTTATCTTGCCAGTGTTATTACCGCTGCCCGCGCTGGCTTTGCCCTGCCCGCTTTACCGCAAGGGGTGGGGATGTGATCAATTACATTCTTGCAACGCTTTAGCGGCTTGAGCAACACGGTTGGCATAACGATCCCGCCACAAGCGTTGTCCAATATTCAGTAACAAGTGACGCTTGCCATCGGTTAAGCGCAGGCTACCGGTATTCGGTAAACGTTCTTCAAACGGGTCTTGAATCGCAATCAGGGTGACTTGTGAATGCTGGGCAAGCATGGCTAACTGGCGCAAAGCAGCCGTATTCGCTTGGCGAAAATCGCTTAACACAAAAATCTGGCTACCCGGTTGCGCAACACGGCGTAAGCGTGTCCAACTCGCCTGCAAATCCGCACTCTTACGACTCACGCTAGCATTACGGGTCATATCACTTAACTGACGCAGGAAATGCAGCGCGGCGGAACGGCTACGCGAGGGTTTCAACTCAATGTGTTCACCGTTTTGCAGTAAACCACCGATACGGTCGCCATCTTGCAGCGTTTTCCACAACAGCAATGCCGCAACGTCAGCAGCCACCACCGATTTAAAACGCCCTCGCGTCGCAAAAAACATCGATGGACGTAAATCGACCCACAGCAGCACCGGCTTTTCGCGCTCTTCTTCAAATACTTTGGTGTGAACCCGCCCACTCCGCGCCGTTACCCGCCAGTCAATGGTGCGGATGTCATCACCCGGTTGATACATACGCGACTCGGCAAAATCCATCCCGCGCCCTTTGTGTACTGAGCGGTGTAAGCCCGCGTGATGGGCGCGGATGTGTTTTTTCGCTAGCGCCAAGGTACGCACTTGCCCCTGCAACTGTAACAGGGCAGGCAAAGAGCGAAAGACAATGCCTTCACCCGCGTTAGTACGGTTGACCGCCATCAGGGAACAGCCACCAGCGCGAGCAATTCATCGATAATGTGGTTGGCGGTCATGCCATCGGCTTCCGCTTCAAACGTCAGCAACAGACGATGACGCAACACATCGTGCGCCACCGCTTGCACGTCTTCAGGGCTGACGAAATCACGCCCTGCTAGCCATGCGTGCGCACGGGCGCAACGATCCAGTGACAACGTAGCACGCGGACTTGCGCCGTAAGCAATGCTACCGGTTAAGGATTTCCCATAGCGTTCTGGGTTGCGGGTTGCCAACACCAGTTGCAGCAAGTAGGTTTCAACTTTTTCCGCCATGTAAATATTCAGCACATCCTGACGCGCCATCGTCACGTCTTCGCGGCTGACCAGTGGGGCAACCACTTCTTTTTCGTGACGAACATTCTGCATGGCTTCTTGCGCCCTAGATGCAGGATGACTTTTTCTTCGGCAGGGGTCGGGTAATCGACAATAACGTGCATCAAGAAACGGTCGAGTTGCGCTTCCGGCAGGTGATACGTGCCTTCTTGCTCAATCGGGTTTTGGGTCGCCATGACCATGAAGGGTTCGGGCAATGGCCACGTTGTGCCTGCGACAGTAATTTGGCGTTCTGCCATCGCTTCCAGCAAGGCCGATTGCACTTTAGCTGGAGCACGGTTGATTTCATCCGCCAGAATCAAATTGTGGAACAATGGCCCTTTCTGGAAATGGAACGAACCATCATTCGGGTGGAACACTTCCGTCCCCGTGATGTCCGCTGGCAATAAATCCGGCGTGAACTGCACACGGTGAAAGTCCCCTTCGATCCCCTGCCCTAACATTTGAATAGCGCGGGTTTTCGCCAAACCGGGCGCACCCTCTACCAGCAAATGCCCCTCTGCCAACAAAGCGATCATCAGGCGATTGATCAGGGATTTTTGTCCAATGATTTTGCTTTGCAAATACTGGGACAACTTGTCAAAGTTTTCTTTTGGTTCATGTTCGCAGGTCGTTATGTGGATGTAGGGCGGAATATACGCGCCCCATTCCCGTGGTTTCAAGTTAATCATCGTTAATTCAAGTGCAAATGCTATGACTATACAGACTCAAATCGAACAGAAAATCCAACAAGCCATGCAGCCTGACTTCCTACAAGTCGTCAATGAAAGCCACCTGCACAATGTCCCACCCGGTTCGGAATCGCACTTCAAGGTGACGGTTGTGAGCGCACAGTTCAATGGAAAAATGCTGATTGCACGCCATCGGCAGATTAATGGCATTTTGGCAGAAGAACTAAACGGCAAAATTCACGCGCTAGCGTTGCATACGCTGACACCGGAAGAGCATTTTGCCAAAGGTGGGAAGGTGGCCGAATCGCCCTTGTGCATGGGGGGTGGGAAAGCATAAAAAAAGCGAGGTTGCTGGCTCAAGGCAACCCCGCTGGAGAGGCTGCTTGATTCGGAGGAGAGTAGCGGCAGCCTTGCGAAAAGTTTTTTACATTATTGGTGTATACGTTTTACATAGCCATTTGATGCATCATGTTGGTTCTTAGTTCCCGTGCGGGGAACATATGGGCAATCAAACTGGCAGTTTCGCCCATTTGGTACGATTTGCGTGGCAATTTATGCCCATCCATTAAGCTTTCCAACGTAATGTCTTCCATAAAGCGTTGGAATTGACCACTCAAGTCTGCCCACATTTGTTGTACCAAATGTTGACCAAGCGCATCGGTATTGTGACGCGGACGACGCTCCAACGCTGGCTCATCTTCAGCCGCTAAAATAATGTCTGCCAAAGTAATTTCATCGGCATGGCGACTTAAACGGTAGCCACCACCAGGGCCGCGAATCCCTTCGACTAAACCTTCGCTACGTAAGCGGGCGAATATCTGCTCCAGATAAGACAACGAAATGCCTTGTTGCGTCGCAAGATCACCCAAGCGCACAGCACCCTCATCATCGTGGATAGCCAATGCCAGCATCGCCATAATCGCGTGTTGACCTTGCGTGGATAGTTTCATGTCAGTCTCCTATGAA
The DNA here is from genome assembly GCF_017349355.1 of Thiothrix fructosivorans. Classification (GTDB taxonomy): domain Bacteria; phylum Pseudomonadota; class Gammaproteobacteria; order Thiotrichales; family Thiotrichaceae; genus Thiothrix; species Thiothrix fructosivorans. The sequence continues at coordinate 143,875 of NZ_JAFMPM010000007.1, forward strand.
TGCTTGTCCTTGATCCATGAGAAGCACTATACGATGCCGCAAACATAAGGAAAAGTCGAATTTTTCACAAAAATACATCGAAAAAAACGAAACATTTAACCTTTGTTAAGCATCTCTAAATTGCGTTTTGCATCCGCATTGCCACGGCTCGCGGCATCCGTAAACAGCTTTGCCGCTTTTTTACCGTCTTTCTTAACGCCATTGCCCAAGACGTACAAAACACCAAGATTATTCTGCGCTTCGGTGAAACCCGCTTTGGCGGCTTGATCGTACCAATAGGCGGCTTGATTGTAATTTTGATTCACGCCCCGTCCATCTTCATACAACAAACCAAGGTTGTACTGTGCTTTTGGGTAATTCTGCTTAGCTGCTTGTTCGTACCAGTAGGCGGCTTCACGCAAATCAGCAGGCAAACCGCCCAGACCATCTTCGTACATCGTTCCCAACATCAACTGAGCTTGTTTATCACCATCTTCAGCCGATTGGCGCAATACTACTGGTTCAATACCCGTCAAATCCAAACTCGCCGCCGCATTGTCGCCGTCACTATTGGTGTTATCGAATGCCGCGTCAGGCGCATCAGCAGGCATCGACAGGGCAACTTTGGTCGCCACCGGTGGTGGATAGCTGGAAGTATCCACCACCGAAATGTCGGCTTTAGGCGCTTCTTCAATCGCAGGTGCAGTCGCCACCGCTTGAGCAGATGCGCCATTGTTCATGGAAAGCAGGGCTAAACGAGCAGCGACATGCCCTTGATCGGCCGCTTTCTGAAACCATGCGCGAGCTTGGGATTCGCTTGCCGTCACGTACTGACCGTTGGCGTAAAGCAAACCAAGACCGTATTGGGCTTCAACATGACCGGCTTGTGCCGCTTTTTGCTGCCAATCCAAGGATTGAGTGATATTGGCTGGCGTGCTGTCATCGTTACGGTACATCAATGCCAGCTTGTATTGCGCTTTGATATCGCCATTCCCTGCCGTTGCTTTCAACGTTGCCAATTCATTGTCTGTGCTGCCAGCAGCTTTGCGGCGGTTACGATACCAGTTTTCCACACTAGAACCACTCGCTGTAGTCGCTGTGGGCTGCTGATCAACCTGAGCATTTTTTGCATTGGCTACTTGCCACGGTGGTGGGGCTTCGTTGATGTTTACGGGTGCTGCGGGTGCAACCACGGGATTGGCAACCGTCAAGTTAGGTGCAAAAGCACAGAGAAAACTCAGTAATAGAGCGGGGGAAACAAACAGGGAAAGTGTCCGAGAGGGTGCTGTAGCGATTGTCATGGTAGCCCCGAAGCATGATTAAAGTATTCTATATTATTACTCAGATAAAACTATCTGCATTATGTATGCCTTATAAGAGCATACGGTTAAACCACAGATGAATACAGGCGCTCTTTCCGATAAAATGCCGGAATGAATGATGAACACTTGCTTCGCTACAGTCGCCAACTCTTACTGCCTGAGGTCGATATTCAAGGTCAGGAGCGTTTACTTGCCGCAAAAGTGCTGATTATTGGCATGGGGGGTCTGGGTGCGCCCGTCACCCTGTACCTTGCGGCGGCAGGCGTTGGGCAGCTCACGCTGGTCGATTTCGATACGGTGGATTTAACCAATTTGCAACGCCAAGTGATTCATACCACGGCAAGCATCGGGCAACTGAAAGTCACCTCTGCCGCACATGCCGCACACGCGATCAACCCCGACATTCACATTAATACCGTATCACACCAACTGGATGCCACAGCATTGCTGGCAGCCGTGGCGGCACACGATGCCGTGGTCGATTGCAGTGATAACTTTCCGACGCGCTTTAGCCTGAATCTAGCGTGTAAAACGGCGGGGAAACCACTGGTGTCAGGGGCAGCGATTCGCATGGAAGGGCAAATCACCACGTTTGATTTTCGTGAACCGCATGTCGCCTGTTACCGCTGTTTGTATGAAGAAGACGGCGAGGATGAAAATACATGCAGTACCACTGGCGTACTTGCACCCGTGGTCGGCATTATCGGCAGTATGCAGGCAACCGAAACGCTGAAAGTGTTGCTGGGCTTACCGACCCTCAGCGGACGCCTGCTGTTACTGAATGCCAAACAGATGACGTGGCGGGAAATGCGTCTGAAGCAGGACAAAACCTGCCCCGTCTGCAACCCTCCTTAAGCGGCGGCAGCCCAACCCACGTTAACCGCCCGTACTGTCGGGTAAAGATGCTCGACTTCATCTTCAATGCGACGTAACACCAACTCAAACATCTCGGCGGTTTCTTTAACAAATTGCTCATGATCTTTGATATGCAAGGTTCTGTTTTTAGTCCAGCGTCTCAGGTATTGACTAAAAACGCGTTTGATTTCGCCAGAGCCCGACAAAAACATCTTGGCGGTGTTGCACACCTTGCTGTCGTTATGAGTCAACAAATTTTGATACAACTCACGATCCTCACTGTCCAAATGGTGCTGCACATTATCGACGTACTCAAAAAACAGCGCCCATGTCACACTCGTATCACAAATTGCACGGTCATGGATGAGATAAGCCAACACATTCGACAGCTCGGTAATCTTGTCGGTTTGAGTACTTAAGGTTGCAAATGAAATCATTATTTTTTTACCTGTGGTGTAAAGGAAATTCGGTATTCAGGATACCTACCTCACGTCCATTTCTGTTTGATATTTATCAACCATCCCACTTCAGTGCGCACTCATACCCAAAAAATCAGGGATTGTCTGGAAAAATTGGCTTAATCACTGTCAAAAATATAACCTCCTTACAGTGAACCAAAATCACTACCATTTCGTCATAATGAACGGTTTTATCTAAATAAAGTGGAGATATGTATGAGTTTCATCAGTGAGTTTAAAGAGTTTGCCATGAAGGGTAACGTGGTCGATCTCGCCGTCGGGGTGATTATCGGTACAGCATTCGGCAAAATCGTATCCTCGTTCGTCGGGGATGTCGTGATGCCACTGATCGGGATGCTGACGGGTGGCGTCAACTTTAGCGACATGGCTTTCAAATTGAAAGATGCTGTCGGGGTCGAGGGTGCACCAGACTTTGTACCCGCACTGGTGCTCAAATACGGCGCATTTGCACAAACTGTTTTTGACTTCACCGTGATTGCTTTAGCCGTATTCCTCGCGATTAAAGCCATGAACAAAATGAAGCGTAAGGAAGAAGCCGTGCCAGAAGCACCCGCTGCATTAACCAACCAAGAAGTCTTGCTGGGCGAAATCCGCGATCTGTTAAAACAGAAATAAGCGGGGCATTCGCCCTATCGAACGCCAGCCTGACCTACGCCATTAGAGTAGGTTGGGCTTCAAGCTGACATCTTGCCGTGACAAACCCTGCCAAGCGTTGCACAATGTCTCCCGACTAAAAATTCAGTCTGGTAGATAAACGAACGAAATGCACTTAAAGACCCAACACCTCGATCTGCTTGCCGACAATCACCTCCCCCAGACAGTCCTGTTCAATGTCTTCGATAGCGCGACCCTAGCACGTGGCGTAGATTATTATGAAACTGGCAAAGTCACCCATTTTCGCTCTGAAAAAAGCGGGAATGGCAACGTCTCCATCACCGCCAAAGTCCAAGGGGAAGCGGAAGAACCTTATGTCACCGTGGTCAACTACAACGAACATTCCCCGCGCTGGATCACGGGTGTCTGCACCTGCCCCGTCACGATGGCGTGCAAACACACCGTTGCCGCGTTGTTTGCCTACCTCGACTATGCCCGCAAGCAAAAAGCCAAAGAGCCGCAACGTAGAACTGTTCCCGCCTTCATGGCAGCGACCATGCCCACCGCCAAGGCATTAACGCGCTCCCCCGTTGATCTGTGGTTGCAAGCCTTAAGCAATGCCGACAAGCCCAGCACTTCACCGTTTGAAGGCGATGCCGATGCCGTGCAAGCACACCTGCTCTACTTGCTGGATACCGACGTTTACGAACACCCCACACTTAGCCTATACAAAGCCAATGTGCTCAAAAAAGGCGGTTACGGCAAGCCTTCCCACGTCCAACTCGAAGCCATGCTCACCCCCTACCGCGCCCGCAATTTCAGCTACGAACCGCACGACTTGATGATTGCGCAATTGCTGGCAACCCCCGGAATGCGCTTTTTGCACCATTGGAACAAAGGCAATCTGAGCGGCAAAACCGGCGAACAAGCCCTGTTAGAGGTGCTAAAAACGGGACGCGCATTTTGGGCAACCATCGATACTTGGCAACGTGATATACAAGCCCTGCACTTAAGCAACCCCCTCGATTTCCAGTTTGAATGGCAACAAAACGATCAACACGAATACACCGTTGCCATGATTCCCGCCCGTACCATCACCCAGCACTTTTGGCTGAATAACAAGCTCTGGTACATCGACACGCAAACCCTGACATGCGGCTTATTGCAACACCCTGATCTCAGTGCTGCCCAAGTCGAAAAATTCCTGAATGCACCGCCGATTCCTGCCGCACAAGCCGAAAGCGTCAGTGAACGCCTATTGGAAGCCTTGCCGGATGCGGAAGTGCCTGCCCCCTCCCCCAACGTGCACCAACAAATTGAAGACATTCACGCCACACCCGCACCCGATCTTTATTTGCGTAGCGTCACCTTGCCGGAAACAGGTCTTAACACCCACATTGCCAGCTTGCGCTTTCAATACGCGGATAAATTGTTACAACCCGCGCAACACAAACCCAGTGCCTTGTTAAAAACCGGCAAGCAACGCTACCGTATTCACCGCGACCTTGACCTTGAACAACAAGCGCTCGACACGCTCGCCGACTACGGCTTTGAAAGCGCGAACGAACATTACCCCGACCTGCACCGCCTCGAATTGCTGATGCACCCCGATTCCCCCGCGCTGACCGCGTTACGCTGGAACGATTTCCTCGACCACGGTGTTGATGCACTGCGCAACGACGGCTGGAATGTCACGCTGGATGCCGCCTTCGATCTGCATTTCGACGTGGTAGGCAACCTCGATGCGGCATGGGAAGAAAGTGCCAACGGCAACGATTGGTTTGAAATCAGCTTAGGCTTTGAGGTGGAAGGTCAACGCGTCAACCTGCTGCCGATTCTGGTCGATATGCTGGGGCAAATGGACAGCCCACAAGCCTTGCGCGAACTCTTGCAACGCCAGCAATATATGTTCGTCCCCCTTGCTGGCAATCGCTGGGCCAAGCTCGAATCGCAACGCCTCGAAGGTATCCTCGAAACGTTGGTCGAACTCTACGATCACCAACCGCTCAACGCCAACGGCAATCTGGAACTCAGCAAATACCAAGGCACAGCGCTGGGCGCACTCCTCAACGCCCCCGGCATGAAGTGGAAAGGCGCGGAAGAACTGCTCGCCCTCACCCAAAAGTTGCGTGATTTCCAAGGCATCCAGCCCGTAGCACTACCGGACGGCTTGAATGCCGAACTGCGCCATTACCAGCACGAAGGCTTGAACTGGCTGCAATTCCTGCGTGAATACCAGTTCAACGGCATCCTTGCCGATGACATGGGCTTAGGCAAAACCCTGCAAACCCTCGCGCACCTCCTCATCGAAAAACAGGCAGGACGGCTCACTCAACCGGCAATGGTTGTCGCCCCCACCAGCTTGATGGGCAACTGGCGGCGCGAAGCAGCTCGGTTCACCCCCGATTTGCGCGTGCAAGTGATTCACGGCAACGACCGCCACAAGCATTTCGACAACCTTGGCAACTATGACCTGATTCTCACCACTTACCCGCTGATTGTGCGCGATGAAGAACAGTATTCGCGCCACACCTTCCACTACTTGATTTTGGATGAAGCGCAGGCGATTAAGAATGCCGCATCGCGCACCACTCAAGTCATTTACACCCTCAAAGCGCGGCATCGCGTGTGCCTGACGGGGACACCGCTGGAAAATCACCTCGGCGAATTGTGGTCGATGTACCATTTCCTCATGCCCGGTTTCCTTGGCGCACACGACAAATTCACGCGTTTGTTCCGCACCCCAATTGAGAAGCAAGGCGATGTCGGGCGGCAACAACAATTACGCCATCGCGTATTACCGTTCATGTTGCGGCGTACCAAGGAATTGGTTGCCAGCGAATTGCCGCCGAAAACCGAAATCATCCGCAGCGTCGCGCTCGAAGGTAAACAGCGCGATTTGTACGAAACCGTGCGGCTGGCGATGGATACCAAGTTGCAGGAAGAGATCAACCGAAAAGGTTTCGCCCGCAGCCACATTATGATTCTCGATGCGCTGCTGAAATTGCGCCAAGTGTGTTGTGACCCACGTCTGGTTAAGCTCGACAAAGCCAAGAAAGTCGAGCAATCCGCCAAGCTCGAATTGCTGATGACCTTGTTACCAGAAATGCTCGAAGAAGGGCGCAAAGTGCTGCTGTTCTCGCAATTCACCTCGATGCTGGCGTTGATCGAAGAAGAGCTGGTTGCCAACCAAATCGTGTACGCCAAACTGACCGGACAAACCAAAAACCGCGATGAAGTGATTGCGCATTTTCAGGAGGGCGACGCGAAAGTCTTCCTGATCAGCCTCAAAGCAGGCGGCACGGGATTGAATCTGACGGCAGCGGATACCGTGATTCATTACGACCCTTGGTGGAATCCGGCGGCAGAACAACAGGCCACTGACCGCGCTTACCGCATCGGTCAGGACAAACCCGTGTTCGTTTACAAACTCATCACCGAAGACACGGTGGAAGAAAAAATCCTCAAGCTGCAAGAGAAAAAGCAGATGTTGGCAAATGGCTTGTATTCAGACGCGGGCGCACAAGAAGGCGTGCGCTTCAGCTCAGAAGACTTAATGGATTTATTGAAACCGCTGGAACAGTGAGTCGGTAAACAACCGCTTACCCACGTATTTTGCCCCGGCGGGTGTCAAATGCCCGCCGTCATACGAAATCAGTTCCAGCTCATCGGTGAACAAGCGACAGCTTGCACCTTCGCCGCAAATCAGGCGTTGCTGATCCACAAACACCGCAGTGCCCAAGCTATCACGCAAGAGCTGATTTGTTGCCAACGGCTTAGGGTCAACCTTATTGCTGAAGGCACGTAATTCATCATCGGATAGCTTCAGGTAATTCCTGATCGACACTTTGCCGAAATCCTTTGCACCCACCACGACCAATGACTGATCAGCGCGTAGATTCATGCTTTTGATGGTTTCCGGCAACAACTTTGCCGCCCATTCCTGCCAACGTGCCACTAGAATCACGACATCAGCCTCGGCAATCTGCGTTGCCGCCTGCGTCAGATTATCGGATTCCGCACACAATGCCGCATCTTTAGGTTCGATATTAGCTGCGGCTGCCTCATCCAAAAACATCTGGCAGCGGGTGGGAATGTAGCGGGTGCTAAGTTGGTAATTCGCCAAATAACCATTTTCCAGCACGCCGTTGAAAAAATCTTGGGCGTGGCTATCACCGATAATTAACGCCTTTTTACGATTATCGGCGCTATCAAACGGCTTTTTTTGTACGGCGAGAAAACGCTGGCGAGTGTATTCACCGCTGACTTCAGTATCCGCCGCTTTGAGCAAAGCCTCGCGGTTTACATCGGCGGCGACGGGCAGCAGAGTGCCGAGACACAATAGCCCAACGCATAACGTTACATACATTTTCATCTTATTACTCCGCAAAACGACCCGCAAAGCCATCGGTCAATACCAATGTTGCCCCCACGGCAATAAACAGCAAACTACTGATCACCGCCCCACTAAAAATCTGCGTGCGCGTAAAACGGCTGCGATCACGGAACGGCTTTTCCACAAAACGCCAGCTAAACCACGCCAATACCAAGGTCATAACGCACAAGCCTGCCATAAAGCTGACACTGGGTTCTTCAAGCGCTTGCAAGCGTGCAAACACAAATAACGGCTGATGCCACAAATATGCACTGTAAGAAATCAGCCCAACCCAGACCAATGGCGGACTAGCCAGCAACTTGCCCACCCACGTCGCCGAGGTTGCAAATAGAATCAGTAACACCGCGCCCAGCGTCGGCACCAGCGCATACACGCTGGGAAACGGAATACCGTCATCGAAGAAAAACACCGCATAGCCCAGCAACACCAGCCCCAACACACTTGCCGCCTGCGCCATCACACCCTGTGCTGCTTGGTTTTTCTGAAGGTAAAACGCTGCCAACGCCCCCACCATCAGCTCCCACGCACGGCTCGGAATCAGGTAAAAATTCGCTTCCACTGAATTACGCCACAGCCATTCCGACCAGCCGAGGCTCAACAACGCCACCAAAGCAATCAGCCCCGCCAACCAGCGCTTCCCCAAACCCCATGCGGCTAGCATAAACAGCGGGAACACGAGGTAATACTGCTCCTCAACCGCCAAGCTCCACGTATGCAACAACGGAATCTGTTCTGCGGTCGCCGCAAAATAATCGGTTTGCAACCAGAACAGGATATTGGAGGCAAACACCGCCACGGCTGACACGCTTTTACCGAAATCCACCAATTCAGTGGGCAAAAGCAACCACCACGCCAACGGTAAACAAGCAAGTAACACGAAAAATAAGGCGGGAAGAATGCGCCGCGCACGACGCTCATAGAAACTAGCGACGGTAAAACTCCCCGCCGCCAGTTCCTCCAGAATAATCACTGTAATCAAGTAACCGCTGATGACAAAAAAGACATCCACACCCACAAAACCGCCACTCACCACGGAGAATCCGGCATGGAACAAAATAACCGGCAGTACCGCCAAGGCACGTAGCCCATCAATTTCGCGTCTGTAAATCACGTTAGCGTTTACCCAAAAGCGCTTATTCTACCAAACCTAGCACGCCCGCGCCCCTGTCTTCTGGCACATCGGTAATCCCACGTAACTGACGGCTATGATCAATCAAGCTGTGAATAATCGGCATCAACACCAATTCAATCGCCATCAACATTTTGCTACTGGGTACGACCATCGTATTGCGGCGCGACATAAACGACCCCGGAATATCCGCCAGCAATGGGACGAAATTAGGCCAAAACTTGTCAACAAAATGGATAACCAAATAACATTCATCCGCTACTGGCACCGCTTCTGCACCAAACGGATCAGAGGTATCCACCAACGGAATAAGTTGGAAATTAATATGCGTGCGCATGAATTGCGGGGTAATATGATGCACATAATCGTCTAAGCGCTTCAACAAGCCTTCTTTTGCATCTTCCAGCGGTACGCCACGGTTGTGGACTTCATGCTGGATTTTAGCCATCCACTCCAGATTCGCATTCGGCGCAATGCCAATCGACAAGTCGGGGTATTGGGATAAATCAATATCATCTGCCACCGCAGCACCATGCAAGCCGCGATACAGCAATAAATCGCTGTCAGCGTCCATGCGTTCCCACGGCGTAAACGTGCCAACTTCTTGCCCAAATTTGCGGGCTTGCGTGGCAGTATGCAGGTAGTGCCGATACAAGCCACCGCCCGTTGCGGCGTATTCAAAAAACAGGCTTTCCAACTTTTCCAAATGATTGCCTTCCGGGCCAAAATGCCCCAAGGTTTTGCCTTGTGCCTTGGCTTCGCGCACGGCTTCGCGCATGGTGGTGCGGTCATAACGGCGGAAAGCACTGCCGTCAATGTAGGACGCTTTGACGCGCTCACGGTAAAAAATCCGCTCTAATGCCGTGATGACCGACACTGAACCTGACTCCATCGCTCCGGTAATGGCGACAATAGGATGTTCTGCTGACATGAATCCTCCTCCTAAAAAACGTGGTGAAGTGGAGCATACCACCAGCCTATTCTGTTACGATACCCACCCTTATTGAGTGTCTTCTTCCCACTCAAACCCAACAATATTGCGCACCTGCGCGGCGTAATCTTTCGCCTTAAACCGAGCCGCGTTCTTGCCTGTCGTCTGTCAGGTAGTTTTCCAGCAAGTAGCTCATCAGGCTGTAACGCACTTCGTTGTTGGGATAGCTCAGGATGTATTCCGGCAAACCACCCACAAACGGTAGCCGTTCTTCTTTAACGGTCAAATAGCCGGTCTGGAACAGCAGTGTTTCCAGATGAATTCTGTCCACATCAAAATCGCCCAATGCTTTGTAATCCATGCTCAGGGCTTCGAGATCAGGCAGGTAGAATTGGCGTTTACGCAAAATATCCACCAAAAACGACGGGGTGGCGGTTTCAAACCAATAAGGCAGGAATCTCTTGCCTTTGGAAATAAATAGCAGCACATCAAACGGATTGTAGACGCTTTCACCCAACCAGTTGTAACCGTTGTACCACGCCCGTACCAGCGGCATATCTGCGCCTTGCAGGTGTTCGGAAAAGTGCTGTTCTAGCTCGGTTTGGGTGTAGCCGCACAAGGCACTGTAACGCGGGTCGAGGGTAATATCCTCCAGATTATTCAAGCCGCTGAATAGCGATACTTTGGAAAACTTGCTTACCCCGGTCAGGAAGGCAAAGCGGATATGGGCATCGTTATCCTTGATCACCGAATACAGGTTACGCAAACCGTCACGCATTTCAGCAGCAACGTCCGGCTTGGTAATGTTATCGAGGATCGGCTTGTCGTATTCATCCACCAACACCACCACATTGCGCCCGTACTTGGCTTGGGTATGGCGGATGAGGTCGCTAAAACAACTGGTGACATCTTCATGATCTTCGCACTGGACACCCAGCCGTTCCTGATTGACGCGGAGAATATGGCGGATGCGCCGCTCCAGTTCTGCACGGTTAGCAAGCTGCCCTGAGCCAAAACTGAGGGAAATCACCGGGTATTGCACCGTCCAATCCCAATGCGGGTGAATGTGCAAGCCACGAAACAGCCGCTCATTTCCAGCAAACAATTGGTGCAGCGTGTCTACCAGCAGGGATTTACCGAAGCGGCGTGGGCGAGAGAGGAAGTAGTAGCTGCCGTTATTCACAAGCTCTTGTATATAGGGTGTTTTATCCACATAAACACAATCATCTGCAATGATTTTTTGTAGGGTGCTGATGCCGATGGGGAGTTTTTTCATGGGTTGCCGTGCCTTCTGAGGATACAGGGCAAGTATAGCGGAAGCGCACAACCCGACTCCAGCAAGCCCTTCGCTCTTTCACCTTGGCTCTGCTAACATAGGGCACGTTGACGCTACTATAGCTAGAGCTACATAAGGAATCTCAAACATGACTGAACATTTCATCCAATATATCGACATTGAGCGATACAAGTGCTTTAGTGATTTTTCAGCGCATGGCTTCCAACGCGTCAACCTCATTGCCGGAAAAAACAACGTCGGTAAAACCGCACTGATGGAAGCGATATTCATCAATGTATGCAGTTCCACTATTAGTGATCTATTTGACTCATTACTTTTCTTTTACAAACAGCGTAAAGCAACTGATTACGCTTACAAAACACTCAATAAAAAAGATGCTACTGATACCATTCTAAAGCAAGCGAGTTCATTAAAAAGTAAAACAAATATTCAAGCCATTGAGTTTAAATTAAATGACTCTGAAATTTCAAGAAAATATGAAATAAATATAAATAACTCAAATAACAGCATTGCAGAAGAAAATATGGATATTTTCTCCATCGCAAACAAAGCAATAATCAAAGACGTTTGCTGGATTGGAAGCTCTCGTGATTCACAAGAAGGAATAATAGATTCATTCACTAGCATTCAGAAAAAAGACCGTGAAGATGATTTAAACCACCTCATCAACAGTTTCGATAATGAAATTGAAAAAATAAAAGTTATTGGCAATTCTATTCAATGTCGGGTTACTGCATCTGATGGCAGTTTTTCTTATCGTGGTATTGGTGAGTACGGTGATGGATTACGTCTTTATGTTTCAGTCATTGCTGATATGTTTACGGCGGAAAATCATTACATATTTATTGACGAAATCGACAATGGTGTTCATTACACATTACTGGATAAGCTGTGGGACATTATTCTGAAATTATCTAAAGAATTGAATGTGCAGGTATTTGCAACCACCCACTCGCGTGAGTGCATTGAATCCTACTGCCGTATAGTCGAAAAGCACAAAGAACGGAATATTAGTTTTATTACGTTAGTTAAAAACAAAGAAAAGCAAATTAAAGCCATTATCAGGGATTACGATACATTTACTGATAGCATCCATGATTCTCGTGAGGTGCGCGGATGGTAAAGGTAGCTATCTTACACGAAGGTCATGCAGATAAATCATTAGATAACTGGTTGTTAAAAGAACTAACAGCAGAATTGGCAAAAGAAAATCCGGTGGTTTTTAATTGGAATCGTGTGCAATGTTACGGAATGCAAGGAAAAAGTACATTTTTTGATATTACCAATGTCAAATATAGCGATCTTTTACCTCAAATTATAGAAGATCAAATCACAAAAGTGTTATTCGTCATTGATGCTGACTGCCACGAAAATGATGCCGTTTATGGTGGTTATCATAATACCTTAAATCAATGGCAAACATTGGTGATGAATCAGCTAAATATTGCAGAGATTAGCGATATTTTCATTAGCTGTGACCCAATAACACAAACCGGTTACGTTGAATCGCTACTGTTATCAACCTTGGATGATGATAAAAAAACATGTATTGAAACCTTTCTGGCTTGTTCAGATTTTCAACAAAAAGACAATGCCAAAGCTATTTTGCGTCAAATTTACAAAACTGCTTACCCCAAAGCCCCCTACGATCTGCAACACGCGCATTTCGATGAACTCAAGCAAAAACTAAGAGCACTGTTCAGTTAAGCGATGAACCGTAGATTACTATAATCAAAGCACCACCCCACCACCGGACACGAACCATGCTGGACTCGCCAGACAACCTACTCAAACAAATTGCCCTCGGTGAAGACTCGACGCTGGAACTGAAAGCCATCGAGTACGACGAACAAGCCGTCCCCCAAGCCTCCCTCGACGACCTCAAAACCCCGTTATGGCAACGTTTCCGCTCGCCCCTCTCGCCCAAAGATGACCGCGAGTTTCTATCCAAGCTCAAACTGATTACCCGTGACGAAGACGGCAACCTTTACCCCACCGTCAGCGGCATTTTGATGGCGACCGAACACCCCGCCGAATTCATCACCAACGCCTACATTCAAGCCGTGGTCTACCGTGGCACAGAGCGCAACGCCGCCTACCAACTGGATGCCAAAGACATTCACGGCTCACTCGATGAACAAATTCGCCAAGCCTGTTTATTTGTCGAACGCAATATGCGCGTGTACGCCATCAAAAACCCCAACCGCATCGACACCCCGCAATTTTCCTTGAATGCCGTGTTTGAAGCCATCGTGAATGCCGTGGCACATCGTGACTATTCTATTTACGGCTCAAAAATCCGCTTGCATGTGTTCGCTGATCGGCTGGAACTGTATTCACCCGGCGCAATCCCCAACACCATGACCGTGGATAGCCTGCCCGAACGCCAATCGGCACGTAACGAATTGCTGTGTTCTTTGCTGGCAAAATGCCCGATGAATGTCGATGCCTACGGCTCACAACGCAATTTCATCATGGACAAGCGTGGCGAAGGCGTACCCATTATCCTCACCGAAAGCGAACACTTATCTGGCAAACGCCCGATCTATCGCCTAATTGATGATGCCGAACTGTTACTGACCTTATTTGCCGCCCCGTCACCCCACGGCGACACCTGAAAACACCGTGCGGTTTATGTTCTCCCCAGCAAATTCTGGTACGATACACGCCTTATTTAAACTGCTGATGATGTAACCATGAACCGCACAACCCAACTCCAGCAAGCCCTAGCGAGCCGCATCCTCATCCTTGACGGCGCGATGGGCACGATGATCCAACGCCACAAACTGGAAGAAGCCGATTATCGCGGCGAACGCTTTGCGGCATGGCATACCGATGTCAAAGGCAATAACGACTTGCTGGTATTGAGCCAACCGCAGATTATCCGTGGCATCCACGCGCAATACCTCGAAGTTGGGGCGGACATTCTCGAAACCTGCACCTTCAACGCCACCACGATTTCGATGCACGACTACGACATGCAAGAACTGTCGTATGAAATCAATGTGGAGGCGGCAAAACTGGCACGTTCCGTCGCCGACGAATACAGCACACCCGACAAACCGCGTTTCGTCGCTGGCGTACTCGGCCCCACCAGCCGCACTTGCAGCATTTCCCCCGATGTCAACGACCCCGGTTTCCGCAACGTCACCTTCGATGCGCTGGTCACCGCCTACATGGAATCCACCCGTGGTCTGATTGAAGGCGGCGCAGACATTATCCTGATCGAAACCATTTTCGACACCCTCAACGCCAAAGCCGCCGTGTTTGCGGTCAAACAAGTATTCGACGAAGACAATATCGAACTGCCGATCATGATTTCCGGCACGATTACCGATGCGTCCGGGCGCACCTTGTCCGGGCAAACCACCGAAGCGTTCTACAATGCGCTGGCACACGCTGACGCAATTTCGTTTGGTTTGAACTGCGCACTCGGTCCCGATTTGTTACGTCAGTATGTCGAAGAAATGTCCCGCGTGTGCGCAACAGGCGTTTCTGCCCACCCCAATGCCGGTTTGCCGAATGAAATGGGCGAATACGACATGGACGGCGCGGAAATGGCGGTGCACATCCGTGAATGGGCGCAAAGTGGCTTCCTGAATATCGTCGGCGGTTGTTGCGGCACATCGCCTGCACACATCAAATCCATTGCTGACGCGGTTGCTGGGATTGCCCCACGCAAAGCACCACAACTGGCGAAAGAATGCCGCCTTTCCGGTCTTGAACCGTTCAATATCGGTGCAAACAGCCTGTTTGTGAACGTCGGCGAACGTACCAACGTCACCGGCTCGCTCAAATTCAAGCGCCTGATCAAAGAAGGCAATTACACCGAAGCCTTGCAAGTCGCGCTGGAGCAGGTCGAAAGCGGCGCACCCGTGATCGACATCAATATGGACGAAGGCTTGCTGGATGCGGAAAAAGAAATGACCCGCTTCCTCAACCTGATCGCCTCCGAACCCGACATTGCGCGTGTACCCATCATGGTGGATTCCTCCAAATGGGACGTGATCGAAGCGGGATTGAAGTGCATCCAAGGCAAAGGCATCGTCAACTCGATTTCGATGAAGGAAGGCGAAGAAAAGTTCATCCATCAAGCCAAACTGGTACGCCGTTACGGGGCGGCGGTGATCGTGATGGCGTTCGACGAACAGGGACAAGCGGATACCCAAGCGCGGAAAATTGAAATCTGTTCACGCGCTTACAAGATTCTCACCGAACAAGTCGGCTTCCCGCCCGAAGACATCATTTTCGACCCGAACATTTTCGCGGTGGCGACGGGGATCGACGAACACAATAATTACGCGGTGGACTTTATCGAAGCCACGCGCTGGATTCGCCAGAACCTGCCTCACGCGCACATTTCCGGCGGGGTTTCCAACGTGTCGTTCTCGTTCCGGGGCAATAATCCGGTACGCGAAGCCATCCACAGCGTGTTCCTCTACCATGCGATCAAAGCGGGCATGGATATGGGGATTGTGAACGCGGCGCAAATGGCGGTTTACGACGATATTCCGGTGGAATTGCGTGATGCGGTCGAAGATGTGATCCAGAACAAGGATGCGGGTGCGACCGAACGTTTGCTGGATATTGCCGCGAAATACAAAGGCGACGGTTCGACCGAAGTTAAGAAAGAAGACCTCGAATGGCGTTCATGGCCGGTCGAAAAACGCCTCGAACACGCGCTGGTGAAAGGGATTGATGCCTTCGTCAACGAAGACACTGAAGAGGCACGGGTGAAACTCGGTCGTCCGCTGCTGGTCATCGAAGGGCCATTGATGGACGGCATGAACGTGGTCGGCGACTTGTTCGGCGCTGGCAAAATGTTCCTGCCGCAAGTGGTTAAGTCCGCCCGCGTGATGAAAAAATCGGTGGCTTACCTTGACCCGTTCATGGAATTGGAAAAGGCCGGTTGCGAAGTGCAAGCCAACGGCAAAATCCTCATGGCAACCGTCAAAGGTGACGTGCATGACATCGGCAAGAACATCGTCGGCGTGGTGTTGCAGTGCAATAGCTACGAAGTGATCGACCTTGGGGTGATGGTTTCTGCGGAAAAAATCCTGCAAGTGGCGCGGGAGCAGAAAGTGGACATTATCGGCTTGTCCGGTCTGATTACGCCGTCGCTGGATGAAATGGTACATGTTGCGAAGGAAATGCAGCGCCAGGATTTCCATGTGCCGTTGCTGATTGGCGGGGCTACCACGTCCAAGATTCATACGGCGGTGAAGATCGAGCCGCAGTTTAAGAACGACATCGTGGTGTATGTGCCGGATGCGTCGCGGGCAGTGGGTGTGGCGAGTGCGTTGCTGTCCAAAGAGCAAAAGCCGGATTACGTGGCGAGCATTCGGGCGGAATATGAGCAGGTGCGCGTGAAGCGAGCGGCGAATCAGACGGAACGGAAGTTGGTGAGTATTGCGGCGGCGCGGGCGAATAAGTTTCAGGTGGATTGGGCGGGGTATACGCCGCCTAAGCCGAACACCCTCACCCCGCTGGTCTTCAACGATTATCCGTTGAATGAACTGGTGGAACGGATTGACTGGACACCGTTTTTCCGTAGTTGGGAATTGGCGGGCAAGTTCCCTGCCATTTTGACGGATGAAATCGTTGGCGAGGAATGCACCAAGTTGTATGCGGATGCACAAGCCATGCTGAAAAAAGCTGTGGATGAAAAGTGGGTGCAAGCCAAAGCGGTGGTTGGGTTCTTCCCGGCAAATGCGCAAGGCGATGACGTGGTGTTGTATACCGATGAGAGCCGCACGCAAACCTTGAGCGTGTTGCACAATTTGCGGATGCAGATGGAGCGTAACGGGCAACAGCCAAACTTCTGTTTGGGTGATTTTGTTGCACCTGTGGAATCCGGCAAGGCGGACTGGATGGGCGTGTTTGCGGTGAGTACAGGCTTTGGGATTGAGCCGCATTTGAAAGCCTTCCGCGAAAAGCACGACGATTACAGCGCGATCATGCTGGAAGCCTTGTGTGACCGTCTGGCAGAAGCCTTGGCAGAGCGGATGCACGAGCGCGTGCGCAAGGAATTCTGGGGTTATGCGGCGGATGAAACGCTGGATAATAACGCGATGATTGCCGAGAAATATCAGGGGATTCGCCCTGCCCCCGGCTATCCGGCTTGCCCTGATCACACCGAAAAAGGCACGTTGTGGACGTTGCTAGATGTGGAAGCGAATACCGGGATGATCATTACGGAATCGTTTGCGATGTATCCGGCGGCTTCGGTATCGGGCTGGTATTTCAGTCACCCGGATTCGCGGTATTTCGGGATTGGGCGGATTGCACGGGATCAGGTTGAGGATTATGCCAAGCGTAAGGGCATGACGATGGCGGAAGCGGAGCGGTGGTTGTCGCCGGTGTTGGGGTATGAGGCGTAGCCAACCCAATCAGTACTTTTGGTGAAGAGTGCTAGGCGCTCTTCACCTCCCTATGCAAAATATCTTGCACAGTTTATTTGATCGAATACTTATTCAGCCAGCTTGGCAAGCATAATCATTCCAGGATTCAGATAATCGTTATCACTAGCTACTCGTCTCATACTATCTGGGAAGCACCATGCCCATGCATCAGCTTCGGTTATCTTGATCTGACTTATGGCTTCTTCTACCAAAGCATCTATCTCGTGTTCATGTTTAGAGTGAGCATAGAAAGGAATAAACGCTACACCAACGGCATTAATATCTTGACGACATTTTGAGTCATGGGCATCAGAAACAGCGTCAGCAAGCACTTTGTCGAGGTTTTCTACCAAATTTTTTGAGTTAAGAGATAACTGTTTATATTTTGCCTCAATAAAATCAGACCTATTTTCCGAGCAAATAAATAAATCACATCTACCTTTCCATGCTTTATATCGACCTTTCGGTTTTCGTTTTTCTGTTTCAAATTCCTGCATAGCTACCCAACCACATTGCCATGCAGCAGCAGCTAGAAAACTCACACTCGCCCTTTCCTTATAAAAGTAAGGTACATCCCCATCTGTTACATCAATATAGAGATCAATTCCTTGTGACCACTTTTCAAACAGAACAGACCAATGACGTAACTTTCCTTTACTTTTACCCTTAATTGAGTAACCCCGATTAATTTCCATTATTTGACCGCATGGATAAAAAATATATTGTATAATTTACAGACAAGAACTTGTCAATACATGACATCTACTTCATTATAAAAATACATCCTAAAAGCAGTACAACTCATGCAAGTCATCGGCATCAAAGAACTCCAAACCAACCCCGGCAAGCTGACCAAAGCTTTTCAGGATAACGACTACCTGTTGATCACCAAACACGGTCAGCCGTTAGGTCTTGCGCTACCCTTCGCTGAAGGCATCATGGAGCAAGGTTTACTGCCGTGGTTTGCCATCAAAGGCTTCCAAAGCGGGGATTTGAGCTTGGGGCAACTCAGCAAAGCACTCGGTAAAAACCAACACGAAACCATCAAGTTGCTGGGGCTGCTCGGCGTTCCGGTAGCCGATTATGATTTTGCCGAAGATTTGGCAGCGATTGAGAAGATGCTGGCAGCATGAAAGTTATTGTCAGTGATACCACCAGCTTGATTGCGCTGGAAGGTTTGCAATCCATCAAATTGTTATGTGCAGTGTTTGAAAGCATCCTGATTCCGCAGGCAGTTTTGAAGGAACTGTCCGCTGGATCACCCGACATTATCAAAACAATCAACGCTGTAGGTTGCATAGAAATCATTAGATTGGAACCTTCTGAACAGCTTGCCAGCTTGCAATTGGTATTGGATCCCGGTGAAGCGGAAGCCATCACCTTGGCATTGGAACGCCAGCTTCCGATCCTAATTGATGAGCGCAAAGGCAGAAACATCGCCCTGCAAAAACAACTGATCGTCACAGGTTTTGCGGGTTTATTGATGTTAGCGGTCAAAACCAAGAAGTTATCGTCCGACCGCGCCCAATCCATGCTGGATCAAGCAATCACCAACGGTTTCAGAATATCCAATCCACTCTACCAACAAGTGAGAGCAGCGATTGCTTCTTATAAATCCTAAACACTCAAAAAGGCGGCACGTTACCAAACGCACCGCCTTTTGCCATTCAAGCTATCACCGAACTTAGCGACTTACCAAACGGGTATAGCAAATCCAGTTAGACGCTTGCCCCGGATTGTTGATTAAACCATCCGCAATTTCCCCGTAAAACCGCAACGGTACGAGGATGCTCACGCCCAACACATTCGCAGGCGATTCATTCGGAAATGCGCTGTAGAGAATCGGCAAACCAAAATCAATCCCTTGGTAGTTGTGTTCAGCACCATCCACGTTTTCCGTGCAATATGCCCCTTTCGTTGGGATATTGGCCGTTTCTGGGAAGAAGTTCGTATCAACATGGGGAGGCTGCGAACCGGGGTTAATTTGCGCAATCGTGCCAAGTTCTTTCGGCAATGGCACGCGCCAGTTATTCCGACCACACAAGCTGTTACCATTGACCGCATACATATAAGAATAAGCATCACAAGTGCCTAAACCTTGGCACAAGGTCTGACCATTGGTATCTCTCACACCACCATAACCGCCAGAATTGTGCATGTGGCGATAGCGCCAATCTTTATCGCGCAACCCACCGTCATTGGTTTTTTCTTCCCAGATAAAACCAGTATTCTTGTCTTTGACACATGACCACGATGAAGCAAGAACGGACAACTCATTGCCATTGCCGTCCAACTTCGTATAACGTTTGGACGCTTCGGCAATCTTAACTTCATCTGCCACTTTTTGAGCGGCGGTGCGGGTTGATACAAGGGCGGCTTCCGCCGCTTGACGTGCTTCGCTAGCAACCTTTGCATACGCCTGCACTTGTGTAACAAGGCTATTTAAAGCATCCAACGTTAGCGTGCTTTCGGCTTGTGTGCCTGCGGTTTCTGCCAGTGTTTTTTGGGCAATGGCTTTTGCAGCTTCTGTATCCGCTGTCGATGCGAAAGCCTTGGTAGCCGCTAGCGATGTCGTGACTTCTGCATAAGCAGCGGCTTGCTGATTCGCTTGCAGAGCTACATAACCGGCGCTCAAACTCGCGCTTTGTGCCTCTTTTGCTTCGCTGGTAACAGATAAAACCGCCTCAGTCACTTCTTTACGAGCGGCTACGATGGCTGCGTCATACTCTGCTGCGGCTTGTGCAGCTAGCGCAGCAGCTTTATCTGCGGCAGCTTTGTCTGCGGCGACTTTATCAGCCGCTGCTTGTGCTGCCGCCGCTGCTTTAGCAGCTTGTGCAGCTAATTCTTCGGCAGAAGGACCGCTACTGCCACCACAAGCGGTTAACAGCGATGACATCACCAAGCCAGCCAAGAATAAATGGCTTGGTTTAGATAGAAAGGTTTTATTGGGGGTATGAACGTTAGCCGTGTTCATATTCATGATTTATTACCTAATGTATTATTTAGAGGGGGTTTGTGTAAAACATTCATTAACGATTGCTGATCAAACGTGTGTAACAAATCCAGTTATTGGTTGGATAAGTTGATAGCCCATCTTGCACTTCACCGTAGTGACGTAACGCTGCCATGCTACCACCGCGTGGGTTATCAGCGCTTATCGGCAAGCCATAATCGACACCTTGGTAATTGCACTCAATACGCCCATCTGGCTGATAATGTGGGTTTGTGTAATTGGGTCCACAATCGGTCGCTGTCTTGGCCAAGTTCTCGGAACAATAAGCGGCTTGATTGGGTTTATTGACCGTATCGGGGAAAAACTTCAGGTCAATATTAGGACGCTGCCCATTGTCATTGATTTGCACCAAACTCAATAACTCTTCCATCGTCGGCAAACGCCATTGAGAACGTCCACAGACACCCGTGTTATTGACCGCATTCACATAGCTGTAGGCATCGCAATTGCCAAGGCTCTGACACAAGATTGCACCCGTGCTATCCCTCGTGCTGGCATAACCAGCAGAGTTGTGCATGTGACGGTAGCGCCAATCGCGGTCGCGCAGCCCGTTATCATTCGTTTTGGACTCCCAAACCTTCCCCGTCGCATTTTCTTGGACACACGCCCATGAAGTGGCGGAAGCAGGCAGAATATTGCCCGCGCTATCCAGCTTGGAGTAACGTTTGGAAGACTCCGCCAGTTGAATTTCAGCGCTGACTTGTGCAGCTGATTCTAGCGTTGCATCCTGTGCCTGTTCCGCAGCAGTACGGGCTTCTTTCGCACTAAGGGCTGCCTTGTTAGCTTGTTGGGCAAAGGCTGTCACTGCGTCAAGGGTTTGGGCACTGTCGGCATTGCTTGCCGCCGTCGTCGCTAAGGCTTTCTGTGCAAGTGCTTGGTCGGCGGCTTGTTTAGCTTGATCAGCAAAGGCCTGCGTTTTGACTAATGTTTCAGCCACTTCTGGATAATTCGCTGCTTGCTGTTTCGCTTGCAGTAGTGAATAGCCTGCAATCGCACTAGCGCTCTGCGCTGCTTTGGTATCAGCATCAACCGTAGTAACCGTATCACTGACTTGCTTACGGACAGCGGCAAGTGCAGCTTCACGATCGGCGGCGGCTTGCGCTGCTTTATCAGCAGCCGCTTTGTCGGCGGCAGCCTTATCAGCTGCGGCTTGTGCAGTAGCAGCAGCTTGCGCAGCTAATTCTTCTGCGGAGGGGCCATTGCTGCCACCACAAGCGGTTAATAGCGATGACATGACCAAGCCAGCCAACAGTAAATGGCTTGGTTTAGGCATGAAGGTTTTATTGGGGGTATGAACGTTAGCCGTGTTCATATTCATAACTTATTACCTATAAGACACTAAAGGGGGTTTATCTTTTCGATAAGTGATTATATATTACTAATCCATAAAAAATTCATTGAATTTACTAATGGTAGTGTTAGCACGCTATACGTGCAACCTCAACACGCAGTCACCCCGCATTCTACTTCTGACAGTGGCAGAAACCCCCACAACCTGTTACTTTATTACGTCCAAATCAGGACGACTAAAGACAGCCATGCAGCCAAGAAAAATCCTCATTACTAGCGCCCTTCCATACGCCAATGGCCCCATTCATATCGGGCACATGGTCGAATACATTCAAACGGACATCTGGGCACGTTTTCAACGTTTACGCGGTAACGAATGCCATTATGTGTGCGCGGATGATACGCACGGCACACCGATCATGTTGCGGGCGCAGCAGGAAGGCATTACGCCAGAGCAATTGATTGCTCGCAGTAGTGAGGAACATCAGCGCGATTTTGCAGGCTTTAACGTTGCTTTCGACAATTATTACACCACCCATTCGGATGAAAACCGCCATTTTGCCGAATTCATCTACAAAGCAGCGCGGGATAATGGGCATATTGAAAAACGCACCATCCGCCAAGCGTATGACGCACAAGCCAAGATGTTCTTGCCGGATCGCTTCATTAGAGGAGAATGCCCTCGCTGTGGTGCAGCCGATCAATACGGTGATAACTGCGAAGCATGTGGGGCGACCTACGCACCGACCGATTTAAAAAATGCGGTATCAGCGATTTCCGGCACAAAACCCATTGAAAAAGAAACTGATCATTATTTCTTCAAATTGGGGCATTTTGAGACTTTTTTGCGCGAATTCTTAGCCAGTGGCGCAGTACAAAAGGAAATTGCCAACAAGCAAATGGAGTGGTTCGAGTCCGATCAAGGCTTGAGCGATTGGGATGTCTCGCGGGATGCGCCGTACTGGGGTTTCAAAATCCCCGATACCGATGACAAGTATTTCTACGTGTGGTTGGATGCGCCCATCGGCTATCTGGCAAGCTTCAAAAACTTATGTGAACGCACGGGTTTGGATTTCGACAGCTACTGGAAACCCGATTCCACTCACGAGGTGTACCACTTTATTGGTAAAGACATCGCCTATTTCCACACGCTGTTCTGGCCTGCCTTGCTGCATGGAGCGGGTTTCCGCACCCCCACTGCCGTTTTGTGCCACGGTTTCCTGACCGTCAATGGCGCAAAAATGTCCAAATCACGCGGCACATTCATTCAAGCGGAAAGCTACCTTAAGCACTTGAACCCCGAATGGTTGCGTTACTATTTCGCCAGCAAGCTCAGCAATGGCGTGGATGACATCGACCTGAATCTGGAAGATTTCACCGCACGGGTTAACAGCGATTTGGTCGGCAAAGTGGTGAATATTGCGTCACGCTGCGCAGGCTTCATCAATAAACGCTTTGCAAACCAGCTTGCCGCGCGTTTGCCGGATGCTGCGTTGTATCAAATCTTTATCGACGCATCCGAACGGATTGCTGAACTCTATGAAAGCCGTCGTTATAACCAAGCCATGCGCGAAATCATGGCATTAGCCGACAAAGCCAATCAATACGTTGACGAACAAAAACCGTGGGTATTAGCCAAAGATCCTGAACGCCTGCATGAGGTACAAGCCGTTTGCACGCAAGGCATTAATATGTTCCGGGCGATTGTCAGCTACCTGAAGCCGGTGTTGCCTAGCTTAGCGGCGGATACCGAAACCTTCCTGAAGGCGGGCGAATTGACTTGGGATAGCGTTGCCAAGCCTTTGTTAACTCAAGAAGTCAATACTTTCCAAGCACTCATGACGCGTATTGACCCTGCGATGATTGCAGCCATGCTCGAAGACAATAAACAAGCAATGGCAGCACCCGCTGCTACTCCCGTTGCCAGTGGCGCATTAGCCGCCGACCCGATCAGCCCCACCATCGAATACGATGATTTTGCGAAAATTGATCTGCGAATTGCCAAAATCATTAAAGCAGAACACGTCAAAGGTGCGGATAAACTGGTACAATTAACGCTTGATCTAGGTGGCGAAACCCGCAATGTCTTTGCTGGCATCAAGTCCGCCTATGATCCTGCCGATCTGGAAGGTCGTTTAACGGTCATGGTCGCTAACCTCGCACCTCGCAAAATGCGCTTTGGCGTATCCGAAGGCATGGTGCTGGCAGCAGGCCCCGGTGGCAAAGATCTATTCATCCTGACCCCCGATGAGGGTGCAGAACCCGGAATGCGTGTCAAATAAAGCGCACAACACGACGATAATAAAAGACAATGTTAGGGAAATTTTTCAAACCAAAATGGCAGAGTAATGATGCCAGCGTCCGCCTCAAAGCCCTGTCTACCCTTGCGAGTGACAGCGTTGAACTGATCAAAATCGCCCAAAGCGATCCCGACAGTGATGTGCGTATGGAAGCCATCACGCGCTTGTCCCATTTGCCCACCTTGGTGCAATTGGGGCATACGTCTGGTTCAATCGGCGAACGGTCGCGGCAACGCGTGATTGGCTTGGCGGCAACTGACCACCACCATGACCATGTGTTGGCAGACGTGTTTCACTGGCTGCAAAACCCAGCGCTATTGCGCAGTATCTCCCGCGATACCCTGCGTGGGGTGAAATTGCGCCACCAAGCCATTGCCAAACTGGACGATCAAGAGCTGTTGTTCAACATTGCCAGCAGCGATGCGTCCAAAGAAATCCAGTACATTGCGGCAAAGCAAATTCACTCGTTGGAAACGCTGCAACGGCTGGAAAAACTGCATGGCAAAAACAATAAACGCTTACGCCAACTGCTGAAAGAACGTCTTGATACCCAACAACAGCAGCAACAGCAGCAAGACCTAATTAACGGGCTGTGCGCGGATGCAGAAACCCTCGGCAAAGCCGCAACATGGGAACAAGAAAAGACCCGTGCCAAAGTGCTGGAACAACGCTGGCAGAAACTCACCACGCCCCCTAACGCAGCACAACAGCAACGTTTCCAACAAGCACACACGCAATTCCAACAGCAATTAACGGCATGGGAAAGCGCACAGCAACAACGTGCGCAACAACTGGCAGCGCAAGCGCAAGAACAAGCGCAGTTGCAAAGTGCCGCCGCCGCCCAAGCCGAAGCCGCCGCCCAAACGGCGCGTGAACAGCAAGAGCGTGAACAACAAGCCCAAGCCGAAGAGCGTAAACGTCGCCAGCAACAACAAGCCCAGCAAGCCGAAATCTTGCAAAGCCTGCACGATTCCCAGCAACAGCTCGAAGCGCAACTGGAAGCCGAACAATACGGCGAAGCCATCGAAACGCACAAAACCCTGACGGCGCAATTGAAAAATGCAGCATTTTTACCCAGCCGCGACCTAGCATTTTTCCAACGCCGCCTCCAAGCCCTCGCTCCCGTGTTGCGTGAATTACAAGATTGGCGACGCTGGGGTACGGATCAAGTCCGCAAGCAATTGATCGAAACCGCCGAAAACTTGCGCACGGATGCCGACCTTGACCCGCAAGAACGTGCCAAAAAAATTCACTCGCTGCGGGAAGAATGGCGCAAGCTGTCCACCATAGAACCGGGGCAACAACGCGCTCTCTGGAAAGCCTTTGACGAAAATGCCACCGCTGCTTACGAACCGAGCAAGCAATACTTTGTTGAACAAGCCCAGCAACGTGAAGCCCATTTAGCGCAACGCCAAGCCATTTGCAGTCAATTAGAAGCCCTGAATACGGATACCGACTGGCAAAATGCCGAGTGGCGCGGCGTACAAGCCGACATTAATCAGTGTCGCAAGCAATGGAAAGAAGCCGGAACAGTCGGACATAAAGACTGGAAAAGCATCAACGAACGCTTCAATGCCGCGATGGATGCCCTCGAAACGCACCTCAAAGCCGAGCGCACCCGCAACTGGCAAGCCCGCACGCAACTGGTCGAACAAGCGCAAGCCTTATTGGCATTAAGCGATACTGCCCACGCCATCGAACAAGCTAAAGCCCTGCAAACCGAGTGGCACATTACCCTGACCTCGCGCCCTTCTGATGAACAACGCTTGTGGAAACAATTCCGCGAACCGATGGATGCCTTGTTTGCGCGAGCGCGTGACGAACGCCAGCAACAACACCAGGAACGCAACGCACAAGCCGCAGAAGAAGCTCGTCAAGCCGACGAGCAACGCCAACGTCAGGTGGAACAAGCGCAGCAACGTATCGCTGCCATGAATGCGCTTGCCGAGCAATCCACGCTTAACAAACAAAGCGATACTCCTGCGGATGAGCAAATTGCCAATCGCACGCAAGGCGAATTGCTCTGCCTGCAATTGGAAATCTTGTTAGGGTTGGAAACACCGGCTGAATTTCAGGCAACACGCCTCAAATACCAAGTGGCACAACTCTCCGAAACCATGCGCAGCCGTAAGGATACGTACAACCCCGCCGAACATGCGCTACCGATGCTGAAACAATGGTATGCCATAGGGGGAATGCCCGCCACCGCGCTGGCAAGCCAGACAGCACGGATCGAGAAGATTCGCGCAGCCCTGTAACCTACGCGCTGGGTTCAGCCGCAGCGGCACTAAAGCAGCCGAGCAAATCGTTTAACAGCTTATTGACTTCACCCGTCATCAGGGTGAATTCAATGTCGAGCTTTTCAGCGTGGGATTGCGGGTCGACATCTTTCAGATTATCCGCCAACACATCCAAGAAACGCACGCGGCGAATCCCCAATTCGTCGGTCAAAATGAAGCTGATTTTATCATCCCAAATCAGCCCTAGCTTCGAGACCGTTTTACCCGCAGCAAGATTGGCTTGCACTTCATCTGCCGCGAGTTCATGCCGCTTAAAGACTGCCACACTTTTCTCTTCGCCCTGCCCTTTTAATTCGCAATCTTCACCGAGGGTAAACGGAGCAGGCAAGGTATGATCATCCGCCAGCCATTGCGTCATGAGCATCGCAGGGCTGACTTCGGTTTTGGGTGGGGTGACGGGCAAGCTGCCGAGGGTATTGCGCAGCAAATGCGTCAAACGCTCGCCTTGCGTATTCGATGAGCTGTTGACAATCATCCAACCGTTTGCCTGATCCAGCCACGCATCCATTTTCTTGGTGCGGGTGAAAGCTTTGGGTAATAACTGGAATTCGATGTCGTCACGCAAGTCTTGTTTTTCGCGCTTGCTGACTTTGCGAGCTTCTTTTTCTTCAATGTCGGCAACCACAGTATCCAATTCTTCACGGATCACCGAGGCAGGTAACATTTTTTCTTGATGCGCCAAGGTCACGAGCAAGCAACCGTTGGTAGCGAGGACTAACTGTTCATTATTGCGCCCAAATGGGGATACCCAGCCGCTGGCTTCACGCAATTCATTGCCACAGCCCAGAAATGGTTTGCTTTCAAGGGCTTCGTGCAGTTCTTCGGGGGTGATAGTGAAGTCGCTGCTTAAGCGGAGCAGGTAAAGATTCTTGAACCACATAGGGAGAAAGCCTTGCTGTTATGACAGGAAGGCGGATTATGCCGGAAAGCGCTAGCCCTGCAAACTTAAACAAACGGCAGCGTTCCAAATTGCCCCCACGGATTGGGTTGCCCCAGCCAGCGTTGCGCCACCGTGCCATAGACAGCGCGGAAGTCGGTGGTATGCTGCAAATTGCCGTCTGCATCCAGATGGGCGAGATCGGGTTTGTCGCCGTAAATACCACCCCGTACCTTGCCACCCATCACCAGTTGCACCGACGCTGCACCGTGGTCAGTGCCTTTGGCGTGATTTTCTTGAACGCGCCGCCCGAATTCGGAATAGGTCATCAACATAACATCATTCCAACGCCCGCCGCGCTGCATGGCTTGCGCAAACGAATCTAGCGCCCCCGCGAGTTGATGCAGCAAATTGCTTTGCACGCCATTCTGACTGCTATGCGTATCAAACCCGCCCAGCGTGACCATGTACACGGTGGCATCCACACCGCTGAGGATCATTTTAGCAACCGATTCCAAATCACGTCCTACTTCGCTGGTGGAAAAATTAACCCCCAAAGGCGTGGGACGTTGCAATTTTTCACTCAGTTGTGCGCCGGTCGCGTAGAGTTGCTGATACACATTGCCCAGATGCGCCAAGACTGCATTACCGCCTCGCAGTGCACCACCTGCCCCCATCTCTTCCAGCATGTTGATCTGGCTTAAAAAAGTCTGTGGGCTTTGCATCGCAATGGTATTGCAGTCTTTGCCGGTCATCGGCCCCGTGCTGTCGCCGATGCTAATTCCGTGCAAACCCGGCTTGCACCCCGGCAATAAACCACCCAACCAGCCCCTATCGGAATAACTAGTGGCATCAACAGCGGTTTCCCAAATGTCACTGGAACGAAAATGGGACAAGCTCTCGTGCGGGTAGCCAACCCCTTGTACCCAAGCCATATTGCCTTTCGCCCACCACGGTTGCAGTGCCTTTAGGTAAGGATTCATCCCCGTATTCTGCCCAATATCGACGATTTGATGCTTTTGAATCGCAATCGTGGGGCGGTGTTGGTAATACAACGGGTCAGTGTAAGGGATCAGAGTGTTAAGACCATCATTGCCACCCGCCAGTTTGACCAGCACCAAAATGCGCTGATGCGAGCGTGGCGTTGCCGCTGCTGCTAGTGCTTCCGCAGAAAACGTGCCAAGCCAAGGCAGTAGGGCTGCCATTCCCAGAAATTCACGACGGTTCATTGCATTACTATCCACATAAACGTTGTCAGGACACCTGAAAAGCAGGGTCAAGCAATAAGGCCCGCACCAGCCGCCGCGCACCGGGCGTGACTGGTAACGGTTTGAGGGGCTTCACCGGCAAGAGCCATTCGATCAATTGTTCATCAGGAACACGCGGCAGCTTCAACGGTGAAGCCACGCTATCATCCAGATTGCCGCGAGACAATTTCGCCAGATAGGCATTGCGTACCAGCAAGGTTTGCGTGCTGATCCAATATTCGCCGCCCGTCCAGCCTTTGACATTGGGCGGATCAAATAACTCCTGCCCCAGCAAACGGCACAGATTGAGCATTTCTTCCGTGGATTCACGCGGGTAAGACAACATACGTGCCGTACCGATCACCAGTTCCACCGGTGATTTCACCACCGTGCCGCGATTATGCAACGCCCAGAAGGGTTCACTGTTGAACACCGTCTCCAGCAATTTCTGAATATCGTAGCCCGAACCACGCAATTGTTGCGCCCAAACACTTGTCACGGCAGGGTCAGGACGGTTGCTGACAAACGCCAACCAAATTTTGTCGACCAAACGTTCAGCAGTACGCGGATGTGCCAGCAAGATATTCAGAATATCATCACCAGAAAAGTCACCCGTTTTACCCAAGAATGTGCTTTGCCCCGCAACATGCTGATCGGCGCGGATAATGAACTTGCCGGTATCGTTATCCACACCCCAACCGGTAAAGGCTTTGGCGGCAGCCTTCACATCCGACTCACGGTAATGCCCACGCCCGATGGTAAACAGCTCCAGCAATTCGCGGGCAAAATTTTCGTTGGGTTGCTCTTTGGTATTCTGGTAGCCATCCAAATACACCAACATGGCAGGATCGCGAGCCATCCCGCGCAATAATTCCGCAAAATTGCCCACAGCATGGCGGCGTAACAGCAAGTTTTGCTGGTACAACAAGCTCGGTTGCAAGGTTTTTTGGATGGATGAGGTGAAGTGATTATGCCAAAATAGCGTCATGCGTTCGACAAACGGTGTACGGGTTGTCAGCATCTGTTCCACCCACCACGCTTGCAGTAACTTGCCTTCACGTTGTGAAATTGACCACGCCGAATTACGGCTTTTCATGTCATTCAAACGCATTGGCTCTAGTTTTAACCAAGGTGTCAGGCGGGGTACGGGCTTCAAGGCAGAAGCAGCAGGATGCAATACCCACGCAACGGCTGCTTGCTGAGTACGTCCTTCCAATTGTTTGACAGCCGCCCACTCCGCACCCAAGCCAGTACGGGCGACGAGGTGAACAGCATCCTTAAAAGCAAGTAATCCCATAACCTTACTGCGCTAGAAATAATATTAATAGTAACGTAACTGGGTGTTAAGTTTAGCTTAAGTTTTGCACTTATCAGCAGATTTAAAAGATTATTTTTTCAATCTTATACTGCCAAACGAAACCAAAGAGGCGACGAACGAGACAAACGAAGCAAGCAGACTAATCAACCATTCCGTTGACTTGCGCAATATTCGCACTGTCCCAATCGCGCCTTTTCCCAGCAACTTCATAATTGCTTTGGTTTGCGTGCCGTATTTAAGACTGAGTTTTTCCAGTCTCACTAAATCATCAGCGTTTTCCACATACTGAAGCAAATGCACCACATCCGCCGTCGAACTGACCTTGCGGATATTATTAACTTGTTCAGCAGTGCGCTGAATCGCCTGCGTCGCGTTCGGATTATAGGCCCGTACAGCGGCTTTACTGATGCCATCTAAACTTTTCTCGGCACGCGCTGCCAATAGAAATGATTTATAATCGAAGACCTCTGAACCCTGCCTGAGCAAGAATGTCTGAAAACGCGGTGTCAACCGCCCGCCGCGTGCTGCCAACTTCGTGGTGGAAACCCCAGCCTTCGCAGGCGTTGCTGCCCCCGCACTCGCCACGCTAGCCGCTGTCAAGCCCACTCCCACCCCTGCCAACGTCACCAGCAACTCATTGACCGGCTCACCTTTGGCATACAATTGGTATTGCTCCCACAGATCCCGCGCATCGCCAATCACCGTAAAATCGGAGGTAAACGCCCCCGCCACACCCGCGCTGCTGGTCGCATTACCGTCGATAAAACCGCTAGCAAAATCGTTCACATTGCGCCTTGCCGTATTCAATGGTGATTCCAACCGCTGCAATTCCGACTCAAATTCGGCAGGTTGCAGCGCGTAACCAAAGGTCGTTGCCAGGCTCAAATACATCCGCGCTTCCGCCGGATTATTGTTGGCAATCGCATCCTGCACCTGCTGGCGCACTTGTTCTGCACTGACTTGATGCAACATCATTTGCCCGACATCTGCCGCCAATTCATCGTATTGCCAATAATCCAGCAACGCTTTAAGGCTTCCTACCAACAGCATCGCAGAAACCAGCAACATCGTCCAATTCCAAAATTTCATGATGTTACATCCTCATCTGTTTACGCAACCCCAACGGATCGTTAGGGTCAACGCCTTCCATAAACGGCTTACGGCGGTCGTTATTGGTGATCTGATAAACCTTACCGATCCAATTGCTATAGAACACTTTCGCCGTATCGCGCCACGTATTGTGCAACATTGGTAACAGCAAGGTTTCGGGGAAATCCGGCAAAGGCTTGCCTTGACGTTTTGCTATTTCCTGCGCCAAGCGGTATTCGGTAAGAATCGCCTTGGCTTTCGGGCGCAAATAATTTTCAGGAAACGGCGGATAATCGTTGCGCACGCCCGTGAACCAGCGCAGGGTTTCGCGGCGGTATTCCTTCAGCAAACTCACCTGATCGTATTCGGGATGCCCTTGCATAAAAATCATACGGAACATGTCAGGGCTGACCGCCATGTGGACACCCGCTTCGTCACTTTCCACCAATACGTGGACACCGACCGCTTTCAGTTCAGCGCGATCCATTTGATTGAAGCGCGAATGCGGCACATCAAAGCGGGTATTGAGGTCGTTGACCAACGGGTGTTCCGGCAGGGTCACGGCATGGCTGTACACGCCCCAACGCTTGAAACCCAGTGGGCGACGGCGGACACCCCACAAATGTTGCACCAGTGCATGACTTGCCAGACACGAACACAAAGTCGAGGTCACGTTTTCCTTTGCCCACGCGACCACTTCACACAAGCCATCCCAAAACGGTTCGTCTTCCAGATGCTGTGCGGCAGGGTTTGCGCCGGTAATAATCAGCGCATCCAACCCCTGCTTTTTCAAATTCTCGAACGTGTCGTAATACTGGTCGATGTAGGCTTGCGCCTTCTCACCACGCGGCAAACCATCCAAGGTAAAGGGGTGGATGTGAAATTGCGCAATCAGATTCGACTCGCCCACCAACCGGAAAAACTGCCGTTCGGTTGCAGCCAGCGCCGCATCCGGCATCATATTGAGGAAACCGATATGCAGCTCGCGAATATCCTGATTGAAGGCGTAATCTTCACTCAGGATCGTTTGACCTTCTTGGCGCAGGCGCTCGAAGGTTGGTAACGCAGTGTGGGCGACTAATGGCATGGATTCCCTTCACCTCCAACATTAAGCATGGCGGGCAATCGCCATTTCGATCAGTGCATTGAAATCGTCTTCGGTACGGACTTGCGCGGCTTCCTCAGACGTAACCGTGTAGCCGTAGTCATGCGCAATCGCTTCGTAACGCGGCAAACGCGAATGGAACAAGCGCGGGAATACCCAGCGCGTGAAATCATCCGGGATCATTTCGGCGGCATATTGCAGCCCTTGTTCTTGCAAGTACACCGCTAAATGTTCGCGCAGGAAATTAGGGCGGTAATACAATGGTTTCGGGTCACTACGCGCACGGTCAATGAGCTTTTGCTCTTCGTCTTTGGTGGTGACTTTGATATACAAAATCAGGGTATTTTCTGCTAATACATCAAACACCGATGGCTCTTCCAATTCGCACAAGCTGCCGCCTGCGTCATTGACGAAGTGCGAATAGCCGTAAATCGTTTGCGCTTTGCGGATGAATTCGGGTACGTCACGCATCGCCGCAATTTCGGCTTCACGGTATTGCGCTTGGCGTTGAATGAACGCATCCAGCGGTACGCCGCCGAGTTCTGGATTACCTAATTTACCGACGAATGACAGCACCGGGCCGAGATCATCCACGCGGATATTGTTGCGAATGTAGATCCAATCATTGCGCAATAATTCACGCAAAAACGGCACTTTCATCGCCTGTTCTTTGATTAAATCGAGAATATCTTCATCCAGATAGCACGTACCAATGCGGTAGTCACCGGAATAATGAAACCAGTCATGCTCACGTAACATGCTGGAAATATGGGTTTTACCAACACCAGACATGCCCAGCAGCGTGACTTTTTTGTGTTCCCATTGGCGGTATTCTTCTACGGTTAAACGCACACTCAATCTCCGTACAGGTAGTTTCTTATAGGGCGGATACTTTACCACAACCGGACTGTTTTGCCGTGCTAAACTGCACGCCCGCGATACGTTTCTGAACACGATGAAGATTGGCTCTTACACACTCGATAACAACCTGATTGTTGCCCCAATGGCAGGCGTGACCGATCGCCCGTTCCGTACCTTATGCAAACATTTTGGCGCAGGTCATGCCGTCAGCGAAATGATGTCAGTGGATGCGACCTTGTATGCCCAGAAAAAATCCTTGTACCGCGCCGATTTCGACGGGGAACTTACACCGATTTCAGCACAAATTGCAGGTTCTGAACCGGAGATGTTGGCGGAAGCGGCGCGTTATCAGGTCGCGAATGGGGCGCAGATTGTGGACATTAATATGGGCTGCCCTGCCCGCAAGGTTTGCCGCAAGCTGGCGGGTTCGGCGTTGTTGCAAGATGAGGATTTGGTCAAGCGGATTCTGGAGGCGGTGGTGTCTGCGGTGGATGTGCCAGTGACGTTGAAAACCCGTTTGGGGTATGTCAATGGCGAGGAGAATATTTTGCGGGTTGCGGACATGGCGCAACAGGCAGGCATTGCGGCACTGGCGATTCATGGGCGCACTCGCGAGCAAATGTACACGGGCGAGGCGCGTTATGAGCTGATCCGCGAAGTGAAACGTCATGTCACGATTCCCATCATTGCCAATGGCGATATTGATAGCCCGCAAAAAGCCAAAGCGGTGTTGGAAGCAACTGGCGCAGATGCGATTATGATCGGGAGGGCGGCACAGGGGCGACCGTGGATTTTTCGGGAAATCGCGCATTATTTGCAAACGGGCGAGTTGTTACCGCCGCCGAGCGTTGCCGAAATCCACGCGGTATTGCTGGGGCATTTGGATGATCTGTATCAGTTTTACGGGGAATATTCGGGGTGTCGCATCGCCCGCAAGCATATTGCTTGGTATACCAATGGGCTGCATGACAGTAATGCGTTTCGGCAGGCGATGTATGCGCAGGATAGTACGGCGGGACAGGAGCGGGCGGTAGATGCTTATTTCCAGATGCTGTTGGCGCGTGACGAGCGCTTGAGTTATGAATAGGCAACATGAGCAGAATCGCTATGCCTGTTCCCATTCAAACCCAACAATGTTACGAGTCATTTTGCTGAATTCAATGCCAATCAAGAAGATACGGTTTTGCCCGTCGCGGTATTTTGCAGCGTAATCTTTGTCCTTAATCTGCTGCATCGCTCTGCCATCAGGTTGGTCGCCATTTAATACCTTGAACTCGAAGATATAAACTTGCCGCTGCCCATCAGGGAGCTTGAAACGCAAGGTCATATCAATCCGCCCCTTGTTGTGGCTATCTTCCACCACCGTATCAATCCCCAAAGCACAGATGAACGCATACATCACCGCTGCATAGTACCCTTCGTAGTGAGCAATGGTATTTTGGGTGTAATTCTGGTGTGCGATGCCATCAAACAGCACCGTGAACCGCTGTTGCATGGCAGCAAAATCATTCTTCAACAATGCCCGCAGAAACGGCAAACGCTCCGGTGCTTGGTCGCTCAAATAACGTTCCAGCACCATCTGGTTGAAGCTGGAACGCACTTCACGGTTGGGGTAACTGAGCAGGAAAATCGGCTCGTCAAACAAGGTTTCGGTGCGTTTGATGGTCAGGTAGCCCGTCTGGAACAGCAGCGTTTCCAGCCGGATATGGTCAAGGTCAAAATCGCCTAACTGGGCTTCACTGGCCTCCAGTTCCTCAAAGTCCGGCAGGTGGTAATAGCGGGTTTTCAACAATTCCACCAAGAAACCCGGCGTACCCGTGTCAAACCAATAGTTACGGAACTGCTTGCCTTTGGCGATAAACAGCAGGATGTCGAACGGGTTGTAGACACTCTCCCCCAACCAGTTGTAGCCGTTATACCATTCCTTCACTTCCTGCCTGTCCGCACCGTGCAGGTGTTCGTTGAAATGCAGCTCTAACTCGGTTTGGGTATAGCCGCACAATGCGGAGTAACGCGCATCCAGCGTGATGTCCTCCAGATTGTTCAGGCCGCTGAAGATCGACACTTTGGAGAATTTGCTCACCCCAGTCAGCAGTGCGAAACGGAGATGGGCATCTTGCCCCTTGATCACGGAATACAGGTTCTTCAACCCATCCCGCATTTCATCCACCACCGCTTGCTCGGTGATGTTATCGAGGATCGGCTTATCGTATTCGTCGATCAGGATCACCACGCCCTGCCCGTACTTTTCCTTCGCGGCACGAATTAGCTCGGAAAAACAACTTGCCACATCATTCATGTCCGTACAGGTAATCCCCAGTTGCTGCTGGTTAAAGGCCAGAATGTGCCGGATACGCCGATCCAGTTCCGCACGGCTTTTCAGCGTACCTTCTGCAAAGCTGATGTTAATGACCGGGTATTGCACTGACCAATCCCAATGCGGGTGGATGTGGAGGCCACGGAACAGCGACTCATTCCCGGCGAACAGTTGGTGCAGCGTATCCACCAGCAACGACTTACCGAAGCGGCGCGGACGCGAGAGGAAATAGTACTTGCCGGATTCAGCCAACTGCCGGACGTGGGCGGTTTTGTCCACGTAAACATAACCGCCGTCGATGATGTTGGATAATACACTGATGCCAATGGGGAGTTTTTTCATCGCCTGTTATTCCGCGCCTGCAATGGCTTGAGTATACCCCAAAAGTTAAGATCACTGACCGGAACGGACTAACCTCACATGAGCGGGAGAATCGGAGTGATCCCAGTCGTCTTCGCCTGTACTGAAGTCAACACTCCACGCATAGCGTTTATCCTCCAGGCTAGATGACAAATAAGGCCAGTCACGTGTATTCGGAAAAACATTCAAATCAATTGTCGGTTGTTGGTATTCACCACTCTTGCCACAGCTATCGCGCCACGCCTTCTCTTGCGGTGTACCATTGCTACAGTATACCAAGGTTCTTAATTCCTCATGAGTGGGCATCCTCCAATCAGAAAAACCCGCAAAATTGGTGTTAATGTCGTTTGGCTTAGAAAAATTACCATCCTTCTCAGTCGCAGTCTTGTATAGAGCCACTTCACCAATCAGTGGCCAAACAGTGCAGTTTTTTCCACTTTGACCTTCGCTGCATTGCTTCCACACTAGGTTGGTTTTGGTATCGGTGACAGTGCCATCACCGTTGATATGGTAGCGACCCGACACTGTGGCAATAGGTTGAACGTTCGGCTGAGTTGCTGTAGGAGCTTGCCCTGCAAGCGATTCTTTCTGCACAAGGTTGATTTGTTGTACGGAAGAATCGCCAGCAAGGCTGGCTCCTACAGAAAATTTTCCCGAAACCTGCCAATAATAACCGCCCTCACCAAGGACTCCGGTGGATAGGAATAGTACTGGAAGCCAAGGAAATTTTTTGGGCGGAGGCTGCGGGGGTGGCTGCATCCCTCGCCCCAGCAGTCCGTAAATTTGTGCTGCCAGTTCAATAAAAGCTGGATGGTCGCCTTTACCATTCCAGCCGGTGAAATCGCCCGCCTGCCGCATTCCGAAACCAAACGGCGGCTCCACAGCATCAATCCTGATCGGCAACAACACGTTACGGCTTTTACCCTTGCTCGCTTCCTCCAGCACCCACTCGGAATCAACCGAACTTTTAGACCACACCACCACGACACAACGGCTTTCACGAATGGCTTGATCAATCTTGCGATGCCAATTCTCCCCCGTGTGGATAGACTGATGATCCCAAAATACTGACCAGCCTTGCTGTGCCAGTGCTTGAAACAATGGTTTTAAACGTTCACGATCTTTGGTCGAATAACTGAGAAAAATGTCGTGCATACCGATAACTGATAATGAATCCCCGATAAACGGATAGTAAACGATATTAGGCAACGTAACTCATACAAAATTGGGTGAACAACCGAAAACTAACCCTCGTTCAACCCCAACGCCTCACGCACCAACGCCTGCTGCTGCCGCTGGTGCATATACAACGACCCCACCGCTGGTGCCGCCATCGCGGGGCGGCTCACGCACACGACTTCAAGGCAAGGCATCGGCTCAAAACGGTGTTTGATACCGTTCCACGCACCTTGATTCACTGGCTCTTCCTGACACCACACCACGCGCTTGGCATTCGGGTAACGCGCAATCAATTCCACCAATTCTTCAGCAGGGAACGGGTACAATTGCTCAAGCCGCACAATCGCCACGTCGGTTAACGCCTGCTTGCGACGCTCATCCAACAGATCGTAGTAAACCTTGCCGCTGCACATAATCAGCCGCTTAACTTGTTGTTTGGCGCTAGTCTCCAAAATATCCACGTCATCCAACACCACTTCAAACTTGCCGTGCGTGAAATCGTCAAGCGGACTGACTGCGAGCGGATGGCGCAACAAGCTTTTCGGCGTGAACACAATCAACGGCTTGCGATACTTACGCATCATCTGCCGCCGCAGCATGTGGAATACCTGCGCGGGGTTGGATGGGATGCAGATGTGCATATTTTCCTGCGCCGCCAACTGCACGAAGCGTTCCAACCGCGCCGAGGAATGTTCGGGGCCTTGCCCTTCCAAGCCATGCGGCAAAAACATCACCAGCCCGCACAACCGCTGCCATTTCTGTTCGCCAGAACTGATGAACTGGTCAATCACCACCTGCGCCCCGTTCACGAAGTCGCCGAACTGCGCCTCCCAAATCACCAACGTTTCCGGCTCGGCCGTCGCATAACCGTATTCAAACGCCAGCACTGCCTCTTCCGAGAGCACTGAGTCGATCACAGTAAATTTAGCCTGAAAATCAGCGGTATGTTGCAGCGGAATCCACTGCTCGCGCCGCCCCTGATGATGCAGCACCGCATGACGGTGTGAAAACGTGCCGCGTCCGCAATCCTGCCCCGACAAACGCACATCAAAACCTTCTTCCACCAAGGTCGCATACGCCAGCGTTTCACCGAAACCCCAATCCGCAGGCTGTTCGCCGCGCCCCATCGCCGCCCGTGTTTCTAACACCTTCATGACACGCGGATGCACCACGAAATCGGCAGGAATATTACTGATCCAACGTTCGCTGATGCTGCGTACCCGTTCAGCGGGACAAGCAGTATCAATCGCTTGCCGCCACGGTTTGCCGATAAAGGCTTTCCAATGCGTCTCCAATTCAGCGGGTAAACCCGAACGGGTTTGGCTATTGCAACAGGTAATGCCACCGTTCGACAATTTAGTGCGGTAAGCATCCACCAAACCTTTCGCGCCACCCTCACTCACCACGCCCGCTTCCGCTAAACGCCGCGCATACTTGGCACGGGTAGACGGCAGGCTACGGATAATCCCGTACATGACGGGCTGGGTCATATTGGGTTCGTCGGCTTCGTTATGCCCCAAACGGCGGTAACACACCAAATCAATCACCACATCTTTCTGGAACACTTGGCGGTATTCGAGCGCCACTTGCGTGGCATACACCACCGCTTCGGGGTCGTCGCCATTGACGTGGAAAATCGGCGCATTGATCATTTTCGCCACGTCCGTCGGGTAATAGGTCGAACGGCTATCCGACACCGTGCTGGTGGTAAACCCAATCTGGTTATTGATAACGATGTGAATCGTGCCACGCGTGCGGTAGCCACGGGTTTGCGCCATATTGAAGGTTTCCATGACCACGCCCTGCCCTGCAAACGCCGCATCACCGTGGATGGAAATGCCGAGCACTTGGTCGCCATCTTTGTCTTCACGACGGTCTTGACGGGCACGGACTGAACCTTCCATCACCGGGCTGACGATTTCCAGATGCGACGGGTTGAACGCCAGCACCAAGTGCATCGGGCCACCTTCGGTGCTGACATCGCAGGAAAAACCTTTGTGGTATTTCACATCACCCGTG
This sequence comes from Thiothrix fructosivorans, assembly GCF_017349355.1. Classification (GTDB taxonomy): domain Bacteria; phylum Pseudomonadota; class Gammaproteobacteria; order Thiotrichales; family Thiotrichaceae; genus Thiothrix; species Thiothrix fructosivorans. The sequence goes on from NZ_JAFMPM010000007.1 coordinate 182,533, forward strand.
TACAGCTCATCGAATTTGCCCTCAAACTCGCTGAACAAATCGCCAGCCGGTTTACACAGCACATTGGTGAGCACGTTAAGACGCCCGCGATGTGCCATGCCGATGACCATTTCCTGCAAGCCTTGTTTGCCGCCCTCGTGGATCAGGGTTTGCAAGAGTGGAATCAGGCTTTCGCCACCTTCTAGCCCGAAGCGTTTTTGCCCAACGTAGCGGCGATGCAAATATTGCTCAAAACCTTCCGCTGCGGTGAGTTGTTCCAGAATCTTGCGGCGTTCGGGGTGGGTGAGTTTCGCCCTGCCCATGTCCAGCTCGATGCGTTTTTGAAGCCAGCGTTTTTCCTGTATATCCAAGATGTGCATGTACTCGAAACCGATAGTACGCACATAGGTTTCACGTAAGGCATGTACAATATTCCCCAGCGTCGGTTTCGCGGTGATATTGAAAGAACCAGGGTCAAACACGGTATCAAGATCAATATTTTCCAACCCGTGATGTTCCAGCATCAATTGCGGCACACCGAGGGTACTCGCGTAATCACCCAGTGGATTGGTGTTGGCTTCCAAATGCCCTAAGTAACGGTAGGCATTGATTAAGCGTGAAACATGCAATTGTTCACTGCGTTGTGCCAACACTTTACCGTTACCATTGGTGGGCAGCGGCGCAGCAGGAGGAATAGTCGCATCCAGCCGTTGGAAATACATTTGCCACTGCGTATCAAGGCTGTACGGATCATGTTGATATTGTGCGTAGAGTTGCTCAAGAAACGCGGCGTGTTCGCCATCGAGGAAGGATTCGTCCGTCATACCCTGATTCTGCATAGGTTTTCCCAAAAAAATGGGCTAGATGAAACACCTAGCCCACTGTGATCGTAGAATAAATTGGTGGGCCCACTAGGACTCGAACCTAGAACCAAAGGATTATGAGTCCTCTGCGCTAACCATTGCGCCATAGGCCCTAAACACTAAAAGCCGAACTATCAGTTGGTTGGCAACACGCCCGGTTCGTATTCAAGGAAGCTGCGAAGCATATCTGAACGGCTCGGATGACGCAACTTGCGCAACGCTTTCGCTTCGATCTGACGAATACGTTCGCGGGTAACGTCGAACTGTTTACCCACTTCTTCCAGTGTATGGTCGGTGTTCATGTCGATACCGAAACGCATCCGCAATACTTTCGCTTCACGCGAGGTTAAGCTCGACAGCACTTCACGGGTGATTTCCGACAAGCTCGACGTGGTTGCTGATTCAATCGGCGACAAAATGTTGCCATCTTCGATGAAATCACCCAAGTGCGAATCTTCGTCATCACCAATCGGTGTTTCCATTGAAATCGGCTCTTTAGCGATTTTCAGCACTTTGCGGATTTTGTCTTCCGGCATATCCATTGCTTCAGCCAATTCTTCTGGCGTGGCTTCACGACCTTTTTCCTGCAACAACTTGCGCGAAATGCGATTGAGCTTGTTGATGGTTTCGATCATGTGTACTGGAATACGGATGGTACGTGCCTGATCCGCAATCGAACGCGTAATCGCCTGACGAATCCACCACGTCGCATACGTTGAAAATTTGTAGCCACGGCGATATTCAAACTTATCCACCGCTTTCATCAAACCGATATTGCCTTCCTGAATCAAATCAAGGAATTGCAAGCCACGATTGGTGTACTTCTTAGCAATGGAAATCACCAAACGTAAGTTAGCTTCGACCATTTCCTTTTTCGCACGCCGTGCTTTGGCTTCACCGACCGACATGCTGCGGTTAATGTCTTTGATTTGCGAAATGGACAAGTTGCACTCACGTTCAATATCCAGCAATTCGCGCTGCGCTTCGTTAATTTTAGGCAGGAACGTTTGCAAACGGGTGTGATCGCCGCGTTTGTCTTTGCAATAACGGTTCAACCATTCCAGATCGGTTTCATTTTGCGGGAAGCTATCAATGAAATCCTGACGACCCATCCCACCTTTTTGGACGCACAACTTCATAATGTGGCGTTCGTTCTGGCGAATACGGTCAACAATTTCGTTCAATTGCACCGTCAACTGCTCAATAATCGGCTGGGCTAAACGAAATTCCATGAATTTGATCGCGACCGCATCACGCGTTGCCGTGTATGCCGAGGCATTAGTCCCTAAACTCGCGGTTTTTGATGCTTCATACAATTCACGTAATTCGGCAAATTTGATGCGTGCTTCTTCAGGATCAGGCCCAGTATCCACCGGATCGGCGACTTCATCGTCGTCTTCCTCTTCGGCAACGGCAACTTCTTCTTCCGCCGCATCAGCAGCTAATTCGCTGTCATCCACCACCGCAACGGGGAAGGCTGTCAAATCTTCGTCTGGATTCACAAAACCATTGATGATGTCGGTGAGACGAATCTCTTCGGAATCAATCAACGAAGCTTTTTCCAGTAACAGTTCGGTAGACGCAGGGTATTGCGCTAACGCCCGTAAAATTTCGTTTAAGCCTTCTTCGATGCGGATCGCAATCTGGATTTCGCCTTCACGCGTCAACAACTCGACTGTACCCATTTCACGCATGTACATACGTACAGGGTCAGTCGTCCGCCCGAAGTCGCCGTCAACGTTAGCCAATGCCGCTGCTGCTTCTTCAGCCGCTTCGTCATCTGCCTGCGGCGCATCATCATTCAGCAACAGGGAATCTGCATCAGGGGCATGTTCAAATACCGTGATGCCCATATCGTTGATCATGGCAACGATGTCTTCAATCTGCTCCGGGTCAACGATGGTATCGGGAAGGTGGTCGTTGACCTCAGCATAGGTGAGGTAGCCCTGCTCCTTACCTTTGGCAATTAACTCTTTCAAGCTGGACTGCTGCTGCTCTTCTTGACTCATGCCCTAAAACTCTCTGGAAAAAAGGTCGGTAAGTATATCACATTTTTATAAAATGCAACCACGGCGGGTTATCACGCCCCCGGACTTTTATAGTCTTGGAGCAGTAAATAAGCCAAATCACTACGTTCTTGCTCACTTAACACCTGAGTTTGACCACGGTGCAGCAGCACTTCTAACTGTTTTTGACGCGATTGACGCCTGATTTGTTGCAGGCAGTCGGAAAATTCGCGCCGTATAACATCTTCATCATCGGTTTCAGGTCGCCAATTCGCCAAACGCTGCACAACACTGTCATGCTCTGTTTGGCGAAAACGCTCCAACAACCCAGCCAAATGTATATGGGGATTCTCTTCTATGTTTTCAATGATCGTTGCGAGCAAACTTGTACCCGGCAAATCATAGCCCAAGATACGCTCTGGGCTATCCGCCAACGCCACCAAAATCGGGTTATGCAATAGCAAAGCTATCGCGTGCCTGATCGGAGTACGCCGCACATCTTGATCGCCGATGCGCACCTGATTATAGATCGGCACAACCTCAACTGCTGAATTTTTTTTCAGGTGACGCTGCACGACTTCTAACGGCGTGTCAGTGAGTGTAGACAATTCCCCGAGAATTTGCTCCCGCAACAAAATAACTGGCATGGTTGCCAATAATTTTAAGCCATCATTGAGCAAACGCGACTTACCCTCTTTGGTACTGAGGTTAAAACGCTCCTTTAACCCCGCTACCAAATAGCCGCTCAAGGTCAATGCTGACGCGACCTGCGCCTCAAAAGCGTCTTTACCAATGCTACGCACTTGCGTATCGGGGTCTTCGCCTTGCGGCAAAAACAGGAAACGGATTTCTTTGTCATCCCGCAATTCGGGCAAGGCATTTTCTAACGCCCGCCATGCCGCCTCACGCCCTGCTCGGTCGCCATCGAAACAAAACACCACTTCTGGCACTAATCGTAATAATTGGCGAATGTGTTCTGGCGTGGTTGCTGTGCCGAGGGTCGCGACCACGTAAGTGATGCCGTATTGTGCCAGCGCGATGACATCCATGTAGCCTTCAACGACCATTAGTCGCTCTAGCTTACGGGTATCGCTACGCGCCTCGAACAACCCGTAAAGTTCCGCCCCCTTATGAAACACTTCGGTTTCTGGCGAATTCAAATACTTCGGCGCACCCTCACCTATAATGCGCCCTCCAAAGCCAATGACGCGCCCACGTTTATCACGGATCGGAAACATCACGCGTTCCCGAAAACGGTCATATACCCGCCCAGTATCATTGCGGATCGACATGCCGCTGGCGACCAATTTGTCTTCGCTGTACTGCCGCAACTCACGCCCCAAGTTACCCTTAGCGGGCGCATAGCCCAACCCAAAGCGGGCAGAAATTTCGCCACTCAGACCGCGTTGCTGTAAATACGCAATGGCACTAGGGTTTTGTTGCAATTGTGCCTGAAACCACGTCGCCGCTTCTTCCAGTAAGTCATACAGATTCGGGTCTTTACGCTTGCGTTTTGGTGCATCCTCTGCACCTTCGCGCGGCACTTGCACTCCAACCGTGCGTGCTAACGCCTCAATCGCCTCTGGATATTCAAGATGTTCATATTCCATCAAAAAAGAGATGGCTGAACCGTGTACCCCACAACCAAAACAATGGTAGAACTGCTTGGTCGGACTCACGGTAAACGAAGGAGTTTTTTCGTTATGGAAAGGACAACACGCCATGTACTCACGCCCTGCCTTTTTCAACGGCACACGCCCTCCAATCACGTCGATAATGTCGACGCGTGCCAGAAGCTGATCAATAAATTCTCTAGGGATGCGACCGGATGTACTCATAACACGTCAAGACTAGGGTTTCGTTGGGTTGGCAACGTAGTATACGCCATATCATCATAAAGCCTTCTGTTCATATCGACAAAAACGCGCTAAGGTTCTAGCCCTAAACTGGCATTTTAGTCCATAATACTCACCCCTTTATCGCCTGAGACTACGATGAGATACACTGAACTACCCCCATCGCAAGGGCTTTACGACCCTGGCTTTGAACACGATGCTTGCGGCATGGGCTTTGTTGCTCACCTGAAAGGTGTTAAGTCACACCAGATCGTCCAACAGGCATTAAAAGTACTGACACACATGGAACACCGTGGCGCGTGCGGCTGCGAGGAGAATACCGGCGATGGCGCGGGCATTTTACTTCAGCTCCCGCACACGTTCCTTGCGGCAGAATGTAAGTCACTCAATATCAAATTGCCTGAACCCGGTCATTATGCCGTGGGCATGGTCTTCTTGCCACAAGATGCCGACGCACGCGCAGATGTTGCCACTCTGTTTGCCCGTATCGTGGAAGAAGAAGGTCAAACCCTGCTTGGCTGGCGCGATGTGCCCACCAATCCGACCCCGATTGGCAAAACCGCTCTCAAAGCCATGCCGTTCATCCGCATGGCTTTTGTCGCCAAATCCGATGATGTCGCCGCTGGTATTGCCTTTGAGCGCAAGCTGTACGTCATCCGTAAGCGCACCGAAAACGCAGTAGCGGCACTGCCGACAGGGCATGTTTACTTCCCTAGCCTGTCCTCGCGCACCCTTGTCTACAAAGGCATGTTGACGACTGAACAGGTGGGACAGTTCTACAAAGATTTAAGTAACCCGCGCATGGAAACCGCTATTGCGATGATCCATTCACGGTTTTCTACCAACACCTTCCCAAGCTGGGAGCGTGCGCACCCGAACCGTTACCTGATTCACAACGGTGAAATCAACACCATGCGCGGTAACGTCAACTGGATGAATGCGCGTCAAGGTGTTATCAAAACCGACGTATTTAACACCGAATTGAACAAACTGTTCCCGATTGTTAATCCGAACGGCAGTGACTCGGCGATGTTTGATAACACGCTGGAATTCATGTATTTGTCAGGCTACTCCCTGCCTCATGCCATGATGATGATGGTACCTGAGCCGTGGTCAAACCATGAAAGCATGAGCGCAGAAAAGAAAGCTTTCTACGAATACCACAGTTGCCTGATGGAACCGTGGGATGGTCCTGCGGCAATGGGTTTCACCGATGGTACGCTGGTGGGTGCAACGCTTGACCGTAACGGTTTGCGCCCTTCACGTTACTACCTCACTAATGATGACATGATCATTCTCGCCTCTGAAGTCGGCGTGCTGGATGATCTCGATCAAAGCACTATCGTTTCCAAACAACGCCTGCAACCGGGACGCATGTTACTGGTCGATACCGCACAAGGTCGCATCATTGCGGATGAAGAAATCAAGCTCCAGATGGCGACAGCCAAGCCTTACCAAGATTGGTTAGCCAGCAACTTGGTAGAAATTGCCGATTTGCCAGAAGCGCCCAATCATATCTTGCCAGAACACGAAACCTTGGTACAACGCCAAAAAATGTTCGGCTACACCTACGAAGACGTGCGCAAAGTACTCGTACCAATGGCATTAACCGGCATTGACCCGCTAGGTGCAATGGGCATCGACTCACCGATTGCGGTGCTCTCTAATCAAGCGCAGCCGCTATTCAACTACTTCAAGCAGTTGTTCGCACAGGTAACGAATCCGCCGATTGACTCTATTCGTGAAGAAATCGTTACCTCGGCGTACACCACATTGGGTTCAGAAGGTGACATTACTGCACCGAATGCGGCCAGTTGCCAACAAATCTTGCTAAAAACCCCTATTTTGGGTAATGAAGAATTAGCCAAGCTCACGCACATTCAACGCGAAGGCTTCCAATGCGTGACCCTACCGATTACGTTCCGTGCGCGTGAAGGTGAAACGGGTCTGGAAACCGCACTCGAACACTTGTTTGCGGCGGCTGACCATGCCATCGACAATGGTGCAAACTTAATCGTGCTTTCTGACCGCTTAGCGGATGCCGATAATGCACCGATTCCGTCGCTGTTGGCGGTCGCAGGCTTGCATCATCATCTGATTCGTGACGGCAAACGTACCCGTGTGAGCTTGATTCTTGAGTCGGGTGAACCGCGTGAAGTGCATCATTTCTGCACGTTGTTGGGTTACGGTGCGCAAGCAATTAACCCGTACTTAGCGTTTGAATCGCTTGGCGACTTGATTCGTGAAGGCTTGTTGCCCAACCTCAAGCACGAATACGCTATCCAAAAATACATCAAAGGTGTCACCAAAGGCGTGATTAAGGTTATGTCGAAAATCGGCATTTCCACGATCCAGTCTTACCGTGGTGCGCAAATCTTTGAAGCGCTGGGTATCAATAAAACGGTCATCGACAAGTATTTCACTGCTACCGCCTCGCGGATCGGTGGGATCGACTTGAATATCATCGCCAAAGAAGCCCTGATGCGTCACCAATTGGCGTATGACCACCACGATGCGGAACAACGCTCGCTAAAAGCGGGTAACGTGTTCCAGTGGCGGAACGAGGAAGAAGAGCATCAGTACAACCCTGCGACCATTTACGCTTTACAAAAAGCCGTAAAATTGGGTGATTACAAGCTGTACAAGCAGTACAGCAAGCTGATGCACGAAGATGCGGAAGTGAAATTCAACCTGCGTAACTTGCTCGACTTTAACTATGCCGAACAGCCGTTGCCACTGAGCGAAGTCGAATCGGCGCAAAGCATCGTGAAGCGTTTCAAATCCGGTGCAATGTCGTTCGGTTCAATCAGCCAAGAAGCGCACGAAGCCTTAGCAATTGCGATGAACCGCATGGGCGGACGTTCCAACTCCGGTGAAGGCGGCGAAGATCCAGCACGCTTTATTCCTGATGCGAACGGCGATTCCCGCAACAGTGCCATTAAGCAAGTCGCATCCGGTCGTTTCGGCGTGACCAGTTACTACCTGAATAACGCCGAAGAAATCCAGATTAAACTGGCACAAGGCGCGAAACCGGGTGAAGGCGGGCAGTTACCGGGTAAGAAAGTTTATCCGTGGGTTGCGCGTGTGCGCGGTACAACACCGGGCGTGGGTTTGATTTCCCCGCCACCGCATCACGACATTTACTCGATTGAAGACTTGTCACAGCTCATTCACGACCTGAAAAACGCCAATAAACGCGCACGGATCAACGTCAAGTTGGTATCTGAAGTCGGTGTTGGCACCATCGCGGCGGGCGTTGCTAAAGGTAAGGCGGATGTCATCCTGATCTCCGGCTACGACGGCGGCACAGGTGCTTCTCCGAAAACCAGCGTACAACACGCCGGTTTGCCGTGGGAATTGGGTCTGGCAGAAACGCATCAAACCTTATTGCTCAACAACCTGCGTAGCCGCGTGCGTCTGGAAACCGACGGCAAGCTGATGACCGGACGTGACGTAGCAGTGGCGGCATTGCTAGGTGCGGAAGAATACGGCTTTGCGACGCTACCATTAGTCGCATTGGGTTGTGTGATGATGCGCGTTTGCCATCAGGACACTTGCCCAGTCGGTATCGCAACCCAAAACCCTGAACTGCGCAAGAAATACGCTGGCGACCCGCAATACGTGGTTAACCTGCTGATGTTCATCGCCGAAGAGTTGCGCGAATACATGGCGAAACTCGGCTTCCGCACCATTGATGACATGGTAGGCCGCGTCGACAAACTGCGCCAAGGCACGGCGGAAGGTCACTGGAAAGCCAGCACGGTGGATTTGAGCAAATTGCTGCACACGCCGGAATTGGAAGAATGCGACGGTATCCGCTGCATCCGTGCCCAAGATCACGGCATTGCGCAATCGTTGGATGAGCAGAAAATCCTGAAAGCGTGCCAACCTGCACTTGATAACGGCACTGCGGTGACGGCTGAGTTCGAGATCAAGAATATTGACCGCGTAGCAGGCACGATTACCGGCTCAGAAGTGACCCGTAAATACGGTGCGGCAGGTTTGCCAGAAGACACCATCCGCTTGAAGTTCAACGGTTCGGCAGGGCAAAGTTTCGGCGCATTCGTTCCAAAAGGCATGACGCTGGAACTGGAAGGCGATTCTAACGACTACATCGGTAAAGGTTTGTCTGGCGGCAAAATCATTGTGTATCCACGTAAAGATGCACAATTTGCGGCTGAAGATAATATCCTGATCGGCAACGTGGCGTTCTTCGGTGCAAGTGACGGCGAAGCCTATGTACGCGGTGTTGCGGGTGAGCGTTTCTGCGTGCGTAACTCCGGGGTACGTGTCGTCGTCGAAGGCACTGGTGACCACGGTTGTGAATACATGACCGGCGGACGTGTGGTGGTGTTAGGCAAAGTCGGGCGTAACTTCGGCGCGGGGATGTCCGGCGGCGTGGCTTACGTTTACGACCCTAGCGGCATTTTGGCAGTGAGCGGCAACACCGAAATGGTGGCTTACAGCCCACTGTCTGACGCTGACGAAAAGCTCGAAGTGAAAGCGATGGTCGAAAAGCACGTCCTGTACACCAGCAGTACACGCGGCAGCATGATCTTGGGCGACTGGGATAAGCACTCTGCTGATTTCGTGCGCGTCATGCCGAATGACTACCAACGGATGTTGGAAGCGATCAAGTCGTTTGAACAGCAAGGTCTGTCTGGCGAAGAAGCCTTGATGGCAGCTTTCACCGCAAACAATAGCGACGCCTCGCGTGTCGGTGGCAACTAAGGAATAAGGGTAACAATCATGGGTAAACCTACTGGTTTCATGGAATACCAGCGCGAGCTGCCAGCCGACCGCGCCCCGTTGGAACGTATCAAAGACTGGCGTGAATTCCACCTGCACTTCGAGCGCGAAGCCGAAAACCGCGAACAGGGCGGACGCTGCATGGAATGCGGCATCCCATTCTGCCAAACCGGCAAAATGTTGCCCGGTGGCGCGAGCGGCTGCCCTGTCCACAACCTGATTCCTGAATGGAACGATATGATTTATCGCGGGTTGTGGAAGGAAGCGTTTGAACGCCTGCGCATGACCAACAACTTCCCAGAATTTACTGGGCGGGTGTGTCCTGCACCGTGCGAAGGTTCTTGCACCCTCGGCATCAGCGAACCACCCGTCACCATCAAATTGAACGAAGTGTCGATTATCGACAAAGCGTTTGAGGAAGGTTGGATCAAAGCTGAACCGCCCAGCGAACGCACTGGCAAAAAAGTTGCCGTCGTTGGTTCAGGGCCTGCGGGTATGGCCTGTGCTGACCAGTTGAATAAAGCGGGTCACGAAGTCACGGTGTACGAACGTGCTGATCGCATAGGCGGCTTGCTGATGTACGGCATCCCCAATATGAAGCTGGATAAACAGGCAATCGTGCAACGCCGTGTCGACTTGATGGCAGCCGAAGGCATCCACTTCGTCACTGGCGTGGAAGTAGGTAAGGATGTATCCGCCGAGCAACTGCGTACCGATTTCGATGCGGTAGTGCTGTGCGCGGGGGCTACCCAACCGCGTGATCTGCCAGTGGAGGGGCGTAACCTCAAGGGCGTGCATTTCGCGATGGAGTTCCTGACAGCGAATACCAAAAGTCTGCTGGATTCCAACTTAGCGGATGGCAATTACACCTCTGCCAAGGACTTGGATGTGATCGTGATCGGCGGCGGTGACACAGGTACTGACTGCGTGGGCACTTCGGTACGGCACGGCTGCAAATCCGTGACGCAACTGGAAATCATGCCGCGTGCGCCGGATGCGCGTGCCGCTAACAACCCTTGGCCGGAATGGCCGCTAGTTCACAAGATTGACTACGGTCAGGAAGAAGCAGCGGCGGTGTTCGGGCGCGATCCGCGTGACTACCTCATTTCCACTAAGAAACTGGTCGGCGATGAGAATGGTCATGTGAAAGAAATCCATACCGTCGGGGTGCGCTGGGAACAAGGTGCAAACGGGCGCATGAATTTGATCGAAGTCGAAGGCACGGAAGAAGTGTTGCCTGCGCAATTAGTGTTGCTAGCAATGGGCTTTACTGGCCCTGAAAAGACGCTGATTGACGCGCTGACTTTGGCAACTGATCCGCGTGGCAATGTTCAAGCTGATTATGGCAAGTATGCCACTAACCTGCCGGGTGTGTTTGCTGCGGGCGATATGCGCCGTGGACAAAGCCTCGTGGTGTGGGCGATCAATGAAGGTCGTGAAGCAGCGCGGGAATGTGACCGGTTTTTGATGGGTAAGACTTACTTGCCGTAAGACTACCCCTCACCCCATCCCCTTGCAGGGTCGTCCCTCAAGGGGAGAGGGGGCTAATAATCCCTTAGACGAAATCTATGATTCTCTACATTCACGGCTTCAACTCCTCCTCTGCTGCCGACAAAGCGCAGGATCTGAAACACTGGCTTGCTGCACGCGGGCGAGCATTCGAATGGATTTGCCCTGACCTGCCCCACCACCCTGCTGAAGCCATCGCTTTACTCAGTCACCTTATCGAAACAGCCGACACACCCCCGAAACTCATCGGCAGTTCGCTCGGTGGTTTCTACGCGAGTCATTTGCTGACGCGCTACGACCTGAAAGCCGCATTGATCAACCCCGCCGTGCATCCCGGCTTATTACTGCGCCCAATTGTCGGTACAGTGCAAAAATACTGGCACAGCGACACCACCTACACCTTTACACAACAACATGTGGATGAATTGATTGCACTGGATCAGCTTGCCCCCGCCAAGCCACTCAATCAATTACTGCTCCTAGAAAACGGCGATAAAACCCTCGCTTGGCAAGATGCTGCCAGCTATTATCGTGACGCGCACCAACTGATTTTTCAGGGTGGTAATCACGGTTTCACGCGCTTCAAAGCGGTACTCGATCTGATCGACCAGTTCTAACATTAACCAGTAGGATGTAGAGGCATATATCCCGTTCTTTAACAAATGAGTAAAGAAGCCTTTTTGCAAGTTTATGCTATAATGAACGCTGAAGTGTATTGCGCGAACCCTTAGCTATGGCGAATCTGCTGGGGATTTCGCGGAATCGTAACCCTTTGATTTTACTTGGACTAAAACCATGAACTCTCGCCGCGAACCATTCATCACTCTCCCGCCCTATCGGTTCGCGCAAACACGTCAAAAATCTCTTGTATTTTATGCCCTTACATTTGGGCGATTCTCCCGGCTTTATTAGTCGGGAGTGGATTGAAACGACAACGGCGGCGATTGTTCCGCCCCATGCCGCTATTCTCCCGGCTTTATTAGTCGGGAGTGGATTGAAACTAAAAACTGACCTTGGTTACTATTGAACGCACTGCATTCTCCCGGCTTTATTAGTCGGGAGTGGATTGAAACTGCTTGGAATAATTCCACCGACTGCTTTGCTTCCGATTCTCCCGGCTTTATTAGTCGGGAGTGGATTGAAACATCACCAGATGATGAAGGCGTAGGCAATGGTTTTATTCTCCCGGCTTTATTAGTCGGGAGTGGATTGAAACAAACAGAAAACAGACTTGAAGCAACAATGCTATTATATTCTCCCGGCTTTATTAGTCGGGAGTGGATTGAAACGGTTAGGTTTCGGTCAGCTTCTGGGATGACCTGAAATTCTCCCGGCTTTATTAGTCGGGAGTGGATTGAAACAAAGTGCCGGGTACTGACCTTGCCAGTAGCGGTAAATTCTCCCGGCTTTATTAGTCGGGAGTGGATTGAAACCCCAGTATGAGATCAATGGTCTGCGCAAGCTCTCGATTCTCCCGGCTTTATTAGTCGGGAGTGGATTGAAACAACCCCAATGCCGGGGTGAAACGCAATATTTCCAGATTCTCCCGGCTTTATTAGTCGGGAGTGGATTGAAACACGGTCGGTTTCGACGGCACTTGCGTGCTGGAGCGATTCTCCCGGCTTTATTAGTCGGGAGTGGATTGAAACAGGCAATGCCACGGGAACACTCACCGCAGCGGCTATTCTCCCGGCTTTATTAGTCGGGAGTGGATTGAAACGTCGATGTGGCGGTGATTTGAGCCGCGTGGGCGATTCTCCCGGCTTTATTAGTCGGGAGTGGATTGAAACCTGCAAACGCAATACCTCAATTACGGGATGCGCGATTCTCCCGGCTTTATTAGTCGGGAGTGGATTGAAACTTGATAGTCGCCCCGCAACGGTGTTGGAAGCACCATTCTCCCGGCTTTATTAGTCGGGAGTGGATTGAAACCTATTATTAAGTTGACAGGGTTGTTATGCCCTGATTCTCCCGGCTTTATTAGTCGGGAGTGGATTGAAACCAAATCAACGCCTTTGTGATCGGCGACGACCACGACCATTCTCCCGGCTTTATTAGTCGGGAGTGGATTGAAACTACTGCTACAATCGTAAAAGGGGTAACGACTGTGATATTCTCCCGGCTTTATTAGTCGGGAGTGGATTGAAACGAGTCCATGTCCAAGGCGGCGAAGGTGCTGAACCTGATTCTCCCGGCTTTATTAGTCGGGAGTGGATTGAAACACTGGGCAAACCCACCAGCATGGTTAGTTGCAGCCATTCTCCCGGCTTTATTAGTCGGGAGTGGATTGAAACCTAATCACTAGCTGATTAAAAAACAGCGGTACTCAAATTCTCCCGGCTTTATTAGTCGGGAGTGGATTGAAACACCGCAGACAACCAATACGGCACACCGTAAATGATTCTCCCGGCTTTATTAGTCGGGAGTGGATTGAAACCCCTCAGTTGCATCGCTCGCAGTATGTTGCGCTGTATTCTCCCGGCTTTATTAGTCGGGAGTGGATTGAAACATCTGCGCTCATGGTCAGTTGCCGCGTTTGCAATTATTCTCCCGGCTTTATTAGTCGGGAGTGGATTGAAACCACTTTGCCCGCGAGGCGATTGTTGACGCGCTGAAAAATTCTCCCGGCTTTATTAGTCGGGAGTGGATTGAAACCACGACGGACGACGCGAAAACGCGCCGCCCGTGAATTCTCCCGGCTTTATTAGTCGGGAGTGGATTGAAACCGCCAGATCTTGCCAAGGCCATTAAAGCGGTGTTGGATTCTCCCGGCTTTATTAGTCGGGAGTGGATTGAAACGCATGGAGATAACCGCCCAATGAAACCGGGGAATACTATTCTCCCGGCTTTATTAGTCGGGAGTGGATTGAAACAGCGTAGCGATGGCGCGAGCATCAAGGGTAGGTGATTCTCCCGGCTTTATTAGTCGGGAGTGGATTGAAACCAAGATGCGTCAGCGATGGGCGGCGGTGTTTCCCCATTCTCCCGGCTTTATTAGTCGGGAGTGGATTGAAACAAGCTCTATCGCCCGAACCCGAATGGCACGTTGGACATTCTCCCGGCGTAACTGAACAGTCCCCCCTTACCCAAACGCACTAAATTTGCGACACTCCCCCGATGACCCAACAACTGAAAGACCACAGCCTCAAACAGCTTAACAGCCAGTACCTTGCCAAGCTCACGCCGGAGGAACTGCTGCACCTGTCGACCAAGTTGTTGCATGACCTGAAAGAAGCGCGGGAACAGATCAACCAAAACTCCAACAACTCCTCCAAACCACCCAGCAGCGGTTTCCCGTGGGAAACGTCACCCAAAACGGTGGCTTTGCCCGAAACAGAAGGGGTGGGTGCAGCCAGAGGAAAGCCAACCCCGGAACCAGAAGCTGTGGCGGGCACAAAGCCAGCCCAACCAGCCAAACGCAAAGCGGGTAAACAACCCGGCGCACCGGGTTATGGTCGGGTATGGCATCCGCCCATCAATGCAGACGAACACCATTACCCCAGCCGATGTGAAGCCTGTGGCAGGTCCCTGGATGCGGCTGTCTCCCGTATTTATACCGCCTATGACAGTGTGGACATCCAGTTTGGCACGGATGGGAACCCCGGACTGACCGTCATCACCACCCGCCACCACCTTCACGATAGCGTATGCACCTGCGGTCATGTGAGCCGCCATATCCCGCATCGCCAAGCTCCCGACCCGTTATACCCGGAGGTTGATGTGGGCGAGTGGCGGCTGATTGGGGGCAATCTGGCGGCACTTATTGTCCACCTACGGCTGCGCTCACGCTTGTCACTGCGTGGCACACAAGAACTGTTGCGGGAGGTGTTGGGCATTCCCCTAAGTGTCGGGGTGTTGCAGCAATGTTTTGAGGAAGCAGCCGCGAGTGCTTCTCCATTGGAAGATGCCTTGGTGGAAGGGCTGTTGGCAGAAGCCACCGCTGACGGCGGGGTGCTGTATATTGATGAAACCTCTTGGAAAGAGCGTGGCGAAGCCCTGTGGCTATGGACATTCGTCACCACCCTCAGCGTTTGTTTCTACGTAGGGCAGCGCACCATTGAAATGCTCGACAACGTGATTAGCCCCCACTTTGGGGGCTGGCTGATGAGTGATGGCTATGCCGCTTACCGCCACCACCCCAAACGCTTGCGTTGCTGGGCGCACCTGATCCGCAAAGCCCGTGGGCTGGCAGAATCACTGGACAAAGACGGGCGGACGTTTGGCAACTTCACCCTCGCTTGGCTGAGGGTATTACAGGACGACATTTACGCTTGGCGGGCAGCAGGCGGCACGGTGGGGACGCAAACCGACGTGATCCGTCAACGCCATCAGGCAAAACTCCTGGAATTCAGGGCATTATGCTTGATCCATGCCGTATCTGCCCATGACAAGACGGCGGCACTGGCGAAAGAGTTCATCAATGATTGGGATGCCATTTTCCGAATCCTTGACCACCCGTGGCTTCCCTTGACCAATAATGAGGCTGAGCGGGCGTTGCGCCATTGGGTGATCCTGCGCAAAACCAACCATGGCACAAAGAGTGCTACGGGGAGCCGTGCGTTTGCCATGCTGGCCAGCATCATCGGTACTTGCCGCAAACGTGGACAGTCTGCCTTGGCTTATCTTGCCAGTGTTATTACCGCTGCCCGCGCTGGCTTTGCCCTGCCCGCTTTACCGCAAGGGGTGGGGATGTGATCAATTACCTCCCGGCTTTATTAGTCGGGAGTGGATTGAAACATCGGGCATGTATTCATCATTGACCAGCGTACCGCATTCTCCCGGCTTTATTAGTCGGGAGTGGATTGAAACATACAGCTTTCCTGCAATCTCTGCGCCATTGGCTATTCTCCCGGCTTTATTAGTCGGGAGTGGATTGAAACATTGGCTGTAATTGCGTTAGCCGCAATTTTATCAGTAGATTCTCCCGGCTTTATTAGTCGGGAGTGGATTGAAACCCAAGATTAATTGCCACCATTATCCGACCCTCTTAATTCTCCCGGCTTTATTAGTCGGGAGTGGATTGAAACGCCGAATACCGTCTTGGATGTCCTGAAAAATTTATTCTCCCGGCTTTATTAGTCGGGAGTGGATTGAAACCTGCGCGTGATCATTTCGGGCAGCGGTTTTCCCATTCTCCCGGCTTTATTAGTCGGGAGTGGATTGAAACAGATGGTCTATTACCGCCGCAAGGCAGTATCTGTCATTCTCCCGGCTTTATTAGTCGGGAGTGGATTGAAACATCCAGCAGGATCACACCGCATTCGACCATACCATTCTCCCGGCTTTATTAGTCGGGAGTGGATTGAAACTTCTGTAATTACTCTGTCATTACCTGTCATTACATTCTCCCGGCTTTATTAGTCGGGAGTGGATTGAAACGGCATCAAGAGTTTCATCACTCAAGCGCTCAAGCTGATTCTCCCGGCTTTATTAGTCGGGAGTGGATTGAAACACTAGCCTTTACATATACGTAACTTAATACTAAATATTCTCCCGGCTTTATTAGTCGGGAGTGGATTGAAACATACGGTAACTGGGGAACTAACGCCTGCCCCGCGATTCTCCCGGCTTTATTAGTCGGGAGTGGATTGAAACAACACTTGACCGTCTGTGCCAGCACTGCCAGCGGATTCTCCCGGCTTTATTAGTCGGGAGTGGATTGAAACGGTGAGCAATGCGGACTTGGTGCGGTCGGTTAGCAATTCTCCCGGCTTTATTAGTCGGGAGTGGATTGAAACCGTCTACGCCGCCAGATTGACGACTCGCACGCCGAATTCTCCCGGCTTTATTAGTCGGGAGTGGATTGAAACTTGCACCAGTTGCACGAGGATTGACTGGCGCGACTCATTCTCCCGGCTTTATTAGTCGGGAGTGGATTGAAACATGACCCCTGCCGACCTGTTTGCTGGCGCATCCAACATTCTCCCGGCTTTATTAGTCGGGAGTGGATTGAAACCCATATTGTAATGGCATTTGATCACTACATGGATATTCTCCCGGCTTTATTAGTCGGGAGTGGATTGAAACCAGATCATGGGCAATAACCACGCCGCTTGTGGGTAATTCTCCCGGCTTTATTAGTCGGGAGTGGATTGAAACTTGCCTTCCCTTGAGAATGAAGCGGATACGGCGGGATTCTCCCGGCTTTATTAGTCGGGAGTGGATTGAAACCCGACTACATCACCCACCGCACAAAAGAGGGCGATTCTCCCGGCTTTATTAGTCGGGAGTGGATTGAAACAACTACTAAGCCGGAGCAATACCATGACACCTACAGCATTCTCCCGGCTTTATTAGTCGGGAGTGGATTGAAACCGCCTCCATTTGCATGTGGGGCCAGAAACCCAGATATTCTCCCGGCTTTATTAGTCGGGAGTGGATTGAAACATGATAGCCTGTCTCCTTCAAGTTGTAGGCTGTTGTATTCTCCCGGCTTTATTAGTCGGGAGTGGATTGAAACCTTCAAGGTCGCCATTGGCGCGGCAACCTGTTCCAATTCTCCCGGCTTTATTAGTCGGGAGTGGATTGAAACTCTGCCAACTGATTGGGGTTGTCTATTCCCCTCATTCTCCCGGCTTTATTAGTCGGGAGTGGATTGAAACTCGCTAGCGGTGTCACCGTTGGCATTGTAGAGGCGCATTCTCCCGGCTTTATTAGTCGGGAGTGGATTGAAACGCATATCTCTCTGCTAGCCGTTCCGCCTCTGCTATTCTCCCGGCTTTATTAGTCGGGAGTGGATTGAAACCCAAGTCTTAGTGCGTCCAGCAAAAGCAAAGCAATATTCTCCCGGCTTTATTAGTCGGGAGTGGATTGAAACCTATGTGGAGTATATAGAAGGCTCAGGAACAATAATTCTCCCGGCTTTATTAGTCGGGAGTGGATTGAAACTTAACTTATTAAAGTTCCAGCCTATACCGGGTGACATTCTCCCGGCTTTATTAGTCGGGAGTGGATTGAAACAAGCGTGCAACGGAGTGGATGAAAAGCGAAGTTGTTCTCCCGGCTTTATTAGTCGGGAGTGGATTGAAACCTCTTGGCATAGTTGCGGCAATTGTTAATGAATGTTCTCCCGGCTTTATTAGTCGGGAGTGGATTGAAACCCACCGTGAAATAAACGAAGCCCTTTAGATCGAAATTCTCCCGGCTTTATTAGTCGGGAGTGGATTGAAACGTAAGAGTTTTAAACCTGTGGCGGCGGATAAAATCGTTCTCCCGGCTTTATTAGTCGGGAGTGGATTGAAACCAGTAGCGGCAATCCCACGAAATCCCCCGAAGAATTCTCCCGGCTTTATTAGTCGGGAGTGGATTGAAACACCGAAATTCCAACGCCTCCGATGTAATGACCTTTTCTCCCGGCTTTATTAGTCGGGAGTGGATTGAAACCCCGAATACGCCATGACCGACGACGGGGTAGGGCATTTTCTCCCGGCTTTATTAGTCGGGAGTGGATTGAAACCCTGAGTGGTTAGCAGAAGTTCCAGTCGCGGTGCATTCTCCCGGCTTTATTAGTCGGGAGTGGATTGAAACTTTAAACCACAATGAGGACTAACAACATGGTAGGTTTCTCCCGGCTTTATTAGTCGGGAGTGGATTGAAACCCTTTAACTGAGAGGACTACAACGATGAACCGCGATTCTCCCGGCTTTATTAGTCGGGAGTGGATTGAAACACGAGTAGCAGTGATGGTTACTTTGTCATACGGCTTTCTCCCGGCTTTATTAGTCGGGAGTGGATTGAAACTGAAACCAGTGGCATGACAACTCAACGGCTGCGATTTCTCCCGGCTTTATTAGTCGGGAGTGGATTGAAACACGCTGGTAATCATTGATACCGCTGGCAGGGAATCATTCTCCCGGCTTTATTAGTCGGGAGTGGATTGAAACTTTGGCTATAACCTTTGCGTCATCGAACTCAGTAGATTCTCCCGGCTTTATTAGTCGGGAGTGGATTGAAACTGCTGACTGATGCAGGATGGGAAGACTACTGCGAATTCTCCCGGCTTTATTAGTCGGGAGTGGATTGAAACACCAGCGATAACCGAATTTCCTGCAAAACGCCCCATCCTCATTTATTTTACGCAGGAGCGAGGTTTAAACCCTTGCGTTTGCTTTTCGTGGCTTTCGCAGCAGGTTTACTCGGAATTCGGGTTTGATAACGGTCATGGTAACGGTAATCCATCGCTTCTTCCTGCGATTTAACCATCAGAAAACCCACTACGTTTTGGCGAACGCGCCGCAATTGTTCGATTACCGTTATCAAGCGTTTACGATTAATATGGTCTTCGTCCGCCACGATCACAGTAGCTTCTGCCATTGAAGACAAATAAATAGCATCCGCAAAACCAGCCGTCGGTGGACCATCAATAATAATACTATCAAAGTGTTTGGTCGCAAGGTTCAACAACTGCGCCATTGCAGGGCTAGACACCATCCGCACCGGATCAGAAATCAACGTACCTGCCGTAATCAAATACAAGCCTTTCACTTCGCGAGAAGGGTGCGTCACTCCCGCAATATCGACTTCACCGCTCAAGAAATTGCTTAAACCGCGTGCATTCGGCAAACCTAATTTGGTGTGCACGGAGGGACGACGCAAATCCGCATCAATCAGCAAAACTTTCAAGCCTTGCTGGGCTTGGCTCAAGGCAATGTTCACCGCCGAAGTGGATTTACCTTCAGCGGGATTAACGCTGGTAATCAACGTCACACGCGGCGCCATCCCACCCGGTAACACAAAGCGTAAGTTAGCCGTCATGACCCGATACGATTCGGCTAACAACGACCCCGCATCACGCACCGTCGCCAGTGCCAGATTACTTTCCGATAAATGCCGCACATGCGGAATCGTACCTAATATCGGCAAACCGCTGAGCGCTTGCAATTCTGTCACCGATGCCACGCCTTGATTCAGGGTTTCGCGCAATAATGCTGCTCCAACGCCCAACATCAAACCGACCAACCCACCCAAAATCAGATTCAAAGCTTTTTTCGGGCGAAAAATATTATTATCCGGCGCTGCCGCATCCACTACACGAATATTGCTGCTGGTAACATTGGAAGCAACACTCACTTCCTTCATGCGCTGCAATAAACCATCGTACAAATTACGGCTGGTTTCCACTTCACGCTTGAGTGCATTATATTCAATGCTACGATCACGTAAATCGACTAATTCGCCTTTATAGCTCTCTACTTCTGCCCGCAAATCATCTTCCAACTTCTTCGCGGAAATATAATCAGCTTGCCGAATAGTCGCATCTTCCGCTTGTAAGGACTGTTTCAAACCACCCATTTCACGGTTTAACTGTCCACGCACTTCATCAATACGTTCTTGCAAACTCACCATATCGGGGAAAGCGGGTTTAAAGAGCTTAAGCTTTTCGCGGTATTCTGCTTCCAATGTGGCCAGATTTTGCTTCAGGCTTTCCACCACGGGGCTATTTAGCACTGCATGGGCATTGGTACGTTTACGTCCTTGAATCATTTGGCTTTCTGCTTGAATACGTGCCCGTTCAGCCTCGCCTAACGCAGAATACAACTCGTCTAATTTGCGTTCTTGACTCGACTGACTATTATTGACTTCCAGAATATTATTTTGCTTAGCGTACTCAATTAATTTTGCCTCCTGTAAAGTCAACCGCTGCCGCGCTTTTTCCATTTCTTGCTCTAGAAATTCTTTCGCATAGGTATCCGTTTCACTTTGGGAACTGATATTATCCTTGATAAACGCATTCACCAATGCATTCACAACATCAGCCGACAATACCGGATCAGGACTTTCATAAAACACTTTAACCAAATGCGTTTTTTCAATCGGCTCTACATACAAATGCTGAGAAAATAGGTCGGTATAATCCGCTGCTTCAGTGACTGTCTCAATCTTCGCTGGCAACAAAGGGGCAATCAATCCCTTGATAATGACTTTGAATGAACTCAATAAATTAAACGGTTCTGGACGTTCAAACAAACGGGTCTTTAAATCTAGCCCATCAATCACTTGTGCCGCTAACTTACGGCTTTTCAATTGCTCGTATTGCGTGCGGAAAAACGGGTCTTGCTCACCCATGTCTGGCGAAGCACTGCTCACCGTCCCAAAATTAACGACCTGCATACCCTCTTTTTCGATTTGGATCGTCGCACCCGCCCGGTATGTCGGTGGTGTTGTCCACGTCACATACGCGGTTAAGAGTAAAATAGACAGGGCGGTTAATAACAGCGTCCATTTTTGTCGCAGCAAACGCCGCCAAATATCCTCAAGCGTCAACGCATGAGGAGTAACCCCCATTACGGGCGCAGCAAAATACGGGGTAGGTACGCTGGCATGTAGGGGAGAATTCGTGACACTTTTTTTACTATTAACGGTTAACATAATTCTCTGCTGGAGATAATTGTTAGTATGGCTTTCATTCTCCACCAGCCACCGCCAGACCGCAAAGTTTAGCCTGCATTCGCGGAGGTTTTCTAGATAAGCGGATGTATCCTACCGTCGGTCTGCCGACACTAGCGTGTCTTTTCGCAAAACCATACAAATAGTGGATCATAAAAACAAAGACCCCTGTTGAACATGAGCATAACCATTACAACGGAGCACTCACCCACCTCAGTGGCGGTTGTGAGCGACATTTTTTCCAGCGCAACCTTTCGAGCCATTCTTGCCCGCGAATTTCGCTTGGAAGCCGTCAACGTGCTCATGCAAACGGATCAACAAACCTTTACTATTCCTGCGTTTCGCCGCACCACTATTCTCGGTAAACAAACCCTCATCATCGGTGCAGGTTTCGATAAAACAGGCGTCATACCTGACATCACGGTAGCGCAATATCCGCGTGTTATTGAGCAATTGACGCAAGCATTAGCAGCGACCAGCGTACGCTCCTTAGAAATCCGTACTACCATCCCCATTACTTGCCTGCCAGACACGGCGGATAAAGTGGAACTCAATATTGATATTGCACCCTCTGCCGAAGCGCTCTGGCATACGTTATCGGGCAACACCCGTAAAAACATCCGCCGCCCACTCAAGCAAGGATTTACCTCGGTGATCGGCTTGAACGCGCAATTGTTGGAAGAGTTTTATCAGTTGTATCGCGTGAGCCTGCACGATATTGGCAGCCTCCCGCATTCCAAACAATTTTTTCAAGATTTAACTACTCAGTGCGCCGCGCACATCGAAATTTTCGTGGGGTATATGGATGGTATTCCCGTGGTCTCCTCCGTCAACTTTGTGAATACAGATGAAGTATACGGCGCATGGTCAGGCATCCACACTGCTTACAAAAAGCATAACGTGTTCCTCGCCATGCTCTGGCAAATCGTTGAATATTGTAGCGCAAGTGGGCGTAAAACTTACAACCTAGGGCGCTCTTCCGCAGGCAGTAATCCCCACCAATTCAAGCTCAAACTCGCCACCCGCACCCACAAAATTTACTACTACACCATCGCGATTCAACCACCCCAAAAAGCACGTGCGGGGGTGCAAGATGCTGCGTCGTGGTTGATTCGCAACACGCCCGAAATAGTCATGGATGGCTTATCTCGCGCCCTGCTCCACAAATTTTATTGAAGCACACCATGAAAGATACTCGCTTAAAAATTCTGGAAGTTTGCACCGTCAGCAGTTCAGCCTACGCACTGGTTTTCCACCGGGCGCAAGCGTTAAATCAACGCCATGCGGGACAAATGCGCGTTGACGTCTTGTGCAGCGCGGGTGATGAAGTCGCCCTGATGCAGGCTCAAGGCATGAATGTAATCGTAGAAACGCTGCACCGCAGTTTAAATCCTTTGCAATTACTGCGTTCTGCATGGAATTTGCGCCGTGCCATTAAGCAAGGTGGCTACGATGCTGTACACCTGCACTTTGGCGTACCGGGGTTAGTGGGGCGTTTCCTTGCGTTTTTCGATCATAAAACCGTGTGGATTTATCAAAGCCACGGTTACAGCATTGCTGACAATACCAGCCCATTGGCACGCAAAGCCTATATCCTGATCGAAAAGCTGCTAAAAAAAACCGTGCGCTATTCGCTGTTCCAGTTGCTTGAAGACATGGTATTAGCACGTGAACACCACCTGCTCGATGCTGAACAAATGGTCTTTTTGGGCAACGGCATAGATATGCGCCGCTTTGTACCGGACTTTACCGCACGCCAAACCCCCACCACGTTTGGCATGGTAGCGCGGTTTGAACCCATCAAAAACCATGCTTTACTGCTGGATGCTGTGGAATTGCTGACCAAACAAACCCGTGATTTCAGGGTAAAATTGATTGGGCAAGGGCATTTAAAAGCCAACGTACAGGCAAATATTCAACAAAAAGGGCTGCACGATGTCGTCGAAATTGTCGAATACAGCAACGACATGCCCGCATTTTACCAAAGCATTGATGTCGGCGTACTCACCTCGTTTGCGGAAGGCATCCCGCGTGCATTGATCGAACCGATGGCATCCGGCAAACCCGTCATCTGCACCGATGTCAAAGGCAGTCGCGAAGCGATTATTGATCAGCAAACCGGCTTCAAAACGCCGATTGATTCCCCGCAAGCCCTTGCCGATCAGATGCTCTGGTACATCCAACACCCTGAACAACGTCTAGCAATGGGCAAAGCCGCTCGCGAACACGCCGTCAAACACTTTGCCGAAACCCGCATCCTCGACATTCTCAGCGACATCTACCTCACCTGCCACACGTCTCCTGTAGGAGCAACGGCATGATCTTCACCGCCGACATCGAAGACTGGCAACAATCGGTCTACGACTTTAACCGCGAAGTTTCCAGCCGCGTGGTGCGCAATACCAGCCGCCTGTTGGATATTTTGGACGCACACCACATCACTGGCACATTTTTCGTGCAAGGCATGGTCGCCGAAAAATTCCCGCAACTGATCCAAACTATCGCGCAAGCAGGGCATGAATTAGCCTGCCATTCGCACACACACCGCATGATTTACAACCTAACCGAAGCGCAATTTCGTGCCGAAATGCAGCGTTCTGTCGGCTTATTGGAAGACATCAGCGGTACAAAAGTGATCGGTTTTCGCGCCCCCACGTTTTCAGTGCGCGACGATATTCTCGACTGGTATTGTGATGCGCTGCACGAACAAGGGATTATCTACGACTCGTCGATTATGCTGGCAACCGTGCGAAGCTGTTACGGGTTTAGTGATGATGGCATTTTACAACGCATCGCAGCACGTGGTTTGGATTGTTATCCAATGAGCGTCAGCAAGGTATTCGGAAAAAACTTACCGGTGATGGGCGGCGGTTATTTCCGCATTTACCCGTATTGGCTGTCACGCTGGCTAGCCCGCGATTTGGATCATGCCACCAGCATTTTTTACATGCACCCGTATGAATTGGATACGCATGAATACCGTGAAGTATCACAACAGGTGGACATTCCGTTGAAAATGGCGGTACACCAATTTGCGCGACGCGGCAGCATCCAACCCAAACTGGATAAATTATTGCAGCATTATCCGTTTCATTCGTTTCGACAACAGTATTACGCCGCAAGCACTACGGCAGCAACCGCGCCCCAATAATCCTATACGTTTCAGGGCTGAGGAGCGTATCCCAAAAGGCGCGGGAATCAGGAACGATTGCCCACACAAACAAGGTAGCAATCACTAGTGCCGTGGATTTTTCACGCTTTTTCCAATCAAGGATTTTCAAGGCTGTGCCGAAAGAACGTTTGATTCTGGTATTCATGAAATCCACGCTGTACAACTCATCCAGCACCAAGTGCAGCACGAATCCCAAAAACACAAACAGCCCAAACAGCCACGCCATAAACGGTATTTCCCCCAGAACATGGAAGGCAAATGCCGTCGTCAACAACATGAAAAACAAGGCAGCGACTAGCGAATGGATCGAGCCACGGTGATTGGTATATTGATGAAATACCGTCCAAATCGGGAAACGAATTAACCCGAACGTTGCCAAACCCACACCCCATAATTCCACAATCGACAACGTATTTTTACTGGAAAACACCACCATGAAGGCAGCGATAATCCCAAATAACGCAAACATAATCCGGCTAGGGTAAGCATGTTGCAGGTCAATATCCGGCAAAATACCGCCAATTGTGCCGAGCAACGCCAATAATAAAGCTTCGCGTGGCTCGGCTAAACCGACTTGCAGGCAGAGGACAGACAATAAGCCTGCCCCCGCTGCTGCCACGGTAATGTGGGTGCTAAAATTAGCCATGATCTCGGCAGCTTACGCGGTTTTAGCCACAATAAACTGCTTAATAGCATCCGCATCCGCGCCCATGACTTCGAAACGCTGCGGCAAGCTTTCCAGATCGTTCATGCTGGCGGGTCGCACGGGATCACGCCCCAAGGCTTCGCGGATGGAATCTTCAAACTTCGCAGGCAAAGCCGTTTCCAGCACCAACATCGGCACACCTGCTTCACGTTGTTCCAACGCGACTTTCAAACCATCAGCGGTATGCGTGTCGATCATCACGCCATAGGTTTCAAAGGTTTGACGAATGGTTTGCATCCGATGCGTATGTGAACTCACCCCCGACTGGAAGCCAAACGCAGGCACTTGTGCAAACACGCCGTCCGCATTCAAATCAAACGCGCCGCCGTTATCCACTTCATTCCACAAACCGCGTACTTTGTCGCCATCACGCCCGACCAAATCGAACACGAAACGCTCAAAATTCGACGCTTTGGAAATATCCATCGACGGGCTGCTGGTATGGTAGGTATTCGCTGAACCACGCGGACGATACACGCCTGTGCGGAAAAACTCATCCAGCACATCGTTTTCATTCGTCGCCACAAGCAAATGCTTGATCGGCAAACCCATCATCCGCGCAATATGCCCCGCGCACACATTTCCGAAATTACCGGATGGCACGGCAAAGCTCACTTGCTGATCGTTTGAATCCGTCGCGGCAAAGTAGCCTTTAAAGTAGTACACAATCTGTGCTGCTACCCGCCCCCAGTTGATCGAGTTGACCGCACCAATCTTATGCGCCGCCTTAAACGCATGATCGTTGGAGACTGCTTTCACAATATCCTGACAATCATCGAACACGCCCTTGACTGCGATATTGAAGATATTTTCGTCTTGCAGGCTAAACATTTGCGCCGTCTGGAAACGGCTCATTTTGCCATGCGGCGACAGCATGAACACGTTCACGCCATGCTTACCACGCATCGCATATTCCGCCGACGAACCCGTATCACCGGAAGTCGCCCCCAGAATATTGATACCCTGCCCGGCTTTTGCCAACACGTATTCAAACAAATTGCCGAGCAATTGCATCGCCATGTCTTTAAACGCAATCGTTGGGCCATTCGACAAGCACAGCAAATGTAGATTCGGCTCAAGCGTATGCAGCGGGGTAATGTCTTCAGCATTTTCGCCGTCACGCACATTGCAATACACCTCAGCGGTGTACGTTTTGTCGATAATCGCCTTCAGATCAGCCGCAGGAATATCCGTCGCAAAGCGCGACAGCACCGCAAACGCCAGTTCGCGGTAATTCATGCCACGCATTTGTGTCAAATCATCCGCACTGAAGTGCGGATAGGTTTCCGGTAAATACAAACCACCATCAGGCGCAAGCCCACCCAGCAGAATTTCACTGAAAGATTGCGCAGGCGATTGCCCGCGAGTCGAAATGTATTTCATGTTATTAGCCCAAAGTCTCTACACGAATGCGCGTCACGCTGCTGCAAATCGTTTCCAACGCTTCAATCGCCGTAATGGCTGCGTCCATATTGCCTTCACGCACACGCTGCGTCAGCATGATAATGTCCACTTTATCCACACCACTGGTCGGCTCTTTCTGGATGAAGGCTTCAATGCTGATTTGACGTTCACCCATAATGCGCGTCACGTCTGCCAAGACACCGGGGCGATCCAGTGCACACATGCGCAGGTAAAAAGCGGTTTCCACTTCTGCAATCGGCAGAATCGCGGTATCCGCAAGCTGCGACGCTTGGAACGCCAAATGCGGTACACGGTTTTCGGGGTCAGCCGTCAACGCACGGGTAATATCCACCAAATCGGCCACCACAGCAGAAGCGGTCGGTTCTGCCCCAGCACCCGCGCCGTAATACAAGGTTGCGCCGACCGCATCGCCCTTCACCAATACCGCATTCATCACGCCATCGACACTCGCAATCAAGCGGCGTTGTGGAATCAAGGTTGGGTGAACCCGCTGTTCAATACCCGCCTCGGTACGTCGTGCAATCCCCAACAGTTTGATGCGATAACCCAATTCAGCCGCGTAGCTCACGTCTTCCGCAGTGATTTTGGAAATGCCTTCAGTGTAGGTTTGCTTGAATTGCAACGGAATCCCAAACGCAATCGACGACAAAATCGTCAGCTTGTGACCCGCATCAATGCCTTCCACGTCAAACGTTGGGTCAGCTTCGGCATAGCCCAAGGCTTGCGCTTCAGCCAGCACATCGCCAAAGCTACGTCCTTTATCACGCATTTCGGTGAGAATAAAGTTACTTGTGCCGTTAATAATACCTGCCAGCCATTCGATACGGTTGGCTGCCAGCCCTTCACGCACCGCTTTGATGACCGGAATACCACCCGCCACTGCCGCTTCAAACGCCACCATGACACCTTTAGCTTGTGCTGCTGCGAAAATCTCATTGCCATGCAACGCAATCAACGCCTTGTTGGCGGTAACAACATGCTTACCATTGTTAATCGCCTGCAACACCAAATCGCGTGCTACGGTATAACCACCGATCAGCTCAACCACGATTTGAATGTCGGGGTCATTCACCACCTCGAACGCGTCATGCGTCAAACGCACACTGCCTAAACCCAATTCTTCAGCACGGCTGAGATCAAGGTTTGCGGCGTAATCAATCACGATGCCGCGACCCGCGCGACGGGCGATTTCTTCCGCATTACGTTTCAATACAACGGCAGTACCGCCACCCACAGTCCCTAGCCCTAGCAGACCAACCTTGACGGGATCCATGCTCACTCCTTTAAACCTTGATCTTTACGAAACATTTGTTTGATATTGCGGATTGCCTGACGGGTACGGTGTTCGTTCTCAATCAGGCTAAAACGCACATGATCATCACCGTATTCACCGAAACCAATCCCCGGCGACACCGCAACTTGCGCATCTTTTAACAATTTCTTAGCGAATTCCAATGAACCCATTGCCGCATAATGTTCAGGGATTTTCGCCCACACGAACATACTGGCTTTCGGACGCTCGACCGCCCAACCGGCAGCATTCAACCCATCACACAACACATTGCGGCGGCTTTCATACATCGCGCTGATTTCTTGGACGCAATCTTGCGGGCCTTCCAATGCCGCAATCGCCGCAATTTGAATCGGCGCAAACATGCCATAATCCAAATACGATTTGATCCGCTCCAACGCTTTCACCAGCACAGGATTACCGCACATGAAGCCGACGCGCCAACCCGGCATATTGTAGGTTTTGGACAGGGAATAGAATTCCACCGCAATGTCTTTCGCCCCTGGCACTTGCAGGATCGACGGTGCTTGGTAGCCATCGAAGCAAATTTCGCCGTAAGCAATGTCGTGAATAACCCAGACATCATGCTCTTTAGCGACTTTGATCACTCGCTCGAAAAAGTCGAGTTCAACGCACTGTCCTGTCGGGTTGCCGGGGAAGTTGATGATCAACATTTTGGGCTTAGGCCACGAATTTTTAATCGCAGCTTCCAACTCCGCAAAGAAGTCCTTGCCTTCCACCAACGGCACATGGCGAATATCCGCATCTGCAATGATGCTACCATACGGATGGATCGGGTAAGCGGGGTTTGGTACAAGCACGGTATCACCACGGCTTAAGGTTGCCAGTGCCAGATGCGCCAAGCCTTCTTTCGAGCCGATGGTGACAATCGCTTCGGTTTCGGGATCAATATCCACGTCAAACTTGCGCTTGTACCAATTGCTGATCGCTTTGCGCAAACGCGGGATGCCACGCGACATCGAATAGCGATGCGTGTCGCCCCGTTGCGCTGCTTCCACCAGTTTGTCTACAATGTGTTTGGGGGTCGGCTGATCGGGATTACCCATCCCGAAATCGATAATGTCCTCGCCCTTGGCACGGGCTTCCCGCTTGAGAGCGTCCGTGATTTTGAAAACGTAGGTCGGAAGCCGGTTTATTCTTTGGAAATCGTCCTGCACGGTTCTATGTCCTGATTGCTAATGCCAGTCACATTACAATTCACCATGCAGGCTGTCAATTACCGATACAGGCTAAGGAAGCGCAAATGAAGTTCAGCGAAGACATGGGTGGGGCAACCTACCGTATTACGGGTTATGGCGAAGCGTGGGTAGCGGTCAATTATGAACGCTTAACCAACAGTTTTCTGATTGGCTCGCAAACCTTGATCAGTGATTGGCAACCGCAAACACTCGCCGAACTGCAACCAGCACACTTGGATGCCTTATTTGCCATCGGTGCTGAGGTTATATTGATTGGAACGGGGAAAAGTCAGCAACTCCCGCCAGCAGAAGTTTGGAAAACCTTGGTGCAACACGGGGTGGGATTTGAAGTGATGACCACCGCCGCTACTTGCCGCACTTATAATGTATTGTTGTCGGAGGCAAGACGCGTCGCAGCAGCATTTTTTGTCGATTAATGCAGACCCAACAGACTCTCACCAGACAAGCCTTTATTTTCCAGAATCCGGCGCAAACGTTTGAGGGCATCCATCTGAATTTGGCGAACCCGTTCGCGGGTCAAGCCCAGCGCTTCACCGACCTGCTCCAGTGTTGCGCGTTCGTGACCATGTAAACCAAAACGGCGCACAATCACTTCTTTTTGCTTGAATTCCAACTGACCTAACCAATTATCGACGGATTGGGTAATGTCTTCATCTTCCAATTTGCTATCCGGCTCATCACTAGTTTCTGCGCTGACGAAATCAACCAGCGGACTATCGCTGTCTTTACCCACGGTAACATCCAACGAGGTAATCCGTTCGTTGAAATCCAACAATTTGCGCAATACTTCGATGGGTTTATCCAACGCTTCGGCGACTTCCGGTAAAGACGGCTCATAACCCAACTTTTGCGTCATTTCCCGCACTTTACGCATATAAGCGTTTAATTCTTTATTAACGTGAATGGGCAAGCGAATCGTGCGTGTCTGGTTCATCAATGCACGTTCAATATTTTGACGAATCCACCACGTGGCATACGTTGAAAACCGGAAACCGCGCTCTGGGTCAAATTTTTCCACCGCATGGATCAAACCTAAATTACCTTCCTCAATCAAATCGGGCAAAGGCAAACCACGTCCCATATAACGACGCGCAATTTTCACGACCAAACGCAAATTACACGTAATCATTTTCTTGCGACCAAACTCATCCCCATCACGGGCAAGACGCCCATACAAAATCTCTTCCTCCGGTGTCAATAACGGCGAGCGTTCAATTTCACGCAAATACATCTGGGTGGCATCCACTTCACCAGCGGAAACGGACGTATTGATATTTTCTTTAAGAATTAATACTTCATCAATATCTACTGCATCATCAGTGATGCTTTCATCTTCAAGATCATCTTCCAATTCAGTGACATCCAATACATCAGCGGACACGAAGGCAGTAACTTCCTGACTATGTACGTGGGTCTGTGGTCTTGACATTCTTGAGACTCCTTTTTCTATAAAGGTCATGAAACCTTTTGGGGTGTTATCAGCATTATGTCGACACATTAGCACAATTCCACATCAACGAGAAGACCTTAACGCAAACTTAACGAAGCATACAAGCAATTGATTTTAAAGGAATCATGCTATCAATAAATAATTTTGATTAAAAGTTAATCTGAACGCAGACTGAACACTAGAATGATATTTTATGTCAAAACCCAATGATTCATTCACTCAACAGAATCAGCTAGTGATTACCATACTGTTTCTGTAAGGCTTTCATATAAGCGCGACGCTCGGCATCATTCATCGTAGACCACTGCTCTCGCAGTTTTTTACGCTCTGCTTCAGGTAACTTTTTAACCCATTCGTGCCATTGCTTAATCCGGGCTTTTTGCTCGGCTGACATGGCTCGGTAACGCGCTAATTGCTTAGCAACCTTCTTTTGCTGGGAGGCAGAAAGTTGTTGCCATTCACTAAAGCGTTGCTTAATACGCGTCCGTTCCGTAGCCGGTTTTGCCGCCCAACGCCGTAAACTGCTTTGGGTTTTATCGGACAACGTTTCCCACTCCTGTTGGAAATCTTTCAGTACTGATTTCTCATTACTGTTTAAATCCTCCCATTTCGCTGTATCTGCCATCACGGGGCTACTGGGTAACAATAATAGTAATGTCGCCAATAACACCATCAACAACCCGATGAAACGCCCTTTATTGCTGCTGTGATTCATCATCGCTCTCCTCGGTGGTGTTATCTGCCAATTGGTACGTTTTTTCTGTACCGGCAAATTCGATGAATGCCTCAGCTTTTTCCCAATCGCTGCCGACTTCATCCCACCAAGTGAGCATTTTCGCAATATCATCTGCCGTTTCATCGGCTGTCACAGGCGTTGCCGCCAGCAATGCCCACAGCATTGCACACACACTTAGGATTCCTTTCCTCGTCATGACCTTCTCCTTAATCACTGTTTAGCCGTATTCGGCCTCCAACCATTCATACATATCCAGATTTTCCAGCAAATCCATGTCTTCACCGGACATCAAGACATCCATCGCATTAACATCCAACTCGGTTGGTAATTGATCACATCCCCACCCCTTGCGGTAAAGCGGGCAGGGCAAAGCCAGCGCGGGCAGCGGTAATAACACTGGCAAGATAAGCCAAGGCAGACTGTCCACGTTTGCGGCAAGTACCGATGATGCTGGCCAGCATGGCAAACGCACGGCTCCCCGTAGCACTCTTTGTGCCATGGTTGGTTTTGCGCAGGATCACCCAATGGCGCAACGCCCGCTCAGCCTCATTATTGGTCAAGGGAAGCCACGGGTGGTCAAGGATTCGGAAAATGGCATCCCAATCATTGATGAACTCTTTCGCCAGTGCCGCCGTCTTGTCATGGGCAGATACGGCATGGATCAAGCATAATGCCCTGAATTCCAGGAGTTTTGCCTGATGGCGTTGACGGATCACGTCGGTTTGCGTCCCCACCGTGCCGCCTGCTGCCCGCCAAGCGTAAATGTCGTCCTGTAATACCCTCAGCCAAGCGAGGGTGAAGTTGCCAAACGTCCGCCCGTCTTTGTCCAGTGATTCTGCCAGCCCACGGGCTTTGCGGATCAGGTGCGCCCAGCAACGCAAGCGTTTGGGGTGGTGGCGGTAAGCGGCATAGCCATCACTCATCAGCCAGCCCCCAAAGTGGGGGCTAATCACGTTGTCGAGCATTTCAATGGTGCGCTGCCCTACGTAGAAACAAACGCTGAGGGTGGTGACGAATGTCCATAGCCACAGGGCTTCGCCACGCTCTTTCCAAGAGGTTTCATCAATATACAGCACCCCGCCGTCAGCGGTGGCTTCTGCCAACAGCCCTTCCACCAAGGCATCTTCCAATGGAGAAGCACTCGCGGCTGCTTCCTCAAAACATTGCTGCAACACCCCGACACTTAGGGGAATGCCCAACACCTCCCGCAACAGTTCTTGTGTGCCACGCAGTGACAAGCGTGAGCGCAGCCGTAGGTGGACAATAAGTGCCGCCAGATTGCCCCCAATCAGCCGCCACTCGCCCACATCAACCTCCGGGTATAACGGGTCGGGAGCTTGGCGATGCGGGATATGGCGGCTCACATGACCGCAGGTGCATACGCTATCGTGAAGGTGGTGGCGGGTGGTGATGACGGTCAGTCCGGGGTTCCCATCCGTGCCAAACTGGATGTCCACACTGTCATAGGCGGTATAAATACGGGAGACAGCCGCATCCAGGGACCTGCCACAGGCTTCACATCGGCTGGGGTAATGGTGTTCGTCTGCATTGATGGGCGGATGCCATACCCGACCATAACCCGGTGCGCCGGGTTGTTTACCCGCTTTGCGTTTGGCTGGTTGGGCTGGCTTTGTGCCCGCCACAGCTTCTGGTTCCGGGGTTGGCTTTCCTCTGGCTGCACCCACCCCTTCTGTTTCGGGCAAAGCCACCGTTTTGGGTGACGTTTCCCACGGGAAACCGCTGCTGGGTGGTTTGGAGGAGTTGTTGGAGTTTTGGTTGATCTGTTCCCGCGCTTCTTTCAGGTCATGCAACAACTTGGTCGACAGGTGCAGCAGTTCCTCCGGCGTGAGCTTGGCAAGGTACTGGCTGTTAAGCTGTTTGAGGCTGTGGTCTTTCAGTTGTTGGGTCATCGGGGGAGTGTCGCAAATTTAGTGCGTTTGGGTAAGGGGGGACTGTTCAGTTACCTCGGTTGTGCTGAGTAACGGTCTCGATGGCATCTCCGTTAGGGTTGGTAACACCCAAAGCGCGACTGTCAATGTGACAGCCGCTGCTACCGCGAATCCCCGTGCAAGCGACGAAAAGCGAAAACCAATGGATCGGCGGTCAAGCTGAGCCAAAGACTGCATCCGTAAGCGCGTCAACGCCGCTTGCGTCTGCCAATCCAAGTGCATGACCGACTGATCCATCCCCTGTTTTACTACCTTCACCACTACCTGTTCTGTTATCTCTATTGTCATGTTTGTCATTAATGATCTCCCAGTTTTTCCCGCAAACTGTGGATAGCCCTTGAATAATGTGTTTTTACACTCCCTTCGGAGCACTGCATGATTTTTGCAGTTTCGGCAATGTCATACCCTTCCCAGCCACGCAATAACAGCGCTTGCTGCTGACGTAATGGCAAGTGCCCCACTGCTGCTTGCACCAAAACACTCATTTCATCCTGCAACAATTGGCGTTCTGGCTCTAAAAACTGGGTTTGCGCAACCTGATCTTCTGGTGTAACGTCATCCTCATCGTCATTTGTGGAAAAAAACACCCGCCAGCGATTACGTACTTTCTGGCGACGATGCCAATCATTCAGCCTACTGTGCAAAATGGTGTGGAATAATGCACCCCACTCCCCCTCGGGATGTCCTGAATATTTTTGCACCAGCTTAAACATTGCATCCTGCACAATGTCCATAGCCTCATCTTCGTCTTGCGTTGCCAGACGTGCGACCACGAACGCACGCCGACTCACTTCCTTCAGGAAGTTATTGAGCCGTGCTGTGCTACCTAAACCATCATCCTTGTGCGAATCTCTCTCCAACCGTTCATTGTGATCGGTTATCAATGCCGCCATTCTCATCATATTCCTTTGAGTGCCCCTATTTCCCCTGCCAATAGCCGGAGACTCCTGTGTATTAACGCTGTAGTCATTTATAAGTTGACAGATTCCACGTAATTGGTTTTAGTTCTCAAAAAGCCGAAATAATTCCGAAGAATATTTTTATGGAGACACAAGATGCGCTGGAGAACAGGACGACAAAGCAGCAACGTGGAAGACCGGCGGGGCGGGAGTGGTGGCGGTGGCGGTGGCGGCTTCCGCATTGGCATGATGGGAACAGTCGCCATTGTCTTGATTGGCTGGTATATGGGCGGTAATCCACTACAACTGCTCGGCTTAGTAGGTGGTGCAAATACCATTTTAGGTGGATTAGGTGGCGGTAGCACCAGCCAAGAAGTCCGTACAGGCACACCCAATGATGACGGTGGCAAATTTGCATCCGCCGTACTCGCCACCACCGAAGATGTATGGAACCCCATTTTTCAACAACACGGTAAGCGTTACGTTGAGCCGAAGCTGGTCTTATTTGAAGATAGCACCGAATCGGCTTGTGGCTATTCGAGTGCTGCCACCGGCCCGTTTTACTGCCCCGGCGATCAAAAAGTGTATATCGACCTTGGCTTTTTCCACGAACTCAAAAACTTGGGCGCATCCGGTGAATTCGCACAGGCCTATGTGCTAGGGCATGAAATTGGTCATCACGTACAAAGTCTGCTCGGCATCACCGACCAAGTGACCCGTTTACAAGCACGTTCCAGCGAACGTGACAGTAACGCCTTATCAGTTGCTCTCGAATTACAGGCAGATTGCTACGCGGGTGTGTGGGCAAATCATTCCCAAACACAGCTCAATATGTTGGAATCCGGCGATATTGAGCAAGCCGTCACCGCCGCCGCATCCATCGGCGATGACCGTTTGCAACGCATGTCTGGGCGCACGATCAACCCCGACTCCTTCACGCACGGCTCATCCAAACAACGGGCTGAATGGTTTCAACGCGGGCAACGCTCCGGCAATATGCAGGACTGCAACACCTTCGGCAGTTAACTCAACGGGGCAGGTGGCGAGCCAAACGCGCAACCGCCTGCTCCAGTCTGGCTACTTCAGTGGTGTAAGCAAAGCGTACATGCGTCGCTGCTTGATGACTACCAAAGTCCAACCCCGGCGTAAACACCACCCCCGTTTGATCCAACATAGCACGGCTTAAGCGTTGCGCATCATCGCAAAAATGTGACGAATTTGCATACACATAAAACGCACCTTGCGGCTCAACCCCGATCACAAAACCCAAATCGCGTAACGCTGGTAGTAAGAAATCACGACGGCGTTGCAATTCCTGACGCTGCATTTCCATCATGCCAAGCGATTCCGGCGTAAAAGCAGCCAACGCGGCATATTGTGCAGGCGTAGACGCTGCCAGAAAAATGTTTTGTGCCAAACGATCCAGCGACTCCACCGCCCATTCGGGAGCAACCACCCATCCCAAACGCCAGCCCGTCATACCAAAGTATTTCGAGAAACTGTTGATCACCCAAGTATTATCCGCATCCACTGCTAACGCCGTAACATCGGGAACGCCATACGTTAACCCCTGATAAATCTCATCGACGATCAATTGCCCGCCACGCGCTTGCACTTCCGCATGAAGCGCTGTCAATTGCGCCATGCTTAATACCGTACCGGTAGGATTCGCGGGTGTTGCCAACATGACGGCACGCGTTTTTGTGCTCCAATGTTGCTGAATATGTACTGGAGTCAATTGATACGCCGTGTCTGCTCCGACCGGCAAAGCGGTGGCAATGCCTTCAAACAGACGGACAAAATGGCGGTTGCATGGATAGCCGGGGTCAGTCATCAGCACCTCATCCCCCGGATTAATCAATGCACCCAACACCAATTGCAACGCACCCGACGCGCCCGGAGTGATCAGAATACGGTCGGGTGAAATATTTACCCCAAAACGGCTGGCGTAGTAATCCGCAATGGCTTCGCGCAACGGCGGCAAACCCCGCGCAGCCGTGTATTTCGTCTGCCCTGCCTGCAAAGCGCGGATACCCGCTTCCACAATCGGCGCGGGTGTCGGAAAATCCGGCTCGCCTACTTCCATGTGGATAATGTCTTGCCCTGCTGCTTCACGCTGCCGCGCCTCCGCCAGCAACGCCATGACGTGAAACGGCTGGATGTCCCGCATTCGGGCGGCGGCTATGCTATGCTTCATCGTATCGTTCGTACCCACTTAATCAGGATTAATAAAAATGAAAAAATGGTTGCTGTTAAGCATGGCTCTCTATTCCGCCAACGCATTGGCATTCCCCCGCGAAAACCCTGTCCCCGGCGGTATTGCCCACGTCACGATTGCCCCACTTTCCAACACTGCCCCAATTGTACAGTATGCGGGGCAGCGGGTAACGGTTGTCCCCGTGGCATCGCAATGGGTCGCTTTGGTCGGCATTCCATTGGATGTGGAAGAAGGTACACAGCAATTAAATACGGCTAGCGGTGAACGTATTGCTTTTGAAATACAACCCAAGCAATACAAAACCCAGCACATTACCATCAGAGACAAAAACAAAGTTGACCCCGATGATGAATCCAGCGAACGCATCGTGCGTGAACTCGCCGTGCAACAACAGGCAAAAACCCACTTTACGGAAGGTGAAACACAACTGGATTTCATCAAGCCTGTACCGGGGCGCGATACAGGGCGGTTTGGTCTGAAACGTTTTATCAATAACCAACCGCGCAATCCGCACAGCGGCATGGACATTGCGGCTGCCACAGGCACACCTGTCGAAGCCACCGCTGCGGGGCGTGTCTTACATACCGACGATTTCTTTTTCAGCGGCAATACGGTATATGTTGATCATGGCGCAGGGGTGATTAGTCTGTACGCACATTTGAGTGAGATTACTGTCAAACCCGGTGACGTGCTCCAACAAGGTGATATTGTTGGAAAAGTGGGCAGCACCGGACGGGCGACTGGCCCACATTTGCATTGGTCGGTGTATTTGAATGGCGAACCTGTAGACCCTGCGCTGTTTTTATCGAGCAAAAAATAAGCCAAAGATTCAGGTTAGATTCATGGATTCGCGCTTAGTATAGTCACAACTTCAGCAGGAATCGCGAACTTGGGGTTTGTGGTAACGATTCTGTCGTCAGATGTATCTGAAATAAAAAAATAAGCTTGTTCCGCCGTTCTGACACTCAATGGCATAAGAGATTCGAGATGACGGCACGCTGAGGTTAACTTTCTCAATCCTACCCTGACAACCGGCCATTTATTGGGGAGCTGGTTGCATGGTTAGCCTTGAGAACCAGAATGCGAGGTCGCAAACAGGGGGTTTGCTTGCATTCACTCCCGACAGCATAACGCTGCGGTGTTCTTAAAGTTCCCTTTACAAAAAGCGAGTCCTAATTACGGCTCGCTTTTTTTTCGTTCTGACACAAACATGCATTCATTATACAGCTTCCGTTCATAAATAAAATCTTTTTCTCAGTACCATGCTTGAATAGAATAGGCTATATCCCCACATACACGCTACACTTAGCCTTGATTATAAAAAGGAGGATCGGCACAGTGGCCTATGCACTAAAAAAGACAATTGGCTTTATTCTGTTGGTGGTGACTATTGGCGGCGTTAGTGCGTCATCTATCTTTCACCTCTTCCCTCCCCTATTCTAATAGGACACACCATGACGACAACGGTCAAAACGGCTGCCAAACGCTACGAACCTGCCATTCACAATGTCCGCTATGGCATTAAGGGCATCTTGCTTTACGTACTTCCTCTCCCTGCATTGATTACCGCCATCGGCTCATTAATGCGCGGCGACGTCATGGATACACTGGTAACGGGGGGAATATTTGCAGCTTTCATGATAGGCGCAAGCATTGCTCGCCACGGCTTCCGCCTGCAAGGTGAATACGAACGCCGTAAAATTGCGCGTGCCCCCACTACCCCCTTCAAAACGGTGGCAGCCCTGATTATCAGCATTGCCACCGGCGCTTTAGAATGGTGGGGGAATGATTTCGCAATGGGTGATATTTTATCCTCAGCTCTGATCGGTGCAGTGACTTTCCTTGGCTTTGCGCTCTACTACGGGCTTGACCCGCGCAAAGATAAAGCGGGCAATATTTCCATCGGTGTCACCATCGAAGAAGTGCTAGAAGCGCTCGATGCCGCCAACGTCAAAATCGACGCGATTGAACAAGCCCGTCGCCAAATCCCCAACCCCGAATTCAATGCGCGTTTGCAGCGTATTACCAGCAAAGCCCGCGAAGTGTTGGAAAGCATTGAAGAAGATCCCACGCGCCTCTCCCGTGCGCGTAAATTCCTCAAAGTTTATCTGGATGGCACACAGCGCGTGACCGAAGGCTACGCTCGCACTCATCAGGGAGAACGGGCAGTTGCTCTGGAAACCAATTTCAGTCGGGTGCTGGATTCGCTAGAACAGACTTTTACCGAGCAACAAACCAAATTGCTGGAAGACAACCATTTTGATTTGGACGTACAAATAGAAGTGCTGGAAACCCAATTAAAGCGCGAAGGCGTCCTCTGATACACCAACAAACCTAAGGAGAAAACTACTATGAATGAAACACAAACAACAACAGCCGTACAAACTGCTCCAGCCATTATCCCCGGTACTGCCCTTGCGCCATTGCCCGAAATGACCACTGAACTGGTTGCCTACGACCAAGCCAATGATGCCAATAAAAGTAAACTCGAAAACATCATCGCTGAAATCGACATGAACGACCGCAGCAGCATTATGTTCTTTGGCACGAAAACCCAAGAGCAGATGACCACTATCTCTGAAAAAATGCTCAACGGTGTTAAAAACAAAGACATCGGTTCAGCAGGAAAATCCCTCACCAACATGGTCACGGCGATTAAAGGCTTTGACATTGACGCACTCAACCCCAACGACGAGCCAAGCTGGTGGGAAAAACTCATTGGCAAAGCCAAGCCTGTGGTCGAATTCCTCAGCCAATACGAGGAAGTCCGCAAGCAAATCGACACCATCACTGATGAGATGGAAGGTCACAAAACCCAGTTGCTGACCGACGTGGTAACGCTCGACAAACTCTACGAAGCCAACTTAGATTTCTTCCACAATCTGGAAGCGTACATTTCTGCTGGTGAAGAAAAACTGCGCCGTCTAGAAAGTACTGACATCCCTGCATTGGTTGCCAAAGTCGAAGCAAACACGGCGGATATGATCCTCGCACAAAACTTACGCGATCTGCGTAGCTCGCGGGACGATCTTGAACGCCGCGTCCACGACCTGCGTTTAACCCGCCAAGTCGCGATGCAAAGCCTGCCCAGCATCCGTTTGGTGCAGGAAAACGACAAAACCCTGATCAATAAGATCAATTCCACCCTGATCAACACTGTACCGTTGTGGAAAAATCAGTTGGCACAAGCGGTCACCATTTTCCGCATGAGCGATGCGGCTGAAGTCGTCAAAAAAGCTTCCGACCTCACCAACGAATTGCTGGAAAAGAACGCTGAAACCCTGCGTTTAGGTAATGCGGAAACCCGCAAACAAATGGAACGCGGCGTGTTCGACATTGAATCCGTGAAAAAAGCCAACCAAAGCCTGATCGACACCATCAACGACTCGCTGCGTATTGCGGACGAAGGCAAAGCCATGCGTGCCAAAGCCGAAGAAGAAATCAAGGTCATGGAAGGCGAACTGCGCCACGCCCTTACCGCAGCGAAATCCAAAGCCGCCAGCCCAAGCCAAGGAGCATAAACCATGGGATTATGGGACAAATTGATGGGTGAATTCGTTGATGTCATCGAATGGACGGATAACAGCAGCGACACGATGGTCTACCGCTTTGAGCGCCACGGCAACGAAATCAAATTCGGCGCGAAGCTCACCGTGCGCGAATCGCAAGTCGCCATTTTCGTCAACGAAGGCGAAGTCGCGGACGTGCTAACACCGGGCATGTACGTGCTGGAAACCCAGAACCTGCCGTTGCTATCCACCCTTCAACACTGGGATCACGGTTTCAGCAGCCCGTTTAAAGCGGAAGTGTATTTCTTCAACACCAAGCAATTCACCAACCTGAAATGGGGTACACGCAACCCCGTGATGATTCGCGATAGTGAATTTGGCGGTGTGCGCATACGTGCTTTTGGTACGTATGGAATGCGCGTTGATGATGCCCGCAAATTCATGCAGGAAATCATGGGGACGGATGGGCATTTCACCGTCGATGAGATCAGTGATCAATTGCGCAACATCATCGTCACCCGTTTCAGCAGCATTGTTGCCAGCGCTAATATTCCGGTGCTGGATATGGCAGCCAACTACGAGCAACTTGGCACGTTTGTCACCCAGAAAATCGCTCCTGAATACGCGGCGTATGGTCTGAAACTGACCTCGATTCTGGTCGAAAATATCTCCCTACCAACGGAAGTGGAAGAAGCACTCGACAAGCGTACCAGCATGGGCATGATCGGCAACCTAGACAAATACTTGCAATACCAAACCGCGCAAGGTGTCGGTAACGGCGGCTCTAATAGCGCGTTGGATATGGGAATGGGCTTTGCTGTTGCTAACAAAATGGCAGAAGTGCTGAATAAACCTGCCACTGCTGCTACCCCGCCACCGTTACCGGACACCAACTGGCATGTGGCGATTGGGCAAGAATCACGGGGGCCGTTGGGTCTTGCGCAATTGCAGCAAATGGTGCAAAACGGGCAAATGACAGCGGCAACCTTGGTCTGGCAAGCGGGGATGGCGAATTGGCAAGCAGCGGGGGAAACGGCTGCCCTCAGTGGATTGTTTGCCACGCAAGCACCACCACCGATTCCACCCTCAGCGCCCCCCCAAAGTACACAATAACAACAACGGCTTAGAAGGCTTCAATGGCGGATAACAAAACTAACCAACAGCACTTTCCCTGTGAACAATGTGGCGCGGATCAGGTGTACCAACCGGGTACGCAGACACTGACTTGCACGTATTGCGGGCATCAAAATGCAATACGCCAAGGTACGCAGGAAATTCGTGAGTACAGTTTCGAGCAAGCATTACGGGCTATCCAACAGGACAAATTACGCCCGTTGGATAACACGCAAGTGGTTAAATGCCCCAACTGTGCCGCCATTTTTGAGCTGAAGCAAAACAATCACGCGGGTGATTGCCCCTTCTGTGGCACACCCGTGGTGACGGGGACGGAACAAACCCGTTTGTTCCAACCCAAATCATTATTACCTTTTCTGATTACCGACAAAAATGCGCACGCCGCGTTTGATCAGTGGATCGGTAGCTTGTGGTTCGCGCCGTCTGCCTTGAAAGACAAAGCGAAGCGTG
This sequence comes from Thiothrix fructosivorans, assembly GCF_017349355.1. GTDB lineage: Bacteria > Pseudomonadota > Gammaproteobacteria > Thiotrichales > Thiotrichaceae > Thiothrix > Thiothrix fructosivorans. The sequence goes on from NZ_JAFMPM010000007.1 coordinate 224,040, forward strand.
ATGAAAAATTGCTGGGTATTTATATCCCGTATTGGACGTATGACAGCCATACCGATAGCTATTATCGCGGTGAACGCGGCGTGATCTATTACGAACAACAAATGGTCACTGTTATCGTCAACGGTCAACCGCGTCAGCAAATGCAGAGTGTGCCACGGGTACGTTGGACTCCCGTGAGTGGGCGGGTACGGCTGTTTTTCGATGATGTTTTAGTCGGTGCAACCCATACCCTACCCCGCACTATCTTAGACCGTTTAGAACCGTGGGATTTACCGAATCTTATACCTTACAATGAAAGCTATTTGAGCGGTTTCCAAAGCGAAATCTATCAGGTGGATTTGGATGAAGGCTTCGAGCAAGCGCGGGGCGTTATGGATAGTCGCATTTACAACGCGATTATCAGCGACATTGGCGGCGACCAGCAGCGCGTACATAGCCTGCAAACTCAGCATTCTGCCACCACCTTCAAACACGTATTATTGCCGGTGTGGTCAGCCGCGTTCCGCTATAACGGCGCAACCTACCGCTTTGTCATTAACGGGCGCAACGGCAAAACCCAAGGCGAACGCCCGTACAGCGTGGTAAAAATTGTGTTTGCTGCCTTACTCGGCATCACCTTATTGGGTGGCGTGGGGTATTACATGGAAAAAGCGGGAATGTTCGAGCAAATAATGCAACAAGGCGGCAGCTATCAATACCAGCAGTATCAGCCGCCACAACAGCAACGCTTACCTGACCCTTACCGCTATGACCCGTATCGCAGCAAGCCGAACGCTTACCGCTAGCGTTACACGCCGTAGAGCTGTTGCATCAAACGCATCTGTTCCACGGTTGCATACGGCGTATCCAAAAACAGGATGACATCGCGATGTGCTGTGTGTTGCTGAAGTTGTTCAAAAACGTCACGCAAGGCTAGCGGCGCGAAGGCTTGAGGGGAATGCAGCATACCGACTTGCGCCTCCGCTCCATTAGGCATTACCCCCAACCATTGCCCTGTCACGCGCTGATGCACGGCGAAACGTTCCACCCATGCCACAGGTAACAAAGGCATTGCATCGCTATCGACCAGCAATCCCAACACTTTTTCCGCCAAATGCTGCTCTACCGTCATCTGTACTGACTGCCAATGTGCTGCCTGCAAAACATCACGGGTGAGTTCTAGGTAAAACCCAAAATCATCTGCGGTATCCTTTGCCCATGTTGCTACCGCCGCTAATGACACCGCATTCCACAGTGCCGCAGGCAATAGTATTCTACTGAATTCATTAGCATAATAGGCAATATGCCACTCTGCTGGTAGATCATCAGGGTAAAAGACTTGCGCCCAATTGCTCGGCGACCAACCGTAGGCGGCAAGGGTTAGGCTGCTAAAAATAGGTTGCTGCATACTCACTTGTTGCCGTACTCCATACATTAAAATGAAACATACCGTAAAGGTACAACAATTCTTGACTTATGCACTCAAGAATATTACTTTATAGATATAAGAAACGAATAATCATACCCAATCGCCACCCCAATAGGAGGATGAAGCCATGATGTTTAGCGATGTTTCTTTGGATGAAATGTTCCCGCGTGCCCATGCCGTACTGCGAGCCCCCCTTCCTGTCCTCAAAACCCATAAGATCTATGCACTGATTGACCAAAATGCAGCAGAACGCGGCATTACGCTGACAGCAGCACACCGCGATGTCATTGATTTTATCTTAGACTTCTACGAACACTGCGATGATTGCCAAAATGCCCGAATGCTGGCAGATATGCTGCAAGATGAATTCATGCCGCAAGGTGGGCGCAAATATTTATACCAACTGTTCCCCGATGGCCCGTTAAGTACCATTCATGATTTAGCCGATTTACCCAAGCTGGGTAATGAATCTGATAAAAGTTTCGGCACTAATTGGTAGCCATTGATTCAGCTCTGTAAAAACCCCCGCTAAGCGTGCTGTTTAGCGGGGGTTTTTTGTTTGTGTTCAGTTTTGAACTTATAGAATACACGTTAGTTCTAAAGATATAACAAAAAACAGGGCAGATTATAATGGGTAAATTTAACGCAGCACTGCTGACGGGTACAGCAGCGGCATTTTTAGGGGGTTGTGCGCCAGTGACTTACTACCCACAAACCGCGCAATACCCTTATTGGAATCATACTGTACCGGGTGCTTATCAAGGGAATTATCAGGGGGAAGCGCGACCGTATTACACCAGCTATAACCCATCCAACACCTCCCAACCCACTTATTCACAACAATATCAACCGTTTTCTCAGCAAGCTGAACCAGCAGATGCACCCGCTAGACGTGCACTGCTTGCACAAGCCCATCAAGCCTTGGGAGTACGTTACACTTACGGCGGTGAATCACCGGGGACAGGCTTTGATTGCAGTGGTCTTACCCAATATGTTTATAAAAATGCACAAGGTATCAAACTGCCACGCACCGCCGCCGAACAAAGCCAAGCCAGCCGCACTCTCAGTTTTGAAGAAATGCGCCCCGGTGACTTAATCTTCTTCCGTACTAGCGGCAGCACAGTTAACCATGTCGGTATCTATGTTGGGCGCGGTAATTTCATCCATGCCGCCTCCGGTGGCAGCAAAGTCACATTGGATAACCTCAGCAAAACCTATTGGCAGCAACGTCTGGTTAAGTTCGGGGCTTTCCTCGCTTAAAAGTGTTTCCCGAATGAACCTTTTAGTAAAATTTGCCGACTGACTGTCAGGTCAAGCGTTAACTTTGACTGAATAGCGTCTATACTACGTGTGGTGATCAATCCACACGTAAATCATTAGGAGAAAATAAGATGGGACTATTTGATTTTGCCCGTAATATTGGCAAGAAAATTTTCGGCAAGGAAGAAGATGCTCCCGCCGCTCTGGAACAACACATCAACGAAGACAATCCGGGTGTCAGTGGTTTGCAGGTACAAGTCAATGACGGCGTAGCCACGTTGACCGGTCAAGCACAGTCTGCGGAAGCGTTAGAAAAAGCTGTCCTGATGGCAGGCAACGCGATGGGTATCCAAGAAGTCAAAGCGGACGGCATGACCATCTCCGATGGCAGCCAAGTCGGTGGCGATGACGAATTCTACGTGATCGAAAAAGGCGATACCCTGTGGGAAATTGCTGACAAAGCGTATGGCAATGGCGCTAAATATACCAAAATCGTGGAAGTTAACCGTGAAGTCATTAAAGACGCAGACAAAATCTTCCCCGGTCAGAAAATTCGTATTCCAAAAAATATCTAACCAAAGGTACATCCACACATGGATATAATGCAAATCGCTGTCCAAATGTTTAAAAGCCAATTAGACAAAGACCATGACGGTCAATTGGAAATGACTGAAATTGCTTCAGCCATGATGGGTCTAATGGGCAATGGTCAAAATCAAGCACAAGCAGGTGGTTTGGGCGGCTTGGCTTCCATGATTTCTGGTATGCAGGGCGGCGGCGACTCCGGTTTAGCTTCACTGGCAGCTTCATGGTTAGGTAATGGCGCAAATGCACAACCTAGCGGTGGTCAACTGACACAGATGTTTGGTCAAGACAAAATCGCGGCATTCGCACAGCAACTGGGTATTAGCCAAGAACAAGCGCTTAACGGCTTGCAAGCGGCTGTCCCTGAAGCGGTTGACAAAGCTTCTCCAGCAGGTTCTCTGGATTTGAACAGCCTGTTGGAATCTGTCGGTGGCGTTTCTGGCGCAATCGGCTTGGCGAGCAAACTGTTTGGTCGTTAATTCGATCTAGCAGCACATGACGCACAAAAGCCGCCCCTTAACAGGCGGCTTTTTTATGTGCAATCACTAAACCGTAATTTTCATACGCGTATTGTTCTACCTGCCCATAATCACCTATAGTTATATGATTATTGTACAAGGTCATTACAAACCCTATGACATCGACAACTGCGCCCAACAACGCTGATGCAACCGCACTCCTCCCCATCGGCACAGTCTCTGAACAGACTGGCGTGAATAGCGTCACCTTGCGTGCATGGGAACGCCGTTACGGTTTACTCAAACCACGCCGCACCCCGAAAGGTCATCGCCTTTACAGCCAACACGATGTCGAACGAGTCAAGCAAGTGCTCATCCTGCTCGACCAAGGCATTCCTGTCAGCCGCGTCCGTGATGTGCTTGACAGTCATCACCCCTTGCCTTTGCTGCGAACGGCAACCGATGTCAAAACCGATGACCCTTGGCGGCATTATCACACACTGTTTCAACGCTGGATTCGCAAACTCGATGCACGCTCCCTCGACCAAGTATTCAATGAAGCCGTCTCACTCTATTCACTGGAATTAGTCGCCAAAAAGCTACTATTACCGCTGCACCAACAGCTTTGGCAACAGCAAGCGCTGCTCCCCTCGACCTATGCGGATTACGCATTCCTGCATGAATTCCTGTGTGCCAAACTCAGCGCCCGTTATTTGCAGCACAATAGCCGTGCCACAGGCAAGCGCATTTTGCTCGCAAATCAGCACGACAATACGACGCAAGTGGAATTGCTCTTGCTTGCCAATGTGTTAAGCCAACACGGTTATCAGGTCAGTTTACTGGGTGCAAACACGCAACTGGATCACCTGCCCCTAATACTGGAACGCGCTGCACTCGATGCGTTAGTGCTGCCCCAAAGTAGCGGCCTTTCCGCTGCACTGCACGCTTTAGTAGCACTAACGGGTATCCATGTCTTCTTAGCAGGCATTCAAGAGGCGCAAGCGGACGACACAGAACATGCGCGTATTCATTGGCTGCCCGACGAATTAAATGATATTTGCCCGTTGATGGATCAAGTGCTACTCACCGCAGGGCAAACCGCATGACAACCGCTATCGTCTGGTTACGGCAAGATTTGCGCCTTGCCGATAACCCCGCGCTGTACCATGCCTGCCGCAAATGCGCACACATCATCCCCATTTTCATTGATGATCCGCTACCGACCTCCATCAGCCAACTCGGTGCGGCGAGCAAAGTCTGGTTACACCACAGCTTGCAAGCCTTGGATAGCAGTCTGCAAGCGCAAGGCAGTCGTTTGACGTTACGGCATGGCGCAGCACTCGATGTCTTGCGTGACTTAATCGCCAGTACGGGTGCGACACATATTTATTGGAATCGGGTATACGACCCCGCCAGTCTTGCCCGTGATAAGCACATCAAAGAAACACTCAAATCCGTCTGCGAAGTTCACAGCTTCAATGCCAGCCTACTGAACGAGCCGTGGGAAGTGCTCAAAGCGGACGACACCCCCTACAAAGTTTTCACCCCGTTTTGGAAAGCGATGTTGAAGTACGGCATTCAACACTTACCGCTGCCGATGCCAGAACACATCCCTACGCCTGCAAATCTGCCAGAAAGTCTGCCACTTAACGCATTAAAGTTGCTGCCCACCATTCGCTGGGATACCGATATGATGGCGCATTGGCAGGTCGGCGAACACGCGGCGATGCAAGCATTACACAATTTTCTCCCCAATGGTGCAGCTTACAAAGACGACCGCAACCTTCCCGCGCAACAGGGTACAGCACGCCTCTCCCCGCACCTGCATTTCGGCGAAATCAGTCCACGCCAAGCTGTTTACCATACCGAACAATATCTGGCGGAACATCCCGCTGCAGAAAGCGGCTTGCGTCATTTTATGCAGGAAATCGGCTGGCGCGAATTTGGGTATCACCTGCTATACCACTTTCCGCATACCGTGGCTCAAGCACTGGATAGCCGTTTCGATCATTTTCCGTGGGCGGATGACTACGATGCTGTGTTGCAACGTTGGCAACGTGGACAAACTGGCTTCCCCATCATTGATGCCGGAATGCGTGAACTGTGGCAAACGGGCTGGATGCACAACCGTGTACGCATGATCGTGGCATCGTTGCTCACCAAAAACTTGCTCGTGCCCTGGCAAGCAGGCGAACAGTGGTTTCGGGATACACTGGTGGATGCTGATCTTGCTAGCAATGTATTCGGGTGGCAATGGACGGCAGGCTGTGGCGCAGATGCCGCGCCGTATTTCCGTATCTTTAACCCCATCCTCCAAAGCCAGAAATTTGACCCTGACGGTGAATACATTCGTCGTTGGATACCTGAGTTACAGGGGCGTGACAACAAGCAGGTGCATTTGCCGCATGAGTTGGGCGATGGATTGCGGGATTATCCACTGCCTATCGTGGAGTTGGGCGGGAGTCGAGAGCGGGCGTTGGCGATGTTTACGCAGATTAAAAAGTAAGATTTAATGAGTAAAATGCCCTGTCTTGATTAGACAGGGCATTTTTAACGAATGACTAAATCACTCGAATTCAACGACCAAATCGCCTTGCTCGACTAACTCACCCGCGTGCAGATGCAGCTTTTTCACCTTACCCGCTGCTGGCGCAGTAATCGTGGTTTCCATCTTCATGGCTTCGATGACAAATAGTGGCGCATTCTGCTCCACCTCATCGCCTGCTTTGACCATGACGGCAGACAATTTGCCCTGCAATGACGTACCGACTTCATTCGGATCGACCGCTTTCCGGTTAGTCGCACGGGTTGGCTTGACGGACAAATCGCGGATTTGCACCGCACGAATTTGCCCGTTGAAGTCAAACGTCACACCACACATGCCGTTCTCATCCGTTGGTGAACGGTACAGCAAGCGGATAATCAGCACCTTGCCGCGCCCTAATTCAACCAGCACTTCCTCATTCAACTTCAAGCCGTAAAAGAATAGTGATGTCGGCAGATGGCTAATTTCACCGTATTCCTGCTGATGCTTGTAGAAATCACGGAATACTGCCGGATACATTTTGAACGACAAGAAATCGAGGAAGGTTTGTTCAGGGTCAAACTCCTGCTTGAACGCCTCAAATTCGGCATCCAAATCCACCGGCTTTAAATTGTCATTCGGACGCCCCGTATACGGCTTCTCACCTTTGAGGATAATGTCGCTCAAAGTCTTCGGGAAACCGCCCGGTACTTGCCCTAAACCACCTTTAAACAAGTCGATCACGGAATCAGGGAACGCCAACGTGCGCCCACGTTCCATCACATCCTGCTCAGTCAAGCCGTTGGAAGTCATGTAAATCGCCATGTCACCCACGACTTTGGAGGACGGGGTAACTTTCACAATGTCGCCGAACATGCGGTTGACGACTGCGTAGTTTTCCTTGACTTCCTCAAACTTGTGCTCTAACCCTAACGCAATCGCCTGCGGACGCAAGTTAGAATATTGCCCACCTGGAATTTCGTGGTTGTACACTTCCGCCGTCCCTGCCTTCAAGCCAGACTCGAACGGGTAATACATTTCGCGCACATCTTCCCAGTAATTCGCGTAAGCATTCAAGGACTTGAGATTGTAGGGCTGTTCACGCGGCTGACCTTCCATCGCTGCAATCAGCGAGTTCAGGTTGACCTGTGAAGTCAGCCCCGACATGGAGCTCATGCAGCCATCCACAATGTCCACACCCGCTTCAATCGCTTTCAACAAGGTAGCGGATTGAATCGACGCGGTATCATGCGTATGCAAATGAATCGGAATACTCACCGATTCTTTCAACGCTGTAATCAAGGTGGTCGCCGCATACGGCTTCAATACGCCTGCCATATCCTTGACCGCCAGCATGTGCGCACCTGCATCTTCCAACTGCTTCGCCAAATCCAAGTAATATTGCAAATTGAATTTATTGGACGGATCTTTGTTCAACACATCGCCGGTATAGCAAATTGTGCCCTCTGCGATCCCGCCAGTACGCTCACGCACGCACTGAATGGATTTGCGCATCCCCTCAATCCAGTTCAAGGAGTCGAAGATACGGAACACGTCGATACCATTTTCCCACGACTTTTCGATGAAGGCTTCCACCACATTGTCGGGGTAGGCGGTATAACCCACCGCATTCGAGCCACGGAACAGCATCTGGAACAGGATGTTCGGAATCGCTTCACGCAATTGACGCAACCGATCCCACGGGCATTCGTGCAAGAAACGCATTGCCACGTCAAACGTCGCGCCGCCCCACAATTCCAATGAGAACAATTGCGGATGGTTTTTCGCCAGACCTTCGGCGATTTTCATCATATCATCGGTACGCACACGGGTTGCCAACAAAGACTGGTGCGCATCACGTAGCGTGGTATCGGTATAGAAAATATTCGGCTGGTCTTTCACCCATTGGCAGAACTTTTCTGCACCCATTTCGTCCAGCAAATTTTTGCTGCCCTTCGGGTATGCGCCCAACTTGTCAAAATTAGGCACAAGCGGCTTGCGGAAATGCTTGTGCGGGTCGACGTATTTCACATCCGGGTTGCCGTTAACGGTGACATTACCGATGAACTTCAGCGTTTTTGTGCCACGGTCAAAACGCAACGCAGTGTGGAACAGTTCAGGGTGGTTGTCGATGAACGTAACCGCGCATTTACCCGTGGTAAATACCTGATGTTGCAACACGTTTTCAAGGAAACCGATATTGGTTTTCACGCCACGAATACGGAATTCCTGCAAAGCGCGTAAGTTGCGGTTGGCTGCACCTTCCAGTGAACGCCCCCACGTCGTGACTTTTACCAACATGGAGTCGAAGAACGGTGATACTTTCGCACCGGGGTAAGCTGCGCCTGCATCCAAACGCACGCCGAAACCGCCGCTGCTGCGGTAGGCAATGATTGTGCCGTAATCGGGTTTGAAACCGTTTTCAGGATCTTCGGTGGTGATGCGACACTGCACTGCGTAACCGTTGCATTCGACCGATTCTTGGTTGGGAATACCAATGTCGGGGTCGTCCAACCGCGCACCGCCAGCAATCAAAATCTGGCTGCGCACAATGTCGATGCCGGTAATTTCTTCGGTGATGGTGTGTTCAACCTGCACACGCGGATTTACTTCGATAAAGTAAATGCGTTCGTCTTTATCGACCAAGAATTCGACTGTACCCGCGCAGGAATAATCCACGTGACGGGTAATCGCAAGGGCGTATTTGTACAGATTTTCGCGGGTTTCATCTTTCAAACCCGTGCTGGGCGCGACTTCGACCACTTTCTGGAAACGGCGCTGCACGGAGCAATCGCGTTCATACAAATGCACCAGATTGCCATGCGTATCGCCCAAAATCTGGATTTCGATATGCTTGGGCGAGTCGATGTATTTTTCGAGGAAAACCGTATTGTCGCCGAACGCTTTCAGGGCTTCGTTACGCGCATCGTTGTACGCGCCTTCCAATTGCGATGGGTCACGCAAGACGCGCATCCCACGCCCACCGCCGCCAGCAGCAGCTTTAAGCATGAGCGGATAACCAATGCGGTCGGCTTCGCGACGGGCGATGTCCACGGTATCCAGTGGTTCGCGGCTGTCTTCAATGACGGGCAAACCAGCGGTAATGGCGTTTTCTTTGGCGGCAACTTTGTCGCCTAAACGCTGCATCGCTTCGGGGGTAGGCCCCACAAAAATAATGCCTTCTTCGCGGCAACGCCGGGCAAATTGCACGTTTTCAGAGAGGAAGCCGTAACCGGGGTGAATCGCGTCCACATGATGACGCTTAGCGGTTTCAATAATGGCTTCAATATCGAGATAGGGCTTGAGCGGCTCGTCGTCTTTGCCGATCTGATAGGCTTCATCCGCTTTATAGCGATGCGGTGAGAAGCGGTCTTCATAGGTGTACACGGACACCGTACACAGCTTGAGTTCGGCTGCGGCACGCAAGATACGGATCGCAATTTCGCCACGGTTGGCGACCAGCAGTTTCTTAATTGGTCGGGTCATGGAACTACCTTCGATAATGGTGGAACAAGGTTGCCGTTAGCGGTGAATGATGTGCGGTAAGCCCACACTCTTATTGTGTCGATAGTTTGCGTGACTGATAGGTCGCTGTAAAGCCAAGATAAGCGGTAATCAAACCGCTATCGGCGCTTTTATCAAGGAATGATGCGTATAATCCAGCAACTCAAAATCAGCGTAGGTGAACGCAAACAAATCGTGCACCGCTGGGTTCAGTTTCATCTGTGGCAGCGGGTAAGGTTCACGACTGAGTTGCAGCTCCACCTGTTCCAAATGATTGGAATACAGGTGCGCATCCCCCAACGTGTGGATGAATTCACCCGGTTGCAGCCCTGTGACCTGCGCCACCATCATGGTCAGCAAGGCGTAAGAGGCAATATTGAACGGCACACCGAGGAAAATGTCGGCACTGCGCTGGTACAACTGGCACGACAGCTTGCCTTCCGCCACGTAAAACTGGAAAAAGGCATGGCACGGCGGTAGCGCCATATTATCCACATCCGCCACATTCCACGCGCTGACGATAATGCGGCGCGAATCGGGGTTGGTTTTCAATTGCTGGATAATTTGCGCCATCTGGTCGATATGCCGCCCATCAGGGGTAGGCCAGTTACGCCATTGGTAGCCGTAAACAGGACCCAACTCACCCTTGTCATCCGCCCATTCATCCCAGATGCTCACGCCGTTGTCCTGTAAATAGCGGATATTGGTATCGCCTTTGAGAAACCACAGCAACTCATGAATAATCGAGCGCAAATGCAACTTTTTGGTGGTGACAACGGGAAAACCAGCACTCAAATCAAAACGCATCTGATAACCGAATACGGATACCGTACCCGTACCCGTGCGATCCGCTTTAACGACACCATGATCACGCACATGGCGCATCAAATCGAGGTATTGCTTCATCGCTTACCCGCTTTGTATGCCCAGCCCATGAACAACAGCCCCAGTAAGACCATAGGCACACTCAAGACTTGCCCTTGCGTGACCCAGCCCCATGCCACGTAGCCAAGTTGTGCATCGGGTTCACGCACAAATTCAACAATAATCCGGGCAATGCCGTACCCCACGAGGAATAAGCCCGAAATCGCACCCACTGGCGGCGAACGCTTTCTAAACCAATTCAACACGAGGAATAACACCAAACCTTCCAACAATGCCTGATAAAGCTGTGACGGGTGGCGTGCAATATCGTCTACCCGTGGGAATACCATACCCCACGGCACGTCGGTTGCCCTACCCCACAATTCACCGTTGATAAAATTGCCGATACGCCCAGCCCCCAAACCAATGGGGACAAGTGGCGCAACAAAATCACTGACTTGAAAGAACGTCAGCTTCCAACGCCGTGCCAACAGGAACATCGCCAGAATCACCCCCAGCAAACCGCCGTGGAAACTCATGCCGCCATCCCAAATCTGAAACAACGAAATCGGGTCAGACAAAAAGCCTTTCAGGTTATAAAACAGCATGTAACCGACGCGCCCACCAGCAACCACGCCGAGAGCACCCCAGAACATCATGTCATCCACACGGTCTTCGGTCATGATGCTATGCGGTTCTTTCGCACGCATTTTGCCAATGAATAAAAAGCCGAGGAAACCGATCACGTACATTAGCCCGTACCAATGCACTTGCAACGGGCCCAGCGATAACGCAACGGGGTCAAATTGAGGGTGTACCAGCATAAGTTGTGTTTACTCGCTTGCTAGAAAAACAGTTTTTTGAGTTCAGTGCCGGGATCTTCCGCACGCATGAAGGCTTCGCCCACCAGAAAGGCGTTCACGCCGTGGTCACGCATCAGTTGCACATCGGCGGGGGTATGGATGCTGCTTTCCGTGACCAGCAGGACATCCTCTGGCACATCAGGAAGCAGATCAAGGGTCGTTTGCAGAGACGTCTCAAACGTCCGCAGGTTGCGGTTATTGATACCGATCAGTGGGGCATTGAGACGCAAGGCACGCCCAAGTTCATCCTTGTCATGCACTTCAATCAGTGCATCCATGCCCAGTTCCGTTGCCAGCACGTACAGATCCGTCATCTGTGCGTCAGCCAATGCCGCCACGATCAGCAGGATGCAATCTGCACCAATCGCCCGTGCTTCGTAAACCTGATACCGATCAACGATGAAATCTTTACGAATAACGGGCAATTGGCAGGCGGCACGCGCGGCCTGCAAATAGCTTTCGCTGCCTTGAAAGTAGTGCGCATCGGTCAGCACCGACAAACACGCCGCACCGCCGCGCTCGTAACTCGCCGCAATCGCAGGTGGGTCGAAATTTTCGCGAATCAGGCCTTTGCTTGGCGAGGCTTTTTTAATTTCCGCAATCACCGCTGCTTCACCCGCCGCCAGACGTTTGCGCATGGCTTGCTCGAAACCACGCACGGGCGAAGCACTCGCTGCCTCTGCCTGCAATTGTGCCAAGCTACACACGGCAGAACGTGCCGCGATTTCCTCCTGCTTAGTACGCAGGATTTTTTGCAAAATATCAGGGGTACTCATCAGGCATCAAAACTTTTGGTTAGGTCAATCAATTGCTGCAAACGCACGGCGGCTGCACCGGAATCCAGCACTTGCTGGGCTTTGGCAACACCAGCAGCATGGCTATCCGCCAGACCTGCCACGTAAATCGCCGCACCTGCGTTCAAGCATACAATGTCACGCGCTGTGCCTTGTTCACCGGCAAACACGCCCTGAATCAGTTGCAGGCTTTCTTGCGCCGTTTCCACCCGAATACTGTCAAGGCTGGATTGCTGCAAGCCAACATCTTCAGGCTGCATGGTGTATTCGGTAATCACACCATCTTTTAGTTCTGCCACAAACGTCAAGGCTGCGGTGCTGATTTCATCCAGCCCATCGGCAGCATGAACCACCATAACATGATGACTTCCCGAGGTTTTCAACACCTCAGCCATCGGGCGTACCCAATGTTGGTCAAACACACCGAGGACTTGGTTGGGTGCATTCGCCGGATTCGACATCGGCCCCAGCAGGTTGAAAATCGTGCGTACCCCTAATTCCCGCCGTGGCGCACTCGCATGACCCATCGCACTGTGATGCTTTTGCGCAAACAGAAAGCCCACGCCCAAGGTATTGATACACTCGGCAACCTGTGCGGGGGTAATGTTCAGATTCACGCCTGCCGCTTCCAACACATCCGCGCTGCCGGATTTGCTGGAAATCGAACGGTTGCCGTGTTTAGCCACTCGCGCTCCCGCCGCTGCTGCGACAAACGCACTAGCAGTGGAAATATTGAACGTGCCGGATGAATCCCCGCCCGTACCGCACGTATCCACCAAATGTTCCGGCGACACCTCAACACGGGTCGATAATTCGCGCATGACACTGGCGGCGGCACTGATTTCAGTCACCGTTTCACCCCGCATCCGCAAGCCTATCAGAAACCCGCCGATTTGCGCGGGAGTGGCTTGACCTGTCATGATGATGCGCATGGCTGCGGTCATTTCTTCCTTGGAAAATGAACTGTTTTCCGTGATTTTGCGTATAAAGTTTTGCAATTCCATGAATTCTGCTTGATTCTTGCTAAGCTATGAATGGACGAATGCTAACATGATTTAGTCCTTTGTGTTCACTACTGAAAGAGGTGTCTGATGGAAAAGAACGTTGGTAGCATGGATAGAAATATCCGCTTCGGGGCAGGCGCTGTCCTGCTGATTTGGGGCTTGGTGTTCAAAGGTGGCTTTTTGCTAACCCTGATCGGCATTGTGCTGTTGGCAACTGCCTATCTGAATTTCTGCCCTGCCTACAAACTGATTGGCATGAATACCGATAAGAAATAAGGTGATTTCTACTGGTCTGGTTAGCGTCATTTGCCGCTAGCCAGTCAGTGTGCGATATTGCCCGCCATTCAGTTGGAAGGACATACCATGATCATCAAACCCAGTGAACGCCCCGGCTCACACGAACGTCATTTGCTGCGCAAAGCCAGCAACCCACTATTCCCGTTTGCTCCCACCTTAGACGATGACAACCTCATCGACGCGCAACGCCTTGACCACGAAGCCTTGCAAACCTTTAACAGCGAATTTCGCACCTTGCTGGAAGAAACCACCGCGCTCACGGGCAACGTTGACAGCGACGTGATTTTGCAGCTCAAAGACCGCTTAGACCGCACTTACGAAACAGCCTCCAGCCTCGGTGATGAATTAGGCAAAACCAAAGACGCTATCCGCAAACTGCTAGGGTTTATGATGGCAAGCGTGCGCCGTGGCGCAGGTTCGGATATGCAGGCACACAGTGAACTTGATCAGGAAGAAATGGCGCGAGAAGCGCATTTCGCCTTGTTAGATGCCCCCTTGGTGGCAGATTTGTTGAACCCTGCCTCGCCAATTCACCCTGACGAATTAGTACCCACGCTGTTGTCTGCCGACAAAGACGAGCTGCAATTAGCGCTGCAAATGTTTGACGAAGTGCAATTGTTAGCCATTTTAAGCCAAGGCGCGGCGTTGCTTGAACAGTTACAGGGTGAAGGCGTGAATGTCAGCGTTCCGCAGGAAAAGTTGGCGTTTATGCAAGGCTATGCGGAATTTGCGGGCGGATTGTAATACGGCAGCGTACTGAACGCCTGATGCTGCGCTGGGTAACGCTGCTCAAACAAGTGATGCCACTGGCGCATAGTCGCCTCGTCCAAGCCAGTTTCACGGAATAGTTCAATCCACTGGGTTTTGGTCATGTTGGTGTTTGGCATAATGCATTCCTGATTGTTGATTGGAATAGGGGCTTGAACAGTTCGTTTGAACTCTACTTTATACTAATCAAAAAGACGATTTGGAACGCCAAAAGTAAGTGCTGGGATTCTATTGCGGCCAGCATGGCTGGACATTTGAGCTAATATCCGACCTCGGTTCAGGCATGAACTACTACAAAAAAGGGTTAGTAACAGGTGAGTTGTATCAGACTAAAAGTAGTCATGGTGTTGAATTCCTGCTTCACGGGGGCTGGTTTCACCTTCGGCTTGCGCCTTCCCTTCCACAGGCCGACACCGTGTCACTCACGGCGTAGTTGGCTAGGTTAATAGCCGCATTCACATTCCGGTCGTGGTTTCTGCCACAGGTCGGGCAAGCCCATTCACGTACCGATAGTGGCAATTTGTCCACTTTATGCCCACATCCTGGGGCAGAACAGGTCTTGCTGGAGGCAAAAAACCGATCTTGCCGATGGTGTGGAAACGGCGGGTCAGTGTGGGAAACTGTGGCTGAGAGGATTTTGCCGGAAAAGCGTAACGTTTCCTGCATCCGCACTAACCCAAGGTTGGGAATGCGGATGCGGCAAGTGTTTCAGCCTGTTACTAACCCCTTACACAAAAAGGCAAGCTAACCCAGCATTACCTGAATTAGCCTGCCTCTTCCCTATGCTAGCAGCTCTAACTTCAGCTTAACGAATACGCAGACGCTGACCGACAAAAATAGTATCACCCCGCAGATGGTTCAAGCGTTTCAGCGTGGCGACACGCGTGCGATACTTATGCGCAATACCACTCAGCGTATCCCCCCGATGTACACGGATAAAACGTGCCTTTTGTGGGTGCTGCTGTTGTTGTCCTTGCTGTTGTTGTCCTTGTGGCTTAGGCGGTGGCTTGACTGGCACTTGCTGCTGTTGTTGCATCGGTTTCTGTTGCACAGGGTTAGCCCCTTCCGCAAATACAGCACTACTTACCGCGACCATCATTGTAGATGCCAAAGCCGCTACGATGAAATGACGTATTTTCATAATCGTTCTCCTTGAATTTGATTATCGACTATTTAGCCTCACTTTAAGTTTAGCCCATACACTCTATAATATTGAGGCTTTCAAATGTAAAGTTATGTAAATTATTTGTGCCATCCAGAACCCTCCTAAAAGATGTGCCATAATTACAGCGAGCCATGTAACAAATCTATAGAGAAGACAATAAATACGTTTTATTTTTAAAATAACTGATCAGGAGTTTGCGAAAATGTTGACACAATGGTTTTTTTTAGCAATGGCAGCATCAATGTTGTCACCGAGTGTTGCTGCGGACGATTACACCTGCCCTTTATCCTTGGAAATTAAGGAAAAACTTGTTTCCGAGCCAGCCGACTGGTCAGGCATGTACGAAAAGTCATCTGGAGAAATAGCTTACACAGGTAATAACGAAGTCAGCGATACGGTTAATTTAGTAGAAATCATGCTTTATTCCGGTGAACCTAAAGAACAAGCCACTCTTATACCCGATAATGCTGATAACCTTTCAGAAGAAGAAGGTGATAGCCTTTGGTCTTTTAAATCACCTGATGAACAGAAAAAACACCCACTGTATATGGTTTGCCGCTATGACGGTTCAAGTTTAGGAGTATTCAGGAAACTAGCAACGCCTGTTAAAGCCTGCACTTGGCATTTTAAACCAGACGCAGCAAATAATATCCTGACGTGTGTGCCTGCTTTGTAACAATGGAACTGTATCGACGAGCTGGGCGATGGTGTTTACCACTACGCCCCGCACGAACATGCGCAAAAGCCAACCCACTAGGCGGCTTCCCCAAACACAACTGACCAATCATAGACGAATAATGTGGGATATATAGACGCTATTCATCCATCGCGTCGAAGGTTTACCCGCTGGTTTATACGCCCTACCCCGCCACACCGCACCCTTTCCTGCCATCAGGACATCGCCTCCACCTACCTTGAAGCGGTTCGAGCTAGGCAATTCCTCTGGCAAAGCGGCGGAACTGGCGGGTATGTCACGCATCGACTTTTTGATGAAATGTGGGTAATACAAAGTCAGCATTTTCAACTACGACGCTGACGAACTGGCACAAGAAATGGACGCTGACGTGGCGACATTGTTTGCCTAACCGAAGAAAATGTGGCGCGGTGCGTGGTGACAGAGGAAGTGGTGAAGGGCGCGGCAGAGGTTGTGTGGAATACCATGAGCCAGAAACCACTCAACTCGAAGCCACCACGTAACCGATTACTTATACGCTCTTGCCAGATTGTCAAACAGCTTCCGGCTCATGCCAGTGATGCGCAGGAATTTTTCCAATTCTTCCGCCAAGGAGGAGGACTGGTAGGATTCCTGCATGATCAGCAAGGAAAAGCCGGTCGCCGCGTTGAGCGCCCGAATTGCTTTCAGCAACATGGCCTGATCATCGGCGTACACCTCGCCGAAAATACGGATCAGTTCGGACTGGATAATGGTCATCGCCCCCGCCACAAACTCGACCGGCAGCTTGACCTTGACGTGGACATCACCCACTTTATAGAGCTTCTGGGTATATTCCACGCCGAAATCACTGCTGAACAACTCATGTAGCCACGCCACATGCGTTCTTTTCAAGCCCTCGACCCGCCCTTCCAGAAAGTCACGCGTTTTGGGAATGAGCAGCAAACGGTCATAGAAAATATCGCTCACTTCTTGCAGCCTTGCACTCACATCGGGATACACCTGATGCAAGAGCGCGATGTTGGCATTATCCAACCCAGAAAATTGTTTGGCATACTCACAAAGTGCCTGTATGTCGATGTTTTTCACTGTTTTCGTCCTCATTGAAAGCGTTTTATCGATATTCTTTTATTTGCACTACTGTCTGCTGAATAGCAGCGGTAATCAGGTCAAGGCGGGCATCTGGCTTTACCAACACGGCAATAAATGCCTGTTCGCCTGCTGGGGTAATCAGCACAGTGCCGTACTTGGCGGTGATGAGTACTTGTTCAACATCGCCATACCGCAATGTCCGCAGGGTACTTTTGCCCAACGACAAAACCGCTGCACTGATCGCGCTGACTCGATCCTCATCCACATCGGGGGGCAGCGATGAAGCTAGCGCCAAACCGGTCATGGAAATAAGGGTAGATGCCTCAATAGTGGCATGAGTACCGTTCAAGTCAGCGAGTATCTGAGCTAACAAGTCTGAGTGCATGTAGTGATCCCTAAATTCAGGTTAGGAAGTCTAATAATGAAGGGAGTATAGAAGGATACTGCGCCAATGTGCGGAATTTAAGACAAGTGACCGTTGATACTGCATAGTAGAATAATAGTCCACACAACACTCACAGGAGCTTTCAACATGGCAATCAAATCCTTACACCGCATTTTGTGTTCGCAGGGCAGCCACTGGGTAGGCGATGGTTTTCCGGTATGTTCCTTACTGTCTTATGACAGCGGGTTGGAGGCGCTGCAAAGCCCGTTCCTGCTTTCCCGCCGACAGAGCGGCGACTGGGGGTGGGTGCGCACCCGCACCGGGGCTTCGAGACCGTGACAGCAGCGAAGCCGCTACCGTGCTGCTGCTGACGGGCGAACCGCTGCATGAACCTGTGGTTGGCTATGGGCCTTTCGTGATGAATACCCAGCAGGAAATCCGCCAAGCGATAGAGGATTACCGCAACGGCAAAATGGGCAAACTGAATCCGCGCACCTTTCCCGCCGCATGAGCTACCACCCCGGAAATCACGATAACCACCACAAACAGTTCCGCCCGCCACTGCGGTAACAGGGTGATTCCTGACTTTCAGACACCTCTTTGGCGGTGAGTGCAAGAATACCGTTGCAACCTTTCACCAGCGGTACGCGGGTATCGGGTGGCAGCTAGGTGTCAGCAACGGTGGAAACCGATGCTGACTCGCAGCCCAACAACCTTGTGGGTATAACGCCTGCGCAAGACGATGAAATCTTAAAATCTCTCGCTGGTAACAACGTGCTGGTTCGAGTCCGGCTTCTGACACCAATCTATATCGGCAAACCACGCGCCATAGCCACCAAGATACACCGTATTCCCCTCACATCGTCCACCCAAGCCGTTGTTAGCAGCTAGCGGATTCAATACCATCGCCACTGGCAACACATACGTTTGCACCGCACTCCCCAAATTAAACAGACAGCACACCTGACCGCGCAACATCACCAACAACGGCTCTGGTGCATCCAAAAACTGGCAATCGCCACTCAGCAAATCCGGCTGTTGCTTCCGCCAATGCAAAAACGTGCTAACACGTTGCAACACCGAATCCGCCGCAATCTCTTGCACCTCAACCGCCAATGCCTGATGTACCGCTGGCACAGGCAACCACGTTTTCACGCCTTCTGGCGAAAATCCCGCATTCGCACCATCACGCCACGGCATCGGCGTGCGGCAACCGTCACGCCCCTTGTATTCCGGCCAAAAGCGGATACCAAACGGGTCTTGCAAATCCTCAAACGCAATCTCCGCTTCCGGCAAACCCAACTCTTCACCTTGATACAGGCAAGCACTACCGCGCAAACTGGTCAGAATTGCCACCAATAAGGGCGCTGCTTGCGGCTCTAAACCCCAACGGCTCACCACGCGCATAACATCGTGGTTGGAAAAAGCCCAACATGCCCAACCACCGCCTTGCGCCTGCATATTTTCTGCGACGCGCCGAATATGCGCTGCACTGAATTCATTGGTCATGAAATCAAAGCTATACGCCATGTGGATACGCTTACCCGTTTCGGTATACTCCGCAATTCGCGCATACATATCCGTCACCGCCCCCAATTCACCCACCGATGTCACCGCCGGATACGCATCCATCACCCCACGCAAGCGTTCCAAAAACGCCAGATTTTCTGGGCGAGTAATATTGTAGAGCGGCTCTTGCAGCGCATACGGGTTGGTTGCATCAATCCCATTCACGCGCTTATCACCAATCGGCGGATTGTCACGCAATTGCTGATCATGCACGTACATATTGACCGTATCCAGCCGGAAACCATCCACCCCTAAATCCAGCCAGAACCGCACCACAGCCAACAATGCATCTTGCACGTCACGGTTGTGGAAATTCAAATCCGGCTGACTGGTGAGGAAGTTATGCAAATAATACTGACGGCGGCGCGTATCCCATTCCCATGCCGAACCGCCAAAAATCGACAACCAATTCGTCGGTGGCGAACCGCCTGCTGTGGCATCTGCCCACACGTACCAATCCGCTTTGGCGTTCGTGTCTGACGCACGGCTTTCCACAAACCACGGGTGCTGATCGGACGTGTGCGACAATACCAAATCAATCAGCACCCGCACGTCCAATTGATGTGCCGAACTCAACAACGTTTTAAAGTCATCCAACACCCCAAACAACGGGTCAACATCGCAATAATCCGCCACGTCATAGCCAAAATCTTTCATCGGTGAAGTAAAAAACGGTGAAATCCAAATCGCATCCACACCCAGTGCCGCAATATAAGGCAACCGTTGAATAATCCCCGGCAAATCGCCAATCCCATCGCCATTGGAATCTTGGTAAGAGCGCGGGTAAATTTGGTAAATCACCGCCCCCTTCCACCAGTCACTGTCACCGCCCAATTGTAAATACGGCTGTTGATTCTGACGCTGCATTGCTTGCTCCTTTGATGGTCATTCTGTTTGATATGAACGCACATTACACCACAAATCCAAAGCGCTTTAAATTGTATGCAGGATTTTTTAAGACTAGAATCAGACAAATACATTGAAACCACGGATGGCATAACGCCCATGAACCTGAAAGCGCTTTCCCAACACCTCGGACTCTCCCAAACCACGGTCAGCCGTGCGCTCAACGGTTATCCCGAAGTCAGTGAACGTACCCGCGAACGGGTGATGCAAGCCGCCATTGAGCTGAATTATCGCCCTAATCCCAATGCCAAATCGCTGGCAACGGGGCGCACTGAACACATCGGCATTATCCTGCCCATCGAACAAAACTTATTTATGGAACCTGTCTTCGGTGAATTCATGGCAGGCATTGCGCAATGCCTCGCCGAAGCTGACATGGACATGACCATCATGCCCACGCCGCGTAGCAATGAATTGCAGGCTTATCAACAACTGGCGATTTCTGGGCGGGTGGATGGTATTCTGATCAGCAGCCCAACCTTGCAGGATGCGCGGGTGGCGTGTTTGGCGGAATCCGATTTTCCGTTCGTATTACATGGGCGAACAGAGTGCGCCTTTCCGTATTCCTACCTCGACATCGACAACCAAGGCGCATTTGCTAATGCCACGCGCTTGCTGCTGGACTTGGGGCATCAACGCATTAGCCTCGTCAACGGCGATGAAAGCATGACTTTTGCGCGTGACCGTCACGCAGGCTACCGCCAAGCCTTGCAAGAACACGGGGTCACTTACGACCCGCAATTGGTGTGTTCGCAAGGCAGCATGACCGAGGAACACGGCTTCAATTCGGTCTCGCGCTTGCTGTTGCAACGCCCCCGCCCCAGCGCGTTTATTGTCGGCAGCATGATTTTGGCGTTGGGTGCAATGCGTGCAATTCGCCATCACGGCTTAGAACCAGGGCATGATATTGCCTTGATTGCACACGATGACCACCTGCCCTATTTGCAAGCCGATAAGTTTGACCCGCCATTGACCACCACCAGTTCGTCGATTCGTGCTGCTGGTTATGAAATCACCCAAGTGCTGCACGCGGAAATCAACAATAAAGGCATGGGGCATAGCCAGACGGTATTGCCCGTCGAACTGATTGTGCGTGGCTCAACCCGCACGTATAAAAGACCCGCCTAAGTTTCTTTGCTACAAATTCAAAGCGCTTTGAATTATACTTTGGTCTACCCATAACGATGATCGACCCAAGGAGATTAACCATGAGCGAATGGTGGCGTGGCGCAGTAACGTATCAAATTTATCCCCGCTCGTATCAAGACAGCACCGGCAACGGCATTGGCGATTTACCCGGTATTACGGCTCGCTTGCCCTATATTGCTGATCTAGGTGTCGATGCGATTTGGCTATCGCCGATTTTCACCTCACCGATGGCGGATATGGGCTATGACGTGGCGAATTACACCGACATTGACCCGTGTTTCGGCACATTAGCGGATTTCGATGCGCTGATTGCCAACGCTCATGCACTGGGTTTGAAAGTCATTATTGATCAGGTGCTCTCGCATTCGAGCAATCAACACCCGTTTTTTCAGGAAAGCCGCCAAAGCCGCGACAATCCCAAAGCGGATTGGTATGTGTGGGCAGATCCGCAACACGACGGCTCACCGCCTAACAACTGGCTGTCGATTTTTGGCGGCGGTGCATGGCAATGGGAATCGCGTCGCCATCAATATTACCTGCACAACTTCTTAGTCGAGCAGCCCGATTTCAATTTCCACAATCCCGACGTGCAAGACTGGCTCTTATCCACGATGCGTTTTTGGCTGGAACGCGGCGTTGATGGTTTCCGCTTGGATACGGTGAATTTCTACTTCCATGACAAGTTGTTGCGTAGTGATCCCGCTGATTACCGCCGTAAAGCTGTGCCGGAATGGAATCCTTACGCGATGCAATACCATATTTTTTCCAAAAATCAGCCGGAAAATCTGCCCTTTATTGAGCGGATGCGGGCGTTATTGGATGAATACCCTGACCGTACAATGGTCGGAGAAATGGGCGAATCACACCACGCTATCCGCATGATGGGCGAATACACCACGGGCAAACGGCTGCACATGTGCTATTCGTTCGAGATGCTGGATACCGCGTTCAGCGCCGCGCATTTCCGCCAACAGATCGAGGAGTTTTTTACCGATGCACCACACGGCTGGCCTTGCTGGGCATTTTCCAACCATGACGTGGTACGCCATGTGAGTCGCTGGGCAGCACACGGCGCAAGTCAAGATGCGTTAGCTAAACAAGCGAGCGCGTTATTGCTGTCGTTACAAGGTTCGATTTGCTTGTATCAGGGCGAAGAGCTGGGGCAAACTGAATCCGACTTGGAATACCATGAATTGACTGACCCGCAAGGCATCCGTTTCTGGCCGGAAAACAAAGGGCGCGATGGTTGCCGCACGCCGATGGTGTGGGATGCCAGCCAACGCAATACCGGTTTCAGCACGGGCAAACCGTGGTTGCCGATCAATGCACCGCAAATGAATCGCCATGTAGCGGGGCAAGTGGGTAAAGCCGATTCGGTGCTGGCATTTTACAAGCAGATGTTGACATTACGCCGGAGCAGTGAAGCCTTGCAGCATGGCAATAGCGTGTTTTTTGATACGGCAGAACCGATTTTGGCGTTTACCCGTGGCGATAATATCCTGTGCGTCTTCAACCTGTCGCCGCAAGCGCAAACCGTGCAAGTGCAAGGCACGCTCGATATGGCATTGAGCGCAGCGGCGCAGCTATCCGACACTACGCTGGCGTTAGACGCAAACGGCGTAGCGATTTTCTACATGACGGGTGACGTGTCGGTTGCGTAAAGATTGGGGTGCTACGCTGATAATGGCGTAGCACCGCAAAGATTACTGCCCCAGCATCGCCGGAGTCACCAAGGTAATCCCCTTTTCCGTCACCCGAAACCGCGCCGCATCCGCTACCGGATCTTCGCCAATCACCGTACCTTCCGGCAAGTCGCAACCACGATCAATCACCGCCCGACTAATCCGGCAATGCCGCCCAATGCTGACCTCGGGCAAGATCACCGAATCTGTCACCGTGCTGTACGAATGCACTTTCACATTGGAAAACAGCAAGGAATTGATCACTGCCGCCCCCGAAATCACACAGCCTGCGGACACGACCGAATCCAACGCCTTGCCTTCGCGCCCTTCATCCCGAAACACGAATTTGGCGGAAGGGAGCTGGCGATGATGCGTCAAAATAGGCCAAGTCTCATCGTACAAATTCAGCTCTGGCTCGACCGCCACCAATTCCATATTGGCTTCCCAGAATGCATCAATCGTTCCCACGTCGCGCCAATACGGTTGCTTACCCGTCACCGGATCGCGGAACGGATGCGCGTAAACTGCATGGGTATGGATAATGGCGGGAATAATATCCTTGCCAAAATCGTGACTAGAATCAGGGTTTGCTGCATCCTGATGCAACTGTTCAAACAAGAATTCGGTATTGAAAATGTAATTGCCCATCGACGCGAGCGCGGTGTCATCCGACCCCGGCATGGGTTGCGGGTTAGCCGGTTTTTCATCGAACGCTATCACGCGATGCTGCTCATCCACGGTCATTACGCCAAACCCTTTGGCATCTTCCAACGACACCCCCACGCACGCCACAGTCATATCCGCGCCCTTGGCAACGTGTTGTGCCAGCATTTCGCCGTAATCCATCTTGTAAATGTGGTCGCCTGACAATACCAACACATACTTGGGGTGCAGCGTTTCCACAATATCCAGATTTTGGTAAATCGCATCCGCTGTTCCCTCGTACCAGTTATTGCTAGTAGTACGCTGCGAGGCAGGCAAAATTTCAACAAACTCACCCAGATCAGTACGGAAATTCGACCAACCGTGTACCAAATGGCGGATCAAGGAGTGCGCCTTGTACTGCGTCAACACCCCGATTTTGCGGATACCGGAGTTGACGCAGTTGGACAGCGGAAAGTCGATAATGCGAAATTTCCCACCAAAGAAAACGGCAGGCTTGGCACGGCGGTCGGTCAGTTCATACAAACGCGAACCGCGCCCCCCCGCCAATACCAACGCTAACGTATCGCGAGTCAGCAAACTGACAAAGCGCGGATTATGAGTTGACATACTTCCTCCTATAGCGATCGACTGTAGTTAACCGTTTTGATGTTCGCCGACGCGCAAAATTTTGAGCTGATTCGTGCCGCCTTTGATACCCGACAGGTCGCCTTTGGTAATAATCACCAAGTCGCCTGAGCTGACAATACCGACTTTTAATAACAGCTCAACGGCTTCGCGATTCGCCGTTTTGGAATCCTTAAACGGCGTAGGCAATTTAACCGGATATACCCCACGGTACAAGCTAACCCGTTGCGCCGCCGCATCATTGGTGGTTAAGGCATAAATGGGAATGCCCGCCCGTACTCGCGACATCCACAACGGCGTTGCGCCCGATTCCGTCAATGCCGCAATCGCCCGTACCCCCATGTGGCTAGCCATGTACATACTCGCCATTGCCACGCCTTCATCCATGTAGGCAAACGGCTGGTCTAAGCGGTGATCAGGTTTGTGCGCATTCGCTTGCTCCGCTTCTTTGCAAATCGTGGCAACCGTTTCTACCACGCGCACGGGGTGTTTACCCATCGCGGTTTCACCGGACAACATCACCGCATCCGTGCCATCCATGACCGCATTGGCTACGTCAAATACTTCGGCACGGGTCGGAATAGGATTTTCAATCATGGTTTCCATCATCTGCGTTGCCGTAATGACGGCACGATTCAGGTAACGGGCGCGTTTGATCAGCGTCTTTTGGGCTTTGGGCAACTTGGCATCGCCAATTTCCACACCCAAATCGCCACGCGCCACCATAATGGCATCGGAGGCGAGAATAATTTCATCCATCGTCGGCTGTTCGACCGTTTCCGAGCGTTCCATCTTGGCAACAATCGCCGCACTACCACCAGCAGCCACCATCAAACGGCGAGCCTTATGCAAATCGTGGGCGCTGCGTGGGAACGATACCGCCAGAAAATCCACTTTCATCGCGGCAGCCGTTTTAATGTCTTCCTTGTCTTTATCGGTCAAGGCAGCCGCCGACAAACCACCACCACGACGATTCAAGCCTTTGTTATTGGAAAGCACGCCGCCATTAATCACACGGGTATGAATTTCTTGACCTTGCACAGCCGTGATGGCCAAGACAATGCGCCCGTCGTCCAACCACAACTCATCACCCGCCACCACGTCGTAAATCAGTTCCTTGTAGCCCAACCCAACGCGCTGCTGGTCGCCCGCATCTTTATCCAATGCCGCATCCAGAATGAAGGTGTCACCGGCTATCAACGTAATATAGCCGTCACGGAAGCGCGAAATACGCAGTTTTGGACCTTGTAAATCGCCGAGAATCCCCACGACGCGCCCGGCTTTTTGTGCCATTTCACGTACCAGTTCCGCCCGTGCAATGTGTTCCGCTGGTGAACCGTGGGAAAAGTTTAAACGAACCACATCCACCCCTGCGCGGATAATGGCTTCAATCGCCTCTGGCGTGCTGGTGGCAGGGCCAAGGGTTGCTACAATTTTAGTGCGTCTCACATACATACCTTTTCATTATATTATTCGGCAAACCGTTGATTTATTGACGCATCGGTTTACCCTTAACATCAAAACGGTGTAAATTTTCAGCCTGCGGACGTACCCCAACGGTACTGCCCAACGGTAAACGCACTTTACCATCAACACGAACAATGATGGGCATTTCCTCGCCAATCGCCACAAACAAGTAATTGTCCGAACCGAGGTTTTCAAAATGCACTACCTCACCCGACCAAACCGGATTCGTATTATCCATTACCAAATGTTCTGCACGGATACCCAGCGTATGGCATTGAAACGCCTCCGCCTGCTTGCCCGTGAGGAAATTCATTTTCGGTGAACCAATAAACCCTGCCACAAACAACGAGTTCGGTTGGGCATACAGTTCCTCTGGCGTACCCACTTGTTCCACGATGCCATCGCGCAAGACGCAAATCCGATCTGCCAACGTCATCGCTTCCACCTGATCGTGGGTCACGTAAATCATGGTGACGTTGTTCATATCGTGGTGCAACTTGGCGATTTCCAAGCGCGTTTGTACCCGCAACGCCGCATCGAGGTTGGAAAGCGGTTCGTCAAACAAAAATACTTGCGGGTCACGCACAATGGCTCGCCCAATCGCGACACGCTGGCGTTGTCCACCGGAGAGCTGCTTCGGCAAACGATCGAGTAAATGGTCGATTTGCAACATTTTCGCGGCTTTCTCGACGCGGGTGCGAATGTCATCCTTGCCCGCCTTGGCAAGCTTCATTCCAAACGCCATATTGTCGTACACCGTCATGTGCGGGTACAACGCATACGATTGGAATACCATCGCGATACCGCGTTTGGATGGTGCTAACGCATTCACCCGCACACTATCAAACAACAAATCGCCAGAAGTAATGTCTTCCAACCCCGAAATCATCCGCAACAACGTGGACTTACCGCAGCCGGAAGGCCCCACAAAGACCATGAATTCGCCTTTCTGGATGTCGAGATCCACACCCTTGATCACATCCACCGCGCCAAAGGATTTACGCACATTCTGTAACTGGATACGTGCCATAGCAAAAACTCCCTGATTAACCTTTCACGCCGCCAGCCGTCAGACCTGCAACGATTTTCCGCTGGAACACCAGCACCAGAATCACGATAGGCACAGTTACCAGCACCGATGCCGCCATAATAATGCCCCACGGGGTTTCATATTGGCTCGCCCCCGACAGCATTCCAATCGCCACGGGCACGGTGCGTGTCTCGGTTGACGAGGTAAACGTCAGCGCAAACAGAAACTCATTCCATGCCCCGATAAACGCCAGCAACCCCGTCGTCACCAGCGCAGGCCACATCAACGGCATGAACACTTTGGTAATGATTTGCCACGGGGTTGCGCCGTCAATAATCGCCGCCTCTTCAATTTCAATCGGCAAATCCCGCATAAACGTGGTCAACACCCACACGGTAAATGGCAAGGTAAAAATGGTGTACGACAAAATCAGCGCCCATGGCGTATTGTAAATCCCGATAAAGCGCACCATTTCAAACAAGCCCGACAGCACCGCAATCTGCGGAAACATCGACACCGCCAAAATCGTCATCAATAACAAACCGCGCCCACGGAAACGTACCCGCGCCAACGCATACGAAGCCGTCACCGCCAACAATAACGACAAACACACCGTCACACTGGCAATCAGCACCGAATTCAGGATATTGCGGAAAAACCCACCCTGATTAAACACATCACGGTAATTGTCCAGACTAAATGTCGTCGGCCAATAATCAATTTGAAATAATGCCGTACCTGTTTTGAAACTGGTAATAATCGCGTAGTAAAACGGGAACACTGCGATAAACACAATGAACGCCACCAACAAATAAAATGCAGCAGATTTTAACGCTTTCATTGCTTATCCCCGCTCAAATCGACTTTACCCAGCCAAATATACAAGGTAACAAACAGCGCAATCATGAGGAATAACAAGGTCGATTGGGCTGAACCGTAGGCAAATTTGTCGAATTCAATCAAGTTTTCACGGCTAATCACCGACATAGTTTTGGTCGCTGCCGAATTCGGCGTTAACACATACACCAAGTCGAAGATACGCAGCGCATCCAACATGCGGAAAATAATCGCCACCATTAAGGCAGGTTTTACCAGCGGTAAGGTGATTTTGAAAAAGACTTTGATGGGGTGTACACCGTCGATTTTCGAGGCTTCGTATACATCACGCGGAATCATTTGCAACCCCGCCAAACACAGCAACGCCATGAACGGGGTGGTTTTCCAAATATCCACCATCAGCACCGCCCACATCGCAGTATCGACATTGGCTGTCCACGCAATTTTTTCGGAAATCAGCCCAATATTAAACAGCATGTCGTTAACAATGCCGAATTGGTCATTCAACATCCATGCCCACATTTTCGCGGAAACGATGGTCGGAATTGCCCACGGAATCAGAATCGCCGCGCGTACCAAGCCGCGCCCGTGGAAATTCGCATTCAAGACCAGCGCGACCATTAAGCCCAAAATGGCTTCAATCGACACGGAGACAAACGCAAAGCGCACCGTATTCCACACGGCATTCCACCACGCAGGGTCAACCAAAGTGCCACGGTAAATCGTGCGCCCCGACGGTAAGGTGCGCCAATTGAGGTAATTATCGAAACCGACCCACTGCCCCGTATACAAACTGGTCAAGGTCGTGTCGGTAAAACTGAAGTAGATTGAGCGCAGTAAAGGGTAAGCCGCCACGAACGCTAAAGCAGCGATCATCGGGAGGAGAAACCACATTGC
This sequence comes from Thiothrix fructosivorans, assembly GCF_017349355.1. GTDB lineage: Bacteria > Pseudomonadota > Gammaproteobacteria > Thiotrichales > Thiotrichaceae > Thiothrix > Thiothrix fructosivorans. The sequence goes on from NZ_JAFMPM010000007.1 coordinate 252,511, forward strand.
CGCACGAATACGTTGTGCTTGAAGTTCAGCCTGTTGCATAAGATGCCTCACAATTCAGCAGAGAAACCACCGCATTGTCTGCTACGGTGGTTTGGAGGAACTTATTGTTACCAGCCTTTGCCTTTCATTTCGGTCAAATCAGCTTCCAGCACTTCCAGATTTTCAGCCGCCGTGCCTTTACCAGACAAGGTGCTGTGTACCGCTGACCAGAATTTGGAAGACACTTCGTTGTACTTCACTTTGGTCGGGGCGGACGGGCGTGGGACAGCCTGCATGAATACGTCTTTCCAGCGGGGAATAATCGGCTGTTGCGCTTTGATGTCGGCATCGTCATACAGGGACACGATGGTCGGTAATTGTGAGCCTTTCAGCGCCCGTTGTTTTTGCGTTTCTTTGGAAGTGAGGAATTTAGCTAAAGAAATCGCGACATCGGGGTTTTTGGAGTATTTGGAAACTGCCACGTTCCAGCCCCCCAAGGTTGCCGCTGACTTGCCATTGTCACCACCAGAAGGCAGCGTGGTTACGTCGAATTTGTCTTTCACCTTGCTGTCATCGCCATTGCCGAGTGCGTAAGCGTAAGGCCAGTTGCGCATAAAGACCGCATTGCCGGTTTGCCAGATGCCGCGTGATTCTTCTTCACCGTAAGACAATACGCCAGCGGGGGAAATGCCGCCGACCCAGCTTTTTGCCAAATCTAACGCCGCAACCGCTTTGGGATTGTTCACGGAAATTGTGCCATCCGCCTCAACGATTTGACCGCCGCCAAAGGATTTGACCCACTCCAGCGCATCACAGGTCAGACCTTCGTAAGCATTGCCTTGGAACACGAAGCCCCACAGGTCTTTGCTGCCCGCTGCACGTTCGGCTTCCTGAATCTTTTTCGCGGTGGCGGTCAACTCTTCCCACGTTTTCGGTACGCTTGCACCATACTTTTCCAGCAAGTCTTTGCGGTAATACAGCGCGGGTGCATCAGTAAACAAGGGCAAGGCAACCAATTTGCCATCAGCGGTTTGCGACTCAATGATGGAGGGGAAATGGTCTTTCACCACATCTTTGGCGGCTTCGGTCAAATCCAAAAACTGATCGGCTAATTGGGGTGCCCAGATAACGTCGGTTTGGTACACGTCGACATCGGTATTGCCTGCTGACAGCCACAGGCGGTATTGCGCAAACTGGTCAGTGGTGGATGATGGCATTGGTACGATTTTAACGGTATTGCCTGTGTCTTTTTCCCAAGGCTTGACTAATTCTTTGAAGATTTCAATATCCTTGCCGACCGCACCGGATACGAAGTTAATTTCAGCCGCGTAAGCACTGGATGCCAACAAGGCGGACATCACTGCACCCAATAACACCGCTTTGTTTAAGCCCGCTTTTTTAACACTTTTCTTCATGATCCCATCCTCCACAGATCGAATTAACAAACAGGAAAAACCTGCATATTTTCAGTTGTCTCTCTCAACTTTCACACTTATCCAAAGCGCTTTGGATTTTTAACAAAAGTACACCGACTGACGGATAAAATCAAATGTTTGTTGCTGATTTTTCACTATATTGCAAAATTCACAGCGCTTAAATCGCCAAACCGGATGCGGGGTCAAACAACACCGCTTTTGCCGTATTGAAATACAGCGGCATTTTGTCGATGCTGTGCTGCAATGCCGTTTCTGGCGTGACCCGACACACCACTTTGACCTTGTTCAAGGTGATGAATAACAAGGTATCGGGACCCGTTGGTTCAAGAATATCCACCTTGCAAGGAATCGCTTCCTGCGCTCCCACCTGTTCCGCGTAATCGGTAATATGTTCGGGGCGAATCCCAAACATGAGGTTCTTACCCAACCAGCGCGAATAATCCTTACCCGTTTGCGAGAGCCGGACAAAGAAACGGGTGGTATGCCCTTGCAAATACACGCCCACTTCCCCGCCCACTTCGGTCAATTGACACGGGATGAAATTCATCGACGGCGACCCCATGAACCCCGCCACAAACATATTATTCGGGTGGTTGTAAATCTCACTGGGTGTGCCAAATTGCTGGATAATCCCGTCCTTCATCACCGCGATGTAATCGCCCAACGTCATGGCTTCCACCTGATCGTGGGTCACGTAGACCACGGTAGTTTTCATGCGCTGGTGCAATTCCTTAATCTCGGTACGCATGTCCACGCGCAATTTTGCATCAAGGTTGGAAAGCGGCTCGTCGAATAGGAAAATCGCGGGGTCACGCGCCAAGGCTCGCCCCATCGCCACCCGTTGACGTTGCCCGCCGGAGAGTTGCGCAGGTTTGCGATCCAGCAAGTCTTCAATGCGTAACATTTTAGCAACGCGATCCACAATCTGTTGCTGTTCGGCTTTCGGCACTTTGCGGATATTCAAACCAAACGCAATATTGCCGCGCACCGTCATGGTCGGGTAGAGCGCATACGACTGAAACACCATCGCAATATTGCGATCTTTCGGGTCGCGGGAAATCACATCTTCCCCGGCGATTTCGATGCGACCCGTAGTCGCGGTTTCCAACCCGGCAATAATGTTCAGCAAGGTGGATTTACCGCAGCCCGAAGGCCCAACCAGAATCAGAAACTTCCCGTCAGCAATTTCAACATTAATGTCTTTGAGGACATTGGTTTTGCCAAAGGTTTTACTGACATTCGTAATTTTTAAACCATTCATAATTCATCACCCTATCAAAAGTCAGCCTTTTACTGAGCCTGCGGTCAAACCACGCACAAAATATTTACCAGCAACCACGTACACAAACAAGGTCGGCAAGGCAGCAATAATCGCACCCGCCATATCCACGTTATAACGTTTCACACCCGTGCTGGTATTTACCAGATTATTCAGCGCCACCGTAATCGGCTGTTGTTCACCCGATGAATAAATCACGCCGAACAGGAAATCATTCCAAATCTGGGTAAATTGCCAAATCGTCGATACCACAATAATCGGCGTAGACAGTGGCAAAATGATTTTGAAAAAGGTTGTCCAAAAACTTGCGCCATCAATTCGTGCGGCATTGATCAATTCATCGGGAATGGTAATATAGTAATTGCGGAAAAACAGCGTGGTAAACGCCAAACCATAAATCACATGCACCATCACCAACCCCGGCAATGATCCCGCTAAACCCACCATGCCCAACACTTTTGCCATTGGCAGCAAAATGACTTGGAAGGGGATAAAACAACCCACCAGCAACATGCTAAACACCACATTAGAACCAGGGAATTTCCACTTGGTCAGCACATAACCGTTCATTGCACCCAATAAGGTAGAAATTAGCATGGCGGGTATTACCATGATCATGGAATTGTAGAAATAACCTTGCAAGCCATTGCATTGCACGCCCGTACACGCGCTATTCCACGCAATTCCCCACGCCTCAAACGTCGGCTGCATCGGCAACGAGAGTAAATTCCCGCTACGGATTTCATCCAATGGCTTGAGTGAAGTCACCACCATCACAAACAACGGAATCAGGTAATACAGCGCAAATGCACCTAGCATCAAATAAATAAACGCCCGACCCAACACATGATTCCAACGAATCGTTCCTGAATTAAGCATGACGTTGACTCCTCAATTCGGAATACAAGTAAGGCACGATCACCGCCATCACAGTCATTAGCATCATCATCGCACTCGCCGCACCAATACCGATTTGCCCACGGGTAAACGCAAACGTATACATAAACGTCGCCGGTAAATCCGAGGAATAACCAGGACCACCACCCGTCAAGGCCATTACCAAGTCAAAACTCTTAATCGCAATGTGAGCCAGAATAATAAAGGCACTGAAAAATACCGGACGCATTCCGGGAATAATGATTTTGCGGTAAATCGTGGGTAGGGATGCGCCGTCAATTTGCGCTGCTTTAATAATAGACTCATCAATTCCGCGCAAACCGGCCAAGAATAACGCCATGACGAAACCCGACGACTGCCACACGCCCGCAATCACCACGGTATAAATCGCCATCTCAGAATTGACTAACCAATCAAACTGGAAGGTTTCAAAGCCAATATCATGCATGAGCTTTTCAAAACCCAAGCCCGGATTCAAGATCCACTTCCATGCTGTGCCTGTCACGATAAATGACAATGCCATCGGATACAGGTAAATCGTGCGAATCACACCCTCGCCCCGAATGCGTTGATCCAACAAAATCGCCATCAACAAACCAAGGAATAAGCAAATCAGAATAAACAGTGTTGCAAAAATGAATAGATTGGTCGCAGCGACCGCAGTACGTTCATTCGCAAATAAACGTTCGTATTGAATAAAACCTGCCCAATCATATTTGGGCATTAAATTAGAACTCGAAAAAGACAACCACGCATTCAGCAAAATAAACCCGTGGATAAACACCAATGCAATCACAAAGGTGGGTGCAAGCACCAGCCGAGGCATGATGCGCTCTAGCCATTTCGTTACCATAAGACACCTCAATAGAAGGGGAAGGCAGAGGAACATGCCCTCCCCCCGTTTCAACACACCAGTAGGTTAGTGGTTTACTTGGTTTGCGCGGCTTTAACCGCACTGGCTAAAGCTTTTGCCGCATCTTTGGAACTCATCGCATCATCGTTATAGAACTTAGTAACCGTATCGTATACCGCGCCCTGCACTGCCGAGAACATTGCCATACCGTGCGCCATACTTGGCACTAAGGTTTTATCCGCCGCACTTTTCACGAATTCCGCACTGGAATCTTTCGCGCAAGTATCAAACTTCGCCATATCCATATTCAAACGTGCGGGGATTGAACCTTTATTCAGGTTAAAGACTTCTTGGAAACCCGGTTCCATAATGGTTTTGGCCAAATCGACTTGCGCGGCTTTGTTCTTTTCATCCTTCAATTCAAACATCGCAAAGCTGTCAATATTGAAAGTGAACATACCCGCTGTACCCGGTGCTGGCATACACAGAAAATCCTTGCCCGCTTCTTTTTTCGCAGCGGTGAATTCGCCTTTTGCCCAATCGCCCATGAACTGAATCGCCGCTTTGTCGTTGATCAACATGGCCGTTGCCATGTTCCATTCACGACCCGGTGCATCTTTATCGGTGTAACCCTTGGTTTTGCGCAGCATATCGAAGGCTTTGACCATCGCTTCGCTATCCAAACTTGCCGGGTCAAGATCAACAAAGGCTTTACGGTAGAAGTCTGCACCCGCTGTACCCAATACAATGGATTCAAACGTGGTGGAATCCTGCCAAGGTTGACCGCCGTGTGCAATCGCGGTCAAACCCGCCGCTTTGATTTTATCCGCAGCCGCGAATAATTCATCCCATGTTTTGGGAATTTCTGCACCGGCTTTTTTGAAGACCGCAGGGTTTAACCACATCCAGTTAACCCGATGCACATTAACGGGTGCGGCAACGTAATTGCCTTTGTATTTCATGGCATCAGCCACCACACTGGGCAATAAATCATTCCATTTTTCAGATTCGGCAACACTGTTTAAATTGGTTAATACGCCTTCATCACCCCATTCCTGAATGGTTGGCCCTTTGATTTGCGCCGCAGCAGGCGGATTACCGGAAACCACGCGGGATTTCAGTACCGTCATGGCATTTTCACCACCACCACCCGCAACCGCAAAATCTTTCCAAGTATGCCCTTTGGCTTCGAGCATTTTTTTCAATTCGGCAGCCGATTTCGCTTCACCACCGGAGGTCCAGAAATGTAGAACTTCCACTTCACCCGCATGAACAACAGCGCTGGCACTCATCGCTAACAAGGCAATCGCAATGGATTTGCTTAAGATTTTCTTCAACATGTTCCTACTCCTCCAGTAATACAATTAACACCCAATCGAATAAATCGGCTGTCCAATGAATGGGCTGCTCCTCTCAAGGCAGCCTGATCCGCGTGGATCACGTACACCGGCACGGCTTCTAAATACGCACGGAAACGTCCGTGGGCTTCAAACGCTTGCCGAAAGGTCGAATTCACAAAGAAATCACCTAATTGGGGAATAATGCCACCGCCAATATACAAACCGCCGGTTGCCCCCAAACTCAACACTAAATTGCCTGCGACGACACCGAGGCATTCACAAAATAACGCCATGACTTCCGCACAGACAACGCAGCTCTGTGCTATGGCTCGCTGCGAAATCGCCGCAGCGTCCAAGGCTTCCGCAGGCACACCATCCAGCGCACACACCACTTGATAGACTTCCACCAAGCCCGTGCCGGACAGCAGGCGTTCCGCTGACATATGCCCATACTTCGCCCAAAAATGACTGAAAATCGCCAATTCACGGGCATTTCGCGCTCCCAAGGTGACATGCCCACCCTCACCCGACAGCGGATACCAGCCTTCGGGCGTTGCCACCAAACCGGATACCCCTAAGCCCGTGCCAGCCCCTAACAAACCAATCACGCCAGCCGCATCCGCCTCACCCCCGCCGATTTGCTGTAATTCGTGCGGATGCAATAATGGCAAGGACAACGCCAATGCCGCAAAATCATTCACCACTTTTAAACGTTGCCAACCGAATTGGGCGCGAACTGCTGCAATGCTGAATTGCCAGCTATGATTCGTTAGTTTGATGTAATCCCCCATCACGGGGGTTGCTACTGAAATAGCCGCGTCTGTTATTTGATGGGCGGGAGCGCTCTCCAAAAATAAGGCAATCACATCCGCTAAATGCGCGAATGCATTAATCTTATAAGCTTGAATATAGGTAGGGATATATTCACCTTGTTTTAATAATCCTAACCGAATATTTGTTCCGCCAATATCCATCACTAATGCAACAAACACGTCATTCTCCTTATCGCTGCTTGAGAACGCCCTCCTTTAAAAATCCCTCCCCCATGACGAGGGAGGCAAGACTTGAGGAGTTGCGTGAAACTGTTAAAAAGACCCTTCTTTTACGCATGACTCAACGTAAAAGAAGGGTTAACAGGAGCGCCGCATTCACAACTAAAACCTGACGCTCCGATGTCCAGAAAAGTAGAGGAGTCGACTCAATACTTTGCCAGAAACATTTCTTACTGCGTTTTAACCAAATCAACGTTAAAACGCGCCATCGCTTCAATACCTGCCCAATCTTGCGCAGCTATTTTATCGGCAGGGGTTAACCACGAACCGCCCACACACAAGACATTCGGTAATACCAAATAATCGCGGAAGGTTTGTACGCTAATCCCACCTGTTGGGCAAAAACGCACATCCGGTAACGGGCCGTGAATGGATTTCAACATCTTCACCCCACCCGCTGCTTCGGCGGGGAAGAATTTCAAGGTATCGAAACCGCGTTCCACCAACTTCATCACCTCGGATACCGTGGCAACACCGGGCAACAACGCCAAACCTTCATCTTCAGCAGCCGCTAACAAACGCTCGGTTGCACCGGGGGAAACCGCAAACGCTGCGCCCGCTGCTTTCACTGCTTTCACATCGGCAGGCGTTAATACCGTCCCCGCGCCAACAATGCTACCGGGGACTTCGCTCATGCGGTGGATCACCTCCAGCGCTACCGCAGTACGCAAGGTTACTTCCAACACATGCAAACCGCCGTTCACCAAGGCTTGCGCCAAGGGTTGGGCAATGCTGACATCGTTGACGACTAACACCGGAATCACCGGCACTTGCTGACAAATACTTTTAACTGACATGGTTAAGCTCTCCCTGTATCTGAAAACAGGGCACTTGCCCCACTGGCGGCAGCGCTGGCATGAGCGCGGAACACTTGAAACAGTTCCCGCCCACAACCGTGCGCATTCGCACGTAAATCAGCCGTCACGGGTGCGCGTTCGGCAAACCCGTCCGCCAACACCTCCAGATGACCGTTATTAGCATCCAAACGGATCAGATCGCCATCGCGTATTTTCGCAATCGCGCCCCCGTCCAAGGCTTCGGGGCTGACGTGAATCGCAGCGGGGACTTTGCCGCTTGCCCCCGACATTCTACCATCCGTGACCAATGCCACGACTTGACCGCGATCTTGTAATAAGCCCAAAATCGGCGTTAAACCGTGCAATTCCGGCATTCCATTGGCTTTAGGGCCTTGGAAACGCACCACGCACACAAAATCCCCATCCAGTTCCCCCGCCTCAAATGCCGCTTTCACCGCTGCTTGATCGTGGAAAACCTTCGCAGGCGCTTGAATCAAGCGTTTTTCCGACTTGACTGCCGACACCTTAATAACAGAATCGCCCAAGTTGCCCTGTAACCGCACCACACCACCGGAAGGCTGGAACGGCTGAACAACTGGGCGTAAAACGTCCGCGTCATGGCTGGTGCTTGCACCCTCACGCCATGCCACGGTTTGATCGGCGGTTAAAAACGGTTCTTGCGTGTAGTGATGCAAACCCGTCCCCGCGACGGTTTCGACATCCTCGTGCAATAAACCCGCTGCCAACAATTCGCGCATCACAAATTGCAAGCCACCCGCCGCATGGAAATGGTTCACGTCCGCCACCCCATTCGGGTAGACCCGCGCCATCAGCGGGGTAATGGCAGACAAATCCGCAAAATCTTCTGGCGCAATCAGAATCCCAGCCGCTCGCGCCATTGCCACGATATGCAGCAATAAATTGGTCGAACCACCTGTCGCATTCAGCCCGACAATGCCATTTACAAACGCTTTCACGCTGAGGATAGCGGCAGCAGGCGTATAGCTTGCCCCTTTAGCCGTCATTGCCAAGGCACGTTGCGCCCCCGCCACCGTCAAGGCTTCGCGCAAGGGCGTACCCGGATTCACAAAGCTGCTGCCCGGCAATTGCAAGCCCATGAACTCCATCAACATCTGATTGCTGTTTGCCGTGCCATAAAACGTGCAAGTGCCCACGCCGTGGTAGGATTGCATTTCCGCTTGCAGCAACTCATCGCGCCCGACTTTGCCTTCCGCGTATTGCTGGCGCACTTTGCTTTTCGCATCATTCGCCAAACCGGATACCATCGGCCCTGCCGGTAAGAAAACGCACGGTAAATGCCCAAAACTTGCTGCCGCAATCACCAAGCCGGGCACGATTTTATCGCAGACTCCGAGGAAAACGCTCGCATCGAAGACATTATGCGACAACGCAATCGCCGCACTCATCGCAATCACATCACGGGAAAACAAGGAAAGTTCCATGCCCGCCTGCCCTTGCGTCACGCCATCACACATTGCCGGAACACCACCGGCAACTTGTGCCGTACCACCGACTTCACGCGCTGCCGCTTTAATCACATCGGGGTAATACACAAACGGTTGATGCGCGGAAAGCATGTCGTTATAAGCAGTGACAATGCCGATATTGCCTGCCGTCCATTCCACCAGTTTCAACTTATCGGCGTTGGGAACAGCGGCAACCGCGTGTGCCAGATTGCCGCAACTCAGCTTGCTGCGCGGGGTCACAGGGTTGGCAGCCGCAATTTGCTGTAAATACGCGCTACGGGTTGCCGCACTCCGCGCTTCGATACGCTGGGTGACGGCGACTAATTGGGGGTGAAGAGGTGTATTCATGCTTCAATCTCCCGCCAGCGCCGCCCGTCTCGTGCCATCATTTCAATCGCGGAAATCGGCCCCGAACTGTTGGGTTCGTAGCCTTCCGGTTTGCTACCGGATGCTTGCCACGCGTCGATAATCGGGTCGATCCATTGCCATGCCGCTTCGACTTCATCGCCGCGCATGAACAAGGTTTGGTCGCCGCGCACCACGTCCATCAGCAAGCGTTCATATGCATCCGGCATCCGCCAACCGGCATCCTGCCGTTCCGCAAACGCCATATCCAGCGGGATGTCGTGCAAACGGAAACCACCAGGCCCCGGCTCTTTGGTCATGATGTGCAGGCGCAGCCCTTCATCGGGTTGCAAGCGCATACTCAACACATTCGGGAAAATCGGCGTGGGTAATTCGCCGAACATGAGGTGCGAAGGCTTCTTGAAAACAATGGCAATTTCAGCCGATTGTGCTTTCAAACGTTTGCCAGTACGCAAATAAAAGGGCACGCCTGACCACCGCCAACTATCAATCTCGACTTTCAGCGCAACATACGATTCGGTCATACTGGCAGGATTCCCCACTTCTTCGGTGTAGGCAGGGGATGAGGAACTCGCCAAGTATTGTCCACGTACCGTATGGTCGAGAACTTTCCGCCCGGAGAGAGGGCGTAGGGAACGCAGTACCTTCAACTTTTCATCGCGGACTGCATCCGCCTCAAAACGATAGGGCGGTTCGATAGCGATCAGGCAGAGCAACTGTAACAGATGGTTTTGCACCATATCGCGGATAGCACCCGCAGTGTCGTAATAGCCACCACGCGAACCCACGCCCAACGATTCAGCGGCAGTAATTTGCACATGATCAATGCATTGCGCATTCCAAATCGGCTCAAACAAGGCATTGGCAAAGCGCAACGCCATGAGGTTTTGCACCGTTTCCTTACCGAGGTAATGATCAATGCGGTAAATCGCGTGTTCGTCAAACACATCGCCGACTTGCGCATTCAAGCGGGCGGCACTGGCGTAATCATGCCCCAAGGGTTTTTCCATGACCAAACGGGCATTTTTACCGGTTAAACCAGCGGTCGCTAAACCGTGGGAAATATCGTCAAACAAAGCAGGCGCAACCGCCAGATAATAGACACGGATACGCTCAGGATAAGCCGCCAGCACCTCCGCCAATACCTGAAAACTGTGCTGACTCATCACATCCGTCGGATAATAGTCTAAACGCCCCAGAAAACGTTCCAACGCATCCGTTTGCCGTTCATTGGCATCTAAATGGGTGTACAGGGCATCAGCGACTTGCGCACGGTAATCCTCGACGGTTTGTTGGTTCAGGGCTAAACCAATAATGCGGGCTTCCGCTGGAATTTGCCCCGCTGCATCACGGCGAAACAGGGCTGGCAATAACTTGCGCAATGCCAAATCACCCGTGCCACCAAAGATGACCAGATCAAACGCTGCGACAGGAATAATGATATGACTCATAGCGTTAACTCCGTTAGGGCTTGTTGCACCTCTGCCGCGTTCGGCAAATCCGCACCCTGACGTGAACAGGTAAGCGCTGCGGCGCATACCGCTGTTTGCCCGATACGCTGCAAGGTTGTTTCTGTTAACGCTGATGCCCAATCAGCCGTATTGGCTTGTAAATCCAGCAGGCTATTCAATAATGACGCTTGGAACGTATCCCCCGCGCCGACGGTATCCACCACGTTCACACGCGGTGTCGGCAGCGTAACCTGCGCCTGCTGACTCCACAGTGACGCACCTTCGCGACCACGCGTTAATGACGCAAGTTTTACGCCACGAGCTAACCAATCGGCGATAATGCTTTCTGGCGCAACGTCCGGGTATAACGCTGCCAAATCTTCGTCACTGACTTTGACAACATCCATAAAGGGCAGCAATTTAGTGATACGCTCGCGCCATTGCTGCACATCCGGCTCGACGTTCAGACGAATATTCGGGTCAAGCGAGAGTAAACACTTGCCCGACTGCTGCCGAGCAAGTGCTAACAGCGCATCGGCTGTGGGGGGTACAACAAGGGAATAAGAACCCATGTGAATGCCGCTGACGGCTTTACCATCCAAATTAATATCGGCGGTGGTCACTAAACGATCCGCAGCGCCTGTGCCATAAAACGCATAGTTGGGTACACCAACCGCATTTTTTTGGATGAAACCTAAGGTGGTCGGTGCTGCTTTACGCACAATGCATTCGGTAGAGACCTGTTCCGCTTGCAGCACCGCCATCAGTCTGTCACCCAAAAAGTCGTTGGAAACCCCTGTCAATAACGCCACGGGCTGCCCCAAACGGCGCAAACCAATTGCCACATTGAACGGCGAACCACCCGCCCGTGCCACAAACGGCACAGCGAATGCTGATTGACTCACCCCTTCTGGGACGAATACATCAAACAGGGCTTCACCACAGACAACAAACATGGGTTAAATTCCTTAAAAACCGTAGTTAAAACGCACACGCACGGCATTCACCGATTCGTCTTTCGCAACGTTGCTGGCACGCGATGCATTCGCGGCGAACGTCACGGATGCATCTTTGCTGCCAAACACAGGGACAGTATACGTCGCGTAAACAGTGTTCACTTTAGGTTTGGTAGCTGAACCGTTATCCGTGGTGGAATTGACCAAGCCTGCACCGAAAGGGCCACGCTGCATGTTCAGACCCAACGAGGTAACATCCACATCGGCTTTGCCAGTGGCTTTTTCACTCAACGAAGCAACACTGGCATTCACATTGGTTGCACCCAGCTTAACCCCTGCACCAACGCCCACGCCGGATTGTTTCAGTTCAGTGCCATCGGTAGCTTTGTCTTTGACGGTTTCAAAACCGGCGTGCAGCGTAGTGTTACCCATGTTGTAAGACACCGCCGGACGCAATGCCGTAAAGCTATCGCTATCGGCTTTGCCGTTCATCACGCCAAGTTCCAGCTTGAGTTTATCGGAAGGGTTGGAATGCAGTGCGACGTGCAGCACATCATCTTTACGACCACGTGCTTTATTGGCTTCGTAGACTTTAGCTTCACCCGCACCGGCATGGCTCACGATAGTATCTTTACCCAGCGGAAACAGGTTGGCTGCTTCAAAGCGACCGATTTGTACATCCCACTTGTCGCGACCCATTTGCAGGAATACGTCGTCGTAACCCAAGCTGCTACCTTTGAATGGCACGAGCGGTTGGGCAACGCCTTTAATGAAGTAGTTGTCACCTTTGGTTTCACCCACGGCGTTGAGCTTAATACGACCGCCATGCGTGAAATTATTGCCTGCGTCACCGCCATCGTCAGCCGTGATGTCCAATTCCACATCACCACCGAAGGTGAACGTTTTGGGGGAAGCTGCTGCATCTGCCGCCATTGCGCCAACACTCAGGGACAGCATAGCAATGCCGCTAATCACACTTAACCGAATACTCATTTTCATCGCACTTACCTACTGTGTTAATATAAGTGCGCTCATTGCTGAGCGCTAAGGGCGCAGTTCGCCTCGGTCAAGCTAGCGGGAGTACCAGTCCCAGTAGCTTGGTTCAACACCGGAGCGAACTGCCATTTTTACGAAAACTTCAAAATTTCATCACCTGACGGTTACATTGCCCCTGCGGGTAATGCGTATGCCCCTGCTGGGTGATCATTCGGATCCATTGCCCCCGTCATGATCGCCACCCCTTCCGACATGGTGTGTGTCGACGGCTTGATCACGGCATGGCGTTTGCCCAAACGGTGTACATGGATACGATCCGCCACTTCCCACACATGCGGCATATTGTGACTAATCAGCACCACTGGCATTCCCCGATTACGCACATCCTTGATTAAATCCAAAACACGGCGGGATTCCTTCACCCCCAAAGCAGCCGTTGGTTCATCCATAATGACAACCTTGCTGCCAAACGCGGCGGCACGCGCTACCGCGACCGCTTGACGTTGCCCACCCGACAGGGTTTCCACCGCTTGGTTGATCGACTGAATCGTGAGCAAACCCAGCTCGGACAATTTGTCGCGGGCAATTTGCTCCATTTTCTGATGATCTAACATGCGCAACCACTTACCGAGAAAGCCGGGTTTCAAGAGTTCACGCCCTAGAAACAGGTTGTCAGCAATGTTTAACGAGGGGGAAACCGCTAGGTTTTGGTAAACGGTTTCAATACCGGCAAGACGACCTTCCATTGGATTTTTGAAATTCACCAATGCGCCTGCCAGATACACATCACCAATGTCGGGTGGTGCTGCACCTGTGAGGGCTTTGATCAGGGAGGATTTGCCTGCGCCGTTGTCGCCGATGACCGCCAGCACTTCACCGGGGTAGAGGTCGAAATCGGAGTGATCCAGTGCGGTGACACGCCCGTAGCGTTTCACCATATTGCGACCTTTGAGGATGGGTTCGAGTTTGGTAACAGCATTCATGATTACGCCCTCCTGATCCATTGGTCGACAGCAACGGCTACGATAATCAGCAAGCCAATCGAGAACTCTTGCCACAACACATCGACCCCCGCTAATGCCAGACCGTTACGGAAAACGCCGACCACCAGCGCACCAATCAACGTACCGACAATCGCCCCACGCCCACCAAACAAGCTCGTGCCACCGATAACCACCGCAGTAATGCTGTCGAGGTTGGCGGATTGCCCTGCTTGTGGGCTAACTGAGCCGATACGTCCGATCAATGTCCATGCCGCAAAGGCACAGATAACCCCAGCGACGATGTAGACGGATAGCAACACCTTTTCGGTATTAATCCCCGCCAACTGCGCCGCTTGCGGATCATCACCAGTTGCGTAGACATGCCGACCCCACGGAGTATGATTCAGCGCGTACCACATCCCCGCAAACAGCGCGAGCAAACTCAATGTGCCCGTGGTGAAACGTGCGCCCAAAAATTCAAACGAAATGCCCATGAATTGCAGCAACGGAGCTTGCGCGGCAATATCTTGTGAACGAATGGTTTCACTTTCGGAATACCACAGATTCAGCGCGAAAAAGATGCTCCACGTCCCTAACGTCGTAATGAACGGTGGTAAACGCAGGCGGGTAATCAGAAAACCATTGATTGCGCCACACACCGCCCCCGCCAATAAACCGAGCATTAACGCCAGTTCCGCCGGAAGCCCCAGCGTAATCGCGGTGCGCCCCATGACCACGGAACACAGCACCATGATCGCCCCAACAGACAAGTCGATACCGGCGGTTAAAATCACGAGGGTTTGTGCCACACCGATCATGCCGATGATGGTGACTTGCTGGAATACCAGCGATAGATTAAACGGGTCTAGAAATTTACCGCCGATAATGGCGTAAAAGAAGGCGACTGCCATCAGCAACACAAATGCTGGGGCAGCAGTCGGGTAATTGTGTAAAAAGCGTTGGGTACGTTCACCCAAGCTCACATTTTCAGGCTCAAAGGAAGCAACACTTCCCCCCGCGCTCGCAGCAACGGCTTCAAAATTGTCTGTGGCCATGTCAGTCTCTCCTTCTCACAAAGCCCAGCCTATGTAACGGTGTCTGAGGTTGCGCCACCAGACACCACTCGACCTCAGCAACTCAATGTGTGCGGATTAACCCCAGCACTTTTTCAGACCGTCTTCGGATTTGATCGATTCAATACCGTCAGCAGGCTTATCCGTGATCAGCTCAACACCGGTATTGAAGAAATCCAGCCCTTCACTGTTAGCAGGCTTTTTGCCTGATTTGGCAAACTCAGCAATCGCCTCGATACCTTTGGAAGCCATCAGCAGCGGGAACTGCATGGAGGTTGCGCCGATGACGCTGTCCTTAACGTTTTTCACGCCAGGGCAACCACCGTCAACGGATACGATCAGCACGTCTTTTTCTTTACCTGCGGCTTTCAAGGCTTCATACGCACCTGCTGCCGCCGGTTCATTGATGGTGTACACGACGTTGACACCTGCATCTTTTTGCAGCAGGTTTTCCATCGCTTTGCGACCACCCTCTTCCGAGCCTTGAGTCACATCATTGCCCACAATGCGCTTATCGTCTTCGTCACCCATTTTCTTGGCATCTTTCAGGTCAATACCGAAACCTTTCAGGAAGCCTTGGTCACGCGCTACGTCAACCGAGATTTGGTTAGCATTCAAATCCAGCAGGGCAATTTTGGCGTCTTTGGCTTTGTCGCCCAGTGACTTGGCTGCCCACTGCCCAATCAGCTCACCCGCTTTGAAGTTGTCCGTCGCGAATGTTGCATCCGCTGCACTGGCAGGGTCTAACGGCGTATCCAATGCAATGACCAGCAAGCCCGCTTTACGCGCTTTTTCAATCGCTGGGACAATCGCTTTGGAATCGCTAGGGGTGATCATGATGCCTTTTGCACCCGCAGAGATCAGATTTTCAACTGCTTGTACTTGGGAGTCGTTGTCACCATCCACTTTACCGGCGAAACTGCGTAATTCGATGCCCATTTCCTTGGCTTTCGCTGCCGCGCCTTCCTTCATCTTCACGAAAAACGGGTTGGTGTTGGTTTTGGTAATCAGACCAACAATCATGTCTTCTGCGTGTACCGCAGCAGGCAACATGAAGCTAGCAGTCAACGCCAAAACCATCGCACTTTTCTTGAACATCTTACATTCCTCCACCACTCGACATATTAAATTTACCTGCGACTAAACAAACGCTTACTGGCTTGTTGGGTCGCGGCATCTCTCTTCCTATTCACAAAATAGTAATGATTCAGTGAGTGCCTGTCAATAATTAATTCAAGTTTATTTATTAATTGCTTCGGACTAATCTAACGACAAAATCGACCACCTAGCACACGATTGGATACAATGCCGCAAGCATTGCCAACCATTGATAAATATTGAGGTCAAGATCTAGCCAATGAAGCACAAAACCAGTCCATCAGTTGGGGGCAGCAACCTCTCAGGAATCGCTCAATACAACGAGCGACTTGTTCTTCAACTCATCCGCCGTGCCGGTAGCCTGACCAAAGCCGAAATCGCGCGTATCACCAACTTGAGCGCTCAGACTGCCTCGGTGATCATTAACCGCTTATTGGATGAGAAGCTATTGCGCAAAGAAGAGCGCCGCCATGAAACCGGCAAAGTGGGGCAACCCGCCGTACCGATTGCCCTCAACCCGACTGGCGCGTATTCATTAGGGGTAAAAATTGGGCGCAGTGGGCTGGATGTGGTATTGATCAATTTTACGGGGCAAATCTTGCAACGCTGCGGTTACACCTACGCCTACCCCGACCCTGATTTCATTTTTCCGGCCATTCGGGATGCCATTACCACGCTCACCGCCCACTTCAACGCAACACAAGACAAGCGTTTGATGGGTATTGGGGTCGCCGCACCGTATGGCTTGGGTGGCTGGCAACAAGAGGCTGCCATTCCTGACCACATCACCACGCGCTGGAACAGCATCGACATCAAAGAAACCATCCAGCAAGACCAAACACTCCCCGTGTGGCTGGTCAACGATGCCACGGCAGCGTGCATTGCTTCGCTGGAATTCGACAATAGCGAGAAATTTAACAATTACTTGTACATCTTTGTGGGCACATTCATTGGTGGCGGCATCATCATGAACCGCACTTTGTATTGCGGCAGTTTCAACAATGCCGGAGCGGTTGGTTCAATGCCCGTACCGAGTAGCTATGCCGCCGAAGATATGCGCAGTGGTGCAACGGTACAACTCATTAACTGCGCCTCCCGTTATTTATTGAATAAGCGTTTTAATGCACTGGGTTTAGAAACCGATACCATGCTCAACGGCTTGGCAAACAACCAAACCGAAGCCCCGTTTGACCAAGCGCAAGCCATCTTTGATCAATGGCTCAATACGGCAGCCCCCGCCATTGCCTATGCGATTGTCGCAGCAGTCAGCGTCATTGATTTTGAAGGCGTGATTATTGATGGCTTGTTCCCACCTGCCTTAACCAAAAAACTCACGGATGCGGTGCAAGTGTCCATGCAGCAGTTGGACTTGGAAGGTTTAACCCTGCCTAAAATGACGGCAGGCACTATTGGCAACGATGCCCGGGCATTGGGTGGCGCATTCCTGTCGTTCTACACCAATTTCACGCCGGATCGGAATATTTTAATCAGTGGGGAACAGAACGTTTCCCACGCTTTTTAAGGATACTCATGTTTATTGATATGCTTGGCTCAGTCGCGGGTCTGCTAACAACGATTTCGTTTGTACCGCAGGCTTACCAAACCTTGAAGACACGGGAAACGCACTCGATTTCCCTGCCGATGTACATTATTTTTACATCGGGGGTGTTTTGCTGGTTACTGTACGGGCTGGCGCTGAATGCGTGGCCGATTGTGGCGGCGAATATCGTTACCTTCATTCTCTCCGCCAGCATTTTGGTGATGAAGATTCGTTATGGTTAAACCGCTTCCATCACCATCCGCCCAACCACACTTTCCACCGCGACGATCTCGCCACGCAGGGAATTGGGTTGGGCTTCGGTGATGCGCACATCGACGAACCGACCGATCAAATTCGCCTGCCCGTCGAAATTCACCACACGATTATTTTCGGTACGCCCCGCCATTTGCTCATGCTTGCGTGAAGGGCGTTCCACCAACACCCGTTGCACCGTGCCCACCATTGCTTCGCTAATGGCGTTGGCTTGCGCCAAAATACGGGTTTGCAGGTGTTGCAAGCGGTCTTTTTTCACCGATTGTGGCACATCATCCGGCAAACTCGCAGCGGGTGTACCGGGGCGTTGGCTGTAGATAAAGCTGAAACTCAGGTCGAAATTCATTTCTGCAATCAGCTTCATGGTATCGGCAAAATCCTGCTCGGTTTCACCGGGGAAGCCAATAATGAAGTCGGATGACAAGCTCAAATCCGGGCGAATCTTGCGTAATTTGCGGATTTTGGCTTTGTATTCAATCGCCATGTGATTGCGCTTCATCGCCATCAAAATCCGGTCAGAACCGCTTTGCACGGGCAAGTGCAAATGGCTGACCAATTCCGGCACATCCGCGTACACCTCAATCAAACTGTCGTTGAATTCGTTGGGGTGTGAAGTGGTGTAACGAATTCGATCAATGCCATCGACCGCTGCCACCAAGGTGATCAGCATGGCAAGGTCGGCAATCGAACCGTCGTGCATTTTGCCACGATACGCATTCACGTTTTGCCCCAGCAAATTGACTTCACGCACGCCTTGCGCCGCGAGTTGCGCCACTTCGGTAATCACGTCATCGAAGGGACGGGAAATTTCTTCGCCACGGGTGTAAGGCACGACGCAGAACGTGCAATATTTGCTACACCCTTCCATCACCGACACAAACGCCGTTGCCCCTTCCGCACGCGGTTCGGGCAAATTGTCGAACTTTTCGATTTCGGGGAAGGAAATATCCACCACCGCATGGTGTTCCGTGCGTACTTGGCGAATCATGTCCGGCAAGCGGTGTAAGGTTTGCGGGCCAAATACCACATCCACCACGGGGGCACGTTGGCGTAAGGCTTCGCCTTCTTGGCTGGCAACACAACCACCCACGCCGATGACAATGTTGGGATTTTTATCTTTGAGTTTTTTCCAGCGCCCTAATTGTGAGAACACTTTTTCCTGCGCTTTTTCGCGGATCGAACAGGTATTCATCAATAACACATCCGCTTCCGCCGGATTGTCGGTGAGTTCCATACCCTGCGCATGATGCAGCACGTCCAGCATTTTGGCTGAATCGTACTCGTTCATTTGACATCCGTGGGTTTCGATAAAAATTTTGCCTGCCATTGTGTCCGTTCTATCCGTCGTATCAGCGTTGGAAAGCCGACCATTATCCTCGGTCTACCGAATCCAAACAACTTTTCGTGAAAACGAACTAAAATCGTAGGTGTAATGCCTAACTAAAGGCAGGCTAACAATCAATGACACAGGACTTCATCATGAAAACGTTTTCATTCTTCTCGGCAATCGCCTTAGCAACGACCTTAAACGTCGCTCCCGTACACGCTGCTACCGATGTGTATGTCGTCACCGGCGTACCGTCTGGTGAATTTTTGAATATGCGCAGTGGCGCAGGCACGGGCAATGCGATTACCGGCAGAATTCCATTTAATGGGCAAGGTGTCGTCACCACGGGCGAAGAAAAAAAGGTCAATGGCACGATCTGGGCAAAGGTTTATTCAAACGGTGTCGGCGGCTGGGTCAACAAACAGTATTTATTGCCCGAAGGTAAACAAGCGACGGTGACACCAGCAAAACCGGCAAAACCCGCCGTCACACCGCGCAAAGCCACTCCGGCAAAACCCGCCGCACCAATCACAACACTCACCCCGCGAGCAATCACCCCGCGTGCTATTATTGTGCCGCCCATAAAAGTACCGTCCTACATCACGCTACCCAAACCTGCCGAAAAATGATAAACCAGCGTAAGGTAATAAAGGATTGAAGGAATATACCATGAAAGCGTTTTCATTTTTCTCAACAATGGCGCTGGCATTGACCTTGAGCGTCGCCAGCGTCCACGCCGCCACGGATGTGTATGGGGTCACAGGCGTACAATCCGGTGAGTTCTTGAATATGCGCAGCGATGCGGGTGTCAGCAATGCGATTACGGGCAGAATTCCATTCAACGGTCAGGGCATCGTCACCACCGGCGAAGAAAAAAAGGTCAGTGGCACACTCTGGGCAAAAGTGTATTGGAACGGGGTCGGTGGTTGGGTCAGCAAACGCTATTTGTTAGCGGAAGGTCAAACAGCCACAACACCCACCAAGCCCGTCACGACGCGCCCACTCACCGTGCCGCCCCCAAAGGTCGTTGTGCCTCCCGCAAAGCCATCCGCCAACAAATTGGTGTGCAGCGGCACAGAACCCTTCTGGAGTGTGGAAATCAGCGATACCAACCTCATCGTCAATATGATGGATGGCCCACGATACAGCGTTCCGGTGACGTTCCGCCAAACGTCCGCGAACAATACCACCATCGCGGTGATCGGCGGGGCATCAGGCACTAACAACACCCAAGCTTTCATGCAAAAGGTGAACAGTTGCAGCGATGGCATGTCCGATATGAGTTACCCCTACAGCGTCACTGCGGTGCTGAATAACAGCAAGGTTGTGTCAGGCTGCTGCAAGGTGCAGTAGCAGCATGGAAAAAAGGGGCAATGATGGGTACACTCTGCCCACATTGCCCTTTAACCCCCTTGCTGTAAGGAAAACCGATGTCTCACATGCAGTTTGACCTGCTCACCACCGACGGCGCTGCCCGCCGTGGGCGCTTAACCTTCCCGCGTGGCACGGTAGAAACCCCCGCCTTCATGCCTGTAGGCACGTATGGCACGGTCAAAGCCATGACCCCCGAAGAACTGCAAGGCATGGGTGCTGAAATTATCCTCGGCAACACCTTCCACCTGATGCTGCGCCCCGGTACGGACATCGTGAAATTGCACGGCGACTTGCACAACTTCATGCACTGGGAAAAACCGATCCTCACCGATTCCGGCGGCTTTCAAGTGTTTTCACTGGCGGAAATGCGCAAAATCTCCGAAGAAGGCGTGCGTTTTCAATCCCCCGTGAATGGCAGCAAAGTGCTGATGACCCCCGAATCGTCGATGCAAGTGCAGCGCGACCTCGGCTCTGACATCGTAATGATTTTCGACGAATGCACGCCCTTCCCCGCAACACCCGACGAAGCACGCCATTCAATGGAGCTGTCGTTACGCTGGGCAAAACGCAGCAAAGACGCACATGAAGGCAATCCTTCCGCGCTCTTCGGCATTGTGCAAGGCGGGATGTACGAGGAATTACGCAAGGTGTCCGCGCACGGCTTGCTGGAGATTGGCTTTGACGGTTACGCGATTGGCGGCTTATCGGTCGGCGAACCCAAAGACGAACGCGACAAAGTGCTGGAATGCACCCTGCCCGAATTACCAGCCGACCGACCGCGCTACCTGATGGGGGTTGGCAAACCGGAAGACATCGTGGAAGCGGTCAAGCGTGGCGTGGATATGTTCGATTGCGTTATCCCCACCCGCAATGCACGCAACGGCTTTTTGTTCACGCGCTACGGCACGCTGAAAATCCGCAATAGCCAATACCAATACGACACGCGCCCGATTGATGAACAGTGCGGCTGTTACACTTGCCAGAATTATTCGCGTAGTTACTTGCGGCATTTGGATAAATGCGGGGAAATTCTCAGCGCCCGCCTCAATACCATTCACAACCTGTATTACTATCAGGAATTGATGCGTGGGATTCGTGAGGCAATTGCGGCGGGGACGTTTGAAACGTTTGTGCGGGATTTCTACGCACTACGCGATAACGGACAAACAGCAACAGATTAACCGCTTATTCCCCCACCCGCGCTAGCACTTGCTTAATTACAGTGGCGGAAATGCGAAAATCAGACTGGTGCAGCACATCAAACACCGCACGGGCAGAAGCAATCAGCCCGTGTTGTTTGGCTCTGCCAATAATCGCAGCAGTACCAATGACCTGTAACCCGTATTCTTGTGCAACTGCTCGTCCGGCGCGTTCGTCCATGATAATGAGAACGGGAAGAGGATGATCCAGTGCCAAGCTAATGCACGCACTTTCACCTTCATCCAGATCAAGACCAGCCAATGCGGGAAACGCTTGATCCCATACTTTCAACCAACCTGCATCCAATGCTGCTTGAATATCTGCCTTACCCCGTGCTGGTTTGCTAGGCAATACCTCGCGGTAGACCTCAGTGGGTATCCAAACCTCACCAAATAACAAGGGCAACCACGTCAGTCCATTGACGATACTCAGCCCAATCAATGGACTGGCATCGGAAATTACAACGAGAGCCATTGATCCAGCGTATCCATATCACGGTCAACTTCAGCAGCCGTTTGATTAATAACAGGTATACCCAACCGTGACACATGCACAATGAAATCCGCCAATACCATGTTCGCCAACCGCGCAGAACGTGCCAACGACAATGCCCCATCTTTGAACAATGACGTTGCCAATGCAGCCCGTACCCCAGACATATCCAATATTCCACCCGTTTGATTCAAGCCCACCATCAAAGCATCGGGCTGGTCACGATTCATCACCAGCACCATGCCATCGTGCGCAAATCGTAAAGCTTCACTGGGGTTGTTCTTTAAACTACTCACGTTAACCGTTTTCATGCCTATATTTCCTAGGAAAGTATTATAGGAAGATTATAGGGGAATATTGGATTTATTTCTGTGTAATTAAAGCGCGATTCCTTGCTCTGCCACCTTGCGCCCCGCCATTTTCACGGCATGGTGCAAGGCTTCCTCCAACAACTGCCCCGTCGCCAGCGCGTGTACCAAACCCGCGTTAAACACATCCCCCGCCCCCAAAGTATCCACCACGTTCACCCGTAATGCAGGTGCATGAAACACCTCCCCCAATTGATCAATTGCCCACGCGCCCTGCTCACCCCACGTACACGTCATCCACACCTTGCCGTGCTTTTCCTGACGATCACGCAAGAAAATCTCCGCATCCATGAATCCCTGCTTATGCGCATAGGCACGCGAAAACATCACCAAATCCACCTGTTCAATCAGTGCTTCCAACCCTTCGCGGTCTTTCTCGATTTCCAAGGAAATGGGTTGATCGATGATATTCTCCCGCGCATACGCCAACATTTTTGCCAATTCCGCGACATTGCGCCCCTCGAAGTGCAACCAATCGTAACGTTCCACCGGAATCTGGCAGAAAGCATCTGCCATCAATTCCTCCACAGCACGGTGATGCACAATCGTGCGGCTACCGTTTTGCTGGTTCAGGGTAATGTAGGAAACAGGAGATTTTCCCGTCAAACGCGGCGCATAGTCCAAGCCTACTGATTTTTCCGTCAGGGTCGCGGCAATGCAATCCCCAGCGGCATCTGTCGCAATGACACCCACAAAATCACAACGGTGTAACTGAGCCGCAAGGATTTTCGCCATCGTGGCAGCATTGCCACCTGTTGCCGTCCATTGCTGTTCAGCCCGCATTTCCTCATCTTCCTGTGGATAATGATCAACCACATTGACAATATCCAAGGTGGCGTTACCGGTTATTAATAGAAAACTCATAACAATTTTTCATCCGTGTGCAGTATTTTTTGAAATTTCGTGGTCGTAATCGTTGGGCTAGATGATAACGTTAACAGGGGATTTAAGAATGTATAAATTACTGGGGCTACTCTGCTTCTTGCTATTGCACCTGCAACCCGCAAGCGCTGAAGACCTAACCATGCGTATTGTAAACGGTAATCCGGTGGGACAAAACGCATGGCCGTCCGTGGTTGCCATCAAAACCGCACGGGATGGGCAAATACTGTGCGGGGGCAACCTGATTCACCCGATGTGGGTACTCACCGCCGCGCATTGCATCAAAGGTGAAGCCGAAGGCTTGTATTATGAATACGGCTCACCGGATTTGATTACGTTCTCAGGGGCAACCGGGCTGGATTCACCGAATGGGCGACATATGCGCATCCAACGTATCGTGGTTCACCCCGGCTACAATATGAGCAATGGCGTCAATGACCTCGCCTTGCTGATGCTGGAAGCACCACTAGAAGGGGCAACCATGCCAGTGTATGCCGACAATCCACCGCCTGGAACACTTGCCACCGTCGTCGGTTGGGGTGCTCGCACTGCCAAAGCCAATAATGGCTATCCCGGCAATTACCCCAATCAAATGCAACAAGTCGCACTGCCCATTGTCCCGAATGAGGTGTGCAACGCGCCCAGCTCTTACGGCGGTAAAATCCAAGCCAGCATGTTGTGTGCAGGCTATCCACAAGGCGGACGCGATGCCTGCGTCGGTGATAGTGGCGGCCCCTTGATGGTGCAACAGAACGGTGTCTACCGCCAGATTGGGATTGTTAGTCAGGGCGAAGGCTGCGCGATGCCCGGTAAGTACGGCATTTACACACGTGTTGCCAATTACGCAAGCTGGATTCAGCAATTTGCGCCGCCACCTTACGCACACGCACCTGTCACGCAATTGAGCAACCCCCGCGCCAATTATCCGGGCGGCGCAGGTATGGTTGACTTGAACTGGATCGGTTTGCTGATGCCTGCCCTGTGGGTGGTTAGGAAGAAGACTTCAGGAAACTAACGGTATTATCCAGTTCTACCTGCTTCAAGAGCAGCTTCTTCATGCCCCACGGTACAAATTGGAGCAGTGTGATGCCCGCGCTGCCCAATAGCAACATACTGCCCAAGATATTGCTCACCAATGCATCGGCAAGCAACAAATTGCCGATGCCCAGTACATCCAGCACAAAACGCAGCAAGTAAAACATCAAGGATGCCAGTAACAGAATGATCGACAAATGCAGTAACGCACCGCCCGTTTGATTTACCCACGACCAGCGTTGTCGCTCTTTTTCAGCAACTTGTTCGTAATGGCGCGAACGCAATTGCACTTCGCGAATAATGCGTTGTTCGGATGCGGCAAGAATACGATCACCGATTTGCTGTTCGCGCTGGCTCAAGGTGACATACGGCAAATGCGTCATGACGTGCTCGTGACGTTCCACCACTTCTTTGAATAATTCACCGGAATCAATTTGATCAGGCAGCGGCAAGCTCGCCAGCGCGTTCTGCTGCCAATTAGCGTGGACGTAATGCTGAATGCGTTGTACCCGCACGCTGCGTAAGTCGTCTAGCACCTGCATCAGCGCGGGCTTGCCAATAAAATCCGGTTCGACTTGTGCTTGCACGTAATACAACGAGGAACGCCCAACCACTTGCGCCAATTGCTGTGCAGCGGCTTGGGTATCACCAGCCGCTGCCAAATAACGCGACATTTCGTAGTGCACTTCCAAATCACCTTGCGCACTGTGCGGCACGACACTCAAGGCAATCTCAGCGGCTTTACCGAAGGCTTGCAAGCCGTACCACGCATCCGCCAAATGCCGCCGCGCAAAGTGTGCAAACGTGGGATTACTCGCTTGCGCTTGTTGTGCTGCCTTATCCAGATGAAACGTAGCTTCGGGTAATTTATCCAGTAAAAACAGATACAACCAACCCAACTCAAAATGCGCTCGGTAGTTCTGATCATTCACGGCTAAGGCATCTGTCAGCATCCGTTCCGCTAATGCCACGCGTTGCGGCGTATCTTGTGCAGAAACCACCAAGGCTTCGGAGAGCTGTTTGCTCGCAAAATCTGCGCCCATGCCCGCCCGATACAAGGTGAAATTGCCTTGGCTTGCCGTCAGCAATTGCTTACGCAACTGTGCTTTATCGCGTGACAGCGCCGTGCTTTGCGTAAACAACGTATTGGCTTGCCATGCCAACTGCGGGTGTAAACTCGGCAGAATCGCGGCGTTATCGCCTGCGGCTTGCAAGTTACCGCGCATTCCCACTGCCAGCAAACGCTCAATAGCGTGCGGCTGCATGGTCTGTAAGGCGCTCAAATATTCCAGATTCAGACGATGAAATACGTGATGTTGATGAGCAGGGTAAAAAATACCCTGCATCTGGCGAGCAATGAATTCGTCAGACATGCGGTGTGATCCAAAATAGTGACACTTAGGGTTGTGTTGGTCGATATTATAGCTGATCTTGCTTAAATACTATGATACCCATCACGTTATTAATCAAATATACAATATTAATCATAAGTTTAATGTATAAAACTTTATGCGCCTTTCAACACCCTTTTTTAAAAGGTGAGTTGGGAACTGGCTTTCCGAATCTGTTATGCTTCGCGCTGGAATTTTTTCTGTTAGGAGCTGACATATGCCCTGGAACGAACCGGGTGGGAATCAACAAGATCCTTGGTCTGGCAAAAAGCGCGGATCAGGTGGCAATGATCCCGAAGAATTGATCCGTAAACTGAACCAACAACTCGGTAAATTGTTTGGTGGTTCGGGCGGTGGTAGCGGATCGGATAATAACAGCGGTAAAGGCATTATTTTACTGGCAGGTTTACTGGTGATTGGCTGGTTGCTATCCGGCTTTTACACGGTTGATGCGCGGCAACAAGGCTTGGTCTTGCGGTTTGGCGCATATCAAGCCACCACAGGCGCAGGTTTACACTGGCGTTTGCCCTACCCTATCGAAACGGTAGAAGTGGTCGAAGTTGAGTTAAACCGCAGCGCTCAAGACCGCAGCACCATGCTCACCAAAGACGAAAATATCGTCGAAATTGCCGTGTCTGCCCAATATAAAGTGCGTAGTGCTGAAGAGTACGCGTTTAACGTCCTCAACCCTGACTCGATGTCCACCGCCGAATCCAGCGAAGGCACGTTGTACCAAGTCTTGCGCGGCACTACACGTGAAATTATAGGGCGCAATGACATGGACTTCATCCTCAAAGAAGGACGGGCGCAAATTGCTGGTGACATCCAAAAGCAAATGCAACAAGTATTGGATAGCTACAAAATTGGTTTGCAAGTCATCACCGTCAACCTGACTTACGCGGAAGCCCCAGCAGAAGTCAAAGCAGCTTTCGATGAAGCCAACAAAGCGCGGGAAGATTCCAACCGTTACAAAAACGAAGCGGAAACCTATTCCAACCGCATCCTGCCTGAAGCACGCGGTGAAGCAGCACGGGTGAAAGCGCAATCCGAAGCGTACCGTCAAGAGACAGTTGCCAGAGCCGAAGGTGACGCAGCACGTTTCACCCAGTTGGTAGGCGAATACCGCAAAGCACCGGAGATTACCCGTGAACGCCTCTATTTGGAGACGATGGAACAAGTGATGTCTTCCAGCCGCAAGGTCATGATCGACAGCAGCAATAGCAATAACCTGATGTACCTGCCGTTGGATCAACTCGGCATCAAAACCGATGCAACCACGAGCGCCGCCACCGCTGCTGCTATGGCGACGCAAGCCGCACAAGCCGCCAACAACGGTGAAGTGCCTGCTGCTGCCCCTGCTACTACTGCACCTGATGCCGCTGCCGTACCCAGCGATAGCGAGCCTAGCCGTCAACCTAACATTAGAGAGAGCCGCTAATGGAAATGAAAAATATAGTGGTCGGCGTGGTTGGCCTTGTTGCAGTGGTATTGGCGAATACGTTGTACACCGTCGATCAACGTGAAAAAGCCATTCTGTTCAAATTCCGTGAAATCGTGAATGCCGATCTGCAACCGGGGCTACATTTCCGCCTGCCGTTTGTGAACACGGTCAGTAAATTTCCAGCACGTATCCAAACCCTCACCTCCAAACCGGAGCAATTCCTGACGGGTGAGAAAAAGTACGTTACCGTGGATTTCTTCGTGAAATGGCGCATTCAAGACGTATCCGCGTTTTACCGCTCTACCGGCGGTGGGCGCATCGGTGATGCCGAAAACCGTTTGGAACAGCTCATGAAAGACGGTCTGCGTAACGAATTCAGCCGTCGCACTATTGAACAGGCACTGTCGGCTGAACGTGGCAATATCATGAAAGGCTTGGAAAGCAAGTCCAACGAAGTCGCTAAACAGCTCGGTATCGAAATCGTGGACGTGCGTGTCAGCCGTATCGACTTTCCCGATACCGTGAGCGATTCCGTGTACGAACGGATGCGCTCTGACCGCAAACGCGTTGCTCAAGACTTCCGTTCACGCGGTAAGGAAGAAGCCGCCAAAATCGAAGCCACTGCTGACCGTGAAGCCACGATTACTAAAGCGGAAGCTTACAAGGAATCGGAAACTATCCGAGGTGAGGGCGATGCTAAATCTGCCGACATCTATGCGCGTGCTTACCAACAGGATGCGGAATTCTACGCATTCTACCGTAGCTTAACGGCTTACCGTAATTCGATTGGTAAAAACGGCGACGTCATGGTACTAGAACCCAACTCAGCGTTCTTCCGTTACTTCAAAAAACCAACAGCGCAGTAAACCCACCCTGTGGCGTTTAACTGGAACGATTTGCTCAATGCTATCGCCCTCCTGCTGATACTGGAGGGGCTTATGCCATTCTTAAGCCCCTCCCGCCTCAAACAAGCCTACCGCGAATTGCTCGAATTACCGGACAAAACCTTACGAACCATTGGTCTGGTAGGTGTAATTGCTGGTATCCTACTGCTCTTTTTGACCGATTAGCCACAAACCATGCTGAATACTCACCAATATTGGGCACTTCCTGATGGCATCAGCGAAGCATTACCCGATGAAGCGGAAGCGCTGGAGCAATTACGCCGCCGCTTACTCGATCTTTACGCTACGTGGGGCTACCGTTTGGTCATGCCGCCACTGGTAGAATTCATGGAATCGCTGCGTACCGGGCATGGCACGCATCTGGATGTGCAAACCTTCAAGCTGACCGACCAGTTGAGCGGGCGCATGATGGGAGTACGTGCCGACATGACCCCGCAAATTGCGCGGATTGATGCCCACAAATTGCAAACCGAACAGCCGAATCGCCTATGCTACATGGGCACGGTATTGCGCACCCGCAGTTTCCACGACGGTTCACGTTCGCCCCTGCAAGTGGGTGCGGAACTGTTCGGTCACGCGGGGCTGGATAGCGATGTCGAGGTCATGGCCTTATTGCTGGAAACCCTGACACATTGCCAGATTCCCGACCTGTTGCTAGACATTGGTCACGTTGGCATTTTCCGCACACTCGCCCGCGAAGCTGGCTTTACCGCGCAACAGGAAAGCCATTTCTACGACATGCTGGTACGCAAATCGCTGCCGGAAATTGATGCTTGGCTCGCTACAGCCCACTTACCCGCCGACATCAGCATGTGCTTGCAGCAATTGCCACGCTTGAATGGTGGCGTGGACGTGTTGGATCAAGCCGCGTCCTTATTCACGAATGCGCATCCTGATGTGCAGAATGCACTCACCTATTTGCGCACTTTGACGGCACGGATTACCGCACACTTCCCCGCCTGCAAGATTCATGTTGATCTGGCTGAATTGAGTGGTTACGACTACCATACTGGCATTGTGTACGGTGTTTATACATCGGGCATAGGGCGAGAAGTCGCACGCGGCGGACGTTACGACGGCATCGGTGAAGCCTTTGGGCGCACCCGCCCTGCCACCGGTTTCAGCACCGATTTGCGTACCTTGGCAACGTTTGCCCTGCCACAGAAGCAACGTGCGAGCAACGCCAGTATTTTTGCCCCAGCGGTACAAGATGCGGCACTGGAACAACTGATTCGGACATTGCGCAATCAACAGCAACGGGTTATCCGTGCGCTGAACGGGCAAACACATGACGCGGCAGCATTGGGTTGCAGCCAACACATCATTCAGCAAGACGGTCACTGGAACGTCGTGGCTGTTTAATCTTTACTAACACCTTTTGGCATATTTGAGCGAGACTGACATGGGAAAATTCGTCGTTGTATTGGGCACGCAGTGGGGTGATGAAGGCAAAGGCAAGATCGTGGATCTGCTGACTGAAAATGCCTCCGCCGTAGTACGTTTTCAAGGTGGGCATAATGCCGGACACACGTTGGTCATCAACGGTGAAAAAACCGTGCTGCATTTAGTCCCTTCCGGCATTTTGCGTGAAGGCGTGGAGTGCATGATCGGCAACGGCGTGGTGGTCGCTCCTGATGCCCTGCTCAAAGAAATTGAAATGCTGGAAGCGCGTGGCGTTCCGGCGCGTGACCGTTTGAAAATTTCCGCAAGCTGCCAACTGATCCTGCCTTACCACGTTGCTCTGGATGCAGCGCGTGAAAAAGCGCGTGGCAAACAAGCCATCGGCACGACGGGGCGCGGCATTGGCCCGGCTTACGAAGACAAAATTTCCCGCCGTGGGTTGCGCGTTGGCGATTTGCTGAATCCAGAACAGTTTGAAACCAAACTGCGCGGCATCATGGAATACCACAATTTCATGCTGGAACATTACTTCAAGTGCGACACGGTTAACGCCGATGCAGTACTCGCCGAAGCGATGCAAATGGCAGAAATCATCAAGCCGATGATTACCGACATTCCGAACCGTTTGGCTGAATTGCGCAAAGCGGGCAAAGACGTGATGTTGGAAGGTGCGCAAGGCACGTTGCTGGATATTGACCACGGCACTTACCCGTTTGTGACCTCTTCCAGCACCACGGCGGGCGGCGCTTGCACGGGTTCGGGTATTGGTCCTCGTAATCTTGATTACATCCTCGGTATCACCAAAGCCTACACCACCCGTGTGGGTTCAGGGCCATTCCCGACCGAGTTGTTTGATGACGTAGGTGCTTACATTGCCAAGCAAGGTAATGAGTTTGGTTCTACCACCGGTCGTCCGCGCCGTTGTGGTTGGTACGATGCGGTTTCTTTGCGCCGCGCCATGCACATCAACTCCATCAGCGGGCTGTGCATTACCAAGCTGGACGTGCTAGACGGTTTGGAAACGGTACGGATTTGCACAGGCTACAAGCTGGACGGCAATATCATTGATGTTCCACCTGTTGATACCGATGAATTTGCGCGTTGTGAACCAGTCTACGAAGACATGCCGGGCTGGACAGAATCGACGTTTGGCGTGACCAGTTATGATGCGTTGCCAGCGAATGCCAAGGCGTATTTGGCGCGTTTGGCGGAAGCGGTAGAAACACCTATCGACATTATTTCGACTGGGCCTGACCGCGACCAGACGATTATTTTGCGCGATCCTTACGCTGCATAATGATGGAGATGGATGTTAGCCGTCGGTTTGGCGGCATCATCCGCACTTACGGTGAGGCGGCGTTTAACCGCTTCACTGTTGCGCATGTGTGCGTGATTGGTGTGGGTGGTGTGGGTTCTTGGGCGGTCGAAGCCTTGGCACGTAGCGGTATTGGCACACTCACGCTGATCGACCTCGATAACGTTGCCGAATCCAACATCAATCGCCAGTTAGCTGCGCTTGGCAGCACGCTTGGACGTGCCAAAATTGACGTATTGCGGGAACGTTGCCTCGATATTAATCCTGCTTGCCAATTACATCTCGTTGAAGATTTTGTCGACAAGGACAATCTTGCGAGCCTCATCAAACCCGAATTCGATTACGTGCTGGATTGCATCGACAATGCCCGCACCAAAGCGGCACTGATTGCGTATTGCCGCCGCAACAAAATCCGCTTAATTACCGCCGGTGGCGCGGGTGGGCAAAAAGACCCGACCAAAATCCGTCTAACCGATTTGACCAAAACCTTGCAAGACCCGTTACTCTCCAAAGTGCGTAAGGAATTACGCCAGCATTACGGTTTCAGCAGCAATCCCAAACGCCGCTTTGACGTGCCTGCCGTGTGGTCGGAAGAAGCGATGACTTTGCCTGAGCGGGCGGAGAGTGCAAGCGTGTGTGATTTGAGTTGCGCGGGGGGGATTGGCTCGGTGACAACGGTGACGGCGAGTTTTGCCTTGGTCGCAGTCAGCCACGTATTAGGCAAACTAGCAGCCCACTAAATCAACGAATCGCTTATTTCTGGTGTATTCTCTTCCATAGAAACCAGAGGAGGATTTCGCCATGTCATCAACAGAAGAAACCAATAATAACACTCATGAATCTGAAGCCACAGCAAGCGTCCGCTTACGACCGTTTATTGCCCCCTGCCGCCAAATTTCCCCAACTGCCCCCCTGCGCTGGCTGAAACAGGGTTTTCAGGATTTTAAGCAAGCGCCGCTCCTGAGCATGGCATACGGGGCGATCTTTATGCTCGCCAGTTGGCTGATTGCCTTGTGGTCATGGGAAGTGGGCAGTTTTACTATGCTCATCGTTTTGTTTGCAGCCTTTGTATTTCTTGGCCCCGCGCTGGCGATGGATTTGTATTCCGTCAGTTGCCAACTGGATCGCGGCATGAAACCACGCATCGGGTTTTGCCTGACACAGGGCAGGAAACGTCTCGGCAATCAGATGGTGTTTGCTTTTGCCTTGTTGGTTATTTTCTTGGTCTGGGCGCGAGCCGCCGCCATCGTCAATATTTTTCTACCGATGGCACGAAGCCCTAATCCCTCGGAATTAATGACGTTTCTGATCATCGGCTCTGTGGTGGGTTTGCTGTTTACCTTGGTCGTTTACTGCGCTAGCGTGTTTTCCCTGCCTATGATCATGGATCGGGAGGTGGATGCGATTACCGCCGTGCTGAGCAGTGTTAATGCTGTTCTGAAAAACAAGGTTGCCATGTTGCTATGGGCGCTGATCATTTTGGGGTCGGTGTTGCTGGGCTTTCTGACACTGTTTCTCGCCTTTGTCGTCACCTTGCCAATCATTGGTTATGCCAGTTGGCGAGGTTATCGGGAAACCATTATCGGCGATGAATGGCAGCAAGACCCGAATACAGCCGCCTGATCCGGGTCTTGTAACGTTAGGTTTTAGGCAAGGTCAGCCATGTGTTGGGAAGTTAGCGGAACGGGCGTGCGTGTGTAAAGAAATGTAACAATGCTTCATGATCTTGTCCTTTGGAACAAATAATGCTCACTGCTTTTTATTGAACATTGTTTATTCAAAGAGGAAATAGTCATGACCGACATCCATTTACCATCATGGGCTAAAGTAGTGTTTGCTGTCGCATTAACCAGTATGTTCTTAGCTTCCTGCGGAGGAAGTTCGAGCAGTACGCTGACGACAGCGGGAGCGACCGCCACTGATACCACCACAGGAACAACGACAGCCGCTGCAATATCGACCCGTAGCTGGAAAGATGTGGCCTATGCCACTACTTCCAACAGTCAAAAACAGTTGCAACAGGCGACTTGACCCGGCGCGTCGCGCAAGATATTGGAGCGCGGCGCGATGAATTGGCAGATTTGGGCAAAGGCTTTGATTACATGGCGACACAACTGCAAAGCTTAGTGGAAAATCAACAACACCTGATGACATTACAACAACGGCTTTTACACGATGTTTCGCATGAGTTACGCTCACTACTCACACTGGCACGCCTAGAAGCCGGTGTATCAAGCGATATGGATGGCTTTGTGGACATACGCTTACTACTGCAAACATTGACGGCAAGCGTCGAGTTTGAAGCGCTTGCGCTACAACGGCGTATACAATTCATCCACGACTTACCCGATGAGGGTTATCTGATTCCGGGAAATGCCGAATTATTATATCGTGCTTTAGAAAATTTGCTGCGCAATGCTATCCATCACACACCACCGATCAGCATGGTGCTATTGCGTGTATTGGGCTATGCTTCGCCCAAAGTTCTGAAAATTTATGTGGAAGATCAAGGTACCACCTCAGCACTCCGGCAAACAGCAATAGCCATGAAGGTTATGGTTTAGCGCCATTATTGCTCACCAAGGCAGCATTATTGCTAAAAACCGTGCCAAAGGCGGTCTGGTCGTACAAATAATACTGCCTTGCTGAATGGCTACGTCTTCGGCAAGGTAACGCCCGTTTGCCCTTGGTATTTGCCACCACGATCTTTATAGGACGTGGAGCAAACCTCATCCGACTCGAAGAACAGCATCTGCGCCACGCCTTCGTTGGCGTAGATTTTTGCGGGTAGCGTCGTCGTATTCGAGAATTCCAAGGTAACATGCCCTTCCCATTCCGGTTCTAAAGGCGTTACATTCACGATTATTCCTGTTCTTGCATACGTCGATTTTCCAAGGCAAATGACCAGTGTGCTACGTGGAATGCGAAAATATTCCACCGTGCGTGCCAAGGCAAACGAGTTGGGTGGAATGATGCACACGTCACCCACAAAGTCAACGAAACTACGCTCATCGAAATTCTTCGGATCGACAATCGTGCTATTAATGTTAGTGAAAATCTTGAATTCATTGGCGCAACGCACATCGTAGCCGTAGCTGGATGTGCCGTAAGATACGATTTTTTCGCCATTCACAGAACGCACTTGCCCTGGCTCAAACGGTTCAATCATGTTCGTTGCGGCTGCCATACGGCGAATCCAATGGTCAGATTTGATACTCATTGACGCACTCCTACCCCGCCTTGGCGTTGGAACGGCACACTGATAAACGGCAATTTCACCGCCCCCGTTAAATCGTATTGCAGGCTACGCGTCTTCATCGCTTCGGGTGCGAGTTGCAGCAATTGCATGAAATCTAACTTGACGGGGATATTGATGGGCATTTCCTGACGTGCGCCAATACTCATACCTTGATTTTGATCACCACTCGCAACCGGATGCCCGTTCAAGCTCAAACCGTATTGGATACCCTGCAAGGGAATCGGGAACGCATTGGGATTGGCAACATTCAATGTCACCAAGGCAGTGCCTTGCGTCAGGGAAATATCCTGCAAGGAAATGTTTTCGATGGAAATTTTCGGTTGCTCGATGACACCGGGAACGCCACTGGCGCAAGCTTGCAGCAGTACGGCGGCAGAGAATAGCGTTGGAATTCGTTTCAGCATGGATTGTTCTTCATATAAAGGGACGTGCCGAATACTAACAAAAAAGCCGTGGCAGATACCACGGCTTAATTACGCTCTCAACGCACAACGTTTTACACGTTCATGATCTTAATAGACGGGAACTTCGTGCTGTAATCCTTAGCCTTCTGTGCCAGACGTGCTGCCGCCTTGCGCGAAATATCTTTGTAGATTTTCGCCACTGCACCATCAGGGTCAGCCACGACAGTCGGATTACCGTTGTCGACTTGTTCTCGGATTTTAATATCCAACGGCAAACCACCGAGGTAGTTCACGCCGTATTGTTCTGCCATGCGCTGACCGCCACCTTCGCCGAAGATGTGCTCAACCGTGCCGCAGTTGCTGCAAATGTGCATACTCATGTTTTCGACGATGCCGAGGATAGGCACTTCGACTTTCTCGAACATTTTCAGCCCTTTACGGGCATCCAACAAAGCAATGTCTTGCGGGGTGGTGACGATGATTGCACCAGAAACCGGAATTTTCTGGGAAAGCGTCAACTGGATGTCGCCTGTGCCAGGTGGCAAGTCGATCACGAGGTAATCCAAATCCCCCCAATTAGTATCGCCGAGTAATTGTTCCAACGCTTGTGTGACCATCGGCCCACGCCAGATCATCGGGGTATCTTCCTCGATCAAAAAGCCGATGGACATGGCTTTGATGCCGTGGTTTTGCATCGGCTCTAGGCTTTTGCCGTCGGACGATTCCGGTTGACCACTGATACCCAACATGCGCGGTTGGCTAGGGCCGTAGATGTCTGCATCCAACATACCAACAGTTGCGCCGTCGGCTTTCAATGCCAGTGCCAGATTGACCGCAGTAGTGGATTTGCCTACGCCACCTTTGCCGGACGCGACGGCGATAATGTTTTTGATGCCGTCTTTGCGCTTTACGCTTTTCTGAACAGCATGAGCAGCGACTTGGGTGGTAACACTGACATCAGCATCGGCAACGCCTGCCGCAGCCAATGCAGCTTTGATTTCGGCGGCGAGTTCATCGCGGTAGCTACCTGCCGGATAACCTTGCACAATATGTATGGCTACTTTGCCATTGTCGGTGGTGATGTCTTTCACTTGGTGCAGGCTTACGATGTCCTGTTCCAAATAACGGTCTTTAATGCCTTTCAGTACGGCTTCAACCTGCTCGCGTGTCATATCGGGGGTCTCCTCAAATGGGCTTGAAAACATGGCAAGCATTCTACACCATCTGCTACCAGACTCGAAATAAGCACCCATTCAGCGATGGGTATTACCTAGTGGGATACTCAAGAATGGATATAACCAAGCAAAGCATTAATCAAAGCGGTCGCAAGCGGGCGAAACTCGGATTCTGGGCGGATAGCGGGAATTGCTGCATTCAAGTGGCTAGGTGGAAGACGACGTAATTAAGCTGAGCAAATAACCCATACCTGCTGCCGTTCTTTTAAACTTATGCAAACTTAACCAAGGTCAAGTTTGCGGTTAAATTCCTGCTTCATTGGGGCTGGTTTCGTCTTCGGCTTCCGCCCAAGACCAGAGCCTTCCCCTCCACAGGCCGACACCGTGGAACTCACGGCGTGGTTGCTGAGCGTAGCCGAAGCATACTCTTGCAAATTCTTGGCAGCGTTTACATCACGGTCATGAACTGCGCCACAAACGGGGCAAGTCCATTCGCGTACCGATAGTGGTAATTTGTCCACTTTATGCCCACAGCCGGGGGCAGAACAAGTCTTGCTGGAGGCAAAAAACCGATCAGCCACTACGACCACCGCACCCCGCATTCCCGCCTTGTATTCCAGTTGACGGCGAAACTCGAAAAACCCCATATCACTGATGGCACGGGATAAATGGCGATTTTTCACCATGCCCGATACGTTCAAGTCTTCAATGCCGATGGTGTGGAAACGGCGGGTTAAATCCGTAGTGAGTTGGTGCAAACTGTCTTGGCGGATGTTGGCTATCTTGGCGTGAAGCCTTGCCAGTTTTGCCTTGGCTTTGTGGCGGTTGGCACTGCCTTTGACCTTGCGCGACAGGCTGCGGGATAGCCGTTTTAGGCGTGAAAGCAAGGCTTTATGCGGCTTTGCTCCTGTAACTTTTTCCCCCGTTGATAACGTTGCCAGTGCGGATACGCCCAAATCCACCCCCACCGTGCCTTGGTTTTCGGCAGGCGGGAGGTGGTTTTGATCCGTATCCACGGTGATGCTGGCGAACCACTGGTCAGCGGTGCGGGAAATCGTGGCAGAAAGAATTTTGCCGAAAAAGCGTAACGTTTCCCGTATCCGTACTAACCCAAGGTTGGGAATGCGGATGCGGGAAGCATCAAGCGAAAATTGATCGTTGGTGAGGGTGAAACTGTCACGGCTCTTGCCTTTCTTTTTGAACTGCGGGTACTGGGCACGTCCGGCAAAAAAGTTGTTGAACGCTTGCCCCAGTTGGATAATCGCCATTTGTGGAGCGTTTTTGGTGACTTCGAGCATCCACGGGAATTGTTCACGCTTGATGGCGTTCAATTGGCGGCGCAAGCTCATTTGATTGGGTTTGGGCTGAGTATTGTCGTCTTTCCACGCGGCGTATTGGGTTTGCCATTCCGCCAACGCCCAGTTGTAAGCAAACCGAGCTGTACCTACGGCTTTCGCCAAGTACGTGGCTTGTTTATTGTTGGGGTCTAGGCAGATTTTGTGGCTGATAATCATGAGGGATAGGATGCAATACAGCAGGTTTTGTGTCTAGGGGTGGGTGTTTTTGATGTTGCTATCGACAGATGAACGGTAGTCTGTGCCTTACAACTTCTCCAAAATGACAAAGATTGGAGAAGTTTGGGTGGGTTTTGTGGTAGCTGCTTCAAACCCCTCGTTTACTGCTTTTGTAAAGAAAAAGGAAACTTGAAAAATTATGACATAAATCAACTTAAGTCATAAACCAATACGATCGACGCAAGATTTTAACTTGTACAAATGTTACCTTATTGATACTTGCATCATACAACAGTAGAGGGAGTGACACATGAAAGTGAGCAAAGCGTATTTCTATGCCGTGCCGTTAGCTATGGCGGTACAAGCGGCGACGGCGGGCAATTTACTAACCGACGGTGGCTTTGAAAGCGGTATCATGCCGTGGACAAGTACTAAATCTATTCTCACACTTGATCCAGTAGCTGCGTATGCTGGACAAGCTGGGATGAAAGTCGATTCCGCCTATAGCGGGTGTCCTACCGGGGCACTGTACGCACTGAATACTGCCAACCTGCAAAATGGCACACTCTACGAATTTGGAGCGCGGGTACGCTTAAGCAGCGGCGTGGGCAGTTCTGCCAACCTTTCCCTTGGTTTGATCAAGAACGGCGCGACCCCGATCACCTTGGACGGTGAACAATCCAGCTACGATGCTGGGGTTTATCCAGACAAATGGACACGGGTTTTTGGCGTTTGGAAAGCCAGTTTTACCCCTACCGATACGCTCAAAGTCTGTATTAGCGGGGCCGCCAATAAACCGTTCCATGTGGATGAGGCGTTTGTAAAACCGCTGACCACAGAAGAGGTTGGCTACCAACCGCCAGCAACGTTGGATACCTCAACGTTAATCTATGCGGATGGCAATCGTTTGGTGATGGGGACGCAGAAAACCCCGTTCCTGATGAAAGGGGTTAACGTTTACCTGTATGATCTGGGTACTGATGTTGACCCACCACCGCCCCTTGATGATTTCAAATACAAGAATGTTGATGAAGCGTCTTACAAGGAAATCCGTGACCTCGGCTTCAACAGTGTGCGCCTGATGCTGTCTTACAACCTGTTTGAGAGCAGCACCGCGCCCGGTGTCTACAAGAATGAAGGTTGGGCATTGGTTGACCGCCACATCCAATGGGCAAAACAAAACGGTTTGCGTCTGATATTGGATATGCATGTACCACCCGGTGGCTACCAAAGCAACGACTTCACTGGGTTTGGTAGTCGTGCTGACCTGAAAAAACGCTTGGAGGATTTGTGGGTGGCAATCGCTCAGCGTTACCGCAATGAAACCACCATCGCCGCTTATGATCTGATTAACGAACCGCACATCAATAACTGGTTTACCTACGCCCAAACCCTGATCAACAAAATCCGAGCAGTGGACAGTAACCATTTGATTGACGTGGAAGTGTCTTTCCATCCCAGCGACATCGGCATGTATAAGCTAGCGGATAATAATATCCTGTACGATGTCCACTGGTATGAACCGTGGAGTTGGGCAGGTTCACATACCAACAACACGCCTTACGTGGGTACATTAGCACAGTTCAAACAGCAACTCCGAGAGGGGGAAGGCTTGAGTGAATTCTACGATACCGCCACCGACAGCTTCACCGTGCCATTCAATATTGGTGAATACGGGGTCACGTTCGAGAAATACGAATTGGCAGGCGTAAACGGCACAACATGGTTGCAACACGCCAATGCCTCGTTTGACCATTTCGGTATTAGCCGCCAATTGTTCCACTACAACGAGCCAAACTTCGGTATCTACCGTAGCTGGAACAGCTACCCCAACGAACACACCAAAACTACGGTAGACCTCAAGGCGGCATTACCCGCCATTAACGCTGCTGAACCTCCACCACCTCCGGCTGTGAACATAACCTCTACCGCTCTGTCTAACGGAATGGTTGGTACAATCTACGCAGCACAAGTCAGCGTTAGTGGCGGCACAGCACCATACACTTGGTCATTAGCTGCTGGTAGTCTACCTACTGGATTGTTGTTAGGGAGTGACGGCAAGATTACAGGCACACCCACCACCGCTGGGACGTTCAATTTCACGCTGTCAGTCAGCGATAAGAACGCCACCACTGACACGCAAGCTATCAGCATGACCGTAGCCGCCCAGCCAGTGGTTTTGCCGCCGGATATTACCACCACATCCCTGTTAGCAGCGACAGTAGGCACAGCCTATAACGCAACCCTGAAAGCCAGCAATGGCACAGCCCCTTATGGCTGGTCTGTCAGTAGCGGTAGTCTGCCTACGGGCTTATTACTCAGTGCGGCAGGTGTCATCAGCGGCACGCCTTCAGCTTCAGGTACAGCCAGCTTCAGCGTGAAAGTGACTGACAGCAAGGGCTTGAACGATACGCAGACACTTAGCATGACTATTGCCACAGCCCCACCGCCAGCCACTGGCAATGCGGACATGGCACTGACAACCTTCAATTCGACCGCCACCAGCGTTAACAAAGGGAGTTCGATTGGATTCAACTTCGTATTAAAGAACAATGGCAATGACCTAGCGAAAAACGCCCGGTTTGTTTTGCCCATGCCTGCCAATACCACTTGGGTATCCGGTGCTGCGGAATGTGTGAATTCCTCCGTAGAAGTCGTGTGCAGTTTTGGTGATTTGGCTAAGGGGCAATCCCGTAACCGTTACATCTATCTGCGCCCTGCTGTGGCTGGTAGCCTCACCATAACAGGCACAGCGACATCAAACACCGGCGACAACAACACCAGTAACAACAGCAAAACTGTTACATTGCCTGTAAAATAACCCGTCTAGTTGTTATGCGAGAAGTTGGGGGGAACTTAATGTTTCCCCTTTTTTCCGTTCGTATAAGGAAATATCTGGGAATGAATTCCCTCCCCCAATGCGGTGGTTATGCCTCAGCTTTCTCAACCAAATCACAACAATAAACGGCTCAATTACACATGACACAACAGAAAAACAAACCACGTTCGCGCATCCGCAAAACTCAATCACCGTACCAACACCTCGAAACCTTGGCAAAAGGCATCCTCGCATGGGCAGGAACACTCGGTATTGTGGGGGGATTTTGGGTCATCGCTCACTTCTTATTTCAGAAATGATCCCAGTCTAAAATGGACAATTCGTAGTCGTTAGCATCAATGACCATGGCTCATTTAAATCAGGTCGTATCGTGAATTGTTCACGCGCCGCTTGCGTGCCCTCAATATTGACATAAAGCACGTGGTATTCGCCGCTTTGGTTGAACACATCCACCATCGCTAGCAAGGTACTGGTCTTACCCGTTTGGCGCGGCGCATGTAACACAAAGTATTTTTCGGTAGCAATCAAGTGATGCACATCTTCCCAATCAAGACGGTGCATCGGG
The DNA here is from genome assembly GCF_017349355.1 of Thiothrix fructosivorans. GTDB lineage: Bacteria > Pseudomonadota > Gammaproteobacteria > Thiotrichales > Thiotrichaceae > Thiothrix > Thiothrix fructosivorans. The sequence goes on from NZ_JAFMPM010000007.1 coordinate 293,254, forward strand.
TCAATGCAGTAATGCTTACCGGGGACGACAGAGCCTGAAGTGTTAAAATGTCTATTCATCGTGACGATTGGCGGTGATAAGGATGCGTTCAGTTTAGCATATTGTGTAGAATAGTCCCTTTCGCCCCCACAGGATGCTCATTATGGTTTGGAAACCCCGCGTCACCGTCGCCAGTGTCATTGAACACGACAACCGCTTTCTGATGGTGGAAGAAATGCACTTTGGGCAAATGACCATCAACCAACCCGCTGGACACATGGAGCACGGCGAAAGTCTGCTGGATGCCGTGCGGCGCGAAACGCTGGAAGAAACCGGCTGGAACTTTGAGCCGACCGCCCTACTCGGCATTTTCCATATGCACCGCGACGACCCTAACCGCGTGTATTTGCGCTTCACCTTCACTGGCACGCTACTCGAACCTGTCCCCGGCTACCAAATTGACCCCGACATTACCGCCGTCCACTTTCTGACCCGCGAACAAATCCGTAATCAGCAGCCGTGCATCTGGCGCAGTGAACTGGTTGGGCGCTCGCTGGATATGTATGAATCTGGAGTACGCCATTCCCTCGACAGCCTGCAATATTTCATCGCCAATGACTAACATGAAGCAAAAAGTGATTGTCGGCATGTCCGGCGGAGTCGATTCTTCCGTCGCCGCCCTGTTATTGCTCAAACAAGGCTACCAAGTCGAAGGCTTGTTCATGAAGAATTGGGAGGAAGACGACACTGACGATTATTGTTCGGCGACCGTTGACCTTGCCGATGCGCAAGCCGTTGCCGACCAATTAGGCATTCCGCTACACACGCGCAATTTCGCCAGCGAATACTGGGACAACGTGTTCACCTATTTCTTGGATGAATACCGCGCAGGGCGCACCCCTAACCCCGACATTATGTGCAACAAGGAAATCAAGTTCAAAGCCTTCCTTGAGCTGGCGCTGGAACTGGGTGCGGACTACATCGCCACAGGGCATTATGCACGCATTGCGCGTGCCCCCAACGGCACGGTACGAATGCTCAAAGGCGTGGATAACAACAAAGACCAAACCTATTTCCTCTACACCCTGCAACAACACCAATTGCAACGCAGCCTGTTTCCGGTCGGTGAATTGGAAAAAAGTCGCGTGCGCGAACTGGCAGAAGCCGCCAATTTCACCACCGCTCGCAAAAAAGATAGTACGGGTATCTGCTTTATCGGTGAACGTAAGTTTCGCGATTTTCTGCAACGCTTTTTGCCCGCACAACCCGGCAATATCGTCACTCCTGACGGTGAAATCATCGGCAAACACCACGGCTTAATGTATTACACCCTCGGTCAGCGCCAAGGCTTAGGCATCGGTGGGCGTAAAGACGCAGACGAAACGCCGTGGTTCGTGGTCGACAAAGACATGGAAAATAACCGCCTGATTGTTACCCAAGGGCATCAACACGACTTGCTGATGAAACATTTCCTGTTAGCCTCGCAATTGCATTGGGTCACAGGTAAACCGCCCGCACAAACCTTTGAATGCAAAGCCAAAGTACGTTACCGCCAAGTAGAAGAAACCTGCCATGTAGCAATACTCGACGGGCAGCGCTGTAACGTGTGCTTCCCCAACGCACAACGGGCGATTACGCCGGGGCAATCCATCGTGTTCTATCAGGATGAGGTGTGCCTTGGCGGTGGCATTATCGACGCGATGGAGAAAGAGTGCCCTAATCCGTAGGGCTAACTTGAATTATTTCGGTAAACCCTTATCCTCTTTCAATAAACAATCAGAACTGGATTTGATAAAACCCTGTGGAAGCCAATACTCGCAACCGAACCATCGCCCTTGCCGCCTTATTCCAATGTGTGGAAGGTGTCAGCCAAATCGCCGCCAATGGCAAAATCGACAGTGAATTGTTTGAAGCGTGCCTCAACAGCGTGTTGACCGAAGACAATCATTCCGCTGAAGCGCTGTATGGCGGCATTGGCAAACTGCGTACTGGCTTCAAAGTGCTGATGCATCAACTCGGCGCAGGCAATATGACACCCGATGGCAAACCCAAAGACATCGAAGCCACCCGTTACGCTGTCAACTTGCTGTATCTGGAAAAGAAACTCGCCAACGACCCCGATATGTTCCAAACCCTGCTGAAGAATATCGAAACAGCTCAACAGCAACTGGACTTCTTTGCGATGACGCACCCCAATATGGTGGCTCGCCTCGCCGAAATCTATACCACCACCATCAGTACCTTAGGACCACGCATTATGATCAAAGGTGATCAAAGCCACCTTGCCAATCCAGAAAATGCGGCAAAAATTCGGGCATTACTGCTGGCAGGGGTACGAGCGGCATTACTGTGGCGGCAAGCAGGTGGCAATCGCTGGAAGCTCATCTTCTCACGCGGCACGATGCAAAAAGAAGCCCAACATCTACTTAGCACTTAAGCCAAATCGGCGTTAATTTGCACAATCACCGCTTGCGGATCAACCGCCTGCGTAATCGGGCGTCCCACCACCACGTAACTCACACCGGCTGCCTTGGCTTGCGCAGGTGTCATGACGCGGGATTGATCCCCCTGATCACTGCCTGTGGGGCGAATACCCGGCGTTACCAATAAGAAATCTTCACCTAACGCCTGCCGTAACATGGCTGCCTCTTGCGCAGAACACACCACGCCATCCAAACCACTGCTAGCGGTCAGTTGTGCCAAATGTTGCACTTGCTGCACGGGTTCTGCGGATACGCCTGTGCCAGCCAATTGCGCCTGATCCATTGAGGTCAACACCGTTACCGCAATCAACTTCGGAGGATTTTCCACACCCTGCAAGGCTTCTCGTGCAGCGGTCATCATCTTCGCACCACCAGAGGCGTGTACATTGATCATCCACACGCCTAAACCCGCCGCCGCTTTACACGCCGAAGCGACGGTATTGGGAATATCATGGAATTTCAGATCCAAGAATACGTCGAAACCCCGTCCAGTCAGTTGCCGTACAAACTCAGGGCCTGCCGCCACGAACAATTCAAAGCCGACCTTGAGCTTGCATTGTGCCGGAGTCAGCGGTGCGACAAACGCCAAGGCTTGTGCAGCAGTGGCAAAATCAAGGGCAATAATTAAACGGCTAGACATGCAATATTCCTAAAAAGTTAAACGTTACTGACCGTATCCCACTGATGGCAAGCAGGACAGCGCCACAAATAACCGTGCATTTTATACCCACACTGGGCGCACTGGAAATCCGGTTGGCTGGCAGATAAGCGCTGCAAGGCGGTTTGCAATTGTGGTATATCGCAAATTTTTTCCTCTTGCCACAAATGCGCCAATACATCGCTGGAATGCACCAAAGTATTCAGCGTGGGCTTGCCCTTGGTTAAATGCTCTTCAACCTGTGTGCGCATCTCGGTAATTTTGCCCAATTTACGTGCTAATTGCAGTAAATAGCCAAACAACTTGGCATCCTGCGTTTTGGTAAAGGCGTGTTGAACAAAGCTATACAGCCGTTCCAGCTCATCTTTATGGTTAAAATTATTCAGCAACTGGTTAAATAACACACCTAGCAAGCGCGTATCTTTTTCAATCGCTTGGCGGTAAAACTCCAACGCCTCCTCGCGTTGGGCGCGGGCATACGCCAAATCGCCTTTGGATACCAACACACGCGCCGAGGCAGGGTAAGCCTTCGCTGCTTTTTTAATGGTTTCTTCGACACGAAACAAGTTTTGCTTTTGCAATTCTTGCGTCGCCAATTCGCAATAATAGTGTGCAATCAAACGACTACGATCTACTTTACTGCGCTGCTGAGCGTATTGAGTAATCTCAATCGCCTTATCCCATTCGTGCAATTGCTCGTAAATATTGCGCAATGGCTCACATGCATCCGCGTGTTTCGGGTCATCTTTGAGCAATTCTGTGAACACACTTTCAGCACGATCCAACAAACCTGCCGCAAAAAAGTCTTCACCCAATGCTAGCATTGCTGAGGCACGCTGCGCCTTACTGAGATCCGAACGGGCGACTAGGTTCTGGTGTATCCGCAACGCACGGTTGATTTCGCCGCGATTGCGAAACAAATTACCCAGCAACAGAAAAGTATTGGCGGTGTATTCGTCAATATCAGGGTAATTGAGAAAGACATCCAACGCCTTGTCAGGTTCTTCACTCAATAAATAGTTAATGCCTTGCACAAAACGCACGGAAATATCCTTGCGTTGTTCTTGGCGCCCTTTGTAGCGCTTACGCGCGGCTTGCCAACCGGAATAAAAAGCGATGGGCAATAATAAAAATAGAATTTCTTGCATAATGCCTTAGACGTAAAAAAGGAGGCTTAGTGCCTCCCCTTCCGTGATTGCGGTGTGCAATCGATAGATATTTAATCCTGAATCGGGAAACCAACCCGCGATTCATTCACGCGTTCCCGCAATTCTTTACCCGGTTTGAAATGGGGCACGTGCTTAGGTGGCAACGCAACCTGATCACCCGTTTTTGGATTACGCCCCTTACGGGCGGAACGATGATGCAGAGAAAAACTGCCAAAGCCACGGACTTCGATACGTCCGCCACTCGATAATGCTTCACTCATTTTTTCGAGCAACAGTTTGACAGACGATTCCACGTCCCGACTGCTAAGATGGCTTTGCTTGCGTGACAAAATATCAATGATTTCAGACTTGGTCATCCATTCCACTCCTGAACAAGCGACGGGAAGTTAGTAATGTTGGCCATCCTTGGCCTACTTGTCATCCTGACCGATAGGCTTATTCGCCCATCTGTTCCTTGAAGATGTCACCCAAAGAGGTACCAGAGCTGGTAGAACGACCCGTGTATTCACGCATCAAACGTGATTCATCTTCATCATCCTTCGCCTTGATAGACAGGTTGATGGAGCGAGTCTTGCGATCAACACCCATGAATTTCGCTTCAACGGTATCGCCTTCTTTCAGCAAAGTGCGAGCATCTTCAACGCGGTCGCGTGACAGTTCGGAAGCACGCAGGATGCCTTCGATGCCTTCGCCCAAATCGATTTTCGCAGCTTTAGGCGTGACTTCAACCACAGTACCTTTCACAACGCTGCCTTTAGAATGGGCTGCCACGAAGTTGGAGAACGGGTCTTGTTCCATCTGCTTGATGCCAAGAGAAATGCGTTCACGCTCAGGATCAACTGCCAATACAACAGCTTCAACTTCGTCGCCTTTCTTGTAGCTACGCACGGCTTCTTCGCCAGGCACGTTCCAAGAAATGTCAGACAAGTGAACCAGACCGTCGATACCGCCATCCAGACCGATGAAGATACCGAAGTCAGTGATGGACTTGATCTTACCGGAAACGCGGTCGCCCTTGTTGCGAGTACCAGCGAATTCATCCCAAGGGTTAGCTTGGCATTGCTTCATACCCAAGGAGATACGGCGGCGTTCTGCGTCGATGTCGAGAATCATGACTTCAACTTCGTCACCCAAGGTAACAACCTTAGCTGGGTTAACGTTTTTGTTCGTCCAATCCATTTCGGATACGTGAACCAGACCTTCAACACCGTCTTCGATTTCCACGAAGCAGCCGTAGTCGGTCAGGTTGCTGACCTTACCAAAGATGCGCGTGCCAGACGGGTAACGACGTACCAGATCTTGCCATGGATCTTCACCCAATTGCTTCAGACCCAGTGAAACGCGGTTTTTGTCGCGGTCGAACTTGAGGACTTTAACGTCGATTTCGTCACCGATATTAACGACTTCAGAAGGATGCTTGACGCGCTTCCAAGCCATATCGGTGATATGCAACAGACCGTCGATGCCGCCGAGGTCGAGGAACGCACCGTAATCGGTGAGGTTCTTGACCACGCCTTTGATGACTTGACCTTCTTGCAGGTTTTCCATCAGCGCGTCGCGTTCTGCACTGTATTCTTCTTCAACGACTGCACGGCGTGAAACCACGACGTTGTTGCGCTTCTGATCCAGCTTGATGAGCTTGAATTCCAGTTCCTTGTTTTCCAAGTAAGCAGTGTCGCGAACTGGACGTACATCAACCAGTGAGCCTGGCAAGAAGGCGCGGATATCGCTGAGTTCAACAACGAAACCACCTTTGACTTTACCTGTGATGATACCGGTGACGATTTCATCATTGGTGAAGGCTTCTTCCAGAATTTCCCAAGCACGCAGACGACGCGCTTTTTCACGGGACAGGCGCGTCTCACCGAAACCGTCTTCGACGGTATCCAATGCTACTTCAACCAGATCACCAACCTTAACAGTGACTTCGCCGCGTTCATTTCTGAACTGCTCAGCAGGAATGACACCTTCAGATTTCAGGCCAGCACTCACGATAATAAAATCGGAGCGGACTTCGAGAACTGTTGCATTCAGCAGAGCGCCGGGCTGCATTTGGGTGTAGGAAAGGCTCTCTTCAAACAGTTCAGCAAAACTTTCAGTCATGAATAAAAATACCTGTAAATAACGTGGTTTATCGTCACGGCATCCTGCGTTGACGGGTTAAAACGCAAAAAGCCCAGACTTCCTGTCAGGGCTCCCTAGAAAATAATGTATTCAATGAAATGCTTAAGCGATGTAGTGCAACACGGTGGCAAAAACTTCGGCTTGATCCAACGAACTGGTGTCGATAACTAACGCATCAGCGGCAGGTTTTAAGGGAGCTACCGGGCGGTTAGTATCACGTTCGTCGCGAGCATTGATGTCTTGAATCAAGTCACAGAGTTTAGCACTAAGTTCTTGTTGGCTCAACTGTTTCAGGCGACGTTCTGCACGGATTTCCGCACTAGCAGTCAGGTAAAATTTATGCGGCGCATCAGGAAACACCACAGTTCCCATGTCACGCCCATCGGCAACTATACCGGGGAGCTGGCGAAAGTTGCGCTGCAAGGTCAACAATGCAGCACGCACAGCAGGCAACGCGGCGATTTGCGATGTCGCACTGGCACAGATTTCATTACGAATATCGCTCGTTACCTTCTCGCCATCCAACCACGCATCACCTTCTTTAAACTCAATATTGAGTGTAGGAATCAGCGCAGCGAGGGTATTTTCATCCTGTAAATTCACACCCCGCCGTAACGCTGCCACCGCTGCAACACGGTAAATCGCGCCACTGTCGAGCATGTGCCAGCCGAGCTTATCCGCCAACATACAAGCAATAGTGCCTTTGCCAGCCCCAGCCGGGCCATCAATCGTAATAACGGGAATCGTGTTGTGCATGGAAAAAACCAACGGTCTGAATCGGGGAGAACGAGGATACTACACAATCTCGATGACGCAATACCCGTTCACTTAAGCGCAGTAAAAAATATGTGGCGTTTGACCATACGTCAGGGTATAGCTTCCCAATGAACTTCCGTCAGCTTTCGAGGTAATCTCCAGCGTCATGGTGTTGCCTTTGACATTCCCACTGTAGGTGACATCCTGCGGCTTCGGCAGCAATTCGGGGTCAGCGGGCATCACCCCCATACGGCGCGTCAACGTGCCATCCACCGAGAAATTGCCTTTGGCATTGGTGCGAATCGGTTGATCAATACTGCCGGACGCACACCCAAACTCTAGCGATGCACCGTTTTTGTTGACCGTCATGCCGATTTGTTCACCGCCCCAACCGCCCGTTTTCACGCTTTTATTGCCGTGACCTTTCGTTTGGCATAACAAGCGCGACACGATGGATTCCATGTTGGCATCATTCGCGTGCAGGTCACGCGCTTGCAGCTTGGTGGAGGGTGTTTTTTTATCGGCAAGCAAAGCGGGGTTTGCTTGCGAACCTGAAGCGACTACCGCGCTATTCACATTGATCATTTTGCTACTCCTTACATCACGCAAACATCCTGTCTGTACTAACACTAGGAGCAGACAGGATGATACAGCGTAGCTAATGACTCAAACGGCAGTGAACCGCTTACGAACGGTGAGCAGATTAAGCTATGGTGATTTTCACACCAGCGTTTGCTGCCAGCGCTACAAAGCCGGGGAACGAGGTATTCACATTGGCGCAATCATTGATCGTAATCGGCTGAGTAGCGCGTAATGCTGCCATCGCAAACGACATCGCAATGCGGTGGTCGCCGTGACTATCAATCGTGCCGCCCGTGAAGTTGCCGGGGTTGATGACAATACCATCTGACGTAGGTTGTGCATCGACACCGCACGCAAGCAAACCATCCGCCATTACTTGAATCCGGTCACTTTCTTTGACACGCAATTCTTCTGCTCCCGTCAGCACGGTCTGCCCTTCCGCAAACGCTGCCGCGATAAACAAAGATGGGAATTCGTCAATCGCTAATGGCACTAGGGCTTCAGGAATTTGAATACCTTTTAAGGACGCAGCACGCACCCGAATATCCGCCACGGGTTCGCCGCCGACTTCGCGCTCATTCAGCACGTCGAGGTTCGCCCCCATCAAGCGCAAAATGGCGATCACGCCCGTGCGAGTCGGGTTCATACCAACGTGTTCAATCGTCAGGTCAGAACCGGGGGCAATGCTTGCTCCCACCATGAAAAAGGCAGCGGAGGAAATGTCAGAGGGTACATCAATATCCGTTGCAGTCAGTTTGCCACCACCTTGTAGGCTAATGCGATTGCCATCGGTTTTCACCGCATAACCAAAGCCGCGCAACATGCGTTCAGTATGGTCACGGGTTGGCGCTGGTTCAGTCACCGAGGTTTCACCTTGTGCATACAAACCCGCCAGCAACAGCGACGATTTCACCTGTGCGCTTGCCATCGGCATGTCGTAATGGATACCGTGCAACGGGCTGCCGCCATGTACCAATAACGGCGGCGTGCCGGTGGCGGTCGCATCAATCTTCGCACCCATGCTGGCTAAGGGCACTGTCACGCGCTTCATTGGACGTTTGGAAAGTGAAGCATCGCCCGTCATCCGCACATCAAACGCTTGCCCACTCATCAAGCCGGACATCAAGCGCATGGATGTACCGGAATTGCCCATCTCCAAATCGCCCGACGGAGCATGCAAGCCATGCAGCCCTACCCCGTGGATGGTTACTTTGCCATCATCGGTAGGGCCTTCGATGTTCACGCCCATGATGCGAAACGCATTCAGGGTACAAAGACAATCTTCACCTTGTAGGAATCCGCTGACGTGGGTTGTGCCTTCCGCCAGTGAACCGAGCATGATGGAACGGTGCGAAATGGATTTGTCGCCGGGAACACGCACCTTGCCTTGCAAGCTGCCACCGGGTTGGACGTTGAATTGTAGATTGGTGCTGGAATGGCTCACGTTATTGTTCCTGCTTTTCAAATTGGGCAACATAATTGTCACGGGCTTGTTTGGCTCTGGTCATGCACTGATGCAGGGCTTCGCCATCTTGCGCCGCAATCATGTCGTAAAAATTCCCAAGATTGTCTTGGAAATCGGCAATCACCGCGAGAATCGCTTCTTTATTGGTCAGAAAAATATCCCGCCACATCACCGGATCACTCGATGCAATGCGGGTGAAATCGCGAAATCCACCTGCTGCATAGCGCAGAATATCTTCACGCTGCGGCATGTTCAACAAGGTATCCACCAGCGAAAATGCCAGCAAGTGCGGCAAATGGCTGGTCGCCGCCAATACCTGATCGTGCAATTCAACGGGCATGGATTCCAACACTGCACCCGTGACGCGCCACATCGCCTCCACCTTCGCAACAGCATCGGCATCCGTGTGCGCCTGCGGTGTCAGAATCACACGGCGGTTAACGTACAAATCAGCAATCGCTGCTTCCACTCCGCTTTTTTCACGCCCCGCAATCGGATGTCCCGGCACAAAACGCGTGAAATTTGCGCCGAATACTTGCGCCACTTCCGCCACGATACTGCCTTTAGTGCTACCTGCATCGGTCAGAATAGCATCCGCAGGCAACGCTGGTTTGATCTGTTGCAACAAGTGCCGCATCGCGCCCATCGGCACAGCCAGCAACACCATATCGGCATCGCGTACCGCCTCCGCAGGGTCAAGGCTAAAGCTGTCGATCACGCCCAACTCCACGGCTTTTTGCAAGTGCACCGCATTGCGACTGCACCCCACCACCGTTTTGCAGAAATGCGCTTCGCGCAATGCCAGTGCCAATGATCCGCCGATCAGCCCGACACCAAAGATAACCAGTTTGTTAATCACGCGTTAAGAACCTTTTGCAAAGCATTGATACAACGCGTATTTTGCGCTGCTGTGCCGACCGTAATCCGTAAATGTTGCGGCAACCCGTAACCCCCGATCGGGCGCACAATCACGCCTTCGCGCAGCAATGCCTCGTATAAGGGCGCTGCTGGACGCTGCATATTGATGGTGATGAAATTGCCCACCGTCGGCATGTATTCCCAGCCATTTTCTGCACATGCCGCAAACCATTGCTGCAAACCTGCCGCATTGGTTACCACGCTTTGTTGCAGAAATTCATCGTCATCTAACGCCGCTTGCGCGGCTGCCAATGCCAGCGAATTCACATTAAACGGCTGACGCACTCGATTCAGCATATCCGCCACTGTGGGGCTAGAAGCTGCATAACCCACGCGTAACCCCGCCAAACCGTAAATTTTCGAGAAAGTACGCGTCACAATTAAATTCGGGAATTCATCCAACCATGCCAACGCATTGGGGAATTCAGGGTCTTGCACGTATTCGGTGTAAGCCTCATCAATCACCACAATCACATCGGTCGGTACGGTTTGCAAAAAGCGGTGTAAATCGCTTGTGTTTAACCACGTTCCGGTCGGATTATTGGGATTAGCAATGAAGACCACGCGGGTGTTATGCGTGATTTTCGCCGCAATATTCGGCAAGTTATGCCCGTAAGGCATCGCGTGATGCGTGGGTGAATTGGCTCTCGCCATGCGTAACTCAGCGCCAACGGCTTGAATCGCAATCGGGTACACCGCAAACGCAAATTCCGAAAACACGGCAGAACAGTCTTTATCTAGGTAAGCGCGAGCAATAATATCCAGCACATCGTTAGAGCCATTGCCCAAGGTAATTTGCTTGCTGTTTAAACCAAACTTCGCCGCAATCGCTGCTTTTAACTGATAACCGCTGCCATCAGGATACAGCTCCAGCGTTTGCAACGCCGCATTCAGCGCCGCTTGCGCTTTCGGGCTGCTGCCCAAAGGATTTTCGTTGGATGCCAGTTTGAGGATATTGGTAATCCCCAGTTCGCGTTCCAGCTCTTCGATGGGTTTACCGGGCTGATAGGGTTGCAAGGCTTGCACGCCCGTTACCGCCAGTGTTTTGAAATCAACAGTCGTTTGCATGATTGGCCTGAATAAGCAAAAAATCAGTCAGGCATTCAATCACAGCCAGCCGCGCTTGCCAAGAGCAGCGGCTGACAATGCGGGGTTTACGCGACCGCTTTCGGCTTGTTCGGGCGACGACGACGCGGCTTGCTCGCTGCGGCACCTTCCGCTTTCTTCACCGGCGGCAAACCAGCCGCTTTGCGGACATCACTCTTCTGCGAGCTGCTACGACGGTTGGCGGGGCGATGCTGCGCAGGGCGAGGACGATCCGCTTCCGCATCTTTGGCAATCTCGGCGGCAGTCAACGCACGAGTTGGCGCAACGCTGATCGTGGGCAACGGTTCACGTGGCAATTGCTGCTTAATGAGCTTTTCAATGCCTTTGAGGAAACCGTATTCTTCCGGTTCGACCAAGGAAATCGCTTCACCCGTCGCGCCCGCACGCCCAGTACGCCCGATGCGATGCACGTAATCTTCCGACACGTTCGGCAACTCGAAGTTGATCACGTGTGGCAATTGTTCAATATCCAAGCCACGCGCCGCGATGTCGGTCGCTACCAGCACGCGAATATTGCCTTGCTTGAAATCCGCCAGAGCTTTGGTACGTGCGCCTTGGCTTTTGTTGCCATGGATTGCCGCTGCGGTGACGCCATCGCGTTCCAGCTTTTCCGCCAAACGGTTCGCGCCGTGTTTGGTGCGCGAGAATACCAACACTTGTTCCCACTGATTTTCACGGATCAAGTGGCTCAGCAACGCTGTTTTACGCGCTTTATCCACCAAGAAAACCGATTGTGTCACCGTATTTGCCGCTGCATTGCGTGGGCTAACTGAGATTTGCACGGGGTTATTCAATAAACCCTTGGTCAGCGCCACGATGTCATCGGAGAAGGTCGCGGAAAACATCAAAGTTTGGCGACGTTTCGGCAACAACGCCAAAATTTTGCGGATGTCGCGGATGAAACCCATGTCCAACATACGATCCGCTTCGTCCAGCACCAGCATTTCCACTTGGGAAAACTTCACCGCATTTTGGTCGTATAAATCCAGCAAACGCCCCGGTGTTGCCACCAGAATGTCTAAGCCACGACGTAACGCCATCATTTGCGGGTTGGCACTCACGCCACCGAACACGACGGTAGAGGTCAGTGGCAGGTTTTTGCCGTAATTGCGCACACTTTCGCCGACTTGAGCCGCTAGTTCGCGGGTCGGTGTCAACACTAAAGCACGGATGTGGTTGGATTTTGGCTGATTGCCATTAGCTGAGAGCAAATGCAGCATCGGCAAGGTGAAACCAGCGGTTTTACCTGTGCCCGTTTGCGCCGCAGCCATAATGTCGCGACCGGAAAGGACGGCGGGAATGCCTTGTGCTTGGATAGGGGTTGGGGTGTCATAACCCTGTTCGCTGATGGCACGCAACAGCGGCTCGGACAAGCCGAGTTCAGAAAATAGCATTGTTTAATTAACCTCGTTCCTCAGCCGACCATTGGCTGTAGGGATATTGCGTAAGACGGACGTTGTAATAGCGTTCCAAATGGGAAACGTCTGCACCTGCCCAAACGGGCATGGGGATTACGTCGTTCGGTGCATCGAGTTCGACTTCCGCGACAATTAAGCCTGCGTTGTCACCGTGGAATTCATCGATTTCCCACAGTTTGCCGCCAAACTCGACGAAGTGGCGGGTCTTTTCAATCAGTGGGCGTTCGCACAACTGATCTAACAATTCCGTCGCGTCAGGCAACGGGATTTCGTATTCGTATTCAAGGCGTTGAATGCCCAAGGTCATGCCTTTTATATTGAGCGTCGCGGTGTCATCAGCAATGCGCACCCGCACGGAGGCACGTTTGCTGCTGCTCAAATAGCCTTGGCGGAAGGATTCGGAGCGACTGATTAAGGCTCGCCACGCATCCGATACCAGCAAAAATTTGCGTTCGATTTCGGTCGCCATTAGAACTTCACTAAGGCCGAACCCCACGTAAACCCACCACCGAAGGCTTCCAGCAAGATGATTTCACCGCGCTTGATGCGTCCGTCACGCACGGCAGTATCCAATGCCAACGGCACGGAGGCAGAGGAGGTATTGCCATGCGTTTCGACCGTGACCACAACGTGATCCATCGACATATCCAATTTTTTCGCGGTGGCTTGAATAATGCGGATATTGGCTTGATGCGGCACTAACCAATTCACATCGGCTTTGGTCATGCCATTGGCTTCCAGTGTTTCATCGACAATGCGCCCTAAGGTATTGACGGCAACCTTAAAGACTTCGTTGCCGCGCATTTGCAGTTGCGGACCATCGCGTTGCAATACGTCTAAATCGCGCGAAATGCCACCGTTAACGTTTAACAACTGATCGTAAGCACCATCAGCATGAACGTGTGTAGACAAGATACCCGGTTCGTCACTGGCTTCAATCACCATAGCGCCTGCACCATCGCCGAACAAAATGCACGTACCACGATCTTCCCAGTTCATGATCTTCGACATAGCTTCTGCACCCACAACCAGAGCGCATTTGCTTGTGCCAGTGCGTACAAACTTATCAGCAATACTCAAGGCAAATACAAAGCCAGCACACGCAGCATTGACATCAAACGCCGCAGCACCATTGCGAATACCGAGCTTGCTTTGCAACAAACACGCCGTACTTGGAAACACTAAGTCGGGGGTGGATGTCCCGACAATAATCAGATCAACATCTTCAGGGCGTTTCCCCGCCATTTCCAAGGCACGACGGGCAGCGTGTTCTGCTAGATCGGAGGCGCTTTCCGTTTCGACGACGTGACGTTCACGGATACCAGTACGTTCAAAAATCCACTCATCGGTGGTATCGACCATTTTTTCGAGGTCTTTATTGGTCAGAATTTTTTCTGGCAAGTAACTGCCAGTACCAGTAATACGTGAATAGATCATGCTGTCTGCCTCTGTACGAGCAAATTTTCTAACTGCTTGTGAATACGCTGGGGGACTTTTTCGATAATTTCGGTGCGGGCAATGCTAATCGCATTAGCATACGCCACACTATCTGCGCCGCCGTGGCTTTTAACCACAATACCCTGTAGCCCCAGCAAACTTGCACCATTATACCCTCTAGGATCAAATTTGTTGCGGAATGATTTCAACACGGGCAAGGAAATTAACGCGGCTAATTTAGTAAACAGGTTGGCTTTAAAACCTTGCTTGAGGTGCGCGGAAATCATTTTTGCCAAGCCTTCGCTGGTTTTGAGCGCGACATTGCCTACAAAACCGTCGCACACCACCACATCGACATTACCAAGGTAAATGTCGTCTCCTTCCACATAACCGATGTAATTCAAGGGACTACCTTGCAACAGCGCATTGGCAGCTTTAACTTGCTCATTACCTTTGATGGCTTCTTGCCCGATATTCAGCAAGCCGACGCGGGGGTTAGGGTTATTGTCGATGGCTTTGGTGAGCTCTGAACCCATGAGGGCGAACTGGTAGAGGTGTTCCGCTTCCGAATCGACGTTTGCACCCAAGTCGAGCATGTGGGTATGCCCTTTCATTGATGGCAGAATGCTGCAAATCGCAGGACGATCGATACCGGGTAAGGTTTTTAAGACGAAACGTCCGGTTGCCATGAGAGCGCCGGTATTGCCTGCACTCACCGCTGCATCCGCTTCACCCGCTTTCACCAAATTAATGGCAACCCGCATAGAGGAATCTTTTTTGTTTTTCAGAGCAGTAGCAGGGGCTTCATCCATCTGCACCACTTGAGACGCGTGGTATATGCTGAGATTGTCCGTCGGTGTGGCTTTATGTTGCGTCAATGCGGCATTGATCTGAGTTTCATCGCCCACCAAGATCAACGCAATATCCTTGTGTTGTTTCAAGGCTTCTAAAGCGGCAGGTACTACCACTGACAGCCCATGATCCCCACCCATCGCATCCAGCGCGATGCGATACCGTTCAGCCATACTATCCCCTCTCCTGAAAAAAAATCGCGGGTCAAGCCCGCGATTCTGTACGATTTCGTTGTGAAAAAGCGTAGCGTGTTACCACTTACGCTTCGTCATCCGCTGCAACCGCCGTTTTAATGATCTGACGACCACGGTAAAAACCGTCTTTGGTCATGTGGTGACGCAGGTGCGTTTCACCTGAAGTAGCATCCACTGACAAAGTAGGGTTAGAGAGTGCGTCGTGTGAACGGCGCATACCGCGTTTTGAACGAGTCATTCGAGCTTGACCGACTGCCATAGTCTGTTACTCCGGTTTTTTCCAATTTTTTAACACTGCAAAGGGATTTTTTTTGGCACTAGCCGCAACATCCTCTTGCTCATTTTCTGTAACAGGCTCATCCGACGGCAAGGCTTCAATCAACTTGCGCAACGGTTCACACTGCTCATGCTTTGCCACGAGGGGCAGAGCCAGAAGAATTTCATCTTCAACGAAATCCTGTATAAACAGCCGTTCATCCTCGATCAACCAAGCCTCTAAGCCTTCTTGTTCGGGACGTTCATCCGACTCAAACGTTGTCAGTGCTACTTGTAGGGGCGCATCAAGGTCAATCGTCACGGGCTGCATACAGCGTTGGCATTCCAACAGTAGTTTGCCACGGATATGTCCTTTGATCATTGGGCGACCACCAGCACTGCGGGTGAAGTCCAATGTTACTGCCATATCCTCCGTTCCATCTAAAGCAAGCGCCGCTAAACGCGGTAATTGCTGCAACGGCACAACACCGGCTAAGCATCTTCCTTGCTCAACCAGTTTAAAGGGATTAACGTCTACGGGTAGTCTGTTCAACATAAGCGCGGGATTATATGAATCCAGCCTATAATGTGTAAAGAAATTTCTGTTTTTTTATTGGGATACTCTAAACGATGACGCGAACTTTGATCCTTGGCTCGACCTCCCCTTATCGGCGCGAACTGATGCAACGCTTGCATTGCCCCTTCGAGACTGCCGCCCCTGACATCGACGAAACCCGTCTGGATGGCGAGAGTGCGCGTGACATGGTGTTACGCTTATCCTTACAAAAAGCGCAAGCCGTCGCGGCACAACACCCTGATGCGTTGATTATTGGTTCGGATCAGTGTGCAGTTTTACACGAGCAAGTGATCGGCAAACCCGGTAGCCATGCCAATGCCATGCAGCAATTGCAGCATTCATCAGGGCAAACCGTCGCATTCCTAACGGGCTTGTGCTTGTATGACAGCCGTGATGGCTCGTATCAGTTGGATGTCGTGCCGTTTGCGGTGGATTTCCGCGAATTGAGCGATGCTGAGATTGATGCGTACCTGCGCAAAGACCAGCCGTACAACTGTGCAGGCAGTTTCCGTTCGGAAAGTTTAGGGATTACCTTATTTAAGCGTATGCACGGCGACGACCCCAGCGCCTTGATGGGGTTGCCGCTGATTCGTTTGAGTGAAATGCTCAAACAGGCGGGCGTGGATTTACTGGCAGCTTAACTCTTCCCGCAATTGCGCCAACACGGGCGCGGTGTCAGGACGCACACCGCGCCAGATGCAAAACGCTTCTGCCGCTTGCTCAACCAACATCCCCAACCCATCCAAGGCTTGGACTGCGCCTTGCCCCCTGCCCCATGCCACGAATGCCGTGGGCTTGACGCTGTACATCATATCGTAAGTGCAACCGCCACTTGCCAAACACCCATCGGGTAGTGGCGGTAACTCGCCCTGCAAGCTGGCAGCCGTACCATTAATGATCAGATCAAATTGCCCACTGATGTCTGCAAAGCCACCGCCGGAGACTTGCCTGAACGCAGCAAAATCGTGCGCTAATTCCACCGCTTTATCGGCAGTACGGTTGGCAATGAACAAACTGGCGGGTTGCGCTTCCAGCAAGGGTTGCAATACGCCGCGCACTGCACCACCTGCACCCAGCAGCAAAATGCGTTTGCCCTGCAAGCCAATACCGTGGTTTTGCTGCAAGTCGCGCACGATACCGATACCGTCGGTGTTATGCCCGACCATCGTGCCATCATCGCGGAATGCCAGCGTATTCACGGCTTTGGCACGGGCGGCGTAATCGCTGAGTTCGTCCGCCAGCTCCCACGCTTCTTGCTTGAAGGGCACGGTGATATTGCAACCTTTGCCGCCTGCGACGAGGAACATCATTACGTCTTGGGCAAATTCTTCCGGCTCGGCACAGATTGCGCCGTATTCCACCGCTTCGCCGGTTTGTGCGCCGAATAGGGTATGGATGCGCGGGGATTTGCTGTGGGCAATGGGGTTGCCGAAGACCGCGTAGTTATCAACCGCCTTAGTCATTATGTTATTCAATCAAAAACACTCCAATACACCAGATAATCTATCGCAGCATTATCTACTAAAAGCCTATCACCATCCATCCCAGCACACAGCATTGCGACCTGTATCTGGCTTTGGTGTCGGTAGAAGAATCCGGCTATGCGGAATACAGCGGTTCGTATGGGCGCAAAAAACGCTACTGGGAAGAGGACGAAGAAGAAGATGATGGTCTGCCCCACCGCCTGCATAGCCTTGCTGCCAACCAAGCCAAGCTGGATGTCAGCATGACCACCCTCAAATCGGGGCGGCCTTATACGCTGCGCTTCGTCAAGACGCAGGCCAGCTATGAGCGCAAAGTGGCACAGCGCCAGCGGGATGAGGCAAATCGGGAATGCTTGCTGGGCTTACGTTTGGGTATTTGATTCTGCCCAAAACACGCGCATGTTGGCGTTATCCACGCGCTCGTAAATGGCTTCGACCGCGACCGTTAAGCCGATGGATTCCAGCGTGACGGTTGAGCCGGGGTAGTAATAGGTAGAACGCCATGCCTCGCTGCGCCGTTGTACCACCACTTCGGCAATGTCTTGCTCGATCAGCACGTATTCCAACAAGCTGGGCAAGGCGAGGTATTCGGCGCGTTTTTCGGTTTTATCCTTGCGGTGGGTGCTGCCAGATAGCACCTCCACAATCAGAATCGGGCTTTCGCGGACATAGGTATCTTGCGAGGGGTCATCGTCACACACCACCATCAAGTCGGGGTAGCGAAAACGCTTGGCGGTGGTTTTTACCAGCATGTCACTGGTCATCGGTTCACAAGGTTTGCCGCGCTGATGACTCCAAATCAATGCATATAAATTGCCAGCAATACGGTTATGGTTGGCACTTGCCCCCGCCATTGCATACGCTTTCCCATCGACGTATGATCTAGCCCAGCAAACCCGGACACCGCAAGAAGTGAGTACACTATACTCGACACTTGAGGTAAAAGATGAAACCAAGCAAACCAACCACCAAGCCTTACACACGGCGTTCCGCAAGCTACAAAGAGGAAGCCCTGAAGCTAGCCGATCGCATTGGTTACGCAAAAGCAGCACATCAACTGGGTTTACATGAATCGCAACTCTACGGCTGGCGAGCCAAACAAACGCAGCAGCAAACGGTTAACAGCCGTGAACAAGAGCAAGCGGCTGAAATAGCCAAACTCAAACGCGAACTGCTGATCGCCCAAGAAGAGGTCGCCATCCTAAAAAAGGCCAGCGCGTACTTTGCGAGACAGCTCAAGTGAAGTACGCGTTTATTCAACAACATAGCCGTGAATTCTGCATTCCCCGTTTATGTCAGGCGTTGGGTGTTGCCCGTAGTAGTTACTATGAATGGCTGGAGCGGCAATCCAAACCCCGGCAACGTGAGCAACGCCAGGCAATGCTCGATACACGAGTAGCCACCGCTTTTCAGGTCAAAAAAAGCTGCTATGGTGCCTGGCGCTTATGTCAATTACTGGCGAAGGATGGATGGTGTTACAACCGTAAAACCATTGCCAACAGCATGAAACGTCAAGGATTAGTCGCCAAGGCGGCACGGAAATTCAAGGCAACCACCCATAGCCGCCATTCATTGCCCGTGTCGCCCAACCTGCTGGAACAGAACTTTACCGCGACTGCCCCAAATCAGAAGTGGGTCGGTGCCCCCTATGTCAGGCTAGTTGTCGCCTTTATTGATTTTGACAATTGGGGACGGAATGGATAAAAACATGCCACGTTATGCTACCGAACGCAAAACCACTGTGCTGAACAAGCTATTGCCCCCGCACAACCGTCCGATACCCGTTGTGCCCAAGCCGAAGGCATCAGCGAAGCCACCTTGTATAATTGGCTGAAACAAGCCAGAGAGGAAGGACACGTCGTGCCGGGAAGTGGAAAAGCCAGCCCTGAAAGCTGGAGTGGTGAAGCGAAATTTGCGGTCGTGCTGGAAACCGCCGGTATGAATGCCAGCGAAGTGGGCGAATATTGCCGCAGCAAAGGTTTATACCCCGAACAAGTAGCCCGCTGGAAACAAGCCTGTGTCGCAGGTGTAGGTACTGGCGAGCAGACAGGGAGTGAATCCCTCAAACATGCCCGCAAGCAAATCCGCCAACTGGAGAAAGACCTGCGGCGCAAGGAAAAAGCCTTGGCAGAAAGTGCAGCCCTGTTGATATTGCAAAAAAAGTTCAATGCGCTGTGGGAGGACGCGGAATGATGACCATACCCCAACAGCGCGAAACCGTGGTCAATCTGGTGGATGAAGCCGTAACCGCTGGTGCAAGGCGCAGCCCCGCCTGCCAAGTGGTTGG
>NZ_JAFMPM010000008.1 GCF_017349355.1 Thiothrix fructosivorans
TCGCGCCGTTAGCACCCGTAGCACCAGTGTCGCCTTTCGCGCCGTTAGCACCAGTAGCACCGGTATCGCCTTTCGCGCCGTTAGCACCCGTAGCACCAGTGTCGCCTTTCGCGCCGTTAGCACCGTAGCACCGGTATCGCCTTTCGCGCCGTTAGCACCCGTAGCGCCAGTGTCGCCTTTCGCGCCGTTAGCACCCGTAGCACCGGTATCGCCTTTCGCGCCGTTAGCACCCGTAGCGCCAGTGTCGCCTTTCGCGCCGTTCGCACCCGTAGCGCCAGTGTCGCCTTTCGCGCCGTTAGCACCCGTAGCGCCAGTGTCGCCTTTCGCGCCGTTAGCACCCGTAGCGCCAGTGTCGCCTTTCGCGCCGTTCGCGCCCGTTGCACCGGTATCGCCTTTCGCGCCGTTCGCGCCCGTTGCACCGGTATCGCCTTTCGCGCCGTTAGCACCAGTAGCGCCAGTGTCGCCTTTCGCGCCGTTCGCGCCCGTTGCACCGGTATCGCCTTTCGCGCCGTTCGCGCCCGTTGCACCGGTATCGCCTTTCGCGCCGTTAGCGCCCGTTGCACCGGTATCGCCTTTCGCGCCGTTAGCACCCGTAGCGCCAGTGTCGCCTTTCGCACCCGTTGCACCGGTATCGCCTTTCGCGCCGTTAGCACCCGTAGCGCCAGTGTCGCCTTTCGCGCCCGTTGCACCGGTATCGCCTTTCGCGCCGTTAGCACCCGTCGCACCGGTATCGCCTTTCGCGCCGTTAGCGCCCGTTGCACCGGTATCGCCTTTCGCGCCGTTAGCGCCCGTTGCACCGGTATCGCCTTTCGCGCCGTTAGCACCCGTAGCGCCAGTGTCGCCTTTCGCGCCGTTAGCACCCGTAGCGCCAGTGTCGCCTTTCGCGCCGTTAGCACCCGTAGCGCCAGTGTCGCCTTTCGCGCCGTTAGCACCCGTCGCACCGGTATCGCCTTTCGCGCCGTTAGCACCCGTAGCGCCAGTGTCGCCTTTCGCGCCCGTTGCACCGGTATCGCCTTTCGCGCCGTTAGCACCCGTAGCGCCAGTGTCGCCTTTCGCACCAGTAGCACCGGTATCGCCTTTCGCGCCCGTTGCACCGGTATCGCCTTTCGCGCCAGTTGCACCGGTATCGCCTTTCGCGCCAGTTGCACCGGTTGCACCAGCAGGTACACATACAGTCACAGTTGTGCTGCCTGGAGCGCAAGAACCAGTGTTGCCAGTGCCAGTGTTGCCAGTGCCAGTGTTGCCAGTGCCAGTGTTGCCAGTGCCAGTGTTGCCAGTGCCAGTGTTACCTTGTTGACCACCCTGTTGCATTTGTTGCAATAGTGCCATGATCATTTGCAGAAGGCTCATCAGCAGTTGCGTGCTGTCGCCACCCATGCCCGGCAAGCCGCTAGACATACTGCCCAAACTAGAGCTGGAAGAACCTAACGTTGAACTTGTGTTGCTGCTGCCATAGTTGCCGCTGATAACCGAGTTATTGCCGCTCAGAGGGGAGAGATTATTAAGCATTTCATGCTCCTTTAGCTTTTTGACTAGTCGTGGCTGAAGTCATTTCAGCCGCTCTTTATTATTCCTGAGTGAACAGCCTGTGTTCGTGGGACGTGCAGAACTACCGAAAAATCCATATCAGAAGTGTCTGCATCCTGTTGCACTAGGAATAAATTCGTTCACGCTTTTTTGGGGTTTGTCGTGCCTTGCGTGATGTTCCGAAGTATGTGTCAAGACTTTTAAAAGGGTCTGCTGGTAGAGGATGAAAGTTGCAAACTCACTTACAAGCGGTTAGGCGTGAGGCGATTGTTGGGCGTTTACAACGTGGAACGATTCGTCGATGATGTGGTCTTGCTCATTAATCAATAAGACTAGAAGGGTTTGTGCATGGCTGGTTTACGTTTGTTTGCGGTGCTATTTCTGGGGTTTGCATCGGGTTTGCCGTTGGCGTTATCGGGGCAGGCAATGCAGGCTTGGCTGACGGTTGATGGTTTGGATATTGCGACCATTGGTTTTTTGGGGTTGGTGGGAATTCCTTATTCCTTCAAGTTCTTATGGGCGCCGTTGATGGATCGGTTTGATCCGCCTTTTTTAGGTAGACGACGTGGCTGGTTGGTGATTACTCAATTGTCGCTGGCGGTGATGTTGTATTGGATGGCGCAGTTAAGTCCTAAGGATAATTTGGAATTATTCGCGGTGGTTGCTTTGTTGGTAGCGTTTATGTCGGCATCGCAAGATATTGTGGTGGATGCGTATCGAACCGATGTGTTGCTAGCCCATGAACGTGGGTTGGGTGGGTCTTTTGCGGTATTTGGTTATCGTGTTGGCATGATTGTGTCGGGTGGTATTGCGTTGATTTGGGCGCAGGAACAGGGGTGGGGGCAGGTATATCAAGTGATGGCTGGCATTATGGTGGTGGCAGCAGGCTTGTCATTGGTGTTATTGCCTAAGGTTTCCAGTGAATTGAAGCCGTTAGCCTCTGAGCCGAAGCAGGAATTGCTGGGTTTTACGGCGATGCTCTTGGGGTTTGCTGGTGGGTGGTTCGCCGCACAGTTTGTGTTGATTGGTTTGGGATTTGACCCCGCTACGCCCAATAAATGGTGGAAACTGGTGTTTTTGCTGACGCAGGTATTGGTTGCCTTGCCAGCAGGGTATTGGATGGCGCGTAAGGTGGGGTTTGAAACCTTGAACCGTTCCTTGGATAGTTATTTCTCGCAGACAGGCGCAGTCGCATTTATGTTATTGATTATATTGTATAAATTGGGAGATGCGTTTGCGGGTAGTTTGACGACACCTTTTCTTATTAAGGGGATGGGATTTCTGTCAGGAGAGGTGGGTATTGTTATCAAAATTTTTGGCATGTGGCCGACGATTTTAGGGGCATTACTGGCTGGCGTGTTGATGCTGCGCTGGTCATTGTTTAAGTCACTGCTGGTTTTTGGTGTGTTGCAGTTGTTCTCTAATCTGGGGTTTTGGGTCTTGGCGATGCAGGGACGCGGTGCGTGGGGGAGTTTTATGTTGCCTGCGTTTGATTGGGTTTTGGTGTCTTCGTCTACGGCGAGTGAGATTGATTTTTTGTTGATGACGGTTATCTCGGTGGAAAATATCACCAGCGGTATGGGTACGGCAGCGTTCACGGTATTGCTAATGAGTTTGTGCAACCAGCGTTTTACGGCAACCCATTATGCGTTGTTGTCGGCGTTTGCCTCGCTGGGGCGCATCTACGTTAGTCCACTGTCAGGGGTGTTATCGGAAAGTATTGGCTGGCCTAACTTTTTCTTGTTTTCGATGCTGATGGCCGTGCCGGGGTTGGTTGCGGTGTGGTGGATGCGCTCGGCGATTCATGGAGTGGCGGGACGCTGATGGGTAGATAAATTGATGCAGAGTATAGCCCCAAAGAGATAGACGGCATGATACAATAATGCGCCGATATTTTTACATCAAACCCGCCGCTAGCATGATAACGGGCGGGCTGATTACCATCAAACGCAGGGAAAAAGAATGACTGTTCAACATCCAACGATTATTTATACGCTGACCGATGAAGCCCCTTTGTTGGCAACGTATTCATTATTACCGATTGTGAAGACGTTTACAGCGGCAGCCGATATTCAAGTGACGCAAAGTGATATTTCAGTGGCAGCGCGTATTCTGGCGGAATTTCCCGATTACCTGACTGAGGCGCAACGTGTGCCGGATAATCTGGCGGAATTGGGTCGTCTGACACAGGTATCTGACACTAATATCATTAAGTTACCGAATATCAGTGCCTCGATGCCGCAATTGAAAGCCGCGATCACTGAGCTGCGAGCCAAGGGTTTTACTGTACCGGAATACCCCGAAAATCCGCAAACCGATGCCGAAAAACAGCTACTGAACCGTTACGCTAAAGTGTTGGGCAGTGCGGTGAATCCGGTATTGCGTGAGGGCAATTCCGACCGCCGTGCGCCGCCAGCGGTGAAACGTTACGCACAGAAAAACCCGCATTCGATGGGCAAGTGGAGTCCGGCATCGCGTACTCACGTATCGTTTATGCGCCGTGGTGATTTTTATTCCAGTGAAAAATCCATGACAGTTACGCGTGATTGTGATGTACGCATGGAACTGGTGATGGCGAATGGTCAAGTCATGCGCTTGAAAGAAAAAACCTCGCTGCTGAAAGATGAAATCATCGACAGCATGTTCATGAGCAAGAAAGCCTTGTGCGCTTTCTACGAAGAACAATTAGCCGATGCTAAAGAAACCGGCATTATGTTTTCCCTGCATGTGAAAGCAACCATGATGAAGGTGTCGCATCCCATCGTGTTTGGTCATGCGGTTAAGGTGTTTTTCAAGGATTTATTTGCCAAGCACGGCGAGCTGTTTGCGCAGTTGGGGGTTAATCCGAACAATGGCATGAGCAGTGTTTACGAGAAAATTCAGTCATTGCCAGCGGAACAACGTGCGGAAATTGAGGCGGATATTCAGGCGTGTTATGCCAGCCAGCCGGAAATTGCGATGGTCGATTCCGACAAGGGCATTACCAATTTGCACGCGCCGAATGATGTGATTGTGGATGCGTCGATGCCTGCGATGATCCGTAACGGCGGCAAAATGTGGGGTGTGGATGGCAAGCTCAAGGATACCAAAGCGGTGATTCCTGAAAGCACGTTTGCGCGTATTTATCAGGAAATGATCAATTTCTGCAAAACCAATGGTGCATTTGATCCGGCAACGATGGGTTCTGTGCCTAACGTGGGCTTGATGGCGCAACAGGCGGAAGAATACGGTTCGCACGATAAGACCTTTGAGGTGCCAACGGATGGTGTGGCGCGGATTGTGGATGATCAAGGCAAGGTGTTGATGGAGCAACACGTCGAAGCGGGTGATATTTGGCGTATGTGCCAAGTGAAAGATGCGCCCGTGCGTGATTGGGTGAAATTGGCGGTGAATCGGGCACGTCAGTCGAATACACCAGCCGTTTTCTGGCTTGACCCATACCGTCCGCATGAGGCGGAATTGATCAAAAAAGTGAATTTGTACCTGCAAGACCATGATCTGACGGGCGTGGAAATTCATATCATGTCGCAAATGCGGGCGATGCGTTTCACCTTGGAGCGGATTGTGCGCGGCATGGATACGATTTCCGTGACAGGCAATATTTTGCGCGATTACCTGACGGATTTGTTCCCGATCATGGAGTTGGGGACAAGTGCCAAAATGCTGTCGATTGTGCCATTGATGGCAGGTGGCAGCTTGTTTGAAACGGGTGCGGGCGGTTCTGCACCCAAGCATGTACAGCAGTTGGTGGGGGAAAATCACTTGCGTTGGGATTCGTTGGGTGAGTTTTTGGCGTTGGCAGTGTCGTTGGAAGAAGTCGCTATCCAGACGGGGAGTCCGCGTGCCAAGATTTTGGCAACGACCTTGGATTTAGCAACGGGTAAGTTACTGGATAACCGCAAGTCGCCGTCTGCAAGGACGGGGCAATTGGACACACGCGGTAGCCATTTCTATCTGGCAATGTACTGGGCGGAAGCGTTAGCAGCGCAAACGGATGACGCAGCATTAGCGGCACAGTTCGCACCGTTGGCAAAAGCCTTGGCAGAGAATGAGCAAGTGATTGTGGCGGAATTGAATGCCGTGCAAGGTCAAGCGGTGGATTTGGGCGGGTATTATTACGCTGATTCGGCGAAGACGGAGGCGGTAATGCGCCCTAGTGCGACGTTGAATGCGGTGTTGGCAGCGGTTTAAGAAAATCCTCCCCCAACCCCTCCTTTTGCAAAGGAGGGGAGCAAGGGAGGCAAAGTGACTCTGCCGTCGCAAGGCTTTCATAAAATGTCTGCAATAGCTGCACAAAGCGCCGATGCAGGCCGATGTCACCGCATGGCGTTTTGACCGTGGGAATATTCGCACCCTCGTAGGCAATAATGACAACTTTATCTTGTAAGGCTGAGGTTGGATGCGTGCCGTCAATAAGTTGATTAAATTCCAGTGATGCGAAGGTAGGCAGCGTTGGTGAGGTGAGCGTCACCCGATTTAAGGCATCCAGTGGGGCAGTATACTGACCGATGGCAAGGCTTTTGCTGGGGGTAATTATGGCTTTTTGCCCAATAGCCAATTCTGCCGCGCAGAGTAATAGGGATTTAACCGTTTTGCCTTGATAGGTTTCGACAACTGGAACAGGTGAGTCATCAAAATCAACGAAGCATACGTCATGGGCATGTTCTGCGAAGGCGGGGAGGGGAATCCAGCCGCTATCGCCCGATATAGCTGTTGAATAATCAGTTTCTGGGAGTGTAAACCGTTTGGGGAGTTCATTGGGATTATGTTCTGATGGGTCGATTCTCGCCTGAAGCAGCACGGGGGTGGTGGCTATACTTGTAGCAAGCTGTTGGTCGCTTGTAGCAGTACGTGCTTGATCCAGAAAAAATTTGATCATGATAGCTTTTGCCCCTGCCTTGCTGGCATTGTCCACAGCTTGTGCAAGCAGTGACCGCTCAAGAGGGATGCGCCCATAACGGGCTTCTGTTGCTTCATTGATAAACACTACAGCAAAATCTTGTGAAAAATCTTTTGCCATGACGGTGGCGGCAAGACAAAAGAGCAAGAGTGCAAGCAGGGGTTTCATCAGTGTTACTCCAACGTTTTAAACAATACCTGTGAATTACGCTGGTAGTTGTATAGCGATTTTTTGTTGGCAGGCAGTTCTTCCACGCTGCCTTTTTCAAAGCCACGTTCCCGAAACCAATCCGTGGTCTGCGTGGTCAGCACCAGCAGACGGTTTTTACCTTGCGTTTTGGCGAGTTGTGCAACGTGTTTGAGGAGTTTATCGCCGCGATTGCCACCGCGATCTTGCTGGCTAACGGCGAGGCAGGCGAGTTCGGCGACTTGCGGATCATCGGTATCATACAAAGCAACGCACGCAATCACTTCGCGGTCGCGGAGGATGATGTGGAAGTTGTCGATTTCCAGTTCGAGTTGTTCGTGGGAACGTTTGATCAAAATGCCGCGTTCTTCCAGCGGGCGGATCAGTTCCATAATCCCGCTAATGTCTTCAATCGTTGCCACTCGCAAGCGCTCAAATTGTTCGGCAGCAATCATGCTGCCCACGCCGTCGCGGGTATACAGTTCCAGCAGCAATGCGCCATCAATCTCGGCATCGAGTAGGTGGATGCGTTCCACTTGGTTTTCCGAGGCTTCAAGCACGGCGGGTAGCAGCGGGTTGTAGGGCAAGCTCGCTTTGGCTTCCTCAAGGGTGAGTTCGTGCGGCAAATTTAGTGGTTGGTGGCTGAGGAAAATCAGTTTGTCGGCTTTAATCGCTTTGGTGGCGGCAACCGCGACTTGTTCGTAACGCAAATTGTAGGCTTCGCCCGTTGGTGAATAGCCCATCGGCGAGAGCAGCACGATATTGCCGGAATCAAGTTGTTGCTGCATCAGCGTGTGGTTGATTTTGCGCACTTGCCCGCTGTAGCCGTAGTCGATGCCGTCGCAAATACCCAGTGGACGCGCCGTAATGTAATTGCCAGAGACAATCCCCAGCCCTTCGTTATTCAGGGACGGTTGATTGAGGGCATGAGTCAGCAAGTTTTCGATGCGGATGCGTAAAAAACCGATGGCTTCCTGCGCGGCTAGCAACGATACGCTATCGGTAATGCGGATGCCTTTGTGCAAGCGAATCGAGGTATTGGTACGGTGCAGCCGTGCGTCAATTTGTGGGCGTGTGCCGTGCACTAGCACCAGCCGTGCACCGAGGCTGGAAATAATGGCAAGGTCTTGCACAATTTGCCGAAAGCGTGGCGTGTCAATGACTTCACCCGCAAACGCGATCACGAAGGTTTTGCCGCGATGGTTGTGGATGTAGGGTGCGGCTTCGCGAAAAAAAGTGACGCTGTGCGGGCTAGGGGCTTGCCTCATGCGAGCTATCCTTCGGTTAGCAACATTTGGTCAACCAAGTCGCAGATGCAGTGGATTAATAGCAAATGCGTTTCCTGAATCCGTGCCGTGCTCTCGGCGGGAACGCGCAATTCCACGTCACCCGCTTGTAATAGGTCTTTCATGCTGCCGCCTGCTTTACCGCTGAGGGCAATCACTTGCATCCCGCATTCATGCGCGGCGTCGATGGCGCGATTCACATTGGTGGAATTGCCGCTGGTGGAAATTGCTAGCAGCACGTCACCCTTGCGCCCTAGGGCTTCGATCTGGCGGGAAAAGACCCGCTCGTAGCTGTAATCGTTGGCGATGGAAGTGAGTGTGGATGTATCGGTGGTCAGCGCAATCGCGGGTAAGCCGCGTCGTTCTTGCTCGAAACGGTTGAGCATTTCGGAGGAAAAATGCTGAGCATCCCCCGCCGAGCCGCCATTGCCGCAACTGAGGATTTTTCCACCTTGTTGTACGGTGTCGAATACCAGCGTAGCGGCGGCGAGAATGGGGTCTTGCAACAGCGTGAGCGCCTTTTGTTTGGTGGCGATACTGTCCGCGAAGTGTTGTTGGATGCGTGTGTGTAATGTCATGGTTAGCCCTTTAACCTGCCTCGAAAGCGTTTTTGATCCAGTTAATCT
Source organism: Thiothrix fructosivorans (assembly GCF_017349355.1). Classification (GTDB taxonomy): domain Bacteria; phylum Pseudomonadota; class Gammaproteobacteria; order Thiotrichales; family Thiotrichaceae; genus Thiothrix; species Thiothrix fructosivorans. The sequence goes on from NZ_JAFMPM010000008.1 coordinate 8,526, forward strand.
GGTTATCACCTTCCACCGCTACCACATCGAAACGCGCTTGGGCGTTGGGGGCGCGGTATTGCAGGTAGTGTTGTGCGGTGCGGATGATACGCGCTTGCTTACGTGGGTCAATACTGAGCAAAGCGCCGCCGTAACGGGCGGTTTTGCGGTAGCGTACTTCGACAAACACGATAATGTTGCCGTCGCGCATGATGAGGTCGATTTCGCCCATTTTTAGGCGGTAATTCTGGTGCAGCAGTTGCAAACCGCTGGCTTGTAAGTGTTCACAAGCCAGTTGTTCGGTGCTGATGCCGCGTATTAGGTGCGGCGCTTGCGGCTTATTGTCCAACAGCGTGCGGCACACCGTTGGCGAAGGTCGCAAACAGCAAGGTACGTTGGATTTGACGGTTGCCCGCCAAGCGGATATTGCCGGTTTTGCCGTTGACTTGTGTGTTCGGGTTCGTGCCGATACTGGGCAGGTTTTTGGCAATCAGCATGGCATCCATGCCTAACGCGAACATGCGTGGGAAGGTGGAATTGTTCAGGCTGCCGTTTTGCAAGCCCTCGATAACCCACGGGATTTCGGTGTACAGAATCCCATCCAGATCCGCGTCTTTGCCTGCATCGGTACGCCCAGAGAAGACGTGTGAGGTGGCGTATACCGGCACGTTAGGGGCTTGCGATGCCAATAAGGGCTGCATTAAACGTGCCTGACTGGGGGAGGCAGCAAGAAATACCATGCTGGCACGTCCTTGTGTGGCAGCAATAGCATTTTGCACATTTTGCAGGTATGCGTTGGAAGCGGCGTCGGGATATTGCTGAATATTAACGACTTGTCCACCCTTGGCTTGGTAGGCGCTGCGGAATGCCCCCGCAACGCGATCGCCCCAACTGGATGCAGGGGCGAGCACAATGGCAGTGCGTAAACCGCGTGCCGTGGTCGCTTCAGCCACTTGCCGCGCTTCGTCTTCCGGCAACAGGCCGAATTGGTAGAGTGCGCCCGGAATATTGCGGCTATTGGTGAGGTAATTCAGGCTGACCAATGGTTTGGAAAGCAGTTGCGGTTGTGCCAGCAATTGCGCGAGGGATTCTTTGTCGAGTGGGCCGACGATGACATCTGCGCCATCCGCAACGGCGCGTTGGTATTGCGCAACGGCACCGCCAGCGCTGACATCATACAGTTGCACGGTGGTATCGCTGGCAATGCTGGTGCGAGCCGTTTCCATGCCACGGTAGATTTCTTGCCCAACACTGCTGAGTGCGCCGGATTGAGGCAGCAAGGCAGCCACGCGGTTCACGCTGGTGGGCACTAAGGCTTGCTGGACATTTTGTCCTACTGCTGCACTTTTGCCACCGCCTGCGGCAGCGCGTTGCTGGATGTGTTTCACTTTTTCGCGCAACGCGGGGGACAAATTATCCAGATTGGTGGGTAAGGTGCGTAACGCGAGTGAGGGATTATTTTGTTGCAGCGCTAACAGGGCGCGGACATAGGCTTGCCGTGCACGATTTTCACCATCTAATGCGGCGGCGGGGACGCGGGCTAAATAAGTATTGGTGAGCTGTGCATCACCGATGGAGGCAGCGATTTCAGCCGCTTGCAAAATGACCCGTTCGCGTTGTGGTGTGGGATAGCGGGCGGCAGCGGCAAAGTATGTTTGCGCGGCTTCGCGTTTTTTTCCCTGGTTAAACAAAGCATTGGCTTGTTCGACGCTGGCGCTGCCTTGGGTGGCACTGCTGCCCTCTGTACCGGAAACGCCCGTGGTTGGTGAGCACCCTTGCAGGAAAAGGGGAACGACTAATAAGGAAAGGGAGCAATATTTCAGGAGGTTTTGGTGAAATCTTGGTTGCATGATGTGAATCCTAGTACCTGTTCGTGAGGGGCTGCTTGCCGAAATATAGCATTTTTTTTTCGGGATACTGAATGTTTGATGCGGTCAGCGGTATTTTATCGCAGCGCAGCGCAGAAATAATGCCTGATAAACATCAAAAAAGTGAATGAAACAGTGCAGTTAGATTGAGAAAACAGGGCTATGCTTGTTGGGGATGTCCTAATGATAACGAATAGCTGATGGAGGTGTTTTAATGTCCACAGGTTTAGCCGTAGCCATGTTGTGTGCGCTTGCTGCACTCGTTTATGGTGGTATTACTATCCGCTGGGTGCTTGCTCGCCCAGAGGGTGATGCGAACATGCGTCGCATTGCTCAAGCCATTCAGGAAGGGGCGCAAGCCTACTTGAACCGTCAATACACCACGATTGCGGTCGTGGGGATTCTGTTATTTGCTGCCATTTTTATCGCCTTGGGTTGGCAAACGGCTATTGGGTTTGCGTTGGGCGCGGTTTTATCGGGTGCGACAGGCTATATCGGCATGAATGTGTCGGTACGTTCTAATGTGCGCACGGCGGAAGCGGCGAAACAGGGCTTGAATGCGGCGCTGGATGTGGCGTTTAAAGGTGGGGCAATCACTGGCATGTTGGTGGTTGGCTTGGCGTTGCTGGGGGTGGCGGGTTATTACGCTGCGTTGACCCTGACGGGAACTTCATCCAGTGAGGCAACTCACGCGCTGGTGGGGTTGGCATTTGGTGGTTCATTAATCTCTATTTTTGCTCGCTTAGGCGGTGGCATTTTCACGAAAGGTGCGGATGTCGGCGCGGATTTGGTGGGTAAAGTCGAAGCGGGAATTCCCGAAGATGACCCCCGTAATCCGGCGGTAATTGCCGATAACGTTGGGGATAACGTCGGCGATTGCGCGGGGATGGCAGCGGATTTGTTTGAAACCTATGCCGTAACCATTATTGCCACCATGTTGCTGGGTGGCTTGCTGATGGATGGTTCGGAAAATGCGATTATTTACCCGCTGGTATTGGGTGGTTTTTCCATTTTAGCATCAATTCTGGGCGTGCTGTTTGTGAAAGCGCGCGCAGGCGGCAAAATCATGAATGCGTTGTACCGTGGCTTGGCGGTGGCGGGTGTTGCTTCGTTAATCCTGTTCTACCCCGCGACGTGGATCATGATGGGGGATAACGGGGTGTATTCGGTGGATGCGCTCTATGGCTCGGCGGTGATCGGCTTAGTATTGACGGCGGCAATGGTGTGGATTACCGAATATTACACCGCGACCGAATACGCGCCAGTGCGCCATATTGCTGAGGCATCGACCACAGGGCATGGCACGAATGTTATTGCGGGCTTGGGGGTGTCGATGAAATCCACCGCCGCGCCTGTTCTGGCGGTGTGTTTGGCGATTTGGGGCGCGTATGAATTGGCAGGGTTGTATGGAATTGCGATTGCCGCAACGTCAATGCTGTCGATGGCGGGGATTATTGTGGCATTGGATGCTTACGGCCCGATTACTGACAACGCGGGCGGGATTGCAGAAATGGCGGGTTTGCCAGAGTCGGTGCGTAATATTACTGACCCGTTGGATGCCGTGGGGAATACGACTAAAGCGGTGACGAAAGGTTATGCGATTGGTTCAGCGGGTTTGGCGGCGTTGGTGTTGTTTGCGGATTACACCCACGCGCTGTCCACGAGCCATCCCGGTTTGACCTTTGACCTTTCCAATCACATGGTGATTATTGGCTTGTTCATTGGTGGTATGGTGCCGTATTTGTTTGCTGCGATGGGCATGGAAGCAGTAGGGCGTGCCGCAGGTTCAGTGGTGGTGGAAGTACGCCGTCAATTCCGCGACATTCCGGGTATTATGGAGGGCACTGGTAAGCCAGAATACGGAACATGCGTGGATATGTTAACCAAAGCGGCGATTAAGGAAATGATCTTGCCGTCGTTGCTGCCTGTCGCCATTCCTGTCATTGTGGGCTTAACGCTGGGGGCTCAAGCCTTGGGTGGCGTGTTGGTGGGTACGATTATCACGGGTATTTTCGTGGCGATTTCCATGACCACGGGTGGCGGCGCGTGGGATAATGCCAAGAAATACATTGAGGAAGGTAATTGCGGTGGCAAAGGTTCTGAGGCGCACAAGGCGGCGGTGACGGGTGATACCGTTGGCGACCCGTACAAAGATACCGCAGGCCCTGCGATTAATCCGTTGATTAAAATCATCAACATTGTGGCGTTGTTGATTGTGCCATTGTTAGCCTAAACGCTGGCAAGGTCAGTTGAAACCAGAAGCCCACCCGTCAAGGTGGGCTTCGTCTTTTTAGGAATGAGCATGAAACAAGGCATTTTGTATTGCGTGGCAACACCCATTGGCAATCTGGCGGATATGACTGAGCGTGGTAAGCGGATTCTGGCGGAAGTGGATAAGATTTACGCGGAAGACACGCGGGTGACTCGCGGCTTGCTGACCCATTTCGGTATTCAAAATACGCTGGCGAGTTTGCACGATCATAATGAAGCAGATCGGGTTGCTAGCATTCAAGCAGAGCTAGAGCAGGGGATGCAATTGGCGCTGGTGAGCGATGCGGGTACGCCGCTGATCAGTGACCCCGGTTACAAGCTGGTTCATGCGCTGGGGGAGGCGGGGCATAAGGTTGTGCCGATTCCGGGGGCAAGCGCGTTGATTGCGGCCTTGTCGGTGGCGGGTTTGCCGACGGATCGGTTTGTGTTTGAAGGCTTTTTACCGGCAAAATCGGTATCACGTCGCAAATGCTTGGAAAGCGTGAAGGATGAGCCGCGCACCGTGGTGTATTACGAATCCAGCCACCGTATTGCGGATATGTTAGACGATGTGGTGGCAACCTTGGGTACAGACCGGCGTATGGTGATTTTGCGCGAGTTGACCAAGTTGTTTGAAAGTATTTATCGCGGTACGGCGGGGGAGTTGGTGGCGCAACTGGCGGCTGATACCAATATGTCGCGTGGTGAATTCGTGGTGGTGATCGCGGGCAAGGTGCTGACGGAAGACCAAGAGCAACTGAGTGCCTTGCGTGCCGATAGCATTCTGGCGGTGTTGTTGGAGGAATTACCCGTCAGACAGGCAGCAGCGCTTGCTGCCCGTTTGACGGGGTTGCCTAAGAATCAGTTGTACAAGCAGGCGCTGGCGCTGGAGTGAGCAGCTCATCGTCGGCTGTGTTAATAACAATGAGTTTGTCGGGGTCGAGCGCTAAAATTTGTTGGGCAATTTCGGCGGGAATCAGGCAACGCTTGCCGCCAAGAAAGGTAATTGCGAGTTTTCCATCCGCTAATGCCTGCTGTTGTGCCTCGGTAACGTACAGGTATTTGATGTTGTCACCGACGACAAAATTATAGCGAATGTCAGCATCGTCGACATTGTGTAAGTTGTCATTGATGAGTGTAGCCACTTGAGCGCGGGTTTGTTTGCGGCGTTCGGCGATTTCACGCTGGCGCTGTTCGGCTTGTTGACGTTCTTCGCGTTCGGTTTTGGCGCGTGCTTCATAGAATTGCGCAAGGTCACTTTTTTCTTTCTTTTCTTTTGCAATCGGGCGAGGCGCTTGATTTTGAGGGATTTCCCGCTGCGGTGGGGCAGCCGCTGGTCGGTTGTCACGGCGCGGTGGTTTGGGTTTTGCCTGCTGCGGTCGTGGGTTGGTCGGTTTGGGCTGGTTAGCTTTTTCAACCTGTGCTTCTGTGACTAACCCGGCTTTAAGGAGTTGGTCGCGTAATGAGTGTGCCATGCGATTCTCTTGAAATTGTCGACAAGTAGTGGTGGTTAGTTGCTGTGAGAATTCAGCAACTGGCGTTATAATACCGTGATTCTTACACAACGGTAGAGTAAACAATGAATATTGATAAAGTTCCTGTGGGGCGTGACGTTCCAAACAGCGTGAATGTCATCATCGAAATCCCGGCACTGTCCACCCCTGTCAAGTATGAACTGGATAAGGAAAGTGGGGCGCTGTACGTTGACCGTTTCCTGTCTACGCCGATGTTTTATCCGGCAAACTATGGGTTTATTCCGCATACTTTGGCTGACGATGGTGACCCAACGGACGTATTGGTGGTGACACCAACACCATTGATGCACGGTTGCGTTATTCCTGTGCGCCCGATTGGTATGCTGAAAATGTCAGATGAGTCTGGGATTGATGCGAAAATTGTTGCTGTGCCAGATTATAAACTGTCTTCTGGGTATCGCGATATTACCTCTTACACACAACTGCCCCAGTTGTTGTTGAGCCAAATCCAACATTTCTTTGAGCGTTACAAAGAACTGGATGCGGGTAAGTGGGTCAAGGTTGAAGGCTGGGCGGATGTTGATGAAGCCAAGGCAGAAATTCTGTCTAGTCTTGAGCGTTATAACACTGAGCAGCCGAAAGAGATTCCGTTCTCTTAATCTGTGTTATAGTCGCCCGATTTTAGGCAGGGCAACAGGATGCTCGTTAGTAAGTTATGAGCGATAGACCCATTAAATTGGAACGCGATGAGCAGCACATGTTCAATGTGCGCGTTGTTGTCGCGGGTATTATTATCCTGTTTGCCTTATTAGCGATCCTGGGGCGGGTTTACCAGCTCCAGGTGTCGCAACATGAGAAGTATGCTGAGCTTTCGCGCCAGCATTACCAAAAACGCATTCCCATTCCTCCCAACCGTGGTCAGATTTATGACCGTAACGGTGTCCTCTTGGCGGATAGCCACACGCAATACGTACTGGAAGTGGTACGTGACAATATTGGCGATGAAAACGGTGATGGTAAATCCAGCTTGGCGGATGTGGACGGTCTGTTAGATCGGCTGGGCAAAATTATCCCGTTAATCGATAAAGATGTACGCTTGTTCAAAACGCAAGTACGCCGTTTCAAGTATCAACCGATCCCGATCCGTGGTGATTTGACCGAAGAAGAAGTCGCTACGTTTGCGGTGAATCGTCCGCGCTTTCCCGGTGTTACGATGGAAGTGCGGATGGAGCGGTATTATCCGCTGATGGAAACGGCTAGCCATGTTATCGGCTACGTCGGGCGTATTGATGCCCGTGATTTAGAACGCGTTAATAAAGATGAATACATCGGCACAACCCACATCGGTAAGTCGGGCATTGAGGCTTTTCATGAAGCCCGTTTGCACGGCAAGGCGGGTTATCACGAGATTGAAGTTGATGCGCACGGTAAAAAGCAATCCGTGCTGAGTGAGCAAGAGCCTATTGGTGGTGAGGAATTGTTCTTAGGGTTGGATATTAATCTGCAAATTACTGCTGAGCAGTCACTCAAAGGTGAGCGTGGGGCGATTGTGGCGATGGATCCTACCAATGGCGAGGTGTTAGCACTGGCAAGTGTGCCGACCTTTGACCCGAATTTGTTTATCAATGGGATTACACAAAAAGATTACACCACGTTGCGGGAAGACCCCAGTCGCCCGTTATTCAACCGTGCTTTGCAGGGAACGTATCCCCCCGGCTCAACCATTAAACCAATGGTGGGGGTGGCTGGTTTGGCGGAAGGGGTGGTGACTCCGGGTTCGCGGGTGTATGACCCCGGCTTTTTCCGTTTGTCGGGGCAGAAACATGTGTTCCGGTGTTGGAATAAGCGGGGGCATGGTTCGGTGGATTTGAAATATTCCATCCAGCAATCGTGCGATACGTATTTCTATGATTTGGCTTATCGGATGGGCGTTGATCGCTTTTCGGGATTCATGCGGCGGTTTGGCTTTGGCGATAAAACCGGTATTGATTTACCGGGTGAAGCGTCAGGTTTAATGCCGAGCAAAGAATGGAAAGAAAAACGCCACAAACGTAGCTGGTTTCCGGGGGATACGGTCAATATTGGTATCGGGCAAGGTTACTGGTTAGCAACGCCGTTACAGTTGGCTCATGCGGTGTCGATTATGGCGAATCGTGGGGTACGGTTGAAGCCGCATGTTTTGCGCGGGGTGCGTACTGCGCGGAATGAGGAGGAAAGTGTCCTCAAACCTGAGCCATTCCCCTCCATTGATACGCAAGACCGTTTCTGGAATCTAACGATTCAAGGAATGGAAAATGTGATGCGTCCCGGTGGTACAGCAAAAGCGGCGGGAGCAGGGGCCGCTTATCGGATTGCGGGTAAAACGGGTACAGCGCAAGTCTTCGGTTTAGCGGGTGGTAAATACAATGCGGGGCGTATTGCTAAACGCTTGCGTGACCATGCGTTATTTGTGGGTTTTGCGCCTGCCGATGATCCCAAAATTGCGGTGGCGGTGATTGTGGAGAACTCTTCGGGGAGTGGTGGGCATACGGCTGCACCCATTGGGCGTAAGGTGATGGATGCGTATTTGTTAAAACAATACGGGGATCATGCGTTAAAGCCTGAAGGCGCTGTTGCTCAGCAAGAAGCTGAACAGGCAGCAGCGGCAGCCGTAGCCGCTGATAAGAAACCAGAAGCCGCTGCCGAAAAAACCAAGCAAACCAAGGGTAAGAAAGCGAGAAAGGGTCATGATTAATAGTCTATTGCCGCGTGGTTTGGTGTTGGCATTGCAGCGGGTGGATGCTGTGTTGTTAGCGGTGCTGTCCTTGTTGGTGTTTCTGGGCTTGGCAACGTTATACAGTGCTAGCGATGCGAATTTGGAGCAGGTGCAACGTCAAATTGTCCATTTTTCGATTGGCTTGGTGCTGATTATTATTTTTTCACAAATATCCAGTAAAACGCTGCGTCAATGGTCGGTGTGGTTGTATGGCATTGGAGTGGTGCTACTGATTTTGGTTTTGCTGGTGGGTGTTACCAAAAAAGGGGCAACGCGGTGGTTGTATATTGGAATGGATATTCAGCCTTCTGAAATCATGAAGTTAGCTGTGCCGATGATGGTGGCGTATTATTTTTCCGAGAAGCCCTTGCCGCCCCGTTTTATCGACATCGTGATTGCGTTGGTCTTGGTGTTAGTGCCGATGCTGCTGGTAATGAAGCAGCCTGACTTGGGAACATCGTTGCTGATTGCGACTTCGGGCTTTTTTGTGATTTATTTGGCGGGTATGTCGTGGTGGTTGATTGGCGGCGCAGTGCTGTTTGTCGGTGTGGCTTCCCCGTTGATGTACTTTTTTGGGATGCACGAGTATCAGCGTAAGCGGATCGAAACACTTTTAGACCCTGAATCCGATTTATTGGGAACTGGATACCATATTTATCAGTCAAAAATTGCGATTGGTTCGGGTGGGATTGATGGCAAAGGTTGGATGCGCGGTGATCAAGCGCATTTGGACTTCCTACCGGAGCGCCATACGGATTTTATCTTTGCCGTCTTTGGCGAAGAATTTGGTTTTGTGGGCAACATCGTGTTAATGGGCTTGTACTTGTTCATTATTTGGCGGGGGTTATACCTTGCCAGTAAGGGTGAGGATACGTATGCCCGTCATCTCGGTGGTAGTCTGAGTGTATCGTTCTTTTTTTACTTGTTTGTGAATACCGGCATGGTTAGCGGGCTGCTCCCTGTGGTCGGTGTGCCGCTGCCTTTGGTGAGTTACGGGGGGACATCCGTGGTCACGCTAATGATGACGTTTGGCATCATTATGGGCATGAGGAAACGCAAACGCATTTATCAACGGGATAGCTGAAGACGGATTTTCATGCTCTCCTCTAGGGTTTAGGAGATAGAGTCTATGAAAATTCAGTTAGCCGGATTGATGGTAGTGGGGAGTTTGTTAGCAGGTTGTACAACCGTGGGATCGCAATGGCCGTGGGTATTTGCGCCACCTGCCCCCGATGCGGATGTACAGCCGCAGCCGAATTATCCGGCAGGGCAATCGACCGTGGTTAGACCGCCTGTGGTGATGAATCCACCGCGTACCACGTTTCCCCAGCAACAACAGCCACCTGTGGCAACCACTACGCCGCGTCAACCCGTGAATTATCCCGCCGGTTTGGGCGGGGATTACGCCAGTTACCCCGCTATGCGTCAATTTATTGGCAAAATGAATAATAAGCACGGTTTCGAGATTGCGTTTCTGGAGCAAACCTTTTCTGGAGTACGCCGAGATAAGGAAGCACTAACCAAGGCTGGTGCACCAACGGAAGGGCAGGGCTGGCGTGCGTACCGTCCGATTTTCCTGACAGAAGAGCGGATCAATGGTGGGGTGGATTTCTGGAATCGCCATGCCACGCTGTTGGATAGTGCGACGCGTCAATACGGGGTGGATACCGAATATTTGGTGGCAATTATTGGGGTGGAAACGCAGTACGGTAAAAATACCGGCAAACACAATGTATTACAGGCATTGACCAGTTTGGGCTTTGATTTCCCGCGCCGCGCGGATTTTTATCAGAAAGAATTAGAGCAGTTTTTGCTGCTGTCACGTGAGGAAAAAATGCCGCCACAAGTATTTGGTGGTTCTTATGCGGGGGCGATGGGCTTGGGGCAATTCATTTCCAGCAGTTACCGCAGTTACGCGATTGATGGCAACCGCGACGGTAAGCGTGACCTGTGGAATCCGCAAGATGCGATTCCGAGTGTGGCGAATTACTTTGCGAAAAATGGCTGGAAGCGTGGGGGCGGGGTGGCTGTTCCGGCTTATATTTCCGGTGGTAGCTATGCTAGTATCGCTGAAACATCTGCAAAAAAACCGTCACGTTCCCTGAGTGAGCTGGCTGCTAATGGTGTCAGACCACAAGGCGCTATCAATTCAGCCAAGGTCAGTCTAATCAAGCTGGATGGGGCAACGGATGAATATTGGGTCGGTGGTGAGAATTTCTATGCGATTACCCGCTACAATCCCAGTGTGAAATACGCGATGGCGGTGCATCAGCTTGCGCAAGAAATTCGTAAGCGTAAGTTTGGTTTTTAGGGATTATAATAACCTAGCCCCTTGCTGCTTGAGGCGTGGGGCAATAATAATACGTTGGGCAATGCAAAGCTGGAAAATACGATGACAATAAACTGGCAGTTTTCGGGGGTCTTGTTGGCTTCCTTGACGATGGGGTTAGTGGCTTGTAGTGGGAATAGCGCCAAGGAAACGGCAGTGCCGGTGACGCTGCTCAATAAGGCATCCACTGCTGAACCGCAGGGTGGTTGCGGTAATGATGCTGCATATACGATTGAAGGTAAGCGCTACCAAGTATTGCCGTCTGCGGCAGGTTACGCCGAAACCGGTACGGCAGCGTGGTACGGTGCTGAATACCAAGGCACAGAAACGGCGGGTTGTGAAGTATTTGATATGTATGGTTATTCTGCGGCACACCGCACGTTACCGTTGCCCAGTTTTGCACGCGTCAAAAATCAGCAAAATGGCAAGCAAATTATTGTACGCATCAATGACCGAGGTCCATTTGATAGCGGTGATTTAATTCAATTGTCGTTTGCAGCCGCGAATGCACTGGGAATTAAAGCGCGAACAGGTGCGCCGGTTGAAGTGGCAGCGATTACACCCGACCAGCTTCCTGCCGAAGCGCGTAGTGCGATGCAACCTAGCAATAAAGCGGTGGCAAAAGCGGCTGAACCTGAGGATAAATCCAAGCCCTATTATGTTATTGCGGGGACGTGGCCAGACCGAAATACCTCGCTGGATATGTTTGTACGCTTGACCTCGGTGGGTCTTGCCAAAACTGAGATGGCAACCGCTCAACAAAATGGGCAGGAAATGTATCAGGTTAGGGTTGGCCCGCTGTATAGTCAGGATCAAATTGATAATGTGAAGGACATTCTCGAAAGTAACGGCTTAGCTAACTTCAAGGTAGTTGCGCGATAGCGCAGGCTTCGTTACCGTAGTGTTCATGAAAATAATCCGTAGAAAAGGACTGTTCATGCTGATAAGGATTCTTACCCCGTTGCTGCTAGCAGGCTTGTTAGTGGGCAATATGGCTGTGGCTGCGAAGCAAGCCGCCGCACCCGTCGCCGCTGTGACCGCTGAGGCGGGCGAACCTGCCCCTAGCGATATGTCGACTGCACCCTATAATGATCCGTCTATTCCGCCTGAAATTATTGCGCTAGCCCCCGGTGTCCCCGAACTAGAAGCCAAAAGTTACCTGCTGTTTGATTTTCAGAGTGGTGAAGAGCTGGCGGGCTTTAATCCGGGAATGCGCGTTGAACCGGCCAGCATCACCAAACTGATGACCGCTTACCTCATTTACCAAGATTTGGGTAACGCCAAAGTGAAATTGGAGGATGAAGTACTAATCAGCGAAAAAGCGTGGAAAATGGAAGGCTCACGTATGTTCGTGGAGCTGGGTAAAAAAATTCCGTTTGAAAAGCTGTTGAAGGGCATGATTATCCAGTCGGGCAACGATGCGGCGATGGCGTTAGTGGAACACGTTGGCGGTAGTGAAGAGGCATTCGTGCAACGCATGAATCAAACGGCTGCCGAGCTGGGCATGAGTGATACTCGCTACATGAATGCGACGGGTTGGCCTGCCAAAGACCATTACACCACGGCGCGGGATATTGTGAAGTTGGTTAAAGCCTTGATTAATGAATTTCCAGAGCGCTACAAACTCTATTCTGAGAAAGAATTCAGCTATAACAATATCAAGCAGCAAAACCGCAACCGCTTGTTATTCCGCGACCCGACCGTGGATGGCCTGAAAACAGGTCATACCGAGTCAGCTGGTTATTGTTTAGTGGCATCGGCGAAGCGTGACACGATGCGCTTGGTGTCGGTGGTGTTGGGTACGAAAAGTGAAGAAGCACGGGCAAATGTGAGCCAGCAATTGTTGGAATACGGTTTCCGCACCTTTGAAACGCACCAGTTGTACAAAGCAGGTGCAGTGCTTGCCAATGTGCGCGTCTGGAAAGGCGATAAAACGGACGTTCCTGCCGGTACGATTGATGATTTATTTGTGAGTATCGCAAAAGGGCGCTATGAGCAATTGAAAGGTGGAATGCAGCTTGATAAAGGCATTGACGCCCCCATTAAACGCGGTGACGTACTGGGCAAAGTGATTATTACCGATCAGGAACTGGGCAAAGTCGTCAAGGAAACCCCGTTATTGGCGTTAGAAGATGTCAACGAAGGCGGTTGGTGGCGGCGCATGATGGATGGTATCCAGAAGTTGTTCGCCGATTAATGGCGACCACAAGCGAGGACAGGACGTGGAACGTTTTGGCGAACAGGAAGAGTTAATATTGGAATTTCCGTGTGATTTTCCGATCAAAATTGTTGGGCGGGCGGACGTGGCGTTCCATGTACGCATTTGCGAAATCGTGTGCCGTCATGACGAGGGTTTCAACCCTGATGAGCATGTGCAACGGCGCGACAGTTCTGCCGGTAAATACCATAGCTTAACGGTGAATTTGCGTGCGACCAGTAAGGCACAAATTAATGCAGTGTACCAAGACCTGAAAGCCTGTGAACTGGTGCTGTGGGCGTTATAAGTACTGATACGCTGCAAGTGCGTGTACTGGGTGTGCAAGATTACTTGCCCGTCTGGCAGCAAATGCAGGCGTTTACCCAGCAACGCGATGCTGATACGCCCGACCAATTGTGGCTGGTGCAGCATCACCCCGTGTTTACCTTGGGGCGCAACGGCAAAATGGAGCACGTACTTGCCCCCGGTGATATTCCTGTGATTCTGATTGATCGGGGTGGGCAGGTGACGTATCACGGTCTTGGGCAATTGGTGGTGTATTTGCTGTTGGATATTCGTCGTAAAGCCTTGGGTATCCGTGACTTGGTGATGCAGATTGAAAATGCGGTCATTGAGGTATTGTCGCACTACGGTATTGCTGCGGCAGGGGATAGGGACGCACCGGGCGTGTACGTGCAGGGGCATAAAATCGCGGCATTAGGCTTACGCGTGGCGAAAGGCTGCACCTATCATGGTTTGAGTTTGAATGTGGCGATGGATTTAGAGCCGTTCCAGCGCATTAATCCGTGTGGCTACGCAGGGCTGCAAGTGACGCAATGCCAAGATTTAGGTATTGCGCAAGCCCCGTTTGAGCTTGCCGGAGAGCTGTGTGAGTGTTTAGCCGCACGTTTACAGTATGCCACCGTGGATTGGCGGCACGATTAGACGTAATACGTGCTTTTGGTCATGACCTTGGACATGAGCGGCATGAGCAGCTTACGCGCTAAGAATGGCAATTTTGCGCCGCCTGCCTGCATGGCTACATCGCCATGGTGCATTTCATCCGCTTTCATCTTTTGCAAGATAGCCATATCGGCTAAGGCGTGGGCAGGTAATTGGTTGATGTGTTCTTCAAGATGCTTGATGACTTGATCTTCGGTTTCTTTGACGAAACCTAGACTCCACTTGTCACCGATTTTGCCTGCGACTGCGCCAATGGTGAATGAACCCCAGTAAAACAGCGGATTGAGCAGGCTTTTTCTGCCACCTAATTCACGCAGGCGTTTGTCTGTCCAATTCAAATGGTCGTTCTCTTCCATCGCAGAACGTTCCATTTGCTCGCGAATGTCTTCACGTTGCGCGGTTAATGCCTGCCCACGGTATAAGCCTTGGGCAGACACTTCGCCAGTGTGGTTGATGCGCATCAGTCTGCTGATCAGCTCCCGCTCGGTATCGCTTAAGGGGGCAGTTGCCTGCACACCTTCAGACGGGTTCGGGCGTTCAGTCGTCGGTGCGGTAGCGTGTACTACCCGTAAGGACTGATCAATTTCCGTTAGGATTTTATCCAGCAGGCTGAGTTTGCGCATCGCACTCTCCACACATTATTTGCTTTCGCGTTTTACCAAGTAATCAACGACTTGCAATAGCTTTTCTTCGCTACCTACCATGCTAGGGCTGGTGCGGTATTTGCCATTGACAATAATGACCGGTACGGAATCGGCTTTGGATTTAACGCCAATGTCCGTTGCCCGTGCCATCATGGTTTTCATTTCCATCGAGTTCAAGGCATTTTTCACTTGGTCAGCGGTAAAGCCGAGTTCGGTGAAAAAGCGCGTCATGGCTTCGTCGTTATCGATTTTACGGCGTTGTTTTTGCAGGGCTTCAAAGATTTTGGTATGAACTTTTTTCGCCCCATCCGGGTCAAGCATTTGCCCAACATAGAACAATTTGGCGTGGTATTCCCAGCGTGGGCTTAAGGTGGCAGGCACGCGTTGGAACACAACATTCGCAGGCTTTTGGCTGAGAAATTTTTCAATCGTTGGTTCTAAAGCATAACAGTGTGGGCAGCCGTACCAGAACAAGTCAACGACTTCCACTTTGCCTGTTGGGGCTTGGGTGGTAATGGCGGGTGACAAAGTGACGTAATGTGTGCCATCTTTGAATTCTTCTGCTTGGCTGGATTCAGGAATACAGCCAGTCAGGGCAAACAGGGCAGCCATCATGAAGCCGAGGGTGTGGCTTAATGCGCGTTTCATTGATTCAGTATCTCCCTTTTATGTTTATTGAAGCGTAAGCGTGTTGGTTGGTTCGTATTGTCCAGTGCGTTTGTTTTAGACGCAAGCCTGTGTTTAAAGTTCACCGTAAGAATGCAGTCCTGAGAGGAACATATTGACCCCAAGGAATGCAAACAATGTCACAAATAAGCCCACAATAGCCCACCATGCCATTGGCGTACCACGCCAGCCTTTTGAGAAGCGCAAGTGTAACCACGCAGCATAATTCAACCACACAATTAATGCCCACGTTTCTTTGGGGTCCCACGACCAGTAGCCGCCCCACGCTTCGGCTGCCCACATCGCACCCAGAATGGTGGCGACAGTGAAGAACGCAAAACCGAGTGCGATAGCTTTATACGTCACGTCATCTAACATATCCAGCGAGGGGAGGCGTGTTGCCATCATGCCGTTCGGGTTTACACGTTGCCCTCTTTCTTTGAGCAAATAGGCGACGCTGACCATTGCGGCTAAGGCGAATGAACCGTAGCCGACAAAGTTAGCAGGAACGTGAATTTTCATCCAATAGCTTTTTAAGGCAGGTACTAACGGCAGAATTTTATCGGCATCGCGTGAAACGCTGTACCACAGCAAAAAACCAACCGCTGCACTAATCACCAATAACACGAAACCACCGAGTGAACGGTTTTTGTAACGCCCCTCATAAAACAGATACAGCAAACCCGTGATCAGACTGAACAAAATGAACACTTCATACAAATTGCTCACCGGAATGTGCCCAAATTCAGGGTCAACCAGGTAGGTTTCATACCAACGCACCATCAAACCGGTCATGCCCATGATCAGTGCTGCCCACGTCAAGGCACTACCTGTTTTCAAGGTGAATTCGTTGTTGGCGACCAGACCACCGAGGTATGTGACAGTTGCCATGACAAACAGGGCACTCATCCACATCACGGCTGACTGGCTAGAGACCAAGAATTTCAAACCGAATACCACTTCAGCATTCGCATAACTGCCGTCGTAGAGCCAAATACCCAGCAAGCTGAAGGCGGCAACCGCCAAGGCGTAAGGCTGAAAGGCTTTCCAATACCAACCTAAACCAATCAAGCTGGGTGCGCTCATGGCGAGGATGCCAATTTCATAGCCATCCATGCCGTTGCCGTATTGCGCAAACAAGAAAGCGGTTGCGGCAAGCACTACGGCTGCCCAGAGCCAATCACGCAGCCCTAATTGTTTGAACAGGCTAGGTTCTTCGATCAGCGATTCAAGGGTTTGTTGTGGAACTGACATCTTTTACCTCGTATGCCATAGCTTGCTGGAAAATACCCTGCAAGCGATTGAAATAGCGTTCAAATTCGGGCTGATTGCGGTTACTGCTACCGGCCACGACGATTTCCGATTGGTTTTCACCCAGCGGTTTGATCCAGACCCATATTCTACGATGCGCCACGTAAAAGAGCAGAAAGACCCCAATGACTAACATGGCACTGCCGAAATACACCACATCTTTGCCCGGTGAGCGCGTAATTTGCAGGCCAGACGCTTCAATCTGCTTGAAGGTGCTGAGTTGCACAAACCACGGCGAACCGTAGGCGGCAATTTTATCAATGGCTAAGATGCTGTCATCAAAGAATAACCAATCAGCTTCTTTCAGTTCACCACTGATTCCTTCCTGCTTCAGCGTTTCGGCATAGACGCTGCGTAATGACGCATTCAAGACTTTCATGAAGGCTTCAGAAGCACTGGCACGTTTGTCTTCTGGGAAGCGCCCTGCAATTTCTTGCATGATGCCCTCAGAACCTTTGCTCGCGAATTGCTCGGTCAAGCGTACCATCGATTCGATAACCTGATTCTCGACCTCAGTATTTTGCACATTGGTTTGCTGCATTGAGCTGCGGGTTGTCTCAATCGCCGATTTTTTCACAAGTTCTGTATTTTGCATATTGGACAAAAATCTCATAAAGCGCTCCATACCGCCTTTGGGATCAACCGGAATGTGCAAATAGCGGAATGGTTCAGCAGGCGAGGCACGCACTCCGCTGAGGTAATAGATTTGCCCCTTAATGCTGACGGGGTTCATGTAGTTCTGGTATTCCATCGCTTGCCCGGTGGCATCGCGCAGCTTGAAGGTGATACTAGGGCCGATGTTTTTCTTTTTCACCTTGCCCGTTTCGTCTTCCATATCGTTGATATTGAACAGACGGAAATCCTTCAATTCCAGTTTATATTGTTGATCGGAACTGGTGAGGTTGTAATCACCAAAGATCTTGCCATCTAAGTCTTGCGCCGCGTAACGGCTGCTGAAGGGGTGCAGGCGCAGTTTGACTTCCGAACCACCATCACCAAAGTTGGCTTGATAAATAGCTACCCCTTTATAAAATAGCGGGTGATTGACCGATATGGTGGTTTCCAGCGGTTTGGCTAAGTCTTTGTCATGAATCACTAAATCGCTTTCAAATGACTTGGGCATACCCGTGGAATAGTGTTCGACGCGGAATTCTTTGACTTCTACTTCAAACGGCAGATGCTGCACGAAATAACCCTCGCGCATGGGCTGGAACAGGATATTGGCGCGGCTACCTTCGGGAATGTCGACTGAGCCACGGTACGAGAAATTAGAGGTCGATAATTGGCTAATTGCAGGCACTTCACCCGCTGGAATATTGCGGGTTTCAGGTTTTAGCGTGCCTTGCCACTCTGCCACCATCAAGGGGAGGCGGCTATCGAGCAATCCACCAATGAAGATAACAATCATGCCGACATGAGTAAGCCAGTAACCCCAGTGATTCGCCCTACCTTTCATGCCTGCTACCACGGCGTGGTCATCGCTGGCTTTTTGGCGTGTTTTAAAACCTTGGTTGTGCAGAATGCGTATGGCTAAGGCTTGAGCTTGCGCGGCATTTTGTGCGGTGGGGATGACGGTTTGGTGCTTCATTGCCCGCAGTGATTTTTCTTGGACATTTTCGCGGTAATGGCGTAGTTCCCGCAAGATGCCGGGGGTGTTGCGCCCAACACAAGTGGCAATGGAAATAACCAAAAAAGCCAAAATACTCAAAAACCACACGGCGGAATAAACATCGTACAGGTCGAGCGCTTTAAAGAGGTCAAACCAGAAAGAGCCAAACTTAATCTGGTAATCGGTATAGGGCTGATTTTGCCGGAGGATAGTGCCAATGACCGAAGCAATGGCTACGACTACCAGCAAGCTGATGGCTAAATTCATTGAGCCAAGGAAGTTGATCAGGCGCGTGCTGGAGGTCGGGGAATTTCTCATGCCACAAAAATCACGGTTACAAAGTCAGTGAATTAAAACAACAAAGGGTGGCAAAAGCCACCCCCCGTTTTATAGTAAAGCGTTACCAAATGGTAATGCCATTACTTCAAGCCAGCAATGTACTCAGCAACTGCATCCATTTCTGCATCGCTCATGGCAGCAGCCACGTTACGCATCATTTTGCCCGCATCGTTAGCACGCGCCCCAGTGCGGAAAGCGAGGAGTTGGTTTTTAACGTAAGTAACGTGTTGACCATTCAGCGATGGGAAGTTAGCCGCTGGATTGCCTGCACCGGTTGGACCGTGGCACGCTGCACACGCCGCAACACCCGTTGCATTGTTGCCGCCTTTATAGACTTGTTCACCCAGTGCGACTTTGGTTTGATCCGCTTCGCCGAGCTTCTTCACTTGGGAAGAGAAGTAAGCAGCTAAGTCAGCCATGTCGGCATCACTCAATGGCTTTGCCATCGGTGACATGGATGCGTTCACACGTGCATCATTCTTGAAGTTCATCAACTGCTTCAAAATGTAGCTGGGGTGTTGACCCGCCAATTTTGGCCATTCAGGGTTAACGCTGTTGCCGTCTGCGCCGTGGCAGGCTGCACAAGTCGCGGATTTGGTTTTGCCCGCTTCAGCATTGCCACCTTCTGCCCAAGCAGAGGTAGCCACGCTAACAGCCAAGCCAGTCAGTACAAGCATGAGTACTTTTTTCATGTCGAAGTGCTCCTAATATCACAAAATCTGTCATGTTTTTGCGCCATCACGCGTGACTCCCCGTGTTCACATCGCTAGGCGTTCTGCCTAACCGTCTTATCGCGGTTGCGGCAATTACTTGCAATCATGTCGGGTGCACCTTAATCTGCACCCACCCTGACGCAGGCATACCATATCCACACGCTCTACAGCTTTTTCAGTGTCCCGATCCGCTGTTGCAGAAAGGTTATTCTGAAAAAAACGACTGGATTGTACAACATATTCTGCCGACGTTCCGCAAAAAATATTAGAGAATGCTAACATTATGAATCATTATTATCAGCAAGCCAGTTTTCTGCAAAGTGCGACAACCCGCAAGACCATGCCTGCGGAAAGCGGGCTAGAGATTGCGTTTGCCGGTCGTTCTAATGCTGGGAAGTCCAGTGTTATTAACCGTGTATGTTCGCAGAAATCGTTGGCGCGTACCAGTAAAACCCCCGGTCGAACCCAGTTGATTAACTTTTTTCAACTTCAAGATGCCAATTTCTTGGTGGATTTACCCGGTTACGGTTACGCCAAAGTGCCCGAAGCGGTCAAATTGGAGTGGCAAAAATTTATCGAGTCTTACCTAACGCAGCGCAATACCCTGCGCGGCATGGTGTTAGTGATGGATATTCGTCACCCGATGACTGATTACGACCAAGCGATGTTGCGCTGGGCAAACAATAGACAATTGCCGGTTCATGTCTTATTGAACAAGTCGGACAAATTGACACGCGGTGCAGGGATGAATGTGTTGTTGCAGGTACGCAAGATGTTGGCGGATGGCGGGATAGCGTCGGTACAGACATTTTCGGCATTAAAGAAGCAGGGGCTGGACGAGTGTTGGAGTGTTCTGGATAAGTGGTTGGGTAAAGATACCATAGTGCATGAATCGAGTGCAGAAGCCTAGTTTATTCAGGAAGAGTTCATTTCGTTGAGGGTATCCTTTCTCCTGTAGGAAAAAGGAACCCCGGCCAAACAGGGGGTCTAAAAAGCCGGGGTTTAATGAACAGGCTTGGATTGGGGACACCAAACCTGTGTCCGTAAACAGAAAACACCGATGCCGGGCTTAAGCATCATTCAGCGTATTTTCTGGTACTTCACGGAAACTTTTAAAATATTGAATTCGCTTGTTCCAATAAATCTGCCTGAATAGTAGCGTATTTCGTCGCACTATAAAAATAAAATACTTTAATGCGCCTTATTCATTTACGATGTGTTTATATTGTGATCATATTAAGTAACACACTAATTTATAAGTCAATTTAACGAATGCTTTTTTCCCAGTAAGGCTGATTGGTATTGTTTTGCTTATTACCCTTTGCTTGTACGGCTACGGGCTTGTTGCTATCGGGTGAGGAAATAGTCACAGTGACGTTCCGGCTACGTCCCGCTCGCAGGGTTGTCATGTGTACATCAGTGCCGGTACGCAAGTCACCGATCATGTTTTTGACATCCACCGCGTTGTTGACGTTCTTGCCGTTAAGCCGAACGATGACATCACCTACTTGAATATCAGCCTTCTCGGCAGGTGAATTAGCCATTATCTGGCTGATCACTGCACCTTCATTGGATTTCATGCCGAAGTCACGCGCCATCGCGGGGTCAAGATCCTGCACTTCTACGCCTAACTGCCCGCGCTCCACTTTGCCGTATTGGACAATTTGGGTGATGACACCTGATGCAGTATTGATCGGCACAGCAAAGCCTATGCCTAGATTGCCACCACCTTGATCGCCCAGAATGGCGGTATTGATACCAATCAGTTCGCCACTCAGGTTAACTAGTGGGCCACCAGAGTTGCCTAAGTTAATGGGCGCATCGGTTTGAATAAAGTTTTCGTACTCACTAATGCCGGGATTGCGATGCAGGGCGCTGATAATACCCGATGTCACGGTCTGCCCAATGCTGTAAGGGTTGCCGATAGCTACCACAAAATCCCCAACCCGCAAGCGATCCGAGTCGCCGAAGCGCATGGCGGTCAGTTGTTCCGCAGGAATTTGCAAGACTGCCAAGTCAGCACGCGGATCAATGCCCACCACTTTTGCCAAATATTTACGCCCATCTTTCAAGGTGACGTGGATGGCATCCGCATTCTCAATGACATGCGAGTTGGTGAGAATATGCCCGCGTTGTGCATGGATAACTACGCCTGAACCCGTCCCGGTAATTTGCCGTTCCCCCGGCGGGGTGTCGCCAAAGAAGCGTTTAAAAAACGGGTCAGTCATGAGGGAATCACTGACGGGTTGCCGTCCCTCGGTGGCAATATTAACCACTGCTGGAGTGACTTTCTCCAGCATGGTGGCAAGCGACGGCAATGCTTGCCCGTTAACTTCGACAGGTAGTGCCGCAGACACAGTGTGCGGCGTTGTCATGGGTAAAAGAATCGCCGCCAATAAAGCGAGTTTGCGCGTAAGGGGTAACATAACCATGTTGTAGTGTTCTCGGCATGTGGTATTCAAGTTACTGGTTAGGCCATGTGCTGGCGGGGATTCCACGCAAATAGCGTTTTCATCCGTGCATAATACTCTTTTTGTTCTGCTGTATCAGCAGGCGGTGTATGGACATGCAGCACAATGTATAAATCGCCGGGTTCTTGCGCCGTCGCTCCCGCTAGACCCCGACCTTTTAATCGCATTTTCTTGCCCGATTGTACACCGGGTGGAATTTTTAAACTAATTTTGCCTGCCAGTGTTTTTACGGTGACGGTTTCACCTAAGGCGGCTTCCCACGGGGTAATAGGCAAGTCTAAGTAAATGTCGTGACCTTCACGGCGGTAAAGCGGATGCTCTTTGATTTTTACTTTTAAGTAAACATCGGAACCATGCAGACCTTTACCGGGTATCCGAATTTTGGTGTCGTCCGAAATATCGGCGGGAATACGGATTTGCACGCTGCCACCCGCTGGCAACATAACTTTCTTTAGCCCACGGTAAATGTCTTCCACCGCCACGTCTAGGGTGGAGGATGTTGTTGCCGCGCTGCTGCCTGTGTTATTGGTGGTGCGGCGACCACCAAATAAGCCTTCAAAAAATTCACTGAAACCCGATGACGACTGATTTCCAAAGCCACGCCGTGCGATGCCCTCAAAAAAGGAGGCATCAAACTGTGGGGAATTGCTGTTATTCCAGTTCGGTGGTGGTTTGAAATTTTGCCCAGCACGCCATTCCGAACCCAGTTGATCATAACGGGCGCGTTTAGTGGGATCGCTCAGCACTTCATTGGCTTCATTGATTTCTTTGAAGCGTTCTTCAGCCCCTTTGTCCTGATTGCGGTCAGGGTGATATTTAGCCGCCATGCGCCGAAAAGCCTTTTTAATGCTTTCCTGATCCGCGTTACGCTCAACCCCCAATATTTTGTAGTAGTCCTTGTATTCCATCTCATAACCTCTGCCGCAGAGTTTACGATAAAAAAGATTATCAGTGCGGCAATTTTATTGATCTCAAGTGCATTATCCCGTGTGACTGGCAATATTACTCAATGTTTTGTACCTGTTCGCGTATTTGTTCAATCATCACTTTCAAGTCAACCGCCGCTTGCGTGGTGTCGGAATCATTGGATTTGGATGCCAGTGTATTTGCTTCACGATTGAGTTCCTGCATCAGAAAATCAAGGCGGCGCCCTACTGGTTCATCACGTTCCAAGACGGCGTTGATTTCGTCGAGGTGCGCCATGAGCCGATCCAGTTCTTCTTCCACATCAAGGCGTTGTGCCAGTATTACTAATTCTTGCTCAATGCGATTGTAATCCGGTGAGATTTTTAGTTCTTCAATGCGGTTCAAGATTTTTTCACGTTGTGCCGCAATGATGCCGGGGCGATGCTTACGGATACGCACGGTGATTTCGGCAATCTGATCAAGGCGTTGATAAATAAATTCGGCTAAACGCTTGCCTTCACGCTCACGCATTTCCAACAAATCATCCAGCGTATCTTGCAGTAAGGCTTTGGCGTGCGCGGCGAGAATGTCACGATCCGGTGCGGCATCTTGCGCGACACCCGGCCAGCGTAAGATGTCGACGGCTTTCAGAGGTTCTGGGTTATCCGTAATGGTTTCCAGTTGACGGCACGCAATGATCAACGCTCGTGCTAGCGGTTCGTTAATGCGAATCTCGTTATTATTGCCATTGGCAGGGGTGAACCGTAAGTTGGTTTCAACTTTGCCGCGTTTCAGGGTGGCTTGGATGGTTTCCCGAAAACTGTTTTCCTGACTGCGAAATTCTTCGGGCAGGCGCAGGCTGATGTCGAGGTAGCGGTGGTTAACCGAGCGAGCTTCCCATTGAAGTGTGCCATGCTCCGTGGTGAGTTCGCGGTGGGAAAAGGCGGTCATGCTACGAATCATGGGTATTTGCTTCCAGGTTTATGTCAAGAATGTTTAATGGTAGTCGATTTGAGGGTGCGAGCGCACGACCAAATTTCCACGGAATCTACGCCATTGGCAAGCAATAATCCTGACAATTCCCGCGTCGTTGCTCCGGTGGTGATGACATCATCGAAGATAGCAACGTGTTTATACGGCAGCGGCGCGTGGATGCGAAAAGCCTGTTGTAAGTTGTGTTGACGTTGCTCTGCATCCAACTCGGTTTGCGGCAAGGTGAATTTGTCGCGCTGCACAGGGTGTGTGAGCAGCGGAATGCCTAAGTGTTTTGCCAGTGGGCGAGCAAGCTCCAGTGCTTGATTAAAGCCGCGTTTGTGTAAGCGTGCGGTGTGCAGCGGTACGGGGAGGAGCGCATCCGGTACTTGGGTGAGTTGCGGCAAGATGCCTGTTGCGGTTAATGTGCCTAAGGTTGCTAATTCGCGTAGGTTTTTACCGAACTTTATCCCCAGCAGCAGATTGCTGATCGGTGCTTGATAGGCAAACGCGCTGATACTGGTGGGGCAATCCGGCAAGGCTGGCACTCCTCCAACATCTAGCCACGGCAAGTCAGTATGGCATGGCTCGCACAGCGGATACCCTTGCATACGCGGCAATCCACAAAAAGCGCAATCCGGGTTGAGGTGATGCTGGAACATGTGCCAGAGTGTCGCGAACTTGTTCATGTCCGCTGCCAATGGGCACGTAGTGCTGGAATACTCAGCAAAATACCCCCCATCATGCCGTACAGGTGCGCGGCGTAAATGACGGGTGCTTCGATGAATGCGGCGGATGGCGATGCGCCACCTTGTGCCCAATCCAACAGCGTTTTACCGCCAATGCCGACGAGAAACACCGTTGCGATCAGCCAATCGCCTTGCAGCAATAAACGGATGCCACTGAGAATAAATAAGCCGTACAAAATCCCTGAAAACCCCATGTACCAGATAACGCCCGTGCTCATGAACCACAGTCCAGTACCCACGCAGGTAGCCAGCCAGCCGATCTGCAATAATTGGATATGTTTACGCTCAGGTGAGGGGGCGATGAATACCAACAACCACAGCCCCGCCAAATTGAGTAACAAATGCCAATGATTGGTGTGGACGACGTTACCTGTCCACAGCCGCCAGACTTCACCTGCACCGATCAAGTAACGCTGATATAATAATTGATCATGAAAAAATTGTAATAATGGCAGCAACACCGTGAAAACGATGGCGATGACGCAGGTATTGGTACATTTGCCGTGTAGGGCGTTGGATTCTCTAGTGTGCAACATGCCGGACAGTATGCCAGAATCATTGGCATGAAATCTTGTTTAGAGGACAAAGTGCATGGATAGGTATAAGACGGCATTGCGCCAGTCGCGGCAGGCAGGTTTTTCCTTAACGGAATTGATGATCGTGATTGTGATCATCGGCATTCTGTTGGGGTTAGTGTTCAGCAATCTGAATGTGATGGGTGATGCCCAAAACCTCAAGGCTAAAAAAGAAGTCGGTGACTTGAAAATTAAGCTGGAAATGTACCGCGCCGATAATGGCACATTCCCTGCCTCTGGTGCATTGACGGCGTTGACCACGAATCCGGGGAATGCCCCGCGCTGGCGTCAATACATGAAAGCCTTGCCGAAAGATCCGTGGGGCAATGACTACCGTTACCTGAATCCGGGTGCGCACGGTGGCGAAATTGACATCTATAGCCTTGGCCCTGACAAGCGCGAAGGTACGCCGGATGATGTCGGTAGCTGGCAGTTGGAGCAATAAGGTGCGGGTGCAGCGGGGATTTTCCTTGCTGGAAATGATGATCGTCATTATGGTGATCGGCATCTTGTATTCGTTGGCAGGTTCGATGTTGAACCTGTCGCTTTCCGACCCACTCAACGATGAAGTGGAACGTCTGCGTGAGCGGGTACGCTTGGTGCAAGATGAAAGTTTGGTGCGTTCGCAAGCCTTGGCATTGGGATTTGGTGAGAGTGGTTACACGTTCTTCGTCCAAAATGATCAGCTTCAGTGGGAAGCTATTGAGAAAGACGCGCTGTTGAAGGCGTATGCGTGGGTGGGGCAGTTCAAACCCGTGCTGTATTTGCAGGGGCAGGGGGTGAGCTTGCCGAAGAATGCGGATGCGCGTCCGCAAGTGTTTATTTTGCCTACAGGTGAGATGATGCCGTTTGAATGGCATTTGCAGGATAAAGACGGGCGTGATGGCATGGTCAGATTCGACAACGTGGGGCGTGTTGTTGATGTTGCCTCGGAGGCGGAGTAATGCCGCGTCAGCACGGGTTTAACTTAATCGAAATCATGTTTGCATTGCTCTTGCTGGGCTTGGTGATCACGGTGAGCGTGGAAACCAGCAGCGGCGATTTTGCAAGTTACAACCGCATGAAAGACACCACGTTGGCACGATGGGTGGCGTTTAACCAGCTTGCCGTGGTGCAAACCAGCAAAGGGTTTCCTGCCACGGGCAAAGCGGATGGCAAGGCGGAGATGGGGGATTTGGCGTGGCAATGGCAGCAGGAAGTGCTGGCAACCCCCGACCCTGATTTACGCAAAGTGAAAGTCAGCGTGTTTCGCGAGGGGAGGCCGACCGAAGCCTTGGCAGTGGAAGTGGCGTATGTGGCAAACCCTCAAGCCAAGCAACGGAGTCTGGCGCAATGAAGCAAGCGCGTGGTTTTACGCTGGTGGAGTTGATGATTTCTTTGGCGATCTTTGCGCTGCTGCTCACGTTGTCGTACCAGTCAGTCAATTTGCTGTTGGATGCCGGGCGGCAAGTGGCTGAGCCGCAAGCTGAATTGCAGCAATTGCAACGTGCTGTGCTCTTGATAGAGCGTGATATGCGGCAACTGGCAGTATTGCGTCCGATGAATACGAGCGTGGGGCAACGCGAAAACAATAGCATTAGCCAGTCGGAAACCTTGGGGGTATTGCTGGAGTTTACGCGGGGCGGCAACCCTGATGTGGCATGGCAAAATCGTGAGTCTGGGCTGATGCGCAGTGGCTTACAGCGTGTTCGTTACGTGCTGGAAGACGGCAAGTTACTGCGGCAAACGTGGAATTTGGTGGATCATCTGGATACCGATGCACCCGTTTCGCTCGTATTATTGGACGGGGTGGAGGGCGAACCGCAGTTTCGTTTTCTGGCAGCACGCGGCGGTGAATTTAAAGATGACTTGCCGAAAGAGCGGGCAACGCTGATCGCAGTAGAATTTTCATTGAAGCACCGCCGCTTTGGTGAGGTTACGCGCATTTTTACGGTATATTTATAAGGGATTGCTAATATTCGCCAGTGATCGACTGGAATTTAAGGGATTTAAACGATATAGTTCTGCCACGCCTTTCAGGCTATGCCGCTTCGAGGAAAACTGTACACCGATGAGTATAAGAAAAAATACACTGAGGTCGACGCTACTGCTGTTAAGCATTGGCTGGCTGTCTGCTGCGCATTCTGCGGAGATTATACGCGTTGAAGCTGTCGACTCGTTGTCAAGTTCCGTATTGGGAAGTACCGTTATCCCCTATAAAGAAGTCACCTTATCAGCACAAATTTCGGGGGCGGTTAAGTTTGTGGCGGGGGAGGCGGGGGCGGCTTTTAAGCAAGGTGACGTGATTATTCAAGTTGATGAAGCGCAATTATTAGCAAAACGCAACGCGATTTTGGCACAGCTTTCGATGGCGCAAGCCTCCGTACAAAATTCCCAAGCGCAATACACCCGCGAGCTGGTGTCCCCCCGTAGCAAAGATATTGGTGCAATGCCCGGTTTTGGTTTGCCTGCCATGTTTGATATGACGATGGTGCGTCCGTTTGCCGATTCGATGATGGGCAACTATGACTCGGATATGGGGCGTTACAGTGATTTGATGAGCAGTGCTACCGGTGTGTCACAGGCGCAGAGCACCGTGCAGCAAGCCATGTCGCAGCTACAGGAAATTGATGCCGCCTTGCGCGATGCGAAGTCGGTTGCCCCTTTCGAGGGCATTGTGCTAGAAAAAATGGTAGAGGTGGGTGATACTGTTCAACCTGGTCAACCATTAATTAAGTATGGTTACGTCAAGTACAAACGCTTACAGGCGGACGTGCCGTCTGGCTTAGTGAATAATTTGAGTGAAGGCATGGTTGTACCGGCCAAAATTGACAGTAACACCACCACGATGGTGAAAATCTCGCAAATTTATCCCGTGGCTGATCCCAGTCGGCATACGGTGACAGTGAAATTTGATCTGCCGGTGGATGCTGTTGCCGCGCCGGGGATGTATGCTGAAGTGTATTTGCCGGAAACCAAAAAAGTTGGCGCGAAAACAGTCGTCATCCCGAAAACGGCATTGCTGCGTGGGCGTAGCTTACCCAGCGTCTTGGTTGTGAATAATAATAATACCTCTGAATTGCGCCTGATAAGACTGGGTGCTGATCAAGAGGAAAATAAAGTGGAAGTGGTCTCCGGTTTGACGGATGACGAGCGCATCATTGATGCGCCACCTGCCACTGCAACATCCGGTTGGATGCCCGATGCAAAATAAAATGATTGCCCGCTAGGAATGTAAGTAATGATAAATGACTCACCGCAACATGCTGCCCATCACTCTCAACATAATCTGGGGATGGCTGGTTCGATGGCGAAAGCCTTTATTACGTCACCGCTGTCGCTGCTGTTGCTGCTAGCGTTTTTCGCGGTGGGCGTATTAGGGATGTGGGTCACACCACGTCAGGAAGACCCGCAAATTTCCGTGCCGATGGTGGATATTTTTGTACGCTACCCCGGTGCATCCGCGCAAGAAGTGGAAAATCTGATCTCCCGCCCGCTCGAAAGCATTATGTCCGAGATGACGGGCGTGGATCATGTGTATTCCTATTCTGCCCGTGAACAGTCGATGGTGACGGTGCAATTCATCGTTGGGCAAGAGCTAGAACAATCCCTAGTCAAACTCTATGACAAATTAGCCTCCAATAAAGACAAAATGCCTATCGGCGTGCCCGAACCGCTGGTAAAGCCGAAAGGGGCGGATGATGTGCCATTGGTGGCATTTACCTTGTGGTCGAATGCTGTGGATGATGCCAACTTGCGTTTGGTCGGCTTGGATGTGTTGCAAAGCCTGCGCGAAGTCGAAAACACCAGCCAGAGCTTCATCGTGGATGGTCGCCACGAAGAGTTAAAAGTGGAAATCTTGCCAGAACGTTTGGCGACGTTCGGGGTGTCCTTGGAGCAAGTCGCGAATGCTGTTCGCATGGCGAATTCCCAACGCAATACCGGATCGGTTGAGCCAGATCAGCGCGTGTTTCGCGTGTACAGCGGTGCTTTCCTGAGTTCCGCCGAAGACGTAAAACGCTTGATGGTGGCGGTTATTGAGGGTCGCCCCGTCTACGTGCGTGACATTGCCACCGTGACCGAAGAGCCTAGCGATGCGGGGCGTTCCGTGGGTTTCTATACCGGTGTCGCAGGTAATAGCCCTGAGAAAGCGGATAATGCGGCGGCCGTTACCGTGGCGATTGCGAAAAAACACGGCACAAACGGTGTGGATGTCGCGAATGCCGTGTTGGCGAAGCTGGAAACACTAAAGGGACGTATTATTCCCGATAATGTCCATGTGAATATTGCCCGTGACTACGGTGCAACCGCGAAAGCGAAAGTGAACGAGCTGATCTTCAAATTGTTCGTGGCAACGGGCATTGTGACGGTCTTGGTGTGGTTTTTCCTCGGCTTACGCGCAGCGGGCGTGGTATTGATCGTCATCCCAGCGGTTATTACCACCACGGTATTTGCGGCGTGGCTGATGGGTATGACCATTGACCGCGTGAGTTTGTTTGCCTTGATTTTCTCCATCGGGATTCTGGTGGATGATGCCATTGTGGTGGTGGAAAACATTTATCGGCGTTGGTTGTTGATTGAAAGTACTGACGTGGAAACGGCTGTTGATGCGGTGCGCGAAGTGGGCAATCCGACCATTTTGGCGACAGGAACGGTTATCGCGGCGTTACTGCCGATGGGCTTTGTGAGTGGCATGATGGGCCCTTACATGCTGCCGATTCCAGTACTGGGTTCGGTGGCTATGGTGATTTCCTTGTTTGCGGCGTTTGCGTTTACGCCGTGGTTAACTAACCGTTTTAAGCCTTCGATGAAAAGTTTGCGCGAGGCGGCTGACAAAGAACACAAACAAGCTGCCCGTATGGAAAAGCTGTTCCGTGGCTTGATTGTGCCGTTGGTGAGCAATAAGAAAAAAGGCTATACCTTTTTGTTTGGGATCATTGTGGTCTTCTTTGCGTTCATGTTGTTGTTCTACCCGATGAAAGCGGTGCGGGTCAAAATGTTGCCGCTGGATAATAAGCCAGAATTCAATGTGGTACTGAATATGCCGGAAGGCACAGCGCTGCCCGTTACTGCGAATTTGCTGCATAGCATGGCAAGTAAGCTGAAAGACATTCCTGAAGTCACGGCGTTGCAAACCTACACAGGTACAGCGTCACCGTTTAACTTTAACGGTTTGGTGCGTCATTACTACTTGCGTCAGCAACCGTGGCAGGCAGATATTCAGGTGCAACTGACGGATAAGCATGACCGTAAACGCACCAGTCACCAGATTGCGGTGGAAGCCCGTGCCTTGCTACAACCGTTACTGAAAGAGACGGGCGGCAAGTTGCAAGTGGTGGAAATGCCACCCGGCCCGCCGGTATTGCAATCGGTCGTGGCGGAAATTTATGGCCCCGATGCGAACACGCGCCGTCAAGTGGCAGCGGATATGACCAAGCTGTTCGAGCAAGCCGAAAACTTGGATGACGTGGATAATTTGATGGAGCAAGACCATGACATCCTGCGTTTCATCGTGGATTCCGACAAAGCCCAGCGCAATGGCATTACTGCTGAAGACGTGAATCGCACTTTGGAAATGGCGATGGGCGGTTTTATCTTGGGTGACATCAAGAAAAATGCTTTGATTGACCCCACACGCATTGTGATGCAAGTGCCGTTAAGTGCGCGTTCGCAAATTTACCGTTTATCGCAGTTGCCCGTGACCAATCATGTGGGGCAGTTCGTGCCTTTGCATGAATTAGGGACATTTGTATTCGATAAACAAGACAAACCTATCTACCGAAAAGATTTGCGTGCTGTAGAATACGTCACGGCGGAAACGGTTGGGCGTTTGGCTGCCCCGGTATACGGGCAAGGTCAAGTGGAAAGCTTGCTGGCGGCGGCGAATAATGGTCAAGGTTACGTTACACCTGACGGCACGCGTTTGCTGGATGATGCGTATTGGCTGAAATCACCACAAGGTGTCGAAGGTAAATCCGCGTTTGAATGGGGCGGTGAATGGACGGTGACGTGGGAAACGTTCCGCGATATGGGGATTGCGTTTGCGGCGGCACTGGTATTGATCTACATGCTGATTGTGGCGCAATTTGGTAACTTTACCTTGCCTGCGATTATTATGGCGCCGATTCCGCTGACCTTGATTGGGATTGTGCCGGGGCATTGGTTAATGGATGCCGAATTTACCGCAACATCCATGATCGGTTTCATTGCATTGGCGGGGATTATCGTGCGAAATTCCATCTTGTTGGTGGATTTTGCCCGTGAAGCTGTATTAAGCGGCGAAACGGTGCTGGAAGCGGTGATTCGTTCATGTGAAGCACGGACACGCCCCATTATTATCACCGCTCTGGCATTGTTTGGTGGTTCGATGGTGATTTTGTCTGACCCCATTTTCCAAGGGATGGCGGTATCGCTGATCTTTGGTGGTGCGGTTGCAACCTTACTGACCTTGTTGATTATTCCCTTGGGTTGTATCAGCGCGGGTCAATCACTAGGTGGCATACCGGGTGGCGGCAACAGTGGTGGTTCAGCCGGTGCTGGGGCATCTGTCGCGGGTGCAACGGGCACGACTACTTCAAGTAATGGTCTGGGGACGGTTGCTAAGTATGTAGGTTTATACAGTGTATCCTTGCTGACCAGTATCCTTGCTGGGGTAATGGGTTTGTTTGCGGCGCTGCGTAACGTATTGCGCAAGCGTAAAGTACGTGATGCAGAAAAGCAGCAAGCACAACGTCAGCAAGCGAAGTTACAGGCAGCAGCATCCGTTGCTAAAGTGGTTGCCGCTGCTACGGACGATACGCCGTTGCAAGCTGAGCCAGCGCAACCTGAGCCGTCACAACACGATAACGCTATGTCCCCCGGTTCTGGGGATACCCAAGAGCGGAAAAAACCCTCTGCCGGTAGACGGGGCATAAAACTTAAAACGGATATTTAATCTGGAAGGAAGACTAGCATGAGTTTATTTAATAAAAAGCAACTGGCGACTGCCGTAGCAACCTCTGCTGCTGTGGTACTGTTGAGTGCTAATGTTTGGGCTGAAGAAGCGAATTTACCGCCACCGCCGCCGGGTCCTTTCGTGATTCAAGGTGCGGATCAGGCTGCAACACCAATGGCTGAACCAGAAGCCCCCGCTACACCAGTGGCTGCACCAGAAGCTCCGGCCACACCCGTCGCTGCTGCTGCGCCCACCGCACCTACACAGCCCGTTGCGCCGGAAGTGCCTACTGCGCCTGCTGCTCCAACCGCTGCTGAAGCGAAAGCACCAGAAGTAGTGACGATGCCCGCCGCTGCTGAAGCGAAAGCGCCAGAAGCACCTGCCGCACCTGCTGCCCCAGTTGCTGCTGCTGAAGTGAAAGCGCCAGAAGCACCGGCTGCACCCGCAGCTCCGGCTGGTATGACAGCAAGCACGGAAGCTGCACCTGCTGGTGTACCGGTCGTACCTGTTGCGCCAGAACAACCCGCAGCACCGGCTGTTCCTGCTAAGCCAGAAGTACCAGCTGCACCTGCACAACCCAGCGTATCTGAAGCTCAAGCAGCTCTCGCTGCTGCGCCGCCAGTTATGCCACAGCCACCGGCTGGTTACTACTACCTCTACGCTATTCCGATGCCACAAGGTCAAGCGGGTGGGGCAGTCATGCCGCCAGCTCAAGCAGTGGTGCCGTCAGTGCAAGGTCAAGCCATGCCGATGCCGCAAGGTGATGCCGCCATGCCAGCTCCGCCTCAGCCACCTGTGCAGCAATAGTGAGTCGTTGATGATTACGCTGATTGGCAACCTCAAAGGTGGAACTGGCAAAAGCACCATAACGTTTAATCTGGCGTTATGGGTGGCAACGCGTCACAACAAGCATGTGGTGGTGTATGACCTTGACCCACAGGCGACCACGGCGGATGCTTTTGGTATTCGTCAGGAAGAAGGTTTTTTGCCTGCGATTGTACCGATAACCTCGGTGGCGGATTTAGGTGCTGAAAACGGTCAATCGGAAGTGTTGGTCGACATGGGGCTGGCAGACTTAGCAGCGATGGAAGCGTCTATCCGCAAAGCGGATCGGATTGTTGTACCGGTTGCACCGAGTCAGGCGGATATTTGGTCGACACAACGTTTCCTGAAAATGGTTGAGGAAATACGCGGTGGTCGAGCGGTTGAAATCCTTGGGATTATCAATCGTGCCGATACCCATCATGCTGTGCGCGAAACAGCAGAAGCAGCCGAAGCGATGCAGATATTGCCCGGCATTAAATTGCTAGCGCCGCGCTTGTATATGCGCACTACTTATCGCCGTTCTTTCAGTGAAGGTCTGGCGGTGTTTGAGATGGAGCCGCGTTCCAAAGCAGCGTTGGAAATGGATGCATTGGGACGTGCCTTGTATCCGGTCTAAACATTATTTTTAATAAATCTGGGGTTTTAAGGAGATTCAGATGCATATTTTACGTTGGTTAATGAAACATCCCATTATGCTGGCTTGGTTGCTGGCTATCGTTGCTATCTTGCTGAACTTTGGTATTGGCGGTAAGCCAGCGGAGCACGGTGGCAAAGAAATGGCTGCGAAGCCAGAACAGACGCACGTTGCACCTAAGGTAGATGCTGGTCATGCGGCTGCCCAACAACACGTTGCGCCCGCTGAAGTCGCTGCTGTTGCCCCACCGGCTGAACAATCAGTGGCTGCCCAACAGCAGGTTCAAGCCGCTGTTGCTGCACAAGCTACCGCGCCTACGGAAGCCGCTGCTGCACAACCTGCACCAGCGGCGACAATGGTTAAAGCTGTTGAAGTTCCTGCTGCTGCCCCTGTTCAAGCTGCCGAAGCACCATCCGCTGCTGCGCCTGCAACACCTGTTCAAGCTGCGCCTGTTCAGCAAGCATCCGCGAATGCACCGGCTGATTTGTTGCGTGCGGCACGCGAAGCCTATTGGGCGAACGAGTTAGATCGTGCTGTAGGTCTTTACACCGATTTGCTCAAGCAAACGCCAGACTCCCTTGATTACAAAGGTGAGTTGGCGAACGTGTATTGGAAGCAAGGGAATGCAGAACAAGCTTCAACGTTGTTTGCAGACGTTGCCCCTAAGCTAGCCGCGCAAGGTCGCACGACTGAAGCATTAAACATGAAGTTGTATGTGGATATGGTCAACCCTGAGTTGGCAAAGCAAATTGATGCTGCTCTGAAAAAATAAATCTGGCAGTATGGAAAAGTAGTGAGGCAGGTCAGGGTTTTCGGTAATGCTGACCTGCCACTACCCCTTATAAAAACGAAAATACGATAGACCAAAGGATGTTCGGGAGATAAATGATGAAAAACGCATTTGGATAGCGCGTGCTACGCATTCACAGTAGCCGTTGGGTCGTTTAGGGAGAGACGCGACATGACGGACAATCAGGAGCCACAGTATGATAACGACCGAAAAACCCGTAGGGGTCAATGACATTGAACATGAGTTGCACGATGTCGAGCATGAGTTACAAGACTTTGAGGAGCGTCAAGTCACGATAACTCGCACGTTACAGATGATTGTTTACCCCGCAATGGTAGCGTTCATTATTCTTTCGGCTTATGGTTTTTATCTGGTTCAATCCTTAACCACCGATGTGCATACCTTGACACAAACCATCGCCGACATGAATAAAACGGTGGATACTAACATGGGGCGGATGGCCAATAATTTTGATGTCATGACGGGGCAAATGACGACAATGACCAGCTCTGTCGGCGTGATGACGCATAATATCGTCGATATGAATGGCAGTACCCAAGACATGGCTGGCAATATGAAGCAAATGGATGCTTCGACACAGAATATGGCGGTTTCCACGTATAATATGCAGCGTGATATGTGGAGCATGAATAAAAACATCTCTGGTCCAATGAAAATGTTTAATAAATTCAATCCATTCGGTAGTGATACCACGTCGCCTTACGTTGTTCCCCCACCTGCTGCTACAACACCTTACTATAATTACTACACGATGCCACAAAGTGGTGCTGCCGTTGCACAGACACCTCAGCAAGGACAACCTATTATACCTACGCCTGCTGTGCCGTCGCCTGAGGTTGCTGTGCCACCCCTTCAGCAGCCAACGGGTGCGGAAACGGCCAAAGACGGGCACAGTTCTGTGATAAAGGAAGGCGACAAGTTTGTTGCCATGACGATTAAAGGATAGATATGACACCAGCCAAGCGAATGGAGCAACGCCTTAAGCGGTTGCAGGAGCATCTCAAACGCGAAAATCCGGTATTGGTTGATGCCGTGAATCAGTACCGTGATCTGGATGCTATAGCCCAAAAACTGGGTTTGCTTGGGGCTGGTGAATCTTACGCGACGCAGATTTCGTGGTGGCCGATGATTTCGGTGCTGGGAACGTTTTCGGCAGGTAAGTCGAGTTTTATCAATACATTCTTGGGTTTGGATTTACAGCGTACTGGTAATCAAGCTGTCGATGACCGTTTTACCGTTATCACTTATAGCCCAGATGGACAGGTACGCACTTTGCCCGGTTTGGCTTTGGATGGCGACCCACGCTTTCCGTTTTACCAAATCAGTGAAGACATTGAACATGTTTCCAAAGGGGAAGGGGCGAAAATTGATAACTACCTGCAAATGAAGGTAGCACCGAGTGAGCAAGTACGCGGCAAGATTCTGATCGACTCACCGGGGTTCGATGCGGATGAACAGCGTAAAGCGACCCTGAAAATTACCGATCACATTATCGAATTGTCGGACTTGGTATTGGTGTTTTTTGATGCACGGCATCCTGAACCGGGGGCGATGCAAGATACCTTGGAGCATTTGGTGAAAGGCTCGTTGCGTCGTAATGATGGCAGTAAATTCCTGTTTATTCTGAATCAAATTGATACTTCCGCCCGCGAAGATAATCTCGAAGACATTGTGTCCTCTTGGCAAAAAGCGTTGGTGCAACAGGGTTTGTCGGCGGGCAGTTTCCATATTCTGTTCAACGATAAACTGGCTGTGCCAGTGCCGAATGAAAGCGTGTGGGCGCGTTATGTTGCCAAACGTGATGCTGATTATCAGCGCATTATGGCGCGAATCAATGGTGTCAATACTGAACGTGTGTACCGCATTGTCGGTGCGATGGAATCACAAGCAAACCAGATTGAGCAGCAAGCCATTCCCCGTTTGCGTGAAGCCCTGCAACGTTGGAAAAAGCAGGTGTTAATCGCCGATGTATTGGCGTTTGGTTTGTTAGGCATTGTGTTGCTTGCCATGAGCATTGAGTTTGGCTACTGGGAAGGTTTATTGTTCAACCCGCCGTGGTTAGCCTCGTTGGCGGGAAATATCTGGGCAACGGGTGCAGTCATGGCGATGTTAGCCGTATTGATTATTAGTTTGCACTTTTTAATCCGCAACCGTTTAGCCAAGCGTGTGGCAGCAAGCTTGAGTAGAGCAGAATCGTTTGGCAATTTGTCCGCCGCTTTTTTGAAGAGTACACCGTTCTGGCGGAGTATTTTCCAAGCAACACCGGCAGGTTGGGGTAGGAAAACACGGCGTCGTTTAGACATGATTCGTCATGCTACCGACCGCTTTGTACAATATTTGAATGACCGCTTTACCAGTCCCTCCGGTGAAAAACCTAAGTCTGCTTCATAGCCTGTACCGTACCGCACTCGCTTTCGGGATGCTGTTGTGCGTGTGCTGCGTTGGGTTGACTGCCTGTAGCCAGCCTGACCCTGTGTGGCGTTTGGAGGGAATGCAGGGCACTGCATTGTGGCATGTCACGGTGAATAGACCACCTGCTACTTTGAGTGAAGCGCAACTTCAGGCAGGGCTAAACAATGCCTTTGCCGAGACGAATCAATTGATTGGCTCGTGGGAGCCAACCTCCACGATTTCCCAATTTAACCGTTACAGCGGTATGGATTGGTTTAGTGTTTCCCCGAAACTTGCCAAACTGGTTGAGCTAACTTTGCACATCAGCCAGCAAAGCGCGGGCAGTTATGACGTGACGCTCGCACCCCTGCTGCAATTGTGGGGGTTTGGCTCACACGACTCGGCAAAAGAACGTATTCCCACTCAAGCCGAGATTGCGCTTACCCGTGCAAAGGTGGGCTATCAGAAACTTCAGGTACGTCTTGATCCGCCTGCTTTGCGCAAATCCCAGCCAGATCTTCACCTTGAGTTAGCTTCGGTTGCCGATGGCTTTGCAGCAGATCAAGCAGGCTTATACTTGGAGTCGCTCGGTATTCACGATTACATGGTGGAAATTGCTGGTGAAGTACGTACCCGTGGGATCAGTCCACGCGGTGATGCGTGGCGAATTGCCATTGAAAAACCGCAGGAAGAAGCGGGGCGCATGGTGCAACAAGGGGTATCGTTACGGAAGGCGGGTTTGGCGACATCGGGTGATTACCGCAATTTTTTTGTGAAAGGAGGGCAGCGCTATTCACATACCTTTGACCCCACCACAGGTTCGCCCGTTACCCATAATCTTGCATCCGCTTCTGTGCTTGCCGAGGAGACGACCGTAGCAGATGCTTATGCTACGTTATTCATGGTGTTAGGTGAGGAAAAAGCAAAAGCGTTTGCTGAAACGCATGGCATTCATGCCTATTTTATCTGGCGAACCGATGATGGTTTCAAAACCTTCGCGACCACAGGCTTTAGTGAAGCATTTATAAACAATTAGACGCAGTATTTAGAATATTAATAATTTTTAATATATTAATATTCTAAATAAGAAATAGTTAGATTAATTTTTGTCCTGTGATTAATGGCCTGTTTTAACTGTGAAAAATCACCGCTTGTCGTGGTTGTCGTGAAAATATGCCGTCGATTTTTCTGGTCTGTGCTATAACCTTTTTTAGCCTGAGTCATTATGGCTAAAATTTCTTTGTTTAGGATATATTAGGATAATAGCTATGTCAGACATTTTCGCTCCCAAAGAAATCCCCGTCATTAAAACAAGCGGCCTCGTTCTGGCCATGGTGTTGTGTGCTTCCCTGTTAAGTGCTTGCGATTGCGATGGTGATTGCAACACTAGCACGGCTACCAGTGCAGTCAGTACAACAACGACCCCTGCCGTCGTAGCACCTACCCCGACACCGACGACACCAGTAGTCACACCCACGCCAACAACACCCGTTGCGGCAAGATGCGCCGATGCGCGTTTCTGCAAATATGACAGCACAGGTACGATGCTAGACGATTCAGCAACAGCATGGTCATGCGTTCAAGACAAACTGCTGGGTAACTTCTGGGAAGTGAAAACCGATGATGCAGGGGTGCGTGACAAAGATTGGACTTATACCAAAGCGGCGGCTGGTGTGGGTGCTTGTGGTGGGACAGTTGCCGCTTGTAGTGCTGCGGCTTATGCAACTGCGGTGAATGCAGGCACACGCCCGTGTGGTCCAACCAGAACGTGTGCACTTCCTAGCCATGCTGAGTTAATTTACTTGGCATTGCCATCGGAAGCTTTCCCGCAGCCAGATGGTAATGCGAAAAGAACCACGGTTACACGGAGTTACGCACCTAATCCTACGTTCTTCCCAGAAGCTGTTCCCGATGCATTCTATTTCAACTCCACTGATGCAAGGCAGGTAAATTATACCGCAGTCATTCCTACTGGTGCTGCGTTTAATAATCTGTCCGATGAGGGTATGGCGCCAGCGGCTACCGACGATATGGCAGGGCATATTCGCTTAATTTGTAAGTAAGCGGATGGTCTAGATGGGGGAGAGTGGAGAAATCCCTCTTTCCTGTCCTTGGTCTGTTAGCCAGTTATCATAAAAATTATTGCGTCTGGATTAAAAAAACTGTCTTTTCTCTATCTTGTGCTATAAATATTATTGTTTCATGTAAAATGCAACTCATCAACTAATCAATTCTATAGGGCAGGATTATGACTATGCTAACAACAACTCAATCCCCAGTTGGGCAAAATCAAAGCAATTTGACCGTATTCGGTAAAAGTGGTCTGTATTTGGCAGTCGCACTCTCCGCTGCATTGTTGACAGCGTGTGGTGGCGGTGGTAGTTCCACGACGACTGTTGACACAACGACACCAACGACGACGACTCCGACTACAACAACGCCAACCACAACCACACCGACGACGACTACACCAACCACAACGACTCCGACCGCCAGAACATTCACGTCGATGGATGCGAATGGTGGTGATATTACCGCAGGTATCGAAGAGGTTGCTTGCGTGAAAGACTCTTCCACTGGTAAAACGTGGGAAGTCAAAACCAACGCGGCTGATGTAACAAAATCGGACTTTCGTGACCGTGACTACGGTTATTTCTGGCAAGATGGCGCTACGACAGGTGTGCAAGGTTACGCAGCCGGTGCGGCGGATACTTCAAATGCCACAGCAGCAACGCCTTGCTCAGGTGTGGGTACAGCGTTGACACGTTGTGATACAGGTTCTTACATTAAAGCAGTCAATACGGCAAAGTTGTGTGGATTCACGACTGGCTGGCGTTTGCCGACATCCGATGAGCTGATTGGTTTGGTGGATAAAACCCGTACGGCAGCACCGTACATTTACCCAGCATTTATCAATACGTCGTCGGATGCTGACAATGGTGGTCCATTCGTGCGTTCTTATTGGTCATCTACACAGCCAGCGGGTGAAACCAATAATCGCCTCGCGGTTAGTTTTTCTAATAAAGATGATACTGGGCGTGCAAAGAGCCACACGATGGGCAATATGATCAATGACTATCTTATGTTAGTGCATGATTAAGGCTTGAGTGGAAACCAGTGAAGTGGCATCTCGCGCTTCACCCATGCATAGTGTGTGGCGGTCTTTGTGCCGCCACAACTATTTCCGCCACAGCCACTTGCACCGCAATTTGCCGCTTGTTCGCGCACCTTGCCTTTGCGTAGCCAATAGTTGAGCGCAAACCGTGCCGTATCCGGCGTAATATCGAAATGTGTTGCCACATCCGTCAAGCTGGCACTACCGCGCTGTTGCAGGTAGTCGCGAATTTCTCCCAACATCATGCTGCTGCCCTCCCGCTAGCGCAAAAGCATAAATGGCTGCCGTGAAACTTCCCAATACAATGACCGCCCACAAAACCGATGGCAACGGGTGTTGGTGGATGGTGGCGAGTTGATAGAATAAGATTGCAGCGCCATAGCCTAAGCCGGTACTCCACGCCACGCCCAGACTTGCCCAGCGTGCGCCGACTTCGCGGTACATCGCGCCTGTCGCGGCTACGCAAGGGAAATACATTAAGATAAACAGCAAGTAAGCAAATGCGCCGATTTTGCCATCAAAATACTGGTTCATGGCGCTGAACGTGGCATTGCTGACATCCTGTTGTTCATCAATCGCCCCGAAACCCAGCGGGTCGCTGATATGACTCAGGGCATCACCAAGATTAGCCGGGATAGTGGCTAGCGCCTCCTGTAAGCCTGTGCTAACACTGAATGGTGTGTTGCTTGTTGCTGCAACGGTTGGTGGGGTTGTACCCATCTGGCTGTATAATGCATCCAATGTGCCGACCACGACTTCTTTCGCCAACAAGCCACTGACAATACCCACTGTGGCAGGCCAGTTGTCTTGCTCAATGCCCATTGGTGCAAACACCGGCGTGACCACTTTGGCAGCGGCACTTAACACCGATTTTTCGGTATTTTGATTGCCGAAACTGCCATCCGTCCCCAAGCTGTTAACAACGTTAATCACCATCACCACGGCGACAATGAGCTTGCCAGCCCCAACGATGAAGCCGCGCAATTTGTTCCACGTATTGATGAGGATATTGCGCACACCGGGCAGTTGGTAGGTCGGCATTTCCATCACGAAATGATCCGCGCCGCCTTGCAACAAAGTTTTGCGCATGATTAAGCCGGTGAGAATCGCAAAGCCAATCCCAATCAAATACAGCAGGAAGACAATGTTCTGACCGCCCGATTGGAAAAAGGCAGCGGCAAACAGCGCATACACCGCCAGTCGTGCGCCGCATGACATGAACGGTGCCATCAGCACGGTAATAATGCGTTCCCGCTGGCTATCCAAGGTACGCGTTGCCATGATGGCGGGAACATTGCAGCCGAAACCGACAATCAGCGGCACAAAGGCTTTGCCCGATACGCCGAGTTTGCGCATGAACTGATCCATCACGAAGGCAGCGCGTGACATATAGCCGGATTCTTCCAGCAACGTCAGGAATAAATACAGCGCGGCAATGATGGGGATAAAGGTTGCCACGACTTGCAAACCGCCACCTAAACCATCTGCCAACAGCGTGATTAACCATTCGGGCGCACTGAAACCGCTGAGCAAATGCCGCGTGCCATCGACGGCGACGGTTTGCACGGCAATGTCGAAGAAGTCAATGAATGCCCCGCCAAGGTTGATACTGAACAGAAACAGTAAGTACATCATCACCAAAAAGATAGGTATACCTGTCCAACTGCCCAATACCCAGCGGTCGAGCTTGTCGGAAAGGGTACGGCTGATTTTGCCGCGTTCGTGCGTGACACCACGGGCAATGCGGGTCGCCAGATCAAAACGCGCATCTGCCAACAGGAAATCGAATTCTTCGTGCGTGTCGGCTTCAATTTGCTGGTGCAAGGCGGCAAGCGTGGGTTCGCTTTGGCAGGTTTGCAGGGCAAACAGCGCATCGGTACGGTTAATGTCGTCGGTTTGCACGTTGCGCAGCGCTTGTTCGACGCTGGCGTGATAGGGAATCTCAAAGTGCTTTGCCGCTTCTGCGGGGATGTAGTGGCAAATCGCATGATGAACCGTTTGCAAATCCTTGTCTTTACGCAGCGAGATGGGTAACACGGGGCAGCCGAGGCGTTCTTGTAAAGCGGCAATATCCACTTTCATGCCGTGTTGTTCCGCCACATCCATCATATTCAGCAAGACGATAATGGGGACATTGAGTTCACGCAATTGCAGTGTCAGATACAAACCGCGTTCTAGCGTGCTGGCATCCACAATATTGAGGTACAGGTAATCGGGGTTTTGCTGCACAAAGTCACGGGCAACGCGTTCATCTGCCGAGGTATCGCTAAAATCAAGGGAATACGTGCCGGGTAAATCCACCACATGCAGGTCTTCATTAAGTAAGCGGCATTGACCTTCCTTGCGTTCCACCGTGACACCCGGCCAGTTGCCGGTGCGTTGGCGTGCGCCTGTCAGCAGGTTGAACAGGGTGGTTTTGCCTGCGTTGGGGTTGCCTAACAGGGCAATTTTACGGTGCAACAATACGGTGGGGCAGCGTTTAGTGTTAGTGTTACAACATTCTTTTGCCACGGGTTACTCCTGCACCTGAACCATGATATGGGCGGTGATGGTGCGTCCTAGGCTAATACGGTTATTACCGTTACCCAGCACGATGTCGCCATTGCGGTTACGTAAGATTTCAATACGTGAACCTGTGCCGATACCCATGCCTAATAGGCGGATACGGGTAGCATTGTCAGTTTGCACCGCATGGATATGACCGAAAAGGTGTTCCGCTAAGCTAGAAAGGGGTTGGGCATTGGCTAAACTCATGAGCTGGCTACCTGCATATGAAAATGATTCTCAAATTTATATGACCTGCTGTTAATATTCAAGTTCCACTGAACATTTTATTGAATAGGCGGTCATAACCGTTGATACCGGCGTCGACAACCGTGTATCAAGTCGTGGACTCCTCCGACAATCTTCCTCCCCGTGAGCGGGGAGGTATTTTTCCACCACAGTTTATGAGGGCTACTGTGAAATTAACCCATTACTGTTTTTCAGCGTTGCTCCTATTCGCCGTGGCGGGTTGTGATCGGCTGGAACAAGATATGCTATCCGCACCGGATGACACCACGCTTGACCGTTACGGGCTGGATACGCTCAAACTCGGCGATAAACGCGCCGTCGCTGGTAAAGCATTAGATGCCTTGCTGATAAAGCCGTTGCAATGCACAACGGGCAAAACGGGCTTAGGCGACAAACGCAAAGCCTACGTGCTGGAAGAATGCAATGCCGTACCCGTCGCGGGTGAAGTGGGTGAGCTGTGGGGCGAAAAGCTGAGCTTCCTAAAAGCGGTGTACGTGGAAGATCAGTTATGCAGCGTCGAGTTGCAACTCAAAACCAGCGGCAATTACGAGGCGTTGTATGACACCCACGGCAAAAAAATCCTGAATTTGTTTGGCAAGCCGGATGAGGCTACCGCGAAAGGCGTGACGTGGCAGCGTGAAGACGATGAAGCTATCGTGAAGGATTTAGGGAATGGTAAGATTAGCGTTGAAATCCGCAACAAAAAAGTGATGCAGGCGTTACATCACAAAGGCTAATACCGTGCCCCGTATTCTGTTATTCAACAAACCGTTCGATGTGCTCTGCCAGTTTACCGATCAGGAAGGCAGGGCAACGCTTGCCGACTATATTGACGTCCCCGGTGTGTATACCGCTGGGCGTTTGGATCGCGACAGCGAGGGCTTGCTGTTACTGACCGACGATGGCGTCTTGCAACACCGCATTTCCGACCCCAAGCACAAAATGAGCAAAACCTATTGGGTGCAAGTGGAAGGCACGCCCACGGAAGCGGATGTCGAACCATTACGCCAAGGGGTCATGTTGAAAGATGGCATGACGCGTCCTGCTGGCGTGCGTTTAATCAGTGAGCCACCGCATTTGTGGGCGCGTAACCCGCCGATACGCGTGCGCCAAGCGATTCCTGATAGTTGGTTGGAAATCACCATTAGTGAAGGGCGGAATCGGCAAGTGCGCCGCATGACCGCCGCGATTGGTTTTCCGACCCTGCGACTGATTCGTTATCGGATTGGATCATGGACGTTGGATGGTTTAACCAGCGGGGGATGGCGGCGCGTTTAAGGCGTGCTGGCGTAGGTAGCTTTCGATACAACGTAACATCTCCTGTTCCAGCGTTGCTCTATCCGTTACCCGTAAATAAGCACTGATAAACGAGACTACCCGTTGCGCGAGGTGGTGCGGGTTGTCACGGGGGGCGATGACGGCAGCGAAAAGATCTTGATCATTTTCCAGAAAACGGCACACCAACATGTGAAATGAGGCGTGGCTTTCATTGCCAACGTGCATGGCGAGGCTACGGGTGTGTTTACTGATGACCACAAACTTTGCCTGCGCCATGCTAATGATTGGATTTTCCATTGTGTGCTCCTATATCCGAGTGGATTCTTATATTTTTCATCGTGGAGCTGAGCATAGTCGTGTTTGATACGAAT
This sequence comes from Thiothrix fructosivorans, assembly GCF_017349355.1. Classification (GTDB taxonomy): domain Bacteria; phylum Pseudomonadota; class Gammaproteobacteria; order Thiotrichales; family Thiotrichaceae; genus Thiothrix; species Thiothrix fructosivorans. The sequence goes on from NZ_JAFMPM010000008.1 coordinate 52,428, forward strand.
GTACAAATCGCTTTAAGACGCTTTTTCGTTCGTAGAATCGCACTTCACTTCTTTTTGCGTGCCATCTTCAAAATGCAGGCGGCACATGGTTGTGTCGAGCTGCTCGTTTTTGATAATGATCGGAATCGCTTTAGCAGCGCTGGCGGTGACTGCGGTTGTGTTGGTATCAGCGCTGGCAACGGAAGAAGCCATTAATAATGCCGCAGAAAGAATAAATTTAAACATGACGCAAACCCCTTTAACTATTAATGATGCCCCGCAGTCATGATTAATTATTAATGCTGGCTGCTTGAAAGTTATTATGGATTTTTTAATGTGTAAAATCCGTGATAGAAAACACATTTTACAAGAATTTTTTAAAAGGGGTTAAGTGGGTTTTGCAGAGGGCTAAAAAAGCGTTACCCGCCTCACCATGGTGACTCATGGTGGGCGGGTAAAAGTCAGAGTGAACGATTGAACAAAAATGATTTACTTAGTGGCAGGTGACATCTTTAGTGCTGGCGTCTTCAAAATGCAGGCGGCACAAACCGGGTGCAACGGCTTCATTTTGAACGATGACTTGCAGACCTTTGCTTGCAGCAGGTGCAGATGTCAGTTGATCAGAGCTTGCCACAGCCGCGAAAACAGTCAGGGACAAAGTGAGTGTTACGATAAATTTTAACATGGCGGTAGCTCCTGCTTAGGGGTCAATCTGGCAATCTGATTCGGTTGTTGGGTTGCACTGAGTGCATGGGAGGCATTATGCGTGGTTGACACGGCTTTATCTGTGATTGCTAACACATTTTTGCAAATTTTAATGCGCAGAAATAGTTGAAAATTACAGCAGGATTTCAGTAGATAACACTATCCGGCAAATGTCGGGTGGGAGATTTGTCTAAGCCTGCACGGCGCTATTCCGGCATTTCTCCGATGGTGCGTTGGTGGTTGGGTGAGGCATGATGCACTCCAGTTGGGTAATGAACCTGATCTTTTTTAATTCGATGGAGTATTGAATCATGTTGAAACAAGTAAGCCTTGCAACCGTTATGTTGCTGACCGCGCTGACGGCACAAACCGCGTTTGCTGCTGCGGATTGCCCTGCTAACCCTAAAGACAAGTGGTTGTCTGAATTGGACATGCAGAAGAAAATTGTTAATGACTACGGTTGGGTTATCTACAAATTCAAGACCGATGGCGAATGCTACGAAGTCTATGGCATGGCACCGAAAGAAGACGCGAAACCAGCGGCTGAAGCTGATAAAGCCGCTACTGCTCCGGCTGTCGCTGCTGCTCCGGCTGCTGCCCCAGAAATGGGTAAAGTAGAAGCCTACTTCAATACCGCAACTGGCGAAGTCGTCAAAAAAGAAATGGATTAACTCCCCATGAAAAACAGCACGCATGAAATCGTTGTTTGGGATGTATTTGTTCGGCTGTTCCACTGGTCTGTCGCCACGTTGTTCCTGCTGGATTTCTGGGTGCTGGAAGCCGGTGATCCGCCGCATAACTGGTCGGGTTACGCCATCGGCTTCTTACTGCTGGGACGGGTAGTGTGGGGCTTTACTGGCAACCACAATGCCCGTTTCAGCAGCTTCTTTCCAACGCCTGCCCGTATTCGCCAACACCTTGCCGAGATGCGTAGCGGAACGGTTGATCCCGCAGAAGGGCACAACCCGTTAGGCGGCGCAATGGTGCTGTTTTTAATGTCGATGCTCGCTGCTGTGGTGATAACCGGTTGGCTATTGACGTGGGATCAGTTCTGGGGCGAAGGCTGGCTGGAAGATCTGCATGAGCTGTTTGCGACCATTACGATGTGGGCAGTGGTTGTGCATGTGAGTGCGGTTGTCGTGATGGGTAATGTGCTGGGTATTCAGCTCATTCGCGCCATGATTACTGGCAAACGCAGTCGCCAGAATGGTGGTAAGCAGGGGAATAACCTTGGCACTGATGCCTCACTGAAACAAGGAAAATGAACATGTACGACACAACATCCCGTTATAAACCTTTCCCGATTGCGCTGCATTGGTTGACTCTTTTGTTACTGATTGCGGTGTATGCCTGTATTGAACTGCGTGAGCTATACCCTAAAGGCAGTGACCCACGCAATGCCCTGAAAAGCTGGCACTTCATGCTGGGGTTGACGGTGTTTGGCGTGACATCGCTGCGTCTGGCGATACGTTGGATGAACCCACCACCTGCTAAAGAAGCCTCTATTCAACCTTGGCAACGGTTGTTCTCCAGTTTGACCCATGCTGCGTTGTATGCTTTGTTGTTGGCAATGCCGATACTGGGGTGGGCAATACTCAGTGGCGAAGGTAAAGCCGTTATTTGGTTTGGTTTAGAATTACCGGCATTGATTGCGCCCAATGAAGGATTAGTCGAACTGTTGGAAGAAATTCACGTAACGGCGGGGACAATGGGTTATTTCCTGATTGGGTTACACGCACTAGCGGGTCTGTATCATCACTACATTCAGCGCGATAACACCTTATTGCGGATGTTACCTGCTCGCGGTTAAACTCAGGTTTAGCCTAGAAAATCTTCAAAGAACCAGGCGGCAAATTCGTGTCGCCCGTTCAAACCAGACTTGCGGTAGATGGCAGTCGCCTGCTGCCGCACCGTTTTTTCCTTGGTATCACGCACCGTGGCGATTTCTTCAAAGCTCAAGCCTTTCAACAGTAACAAAGCCACGTCTTTTTCGCTTTGGGTTAGATCCCACGCGCTCAATTGTTCCTGAATAACTTCGCCGTATTGGCGGCTGGCTTTCTCCATTTTTTCAGCTATTTGGGTGTTCAAGGCGCTCAAGTCTTGGCGTGTGCTGAGAAGATCAGCACGGGTGCGATTCAGTTGGGAATGCAATTGTTCGGCTTCAGACTGACGTTGGTGAATTTCCTTGATCAAGAAACCAATCCCCGACAGTGCGAGCAGCATGGCACAGCCTTCAATGATGAGATCGGTTACATTGTGATTGTCTTCTTGTATTTCATGAAAAAAATCATACGTATAGGGCAGGGCGACGAGCAGTAATACCAATATTAGAAAGGTTTCTTTGGTGCGTGGCATGGCTTATTTCCTTATCAGGCAAATGTCTTATCGCTGAAGTTTAGCACTAATGCGGCTTTGACAGTCGCCAAATTTGGGACTAAATTCCCAAATTATGAACACTCATCTGAAACTCGCTTTTCTCCGCATAGTTAAACCCTTGGTGCGTATTCTGCACCGTAAGGGCGTTGCGGTTGGAGAATTGAATCAGATGTTCAAACAGATTTACGTGGAAGTGTCCGAAGAGGCGTTGCTTGCCACGGGGGAACGCCCTACCACCTCAAGGATTGCGATTGCGACGGGGTTGACACGTAAAGAGGTGGCACAGTTACGCCTAATCGGGGCTGACGGTGGGCATGTCCCAACCCCTAGCTATAACCGGGGAGCGCGAGTGATGACGGGCTGGTTACATGATACTGAATTCCTGAATGCAGTAGGGCAGCCTGCTAACTTACCGCTGCAAGGGGAAAAAGGGAGTTTTGCCGCGTTGGTGAGTCGTTACAGTGGGGATATGCCGTACCGTGCCATGTTTCAGGAAATGGAACGGGTCGGGGCGGTACAACTGGATGCGTGCGGGCAAGCGCAACTCATGGGGGCGGGTTACATTCCCCATGCGGATGAGGCGGAAAAACTGTCTATTTTAGGCACGGATGTGGCGGCGTTAATTCAGACAATCGACCATAACGTGCTCACCCAAGAACGTAGCCAGTTGTATTTTCAGCGCAAGGTTTGTTACGACAATCTGCCGGAAGCCGCGTTGCCTGCGTTTAAGCAGATGGTCGGTCAAGAGGGCATGGACTTATTGATTAAGTTTAATGCGTGGCTTGCCACTCAAGATGGGGGCAGCCATCCACCGGCAGATGGTGTGGGACGAATGCGTGCAGGGGTGGGTATTTATTATTTCGAGGAAGCGGTTGCCGAGCAGCCAGAAGAGAGAATTGAGGATAGCCCATGAACATGAAAACGCTGTTGGCGCCGTTGTTGTCGGTTGTGTTGTTGGTTGCTTGTGTGGGGAGTGGTTCAACCCAGCTCGCTAACGGCGGTATTGGTGGCACGGGCATTGCCGCAGGCCCGATCACTGGCTTCGGTAGTATTTTTGTTAACGGCATTGAGTATGACATTGATAGTGCCAAGCTCACCCGTAATGGACACCCCGCTACAGGGCAAAATGAATACCGCATTGGCGAATACGTTGTGGTTAAGGGTACGATCAATGCGGATGGTTTGACCGGTACAGCAAACGAAGTGGCGTTCACGAATGAGCTGGAAGGTACGGTGACAGCGGTAACGCAGGATGGCATCCACATCGATATTATGGGACAGGTGATTCGGGTGAATGCGCTCACTGTCTTTCACGGCTTTAGCCAGCTTGCTGAACTCGGTGTGGATAATGTCGTGGAAGTGTCAGGGGTTCGGGATGGGCAAGATGTACTACTTGCCGCGAGTATTACCTTGAAAGCCCTGCGTTATGAGCCGGGAACAGCAACAGAGGTTAAAGGCTTCGTGCGGCAATTGGATACGCTCAATAAAACTTTTCAGATCGGTAATTTGACCGTTGATTACGCACAAGCACTCCAGAAAGATTTTGGAACGACAGCGCTTGCCAATGGTGAATACGTTGAAGCAAAAACACGGCAGGTTTTGCAAGGCAATCGCTTGCTGGCTTACGAAATTGAGCTGGAAAATGAATACGATCACTTCGAAACTGGTGCGGAGGTGGAGCTGGAAGGGGTGGTCACACGCTTTGTTTCCATCGCTGATTTCAGTGTGAATCGGCAAGCCGTGGTAACGACGGCGAGTACCGAGTTCGAGGATGGTGCTGCCAGTGCGTTGCGCTTGAACACATTGGTTGAGGTCGACGGGCAAATCAATGCGCAGGGCGTCTTGGTTGCGGAGGAAGTATCCGTCAAAGATTTTGGTTTCTAAAAAAATGCCTCGGTGTTACGAGCACTGAGGCATTTAACAACTCACCCAGTGATTGGGTAAGCACTTTGGTAAATGGCAAATGGAGAAATATTCATGAAAGCCAGTATAAACATTCCCTTAGCACTTGCGCTAGGGGTGTTGCTGACGGCTTGCGGCGGTGGTGGAAGTTCTACCACGACGACAAGCGGTAATGATAATGATGGTACTACGACGACCACAACAGGTACAACCACCACCGCTAGTGGTAGTACTGCCCCCAATATTGCAGCCCCCGATGGCGCACGTTTACTCGCTTCGCAATGTTTTCAGTGCCACGGCATGAACGGTGTTTCTGCCAGCGGAATTGAGAGCATTGCGGGTGATTCTGCTGCGGATTTGGTGTCGGAAATGCTGGAAATGAAATACAGCACCAAAATCGACATCATGCACTATCAGGCCAAGGGTTATAGCGAAGACGAAATTCGCTCAATGGCGACGTATATCGCTGCTTTACCTAAAAGTGGAGGGACTAACTAATGTCTAGTTTAAATCGTCGTCAATTTTTGCAATCACTAGGCTTAGCATCGGCAGCGACCGCAGCGATAGCTTTTCCGGGCATTATTACAGCGGCTACCACGCGCCCACACGTTGTGGTTATCGGGGGTGGTTTTGCAGGGGCAACGGCTGCAAAATATTTGCGCTACTGGTCAAGCGCTGTGGATGTGACGTTGGTTGAACCCAATGCTACGTATTACTCGCCGATCCTCAGCAATCTGGTATTAAACAACCAGCGCAATTTGGGGCAAATCAGCTTTAATTACAACACACTGGCTTCCAAGTACGGGATTAAAGTCGTAAACGATTGGGTGGATGCTATTAACGCGCCCAACCAAACTGTGAACTTGCGTAGCGGCACGACTTTGGCGTATGACCGCTTGATTATTGCACCGGGTATCCAGTTCATGGATGTGCCAGGTTTAGACAGCAATAAAGTGCCACACGCATGGAAAGCGGGGGCGCAAACTACCTTGCTGCAACAACAATTGGCGGCAATGCCAGCGGGGGGCACGTTTGTGATGACCATTCCCGCCGCGCCGTACCGTTGCCCGCCGGGGCCGTATGAACGCGCTTGTGTGGTGGCGGATTGGTTACGTACCAATAAACCCGGTTCTAAAGTCGTGGTGTTGGATGCAAATGCGTCGATTATCGTCGAGCCAGCGATTTTCGGGGCGGCGTTTACTGAATACGGCGTGCAATACGTGCCGAATGCGGCGTTGCAGGGCGTGGATTCCGACGCGAAAATTGCACACAGCAGTGCGGGCGATTTCAAAGCGGATGTGCTCAACGTGATTCCGCCGCAAAGTGCGGGTTCGATTGTGTTGCAATCCGGTTTGGCGAATGTGGGTGGGCGTTGGGCGGGTGTGAATCCGTTGAGTTACGAGTCAACGGCAGTACCGAACATCCATATTATTGGTGATTCGCAAGGCACAGGTCAGCCGAAAGCAGGGCATATTGCCAATGCGGAAGCCAAAGTGTGTGCGGATGCGATATTGCGTCTGTTGTCCGGCGGTCAGCCTTACGCAGCACCGGTAACCAATTCGGCGTGTTACAGCCCGATTTCTGCGACGACTGCATCATGGTTGACGGCGGTTTATGCGTATGACCAAGCCAGTGGCACGATGAAGGTTGTCCCAGAATCGTTTGGTGCAGCGGCAGCCCCTAGTGCCAAATATTACAGTCGCATGTTTGATTGGACGACGAATTTGTTTAACGACACGTTCGCTTAATAGTGACAATGACACGATAAAAAAAGCCCCGTTGTTACGGCAGCGGGGTAGCACATGCGTAAGGGAGAAAACCACCCCATGTTTTCATACAGTACCCACCCACGGAAGGAGATTCGCTAATGCCACGTACTCATGAACTGCTATTTATCAGTCTATTAATTATTATTATAATTTTGAATATGCGCGATTTTTATTACGATTACGGTGAATATCAAGAAGGCAAGTACAGCTTGTTGAGTCTTGCATTGGAATCATTTGTTATTGTCGCGTCGACACTCGGTATTGCCTTTCTCATTCATGTCATTCATGGCAGGATGCAGGAAGTTGAAGTATTGCGCCATCAATTAAAAACTACCCATAAAAATATCAACGAACTTAATCAGAATCTCAGTCAAATGAACGACAAAATGCGTCAAGCCAGTCGTCAATACGTAACTGAACAGTCCCCCCTTACCCAAACGCACTAAATTTGCGACACTCCCCCGATGACCCAACAACTGAAAGACCACAGCCTCAAACAGCTTAACAGCCAGTACCTTGCCAAGCTCACGCCGGAGGAACTGCTGCACCTGTCGACCAAGTTGTTGCATGACCTGAAAGAAGCGCGGGAACAGATCAACCAAAACTCCAACAACTCCTCCAAACCACCCAGCAGCGGTTTCCCGTGGGAAACGTCACCCAAAACGGTGGCTTTGCCCGAAACAGAAGGGGTGGGTGCAGCCAGAGGAAAGCCAACCCCGGAACCAGAAGCTGTGGCGGGCACAAAGCCAGCCCAACCAGCCAAACGCAAAGCGGGTAAACAACCCGGCGCACCGGGTTATGGTCGGGTATGGCATCCGCCCATCAATGCAGACGAACACCATTACCCCAGCCGATGTGAAGCCTGTGGCAGGTCCCTGGATGCGGCTGTCTCCCGTATTTATACCGCCTATGACAGTGTGGACATCCAGTTTGGCACGGATGGGAACCCCGGACTGACCGTCATCACCACCCGCCACCACCTTCACGATAGCGTATGCACCTGCGGTCATGTGAGCCGCCATATCCCGCATCGCCAAGCTCCCGACCCGTTATACCCGGAGGTTGATGTGGGCGAGTGGCGGCTGATTGGGGGCAATCTGGCGGCACTTATTGTCCACCTACGGCTGCGCTCACGCTTGTCACTGCGTGGCACACAAGAACTGTTGCGGGAGGTGTTGGGCATTCCCCTAAGTGTCGGGGTGTTGCAGCAATGTTTTGAGGAAGCAGCCGCGAGTGCTTCTCCATTGGAAGATGCCTTGGTGGAAGGGCTGTTGGCAGAAGCCACCGCTGACGGCGGGGTGCTGTATATTGATGAAACCTCTTGGAAAGAGCGTGGCGAAGCCCTGTGGCTATGGACATTCGTCACCACCCTCAGCGTTTGTTTCTACGTAGGGCAGCGCACCATTGAAATGCTCGACAACGTGATTAGCCCCCACTTTGGGGGCTGGCTGATGAGTGATGGCTATGCCGCTTACCGCCACCACCCCAAACGCTTGCGTTGCTGGGCGCACCTGATCCGCAAAGCCCGTGGGCTGGCAGAATCACTGGACAAAGACGGGCGGACGTTTGGCAACTTCACCCTCGCTTGGCTGAGGGTATTACAGGACGACATTTACGCTTGGCGGGCAGCAGGCGGCACGGTGGGGACGCAAACCGACGTGATCCGTCAACGCCATCAGGCAAAACTCCTGGAATTCAGGGCATTATGCTTGATCCATGCCGTATCTGCCCATGACAAGACGGCGGCACTGGCGAAAGAGTTCATCAATGATTGGGATGCCATTTTCCGAATCCTTGACCACCCGTGGCTTCCCTTGACCAATAATGAGGCTGAGCGGGCGTTGCGCCATTGGGTGATCCTGCGCAAAACCAACCATGGCACAAAGAGTGCTACGGGGAGCCGTGCGTTTGCCATGCTGGCCAGCATCATCGGTACTTGCCGCAAACGTGGACAGTCTGCCTTGGCTTATCTTGCCAGTGTTATTACCGCTGCCCGCGCTGGCTTTGCCCTGCCCGCTTTACCGCAAGGGGTGGGGATGTGATCAATTACGTCAATACAGCGAAGTGATTCAAGAACAGCTTACGACATGGGAATTCACCCCCAGCGAAAAAGAAATTGCCTTATTACTACTGAAAGGCTTGAGTTTTGAAGAAATTGCCGGTATTCGCGATGCTAAGGAAAAGACCGTGCGCCAACAGGCGACCGCTATTTACCGCAAATCGGGTTTGAATGGTCGGCATGAATTCGCCGCTTGGTTTTTCGAGGATTTTTTACATTAATAAAGACAAAACGGATAGTTTCACTAGTTTGAATCTGGTGATCGACTTTTAGGTGTTCGAGGTTGCCATCGCTTAAGGGTTATTTAAGGATAACGGCGCAACATCACCCTTGTTATTCATGTAATGAGGTATTTTTATGTTGCGCACCCACTATTGGCAGGCTATTGCAGTCTGCACGCTTCTTCTGACCGCACCTGTCATGGCAGAAACCCCGCAAGAAATCCTCGATGGCTTCACCGCACAAGCCAAGACCGAAGCACCTGATTTCAAGGGTTTTGATGCCGAGCGCGGTAAGCTGTTTTTCAACAATACCCACGGTAATGACTGGAGCTGTGCCAGTTGCCACACCTCAAATCCCGCTGATGTGGGCAAGCACGCCAAAACCGATAAGGCGATTGATCCGTTAGCCCCTTCCGCCAATGCCGAGCGTTTTACTGACCCGAAAAAGGTCGCCAAGTGGTTCAAACGCAACTGTGGCGATGTGCTGGATCGTGAGTGCACTTCGCTGGAAAAGGGTGATGTGCTGACGTATTTAATGGCGATCAAGTAAGGAGTTCCCCATGTTATTCAAAGCAAAAAAATCAACGTTGGCTATCACATTGGCGGTGCTGATGCTGTCTGGTTTTGGGGCGATGCAGGCATTCGGCGACGATGACGAGCGCGGCGAACGCGGTGAACATGACGAAGGTATGAAGGGTGGTTTAATGACCGCCACCAACGCGACGTTCCAAACCGAATGCAGTGCTTGCCACATGGCTTACCCGCCCGGTATGTTGCCCGCCTCCTCTTGGAAGGAAATGATGGGCACGCTGGACAAGCATTTCGATACCGATGCGAGTCTGGATGAGGCGACCGTTGCCGAGATTCTACCTTTCCTCGAACAGAATGCGGCGTCAGAACGTAAAGCGGATAGCGGCGCAAAGCCCGTATTGCGCATTACGGAAACCCGTTGGTTCAAGAATGAACACGATGAAGTTTCGCCCGCAACGTGGAAGCGCGAGTCCATCAAAAGTGCTTCCAACTGCATGGCGTGCCATACCAGCGCGGACAAGGGTGATTTCGACGAAGATAATATCCGCATTCCCAAGTAAGGAGGTTATGCCATGTTACAACGTATCTTGGTGTGGGACGTACCGACGCGGGTGTTCCATTGGACATTAGCGCTGTCGTTTGCTGGCGCGTACCTGACGGCGGAATCGGAACGGTATCGCGACATCCACTTAGCCTTGGGGTATTTGCTGCTGGGGATGATTGCGTTTCGCTTGGTCTGGGGTTTTGTGGGAACGGCTTATGCTCGCTTCGCCGCGTTTGTGTTTAAGCCAGTCGAGGTGGTGCAGTACATGCGTTCGTTGCTGAGTTCGCATCCGCAGCATTATCTGGGGCATAACCCAGCGGGTGCAGTAGCGATTTTCCTGTTGCTGGCGTTGGGTTCGCTGATCAGCATCAGCGGTTTAGGTTTGCATTGGGAATTCGGCGATGAGGATATTTTCGAGGAACTGCACGAAATTGCTGCCAATCTGATGTTGCTGGTGGTGTTCGTCCACATTGCGGGCGTGCTGATTAGCAGCGTGTTGCACAAGGAAAATCTGGTGCGTGCGATGTTTACCGGATACAAGCAAGCGGCGAATGTGGTTAGTATTCCACGTACTTACGCTTGGCTCGGTGTCGTGATGGCGTTGGCGAGTGCAGGATTCTTAATCGCTTACTTAGGATATTCATGAATCAGACGGAATTTTTGTTCATGCTGATCCCCGCGCTGGTGGCGTTGGGTGGTGGGGTACTGGCGATGTATTGGCATCCCAGTCATCAGATGCGCAGCCTGATCCAGCATTTTGCCGCAGGGGTAGTGCTGGCAGCGTTGGCGGTGGAGCTGTTACCGGAAATTGGGCGCGAACATGCTCCCGGCTCGGTGGCTGATTGCGGCGTTTGCGGCGGGAAGCCTGTTCATGTACGGCATGAAACTGTGGACAATGCGTCTGGAGGCGGGTGATGGTCATGCTCCCACCAAAAATGGGCTGGCTTGGGGCTTGCTGGTGGCGACCTTTATTGATATTGCGGTGGATGGTTTCATTATCGGTGCAGGCTTTGCGGCAGGCGGTGAAACGGGGATGATTCTGTCTTTGGGGCTGTCGGTGGAATTGCTGTTCTTGGGACTAGCATTGACGTCGGAAAGTACCAAAGGCTGGCGCATTGTGGCGATTTCTGGAGCATTGGCGGTTACGGTACTGGTGTGTGCGGTGCTGGGGAATATCCTGTTGTCGGGCGCATCCAATGCGGTGATTGCAGCGGCATTGGCATTCAGTGCAGCAGCGTTGCTATACCTTGTGACCGAGGAATTGCTGATCGAAGCACACACGGTGGAAGAACAGCCGATTGCGACACTGGTGTTGTTTAGCGGTTTTCTGGTGTTCTGGAGCATTCAGTTGTCGGGGAGTTAACCCGTATGCGGATTTTGGTGGTGGAAGACGATGCCCTGCTGGGTGATGCGATTCAGGCAGGGCTGAAGCAGTCCGGTGATGCGGTCGATTGGGTGCGGGATGGCATCCAGGCAGATCATGCACTGCTGACAGAAGCTTACGCAGCGGTGGTGCTGGATTTGGGTTTACCACGCCTATCTGGTTTGGAGGTGCTGCAACGTTTGCGCCACCGTCAGTCCACCCTGCCAGTGCTGATCCTCACTGCCCGCGATACGGTGGAAGACCGCATTCAGGGTTTGGATACCGGTGCGGATGATTATCTGGTCAAACCGTTTGATATGGGAGAATTGTCTGCACGCTTGCGAGCCTTGATTCGTCGTGCCAGTGGTTTCGCTACGCCGCTGTTGCAGGTCGGTGGGGTGGAACTTGACCCCGCTGGGCATTGCGTCAGTTATCAGGGCGCAAGTGTTGACCTTTCCTCGCGTGAATTCACCGTGTTGCAGGCATTGATGCTGAATGTCGGTAGGGTGCTATCCCGCGCCCAACTGGAAGACAAGCTGTATGCGTGGGGGCAGGAGGTCGAAAGTAATACCGTGGAAGTCCACATTCACCACCTGCGGCGCAAATTGTACCCCGGCTTGATTGAAACCATTCGCGGCGTGGGCTATCTCATCCCCCGCGACAAGGCGACTTGAGATGTCACTGAAACAACGCCTGCTGCTGTTGGTCTTGGGAGTGGTGACGCTGGTGTGGGGTGGCGTGGCGACGTTCGTCTATTACGATACTCGGCATGAGTTGGATGATGTGTTGGAGCATTATGCTGAGCAAGTTGAGTCGATGTTCAAGCATCGCAAACATGAGCGCGAGGATGATGACGAGGACGGTGACGCGGAATTGCTGGAACTGCGTAACGAATTGGCAGGCAAGATAACCTTCACCTTATTATTTCCCTTGCTGCTGACGCTACCTTTGCTGGCGGGGGTATTGTGGTGGGTGGTGGCGGTGAGTTTGCGTCCGTTGGCGAAGTTGACGCAAGCGGTGGCTAGTCGCCAACCGGACAACCTCGCCCCGCTGGAAGTGGCTGCCCCGCGTGAAGTCATGCCGCTGATCGAACGCCTCAACCACCTGTTCGCCCGCACCGGCAAGCTGATCGAAAACGAGCGCCGTTTTACCGCCGATGCTGCCCACGAATTACGCACCCCGATGGCTGCCATTAAAGCGCAAGTGCAAGTGGCGCAAGGTGCGACGGATAAGGCAGGGCGTAACCGTGCGCTGGATAATGCGATTCAGGGTTGCAACCGTGCCACCCATTTGATTGGGCAATTACTGACGCTGGCACGGCTGGAAAGTGCCGATACCGCCAACTTACAACTTTGCCCATTGCGAGCATTGGCGGCGGAAGTGATGGCAGAGCTTGCGCCCAAAGCCTTGGAATCTGGGGTACGCTTGGAATTGCTGGACGGTGAAAACATCAGCGTCAAGGGTCTGCCTGCCTTGTTACAGGTGATGCTACGCAACTTGTTGGATAACGCGGTGCGTTACTCGCCAGCCGGTACGCAGGTGGTGGTAGCTATTGGGCAGCGGCAGGGCAAGCCTTACCTGAGTGTCAGTGATGATGGTTGTGGTTTGCCGGAGGAAGAATTGGCGAAGATTTCGCAGCGGTTTTACCGCCCGTTAGGTACATCTGCCAGCGGTAGCGGGCTGGGGCTTTCCATCGTGCAGCGTATTGCGGAAATTCATCAGGCGGAGGTGCAAATCGTTACAGGTGTCGATGAGCGCGGTTTGCAGGTCACCGTGCGCTTTTAAGGCATTCAGTCAGCGTATAGGACAAATGTCTTATGTGATTTGTCTAACTTTTTTATAGATTTGATGTATGGTATGCCCGATGCAAGTTAATGAATTTTCATCATAAACTGGCAGCTTCGATAACCACATAAAAGAGGCAACCCCCATGAAACACTTATTGACTACAATAGTAGCCGTATCTGTGCTGCTCCCCGCTTTGGCTTCCGCCAACCCCGCCACGCTCAATCACCCCGGACGGCTTCTCGCCTCGAATTGTTTCCAATGCCACGGCACGGACGGTTACGGCATGGAACATCTGGCAGGCGAACGCGCGTCCGAAATTTCAGGTGAATTGATGGAAATGCAGTTCGAGCCAGCACGTCAGGACATTATGGCTGTCCATGCGCAGGCTTACACGGCAGAAGAAATCAACCTGATTGCCGACTATTTTTCCAAACAACCTAAATAAGAGGGGCGGGCTATGCAACGCAGAGACTTTTTACGTTTACTCGGTACGGGTGTAGCATTGGGCATGATGGCACCGTTTGCTGATGTTTTGGCTGCTGGCAGTGTGACCATGCCGGGAAATACCGGCGCTAATGGCAGGGTCGTGGTGATTGGTGGCGGCATGGCGGGGACAACCGTCGCCAAATACTTACGCTTGTGGGGCGGAACAGGGGTGCAAGTCACCTTGGTTGAACCTAACCCGACCTATATTTCCAATATTTTCAGCAACAAAGTGCTGACGGGTGAGCGCACCCTCACGCAGTTGTCGTACAAATACGGCACGCTGACCAGCAAGTACGGCGTTAAGTTGATTACCAAATCCGTCACCGCGATTGATTACGTCGGTCAGCAAGTCACGCTCAACGATGGCAGCAAACTGCCTTACGACCGTTTGGTGATTGCCCCCGGTGTGGCGTTTGATGCACTGCCGATGTCCGGCACAGCGGCGGCGCAGGCGAAAGTGGTACACGCATGGCAAGCGGGTGTGCAAACCACGTCACTGCAAACCCAGATCAAGGCCATGACCAAAGCGGATACCTTCATTCTGACTATTCCAGCAAAACCGTACCGTTGCCCACCGGGGCCGTATGAACGTGCTTGTGTGGTAGCAGATTACCTGACCCGTACCAAGAAGGGCGGCAAAGTCGTGGTATTGGATGCCAACCCCGGTATTCAGGCAGAAGTGGAAAACTTCACCAATGCTTTCAAGAATATCCACAAGAACATCACCTATGTCCCGAATGCCAGCATTAGCAGTATTGACGCGAATACCGGCACGGTCAACACCAGTGCGGGTGCATTCAAGGGCAAGGTGATTAATGCGATTCCACCGCACCGCGCAGGCAAGATCATTACCGATAACCCACTGCTAGCGAATGTTGGCGGGCGTTGGGCAGGTGTGAATGTGCTGAGCTATGAATCCGCGCTTCCCAAAATCCATGTGATCGGTGATGCTGCGGCAACGACACAGCCGAAAGCAGGGCATATCGCCAATGCTGAAGCGAAAGTGTGTGCGGATGCGATTGTGCATTTGTTGCGTGGTGAAGCGGTGAATCCGTCGCCGATGACGAATTCAGCTTGCTATACACCGATTACTAGCACGACTGCTTCGTGGTTGTCAGTGGTTTACCGTTACGATCCGGTGACAGGCACGATGTTGCCAACGGGTAATGGCGTGACCGAATCCAGCGGTATCAACAAGGATAACCACGAAGAAATGCTCAAATGGTTCAGTAACTTGATGTCGGATACCTTCGCATAATATCTCCCTAGTTTTTTGTTTGAGAGCCTTGACAGCCACCCACTCGCGGTGGCTGTTTTTTTCAGCTTCATTTCAGATTGCCCCCTTAACATGCTCCTTAACGAATCATTGATAAGGAGTATATCCAATGAAAACACTTAAAACGCTGAGCAGTGTGGTGCTGATGTGTGGCTTGCTGGCAGGTTGTGGCAGCGATAGTGCTGCTGCCAGCCTTACCGATACGACGGCTAGTAGTACCACGGCAATTACACCAACCACCGCTAGCAGTACAACCAGTGCAACGGGTACGGTAACAACGACGCTTGCTACCCAGTCATCGTTGAGCACCACGGAAACCGCCACGCTGCTATTCGTGCGCGAAGAGGAAAAGCTGGCACGCGATGTTTACCTGAGCTTGAATGATAAATGGGCGCAAAAGGTTTTCCTGAACATCGCCACCAAGAGCGAACAGCAACACATGGATGTCATGGGAACGTTGGTGGCTACGTACAACTTGCAAGACCCTGTACTGGATAACACCATCGGCGCATTTACCGACCCCGTGTTGTTGGGTTTGTATCAGGATTTGGTGATGCGTGGTTCAACCTCACTCGTTGAGGGTTTGCAGGTTGGTGGCTTCATCGAAGAATTCGACATCAACGATTTACAGGAAGCGATTGCTGAAGCCCAAGCAGGCACAAACCCTGCTGACATCATTGTGGCTTACACCAATTTGATGTGCGGTTCGCGTAATCATCTGCGGGCATTCGTGGGGCAACTGGCAAACAATGGCGTGAAGTATCAAGCGCAAGTCGTCCCGCAAGCTACCGTCGATGCGATTGTAAACAGCCCTGAAGAACAGTGCGGCAAGTAATAAAGCATAACGACAAGGAGAGATTCTCATGACATTCCGTAAAACACTTATTGCAGGCATGGTTGCCATTGCTTGCACAGGTCTACTGACCACGCCCACGTTTGCCAAAGGCAACGGGCAGCAAGCGCAAGCAACGACGGCGCAAGCTCAGGTATTAAGTACCGCTGAAACCCAGTCTCTGCGTTTCATGCGCGAGGAAGAAAAATTGGCACGGGATGCGTACATCGCGCTGTATCGCCAATGGCAATTGCCGGTGTTTAACAATATTTCCCAATCTGAACAGCAACATACCGATAAAGTTAAAGCCTTGCTACAAACCTACCGCATTGCTGACCCTGTAACCAATGATGCCGTCGGCGTTTTCCAGAATACGGATTTGGCAGCCTTGTACGCAACGCTAATGGCGCGAGGGCAAACCTCCGCACTGGATGCGCTGTACGTCGGTGCGTTGATTGAGGAAGTCGATATTGTGGACTTGCAAAAATCCATGCGCGAAACCACCCGCCCCGATATTCTCAACACTTACGATAATTTGATGCGAGCGTCACGCAATCACCTACGGGCGTTTGTTGGGCAGATTCAAAGCAAAGGTGTCGCGTATGTGGCGCAAACCATGCCACAAGCGGAAGTCGATGCCATCGTGAATAGCCCGAACGAGCGCGGCGGACAAGGTGGTGGACGTGGCAATGGGCAAGGACGCGGGCGTTAATAAGCTAACGCAACCTCATCCGACAAATGTCTTATAAGCATCATTAGTGCAGAAATAACAGTGTAGGCAGTCCATCCGCTACCTACACTGTTAACGTCTTCATAATAATTTGATCGGAGTGTTACCGCTATGCAATACCGTATTGTTTTCCCGACCTTATTGGCGACCTTGAGCCTGTTTGCTTGCAATAATTCAGACAGCCCCGCGAACCTCGCCACTGATACCACCACACTGAGCAGCACCCCCACGACAGGCATGACCCCCGCATTGACAGCGGAAATGGCGCAAGTGAGCCGTGCTTACGTGCCTGCCTTGTTTTACACCAATAACACGGCCGCCCCACTGCCGATTGCCGCCGCAGGCAAAGCCGCCCTGAGCCGCTTGGATAGTCGTTGGCAAGCCTTCGTGGTCAACAGTGCCGCCACGTTTCCACCCGCGACCACTGCCAAACCTGCCGTGGATACGCATCTATTAGCCGCCAATAATACGCTGGATCAAGTCAGCACATACCCCGCCGATTTGAGTGCTGCCCACGAACATCTCGAAGACATCCGCACCGTTATGCTGCAAATGCGCCGTGATAATGGCATTGATGATGTCATGGATACCCTGACGTTGGCGCATCGGAGCATGGGCGATGTGGTCGCCGCTTTCACGGGTGCAACCACGCCAGCCTTGCTGACACAGCAACACAAAGCCGATTTGACCGTGCAACTTGCCAATTACACCAGCGCCTTTAACACCTTGGCAGCACGCAAGATTGACAGCGAGCTATTCGGTTTTTCCCCCGCCAAAACCCAAGGGATACAAGCCGCTGTAAGCGCTTCCAAGCAAAATAATACGGCACTGCAAGACGCGCTCTTGCTCAATGATAATGCCGCTATTCTAGCCTCCGCCAACAAAGTGAAGCCGTTGTTTGTGAAATTGTTTCTCGCGTATGGCGATTTTCTCAGCCCTTCTGCGCCGCAATGGGTCGCGTTTGATCAAGCCTACATCCCCGCCTTATTTGCCAGTAATAACACCGTCGCCACCTTTGAAAATGTGCAAGCCGCCCAAACCGCGTTAACCGCCTTGGAAACTCGTTGGAATGTGTTGGGTTCAGCCACCACGTCCAGCCGTTATCCCGTGACCTTGCAAACTCCACTCAATTGGACAACGTATTTCAGCGCAATCAATGCCAATATTGCCGCCTCAAAAACCGCGTTGGAGGCAGCCTTGGCAGCAGGTGATTTCCCCACCGATATAACGCCCGCTCACGAGCCGCTGGAAGATATTCGGATGCAATTGCTGGCACTGCGTACCTTGGAAAATTATGAGTGGGTGATGGATCCGATCACCCGTTACCATCACGGTTTTGAGCCTGCACTGACAGCGGTGAAGAATGTGGTGGATGGCAGCCAATTGACCGCTGAAATCACCGCGATTATTGTGCAAACCTTGCCAGTCTTGCAGGCTGAAATGCCGAAAATGGTGACAGCCGTGCAACAGCTTGACCCCACGCTCTACGCGTTCAGTGCCGAAAAACAGGCTGCCCTAAATACTTCCCTGACCGCCCAAACCCAAAATCTGGCAGCCTTAGCCGCCGCGTTGACGGCAAATGATGCCACGGCAATTGTGGCGCGTACCAAACAAGTGAAAGCCTTGTTTGTGCCATTTTTCCTCCAGTTTGGCGGATAGATTTTTCAGCTTCATTTCAGGTTGAGCCGTTACAGTCTCGCGCTTTTCGTAAAATAGATAATGGGATTGTTCCGCATGAAAATGAAAAAAAGTATGGCTGTAGGGTATGTGGTCGCGTTGTGTTCCGTATTGGTACTCGTCGGGTGTGGCGCTGGTGATGGCGGCAGTGGCAACAGCACCGGCGGTAATGGTGGGGGTGGCGCACCCACCGAGTCTTACATTGATTACCTTGCCAGCCATCATGCGGCTTACACCAATACGGGTACGGCGGAAAATCCGAGCGCCCGCTTTGACGATACCAGCTATTCCTTATCATGGCTGATTGCCACCCAAACGGCAGAACAAGCTGAAAACCTTCAGAAACACATCGAGTTCATGGGAACAGCGATGGAGAATGGTGGTAATCCCCGTGAGTGGGATAAGTTGTTTTTAGCGGATGCCTACATGAAAACCGAACACCGTTATGAAACGCGTGTGTCGGTTTCTGGATATACTGTCTTGGTTGAAAAAGTGGCTACCGATGCGTGCGCTTATCAGCTTTTAAAAGCTCATGCGACGGGTATCAGTGGTCAGTTTTTTGAAGGCAATATCAAAGTGGATTTCAGCCCACTCGCCGAAGCTGTCATTGCCAGTGAAGCGTGTACGACTGACCGTAGTGCTATCGAGACGTACATTGCGGCACGGTTGAAACCCGTTCCCAAGGGTATTCAGAAAAACAGTTGAACATGGAGAAATATGACCGATGAAAAAAATCTACCTACCATTAATTGCCGTGGCGTTCCTCTCAGCGTGTTTCTCGCCGGAACACAAGCAACATGGCGCACAAGGTCAAGCAGCAACGCTTGATTTGGCGACGATGGAGCACCCCGGTGCAAAAGTGTTCCAGTCGGCGTGCGTATCGTGCCACGCGCTTGGCGGCAAGGCGGGTGGGATTGCGCCACCTGCGTTTGGCATGAAAGATCATGTAAAAAAGGCGTTCCCTGCGCGTGAGGCGTTTGTTGCGCATTTGGTGAAATGGGTGAAAGCGCCTAATGCCACTGATGCCATCATGACGGGTGCGGTGAAACAGTTTGGATTGATGCCCGCTATGCCGCAGCTCAGCGATGCCGATCTGACGGCGGTGGCGCAATTCTTGTACGATACGGATTTAGGTGAACCTGATTGGTACAAAGCGCATTATGAAGCAGAGCATGGTAAACAACCGTGAGTGTGTAGCGATAAGGATGGCTTATGCGCTTGCTATTGGTTGAAGATGACAGTGAACTCAGCAGCAGTTTGCACACCCGTTTGAAGCGTGAAGGCTTCGCCGTCGACATCGCCAGCAATGGCGTGGACGGCGAATTCATGGGCGACGAAACGCCTTACGATGCGGTGATTCTCGACCTCGGTTTGCCGCAACGCAGCGGGCTGGAAGTCTTGCAACATTGGCGGCAACGCAGCAATCGCGTGCCAGTGATTGTGCTGACTGCCCGCGATGCTTGGCACGAACGGGTGGATGGTTTTAAAGCGGGGGCGGACGATTACCTCGGCAAGCCGTTTCACTTTGAGGAATTGCTGGTGCGGGTGCAGGCATTGATTCGCCGCAATTTGCAAGCGGCTGTCCCCGACCAAAAGCTGCATTGCTGCGGCTTGCAATTAGATGAGGCACACCAGCAAGTGACCACGCCCGTCGGTGAGGTATTCGAGTTGACGGGGACAGAATTTCGCTTGCTGCGCTATTTTATGTTGCACCCCGGTCGGATTCTTACCAAATCACGCTTGACCGAACACGTCTACGAGCAAGATTTTGACCGTGATAGCAATGTGATCGAAGTCTACGTGCGCCATTTGCGCCGCAAGTTGGGTGATTGGCGCATTCAAACACGGCGCGGGCAGGGTTACATTTTCATCGACCCCGCTAAGCCGGAGTTGCCACTATGAAATCACTTGAACGCCAGTTACAGGTCAATCTTGCGGTTATTTTGGTGCTGGTGATGGCGCTGATTTGGGGCGTAGGCTTGGCTTTGCCGTGGTTCTTTGCGGAGACGCAAACGCTGCATTCACTTGATGTATCGGAAACACCCCATCATCCGCAGCGTTTCAAATGGCTGTTCCCCTTTCTGGCGGCGGGTGGCATTACGCTGATTTTAGCGATTCAAAGCATGGTCATCCGCCGCACGTTTCGCCGCCTTGACGCGATTCGTGCTGAGCTTCGGCAACTGGAAGCAGGCAATGTGGCAAAGCTAAACGAAGCTGTTCCTACCGAAATTGAGCCGATCATTAAGGAATTGAACCACCTGTTGAGCTTGATGCAGGAACGTTTGGAACGTTCCCGTAATGCCTTGGGTAATCTTGCACACGCCTTGAAAACGCCGCTGAATTTGCTGGCGCAACACCTTGATACTGCCACACCGGATGCTGCCACCAACCAGCAGGCATTACTGCAAACCGAACGTATTCGCCAATTGACCGAACGCGAACTCAAACGTGCGCGGCTAGCAGGTTTGGGCAATACCACGCAACGCTTTGATCCGCTTGAGGAATTGCCGGTGTTGGTGGAGGTGTTGGCGCGAGTACACCAGAAATCCCCGCGCTGCATCACGCTGGCGATTGCGCCCACTATTACGCGTTTCGGTGATCGCGAAGACATGTTGGAACTGCTGGGCAATTTACTGGATAACGCCTGCAAATGGGCACGAGAACAGGTGCATTGCCAGCTTGAAAGCGTAGCTGGGCAAGTGCGTATCACGGTGGAAGACGATGGGGTAGGGCGTACCGATGCTGAGTTGCTGCAACTGACCGAGCGCGGCGTGCGGCTGGATGAAACCGTGGAAGGTCACGGTTTGGGGCTGGCAATTTGCAAGGATATTACCAAGCTGTACGGCGGTACGTTGGTGTTTGGGCGTTCGGCACGGCTGGGCGGTTTGGCGGCAACGGTCACGCTTTAGTCAAGTTTTAGCCAGAAGTCTTGTTGGGTTTGAGCAATTTCTGTAGCACAGTAAGGCGGGTATTTAGGGCAAATAATATTTCGTACCGAGTGAGAGTGGGTGGGTATAATTTGTCTTTTGGTTAAGATTTACCGCCATGACTGTACGCCTGCACCACAATGAAATCCGCAATCGCTCCCATGCCTTCGTGCAGAAATGGCGTGCGGAAAGCCGCGAAGAGGCGGAAGCCAAGTCTTTTTGGGATGCGTTTTTCAGTGTGTTCGGCATTGAGCGCAAGGATGTGGCAGTATTCGAGTGGTCGGTTGCCAAGCTGGATGCGCGGCACGGTTTCATCGACTTGTTTTGGAAGGGCGTGTTGCTGGTCGAGCATAAATCACGCGGCAAGTCGTTGGATAAAGCCGAGTCACAAGCCTTCGAGTATTACCTTGGCTTGCCGGAAAAGGAAAAGCCTAACTTTGTGCTGCTGTCGGATTTTGCCACGTTCCGCCTCTACGATTTGCGCCGTAAGCAGGAATACAGCTTTGCGATTGAGGCGCTGCCGGAACACATTCACCTGTTCGATTTTATGTCCGGTTTGCAGCATTACGGTGATGTGGCGGCGGAAACTACGCTTAATATCCAAGCGGCGGAATTGCTGGGTAGTTTGCACGATGCGCTGGCGGATTCGGGTTACAGCGGGCATGAGCTGGAAATTTTTCTGGTACGGATTTTGTTCTGTTTGTTTGCGGAAGATACGGGGATTTTTCCGCATCACCTGTTCATCAACTACCTGCTGAATTTCACGGTGGAAGACGGTTCGGATACCGAGATGCACTTGAGCAAATTGTTTCAGGTGATGGATACGCCGTTCAATAAACGCAGCAAAAACCTGACAGCGGAGTTGAATGAGTTCCCGTATGTGAATGGGCATTTGTTCCGTGAGCGCTTGGATATGCCGTCGTTTGATGCGGCAATGCGCGATGTGTTGCTGGATGGGGCGCATTTTGATTGGAGCAGCATTTCGCCCGCGATTTTTGGTTCGTTATTCCAGTCGATTATGGATAAGGATGCGCGGCGCAATTTGGGGGCGCATTACACCAGCGAAACGCATATTTTGCGGCTGATTAAACCGTTGTTTTTGGATGCGTTGTGGGCGGAATTTCGGGCAATCCAGCAAGGCGGCAACCGTGACAAGCGCAAGAAATTGGCGGCATTTCAGCAGCGGCTGACAGCGTTGCAGTTCTTTGATCCGGCGTGTGGCTGTGGTAACTTCCTGATCATTACTTACCGTGAATTGCGGCGGCTGGAATTGGCGGTGCTGCGAGCACAACACGGCGACAAGCTCGACACCACGCACCTTGGGTTGGACATTACCGTTGAGCCGACCATCAAGCTGGAGCATTTCCACGGCATCGAGATTGAGGAATGGCCTGCGCGTATCGCCGAAGTTGCCATGTGGTTGACGCAGCACCAGATGAACCGTGAATTTGCCCGCCAGTTTGGGCGCGAACCGGATTTGTTGCCACTGAAAACGGCGGCGCATATCACCATCGGCAATTCCTTGCACCTCGATTGGAACAGCGTGGTAGCGCGTGACTCCCTCTCCCACATCATCGGCAACCCGCCGTTTATTGGGAAGAATTTCCGGCTCTTTGGGAATTCCCGTGGAAGCCACCAGATGTAGTGTTAGCCTCATGCTGGTTGCTTCCTTGAAAATGCCAGATCCACCTGAATGTGTTGGAAGAAACGCTTCACATCCAACAACCCATAGCAGCGGCGCTTGATGACTTTCAGCTTGTTGTTCATGCCTTCGACAAAACCGGAGGTGTTGCGATCTTCAAAGTAGTTGGTGATGCCATCCTGCCATGTTTCCAGCAAGTTGAGGAATTTGTCAAAACAGGCCAGCCCTGATGCTTTAACCTTGGCCTTCCAGTCTTGTAGTTGTTGTTGGGCTTGTGCCTTGGTTTGTTCCTGTTCAAATAGCAGGTTCAGTTCATGACGCAGTAGCCAAGCATCTTTCAACTCAGGGGCGAGTAGCAGAAATTCTTCCAGTTGCCCACGCTGTTCTGCGGTCAATGACCAGTAGTGGTGACGGAACAGCCAGAGTGTCCCCTTACAGGTAGCGTAGGTATCTGCCGAAAGTGTTTGTTTGAGTTCCTGCAAGGTCTGCTTACGGAAATTGTCCACCTCCCGGTTGTAGTATTGTGCGACATGGAAACGGTCTACCACGATAGCGACCTTGGGCAAGGTTTCCCGGACGGCATTGGCAAAACCCTCGTTCATGTCACAACATGCCCCGCACACGGTGGTTTGCAGGTGTTCAGGAATGCTGCGCAGGAAGGCAGCTACCGTTTCTTTGAGACGGTCAGGCAACACAGCCAACACCTGCGGACGGTCATGATCATCCAGTGAGCTGATAATCGCGGCATAGTGCTTATGGCCTTTTTTCAGGGCGATTTCATCAATGCCCAAGGTGCGTAATTGCTTAAAACCAGACCAATCCACTTGGGTGCTGACACGACGTTTCAGCACCCCTTCCACCTCACCATAGCTGACACCACAGCGGCGGCTGACATCCATGACGGTGGAATTGCCCAACATCTTCAACAGCCAGTCCTCAAAAGCACGGGTATGCGGGCTGCGTGGGTCATACCATTCCAGCGTCTGGGTAGTGGTCGGGTCACCTTCGCAATGGCGGCAGCGGTAACGTTTGGGGCGGATTTCAATCCAGACATCACGCCCCAGAATCGGCAAATGGCGCAAACGGATCGGTCGGTCGTAGCCATGGAATTCGGTAATCTTGTGCCCACAGCAACGACACTTCGTGAATGAAAGGCTACTTTCCACTTCCAGAATGAAATTGCCCTGTGCGTCATGGGAACTCGACTGTAAACGGACGTTGGGGAGATCAAGCGGGATTTGCAGGCTACTGTTCATGGGGGATCCTCGCTAGGGGTGCTCGGTTTTCCTCATGATACTACATGTTGTGGCTTCCACGGGAATTCCCAAAGAGCCGAATTTCCGCACGGCGGAACAGAATGAGGATATGGATAAGCTGTTCAGCGTGGTGAAAAACCACAAATCGCTGGATTACGTCACCTGCTGGTTTTACAAAGCCGCGCAGTTCATCCAAGGGACGCGCATCACCGTAGCGTTTGTCTCCACCAATTCGATTACGCAAGGCGAACAGGTTGCACCGTTATGGCAACCGCTGCTGAATCAGGGTATCCACTTGCATTTTGCGCACCGCACTTTTGCATGGGATTCAGAAGCACGCGGCAAGGCGGCTGTGCATGTGGTCATTGTGGGGTTTGCTGATTTTGATACGGATGGCAAACGCATTTTCGATTACCTGAATATCAAGGGCGAACCTGTCGAAATCGCCGCAAATAACGTCAATCCTTATCTGATCGACGCTCCCGATATAGTGGTTGATAATCGGACAAAACCTCTGTGTAACGTGTCTGAAATTGTGTACGGCAATAAGCCTGTTGATGGTGGGTTTTTGCTGCTATCGCCTGACGAAAAAACCGAATTATTAGCAAAAGAACCACTCGCTGCGAAATGGTTAAAACCACTGCTTGGTGCAGAAGAATTCATTAACGGAAAGGAGCGTTGGTGTTTATGGTTAGTAGGCATTCAGCCTCATGAATTACGAGCACTGCCAGAAGTCATGAAGCGAGTGGAACAAGTGAAAGCGTTTCGCTTGGCAAGTAGCAAAGCTCAAACGAGAGATAAGGCAAGTGCAGCAGCGTTTTTTGTAGAAAATCGTCAACCTCAAGGTGACTATATTTTAGTGCCACGGGTATCTTCTGAGCGCCGTGACTATGTTCCGATGGGATTTTTTGACCACAACACCATTTCTACCGACTTGAATAATATGATCCCCAATGCAACGCTCTATGAGTTTGGAGTGCTGGAATCGAAAATGAACATGGTTTGGCTTGCGGTGGTTGGTGGAAAAATGAAAAGCGATTACCGTTATTCTGCCAAGCTGGTTTACAACAATTTCCCGTGGCCTGATGCCGACGACAAGCACCGCCAAAAAGTCGAGGTGGCGGCGCAAGCGGTGTTGGAGTAATTGATCACATCCCCACCCCTTGCGGTAAAGCGGGCAGGGCAAAGCCAGCGCGGGCAGCGGTAATAACACTGGCAAGATAAGCCAAGGCAGACTGTCCACGTTTGCGGCAAGTACCGATGATGCTGGCCAGCATGGCAAACGCACGGCTCCCCGTAGCACTCTTTGTGCCATGGTTGGTTTTGCGCAGGATCACCCAATGGCGCAACGCCCGCTCAGCCTCATTATTGGTCAAGGGAAGCCACGGGTGGTCAAGGATTCGGAAAATGGCATCCCAATCATTGATGAACTCTTTCGCCAGTGCCGCCGTCTTGTCATGGGCAGATACGGCATGGATCAAGCATAATGCCCTGAATTCCAGGAGTTTTGCCTGATGGCGTTGACGGATCACGTCGGTTTGCGTCCCCACCGTGCCGCCTGCTGCCCGCCAAGCGTAAATGTCGTCCTGTAATACCCTCAGCCAAGCGAGGGTGAAGTTGCCAAACGTCCGCCCGTCTTTGTCCAGTGATTCTGCCAGCCCACGGGCTTTGCGGATCAGGTGCGCCCAGCAACGCAAGCGTTTGGGGTGGTGGCGGTAAGCGGCATAGCCATCACTCATCAGCCAGCCCCCAAAGTGGGGGCTAATCACGTTGTCGAGCATTTCAATGGTGCGCTGCCCTACGTAGAAACAAACGCTGAGGGTGGTGACGAATGTCCATAGCCACAGGGCTTCGCCACGCTCTTTCCAAGAGGTTTCATCAATATACAGCACCCCGCCGTCAGCGGTGGCTTCTGCCAACAGCCCTTCCACCAAGGCATCTTCCAATGGAGAAGCACTCGCGGCTGCTTCCTCAAAACATTGCTGCAACACCCCGACACTTAGGGGAATGCCCAACACCTCCCGCAACAGTTCTTGTGTGCCACGCAGTGACAAGCGTGAGCGCAGCCGTAGGTGGACAATAAGTGCCGCCAGATTGCCCCCAATCAGCCGCCACTCGCCCACATCAACCTCCGGGTATAACGGGTCGGGAGCTTGGCGATGCGGGATATGGCGGCTCACATGACCGCAGGTGCATACGCTATCGTGAAGGTGGTGGCGGGTGGTGATGACGGTCAGTCCGGGGTTCCCATCCGTGCCAAACTGGATGTCCACACTGTCATAGGCGGTATAAATACGGGAGACAGCCGCATCCAGGGACCTGCCACAGGCTTCACATCGGCTGGGGTAATGGTGTTCGTCTGCATTGATGGGCGGATGCCATACCCGACCATAACCCGGTGCGCCGGGTTGTTTACCCGCTTTGCGTTTGGCTGGTTGGGCTGGCTTTGTGCCCGCCACAGCTTCTGGTTCCGGGGTTGGCTTTCCTCTGGCTGCACCCACCCCTTCTGTTTCGGGCAAAGCCACCGTTTTGGGTGACGTTTCCCACGGGAAACCGCTGCTGGGTGGTTTGGAGGAGTTGTTGGAGTTTTGGTTGATCTGTTCCCGCGCTTCTTTCAGGTCATGCAACAACTTGGTCGACAGGTGCAGCAGTTCCTCCGGCGTGAGCTTGGCAAGGTACTGGCTGTTAAGCTGTTTGAGGCTGTGGTCTTTCAGTTGTTGGGTCATCGGGGGAGTGTCGCAAATTTAGTGCGTTTGGGTAAGGGGGGACTGTTCAGTTACGTGTTGGATGCGCGGAAGAAGTATCCCGATTCGACGCTGGCGGATTTGTATGACCCGCGTTCCATGCCGCCCGATTTGGTCAAAGCACACAAGGCACTGGATAAAGCGGTGGAACAGGCGTATCGGAAGGAGAAGTTCGTGGATGATATGGAGCGGTTGGGGTTTTTGTTTGAAAGGTATCAGGAGCTGGCTAAATCATGAATTTATTTGTAAGTGAAAAAGAGGCTTTAGCTAATGCACAAAAAACCTTAGATGGTCTTGCTCCATATCATTGTCCGATTTACATATTTGACGAGAAAGGTGTGCCACAGCAAATTGGAACTTCTGTGTTAATAGATGTTTTTGGTCACAAGTTTCTAGTTTCGGCTGCGCATGTCTATGATGAAACGCATAATAGGGATTTGTGCATAACTTTTCGAAATAAATTCATCCCTCTTCGAGGAGATATAATTGAGTCTAATTCAAATGGGAATAGGGGGAGTGATAGAATTGATTTAGCTCTATTGGAAGTGAGCGAGGATTTCGAGGCGTATTTGGCAGACTACAAAGCTGTTTCATTCGATAGCATTGATTACAATCATATTTGTTCTTCTTTGCATGATTATATGGTAGTTGGTTTTCCAGCAAGTAAGAATGGGCTTAGATATGGAACAAACTCTGTGAAAAGAAAAATATATGGGTATGCTGGAAAAATGGCTGATGCTGGTGTCTTTGATAAGATGTTTATCAGTCCAATGTCGCATGTTATCGTGAACTTCAGAAAAAACAAGCTTATGTCGTTAGATAAAAATTTTGTTACATTCCCTGATCCTTATGGAATTAGTGGCGGCGGTATATGGTTGATTGAAAATATTAGTTTTAATCGCAGGCTGAAGATAAGAGAGCCAAAGTTAGTTGCTATTGGTATTGAGTGGAAAAAACATCATAAGTGCTTATTAGGTGTGGGAGTAGCAACAATAATTGAGATGCTCAAGACTCATACGAATATTATTCCAATACAGGGGATAGTGACGAATCTAATTTGTGTGAGCTGATTTTGTCGTAATTGATCACATCCCCACCCCTTGCGGTAAAGCGGGCAGGGCAAAGCCAGCGCGGGCAGCGGTAATAACACTGGCAAGATAAGCCAAGGCAGACTGTCCACGTTTGCGGCAAGTACCGATGATGCTGGCCAGCATGGCAAACGCACGGCTCCCCGTAGCACTCTTTGTGCCATGGTTGGTTTTGCGCAGGATCACCCAATGGCGCAACGCCCGCTCAGCCTCATTATTGGTCAAGGGAAGCCACGGGTGGTCAAGGATTCGGAAAATGGCATCCCAATCATTGATGAACTCTTTCGCCAGTGCCGCCGTCTTGTCATGGGCAGATACGGCATGGATCAAGCATAATGCCCTGAATTCCAGGAGTTTTGCCTGATGGCGTTGACGGATCACGTCGGTTTGCGTCCCCACCGTGCCGCCTGCTGCCCGCCAAGCGTAAATGTCGTCCTGTAATACCCTCAGCCAAGCGAGGGTGAAGTTGCCAAACGTCCGCCCGTCTTTGTCCAGTGATTCTGCCAGCCCACGGGCTTTGCGGATCAGGTGCGCCCAGCAACGCAAGCGTTTGGGGTGGTGGCGGTAAGCGGCATAGCCATCACTCATCAGCCAGCCCCCAAAGTGGGGGCTAATCACGTTGTCGAGCATTTCAATGGTGCGCTGCCCTACGTAGAAACAAACGCTGAGGGTGGTGACGAATGTCCATAGCCACAGGGCTTCGCCACGCTCTTTCCAAGAGGTTTCATCAATATACAGCACCCCGCCGTCAGCGGTGGCTTCTGCCAACAGCCCTTCCACCAAGGCATCTTCCAATGGAGAAGCACTCGCGGCTGCTTCCTCAAAACATTGCTGCAACACCCCGACACTTAGGGGAATGCCCAACACCTCCCGCAACAGTTCTTGTGTGCCACGCAGTGACAAGCGTGAGCGCAGCCGTAGGTGGACAATAAGTGCCGCCAGATTGCCCCCAATCAGCCGCCACTCGCCCACATCAACCTCCGGGTATAACGGGTCGGGAGCTTGGCGATGCGGGATATGGCGGCTCACATGACCGCAGGTGCATACGCTATCGTGAAGGTGGTGGCGGGTGGTGATGACGGTCAGTCCGGGGTTCCCATCCGTGCCAAACTGGATGTCCACACTGTCATAGGCGGTATAAATACGGGAGACAGCCGCATCCAGGGACCTGCCACAGGCTTCACATCGGCTGGGGTAATGGTGTTCGTCTGCATTGATGGGCGGATGCCATACCCGACCATAACCCGGTGCGCCGGGTTGTTTACCCGCTTTGCGTTTGGCTGGTTGGGCTGGCTTTGTGCCCGCCACAGCTTCTGGTTCCGGGGTTGGCTTTCCTCTGGCTGCACCCACCCCTTCTGTTTCGGGCAAAGCCACCGTTTTGGGTGACGTTTCCCACGGGAAACCGCTGCTGGGTGGTTTGGAGGAGTTGTTGGAGTTTTGGTTGATCTGTTCCCGCGCTTCTTTCAGGTCATGCAACAACTTGGTCGACAGGTGCAGCAGTTCCTCCGGCGTGAGCTTGGCAAGGTACTGGCTGTTAAGCTGTTTGAGGCTGTGGTCTTTCAGTTGTTGGGTCATCGGGGGAGTGTCGCAAATTTAGTGCGTTTGGGTAAGGGGGGACTGTTCAGTTACATTTTGTCTATATTTTGTGAGAATGGTTGGTTTGTATATGATTTTTATTGCATACTTGAGATATGCAAATTGAGAGTCACATAAACCAAAAGCTTTCCCTGCCCGATGGTCTGGTAGTAGATCGCCCGTGGCTACAACGCAAAGGTTTTACCCGTTCTAGTATTGATTACTTCATCCGTTCTGGTAAGTTGCAAAGCGTTGGACGTGGCGCATACCGCCGATCGGGGCCACCGCTCAAATGGCAACATTTCGTCTATTCCTTACAAGAACAAGGCTACCCAATCCATGTGGGTGGGCGTTCTGCGCTGGATCTGCAAGGTTTTGCCCACTACCTGCCATTGGGTGGCATCCAGACCATCGACCTCTACGGCATCAGCAAATTACCTACTTGGTTGCAGGAAGTGCAAATAACACCCCATTTCAAGGTGGGCGGAACGGCTGCTTTTAGTCATCTGCCAGAACAAGCCCTGACAACCCAGCCATTCGGTCACTGGGATTGGCTGTTACATTTTTCCACTCCTGAATTAGCCTTGTTTGAGTTGCTTGCCCAAGTGCGGGATGAAGCAGATTTTTCATTGCTGGACAAATATTTCGAGTCATCCCCGACTTTGCGCCCGGATTTGCTCAATGCATTGCTGCAAACCTGTGGCAGCATCAAAGCCAAACGCCTATTTTTATGGTTTGCCACGCGCCATCACCACCCTTGGTATTCCAGCCTTGCAATTGACGGGGTAAACCTTGGCAGCGGCAAGCGCATGATTATCGCTGGGGGCGTGTTGGACAAGACCTATCAAATAACCGTGCCCCGCCGCATGATTGAGGATCAAGATGCACCCGACTTTTTCTGAACAAGTGCGGTTACTGGTGACAGCCATGCCCTACGTCGCTCAAGAAACGTGCTTTGCGCTCAAAGGTGGCTCGGCGATTAACCTATTTTTACGCAACCTGCCGCGCCTTTCCGTTGACCTTGATTTGGTGTATTTGCCAATAGAAGATCGTGAAACCAGCCTGACTAATATTGATGCTGCGATGCGTCGCATTGCAGCCCGCATTCGGCAAGCAATGGTAGGTTCTAGCGTTGCCGAAACGTTGTTACCTAAAACCAAGCAGTGCATACGGCTTCAGGTGATGCAGCACAATACTTCGATCAAGATTGAGGTTTCTCCTGTCATGCGCGGCACTTTAAACCCAATAAGTGCCAGTGTTTTATCAGCAGCAACACAGGTAGAATTTGGTTTTGCTCGTATGAACTTGCTGCACTTTACTGATATTTACGCTGGGAAACTCTGCGCCGCACTTGATCGACAACATCCCCGCGATCTGTTCGACGTGCATTTCCTATTGGAAAACGAAGGCATCACGCCCGCGTTGAAAGATACTTTCCTCGTCTACCTGATCAGTTCCAATCGCCCGATGGCGGAACTGCTTGCCCCCAATCGCCATGACATCAAAGCCTTGTACGCCGCCGAATTTGTGGGGATGACCAACGAACACGTTCCGCTGGAACAATTGCTGGATGCCCGCGAACGCATGATTGCCACCCTGCATGAGCGACTAACGGATCGGGATCGTGAATTCTTGCTGTCAGTCAAACGTGGCAAGCCGGAATGGAGTTTATGTGCATTGCCAAATGCGGCAAATTTGCCAGCAGTACGTTGGAAGCTGCACAATCTGGCAGCGATGAAACTTGCCCAACACAAACAGGCGCTGGCGAAATTGGAGCAGGTGCTACTGTAACTTTATCCTTCTTTCGCTAAATTGTTTGCAATGCTGCTAGTGTTGCAGGATAAATCCCCTCCAACTCCTCCAGTAACGCACTGATTCCCGCAGCATCCCCGCATTCACCCTTGTGCTGCAAAGTCTTGCAAATCTCCGCCATCTGTTCTGCGCCCAAACTCACGCACGAGCCTTTCAGCTTGTGTGCCGCTTGCGCCATAGCGGGCAAGTTACCTGCACTGGCGTGTTGGCGAATCTCGACCAACAGCGGTGGGGTGGTGCTACCGAACATTTGTATAAGGCGCGGCAAGATCACCGCCGGTAAGTGTTGCAGGGCTTCAGGCGCTAACAGTTTCATTAAGATTTTCCTGAATGGTGACAGAGGGGAATGGCGCACTGCACCAACGTTCTAACACGGCTTCGACCGCTTCGGGTAATACGGGCTTGCTGATGTAATCGTTCATGCCCGCTGCTAAACAGTTTTGTTTGTCGCCGTCCATCGCGTTAGCGGTCATGGCGACAATGATCGGTTGACGGTCGGGTGGGAAGTCGGCGCGGATGCGGCGGGTGGCTTCCAGCCCGTCCATTTCTGGCATTTGCATATCCATAAAAATTACGTCGTAAGCCTTTTTGCGTAAGGCTTCCAGCGCTTGCTTACCGTCTTCGGCGATGTCGGCTTTGTAGGCAATTTCATCCAAAATGGACGTGGCGACAATCTGGTTAATTGGGTTGTCTTCCGCCAGCAAGATGGTGAGGGGTAGGCGTTCGCCCAATTTGAGTTTGGATTCTTGGGGGCGAGCGGTGACGAGGTTGAGTTTGCCCAATACGGTCATCAAGCTGTCAAACAAACGGCTGCGCGTAATCGGTTTGGTGAGGTACAAATTGAACAGTTCGCGCACGATTTCTTTGGGATGCGGGTCATTCGGCGGCGCAATCAAGATCAGAGGGAAGGCTTGCTTGCTGTAACGGCTGCGCACGTATTTGGCAAAATCGAGTGCGGAGGCATTCGGTAAGTTGCTGTCGATTAAACCAATATCATAGACGTGTCCAGCGGCGATGCGGGCAATTGCTGCGCTGCTGGAGGTGCAGGCTTCGGTGGTCGCGCCCCAGCCGAAGCAAAAGTCTTGCAGGGCTTGTTGATTCGCGGGGTTGTTTTCGACAATCAGGATGCGTTTGCCAATGATTTCGGGAATATCGGGGTAGAGGAACGGTTTGAGCTTGCCTTCCGCTTTGCGGGTTTTGACGGTGAAATGGAAATGGCTGCCTACGCCGACGGTGCTTTCTGCCCAGATCGTGCCTGCCATCATATTGACCAAACGGCGCGAAATGGCAAGCCCTAAGCCCGTGCCTTCGTTACGGTTGGTGAGCGCATTATCGGCTTGGCTGAACTGCTCAAAGATACTGTCCAAACGATCCGCCGGAATACCTGCGCCGGTATCATTAATCTGGAATTCGAGTTCGTACTCATCGCCTTGATGGCTGCGCGACAGCACGAACACCGTAATTTCGCCTTTATCGGTAAATTTGATGGCATTGCCCAGCAAGTTGGTGAGAATTTGCCGCAAGCGCACCATGTCGCCTTCGATGAACAGCGGGATGGAAGGTTCCACGGCGTAGGCTAATTCCAGATTTTTCTCGAGCGCTTTGGAGGTGAGCAGGTTGAGCACGTCTTCGATACACGCCCGCAGTTCCACGGGTTCGCGTTTGAGGTCGAGTTTGCCCGCTTCGATTTTGGAAAAGTCCAGCACGTCGTTGATAACAGTGAGCAAGTGTTCGCCGCTGAGGTAGATGCTTTCGACGAAATCGGTTTGCTTTTTGCTCATCGGCGTATTCATCAGCAAGCGTGTCATGCCGATCACGCCATTCATGGGGGTGCGAATTTCGTGGCTCATGGTGGCGAGGAAACGCGCTTTGGTTTTGACGGCATCTTCGGCGACTTTTTGCGCGGTTTGTGCTGTTTGGGTCAGGTGTTGGAAACGGGTGGAAAAATACAAGCGGCTGATAATCAGCAAGATAATAATGCCTAATGTTCCCCACAAAGCGCGTTGTTTTAAATAGGTGAGTTGTGCCGCCATCTGTGCGGTGCTGGCATCGGTGCTTTGGATGGATGCCAGAATGGTGTCGCCAATTTGCTGTCCAAGTTGATTGTCGATTTTTTCAATGTCCGCCATCAAGATTTTGGCATGATTGGCAGTATCGCGGGCATCAACTGCGAGTTGGTGCCAATGCGCGGGGGGTAAGCCTTCCAACTCCGTACTAAGGTTGGACATGATCCCCACGGCTTCTTCGTAGTTTGCTTTTAACTCTGGACGGTTTTCAAGCGGCCAGATCGCTAACAGTTGTTCGCCTTGGTCTTGCAAGTCGTGGCTGAGCTTATGCAGCAGGGGGAGATTCGTCGGGGTACTGTTAGGGTCAAACGCAAATTTGAAAAATTCATCATTCAACTGGTCAAAAGTGGCACGTTGTTGGTCAATAGCCGATTCCAGTTCGATTTGGCGCACGAAGGCAGCATGAGATTGCTGCAACGAAGTATTCGATGCCAGCATACTTTGGCGTACTTGGTTGGATACATCGCTGAGATTAAACCACAGTAGTACAGCGATGATTCCCAGCAACGCAACAAGGAAGGTGCTGTCAATAATTTGCAGCAATCGTAAGTTATTGAAAAAGCGCATAATCAAAGGTTTTTCATTATTCTATTAAAATGCAAACGTCAGGGTATCGGACGTAAAGTGATGTTGGCTGCCATCGTGATCAAACACCGCGACTGCCCCCTTAACCGTACTGCCTAAGGTGAAGCGTACATCGTCTTCATGACCGGTATTGAGCTTGCGACGTTGTTCCAGATGCCAGTACCCGTCTTTCCACACCCCTTTAGCTTTGATGTCATCCACACCTTCGGGAAGTTTTTCCAACGGGGCGTATTTGGGCATGATGTCTTGCTGTTTTTTGAAATAGCGTTTGGTGGCATACGGTTCGCCGCCGAGATCGGTCGGGCGATTAATGTACAGGTTTGAACCATCCGGCAAGGTGGCTTTGTACGATTCGGTCATCGGCTGTTTGCTAATAATGGTGATTTTGTCATGGCTAATGCCAATCGGGTTGGTGCGTGCGGCTTTCCAGTTCCACATATCGGCGGTGAATTCTTTGCCGGAAAACCAATTCGCGTCGTAATCACCTTTCATCGCAAATTCCAGCGCGAAACGGTCTTCGAGTTGTGGCCCTTCGACGTATTTTTGTTGGGCTTCATCCCAGACACTGGGTTTATGCAGAATGTCTTGGGTGCTGTCTTCCCATGTGGTGTAGAAGAAGACTTCATCGCCGAAAATACCTGCTTTCAGCAAGACGGTTTTGGTGAGTTCAGGTTTACCGATGTAGGTGAGTTTTAGCGTCGTAGCAGTAATGTCTTGCCAGTCTTCGGCTGCACCGTCGAGTTGTGGCGCGGCTTTGAGTGTACCGATCTTGATTGTAGGTGTTTCAGCCTGTGCTAGGCTCAGTGCGCCGCATAGAATGAAAGCTGATGCCATCCGTAATGGGTGTCTCATGCGCTGTATCCCCGCTTATTTTTGAGTGTATTGGTAGCTGCGCGAACAATGTATTCTGTATGTTCCAGAATGGTATCAATAAAACTATTTAATTGGAATAAGTTATTTTTTCCAAAAAAAAGCCTCGTAAGTCGTTGACTATACGAGGCTTTTTAAAAAATGGCGGAAAAGGAGGGATTCGAACCCTCGATACGTTACCGTATACACACTTTCCAGGCGTGCTCCTTCGACCACTCGGACACTTTTCCGCAGGATTCTGACATTGGCAAAATCAAGGGCGCAATCCTAACGCAGCAGCAGGTACTTGTAAACCGCCGTGGCAAACTTTTGTAGTAATTACACGGGTGTAGGGTGGCAATGTACAGTTAGTCGGTTAAAGTTCGACACTAATCCGGTGCTGGGCTAGCATGGCAATTGGGGTTTTCAACAAAAAATAATAATAAAGCCATGTCATTTACTGCAAAATTTCAAACATTCATGCGTTGGTGGGGAGAAGGCTTATACAACGGTCTGCCGAACCCTGCACGTAAATTATTCCGTACCGAATTGCCGCGTTTGCTGTTGCAAGTGCAGGATGAACGCACCTTAGAAGCCGCGTGGTTGCAAGACGGCAAGAAGCAAACCTGTGGCAGAATCAACTTGCAAGACACCGATACGTCCCTGAGCAATTTGCTGCCCAAACACGCGCAACGCAAGCCGTACCAAGTCGAATTGTGCTTAGGGAAGGCGCAAGTGTTGGCGTTACAGCATTACTTTCCCGAAGCCGTGAAAGACAATCTCCAACAGGTATTGAGTTATCAGTTGGATCGCTTAACGCCGTTTACGGCAGACAATGCCTTGTTTGATGCCCGCGTGGCGCAACACGATAAAGGGCGCAAAGAAATTCTCGCGGATATTGTTGTCGTGCCGAAATTGGTGGTGGAGCGTTTAAGCCGTCAGTTAAGCGAGTTGGGCATTGGGCTGATTCAAATCGTTTCCGTTGCAGGGGCGCATCCCGATATTAATTTATTGGCAAAGCAATCGGGGGCGACAACGCAACAATGGTCGCGTGT
Source organism: Thiothrix fructosivorans (assembly GCF_017349355.1). GTDB lineage: Bacteria > Pseudomonadota > Gammaproteobacteria > Thiotrichales > Thiotrichaceae > Thiothrix > Thiothrix fructosivorans. The sequence goes on from NZ_JAFMPM010000008.1 coordinate 88,265, forward strand.
ACCGCTGTACTTTTTTCTTGGCGCATTGGCGTTATCGTTAGCGATTCCCTTGGGTTACAAATACCGTCGCGTCGATCAAATCGACACCGCCTTGGCAGAAGTGCGCAAGTCGTCAGCAGAACAATTGTCGATTCGCGAAAAGTTGGTTGAAGCAGAAGACGCGCTGAAATTCATCGAAGACAAACGCAACACGATGCCAATGGCGTTGGATGTGGTGGAAAAATTATCCGCTCTAATTCCCGATCATACGTGGTTGGAGCGCTTGGGCATTCAAGGCGGCAAGCTGGAAATTCGCGGCGAATCAGCGAAAGCCCTGACGTTGATTGACAGTTTGGAAGAAGCGCCCGAATTTGCCGATGTGCGTTTCAAATCCCCCGTCACCCGCAATAAAGACAATGGGCGTGACCGTTTCCATATTGAAGCCTCATTGGAGGTGTCTAATGCTGAATAATGCGTCGTTACGGCAACATCACACCTTGCTGGCGTGGGGGTTGCTGGTGTTAGCTTTGGTGCTGGGGGTGTTTCTGATCATTATCCCCACGGTGCAAAAATCCTTGGAATTGACTGAAAAGGTTGAAACGGGCTACCAACAACTCTCACGTTTCCGGCAAATTGCCAATGCCACGCCGGAATTCATGGCGGAATACGAGCGCGTGCAACAAAACGGGCTGGATAAGCTGTTTTACCCCGCAGGCATGACCTCGGCACAAGTCGCTAAGGAATTGCAAAAAAACCTCTCCACCGTGATTACTCGCGACAATGGCGTATTGGTTAGCTCAGAAGTACTGGATGAGCAACAAACGGCAGAGGAAGGGCAAGAAAAGTCAGTTTACCAACGTGTTATGGTGAAGGCTGTGTTCCAAAGCAGCCCTGCGTTATTGCGTGAAGTCTTGCATCAGGCGTATCGAGCGCGTCCGTTAATGTTTGTGGAAAGTTTAGACGTGAAGCCTTTGGATGGTGAAGAAGGCAAAGATCAAGTGGTCAAAGCTGAAGTACAGATTTCAACGTACTGGCGTGGTGGGGAGGTGCAACATGAAACAGTGGATTAACCCGCCGATACAAGCATTCTTGTGGCTAAGTGGTTTGGTCTTGTGCGCGTTGACCGGTTGGAGTTTTTTCAACTTACAACTCTTGGAAGAACAACAAAAGCATCCGTCAGACAATATTAGTGTGAAAATTCCTGATGCCAGTGCCTTGGATGCTCCCGACTTAAACAATTATCCACAAATAGTCAGCACACCGCTGTTTTGGGAAGGGCGTAAAGCTATCGAACCGGAACCCATTGCTGCCGCCCCTGTTGCGCCAGTCGTACCCGTGGATACAACCTTACCGGAAGGGCGTTTGATTGGCATTATCGATATGGGCGCAAGCCTGTTTGCCATCATGGAAAACGCTGCGGGTGGCAGTGTGCATTTGCGCAAAGGCGATAAATGGGGCGCGTGGGATGTGACGGGAATTGACCCTGACCGTTTGCTGCTAGGGATAGGGGATCAGGAACAAGTGATTCCGCTAGTGGCTGATTTCACCGCTCCACAAGAAAGCCCACAAGTGGCGCAAGCCCGTGTTGTGCAACAGCAGGCAGCACAACAACAAGCGGCAATGCGTGCTGCTCCTCCTGTCGCCCAGCCAATGGCTGCACCACCGGTAGCTATGGCACAAGCCGCTGGCAGTGTCCCCGCTGGCGCTGGTTTGCCGTTTCCCGCCGATACCGAGAAGCAGCCGCCCGCCTTGTCTGTTAATGATGCGCTGGAAGCACGTCAGCGTTTAATGGCTTCACGTTGGGGTGGCTTAACCGGAGAAGGGCAGGAACAAGCGCCACCCAATACGGGAAGATAGGCAGTCTTTATCCGATAAGCTGTACTTTTTATTAAAATGATAAACCATTAGTATAGTTAAAACAGAACTCGGTGGCGTGTGTCAGCTTGGGTCATACAATAAAAATAAAAACAAATGGGGTTAGCTTGTGAAATACAAGGGCAGCATTGTAGGGCTGGTCAGTGTGGCGGTACTTATGTCCGCTTGCACATCAATAAAAGGCAGTCCAGGTTATCGCAGTAACATCAAAAACAACAGTGGTTTTCAACGCAGCGACGCGGTGCGCGAATTAGCGCCCAGCGCGGTGGGTTTATCGCGTCCGGTCTTGCGCCCTGCGGATACCGGCAGTGTGCAGACTGTCGGTTATCGTGAAGAAAACCGCAATACACCGGCTTGGGATGCGATGCCATCGGGTTCAAACAGTGCGAACAAATCCAGTAAGCAAGGCGATGTGGAGCTAATCCTCGGCAACCACGATTATTACCGTTCCGATGTGAAACGTCCTGACGTGGCGAATAAAGCCAGCAAAGGCGCAGGCATTGCCCTGAACTTCGAGCGTGCCAGCATCCGCGAAGTGGTTAAGGTCGTGTTGGGCGACATCCTCAAAGAAACCTACACCGTCGAACCGGGGGTAGAGGGCGAAGTCACCATCAATTCCACCGACCCGATTGAACGCGATGCACTGATTCCGACCTTGGAATCCTTGCTGCAAACCCAAGGGGCGGTGCTCTACAAAGACGATACTGGGAATTATCGCGTGGCGGCACGCGCAAATCTGAAAGGGCGCGGCTTTATGCCGTCTACAGGTTCAATTAAGCCGGGTTACAGTATGCAGGTAGTAACATTACGTTACATACCGGTTGCCGAAATGCAGAAAATCCTCGAACCGCTAGCTAGCCCGGATGCGTTTGTGCGGGTTGATCCGAACCGCAATATGTTGGTATTGGCAGGCACAAGCTCCGAGCTGGCGAACTTAATGGCGACGATCAAGACGTTTGACGTGGATGTATTGAAAGGCATGTCGGTTGGTTTGTACCGTGTTAAAAACGTGGAAGCGGGCGTGGTGGCGAAAAACCTCGATGCATTGTTCGGCGAAAGCGGCAATAGCCCAATGGCAGGCATGATCAAAATCATGCCGATTGAGCACATGAATAGCATCATGATCATTTCCGCCAATGCCGATTACCTCAAGGATATGAAGGACTGGGTAGACCGTTTCGACCAGGTAAGTCCGACGGCTGGGCAGCAACTGTTTGTTTACCAAGTGCAAAACGGCGATTCTGAACACTTGGCCGATATGCTCAACCAGATTTTTGGCGGCAAGAAAAGCAGCAGTAAAAAGAGTGGCTTACCGGGTAGTAATGCCTCAAGCCTTGCGCCGGGTTTAGAGCCTGCCAGCGTGGGGGCGGATGGTCAGCCCGTGGCAGCAGCGGCTGAACCGGCTAAAACCATGTTGGGTGGTACAGGTGATACGGGCGGCGAAGGGTTGAGCATTAACCCCGATGCGGAAGTACGCATTGTCTCCGATAAGACCAACAATTCTTTGATGATTATGTGTGCTGAAGATACTTACAAGCAGATTCAGGAATCGCTGAAACGTTTGGATGTGATGCCGATGCAGGTGCAGGTGGAAGCCTCGATCATGGAAGTGACCTTGACTGACGGGCTGGAATACGGCTTGCAATGGTACTTCAAGAACAATGGCAATGCGTTCGGGGCGAATGGTGTGGGCGGTTTAGGGGCTAATGCCAATGGCTATACGACACCGGGCGGTTTCTCGTTCTCGGCGACCTTGGGAGCGGAACGGGTGATGGGTGCGGTCAATGCCTTGGCGCGGGAATCCAAAGTACGCGTGTTGTCTTCACCGTCGGTGTTGGTGTTGGATAATCAAACGGCATCCATCAAAGTGGGTGATCAGCAACCTGTCTTTACGGGGAGCTTGTCTACCGCCAGTGGTAGTGCTTCAGGGCTGACCACGGCGACGACGGTGCAGTACAAAGATACCGGGGTTTCTTTGCAGGTAACGCCGCACGTTAATGCCAACGGGCTGGTAAAAATGGACATCCAGCAAGACATTACCGACGTGGGCGAAGTGGATTCTGCCACCGGCAATCGCAGCTTCTTGCAACGTAACATCAAGAGCAACGTCGCGGTGAAAAGCGGTGAAACGGTGGTGTTGGGCGGTTTGATTCGCGATAACAATACGGAAGGGCGCAATGGCGTACCCGGTTTGAGCAAGTTACCTGTGATTGGCGGCGCATTCAGCGGCACGAGCAAAGGCGGCAAGCGCACCGAATTGTTGGTCATGATTACGCCGACGGCGATTACCAGCCAGCGCGATTTGGTGAAAACCGGCGAGGAAATGCGCGAGCGCATGAAAAGTCTGATGGATGGGGATAAATTCCTCCCACAATTGAAGGGGCAATATGTTGAATAGAAATACCGTGAGTGTGCTGCTGGCAGGTGCGCTGCTGGCAGCGTGCAGCCCAGCCGAAACCGTGCTGAAAGACCACGCCCAACAACGTTGGGATGCGCTGATCAGCGGTGATGTCGAAAGGGCATACGTGTATTACACCGATGCGTTTAAAGCCACCACAACCCCCGAAGCCTTTCGCCGTAAAGCGTCAGGCACAGGGTTGTGGAACAAAGCGCAGGTGAAACAGGTTCAGTGCGACGCCTCCGGCAAGCGCTGTCAGGTCGATGTGGATGTTACGGTTTCGATGAAAATGCGCGGACTGAGCACGCCGGTAGAAACCAGCGATGTTGTGCACGAAACATGGGTCAAGGATGGCTGGTTTTCGGACTGGCGGTACGTAAAACAGTAAATGTGGTGATCAAAATAATTTATGTATTACGTATAATGGTCTGGTCATCCCCAGTCACTTTTGGGTCTGGGAACAAATAGATTTAAAACAGTAAATCTTTCAATACTCCGTCAACAATATAAAAGATAGAACCAGGAGGCACGCAAGTGTTCAAGAAAAATAAAGTCGCCATCAGTGTCGTTACCGGCATTCTCGGCTTAGCGGGGGTCATGACGAGTGCGCAAGCGGTGCATGTCAACCAAGATGGCACGGGTCAAGTGCTGCTGTTCCCTTATTACAATGCGAATGACGGTTATGTCACTAACGTCAATTTGGTGAACTCTACGGATCAAACCAAGGCGGTCAAAATCCGTTTCCGCGAAGGCAAAAGCAGTAATGACGTGCTGGACTTCAACATTTACATGTCGCCTGAAGACATCTGGACAGGTAGCGTTAAAGCCGGTGATGACGGCAAAGGCAATATGGTCGGTACACTGAGTACATCTGACCGCACCTGTACCTTGCCAGCCTTGGCTTCTTGTGCGGATGGCAAATGCCAAGCAGAAGTGCCGTTTACAGGGCATAACCTGTACAAAGGTGTAACCGCTGCGGATACACGCGAGGGCTATATTGAAGTCATCGAAATGGGTGTCGTCGAAGACACCGCTGTAAAAGCCGGTGTTTTGCATAAAAATGGTGCTCCAACTGACTGTAAAACGATTGAAGCAGCGTGGACACCGAGTACTAGCGGCGGCAAAGGCACGTTCTCACAAGGTGCGGGCACGGCGGCGGCAGGTGTGAGCGCACCGACGGGCGGCTTGTTTGGTTCATCGGCGATTGTGAACGTTGGCAAAGGTTCGGCTTACGCACTCGACCCAGTGGCTATCGACAACTACACGACGCAAGCCCAACATTACCTGTCGCATGACCCGGATAACTTCCTGTTGCCATCACTGGCTTCCGGTAATGTGGCCAGCAGTAGCGTTATGACCAAGACCAGCACGGGTGAAAACGAAATGGTCGTTACCCAATGGACAGCGCAAAAAGATGCGTGCTTGGAAGACAAGGATGAGCTGACCCCACAATGCGGCACGAACCCTTACCCGATTGCCCACGTTTTGTTAGCACCGCATTTGATGAACGAATACTTCCTCGACCCTACCGATGGCTATGACGGTCATACGGATTGGGTCGTCACCTTCCCGATGAAGAAACACGGCATTAATGCCGCAACGACCGACGTAGTAGCTACCTTTGAAAACGGCATCTTTGACCGTGAAGAAGGGCGGGCCGGTTGGGTTGCATCCAGTGGTACATCATTCGGTTTCTCCCCGCCGATCGGTATGGGTAATGTGAAAGTGGATGATTCCAGCTTGCTGAACCGCGAAGTGAACGTGATCAGCTTCAAGTCCAGTGACCCATCCTATGATGCTAGCCGCACGTTGTTGTCGAGCGACTCCAAGCAAAGCGTGAGCGTGGGTGCATTTGTGAGCGGTTGGGCGCGGTTGTCCTTCCCTGGTTACAGCTTGTCTAGCGGCTTCCAGTCTGCACAAGGTTACAGTGCGAAACCGAGTACTTACACGGCTGATAGCAATGTGTACAAAGGTGTTCCTGCGACTGGCGCGGCTTTCTTGGAAGGCAACGTCAGTGCTAACCCGAATGCTCGCTTCGGCGATGCGCTGCCATACAAAGTTCAGCGCGATTAAGTTGACTTCTCGACAATCTCCTTGGTGACGTGACTTGGTTGGGACTTTCTCCGGGAGAGAAACAGGTGGCAAGGGTTTCCTTTGCCGCCTTTTATTGGTTGTAGGCTTGCTATTTGGTAATCATCGTTATGCTGCGTAACTTAACTTTCGCGCTGCTGTGCGCGTGTGCGTTTCCGGCTGTGGCTGCGCCCGCCGAAACCGCTTTCATCCGTGATGCTTTAGTGAAACAGGGGCTAGACAAAGGCTTGGATAAAAGCCCTGAGTTGGAAAAACGCGTCACCGAATTCCGTAACGAACAACTGGCGCGGCTGGCGCTGGATGCTGCCCGCGATGAGGGTATGCCTGATTTTTCTGCGCGTGCCGAAGAGCTGTATCAAGCCCGCATGGCGCAGCAATACCAATTGCCGTTACGTTTGCGCGTGCGTGCCTTGGAATTAACCATTCCCGACGGTAAAGAAACCGAGATTCGCGCCAAACTCGCCAGTCTCCGTGCAGACATTGCGGCAGGTAAAACCGAGTTTAAAGCGGCAGTATTGGCAAACAGCACCGCCGCCGATTTAAAACTCACCGAAGGCGATTCGCAGTGGTTTCAACAAGGGCAAAAACCGGATGTGTTTTTCGAGACTGCCGCCCAATTGTCTGTGGATAAGCCACTCAGCGAGGTGTTTATTCACCAGAAAACGGCTTATCTGCTGGCATTTATCGACAAAAAAGCCCCTGAAACACGTACCTTCGCCGAAGTGAAACCTGAAATTATTGCTGAACTGCAACAAGAATACCGCGAAGACCGTGAAAAAACGCTCATCGAGGCATTAAAAGCCGAGTTTCTTACGCAGAATCCTGTGAAGTGAATGCTGCAACGTTAACCTTACTGGGGCAATTATTGCGGCATGACTTGCGCGAGCGTTATGCGGGAACAGCGCTGGGCGTGTTTTGGCTGTTGGCGCAACCGCTGTTTATGCTGCTGGTGTATGCGCTGGTATTTGGGGAAATCCTGCAATTGCGGGTAGGGGCGGCAACCGATTCTGCGCAGTTTACCGCGTGGTTATTCACGGGTTTGACGGTGTTTAATGCGTTGGGGGAAGTGCTGACGCGTGCGCCGTCGATTCTCACCGAGCGGCGTGAGTTATTGCTGAATTCGCCGTTGCAACCAGCGTTGTTGCCACTCTTGCCGGTCGGCTCTTCGCTGGTGTTGGAAGGGCTGTCGGTGGGCTTGTTGTTGCTGTGGTTGCTATTACAGGGGCAGTGGCAGCCGTTGGGATTGTTGTTTTATCTGCCGTTTCTGTTGTTGCGTGTGGTGTTTTCCTTGGCATTTGCGTATGGATTGGCGGTGTTGGGGGTGTTTTTGCGGGATTTGCGCCAGATGATGCCACCGTTGCTGACGGTATTATTGCTGATTTCACCGATTGTATACCCGTTGCAGGTTGTGCCGGAGGTGTTTCAGGCGTGGTTTGCGTGGAATCCGTTGGCGTATTTGGTGGCTGGTTATCGGGCGGCGTTGCTGGAGGGGCAATTTTTGTGGCAGGCGTTTGCGGGGCTGTTAGGGCTGGCTAGCGGGTTGTTGGGGGCGGCATTGTGGTTGTTTCAGCGGCTGTTGTTGCGGGCGAGGTATGTGTTGTGAATGCGGCTGGGGTGATTCGGTTGGTAGACGCAGGTGTGGCGTATCGGCGGTATGCTCATCCGCGTGATGCCTTGCTGGAATGGGTGTTGCGTCGTCCGCGTCATGCATTATTTCATGCCTTGCAAGGTTTGAATTTGCGCTTGCAGGCGGGGGATTCGCTGGGTGTGGTTGGCGATAATGGGGCGGGGAAAAGCACTTTCCTGAAAATGCTGGCGGGTAATTTGCCGCCAACCAGTGGGACTTGCGAGATTCACGGCAGGCGTTCGGCATTGTTGGAATTGGGGACGGGGTTGCAGCCAGAATTCAGCGGTGTGGAGAATGCGCGGCTGGGCTTGGCGTTGCGCGGGCTTGCCCATGCTGACATCGAGCGGCAGTTGCCGGAGGTGCTGGCGTTTGCGGAATTGGGTGAGTTTGCGCAACAGCCAGTGAAAACGTATTCGAGCGGCATGGTAGTGCGGTTGGTGTTTGCGGTGGCAGCGGTGATTGAGCCGCAGGTGTTGATCGTGGATGAAGCCTTATCCGTCGGCGATCAGTATTTCCAGAAAAAATCCTTGGATCGGATGCGAGCGATTTTAAGCAAGGGCGCAACGCTGGTGTTTTGTTCCCACAATCTTTACCAAGTACGTGAAATGTGCCGTCAAGCCGTGTGGCTGGAACAGGGCAGGGTGCGGATGTTCGGCGCTGCGCAAACGGTTGTTGATGCCTATCAAGATGCCACCCGCGCCAGAAATGCCGTAGGGGCAGACCCCCGTGTCTGCCCTCTTCAGGGTCACGATCAGGATGGGGAGGGCGCACACGGGGGTGCGCCCCTACTGCTGGCGGTTACGTTGAACCGTGATATTTTTCAAACTCACGACCCGTTTCGTTTACGCATTGAAGCCAGTCAAGGCAATCACCCGTTAGCCGATGTGCATGTGGGGCTGGTGATTCGCCGTAATGATGATGTGCAATGTTACGGCATCAGCACCCTGCATGATGGTGTGCAAATGCAGCCGGTGGCGGCGGGAATGGTGGCGGCGGAATTCGTGATTGAGCATCTGTCGTTGCTGTCGGGGGAATATTGCGTGGAAGTGTGGTTGATCGACGGTAGCGGCGTGCATGTTTACGACTCGCGTGAGCGTTGCTGTCCGTTTCGGGTGCAGCAAGCGGGGCAGCAGCAGGGCGTGGGCATGGTGATGTTGCCGCACCGTTGGGCAAGCGTGGTGGAGGTGGCGGATGCGCTGGCGTGCTGACGATTTTTCCTTGCGTTATAACCTGTTGTTTCCGGCGTATGCGCAACTACCCCCACGCTTGGGTTATGCGTTAGCGGGGCAACACGCGGGCTTGTTCCGCCGCAAACGCGCGGAGGAAGAGGCGGTGATTCGCACGCAAATGCAGGGGGCTTTTCCTGCGGCGACCGAGGTACAGCTTGCGGGTTGGTTGAACGATTATTATCGCATGGTGGAGCAGGAGGCGTTGGATACGTGGTATTTGCAACACCAGCCCATTCAAAATCTGGTGGACTTGCAGGGGTTCGAGGCAGTTGCGCAAGCACGGCGGCAGGGTAAGCGGGTCTTGCTGACGGGGGGGCATTTCGGACGTTTCTGGATGGCGGGCGCAGCGATGCGGGCGCAAGGGTTTACCACAGGGACGATTACCCGTGACGGCGGCACGACCAATCAGCATGGGCTACATCCGGCGGAATACCGTTACCGCTTATTCAAGCTACAACGTTTACAACAGGCGTTGGGCGGGGCGTTTTTGGTGGAAGGGGATGAATTGCGCCCGCTCTACCGTGCGTTAAACGATCATTTAATTGCATTAATATTTGATGTGCCATACATAGAAGCGCATAAAGGAAGAGTGACAGTTAATTTTATAAGCGGTACTATTGACCTGCCTGCCGGTATTTATCGAATTGCAAAAAAAACCAAGGCAGTGATCGCGCCGTTCTTTATGCGTGATTGGGGGGAGGGTCGAGTCGTGGCAGAATTTTCCGCGTTACTTGATCCCAATGATTATAACGAAGCAACACTGATGGGGTTGCTCGCCCAGCAACTGGAACAGCGTATCCGGGAAAGCCCCGGTCACTGGTGGTTGTGGCCAGCATTGCCCTTATTACGGAGCAAATAAGAATGAATCAGGGAACAAGCCACTTAGCATTGGATGACAACCACTCTCACAGCCAGATCGTGCGGCGCATTCCGCGTTATGCGCAAGTCCTCGAACTCGGTTGTGGCGACGGCAGCATGTCGCGCTTAATCCGCGAGCGTTGCGAAGGGCATATTATCGGTATTGATCATAACCCCGACATCGTGTGGCAGGCGCAACGCTATTGCGATTACGTGTTCACCGAAGATTTGGATGATCCGCATAGCCTCGATGCGCTGGAAGGCGAGAAATTCGATGCGATTACCTTGGTGGATGTACTGGAACATTTACAACGCCCCGACGATTTGCTGCGCCGCCTTAAACCGCTGTTGTTGGATGAAGGGAAAATTCTGATTTCCATCCCCAATATTGCACATGCCTCGGTGCGGCTAGAATTACTCAACGGGCATTTTGACTACGAAAAAGCGGGCATTTTGGATAGCACGCACCTGAAGTTTTTCACGGCGGAAAGTGTACAAACCTTGCTGGTTGAGGCGGGTTATGCGGTGCACGAGTTAGACTATACGTGGCACGATTTACCGGATGAGGTGATTGCACGTTACTTGAAAAAAGCGGGCTTAGAACCGACACCGCAAGCGCTGGCGAAATTCCATGAGCCGGATGCGATGGCTTACCAATTCATTATTTCCAGCAGTCCGATTGTGGAAGAAAAGGCATTGGCAGCACATTTTCCGGCGGCGATGCTTAAGCCGATTGATGCGTCGTGGCAGACGTGGGGCAGAATGCACACCGAATTGGCGATGGCTCATGCGGAACTCGAACGCGTGTATTCGACGCGTAGCTGGCAGATGTTGCGGCGTGGGGCAACGGCGTGGCGCAGTATTCAGTCGAGATTCACGCTTGAATGATAGAGTGATGAGCGGCTAAACCGTCAATCATTATAATAAGTTGGGGTATGTTGTGGTTAAGGTCAGTGTGATCCTGCCAGTGTATAACCACGCTCGCTGGGTGCAACAGGCGTTGGATTCGGTGCTGGCACAAACATGCAGCGCGTTGGAACTGATCGTGATTGATGATGCTTCGCACGATACCTCTTGGGAAGTGATTCAAGCGTTTGCGCACGCGCATCCGGCTGCCCCGCTGCACTGCGTGCGCCATGCTCAAAATCAAGGCGCACCAGCGACGATCAATGAAGGTTTAGCGCTTGCCCAAGGCGATTATCTCGCCATTTTAAATTCGGATGACGTGTGGGATGCACGACGGCTGCAACGCTTAGTCACGTTGGCAGATACGACCCATTTGGATTTCATTAGCACCGATGTGGCGTTACTGGATGGCGATTCCCAACCCAAAGAAGCGGCTGAACCGCACTGGGTTGCGTGGTTTGAAGCCTTAAAGCAAGACTACGTGAGCCGCAACGACAGTTGGGCGACTTTATTGCGCGGTAATTTCCTCATTACCACCTCCAACTTCTTTTTCCATCGGCGCGTGTATGCGCAACTGGGCGGGTTTGCCGAGCTGCGGTATGTGCACGATTATGAATATGCCTTGCGGGTTTGGTTAGCGGGTTTTAATACGCAATGCTTGCTGGGTGAAAAGCTGTTGGGCTATCGCTTACACGACACTAATACTATCCGTGAAAAGCCGTTGGCGGCGATTGAAGAAAACATGCGCTTGCTGTTGGAGTGGTTGCCGCGTTTGTACGGGGTATTGGATTGGCAACGTTTACGCGGTTTGGACATTCAGCTCCAAGACTTGTACCGCTATACCCGTGAGGAATGGCTGACGCTGGTGCATCTGCGTTTGGTGGCGCGTGAGCAAGAATTGTTGCCGCTGATTGCCGACCGTGATGGCTGGATAGCAGAACGTGACCAACTAATTGGCGACTTGCAACAGCAATTGACACAGTACCAGCAATGGCTTGCCGAGCGTGATGGCTGGATTCTTGAGCGAAATGCTTGGATAGCGGAGCGTGATACGCTGATTCAGCGCCAAGCCCAGCACATCGCTGAGCGGGATACGTGGATTGCTGAGCGGGATACGTGGATTGCTGATCGAAATCGTTGGATAGCGGAACGCGATGTCCTGATCCGTGATTTACAACAACACTATCAAGCGGTGTTAGCAAGCCGCGCCTTCCGTTGGGGTGAAACGCTGTTGTCGCCCTTGCGCCGTTGTAAGCAATGGTGGGCGGGGGTGAGTCATGCCTGACAAGCTGATTTTGCGTGACTGGCAGCAAATTCGAGGGTGGTTAGAACCGCGACTCCAAGGTGTGCGCTTAATTTCCCTCGATATTTTCGACACGGTATTAGGGCGTTACGTCGGCGACCCAGAAGAAGTGCAACGTGCCGTTTGCCGTGCCGTCAGCCAACGGACGGGTATAGATGCTGAAACCGTGTGGCAAGCCCGCCAACACGTCGAACAAGCCTTACGGGCTGAAGCCATCCAAGCCGGTTTTGATCACGAATGCCGCTACAGCAGTTTGCTGGCGCGTTGGGTAGCGGCGTTGGAAAAGGAAGAAGAACACCACTACGCGTTAAAACATTTCATCCTCCAAACGGAATTGGATTTGGAAGCCGCCACGTTATATGTCAAACACGATGCCCAGATTTTTATGGCGTGGGTGAAAGAGCAAAACCTTCCGATCATTGCCATGTCGGATATGTATCTGGATGGTGAGCTGTTATGCGAGCTATTACGGCGTAAGGGCATTGTGGACTATTTCAGCTTTGTCTATGTCTCCGCCGATTTCAAACTGGGCAAATACAGTGGGCGGCTGTTCGAGAAAATGTTGCAAGTCAATGGCTTAGAAGGCAAAGACGTGGTGCATATCGGTGACAATCCGGTGTCGGATCGGCGTATGGCGTGCCGTGTTGGCATCCAAGGTATTTGGTTGTATGAAAAAGCCGAGTTACGGCGGCGCGAACGCCAAACGCTATCGGCACAAATGGCGCAACGCGGTGGTATTTGGGTAGGGCGACATTTTTTTGAATGCGTCGCCACCCGTATGCAGCAGCAAGACAACTTGCAACCGCGTAGTTTCTTTTTCCGCTATGGGCGTGAAGTGTTAGGGCCTGCATTCAGTGTCTTCATGCAAGGTTTACAGGAACGTTTACAGCAACAAGCTGCCGCCGAACAGCCGATTGAAAAGTTACTGTTTGTGGCGCGGGATGGTTTTTTGTTTGAGCGTTTATACCGCACCACGGCAGGGCAAATTCCATCGGAATATGTTTACTTATCGCGGCGGGTCATTACCGCAGCCGCAACAGCGGAGGGCTTAAGCTGGGAACAGACCATTGTGGCGTTTTACAACCCGAAGCAGCACGGGCTGGAATCGGTGTGCAAAGTGTACGGCTTACCACAAGAAACCTTGCAACCGCTGGCGCAACAGCACGGTTTTGAGGACTTTGCTGCCCCCATCCACCAGTGGGACGATGTGCGCCTGCATAATTTTCTGAACGATCAGCGAGTACAAACGATTATTCGGCGTGAAGGGCAAAAACACCGTGCATTGTTGCAGCGCTATTTGGAACAAGTCGGGTTTTTTGCGCATCAGCGCGTGGCGTTGGTGGATATTGGCTGGAATGGCACGGTGCAGAAATTCCTCAAGCAAGCGTTTGGGCAGCGAGCGGATTTTCCGGTATTGCATGGCTATTACTTTGCGTTTGTGCCGAAGCTGTACGCGGATTTTGGCGAGAACAATGTCTGTGAAGGCATTGTGCATGATTCGCGGCGCGGCAATGCCTGTGAACGCATTCCGGCGGAATTTGAGGAAATTTTTGAGCAGGGGGCGCGTTCGTTTGAGGCAACCACGATTGCTTACCGCGAAGCGAATGGGCGAGTTGTCCCCGTGTTGAAAGCGGATTCTGCGCCGGATCGGCAGGCAGAATTGGCGTGCAACCCGTTGGTGGCGCAAATGCAACAGGGGATTATGCACCATTGGGAGCATTTCAATGCGGTGCAGCAGTTAACGGGGTATTCCAGCCAGCAATTATTGCCGTATGTACATGGCTTGTTGGAGCGAGCGGTGGTGTATCCCACGTCCGAGGAGACGCGTGAGTTGACCCAATTGGTGCATACCGAAGATTTCGGGCATGACCATGTGTTGGCACTGGCGAATCAGTCGGTCGGGTGGGGCGATTTGCTGCACCCTCGGCAATTGTTGCGGCGCTTGGAGTTGAGCGCGTGGCGTTATGCGTTGTTTGATCGGATTCCGACGGGGATGGCGAATTTCGCGTTTCGCATGGCGTATTTGCATACGGTAAAAAAATAAGAAAGGAGCGCCAGAGATGGTTCTGAGTCCACTAAAACTGTTTGGTTACGCGCTGGCATTCCGCTTTTCTTCGGGGCGCGGGCGGTGTTTTAGCCCCGGGATCAAGGCGATGCTGGTGTGGTATGGCACGCGTTTGCGCTTGTTGCTGTTAGATTGGTCGGCGGCAAAGTGGTGGCGTGGCTGGTTTGAAGCGGGTTGACGATGGAAGCCACACGCGTACAAATTTTGCTGTCAACCTGGAACGGGGAGCGTTGGCTGCCGGAGCTATTGGCATCGTTGGAACAGCAAACGTTTCAGGATTGGCAATTGCTGGTGCGGGATGATGGCTCGACCGACCAAACCTTGCGTATTTTGCTGAAATGGCAGGCAGAACATCCCGAAAAATTGGCAGGTTTGGTGCTGGATGGCAATCATTTGGGCAGTAAATTGAGCTTCAGCCGTTTGGTGGAAGCGAGCACTGCGCCGTGTTTGATGTTTTGTGATCAGGATGATGTGTGGTTTCCCGAAAAAGTGGCAGTGCAATACACCGCGCTGCGCCGCTTAGAAGCGCAATACGGTGAGGATACGCCGTTGCTGGTACATGCTGATTTGGTGGTGGTGGATGAAAATCGGGCGTTACAGGCGGTGTCTTTTTGGGATTACCGCGATTTCGATGTGGAGCAGCGCAAGCAGGCGTATTTGCTGAACAATGTGGTGACGGGGTGTGCGACCGCGTTCAACCGGGCGGCGGCGGTGTTGGCGTTTCCTTTGCCGTTATATGCGATGGAACATGATCGTTGGTTGGCGTTGGTGTGTGCATGGTTTGGGGTGGTATTGCCATTGTCTCACCCGTTACTGCTGTATCGCCAACACGCGGATAATGTGATCGGGGCAAAGCCTGCTCGCCTTGAGGGCTTGAGTGCGCGTACCGAGGCGTGGAGTCAACAGGCAGAGGTTTTTTTACACCGTTTCGGTGAGCGCTTGAATACACAAGAATATCAATTGGTGGCGGCGTTGGCGGGGTTGCGGCATTTGCAAGGGTGGCGGCGGCGGCAACATATTTTGCAGCATCGCTTGTTTAAGCCGGGCGTTTTGAACAATGTCGCTTTGCTGCTCTTTGCTTAACAACAGGGGTATACGTAATGACAACAAGAATAGAGCGCCCTGATGTGGCGGTGATCGTGTTGACCCGCAATGCGGGGCGTTTGTGGCCGGAATGGCTCAAGGCGATGCAGCAGCAAACCGTGCGAGCGGGGCGCTATTTGGTGATTGATTCCTTGTCGGAAGACCATACTGCCGACTTGGCAGCGGCGGCGGGATTGGAGGTGCAACGCATTCATCCGCGTGATTTTAGCCACGGCGGCACACGGCAATTAGCCGCAGAATTGTGCCCCGATGCGGAATTGCTGGTGTACCTGACGCAAGATGCAATTTTGAAGCAAACCGATTCCTTGGAAACGCTGCTGCGCCAGTGCGATGCGGATAGTCATGTGGGTATGGTCTACGGGCGACATTTACCGCGTCTGGGGGCGCATTTGTTGGAATGCCATGCACGCGGTTTTACGTATCCGGCAACGTCGTCGGTACGTGATCGTGACAGCTTCAAAACGCTGGGGTATCGGGCGGCATTTGCGTCTGATGTGTACGCGGTGTATCGCGCCAGTGCGTTGCGCAGCATTGGGGGGTTTCCACAGCATATTATTGTGAGCGAAGACAGTTATGTGGCAGCGCGTTTGTTGCTGGCGGGTTGGAAAACGGTGTATTCGGCGGAAAGTACGGTGGAACATTCGCATCGTTATACCTTGTTACAGGTGTTTCGGCGTTATTTTGATGTGGGCGTGTTTCATGCGTCGGAACAGCCATTGATGCAAGCGGTGGGGGCGCCGGATCGTGAGGCGGGGACATACGTGCGTTCATTGATACAGTATTTATATGAACGCCAGAGGTGGTTGTTGCCGTTGGCAGCGGTGCAAACGTTGGTAAAGCTGATCGGATTTCGCTTGGGCAAGCGTTACCAGTCGCTGCCGTTGGCGGTGTGTCGGTTGATTAGTGTGCAACAGGCGTATTGGGTGGATGATGTTGGGGGGGATGAGAGGTGGGAAGAGGGTGCACATATAGGTGTGTCCTTACCCATAGCCCGTAGGGGCGCACCTATGTGTGCGCCCTCTTTGGGTGCGTTAGCGCACCCAAAATATGAAAAATATGCAACAAATGTGTTACAGCCTGTTGACAAAGAAAGGTTAGAATATTAGTATATTATCATATTGTTTACTACCGATTTAACACTCCTCCATCCTCCTTTGGTGGTAATTGCGCGGCTCACACGAGCCGCGTTTTTTTATTGGGGGGATGGGTATGTGAATGACCTCTTTTTCATAGTGTTTGTCTCTTTGATTTAGTGCCTCTCCGTCGTGTGAGGCATTTTTTTGTCGATGGCAGGGCGCAAACACTTGAGAATTAGCGTCACTTCCCCTAAAATGCCGCGTTTCTTCGTTCCCCCACCTTATCAAGGTTTGGGGCGGATCGGCAAAACAGATTTAAGAAGTGGATTGAGCAAGATGAAAACATTCAGTGCAAAGCCGGCTGAGGTAAAACGCGACTGGTTCGTCGTCGATGCCGAAGGTAAGGCGCTAGGCCGTTTGGCCTCCGAAGTTGCCCGCCGTCTGCGTGGCAAGCACAAGCCGGAATATACCCCGCACGTTGATACAGGCGATTATATCGTTATTATCAATGCCGACAAAGTGGGTATCACTGGTAACAAAGCCAAAGATAAAACTTACTACCACCATACCGGTCACATCGGTAACATGCGTGCGTTCACCTTTGAAAAGATGCAGCAACGTGCACCCGGTCGTGTTATCGAACTGGCTGTAAAAGGCATGTTGCCAAAGAATCCACTGGGTCGCGCCATGTACCGTAAAATGAAAGTTTACGCTGGCACAGAACATAACCACCAAGCACAGCAGCCACAAGCGCTGGACTTTTGATCGGGCAGGAATTAGAAATGGCTGAAACACAATATTACGGCACGGGTCGTCGCAAATCTTCATCGGCTCGCGTGTTTATGCGTGCAGGTAGTGGCACGATCACGGTCAATGGCAAAGCACTGGGTGACTTTTTCGGTCGCCAAACGGCTAGCATGGTTGTCCGTCAACCACTGTATACCGTTAACATGGCAGAGAAATTTGACATCAATGTAACGGTTGCTGGCGGTGGTATCACGGGTCAATCCGGCGCTATCCGCTTGGGTATTGCCCGCGCTCTGTTGCAATACGATGAAACCCTGCGTGCTGAACTGAAGTCTGAAGGCTTCTTAACGCGTGACGCTCGTAAGGTTGAACGTAAGAAAGTCGGTTTGCACAAAGCACGTCGCGCCACACAGTTCTCCAAGCGTTAATCACGTATTACTTTTCGGTTCGCCGAATCTCAGTATGAACAGTGTATCAAAAAAGCCACAGTATCTAGATACTTGTGGCTTTTTTGTATCTAACCACTTGAAATTCAATACGCTACCGTCTGTCGGTAGATGGCTGTTTTGCCCAGCAACCCCTGTAGCATTTCTACAACATATGCAGTAAACTTTGTAGCGTATTTGCAAAAAAGCTGTTGCAAGACGCTGGCAAGGGATGTATAAATACTCCCGTCAGATTGAACAAATCGAAATTAAATTTTAAAGACAGGACAAACCTTCTTAATAGGAGTCGACTCATGAAAAAATTACTCGTAATCGCAGTTGCTACTGCACTGATCGCACCTGCTGCGGCAATGGCTGATACCACTCTGTACGGCAACCTGCACGCTTCCGTTGGCACGGTTGATAGCGGCACTACTTCTGATACAGTTGTAGAAAGCCACAGCTCACGTTTAGGCGTTAAAGGTTCTACTGAACTGGATAACGGTTTGAGCGCAACTTACGGTACAGAATTCAATTTGGAACTGGATGGTGACAACAGTGCCAATAACCTGACTACTCGTAACCAATTCGTTGGTTTGAAAGGTGGTTTCGGTGAGGTTCGCGTTGGTAAGCATGATACCCCCGCTAAACTGGCTACTTCTGGCTTAGATGCTTTTGGTGACACTTACGGCGCAATGGAAAAGATTGTTGCTGCTGACAATCATCGTGTAAACAACGCCGTTGCTTATATCACTAAAGCGGGCCCAGTTGGTTTGGCTGTTGCTCATTCAACAGCTCCTACCACCAATGATGCTACAGCATCTAGCACTACTGCTGCTAATACGGCAATGGCTAACTACAGCAACGGTCCTGTGTATGCTGGCTTGGGTTATACCACTATTGATAGTCTTGCTACTGACATCAATCTCGGTGTTGGCTATAAGCACGAAGCGGGTCATTTCGCTAACGTCGTATACGAAACCGTTGAAGGTGATGCTACTGCTGGTGCTGGTGTTCCAACACTTGGCTTACCGCCTGCTAATGCTACTGACACCAACATCTATGTTGCTGGTGGCTTCAAAACTGGCGCTGCAACACTGAAAGCTGGCTACGGCTCTGGCGACCGTGACACTGGCGGTGAAGAAACCATGACAAACGTGGGCGTTGATTACTCTCTGGGTAAGAAAACATCTGCTTATGTTCTGTGGAGCGAAAACGAAAACGATGCTCGTGTACTGAACGGTACAGCTAAGACTACTGCTACAGCGGTTGGTTTAGTAACTCAATTCTAATATCCTTCTGGATTTTAGTTGACAGTTTAAAGAAAAGGCTTCTTCGGAAGCCTTTTCTCGTTGAGGCTTTATGAACAAAACAGTACGTCAATGCCAGCCCTGTACCGCGTGTTGCGACGGCTGGGTGCAAATGAATATCAAGGGTACGGATGTCTACCCCGGTTGCCCATGCCCCCACAGCACGGGTAAAGGTTGCAACGACTACGCCAATCGCCCTATAGACCCGTGCGACAATTTTAACTGCGGCTGGGTCATTCCCAACAGCCCGCTACCCGATTGGATGAAGCCGCATGAAGCCAAAGTCATGGTGTTATTCAATAAGTTCCACTGGCAGGGGATGCCCGTTGATGTTGCGATTCCCGTCGGTAAACGTATCCCACCCCGTGCCTTGAACTGGATCAAACACTTTGCCGAACAGCACCAGCGCCCCTTGGTGTATTTAGAGCAAGAAGTCATCAATGGCAAAATTCAACGCGAACAGCAAGCTATTGCGTATGGCTCACCTGACTTCCAACAATACGTGCTTGCCAAAATTGCCGCAGGTCAGCGTTTGTGGCGATGATGAGAAATAGTGGTATGTATGATGGCGTTTCTTCATGCCAAGCCAGATATCTATATTGAATATTTCATTCGCCGTGATGGTGTTTTTATTGCAGGTCGAAGAGCGAACATGAGTATTGAGTTGTACGTTTGAGGATTTCATCGCAGCAATTGGCGGTTCGCCAAAATTTGATGCTTGGTGGCAATGGCTTGAGCGATGCTATTTAGTTAAAGTGTAATTTCTTCCCACTCCCACCTCACAAAATTCCGCACCTCGACACTAAACTCCATCCCGATCAAAAAGATGCGCTGCTGCCCATCCCGATACGGCGCGGCATAATCTTTTTCCTTAATCTGCCGTAGCGCACTGCCATCACCTTCCGCACCCTTCACCATTTTAAATTCAAAGATATACACCTGCTTTTGCCCATCAGGCAGCGTAATAGCCCTCGTATTCCGCTAGGGTGTCTTTGGTGTGGTTCTGATGCGCGATACCGTCAAACAAGGTGCGGAATAGCCGTTCCAACGCCACAAAATCATTCATCAGCAACGCATCGTAAACTGAGCCGCGTTCTTGCCGATCATCTGTCAAATAATTTTTCAGCAAATAACTCATCAAGCTATAACGCACTTCGTT
The DNA here is from genome assembly GCF_017349355.1 of Thiothrix fructosivorans. Lineage (GTDB taxonomy): Bacteria > Pseudomonadota > Gammaproteobacteria > Thiotrichales > Thiotrichaceae > Thiothrix > Thiothrix fructosivorans. The sequence goes on from NZ_JAFMPM010000008.1 coordinate 108,417, forward strand.
ATTCGGGTAGCTCAAGGTGTATTCCGGTAAGCCCCCCATAAATGGCACGCTCTCTTTCTTGATGGTCAAGTAACCTGTTTGAAACAACAGCGTTTCCAAATGCAGTCGCTCTACATCAAAATCACCCAAGGCTTTATAATCCATACGCACGGCTTCAAGGTCGGGTAGATGGAACGGGCGTTTGCGCAGAATATCCACCAAGAATGACGGTGTGGCAGTTTCAAACCAATACGGCAGGAATTTTTACCTTTAGAAATAAACAGCAGCACATCAAATGGGTTATAAACACTCTCTCCCAGCCAGTTATAGCCGTTGTACCACGCCCGTACCAACGACATATCCGCCCCTGCGGAAACGTTGGGGTTTTGTTTTGGTGGGGCAGAGTGGCACTAACCAACATACTCATGCACTTATATGAGTATATGAGTATTGCGATCTGCGGGTGCATTTGTCTCACCACTGGTGCGACTTTTGGCGTTCAAGATGGCAGAGAATACCATGTACCTTTGCCAACCCCGTTCTGTTGCAGCAACCCACTACGTACCAATTCCTCCAGCCTTTTCCTGATAGTGGGGCGGTTGGCTTGAGTAGCCAGCAAGATTTCTCCGGTGGTGATCCTACCGTTTTCCCGTGCCAGCTCCAAAATGTCTGCCGAGAGCTGAGGCAGGGCTTGCAAGAAGTGGCGTTCACGCTCGACTTTTTTCAGCAGGTTATCTTTCTGCTTTTTCATGGCGCGAAGGAAAAACAGCAACCAATGCCCCCATTCTGGCGCATCACTTTTCAGGGTGGATTGGGTGCGGCGCAGTGCCAAGTAATAGCCTTCCTTGTTGGCTTCCACCACGCTTTCCAAGGAGCTGTAAGGCACATACACATAGCCCGCTTTCAACAGCAGCAGGCTGGTGAGGGTGCGTGACAATCTGCCGTTACCGTCTTGGAAGGGGTGGATTGCCAGAAAGCGCACCACAAACACCGCCACCACCACCAACGGATGCAGGAAACGGTCAAGCAGGGCTTGGTTTGTCCACTCCACCAGTTCTTGCATTTGCAGCGGGGTTTCAAACGGGCTGGAAGTCTCAAAAATAATGCCAATTTCCTTACCGTCCGCACTGAAAGCCGCCACGCTGTTGGAGAGGATTTTGTAAGCTCCCCGGTGGCGTTCGTCCTTGTCGCTGTATTTCAGCAGCAGGGTGTGAAGCTGTTTGATGTGGTTTTCGGTCAGGGGAATGCTGGTATACGACTCAAACAGCAGTTGCATGACCTCGGCGTAGCCTACCACTTCTTGTTCATCGCGGGTGCTGAACTGGCGTTGCCCCAGATTTTGCAGCAGTTTTTCCACTTCACGGTCAGTCAGTTTCACGCCTTCGATACGGGTGGAGGAGGTCAACACTTTCCACCGTTGCCACGCGGCGCAGGGCTTCTAGGCGTTCCGGGGCTAGGTTCTGGTAGGCACGCCAACCGCCTTTGAACTCGTCGATTTCACCGATGAGGATGAGGATTTCGGGGAGGATTTCCGGCTTGATGGCTTGCATGGTGGGTGTCCATATTCATAAATTTATCCGTATTTATTCATATATTGCCGTTGATTTGCAAGGATGCTGTAAAATCCGTCTATAATGGCGGCTTGTTGCCTTGTAGTACTTCGGACTCAAAATTAAGGGGAACGTAATGTTCCCCTTAATTTCTCTTAAGAGAACTAGACTTGTTATTTCACGGTCAAGGTAACGGTTTTGCTGTTATTGCTGGGGGTGCTGTCACCAGTGTCTGATGTTGTTTTGCCGGTCACGGTAAAGCTACCAGCTACCGCAGGACGTAGGTAAATGTAACGGTTGCGGGATTCACTTTTTGCCAAATCACCAAAACTGCACACCACTTCCGTAGCAGAAGGCACGCACTCCGCCGCACCACCGGATACCCAAGTGGTATTGGCTGGCATCGGCAATACGAAGCGAGCATTTTTCGCCACATCGTTACCATTGTTTTTCAGCACAAAATTGAATCCGGCTGAACTCCCTTTAGTAACGCTGGCAGCGGTCGCCTTGAAGGTTGTCAGTGCTATGTCTGCATTGCCTGTGGGTGGTGGTGGGGCAGCATTGATCACCAGACTGAATGCTTGGGTATCGGACAAGCTTTTACTATCCGTCACCTTGATGCTGAAGCCGAATGTACCAGCAGCAGAGGGTGTGCCGCTAATCACTCCCGCCGTACTGAGTTTCAAACCCGTCGGCAACTTGCCACTGCTGATTGACCACTTATACGGGGATGTACCATTGCTGGCGCCCAAGGTTGCGTTGTAGGCGGTTTTTACTGTCCCTGCTGTTAGGCTGGTGGTGGTGATGTCAGGCAGTGATGGTGGCAGGGCGGCATTGATGACCAGATTGAGGGCTTGGGTATCCGACAAACTTTTACTGTCCGTCACCTTGATGCTGAAGCCGAATGTACCAGCAGCAGAGGGTGTGCCGCTAATCACTCCCGCCGTACTGAGTTTCAAACCCGTCGGCAACTTGCCACTGCTGATTGACCATTTATACGGGGATGTACCATTGCTGGCGCCCAAGGTTGCGTTGTAGGCGGTTTTTACTGTCCCTGCTGTTAGGCTGGTGGTGGTGATGTCAGGCAGTGATGGTGGCAGGGCGGCATTGATGACCAGATTGAGGGCTTGGGTATCCAGTGCGCCATTGGCATCGGTTACACCCAAGGTAAGGTTGGTTGTACCTGCAACACTGGGCGTACCGTTGATAAGTCCTGTGGCGCTCAAGCTCAAGCCGTTGGGTAAAACACCCCCTGCAACATGCCAAGTGTATGGGGCAGAACCACCGCTGGCGTTCGCCTGTACGGAATAACTTGTGCCAACAGTTCCTTGTGGCAGGCTGGTCGTGTTGATGTTCAATGCAGGTGGTTGACCAGAGAACTCATAAGCCCCCAAGTCCCATAACCCATTCATCGGGCGTACCAAACCATCGTAATCATGGTCAGGTGCATGGTTGGCTGTGCCTGCATCAATGGCGGGGGAGCTGGCTGTCAGGTGGAAATCCGTGGCACTGACAAGTTGCGGGGCTGCCAGCAAGGGATTTGTCCCCAGCATTTCACTACCCCAGTCACAACGTGGCTTGCCAGATGTGCCATTCAGCAGGTTGTTTTCAATCGTGTAGTGGGACACAACTTCGGCATGAGCGTTGTGGGAGATTGGGCAACCTGGGAAGTTCAGGGTTTTATGCCCGTTGTCGTGAATCAGGTTGTTGGCAATGTAGATATTGCCGAATTCAGGATGGACGGGGAGTCCTGCATCACGGGTATAGTTGATACCATTCTGCCCATTGCCCACGATAGTGTTGTTGACGATTTTCACCCCGTTGATATTGCCGGGTGTTGGGGCAGGGCTGCCACATTGGCCAAACAAATCCCCCCAAATGCCGACGTTCACCCCGTGGCGGGTGTTGTTGTAGATCAGGTTGTTACTGATGGTGACATTACGCAAAGGGCCGCCACACTCAGAACCTAGAGCCACACCACTTTTGCCGATGCTATAAATCTTGTTGCGGTCAACCACGATGTTGTAGGTTAGCTTGTCCCATGACTCTACATAAATCCCCACTTTGGTGTTGTTGTAAACGGTGTTGCCTTGCACCAGCACGTCGTGTGAACCCTGCTTGATGTCGATGCCTTCGCCGCCGCCAGAATCATTGCCGTTGTCATGCACCACGTTGTTGGTGACGGTCACGAAACTGCTTTCCCGCAAGATGGAGAGGTTTTCTTGTTCGCCAGTGTTGTTGGCTTTTTCAATATCGTTGCCATCAACCACCACGCGGTCGCCATAACCCACCACGATCCCGGAGATGCGGGTGTTGTAAGTCTTGTTGTTGCGGATTTCACTATCGGCGCAGTAATAACAGGAAATACCAAAACCATTGTTGGCTGTGTTGTTTTGGATTTTCAGACCGCTAACTCGGACATGGCTAGTCTTGCTGGTTGCCGTACCCCGGATGGTAAATACCCCATTCCAATAGTCTGCGGAGGTCTTGCCAGTTGCATCCAATACAGGGGTTTCACCTGCATAGTTGGTAAAGGTAATGGGATTGCCTGCTGTACCGGATTTAGTGACCAGCACCAGACCGTTGTAAGTGCCGCCCCGGATGTAGACGGTATCGCCTGCATTGACAATGTTGGCGGCTTTCTGGATGGTTTTGAACGGAGCGGCTTCCGTACCAGCGTTGGTGTCGTTGCCTGTGGTGGCAACGTAGTAGTTAGCGGCATGGCTTGCCTGCGCTGCCAATAATAGAGGTATGGAGGCGTATAGCCAGAGGTGTGGTTTCATGTATTACTCCCTTCGCGATTGTATGATGCAAGTATCAGGAAGGTAACATTTGTACAAGAAAAAAACACATACCAATTGTCGGTATTTATAGAAAGGTTGAGTTCTGTCATGGTTTCGCAGGTATCATAGATTCCTGACGCGGTAATGAACCCGGAATGCCTGCTGAGTTTGGTTGCCGATGATCCCCATCAGGATGCTGTGTAACCTTGCCTGTATTTTCAACATATCGCCAATCTCGCCAGCAGAGGCGGCACGTTCAGCCTCCCGCAAATAAGCCAATAGTTCCTGTTCACGGCTGGCATAATCCGCCGTGCTTTCTGGGTTTTGTTCTGGTTTCACTGTGGTGTCTCTGTTTTTTGATCTAATGAGGATGCCGGGGTGGCTTAACCCGCGAAACAATGCCTCATTACCCGCAAACAATTGATGCAAGGTGTCCACCAGTAACGATTTACCAAAGCGACGCGGACGTGAAAGGAAATAATAATTCCCGTTTGTTAGCAGTTGACGGACATAAGCGGTTTTATCCACATACACGCAATCATCCACAATGATTTTTGCGAGGGCATTATAGCGGGTTTCCCGTTAACGCCCCTGCACACTAAACGCCCCAGTACGCCCCGCCAAATACGTGGTAGCTTCCAGTGTATACGTGCCTGCCGCGAGGCTGCGGGTAATCTGCGAATTGCTCGTGCCATTACTGTCGTCATTGCTGGTAATCACCGCCCCTTGTTTGTCGTTGCCTGTCAGCAAATACAGGTAAGTATCTTGCGTACTGGCATCCAGATTTAGGGTGACATCGGCAGGTGCTGGCAGCGTAAAGGTGTAGTAAGCCGCGTAGTAGCCGTTGCCGCGATGCGTGGAAACACAAGTGCTTGCCCATTGCCCCGTGACACTGTTGCCTAGCGTTAGGCTTTGTGGGGCGCAGGCGGAGGTGTCAGCCTGCACGTCAACTTTGATGGAAAACGCCCCGGTGCGTGCGGTTTGGTACGTGGTGGCTTCGAGGGTATATGTTCCGGCGGCGAGTTTGCGCACGATGCGTGAGTGGGTTTCACCGTTGCTGTCGTCGTTGAACGTTAGCATATTGCCTTGTTTGTCCGCGCCTTCCAGCAAGAACAAATAGGTGTCTTGTTGGCTGGACTCCAACGCGATACTGACTTCTGCCGCCGCTGCTAAGGTGAAGGTGTAATAGTTGGCGTAATAAGCATCACCTCGATGCGTGGAAGTACACGCATTGTTCCATTGTCCGCTGCTGCTTTGCCCTGCGGTGAGTGCGTTCAGGGTACAGCTACTGCTGCTGGGTGGTGCGACTTGTTGCGTGATACTAATGCTGAAATCACCGTCACGGCTGGCGTAATAGGTGGTGGCTTCCAGTGTGTAAGTGCCTGCGGGTAGTGCATACACGATTTGCGAATCGGTCGAGCCGCTACGGTCGTCATTAGCGCTCAAGACTGTGCCCGTTTTGCCATTGCCTTGCAGCAAATACAGGTAAGCGTCTTGCTGGGTGGAGGTTAGGTTGGCGGTGATGGTCGCGGCGCTATCCAAGGTGAAGGTGTAATAGCGGGCGCGGTGATTCACGCTGCGATGTGTGGAGGCGCAATCGCTGCTCCAATGCCCAGTGGTATTGCTGCCCAGTGTCAGGCTGTTAGGGTCGCAAGTCGTAGTGGGAGGGATCGGTGCAACGGTAACATTGCTGTAGCTGCTACTGCTTAAGCCGACGTTGTTGGTCACAGTTAGGCGGAAAGCGAGCGTTTCGGCGGTCGCAGGTGCAACGAAGGTAGGGTTAGCTACGCTGCGGTCGGACAGGGTAACGGGTGTTCCGGTCGTTTGTTCCCAACGGTATTGCGTAATTGCGCCGCCGGGGGTGTTGTCTGTGCCAGTGCCTTGCAGGGTGACACCCGCGCCGATTTGCACGCTTTGATTGCTGCCCGCGTTAGCAACGGGAGGGGTTTTTACCGCCATGATGGCACGGTAAGCATCCAACGCCCCCGTACCACAAGTAACGCTGGTGCAGTCGCTGGTTGTGCCGGTGGGGAAAGTGCGTGCAGCGGCTTTGAGTTTTTGTTCTAGCAGGCTAGGGCGGGTGGCGGCGGGGATGCTGCCATCGGTTAAATGTTCGTTGGCGGCTAACATTAACGCCAATACGCCGGAAACGTGCGGTGCTGCCATGCTGCTGCCGCTGTAACTGGCGTAGGCATTGTCGTTGAGGGGCGTGGTTTTGCCGCCATCCAATGTGGAATAGATGCTGACACCGGGGGCAGCAATATCCACCAGTGCGCCGCTGTTAGCAAAGTCGGCTTTGCTGCCGGTTTGCGTCAGCGCGGTTACGGCGACGACGTTTTGGCAGTTGGCGGGGCGGTGATTGCTGACATTGGTATTGGTATTGCCTGCCGCGCTGACGACGGTTGTGCCGCGTGCGGTGGCGGCATTAATGGCATCTTGATACGTGAACCCACATGCGCCCGTGCCGCCTAAACTGAGGTTGATAATGTGTGCGGGGGTGGGGTTAGTGACACCGTTCACGGTTTCGCCTGCCGCCCAACGGATGGCATCGCTAATATCCGATAAATAACCGCCGCATTTGCCCATCGTGCGGGCAACTAGCAACCGCGCATTCCAATCAACGCCGGTGACACCGATGGCATTGTTGCTGATTGCGCCAATCGTGCCCGCGACATGCGTGCCGTGCCAGGAGCTGTTACGCAAACTGCAATTGCTGAATTGACTGGTGGCAGTGTCTGTACTGCTAACCCAATCGCCTGTGTCAGACGGGTCGTTGTCACGCCCGTCACCGTCATTGCCATTGAGGGCATTGCTGATGAAATCATAACCCGCGAGTGTGGTTGTGCCGCCGGTCAAACGCGGGGCAAGGTCACGGTGATTGAGCACGCCCGTATCGACGACGGCGACAACGACATTGGCTGCACCCGTGGTTTCGCCCCACGCGCTCGGCAAGTTGGCTGAACCGGGAAACAAGGTGGGGGAGGCGTATTGCCATTGTCGATCAAACGCGGTGTCGTTGGGGATGAGATCCGCATCCAGAAACATTAATTGGTCGGGTTCGGCGTATTCCACCGTGGGGTCAGCCCGCAGAATCGTGGCGTAATCGCTGGCTTCTTGTAAAGTCATTGGAGCGGGCAGTTGGATAATATGCGCCCCGTTAGCCATGCTGCGTTTGTAGGTGGAATGAATGCCCATGCCAACGGAATCCACGGCTGCTTGTACCGCGCGGCGCGTATTGCTGGTGGTGGTGGGTTTTAGTTTGACAATGATCTGATCGGTGGTTTGCAGCGCCTGTGTCGGCGTGGGTGACGTTGCCGCCACCGTACCAGACGCGATACAGGACAAAAGTAGGCTGGGTAGAATCTTCTTTAGCATGGTTATCATCCTTGTGGAGAAGTTGTCATGCACATAGGATAAGAAGATGTTGTAAAGAAAGATTGCCAGCTATGGATAACTGAGTTTTATCCGCTGATCAGGTACTTTGTCGTATAAAAAAAACGGATGAATGGTTTTAGAAAAATGCGCTGTCTTGTTCCCACATCACATTCTTTTGTTTGGCGATGGCGGCTTTGAGCAATTGCAACAGCGGGTAGGCGCGAACATTGGGGCTAACGGCTTTGTCTTCGGCATCATCCACGGCGGTTTTGTTGGGGGCTTCTGTTTGGGCAGCTTCGGCTTTTAGGGCGGCTTCGAGGTGTTGCAGGGCGGTGGCAACGTCTTCAGCGCGGATGGCGCTGGGAATTGTGCCGCTATGTCCCATCAGGCGGATGAAGGTTTTCGCATCCTTTTCAAACATGGAAACGCTGGCGGCAGCAGGGCTGGTGAAGCGGATCATGGCTTGCTCCTTGTCAAAATCAGAAATATTGTGTGCCAATCATATACCGAAAGCGCGTCACACTGGCAGGTTTGTCACCCACTGACGTGATACCTGTCGTTTTCTGACAGCATTGCTAGGATACCAAGCTAATAGTGGCTAGAGTAAAACTTGTAATTGCCTATTTATCAATGGCTTGTTTTTGTGGTGTGCGTTGGCACAGGGGTTGCAATAGTTCTCTCAGTCAGAACAGCGAAACAACATAAAGCATTTATCAGCAAGCCCCAAGAGGCAGAGAGCAGGCTTAACTATCAATAACAATAAATTGCCTGACCATGCTTCGACTCCTCTAACCCCCGGCTCAATAGCGGGGGTATTTATTTTTCAGCTTCCAAAAAACCAACAAATCCCACCCTGTGATGACTTTTATCAAGTTCGATGTGATCGCTTTTATCGTTAAAGGTGAAAGCAGACTACACTGGAATTGTGGTGAGTCAGTGTGAAGTTTACGTTATGATGTGTGGCAACTCACTGATTAACAATGCTTATCTATAAGGGTGAATACAGGTGGACAGGTTTCGGTGGGGAATTTTTGGCACAGGTTTTGTTGCGAGCAAGTTTGCCTTGGGTCTTAAAGTGCTGGGTAATCACGAGGTAGTGGCGGTCGCTTCTCGGTCTCAAGAGAAAGCTAAAGCGTTTGCAGCAGGCTTAAAGGTGGATGCCGTGTGTGGCAGTTATGCAGAAATTGTCGGGCTTACAAACGTCGATGCGATTTACATCGCCACACCCCCCAACGTACATAAGCTACATGCGCTCATGTGTATTGCAGCCTCGAAAGCCGTGCTGCTTGAAAAACCCTTTGCGATGAATGCAGCCGAAGCGCAAGCGATTCGTGCAGCGGCGCAGGCAAACGGTGTTTTTTGCATGGAAGCGATGTGGACACGTTTTAACCCGGCTGTTCAACAGCTCAAAAACAGGGTGGATGCAGGTGAGTTGGGTGAAATACACCTACTCAATGGCAGTTTTGGCATACAGGAAGTGCATTCAGAATCCAATCATTTATTTAATAAAAGCATGGGCGGCGGTGCCTTGTTGGATCGTGGTGTTTACCTCTTGTCGCTAGCAATCTATTTATTGGGCAAACCGGATTACGTGAGTGGTGTACTTCGCTGTGTAGAGGGTGGGGTAGATGAGCAGGCCGCCATTACCCTCGGCTGGCAAGGTAAAACCACGGCGCAGTTCAGTGTAAGCCTTATTGCTGACCTGCCCAATAACCTGAGTGTTTCGGGAAGCAAAGCCCGCATTGAGTTGGATGCCCCGATTTATCGTCCTTCCCGCTTGAGGGTTTTTGCTTCACGCGCCAGTGTCCGTACACCTGTACAAGCACCCAGTAACAAGGATCACATCAGGGAATCGGGTGCATTGCACCAAATTCATCAGCATTTATTGCCACTGTTAATGGCAAAAGCAGGCAAAAAAGTGAATGCGCTTTATGCAGGTAACGCCTATCACTACCAAGCTGAAGAAGTCCGCCAGTGTGTGCAGAGTGGCAAGCTTGAAAGTGCCATCATGCCGCTGGCAGACAGTGTTGCAGTGATGGAAGTCGTTGATCGTTTGCTTGCTCAGTAGCGCCTTCCATTTTTAACTTAAGCGGGAGAGATACAGGTGAACATTGCCATCGTTGGTTGCGGTTACGTAGCAGACCCCTATATGGAGACACTGCATTATCACGCTAATTTAACCCTGTTGGGTGTTGCCGATTTGCAGCGCGAGCGTGCCGATATTCTGGCTAATTACTACAAAACCAGCGTGTACGACTCTACCGAAGCGCTAATGGCTGATCCAGCGGTACAGATTGTTGTCAATCTTACCGAACCTAAAAATCATCATCGCGTGAATATGATGGCGCTGAATGCGGGTAAGCACCTGTATTGTGAAAAGCCACTGGGCATGAATCTGGATGAGGCAAGGGAAGTGCTTGCATTGGCGGAAGAAAAAGGGCTGATGGTATCGGGCGCACCTTGCAGCGTGTTGAGTGAAACAGCGCAAACCCTGTGGAAAGCAGTAGAGGACGGCGCGATTGGTAAGCCGCGTATTGTGTATGCCGAACTCGATGACAACCCCATTTACCGGATGCACCCCGAAGGTTGGAAGAATGCCCGTGGCATTCGTTGGCCTTATTTGAACGAGTATGAAACAGGTTGCACACTGGAACATTCTGGGTATTACCTTACTTGGCTTTGCTCGATTTTCGGGCCAGCGCAGAGCATCAGCAGTTTTTCTTCCTGTGTTGTTCCCGATAAAACCGATCTACCTCTGAATCCAGCCAATACCCCTGATCTCGCTATTGCCTGTATCGTATTCGCATCCGGTGTGGTGGCACGCCTGACATGCAGTATCGTGGGTACTTATGATCACCGCATTCAAATGGTCGGCGATGAAGGTGTGTTAACTGCCAATGAGTGTTGGCACTACGCCGCGCCAGTTTATCTTGAGCGATTTTCTCAGTTGAGCCTGAATGCCCGTAAATTGCGCAGTGTGCGCGGCAGTAATTGGCTGAAGTGGGTGTTTGGCGTAGGCGGTAAGCAACAAAAACTGGTGACTAAACCCCTTTCGCAATATCCCGATCGTATTCGAGAATTTAAAAATAAAGAGCGTGGGATGTTGGGCTTACTCGTAAAAATGTTGAGTAAGCGAGAACTGGTATCGATGGATTTTTTCAGAGGCGTTGCTGAACTTGCGGAGGCTATAGAAAACAAGCGGCGTTGCCACCTTCCCGCTGATTTTGTCCTGCATGTGAATGAGCTGGCACTAGCGATGCAAACGGCGGGAGAAACCAGTGAACCCTACAAGCTGACCACTACGTTTGAGCCAGTGCGTCCTTTACAGCGTACTTTGGATTCTCAACAAAAATACGGTGGCGATTCACGCAACTTGTTAGCGTCCTTAATCGAAAAAATGATTGAACGCTTGCATAAGCATTAAGTTTGCTTGTCAGTTCTGTCACTCTCTGCCGTTATCCCTGTCGTTTTCTGACAGCATTGCTATGCCAATGTCTGTCAGTCTTGTCTGCTGAAAACAATAAATATTAAGTTTATTAATAATTTAGTTCTGGCTGTCAACGTTGGCACACCCATTGCAATATGTCTCTCAGTCAGAACAAGCGCAACAACATAAAGCATTTATCAGCAAGCCCCAAGAGGCAGAGAGCAGGCTTAAATATCAATAACAATAAATTGCCTGACCATGCTTCGACTCCTCTAACCCCCGTTCCGAAAGCGGGGGTATTTATTTGGGCAACTTTTCTAGTATCCTGCACACCTTGAAACCGTGCCATCCACGCCAGCAGGAATACCATGTATACCCACAACACTTGGAACATTGAAGCCGCCCGCCGTCTGTATAGCATCCAGCATTGGGGTGATGGCTATTTCGACATCAATAACGCTGGCAATGTTGCCATGTGTGTCCCCGGCAATCCTGCGCAACAAGTTGATTTACATGCCCTCGCCATGCGCGTCCACAACGAAGACGGAATGCGTTTCCCACTGTTAGTACGCTTCGTCAATGTATTGCATGATCGGGTGCAACGCTTACAAGGTGCTTTCAACCAAGCGATTGCCGATTGCGGGCAAAGCAGCCAATACACCGCGATTTACCCCATCAAAGTCAATCAGCAACGCAGTGTCGTCCAAGAAATCCTCAAGGGCGGCGGCGCACAAGTCGGTTTGGAAGCAGGCAGTAAACCCGAACTCATGGCAGTCCTCGGTTCAGCCCCCACCGGTAGCACCATTATTTGCAACGGCTACAAAGACCGCGAATACCTGCGCCTCGCCTTGATCGGGCGGCAAATGGGGCATCGCATTTTCATCGTCATCGAAAAGCCGTCTGAATTGCCGGAAACCCTCGAAGAAGCCGCCAAACTGGGTATCGAGCCGTTACTCGGCATTCGCACGCGTTTGTACACCCTCGGCAAAGGCAAGTGGCAAAACACGGGCGGCGAAAAATCCAAATTCGGTCTATCCGCCGCGCAAGCCTTGCACATGATCGAATACTTGCAAGCGGCGGGCAAACTCGATTGCTTGCAATTACTGCACTTCCACATGGGGTCGCAGATTGCCAATATCCAAGACATCCAACGTGGGATGCGCGAAGCCAGCCGTTATTTCGCGGAACTGCATCGCTTGGGTGCAAACATTCGTGTGGTCGATGTGGGCGGCGGTTTGGGCGTGGATTACGACGGCTCACGCTCGCGCAACGAATGCTCAATCAATTACAGCTTGCAGGAATACGCGAATACCATTGTGCGCAGCGTGCAGGATGTGTGCGAAGAATACGAACTGCCATTCCCCGATTTCATCTCCGAATCGGGGCGCGGGTTGACGGCGCATCACGCGGTATTAATTACCAACGTCATCGACACCGACCCCGAACAGCCGGAAACTGTGCCGGAATTGCGCGAACCCGATGATGCTGATCCGATGATCTTGCACAATCTGTTCCGCCTGTACCACAACCGCAAGCGCTTGCCGCCCTCGGAAATCTACCACGATGCGGCGTATTGGTTGGATGATGCCCACGGCATGTACGCGCACGGTTCAATCGACCTCAACCAACGGGCGCGTGCGGAAGAATTCCACCGCGCCATTTGCCGTAAACTGCTCAGCCAGCCTGAACTGTTTGAAGCCTTAGAGCCGGAAATTCAAACCAGTTTGCAGGAAAAACTTGCCGATAAATATTTCTGCAATTTTTCACTATTCCAGTCAATGCCGGATGCATGGGCAATCGAACAGATTTTCCCGATCATGCCGCTACACCGTTTGCAGGAAAATCCTGATCGGCGTGTCACGCTGCAAGATTTAACCTGCGATTCCGACGGTACAGTGTCGAATTACGTGGAAAGCGGGCGCTTAGAAACGACTTTAGCGCTGCATTCGCTGCAAAAAGGGCAGCCGTATTTGCTGGGTATTTTCATGGTAGGGGCGTATCAGGAAATCCTCGGCGATTTGCATAACTTGTTTGGTGACACCGATTCGATCAATGTGGAATTGTTGCCGGATGGTAGCTACAAGCTGTCCGAGCCGGAACGCGGTGACACCATTGATGAGTTATTGCGCTACGTGCATTTCGAGCCGAAAGATTTGCTGGCACAATGCCGCCGCAAACTGGCTGCCGCCGTGGAGAATCCTGAGCGACAAAAAATGCTATTGCGTGAAATAGAAGCAGGTTTAATCGGTTATACTTACCTCGAAGATTAATGTGGGGCGGATAGGAAAGTCATGGAATACGTATTGTTAGGCGTGCTGTTATTGGGCGCGGTGTTATTTTTATTGGGGTGGTTGGTAATGGCGGGGATTTGTTTCCAGCGTCATCCGGTCACGGGTTTGGTGGCGTTAATACCGGGGGTTAATCTGCTGACCTTACCTGCGATGTGGCATCGGGTCGGCGGTTGGGTTATTACTAGCTTTATCGGCGTGTTATTGGCAGCGGTAGCATGGTTTGCGGGTGCTAATCAGCATGTTTATCGCCATGCGCAAGCGATGGGCATTCCTATTACTGCCTCTGCGCCGTCAACAGAGCCAACAGCGCGGCAACCAGCGGACGCGGCACAGCCGATGGGTGTAACACACACGATTGAGATTCCACCTGCTGCGCGAACGACACCCGCTGGGGCGGTAACTGCCACAGCACCGGTAACACCTGTGGTTGCTTCTGCTCAACCTGCTGCGCCTAACCCAGCGGAATTGTTAGTCGGTGCGAAAGCATTGCCGAGCAGTGCGTTGTATCACGTCGTTTTCAATAGCATTGCCGTCAGTAAATTGGCTGATAATGCTGAGCAGTATGTGCGCATTGTGCAAAAAGACGGGCATCGCCGCGAAGGCAAGCTCATGACCGCCACTGCCAATGAAATTGGTTTGGAAGAGCGTATGGAAGGTGGGGCGGTCACGCGCACGATCAAATTATCCGAGATCCGTGAAGCTTTCCTCATGATGCACGAAAAGGGCAAGGAATAATCTTATGCAATGCTATGTATACCGTAGTCGCCGCAAACCCGGCTCGTTTTTATTGTTACCCGAAAAAGATAATTTTGCGCCTGTCCCGGACGTGCTGATGACTATCTTTGGTACACCGGAATTTTCGTTCGATTTCGATTTGAGTGCTGAACGCAAGTTGGTGCTCAAGGTCGAGGCTAGTGAGTTACAGCGCGTTATTACGACTAACGGTTTCTTTTTACAGTTGCCGCCCAGTGATGAACGCGTTAATCAGGATAAGGTGTGTTAGGTAAGCAAAGCTAACCTGCGACGCGAGAAAATCTCGCTTGTTGCAATGCAGCATTGCGGCTAACCTTGCCTCATTACATAACGATGAATGAGGCAAACACCATGAAAAGTATTATCAATATTGTGAACGATTTGTTTCACGCCAACAGTCCCGCTGCGAATACCGATGATGTCAAGAACGTCTCTGAGTTTGAAATTCGCCGTGCTATCCGTGAATTGGAAGCGTTAAGCGACCGTGATCTGAGCGATATGGGCTTGGCTCGCAGCGAAATCAAACACGCGGTGCGTTACGGTCGCAAAGCGGCGTAATGCGTGAGTTTTAAGGCGAGCATCGGTATATTGCGGTTTTAGCTGCGATACCGATGCTTGCATGAATACAACCCCTTGGCGCTGCCCACTCTGCCAGCAACCTCTCCACGCCGTTGCGCGTCAATTCACTTGTTCCAATCGCCACAGTTTCGACCAAGCCAAAGAAGGCTACGTGAACCTGTTGCCAGTTAATCGCAAACATTCTGCCGACCCCGGCGATAATAAAGCCATGTTGGACAGCCGCCGCTATTTTCTGCAACAGGGATTTTACGCCCCGCTTGCCAGCGCGTTGGCACATACCATTCGCACCTATTTTCCCGATACCCGCCAGCCGTTAACGCTGTTGGATGCGGGTTGTGGCGAAGGCTATTACCTCAACCAACTCGCGCAAGTCTTGGGTGAGAATGTGCAGTATTGCGGAACGGATATTTCGCGTTCCGCGATGCGGTTGGCGGCGAAACAATACCCTGCTATGCCGTTTGCGGTCGCGTCCAGCTTTGAGCTGCCGCTGGCGGACGCGTCGGTGGATGTGTTGGTGCGCGTGTTTGCGCCTGCGTCTGAAGCGGAGATTGTGCGGGTGTTGAAACCGGGCGGGTTGTATGTGTGGGCATACCCTGCCGCGCAGCATTTGTTTGAGTTGCGCACGCTGATTTATGACGACCCCAAACCGCACAGCGTGGAAGATTTACCACCGATGGTGGGGATGCTTGAACGTGAGCCAGTGCGCGTGAATGATGCGGTGACGTTGCCGAATCAGGCGAGTGTCGCGGCATTGCTGCACATGACCCCGTATTACTGGTCGGCGAGTGCCGCAAAACAAGCGCATTGCCAGCAATTAGACGCGCTGACAGTGACGCTCGATTTCGAGGTGCGGGTGATGTGTAAACAAGCAGAAGAGGCATAGCAGCATGAGCAGTATTCACGAGGTGATCGCGACGGTGCAACGCCGCAATGCGGGTGAACCAGAGTTCCAGCAAGCGGTACAAGAAGTCTTGGCATCGTTAGCCCCTGTTTTGGAACGTCGCCCTGAGTTGCGCGAGGCACGAATTTTAGAGCGCATGGTCGAGCCAGAACGCCAAATGATGTTCCGCGTGCCGTGGGTGGATGATGCGGGGCAGGTGCAGGTAAATCGCGGTTTTCGCATTCAATTCAATAGCGCGATTGGCGTGTACAAAGGCGGCTTGCGCTTTCACCCTAGCGTGAATGCTAGCATTTTGAAGTTTTTGGGATTTGAACAAGTCTTCAAAAATGCGCTAACGACGTTGCCATTGGGCGGTGGGAAAGGTGGGGCGGATTTTGACCCGAAAGGCAAATCGGATGCGGAAGTGATGCGTTTTTGCCAGTCGTTCATGACCGAATTGCAGCGGCATATTGGTGCGGATACCGATGTGCCAGCGGGTGATATTGGCGTGGGGGCGCGTGAAATTGGCTTTTTGTTTGGGCAATACCGCCGCATCCGCAATGACTTTACGGGGGTGTTGACGGGCAAAGGGGTAGGCTGGGGTGGTTCGTTGCTTCGCCCTGAAGCCACGGGCTACGGGGCCGTGTATTTCGCCGAGGAAATGCTCAAGACCCGCCAACAAGGTTTGGCGGGCAAAGTCTGCGCGGTATCCGGTGCGGGCAATGTCGCGCAATACACCGTGGAAAAACTTAACCAGTTGGGTGCAAAAGTGGTTACGCTGTCTGATTCCGGCGGCACGATTTACGACCCAGCGGGGATTGATGCCGAAAAGCTGGCATGGGTTATGGCGCTGAAAAATGTGCGGCGCGGGCGCATTAGTGAATATGCGCAAGTGTTCAACGCGGAATATTTGGCGGGAAAACGCCCGTGGGGGATTCCGTGCGATTGCGCATTCCCCAGTGCCACCCAGAATGAGATTGACGGTACGGATGCACAAACTTTGCTGGCAAATGGCTGTACGCTGGTTTGCGAAGGGGCAAATATGCCTTGTACCCCTGCTGCATTTGCACTGTTTCAGGCTGCGCATACGTTGTTAGCACCGAGTAAGGCGGCGAATGCGGGCGGGGTTGCTACCTCTGGCTTGGAGATGAGCCAGAATGCATTACGCATGGGCTGGACGCGGGAAGAAGTCGACGCTAAATTGCACGGCATTATGGTCAATATTCATCGAACTTGCTTCGAGACGGCAGCGGCTTACGGGCAAGCGGGCAATTACGTGGTGGGGGCGAATATTGCCGGTTTTGTGAAAGTAGCCGACGCGATGTTGGCACAAGGGATTATTTAATGTCGAAGAAACGTGAAATTCCGGTGTTTGCTCACCCCATCATCGAAACCCATTGCCATCTGGATTATCTGGAAGGCGACGCACTGGATGCAGCCTTGCAAGCTGCCCGCGAGGTCAATGTCGAGCGCATCATTACCATTGCGGTTTCCCCCGATAATCTGGAAAAGGTGATGACGCTGGCGCAGCATTACCCACAGGTGTGGGGTACGCAGGGGATTCACCCGCACGATGCCAACGATTACAGCGATGCGGTGGATGCGCAGATTCGTGCCAATGCCTTGCACGCCAAGATTCTGGCGATTGGCGAAATCGGGCTGGATTACCACTACGACTATTCCGACCGCGCCAAACAGCGTGAGGCGTTTGAGCGGCAGTTACAGATTGCGATTGATTTGGAATTGCCCATCGTGGTGCATACCCGTGAGTCGGATGCGGATATGGAAGCGATTTTGCGCAATTTCGTGGGGCAAATGCCGAAGCGCGGGGTGATTCACAGCTTTACCTCTGGGCAGGCGCTGGCGGAATACTGCCTTGGCGAAGGTTTTTGTCTGGGCTTTAACGGCATTAGCACGTTTAAGGCGGCGGAAAATGTACGCGAAATTATTCGCATCACGCCTATCGACAAAATCCTGTTTGAAACCGATGCACCGTATTTAACGCCGATTCCTTATCGTGGGCATAAGAATGAGCCGAAGTATTTGCCGTTTATTGCCGAGCAGGTGGCGGCGGTGAAAGGTGTGCCGTTGGAAACGTTGTTGCCGCAGGTGTGGAAGAATAGCGTGGAAGTGTTTTTTGGTGGGGTGTGAAAGCGGCGTTAAAAGCGGACATTTTGTTCTCTATTCGTGCGCCATTTTTCGCTTATTCTATTGTTTTTTATGATTCTTTGCCTTAAGTTGAGAGAAAATCAAAGCGGACATTTAAGCGGACATGACAATAGTACAAGACAGGGAGGAAATTCCCACACTCATGGAGCCGCTACGGCTGTCGGAAAGCTCGCGGCATCGCGCCGCACTGTCTGATTTGGCTTTGGAATTGGCGATGCAAGCCGCCAGCTTTCGTAGCAGTTTACCGAAAGTGATTCATGCCGCATTAGCTGATTTGGTACGGTCGATGAATTGCTATTACAGCAATTTGATTGAAGGGCATCACACCCATCCGGTCGATATTGAGCGGGCTTTGCACAATGATTACAGCCTAAATCCTGAAAAGCGCAACCTTCAGCTAGAAGCCAAAGCGCACATTTGCGGCAGCGCATCATCGTTTATTGTGGATTCACCCATTTTTGGATGGTAATGGGCGTGTAGCACGGTTGATGTCCCATGCCATGCTCATGGAAACGCTCGATAGTGGCAGTATTTGGTCGGTTGCGCGAGGGTTGGCGCGTCAGGAGCAGATCTACAAAATGCACTTAGCAAATTGTGATTTACCACGGCGCAATGCCTTGGATGGACGCGGTTATTTGAGTGAGGAAGCCTTGGCAACATTCACACGGTTTTTCCTCGAAACCTGTTTGGATCAAATCACTTTTATGCAAAGCCTCGTGCAACCGGAGCAATTGCGTAGCCGCATCTTGCATTGGGTTGAAGATGAAATGCGCCTCAACCGCTTGCCCAGCAAAACCGAGCGGATCATGGAGGCGTTATTGTATCGGGGCAGTTTGCCGCGCAGTGAAATCCCCACCATTTTGGATACGGGGGAGCGGCAAGCGCGGCGTATTGTGGCGGTGCTGAGTGAACAGGGGGTGATTACTTCGCCGACTTCGCGTGCGCCGCTGGCGTTGGCTTTCCCGGCGAAACTCGCTTCACGCTGGATGCCGGGGTTATTTCCAGCGGCGTAGGTGTAGGTTAAATGCTTTGCGGTCACAATCACCGCTATAATCCCCCCTCCCTCATCGACTGGAAGCGACCCCTTGAACCAAAAGCAAATCAAAGCCCTCGAAACGCAATTGTGGGATAGCGCCAACTCCTTACGCGCCAACTCCAAACTCACCGCTGCGGAGTACAAAGACCCGTTATTAGGTTTGATTTTGTTGCGTTATGCGCAAAACCGTTTTGAGCAAGCCAAGGCACGCATCGAAGCCAATTTACCGCCAGTTGCACCTGGTCGTACTCGCAAAGAACCTACCAAAGATCAATTCTTGAGTGAAGGTGCGATGCTCATTCCGCCACAAGCGCGTTATGACCACCTCGCAGCGTTGCCAGAAGATGAATCCATCAGCCAAGCGGTGAACACCGCCATGACGCTGATCGAAGCGGAATACCCAAATCTGAATGGCGTGTTGCCGAAGAATTACCACGAGCTGGGCGAAAAAGGGCAGAGTGAAACCCTGCTGCGGGAACTGATCCGCGTGTTTAATCAGGATGCGGTGAAGGGGCTGACCGGCGATGTGTTCGGGCGCATTTACGAATTTTTCCTGATGAAGTTTTCGATGGATGGCGCGGGGGCGCAGGAAGGCGGCGAGTTCTTCACGCCTCCCGCTTTGGTGCAATTGATTGTGAACTTGATCCAACCCGATCATGGGGTGATCCATGACCCGGCATGTGGTTCGGGCGGGATGTTCGTGCAGACCGGGCATTTCTTGGAGGAAAATCGGGGGGTGAAATCTGTTAATGCCGCGATTAAATGTTATGGCACGGAATTAAAATCCAACAACGTGCGTTTGGCGAAAATGAACCTTGCGATTCATGGGCTGGAAGGCAAGATTGCCGAGAACAACAGCTTTTACGCTGACCCGCATAATCTGGTGGGGCAATGCGATTTCGTGATGGCGAATCCACCGTTCAATGTGAAAAAGGTCGATAAAGACCGCCCCTATGTGAAAAACGACCCGCGTTTATTCGGTAAGGTCGAGATTGAAAGCGCGGATGAGGAGACGGATAAAAAGAAAAAGCCGGTGCCACGCCTTGGCATTCCTAACGCTGATAACGCTAACTACTTGTGGATTCAGTATTTCTACCACTATTTGAATGCTAAAGGGCGTGCCGGTTTTGTGATGGCGAGTTCGGCTACCGATGCGGGCAATAGCGAGAAGCTGATTCGCCAAGCCTTGATCGAAACGCAGGCGGTGGATTGCATTGTGTCGGTGGGGAATAACTTTTTCTACACGCGCTCGTTGCCGTGCCATGTGTGGTTTTTGGATAAGGGCAAACGGGCGGAGAATAAGCAACGTATTCTGATGATTGATGCGCGGAATACCTTCCGTGTGGTGACGAATACCATTAACGATTATTCGCCGGGGCAGTTGGTTAACTTCAGCGCGATGATGGAAGCGTATCGTGGTAAAGCGGACGCGATTCGTGAGGCAGCCGCACAACATGAAGCCAATATCGCGGATGTGGCAACGACGTTATTGGCAGAGGCTGAAGGGTTGCGGCGGGCGTGTTTGGCGGTGTTGAAAGAAGAGTCCCCCCTAGGGGAAAGTTTGGAGTGGGATATTGCTGAGTTGCAGGCTGAAATTATTGTTGATGAAGCGCTGACGTTGGCGAGTAGTCGTACTTTGTGTGGTGTGTTTGAACAGCCTGTTGCGGTGTTGAGTGGCTTGTTGGAAGGCTATCAAGCGCAGTGGGAACAGGCGCGTAAAGCGTTTGCTGCGTTGGAAAAATCCGCGCAAAACACCGATGACAACAAGGCGTTGAAGAAGCAACTGGATGCGCAAGGCAAGCAGTTAAAAGCGTTGTCCGTTTTGATCAAGGGCTATTTTGAGAAAAACAGCGAAGAGCTGGCGAGCTTGAAACAAGCGGTGAAGGATTGGCAGGCGTTGGAAGACTATTTCCCGGATGGTGTGTATCGGGATGTGGAGGGCTTGTGCAAAATCGTCGATTTGGCGGAAGTCGCCGCGAATGATTACAGCCTCACGCCGGGGCGGTATGTCGGCTACAGCGTTGATGTTAATGAAGCTTTTGATTATCAGAAACGCATCACCGAAATTCACGCTGAACTCTCAAATTTGAATCAACAGGCAAATAGCCTTATGTCATTTATCCAAGGTATAGATTTATGATTGAAAGTCATTCGGAAATAAATCTAGGCAGTGTAATAAGTACATTGAAGGGAAATGCTTTTAAGAGCAAGGATTACGCTGAAAATGGATTTCCCTTAATAAGGGTCTCTGATTTCACAAGTAACTCAGTTGGTAAGCAAGCCATTGTTTATGTTTCATATGAGGTGGCGGAGAAAAATTTAAAATATCAACTAAAAACTGGTGATATTTTAATTCAAACAGTTGGTTCTTGGCAGTATAATCCGGCATCAATCGTTGGAAAAGTTGTCAGAGTTCCGAAGAACTTAGATGGCGCATTACTTAATCAAAATGCTGTTAAACTAATTCCATCTCCATTGATTAATAAAGTATTTCTTTATTATAGATTAAAAGATGAATCATTTAAGTCGCATGTTATCGGTTGTGCGCAAGGTGCAGCTAACCAAGCCAGTATAACTCTTTCAACAATTAATGCTTTTCTGTTCTATTTACCACCGCTGCAAACACAGCAAAAAATCGCAGCGATTCTTTCGGCTTACGACGATCTTATCGAAAATAACCTGCAACGTATCAAGCTCTTGGAAGAAGTGGCGCAAATCACCTACGAAGAATGGTTTGTGCGGATGAAGTTTCCGGGGCATGAAACCGCGCAGTGGAATAAGGCAACGGGATTGCCAGAGGGGTGGGCAAAGATACCATTAGGCAATATGATGATCTTTCATTATGGCAAAGGCTTAAGAAGCCATGAGAAAAGAGAAGGCAACGTACCTATTTACAGTTCTGCTGGTATTTTTGGCTACCATGATACAAGTTTGGTTGATGTTCCCGGTATTATTGTTGGCAGAAAAGGTAATGTTGGCTCAGTATTTTGGAGTCAAGAGCCTTTTTTTCCGATGGATACAACTTACTACATTGAATCCAAGGAATCGCTTTACTTCGCTTATTTCGCACTCAAAGGTGTGGAGTTTATTAATAATGATGCTGCCGTGCCGGGATTAAATAGAAATGCTGCGTATGCCATGAAAATAATATCACCTGTTTCTGAACTCATCGAACTCTTTGAAGAGAAAGTTAAGCCTGCTTTTGTAACCATTTTTAACTTGAAAAAACAGAACGAGTTATTGCGCGAAGCGCGGGAGATTTTGTTGCCGCGTTTGATGACGGGCGTGATTGACGTGGATCAGGTGGAAGTGCCGGAGGCGTTGTTGGCGCGGGTGGCGTAACACCTCGCAAGTTGAGATTTGCTAATGCGTTGGCAGCGCGTTTTTCAAGCCCAAATGCTGATGGAACGGTTCAAAATCCTTATCAGCATGGAGCAGTGGCAACCCCTGCACAATACAAAAAGTCGCAATCAGCACATCGACCGTTTTCCGAACCGTTAGCCCCCGTTTGCGTAAGGCTCTAAAATTATCCGCACTCTGCAAAGCAATGTCAGTACTTAACATGGGTAATTGCTCCAGCGTCAGTAACAAGGTTTTCGCTTGTTGATAGTCCGCGTCATGGCGAAAACCTTGTAACACCTCGGTTAACACCAGCTCACCCGTCGCCACCAGTTGCGCTCCTAGCACGCTGTCCAACCAATCGGTTTGTGGCGTAATTTTGCCGTTGAAATAGTCAATCCACACGCTTGAATCAACAAAAATCATACCGTTGCCTGCCGACTAGCCTCTAAATCACCTTCCCACTGCAATTTACCGCGAAATTCACGGATACGCGCTTGGCGTGACAGACGCAACAGTAATTGCAAGCCCCGTTCGACCGCTTCACGCTTGGTTTTTAAGCCTGTTTCTTGCATTACACTTTGAATCAGCGTTTCGTCGATCACAATATTGGTACGCATCATGTGTATAGTTCCCGTATTTTATACACATGATCATAGGTGAAATAGTTTGGCTAGGCAACACAAGAGGGCTTTTAAGATGAAATGGTCACTATTGGCGCGGGTGGCGCATTAGCCCACCCAATTTTCAGCCACCAATTCCGGTACACGCTCAAATTCACGCAGATTATTCGTCACCAGCGTGATACCCAGCTCACGTGCATGAGCCGCAATCCACAAGTCATTATTGCCGATGGTAGTTCCCGCTTGCTCAAGGTGGCTGCGGATTTCGCCGTAATGTTGACCCACCGTATCGGCAAGTGGCAACGCCGGAATAAATGTCAGCAATTGCGCCAGTTTCTGTAATGCCACCGCCTGATGCTGACTTTTCATTGCGCCATTATACAACTCGCCATACGTCACCACCGACATGGCGACCTCGCCCGCCTCCAGTTCATTAAACCGTGCCAACACTTCAGGCGGTTTATGCTTGGCGATATAGATACAGATATTCGTATCCAGCAAATACTTCAACACCATGCTTCACGCTCTTGTGGCAAGCTGTCGTTACGCCCATCGGACATAAAGTCGTCTGGCATGGACGCTAACAGATGGAATGCATCCGTCAGCTTGCGGTGTAATTTACGCAATACCAGCTCATCCCCGCGCCGAAAAATTTCCACTTCGGCATCGTCCAGTCGAAACTCTTTGGGGATGTGTACCGCCTGCGAGTTCCCACTCATAAAAACCCGTGCAACGATCATATTCCTTGCTCCTGTTATGAATGTAATAACATTGAGTATATACATTTGCATGAAAAACGCAATCATCCAACTTGGTCACTATCCGCTACCATTCAGCACCAGATGCCGATAAAATCATCCTATTCAGCAACCTTGAGCAAGGCTGCACATGACTAGGGGCGGGCATGAGTTACGAGTATTCCGAAGACAAAGCGGTAGAAGATCCCGCCGAAGAGATTTTGCTGGACTTGCATTGGCAGGTTGTCACCGCATGGACTGAGCCGCTTTCCAAACTGCCCGACCGCAGCGACGGCTTATTAGGTCGTGCCAACCTTTCCGAAGTCATTTTGTACCGCCACCTGATGACTGCGCTCAAAGCACTCAACCCCGACTTGCCTCACGCCGCCTACCAAAGCGCGATTGACCAAATCCAACAAGCCGAAGCCGGAAAAAAGCTGGCGGACATCAACAAAACCAAACACGCGCTATTCATTCACGGGGTCGAAGTCAGCTACCAAGACGCAGATGGGATGCTGCAAACCCAAAAGCTCAAAGTGTTCAACTTTAACGAACCGGAACAAAATCACTTTCTAGCGGTGCGCCAATTAACCATCAAAGGCGCGTTGTACGAACGCCGCCCAGACATTATTGGTTTCGTGAACGGCATCCCCTTGGTGTTTTTCGAGCTGAAAGCTCCCGGTGTGGCATTGCGTAATGCCTACGATCAAAACCTCAGCGATTACACAGGCGGCAAAAATCACGATGGCGCGATTCCCACACTGTTTCACTACAACGCTTTCATTATCCTCAGCAACGGGGTGGATGCACGGGTCGGCACGATTACCAGCCCGTTCAAATTCTTTCAGGAATGGAAACGCTACGAAGAAGATGACGAAGGTGTTGTCGATATCGACACCCTAATTCGCGGCACGTGTGAGAAGGGGCGTTTGCTGGATTTGTTCGAGAATTTCCTGTTATTCGATGGTGACGGTGACGACATGGCCAAGATCATGGCGAAAAACCACCAGTTCCTCGGCGTAAACAAAGTGCTGAATCAAGCCCGCAATATTGCCGACCTGCAAGGCAAGCTCGGCGTGTTCTGGCATACCCAAGGGTCGGGCAAGTCGTATTCGATGGTGTTTATGTGCCAGAAATTGCTGCGAAAATTCGGTGGTAGTTACACCTTTTTACTGGTGACAGACCGCAGTGAACTGGAAAATCAGCTTTATGACACCTTCGCCAGTTGCAAGGCATTGCCGACTCAATTACCCAAACGCGGGGTACGTGCCAAAAGCCGCGAACATTTACGCGAATTGCTCACCGAAAACCACCGTTATGTATTCAGCCTGATTCACAAGTTTTCCATCGACCCGAAAAAGGAAACGGCGTACCCGCTGATTACTGAACGCGCCAATATCATTGTGATTTCTGACGAAGCTCATCGTACCCAAGGTGGCACGTTTGCCCGCAATATGCGTTTTCAGGCGATTCCCAATGCGTCGTATCTGGGGTTCACCGGCACGCCGTTGATTGATGAAGAGGTGGAGATTACCAAGAATATTTTCGGTGATTACGTGTCGGTGTATGACTTCAAAAAAGCCATTGACGACTACGCCACTTTGCCGCTGCGTTACCAAAACCGGGGAGAAAAGCTGGCACTGGACAACCCCAAGCTTGATGAACGCATGACTGCCATCATCAACTCGGAAGAATTGGACGCGGATCAACTCGCTAAACTCAAACGTGAGTTTGCCCGTGATTACCCCATCCTCACCGCTGAAGATCGCCTCAACGCCATTGCCAAGGATTTGGTGTGGCATTTCAATGAACGCGGTTATCAGGGCAAAGCCATGTATGTGGCTTTGGATAAACCTACCGCCGTGCGTATGTACAATTTGATCATGGAACATTGGCCTGAGTATGTGCAGACACTCGAACAGCGCCTGAAGCACGCTGAGGATGAGCAACAAGCGCAAAAACTCAAACGCCAGTTACAACGGGTGCAAACCACCGAAGTGTGTGTGGTGGTCAGCCCTGAACAAAACGAGCTGAAAAAATTCGCTGATTGGGGCTTGGATATTGAGCCACACCGCAAAAAGATGGTTGAGCGTGATCTGGAAACCGAATTTAAGGACGATGACAACCCGTTCCGTTTGGCAATTGTGTGCGCGATGTGGATCACTGGGTTTGATGCGCCGTGTGTATCCACGGTGTATCTGGATAAGCCGATTCAAGGTCATACCTTGATGCAAACCATTGCCCGTGCCAACCGGGTGTATGATGATGAAAAGGAAAACGGCCTGATCATTGATTACGGCAATGTCTACCAGCAGTTGGAGAAAGCCTATTCCGTCTACGGCAAAAGTGGCAAAAACACGGGTAAGGGTACAAAAGGCGGTGGTGATAAGCCAGTTGAAAAATTGGAGGAAATGGAAACTGAGTTGCGCAATGCGATTCTGACCGTGCGCAATCACCTACAAGAAGTCGGCTTTGAACTGGATACGTTGGTGAATCCTCCCAGTATATTGCACAAGTTAGCCAAGCTGAAAGAAGCGAGGAACGCCGTATCGCTGAATGCAACCACCCGTACTAAGTACGAGTTTTACGCCCGCGACGTATTCCGCAAATACAGTGCGCTTTGTCTAGAGCCATTGGTGAAACCTTACACGCCCGAATTCAACGCGATTGAAGCTATCTACGACCAGCTTAACCAGAAAAAGGCTGCGGCTGATATTACCGCTGTGATGCGCAGGCTTCAGCAAGAGGTGAACTTGAGCGTTACCACTTTAGAAAAAGCGGGTGATACAGATTGCCCCCACCCCGATGATGATTACGTTGATCTCAGCACCTTGGATTTTGACAAATTACGCGCCGCCTTCGCCAAATCCACCGAAAAGAACACTGTAGTGTTTGACCTGCAACAAGCAATAGCGCAACGGCTGGCGCAAATGATGCAGCAAAACCCCACCCGTTTAGTTTTTTACGAGAAGTACCAAGCCATTATCCAAGCCTACAACGATGGTAAAGACCTGCAAGCCGTGCAAAAAGCCTTTGATGAGTTGAATGTTTTCCTGAAAAAAGAGCTTACCCCAGAAACCGAACGCGCCATGCGTGAAGAGCTGGATGAGGAAACGCTAGCCATTTTTGATTTACTCAAAAAGCCAACGCTCAGCCTTGAGGAGCGCAAAAAGGTTAAGGCGGTCGCCAAAGAAACCCTCGACATCCTGAAAGCCGAGAAACTGAAAATTGAGCGCTGGCGTGAAAGCACCCAAGTTGCCGCGCAAGTGCGGGTGATCATTGATGAGCGCTTGCAGTGGCTACCGGCTGACAGTTACCCCGATGATGAGCTGGAAATCAGAGGCTTTCAGGTTTACCAGCATGTCTACAGCCATTACCAAGGGGGCGGGGTGAGTGCTTACGGACGGTTTTAGATCGTTAAAACCTGATCCTTCATCCAGTAACTGAGTTTTTCACGTAATTGCGCCACATTGAGCGGCTTGCTGAGGTAATCATTCATGCCTGCGTTCAGGCAGTTAGCGCGGGTTTCTTCCCCGACATCGGCGCTCAGGGCAATGATGGGGATGGGGCGGGCTTCGTCATCAGCAGCTTCGCGTTGGCGGATGGCACGGCTGGTTTCTTGCCCTGTCATACCCGGCATGTGTAAATCCATCAAGATCAGGTCAACGCTTTGTTGTTCCAAGGCAGCTAGTGCTTCTTTGCCATTTTCGGCAAGTATGACGTGCAGCCCAAGCTCTTCCAGCCATAAATGCGCCACTTCGGCATTGATGGGGTTATCTTCCACCAGCAACACCCGCCCAGCCAGATCACCACTCATTTCAGGCTGTTGCGTCAGTTCGGGTAAGGGTAGGGCAATATTGTCTGCGAGCGTAAACGGCAAGGTGAAATAGAACAGGCTGCCCAGACCGGGTTGGCTGCTCAGTTCCAGTTTGCCGTCCATGAGTGCTACCAAACGCGCTGCAATGGGTAGCCCCAGACCCGTGCCACCGAAACGCCGGGTAGTGGAGCCGTCTTCTTGGGTAAAGGCATCAAAAATGCGTTGTTGGGCATTTTCCTTGATGCCGATACCGGTATCTTTGACGCTGAACTGGATGAACACCTGATTTTGCTGGCACTGTTGCAGGCAAATATCGACGCTCACGGAGCCAATGGTGGTGAATTTGATGGCATTACCGAGCAGGTTAAACAGCACTTGGCGTAAACGGTGCGCATCGCCTTGCAGCTTGGTTTTGCCTTGCAAGTCGGTGTGCAATTGCAGGTAAAGCTGTTTGCTGCTGGCTTGTTCGCGCAGCACATCGACAATTTCTTCGGTCAGGATTTGCAGGTCAAAACTTTCTTGCTGTAGCTCGATTTTGTTGGCTTCAATTTTGGAAAAATCCAGAATGTCTTCGATAACACCGAGTAAATGGGTGCCGGAAGTGGCGATAATGTCGGTGTAATGACGTTGGTTTTTGCTCAGATTGGTGATTTTCAGGAGTTCGACCATACCCAGTACGCCATTCATCGGGGTGCGGATTTCATGGCTCATCACCGCGAGGAATTCGCTTTTGGCCTTGCTGGCGGCTTCGGCGGCATCTTTGGCGCGTTGCAGTTCCAGTTGCGCGTGTTTGGTTTCGGTAATATCGGCTACGCTGCCGACCATGCGTAACGGTTGCCCATCCGCACTCCATTCCACCACATTGCCGCGATCCCGTACCCAGATAATGCTGCCATCTTTGCGTCGCATCCGGTGTTCGTGGGAATACGCGCCTTTGCCTTGCAGACAGGTTTGAATCGCTGCCATGATGTCGGCACGGTCTTCTTCCAGCAGCAAGCAAGTGAAATCTTCCAGAGAATGCTCGACCTCATTGGTGCGAAAACCGAACAACTCACACCAGCGCACATTATTCACCAGATGGTTCGTGCCCACATACCAATCCCAAATGCCTTCAGCGGTGGCTTCCAGTACGTGTTTCAGGCGTTGTTCACTGGCTTCCGCACGGGTACGCGCCGCGTGCAGATCGGTGACATCATTGGCGAGAATGAGCAGGTTTTGTGTGCCATCCGGGCGCATGAACGGTTTTTTGATCGACTGGTAATGGCGTATTTCGCCAGAGCGGGCATCCGTGGCTTGTTCCATGACTACACGGGTTTCGCCCAAGCGTAAGGTTTTTTGCATATCCTGTTGATAAAACTCGACTTGCGCTTGGTTGTGGTTGAAGGCGCTGTCATCCTTGCCGATCAATTCACCCGGTGTCGTACCATACAGTTCTGCCAGAGTACGATTACCAAACAGGAACCGGCCTGCCTCGTCCTTGAGTAAGATGATGGAGGGGCTTTCATCCATAATGGTGCGTAACAGGTTCTCCCGCTCCTGCGCTTCCTGCTGACACCGGGTTTGACGGCTGTGTTGCCACCAAAGGAGGTAAGCCATTACGGTGATTACCAGAGCGGCGATGCAGACGATGCCAAGCAAGTAGCTCAGTGAAACCATTGGCAAACACTCATTAGTTTTATTGTTTAATAGATAATCTGAATATGCTTGATGATAGACCTATCGTTCAGGTATCCGCAACTACTAGCAGCAGGCGGAATTGTCGCTATAGGACAATAAAGTGCTACACTGTGTGCATACAATCAGACAGGAGTCGTTATATGCAAGCTGTCGAAGTCTACACCGCCCGCGATTTGCGCAACCGTTCCGGTGAGCTGCTGAAACATGCCCACGAAGGCAATATCAGCATCATTACCAAGCACGGCAAACCTTCCATCTTGGCAATCCCATTTGATGCGCATTTATTACAACATGGCATTCACCGCGTTATCGCTTTGCACATGGTGCAATCCCATCAGTTGACGTTGGCGCTGATTGGCTTGGCTTGGCAACAGCAGCTTGAGTGTATCTAGCTGAGTAAAATTGCCATTGAGAGCAACAGCAATGTCGCTAGCATTGTAATGAGTGCTACCGTTGTTTTTTTTCGCGGTGTAACTCGCAAGGCTAAACTTGTTGGCAATAATAGATAAATCAATACACAGCAAACCATCCAGCTTAGATCAAACGTGTTATACCAGTTTGCTTGGCAGGTTGTGACTTCGAGGGTAAACATTTCTGTACCCTCATAGCCAGTAGTAGCGA
The DNA here is from genome assembly GCF_017349355.1 of Thiothrix fructosivorans. Lineage (GTDB taxonomy): Bacteria > Pseudomonadota > Gammaproteobacteria > Thiotrichales > Thiotrichaceae > Thiothrix > Thiothrix fructosivorans. Next base: position 138,053 of record NZ_JAFMPM010000008.1, read on the forward strand.
GTTGCTGCAATTGATCATCAGGGCATAGGTAAATCAGAAACTGTCCTAATGATGCAATGCCGAGAGCCAGTATGATACCAAAGACCCATGCGATTGTGACTTTAAGCCAATGTCGCATCTCTTAGATGCTCTGACTCTGCAACCACATCTCCAACGCCGCCATGTGCCACAGCTTGCTGCCCTGAATCCGCGTCAAATGCGCTTCAGGTTGAGCAATCACCTTGTCAATATAACTAGGCTGATACAAGCCCCGTTCCCGACACGCTTGCGAATCCAGCAAATCACGCATCATTTCCAGAAACTCGCCGCGCACAAACTTCAAGGCAGGCACAGGGAAATACCCCTTGGGGCGGTCAATCACGCTATCCGGCACTAGCCCCCGCGCAATTTGTTTCAGCACATACTTGCCGCCATCACGCAACTTCAATTCGGTCGGCATTTGCGCCGCCAGTTCCACCAGTTCGTGATCAAGGAATGGCACACGCGCTTCCAAGCCCCACGCCATCGTCATATTATCTACGCGCTTGACCGGATCATCGACGATGAAAGTGGTCACGTCGGCACGCAATACCGCATCCAGCGTGTCTTCCGCATCCGCTGATTCCAGCAATTCGCGCACCAATTCGCCCGTGTAATCGCGAGTCTGGAACGGGGTTTGCAACATTTCCGCCATCTCGCTGTGGTCGCGGTCGAAATAATACGGCGCGAGGCGTTGCAGCATGTCGGGGTTTTTGTCGGCGTGCGCTTGCGGATACCAGAAATAGCCGCCGAACACTTCATCCGCGCCTTGCCCGGATTGCACCACTTTTACATGCTTGGACACCTGTTCGGAGAGCAGGTAAAAGCCAATCGCATCCTGCCCGAACATCGGTTCTGCCATGTTCGCCACCGCTTCTGGCAGGCGTGACAGGGTTTGTTCGTTGGGGATGTGGAATTTGTGGTGTTTGGGTTGGAAGCGTTCCACCACCGCGTCGGAGTATTCGTATTCGCTGCCTTTTTCCTCCGGTTGGTCGTCGAAACCGATGGTGAAGGTGCGGATGTCCTTGATACCGATTTCAGACAGCAAACCAACCAGCAGGCTCGAATCCAAGCCGCCGGAAAGCAGTACGCCCACGGGTACGTCGGCGATATTGTTGCGGCGGCGCACGGCGGTTTTCAGCGATGCGTGTACTGCGTCGATCCACTCCTGTTCGGAACGCGCTTCGGCGGGGCGACGTGCCACCAGATTCCAGTAACGCTTCAGCTCTTGCCGCCCGTCAACGTGGATAGTGAGACTGTGCGCGGGTTGTAGCTTGCGGATGCCGTTCAGCACGGTGCGTGGTGCGGGCACAACCGCGTGCAGCGAAAACAGGTTGTGGATCGCCAGCGGGTCGAGGCTGGTATCAATCCTTGGCGTGGTCAGCAAGGCTTGCGTGTTGGAGGCAAAGCGGAAACTTTTACCGTCAGCGGCGTAGTACAGCGGCTTGATGCCCATGCGGTCACGCGCCACGAACAGCGTTTTCTTGCGCATATCCCAGATGGCAAAGGCGAACATGCCGAGCAAATGTTTGGGCGCATCTTCGCCCCATTCCGCGTAGGCTTTGAGGATGACTTCGGTATCGCCTTCGGAGAAGAAATGATGCCCACGAGCCTTCAATTCCGCCCGCAATTCGGGGTGGTTGTAGATCGTGCCGTTGAACACCAGCGCCAAGCCCGATTCGATGTCGACCATCGGCTGGCTGGATTTGTACGACAGGTCGATGATCGCCAAGCGGCGATGCCCAAACATCAAGCCGCCGTCGGAAAAGCTGCCCGCGTGGTCGGGGCCGCGCTTTTCCAGCTTCGCCATCATGCTGTTGAGGTATTTTAGTTCGGGGAGTTGCCCGTCGAGGCGTAGTTCACCGCAAATGCCGCACATAGGAGTTCCTTGTTATCCGTTAAACTTCTGCCATGCAGTGTGCCACAAATTGGTAAGCAAATCTAAAAGACCATGATTTACAAAAAAGTAAGCTATGCTTAAGAATATTATTGATAAGTATATGATTAATAGTGATTTTTTGTTAGGAGTGAACTGCGATTTTATGGCGTTATTGTTTTTAAATAGATTATCTCTCTCTAGAAGATGGTTCTGACTGTCTTTTATTGTTTTAATATCAGTATCTTCGCATGTACGGTTAGATAATGCTTCTATTGTTTTAGGTAGTAAAATTTTTTCAAAGAGATTTTGGCTAAGTTTTATTGAGTCGATGTCGTTTCCGTAGTTTGAATAAATTTCTAATTTCTCCAATACTTTAGATTCGAGGTCATTGCAGGTACTTATGATAAACTTGATTTCATTTCTAATAACATCAATTTGATTTGAGTTTGATAAGTTTTTTGAGATGTGAATGGTTTTCACAGTTTTATGTAGCTGATATATACTATCTTGTATAATTTGAATAGCTAGTTTTTTATGGTGATCATTTTTTGATATTTGATCTATTCGCATAATCATTTTCTTCTCGGACGATTTTAAATGATTAATTATGTCGGTTTTTAGTTTTTCAATTTTGATGTTATCAAAAGATAGCTCTTTTATTTTAAGTGATAAGTCGCTATTGGCTTGTTGTAAATTTATTTTTTCTTCTTTTATTATTTTAAGTAAATGTTGTTCTGTTTTTTCAATATTGCTCTGAACTTCGTCAGGGATGTCGCTGAATTTGAGTCTGTCAAATAAACTGTGTAACAAATTTTCATAGGGCGGAGAGCGGGACGCGCTCTTCGCCGAACATCAGTAAAAAGGTCTGCAAAGCAGGCTTCCAGTGGTGGATAACCGACCACTTTTGCGAGGCTTCGCGCACCGCCAAATACAGGCTTTTGAGGGCTGAACTCATCTCCTTATACACAAGTTCCCAAGCTGATGTAAGATAAGCAATTTACACCCATGAACTGGTCATCTAGCGAACTCACCGATCTTGATTTGGGAGACAAGCGCCTCGAAACACGCGCAGCCCATATTCTCAACGCCATGCTAAAAGTGCCCCAATCCAGTATCCCCAAGGCTTGCCAGAGTTGGTCAAGCACCTTGGCGACGTACCGTTTCTTCTGGAATGAAGCGGTGAGCCATGATGCTTTGATGGCATCCCACTTTGAAGCGACAGAGTGCCGAATTCGTCAACAAGACTCGCGGATTATCCTGTGTATTCAAGATACGACCGAACTGGACTTCAATGGACAGGAAACCGAGGGCTTGGGGCGGTTATCCTACGATAAGCAACGCGGGATGTACCTGCATCCGACCTTGTGTATTACCCCAGAACGTTTGCCGTTGGGCATCACCGATACGTGGATGTGGTCACGGGGATTGAGCAAAGCGGCCGACCAAGCCAACCCCAGCATCAAAGAAAGCCGTCGTTGGATTGAAGGGTATGAACGGGTAGCCGAACTGGCGGCACGCTGCCCTGAACACCGCTTCATCTATGCTGGCGACCGTGAAAGCGACTTTTACGACTTGCTCCAACGGGCGCAAGCCTTGAATTACCCGGCTGACCTGCTGATACGGGCGCAACATAACCGTGCATTAGGAGATGACCTCAAACTGTGGGATGCCATTGAGCAACAACAGGCGTTGACCCGTATCACCTTTACCAAACCGCGCAAGCAGGGTGAAAAGCCCCGCAAAGTGGTACAAGAAATCAAGGTGTTACGTTATACCTTGCGTCCCAAGAGTCAGCATCCGATGCTATTGACCTTGGTTCAAGCCAAAGAAATTAACCCACCCGCCGGAAAATCGCCCCTCATTTGGCGTTTAGTCACCAACCGTTGTGTGGAAACAGCCGATGCTGCCTGTGAACTTATCGACTGGTATCGAGCGCGTTGGGAAATCGAAATGTTTTTTGATGTCCTGAAAGTTGGCTGTCGCGTCGAAAAACTGCAACTGGAGACCAAAGAGCGCATCGAAAAAGCCCTCGCGCTCTACATCATGGTGGCTTGGCGGATTATGTTTCTGATGCGGTTGGGGCGTACCTGCCCAGAACTTCCGGCTGATCTGGTGTTTGACCCGCTGGAATGGAAAGTATCCTTCCGGCTCGGCAAAAAAGCACTACCCGATGGCATACCTACCCTCAATCAAGTGATCCGCAATCTGGCAGAACTGGGTGGCTTTTTGGGCAGAAAATCCGATGGCGAACCGGGGGCTAAAAGTATCTGGTTGGGCTATTCACGAGTGCTGGACTGTATTTATGGTATTCAGATGGCTAGTGAGTTGGGAATGGATTGATTTGTGTATAAGGAGATGGGCTGAACTGTCACTGGGGAAGATGCGCCGATTGCGGGTGAACTTGCGCAAACTCATGTTCAGGGACTCAATCGCATTGGTGGTGTAAATCACCTTGCGGATTTCGGGTTGGAACTGGAAGAAGGGGATGACATTCGCCCAGTTGCCGCGCCATAGACGCACGACCGCTTTGTATTTGTCGCCCCATTCAGTCTCCAGTGCTTCCAGTTCGCGTTCCGCTTCTTCAGCGGTACTGGATTGGTAAATGCGTTTGAGGGCTGCCACCACACCTTTGGTGTCTTTGGCAGTGACGTAGCGCAAGCTGGCGCGAACCATGTGTACCATGCACAACTGGGTCAATGTTTTGGGGAAGACGGCATTGACCGCTTCCGGCAAGCCGTTTAAGCCATCCATGCAAGCCACATAGATGTCCTGCACGCCCCGGTGGCGTAGTTCAGTCAACACCGACAGCCAGAACTTCGCCCCTTCATTTTCTGCTAACCAGATGCCCAACACGTCCTTTTCACCGCGTAGGTTGACCGCCAGCACCACATGCGCCGCTTTGTTGATGACCTGCTTATCTTGTTGAACTTTAACGATAATCCCATCAAGCCAGACAATCGGGTAGATGTTGTCTAATGCCCGTGATTGCCAAGCTTTGGCTTCGCCTTGGACGGCTTCAGTCACTTCGCTAATCAGCGTGTGCGAGATGTCGACCCCGTACAGCCGTTTAACCGTGTCTTCAATGTCGCGGGTGGTCATGCCTTTGGCATACAGTGTCAGGATGTGTTCTTCCATCCCTGCCAGCCGTATCTGGCGTTTCTGCACCAGCTTTGGCTCAAAGCTGCCGTCACGGTCACGCGGTGTTTCCACCTGCAACTCGCCAAACTCGCCTTTGATGGTCTTGTTGCCTTTACCGTTGCGGGTGTTGCTGCGCCGTTGCCCTATATCGCTACGCTCACCCTTGTCGTATTTCAGGTGCGCGTCCAGTTCGGCTTCGAGGCTGCGGTTGATCATCCGTTGCAGGAGCTGGCTGTAAAGGTTCTTTACATCAGCAGGCGTTTTGCAATCGGTTAATAGCTCATCCATCAGGACGGGATTCAGGGGTTCCATGTGACTGCTCCTTGGCGGGTGTTTCCGCTGTTATATAGCAGTTACACAGTTCAGTTTACAGTCTCCTGAATTTCTCAAATTGTGAAATAAGATCAGTTAGTGAGCTTTCAATAGTGCTTTCAATGGAATTCCTAAATTCTAAGTCTTTTTTAGGAAGGATGCTGATATGACTCTTAAACTCTTCTATTATGTCATTGATTTTTTCATTGTTATTATTTCCAAGTTTTATTTTTGAATTGCTGTTAATATTTTGTATTATTTGCTTGTCTATGCTAATGTTTAAAGAGAATAATGTATCCAATAGGCTTCCATAAAATTCATCACGGTAATTTTCTTTATTCTTTAAGTCTAACACTTCCTTATATAATTGATTTATTATTTCTTTTGTTTCTTTGTCTTCATTTTCATGGATAATAAAGTTAGCTATTTCTTTCGCTTCTATCTTGATATTATCAATTATATGTTTTTCAGATAGCAAGTTGATTTTTGGTATGATTTCTTCACGGATTGATTTGTGATTTTCATTATTCACTGATTTGTCTAAAAGCTCTAATGAAATCAAATAGAATTTAGTTGATTTTTCTTGAAGGTTTCTCGTTTCATAATAGAAATCAGCAAGTTTTTTATATTTGTGTATATATTGTTGTTCTTGATCATTATAATATAAATTTTCTAGATCTTTGCAGTAATTATTAACTTGAAGTTCTTTATTATTGTGTTCAGTAGTGTTAGGCTTTGTTTCTGTTGAGTTTATTTCTGTAATCGCTTCTTTGAGTAGTTTTATTCTTTCTGAACTATTCTTTTCTGATGCTATAATTTTTTTATATTTTTTGATTTTCTCTGAAAGAATTACTGGAGTCATTGCTTTTAATGCTTCTATGTCATTTTTTCTTTCAGCCCGTTCGTGAAGTAAAGCATGGATATGTTGAGGATTCCAATCAATTGCCTTGCTTAAATAAGATGTGGTTGCTGCTTTTAAGCCTTTTTCTTGTGCTAATATGGCTAAGTGTGCATATCTATATGAAAGTTCATCACACTGTTCATTAAGTTTTCTATTGCATTCAGAAAGTTGTAGTGACGTAGATTTTATATTTATATCACTTTCAGATTCCTTTGATAAAAAATCCAATAAATCTGAATTTAATCTGATTTTTTCCTTAAAATCTTCAAACTCGTTTAGTTCATTAAAACTTAGTTTTTCATTACTTAATATTATTGAGCTTGATGATTGTATTTCTGGATATTTTTCGTTAATTTTTAATATTCTATCATTGATTTTATCTAATAGTGTATTTATTCTTATTGCTTTAATTTCATTGAAGTTACTTGTGCCAAATGTTATTGAATGCAAATATGGCTTATGATTTTTCGATAGTAAAAATATTGGTGATCCAGATATTCCATTTAACTCTTCTTGATGGTTGTCAGATTCATCAAATCCAATAAATCCATTTTGATTTTTAAATATTGATTCAAAGTAAAAATCGCTACTATTTTGTGAAAATTCTAATTTATAATGAACAACTTCTTTTTCTCCTTTGAAATTTTTATAATGCGGGTAACCAAATAAACTATATCGAGTGTCATAGGTGTCAATTTTATTGTTATCATCTGGTACTGAAATGGTATCAATTAATAAGTCTTTTGAATCTTCATTGATGTCGACTATTAGTAGTGCTAAGTCTATATGTTTTTTAGAAGAGTCATCTAATATATCGGATTCAAAAAAATGAATCTCTTGGTTTTTTATATTTATGTTTTTACCAGACAATTCATGTGTTATTTCTATGGTAAATTTCTTTGTACTTAAGGATAGATCATTGGTGCTGTAACTTTTGTCTTCAAAGAAGTTATGTTTAGATGTTAAAATATATAAAATTATGGATTCGTCTTCTGGTTTGAAAATCGCACCAGTTCCGTAACGACCATCAATTTTTATTTTAACCAAATGGTTTTTTAGAAAATCAAAAGACATATCTTATCCTAGTGATCTATGTTAATCATAATAAAGTGGGGTTGTTAAGTTCAGTATTTCAAAATCGTATTTTTCCTTAATGTCATCTTTGAATTTGAGATGTTCACCAATTTTCTTTGTAACATGGAAATTTATTTTTCCTTGGTGTGTTTTTTTTCGGGCAAAGAAGACGATCTTTGCGTAACTGAACAGTCCCCCCTTACCCAAACGCACTAAATTTGCGACACTCCCCCGATGACCCAACAACTGAAAGACCACAGCCTCAAACAGCTTAACAGCCAGTACCTTGCCAAGCTCACGCCGGAGGAACTGCTGCACCTGTCGACCAAGTTGTTGCATGACCTGAAAGAAGCGCGGGAACAGATCAACCAAAACTCCAACAACTCCTCCAAACCACCCAGCAGCGGTTTCCCGTGGGAAACGTCACCCAAAACGGTGGCTTTGCCCGAAACAGAAGGGGTGGGTGCAGCCAGAGGAAAGCCAACCCCGGAACCAGAAGCTGTGGCGGGCACAAAGCCAGCCCAACCAGCCAAACGCAAAGCGGGTAAACAACCCGGCGCACCGGGTTATGGTCGGGTATGGCATCCGCCCATCAATGCAGACGAACACCATTACCCCAGCCGATGTGAAGCCTGTGGCAGGTCCCTGGATGCGGCTGTCTCCCGTATTTATACCGCCTATGACAGTGTGGACATCCAGTTTGGCACGGATGGGAACCCCGGACTGACCGTCATCACCACCCGCCACCACCTTCACGATAGCGTATGCACCTGCGGTCATGTGAGCCGCCATATCCCGCATCGCCAAGCTCCCGACCCGTTATACCCGGAGGTTGATGTGGGCGAGTGGCGGCTGATTGGGGGCAATCTGGCGGCACTTATTGTCCACCTACGGCTGCGCTCACGCTTGTCACTGCGTGGCACACAAGAACTGTTGCGGGAGGTGTTGGGCATTCCCCTAAGTGTCGGGGTGTTGCAGCAATGTTTTGAGGAAGCAGCCGCGAGTGCTTCTCCATTGGAAGATGCCTTGGTGGAAGGGCTGTTGGCAGAAGCCACCGCTGACGGCGGGGTGCTGTATATTGATGAAACCTCTTGGAAAGAGCGTGGCGAAGCCCTGTGGCTATGGACATTCGTCACCACCCTCAGCGTTTGTTTCTACGTAGGGCAGCGCACCATTGAAATGCTCGACAACGTGATTAGCCCCCACTTTGGGGGCTGGCTGATGAGTGATGGCTATGCCGCTTACCGCCACCACCCCAAACGCTTGCGTTGCTGGGCGCACCTGATCCGCAAAGCCCGTGGGCTGGCAGAATCACTGGACAAAGACGGGCGGACGTTTGGCAACTTCACCCTCGCTTGGCTGAGGGTATTACAGGACGACATTTACGCTTGGCGGGCAGCAGGCGGCACGGTGGGGACGCAAACCGACGTGATCCGTCAACGCCATCAGGCAAAACTCCTGGAATTCAGGGCATTATGCTTGATCCATGCCGTATCTGCCCATGACAAGACGGCGGCACTGGCGAAAGAGTTCATCAATGATTGGGATGCCATTTTCCGAATCCTTGACCACCCGTGGCTTCCCTTGACCAATAATGAGGCTGAGCGGGCGTTGCGCCATTGGGTGATCCTGCGCAAAACCAACCATGGCACAAAGAGTGCTACGGGGAGCCGTGCGTTTGCCATGCTGGCCAGCATCATCGGTACTTGCCGCAAACGTGGACAGTCTGCCTTGGCTTATCTTGCCAGTGTTATTACCGCTGCCCGCGCTGGCTTTGCCCTGCCCGCTTTACCGCAAGGGGTGGGGATGTGATCAATTACATCTTTGCTATGGTTTCTCTATCCGGTAAAGTAAAACTAGTGGATGATGATGAATTTCTACAAATGATATAGTTATTCGTGTTAACCATATCAATAAACTCTTCATTAATATTATGTTTACTGCCATGATGTGATAGCTTTATAAAATCAAATTTCAAATTGTGCTGCCCCATTTCTTTTAAAGATTTTAGTTCGGCAGTGATTTTGTCAATGTGAGCATCTCCCAATAAAAGGAAACTTCTTTTGTTGTGTTCAATGATAAAAGCGATGCTTGATTTATTTGGTAAGCTCTTATCGGGTTCAAACGGGAGTTGTGCTAATAGCTCAATACTTCCATCCCTATTATGTTCTGTAGCTGATCTTCGATCTTTATCTGGATGTTTTAGCTTCCAATCTCTATTTAATTCATAAAGAACTTGATAAGTAGGTGATAGTATGGTTATTTTTGAGTTTTTAATATTTGGCAAGAGTTTTGATGTATCAGTTTTTGTGTGAAAACTATTAATATGCTCAATGTGTGGAAGATTTCTGATATAAGTGCTAACTAGATTAGCTTGAGGTGCACTAGCTAAATTAGAGTCAATATTTTCAGTAAATATAACTGCTTCTTTTGGCTCATTAAATATTAAGAACTTAAGCTTTGAGGTGAAATTTTTATCGCTTAATAATTTTAGTATTCCATTTATATGATCATGGTCAATATGTGTAATTAATGCAATATTAATATCAGGTATATTTTTTTTGGTTTTTTTGAATTTACTTGAATTGAATGGATGACTGCTACCTCCATCCACTAATGCAGTAAATTCTTCAGTCGTAATTAAGATTGCCTCACCAGCATGAGGTAAAAACTCGAATTTGATTGACACTGCTAGCCCCTAAGTCACGTTGAATCATTCACACTTGTGCCCTATAGAGTGTCTAAATATAGCACAAGTGCTTTTCAATTTTGAATAGAAATATAGCGATTTTTCGCAAGTTGAGAATTTAACTTGCAGGCTGTGACCATCTTACCTATAGTTTATGTACATAATCACGTACAGGTTTGTTGGCCATGAACGCTATTTCCTACACCGCTGTGCGAGCGGATCTCGCCAAAACGATGGATCGGGTTTGCGAAGACCACGAACCCGTCATCATTACCCGTAACCGCGAGCAAGCCGTGGTGATGATTTCGCTGGAAGATTACAAAGCGATGGAAGAAACCGCGTATTTATTGCGTAGCCCTGCCAATGCCAGCCGCTTGCTGGAATCCATTGCGGAATTGGAGCGTGGTCAGGGGCAAGTGCGTGAGTTGCTGGAATGCGAATAATCTTTTCATCCAAAGCGTGGGAGGATTACGTGCATTGGCAACAAGCCGACAAGAAAATTCTCAAACGTATCAACGATTTGATCAAAGCCATTTCCCGCGATCCGTTTGAGGGTGTTGGTAAGCCCGAACCGTTGCGGCACGGGCTTTCTGGTTATTGGTCACGCCGGATCAATGATGAACACCGGCTCGTCTACAAGGTGGAAGGGGAAGACTTGCTGATAGCCATGTGTCGTTATCACTACTAATTATTTAAATGCTTCTGCAATTCTTCCTGCAACTTCTGCATCAACAGTTCCTCAACGGTTTGTTGTGGCGACTGTGGCTGTTGCTGTACTTGGGCAGGCGGAATGTTTTCTGGCGGTGGTGGTTCTTGCGGTGCTTGCGCTTGTCCGCTAACGCCCCGGATATTGAAGGTATGCGTGCTGATTTGCCCTGGTGTCACGGTTAAGGCTTTATGCCCTTGAAAGCCGTTCAAATCAAAGCTGACCACGATTTCTTGCGCGGGCAAAGTGAGTTCCGCTCTGGAAACGTTGCTAATGCTGTCAAGCACTGCGCCATCCAAGCCTGCGACCTTGAAATTGACCTTGATCGGTTTGCCGTCATCTGCTGAGAGCGCCATGATGCGCAATTTGCCTTCGCGTTGCGCCGTGTTTTGCGGGGCAGGAGCTGGTGCAGCTTGTGGCGGCGGGGCTTGGGGGACGGGTGCTGCGGGTGCAGTTGCCACAATCGCTGGTAAAGGGAATATCTCGTTGACCACCGCGCCTTGCGGTACGCTGATATTGCGTGACACGCTGGCGTAACCTTCGGCGCGTACTGTGATTTTGTATTTGCCGGGTTTCAGGGCAAATACGGCTTTATTGGTGTAGGTGGCTTTGTCGAGATTCGCGCCGTTGCTTTGCTGTATGTACACATTCGCCTTGAGGGGCTTGCCGCTTTCGGTTTGCGCCATGATTTCCAGTGTACCGGTATTGTTGACAGCGACGGGCGCAGGCGCGACAGGGGCGGGTGTGGGCGTAGCGGTGACTTCCGCCGCAGGGGGTTCGGGCACTGCTGCTGGGGGCGTAATCGGTTTTGTTGCTACCGGCGCAGGCGTTGCGGCTGGAGTGCGTGGTGGCGTGGCAGGTGTGGGTTTTTCTGCCGGGGCATCGGGTTCGCCGACCAATTCAACCTTGGTGTTGTCTTCTTCGGGTTTGTCGTTCAGCGGGCGCGTGAAACGGCTGGAGTCAATATTGTCTGCGGAAGGCAGGTTAGCATTCGGCATGACCAGCGGTTGCTCCCAACCTTGCGCACTCGGCGCTTGTTCTGCCGGATTGGGGGCAAACAGGCTTTTGATGCCCAGCAGGGCGAGGATGACCAGCACACCGCCAATGATCCATTTTGTGATTCCGCTCATCTTAAGTTCCAGTTGGTTGTGGATGTGGGGAGAATAGCAGAAAGTTACAGGTATTTTACCGCTACGGGTGTTCCGTGTTACACCTGCCGTTTCGACCACAGGATTGTTATGTTGTTACAAGCAACGCATCTTCATTACGCTTACCCCGAAGCCGGTCGCGAACACACGGTGCTGCGCGATGTCAGCCTGAGCTTGCAAGCGGGCGAACACGTTGCGCTGGTGGGCAGCAGCGGTTCGGGTAAGTCTACGCTGTTGAACCTGTTGGGGGGAATTGATGTTCCCGCCAGCGGTGAAATTCAGCTCGCCGGTAAGCTCTTTTCGCGCTTGCGTGAGCCGGAACTGACGCTGTTTCGCCGCCAACACATTGGGTTCATTTACCAGCAGTTCAACCTTATTCCCACATTGACGGTGGCGGAAAACATCATTTTGCCGCTGGCATTGTTGGGTATTACAGCAGATGAGCAGCAGCAACGCTTGCGCTATTGGTTGGAAGCGGTGCAATTGCCGACACGCGGCGCAGCGTTTCCCGATCAATTGTCCGGCGGGGAACAGCAGCGCGTAGCGATTGCGCGTGCCTTGATTCACCAACCCGCGTTGGTGCTGGCGGATGAGCCTACCGGCAATCTGGATGCGAAAACCGGCGCATTGGTGTTGGATTTGCTGTTTTCATTGGCAGATGCGGCACAACAAACCTTGCTGGTGGTGACGCACAGTCGCACCGTGGCAGAACGGGCGGGGCGTATTTTGGTGATGGTAGATGGTGGCATTAACGAGGGTATTTATGGCGAAATCACTACAACATTCGATTAACTCACACCGTGCCTTGCTCACGGATTTATTAGGCAACGCGCTCAACGAGTACGCAGGCAGAATCTTGCCGCAAATGGATGACGCTGAACGCCTAGATGAATGCTTGCGTAAAGCTTTTCGGGCGTTGGATTACTGCAAGTACGTGTACGTGCTGGATGCGCACGGGGTGCAACTCAGTTCCACGGTCAACCGTTACGGGGCAGACCCCGAAGGGCGCGGGCGTGACCGTTCGGAACGTCCGTACATGAAGCACATGCAGGATGCCAGCATCGACTTTAACTTGTCGGAAGCCTACATCAGCCGCAATAAAAAGCGCCCGTCGATTACGGCGATTCAAAGCATTTGGGATGGGAATGGGCAGCGCGTCGGGTTTTTGGGCGTGGATTACGACTTGCGCGAATTGCCGCATTCGGACGTGATTTACGAAGAGCCGAGTCAGTGGCGGCAAATCAAGGGCGATCCGGCGATTCGTAGCGGTTTGTTTGCGCAACAGCGTGCGGAAAGCGTGATGGATCGGCACATTGACGTGGTGCTGTCGGTGCATGAGGCACTGATTCTGGATCAGGGTGTGCACCATTTTCAGATTCATTTTTCCAGCAGCCGTACCACGATTTGGCATCGCGACGATCCGTATGTATACCGCATTCTGACCAATGAAGACTTGATCGACCCGAATATTTGCTTGGCTTACCCGCGTCGCCCGTATTTTGAGCGGGCGATTGTGCCGCCTGCGGATGTGGGCGTAACTGAACAGTCCCCCCTTACCCAAACGCACTAAATTTGCGACACTCCCCCGATGACCCAACAACTGAAAGACCACAGCCTCAAACAGCTTAACAGCCAGTACCTTGCCAAGCTCACGCCGGAGGAACTGCTGCACCTGTCGACCAAGTTGTTGCATGACCTGAAAGAAGCGCGGGAACAGATCAACCAAAACTCCAACAACTCCTCCAAACCACCCAGCAGCGGTTTCCCGTGGGAAACGTCACCCAAAACGGTGGCTTTGCCCGAAACAGAAGGGGTGGGTGCAGCCAGAGGAAAGCCAACCCCGGAACCAGAAGCTGTGGCGGGCACAAAGCCAGCCCAACCAGCCAAACGCAAAGCGGGTAAACAACCCGGCGCACCGGGTTATGGTCGGGTATGGCATCCGCCCATCAATGCAGACGAACACCATTACCCCAGCCGATGTGAAGCCTGTGGCAGGTCCCTGGATGCGGCTGTCTCCCGTATTTATACCGCCTATGACAGTGTGGACATCCAGTTTGGCACGGATGGGAACCCCGGACTGACCGTCATCACCACCCGCCACCACCTTCACGATAGCGTATGCACCTGCGGTCATGTGAGCCGCCATATCCCGCATCGCCAAGCTCCCGACCCGTTATACCCGGAGGTTGATGTGGGCGAGTGGCGGCTGATTGGGGGCAATCTGGCGGCACTTATTGTCCACCTACGGCTGCGCTCACGCTTGTCACTGCGTGGCACACAAGAACTGTTGCGGGAGGTGTTGGGCATTCCCCTAAGTGTCGGGGTGTTGCAGCAATGTTTTGAGGAAGCAGCCGCGAGTGCTTCTCCATTGGAAGATGCCTTGGTGGAAGGGCTGTTGGCAGAAGCCACCGCTGACGGCGGGGTGCTGTATATTGATGAAACCTCTTGGAAAGAGCGTGGCGAAGCCCTGTGGCTATGGACATTCGTCACCACCCTCAGCGTTTGTTTCTACGTAGGGCAGCGCACCATTGAAATGCTCGACAACGTGATTAGCCCCCACTTTGGGGCTGGCTGATGAGTGATGGCTATGCCGCTTACCGCCACCACCCCAAACGCTTGCGTTGCTGGGCGCACCTGATCCGCAAAGCCCGTGGGCTGGCAGAATCACTGGACAAAGACGGGCGGACGTTTGGCAACTTCACCCTCGCTTGGCTGAGGGTATTACAGGACGACATTTACGCTTGGCGGGCAGCAGGCGGCACGGTGGGGACGCAAACCGACGTGATCCGTCAACGCCATCAGGCAAAACTCCTGGAATTCAGGGCATTATGCTTGATCCATGCCGTATCTGCCCATGACAAGACGGCGGCACTGGCGAAAGAGTTCATCAATGATTGGGATGCCATTTTCCGAATCCTTGACCACCCGTGGCTTCCCTTGACCAATAATGAGGCTGAGCGGGCGTTGCGCCATTGGGTGATCCTGCGCAAAACCAACCATGGCACAAAGAGTGCTACGGGGAGCCGTGCGTTTGCCATGCTGGCCAGCATCATCGGTACTTGCCGCAAACGTGGACAGTCTGCCTTGGCTTATCTTGCCAGTGTTATTACCGCTGCCCGCGCTGGCTTTGCCCTGCCCGCTTTACCGCAAGGGGTGGGGATGTGATCAATTACATGTGGGCAGGGTTTTGAAGCAATTAAAAGCCTTGCGGTTTGCGGATGAAACCATTTACTTGCGTTCGGCTTCGTTAAATATTGTGAATGGCACGGTGGGGCTGAATTTCTCGTGTGACGGTTCGCATTACCTGAGTTACGACGAGTTTCTGTCCAAAGGCTTGGATTTTTGGTTTGGTGATAATAGCAGCATTGCGTCTGAAGTGGCGTGCGCGGTGCAAACACTCGATACGCACCGGCTGGACGCGGAGGTGGATGTGCTGGCGAGTCTGGGCTGTATCCAAGTGAATAAGTTGTTGTACGCCTTGGAAAAAGGTGATGTACCGGAGCGCGTGGCGGCGTTTAGTGTTGATGAACGTGATTACATTTACCGCGAACTGAAAGCGGTGATGGATGTGTACGAGGGCGGTGTATGCGGGTTGTAACGTGAGTAATACCTTGCTGGTACGTTCCAGTTGGCGCTTTTTCACCCGGCATCCTTGGCAGTTGTGGCTGACCCTGTTGAGCATTGCGCTGGGTACGGCGGTGATTATTGCGGTGGATTTGGCGAATCAAAGCGCGGGGCAATCGTTTCGTGCCTCGGTAAATGTGCTCTCCGGCACGATGACGCATGACATCACTGCGGTGCGTGGCACTGTTCCCGACGACTTTTACCGGCAGTTACGGGTGGAATGGGGGTATCGGGAGTCTGCGCCCGTGGTGGAAAAGACGCTGGTGCGCGACGGTGTGCAATATACGCTGCTGGGGATTGACCCGTTTGCCGCGCCGTTGCAGCAAGCCGCTGGGGTGAACATTGCCGCTGCTGAGGTCAAGCGCTTGCTGACTGAGCGGGGGGCGCAGGTGAAAATCAGTGATGAGTTATGGGTGGCGGATATTGCCACGGTGCAAGGTGATTCGCCCGGTTTAACGCGCATCCAACTCAAGTTAACGGAAGCGCGAGCCGCTGAACTTCAAGCCCGCCTGCCGCCGACCCTCAAACTCGAATCCTTTGATTCCCGCCAACAAGTGTTCACCCAGATGACGCAAGCGTTTAGCACCAATTTGCTGGCAATGAGTTTGCTGGCGATGCTGGTGGGGGCGTTTTTGGTCTACAACACCATGACGTTTTCGGTATTGCAGCGGCGGCAGGCGTTTGCGATTGGGCGCATGGTCGGGGTAACGGGTGGGCAGTTGTTCCGCCATTTGTTGCTGGAAGCTTTGGTGTTGGGGGTGGTCGGTAGCGTGTTGGGTGTGCTGCTCGGCGTATTGCTGGGGCAGGGCTTGCTGGTGTTGGTGACACAAACCATCAGCGATTTGTACGTGAGTGTGCGGGCGACGGATTTGTTGCTGACTCCGGCGGTATTGCTGAAAGGCGTGGGCATTACTTTGCTAGCGGTATTGGTGGCAACGTTAGCGCCTGCGTGGGAAGCGGCGCAGGTGTCGCCGGTGCAAGTGCAACGGCAATCGACGTTGGAACAGGGCAATCAGCGTAGGGGGACGGGCTTGGCGGTGGTAGGCGTGGTGTTGATGTTGGCGAGTGCGGGGTTGATTGGCTATTCCGGTAAGCAGTTGGTGACGGGGTTTTTCGGACTGTTTTTGCTGATTGTGGGGTATAGCTTGGGTGTGCCGCTGGTATTGCGCGTGGCGTTGCACGGTTTGCAACGGTTGCGGTTGAGTTTGTTGCCGCGTATGGCGATACGCGGGGTGCAGGCGAGTTTGAGCCGTACCAGCTTGGCGATTATTGCGCTGACCGTGGCGGTGTCGGCAACGGTGGGCGTGAGCATTATGATCGGCTCGTTTCGGGCGAGTGTGGCGGAATGGCTGGAAATGACGCTTGCCAGCGATTTGTATGTGTCGGCGACTTCGCAGGAGGCGTCGCGGGTGGATGGTTCATTGCATCCCGATTGGTTGGCACGGGTGCAAGGGTTGGCTGGTGTTGAGGCGGTGAGTACGGGGCGCACGACGCGGTTGACGGTGGAAGATTTTCCGATGCCTGCGTTGGTGTTGCAGCCGAGTCGTCATAGCGGGCGCGGGTTTGCGTTTTTGGAGGGGGATGCGGCGGCGATTTGGCGGCGGTTTCTGGCGGGCGAAGGGCTGCTGGTGTCTGAGCCGTTTGCGTATCATCGGGGCAAGCGGCGCGGTGATACAGTGCAGGTGACGACGGAAGTGGCGGGCAAGGTGAATTTGCCGGTGTTGGGGGTGTTTCGCGATTACAGTGCAACGCAGGGCATGGTGGTGTTGCCGCGTGGGTTGTACGAGCGTTATTGGGCGGATCGGGGGATTTCGTCGATTGGGTTGCAAGCGGCGGCGGGAGCGGATGTGGCGGGGCTGAAGCGGCAATTGCAAATCTGGGCGGGTGAATTGCAGCAGGCGGGGCAGCCGTTGGTGGTGCGTTCTAACCGGGATATTCGCGAGTTTTCCTTGCAGGTGTTTGACCGGACGTTTGCGATTACCAATGTGTTGCGGCTGCTGGTGATTATTGTGGCGTTCGTGGGCGTGTTCAGTGCGTTGATGGCGTTGTTTTTGGAAAAGGGGCGTGAGTTTGCGATTTTGCGGGCGACCGGATTTACGCCGCAGCAATTGCAGCGCTTGGTGCTGGGGCAGGCGGCGTTGATTGGGTTGCTGGCGGGGCTGTTATCGTTGCCGCTGGGGTGGTTGCTGTCGGTGGTGTTGATCGAGATTATTAACCAGCGTTCGTTTGGGTGGACGATGCAAACGCATGTGTTCGTGTTTGTGCCCTTGCAGGCGGTTGCACTGGCGTTGGTCGCGGCGTTGCTGGCAAGTCTTTATCCGGTGCGGCGCATGGGGCGAGCCTCGGTGCGGGAGGGGTTGGATGCACGGTAAATGGTGGTTGGGGTTGTTGTTGGTGGTGGTGTTGATGGGGTGTAGCAAAGCGCCAGAGCCGGATGCGTTTGATTTGAATGCGGCATTGGGTGGGGTGGCGGATGCGCGGTTCACCCGTGTGCTTGCGCCACGCGCTTTTCAGTTTCCGCAAGATCACGCGGCGCATCCCGATTTTCGTAACGAATGGTGGTATGTGACGGGCAATGTGCAAACCGATGACGGGCGGCAGTTCGGCTATCAGGTGACGTGGTTTCGGATTGCATTAACGCCGGATAAGCCCGTGAGTGTTTCACCGTGGGCAAGTAATCAGGTGTGGATGGCGCATGTGGCGTTGACGGATGTACAAGCGGGTGAGCACTTGCATGAGCAGCGGTTGGCGCGGGGTGCGGCTGGGTTGGCGGGGCAATCCGTGCAACCTTTCCGTGTGTGGTTGGAAGATTGGCAGATGGTGGGCGACGGTGCGGGAGAATTTCCGTGGGCGATTGCGGTGAAGGCCAAAGATTTCACGCTGAATTTGCAATTGCGCCCGCAAAAGCCGCCAGTGTTGCAAGGTGATCAGGGATTGAGCCAGAAAAGCAGCGAGGTGGGCAATGCCTCGTATTATTACTCGCTGACGCGCTTGCAGACGTTGGGGGAAATTTACCGCGATGGGCAGCGTTTCACCGTGACGGGCGAATCGTGGTTGGATCGGGAATGGAGTACCAGTGCGCTGGGGACGGATCAGGCGGGGTGGGATTGGTTTTCGCTGCAATTGCACGATGGGCATGAGGTGATGTTTTACCGTTTGCGCAAAAAGTCCGGGGAAACGGATGCGCACAGTGCGGGGAAGTGGGTGTTGCCGGAGGGTGCGGCGCAAACGCTTGCCAGTGATGATGTAAAGCTGAAACCGTTGCGTTATTGGCAGGCGGCAAGTGGAGCGCGTTATCCGGTGGCGTGGGAGATGTCTTTGCGGCAGCAAGGAAAACGCTGGCGAATTGAAGCGGTGGTGGATGATCAGTTGATGGAGACGGGGATTACGTACTGGGAAGGCGCGGTGCGGGTGGTGGATGCTGACAACGGCAAGTTGCTGGGGCAAGGGTATTTGGAGATGTCAGGTTATCAATGACACGACGATGACAATCCACTCAGTGAACACGGGCTTATTGCGCCGCACGCCCAAAATGCCCTATCTTACGCGCTGTACATAAATCCTAACCATTAGAGGAGTAACGACACATGGCTCATACCCTGCCAGAACTGCCTTTCGCGAAAGACGCACTCGTTCCACACATGTCGGCTGAAACGCTGGAATTTCACCACGACAAGCACCACAACGCTTACGTGACCAACCTGAACAACCTGATTCCGGGTACTCAGTTTGAAAGCATGAGTTTGGAAGAGATCGTGAAATCCGCACCGGCTGGTGGCGTTTACAATAACGCAGCACAGGTTTGGAACCACACCTTCTTCTGGAACTGCCTATCTCCTAACGGCGGCGGCGCACCAACAGGCGCACTGGCTGATGCCATTGATGCGAAATGGGGTTCTTTCGACGCCTTCAAAACTGCATTCACCGCTTCTGCCGTGGGTAACTTCGGTTCTGCGTGGACTTGGTTGGTCAAGAAAGCTGACGGTTCTGTAGACATCGTGAACATGGGCGCGGCTGGCACACCGTTGACTACTGGCGATACAGCCCTGCTGTGCGTAGACGTGTGGGAACATGCGTACTACATCGACTACCGCAACCTGCGTCCTAAATTCGTTGAGACCTTCCTCAACAATCTGGCGAACTGGGAGTTTGCTGCCGCGAATTTCGCTGCGTAATTTCCGCGTTGTTGAAGGCAAAAAGTCGAGCTTGTCTCGGCTTTTTGCGTTTGGGGGCGCGTTATTGTAATTCTTGACGAATGCTCTCTGCCACCGTCGCTGGTGTCATGTTATGCGGCAGGATGGTCACAAACTTACCTGCCTTGCTGATCAAATACGTGTTCGAGGTGTGATCCACCAAATACCCCATCGCCGATTTGCTGGGCACTTTGGCGTAAAATGCGCCGTATTGACGCGTCGCTTGCTGCACCTCTGCCGCTGTGCCGGTAATGCCGATGAGGTTGGGGTGAAAGTGTTGTGCGTAGTTCATCAGGGTATCGCCCCCATCGCGCTCTGGGTCAACACTGATAAAGATCGGCTGCACTTGTGCCAATTCCTCTGCCGTCAACGTTTTTAGCCCTGCGCTGATGATCGCTAAGCTGGTGGGGCAAATGTCTGGGCATGAGCTGTAACCGAAATACACCATGACCACTTTATCTTGAAAATCGCTTAATTTAACGGGTTTGCCCTGTTGGGTGAGGGTGAAATCGCCACCGAATGTGCCTGCTACCACTGGAACGCGTGTACCCGTCTGGACGCTAGCGGGGCTAGGGCTGGGTTTGGCACTGAGTAGGTATTGCGCGGTAATAATGCCGACAACAAAAGCAAACAGGGCAATGAGGATGGGCGTTTTTTTCAAGGGTGTCTCTCCGGTGTAAGTCATTCAGGCATACAATACATGCTATCACCATAAGGGATAAATACCGATGACACTCGCTACATTCATCGCTATGCAGCCGGAACGCTGGGAATGCTGAGTGGTGTTTGCGTTGCCATTGGTGGTGGCAACCTCACATACTTTGGTAGCGGCGTTATTGCTGTTGGCGGTATTGGCGTTGAATCATTGCTTGTATTCGCGCCACTAATACCTCCTGATCAGGGTATGTTAGAAACCCCTTGACAACGCACTAATTTGGTGATTGACAAGCAAAGAGTGATTGCCTATAGTCTTTCGCTTTCTCGCAAAGGCAGCCTGTTTTGGCTGCCTTTCGCATTTATGGCTGTTGTGGCGGATTTTTTGGAGGTTTTGCCGTGACCAATGCAGTAATGCCGACGTATGCACGTTTGCCCGTCACTTTCGCGAAAGGCGAAGGTGCTCTCCTGTGGGATACCGCAGGCAAACAATACTTGGATGCCCTGAGCGGCATTTCCGTTTGTAACGTGGGTCATGCACGACGCGAAGTCGCGGACGCTATTTGTGCGCAGGCACATGAATTGCTGCATACCTCGAATCTGTATCAGATCGAACACCAACAAGCCTTGGCGGAAAAGCTGTGTGCGCTATCGGGTTTCGATAACGTGTTTTTTGGCAATTCTGGCGCGGAAGCGAATGAAGCGGCGATCAAGATTGCCCGTTTGTACGGTCACAATAAAGGCGTGGCAATCCCGACCATTATCGTGATGAGCAATGCGTTTCACGGGCGCACGATGGCAACTGTGACCGCGACGGGCAATCCGAAAGCACAATTAGGTTTTGCCCCGTTGGTGGAAGGGTTTGTGCGCGTCGAATACGGTGATGCCGATGCGGTTGCGGCGTTGGCTGGTAATGCCAATATCGTGGCAGTCTTGGTCGAGCCAGTGCAGGGCGAAGGCGGAATTCGGATTCCGGCGGATGATTACTTGCCGCGTTTACGCGCCATTTGTGATGCCAACGACTGGTTGCTGATGGTGGATGAAATCCAATCCGGCATGGCGCGTACTGGCAAGTGGTTTGCGTTCCAGCACACCGGCATTCAGCCGGATGTGATGACCTTGGCAAAAGCCTTGGGCAACGGCGTGCCGATTGGCGCGTGTTTAGCGGGTGGCAAAGCAGCCAACGTCTTCGGCCCCGGTAATCATGGCTCTACTTTTGGTGGCAATCCGCTGGCGTGTCGTGCGGCGCGTGCCGTTATTGCTGTTATGGAACAAGAAAATCTGACCGCTAGAGCGGCGGAGTTAGGTGATTACTTCGTGTCGCAATTCCGTACCAAACTGTCCGGTGAGACAGGGGTGCGCGAGATTCGAGGCAAAGGTTTAATGCTGGGTATAGAGTTAGAACGTGATTGTGGTGAGTTGGTGAAGCAAGCCTTGGAGCAGGGGTTGTTGCTCAACGTGACGGCGGGTAATGTTATCCGCTTGTTACCGCCATTAATCATTACGCAGGCACAAGCCGACCAAATAATAACTATGGTAACTGAGTTGGTGCAGGCATTCTTGCACCCCGCTGTTGGAGAGAGAAACGCATGAAGAATACGCCGGTCAGACATTTTCTGACCCTCAGTGATTTTACCCCGGTTGAGCTGATAGGCTTGATTGGGCGAGCCATTGAACTTAAAGCGATGTGGAAACGTGGCGACGCGCATGAGCCGCTGCATTTACGCACCTTAGCAATGATTTTCGAGAAATCGTCCACCCGTACCCGCGTTTCCTTTGAAGCAGGGATGACGCAATTGGGCGGGCATTCGATGTTTTTGTCACCGAACGATACCCAATTGGGGCGGGGTGAGCCGATTGAGGATTCCGCTCGCGTGATTTCGCGTATGGTGGATGTGGTAATGATTCGCACCTTCGAGCAGGAAAAAGTGGAGCTGTTCGCAGCGCATTCCCGCGTGCCGGTCATTAATGCGTTGACCGACAAACATCACCCCTGCCAATTGCTGGCAGATATGATGACGTGGATCGAACAGCGTGGCTTACCCAACGGCAAAACCGTGGCGTGGATTGGCGATGGCAATAATATGTGCCATTCGTGGATGGAAGCAGCGAAACTGTTTGGTTTCCACCTAAACGTGGCTTGCCCCGAAGGTTATGACCCTGATGGGGATATGGTTGCGGCAACCTTAGGTTCGGTGACATTTTTCCGTGACCCAATTGAAGCAGCTAAAGGTGCGGAAGTGGTTGTTACCGATACGTGGGCAAGTATGGGGCAAGAAGCGGAAAAGAAAATCCGTGAGACAGCCTTTGCTGGCTACCAAGTCACTACCGAGATGATGCAACTGGCACAACCGGATGCACTATTTATGCACTGCCTGCCTGCGTATCGCGGTTTGGAAGTATCGGCGGAAGTGATGGATGGCGCACAAAGCGTGGTCTGGGATGAAGCTGAAAATCGCTTGCACGCCCAAAAAGCGCTGCTGGAAGTGCTGGTGTGCGGCTTCCCTGCGGGTGTTTCTGAGGCGGCATGAGAATTATCTCCGCTAATACCAACGGCATCCGTTCTGCTGCGAAAAAAGGCTTCTTCGATTGGATGAAGCAGCAGCAGGCGGATGTCGTGTGCATCCAAGAAACCAAGGCGCAAATCCACCAGTTGGAAGCCGACCGCGCCGTGTTTTTTCCTGAAGGCTATTACTGCTATTACCATGATGCTGAAAAAAAGGGTTATAGTGGGGTGGCAATTTATGCCCGTACTGAGCCGGATACGGTGATTAGGGGGATGGGGTGCGCTGAATTTGATGCGGAAGGGCGTTACATTGAAGCGCGTTTCGGCAATCTTAGCGTGATTTCCTTATATTTGCCGTCAGGTTCATCTGGGGAAGAGCGTCAGCAGGCTAAATACCGTTGCATGGATTACTTTCTGCCACATTTGGTGCAAATGAAAGCGGATGGGCGGGATGTAGTGATTTGCGGCGATTGGAACATTGCGCATCAAAATATTGACATTAAAAACTGGAAAGGCAACCTGAAAAACTCCGGTTTCTTGCCAGACGAACGCGCTTGGTTGGATAAGCTGTTCCATGAATTGGAGTTCGTGGATGGTTTCCGTGAAGTGAATCAGGCAGCCGAGCAGTATACGTGGTGGTCGAATCGTGGGCAGGCGTGGGCAAAAAACGTTGGCTGGCGGATTGATTACCAGATTCTTTCGCCATCACTGAAGGGCAAGGTGAGCGCGGCGGCGATTTATAAGGATGAACGCTTCTCCGATCACGCTCCCCTGAGCTTAGATTATGTTTTTGAAATCCCTTGTCGCACTGTGCTTGGTGTTGAGTCTCTCGAAGGCTAACGCAGCCGAAACCCCGCATCGCCCCAAAATTGGTCTGGTACTCGGTGGCGGTGGTGCTGCCGGTGTCGCCCACGTTGGAGTGCTGAAAGTCTTGGAAGCCAATAACATTCCCATTGATGTGATTGCGGGCAATAGCATGGGGGCGATTATTGGCAGTTTGTATGCCTCCGGTATGAGTGCCGCCGAAATCGAGAAGGTGGTGCACGATCTGGATTGGATCAGCTTGTTCCGCGATGACCCCTCCCACGAAATCAAGTCTTACCAACAAAAACAGCAAAGTGCGGACTTTTTCAGTGCGTTCAGCGTTGGCGTGTCTAAAGACGGGGTGAAATTGCCCAGTGGCTTGATTGACGGACAACGCCTGATGTTTGAATTGCGGCGTTTGCTGAAACCAGTGGAGCGGGTGAGTAATTTTGACCTGTTGCCGATTCCGTTTCGGGCGGTGGCGACGGATATTCGCACGGGCGCGGCGGTGACATTGAAGCAGGGTAATCTGGCGACAGCAGTACGGGCGAGTATGTCGATTCCGGGGTTGTTTGCGCCGGTTACTATCGACAACCGTTTGCTGGTGGATGGCTTGGTGTCGAATAATTTGCCGGTGGATTTGGCTAAGCAGATGGGGGCGGATATTGTCATTGTGTCCAGTATTCCACCGGAAACCAACCGCACATTAGATTCGGCGCTGGATATTAGCTTGCAGTCGATGGATTTATTGATGCGCAAAAGTAGCGCCAGCCAGTTGGCGTTGATGCGTACCGGCAAGCATATTTTGATCGAGCCGCCCGTGGGCGATATTGGCAATTTGGCGTTTGATCGGGTGGCGGAAACCATTCCGCGTGGGGTGCAAGGGGCGCAAGCACAGTTGGCAGCATTAAAAGAACTCGCACTGCCTGCAGGAACGATACCTCGACAGACACAAGCGCACCTTAAAGATACCCCGATTCGTGTGGCACGGGTACAGCTTGAAAATGAGTCATCTCTGCGCGATACCTTGGTGCAGGAAAAACTCGGTATTCAGGCGGGCGATGTGTTGGACGACCAGCGTTTGCAAGCAGGGTTGGATCGCGTTTACAGCTTGGGGTATTTCAGTTTGGTGGATTATCACCTGACGCAACGTAGCGATGGTGATTATGACCTCAATGTGATGGCGCGTAAGGCAGCGCAGGGAGATCAGCGCGTCAGTGCCGGGTTTGCATTGAGCGATGATTTCAATGGTGATACGGGGTATCAGGCAGGGGTGAAATACGTGCGGCAGGGCTTGACGGATAAGGGTACGGAATTACGGCTGCAAGGTGTGATTGGGGAACGCATCCTTGGATCGGCGGAATTGCATCACCCGTTACAGGATAATAATGCGACGTTTATTGCGCCGCGTGCGTGGTATCAGGAACGGGATGCCAGCATCGTGAGTGATGCGCAGCAAGTCGCCGAATTGCGGGCGACCGAAGCGGGTGCGCAACTCGATGTCGGGCGGGCGTTGGGCGATAGTGCTGAAGCGCGAGCGGGCGTGTTTTACCAGCGCATAGAACCGGAGGTGAAGACGGGAACGCTTACCTTACCGGGGGATTCGCTAACCGAAGCGGGGCTGAAAGTGCAATATCAGGCGGATACCTTGGATTCGGTGAATTTCCCCACCACTGGCGGACGGGTGAAGGCGGCGTATACGCACGGCTTGAAAGCCTTGGGTGGCGATAGCCATTTTTCCCGCGTGGAGTTGGAAGGTGAGCGGGTGTGGAGCAAAGAAAAGCATCGTTTGATTGCGAGTGGGCGGCTGGAGGCGACTGCCAATAACGAAGAAGGTTTGTTGTATAACACGGGCACGGTACTGCAAACCGGGCGTTTGGCGTTTACGGATAATGATCAGTTGATTGGCAATTTCACGCTGGATGGCTCGTTGACGTACATGCGTCAATTGGCGGAAGTGCCACAAATTGCCAAGGTGCATGTCGGCGCATCCGTGGGGGCGCGGCAAGCGTGGCAGGAAGCGGCAGATGTAAAGCCGGGTGATTTGCGGGCAACAGGTTCGGTGTTTGTCGGCGGGGAAACGCCAGTGGGTCCTGCGTTTATTGGCGTGCGCAAAACTCAGGGCTTGGATCAGGAAGCGTATTTTAATTTCGGGCGGGATTTTTAAAGACCCTCACCCCAACCCCTCTCCCGAAGGTGGAGGGGCTTAGAAAGGATTGGATTATTTCTTTACGCCTTCGATTGATAGGATCATTTCGACTTCTTTGGAGGCTGGCCCCAAATCCTTCTCAATGCCGAAGTCGGCTAGGGCAAACTTGGTGCTGCCTTCAAAGCCACGGCGTGAACCACCCCACGGGTCAGGGCCTGCACCGATTTCTTTCACGTCAATTGTAATGGGCTTGGTAATACCGTGCAGGGTCAGATTGCCTTCGAGCTTGCCGCTGCTGTATTTGGTGCTGACGAATTTGGCTTCAGGGAATTTGGTAACGTCTAAGAAATCTTCACCGCTTAAGTGCTTGTCGCGCTCGGCGTGGTTGCTATTAACGCTGGTGGTGTCAATGGTGACTTCTACCTTCGCAGCGTCGGGCGTTTTCTCGTCGTAACTGAAGTTGCCGCTGAATTTGTCGAAGCGCCCATACAACCAGCTATAGCCCAAGTGCTTGATGCGGAATTGAATGAAGGCGTGCATCCCTTCGGTGTCGATGGTGTAGTCTTCCGCGTGTGCGGTGTTGCCTGTCAGTAAACCCAGCGTCAGCAGTGAGGTGGCGATGATTTTTTTCATGAGTGTTTCCTTGGTGTGCATGATTAGCCCTTGCCCAACATACGGGTGAGGGTGTTGTCTTTCCAATAAAAGTGGTGGATGAAAGCAGCCAGCGCATGGATGCTGACCAGTAATATAAACAGTGTTCCGGCAATGGCGTGAATATCGCCTGCCAGTTCACCGCGTGCTTTGTCCGCCGCTAACAGGGCGGGTAGCTCGAACAGGTCGAAGACATTGATACCATGCCCTTTCGCTGTCGAAATCAGGTAGCCGCTGCTCAACATCACGAGCAGTAAGCCGTATAACGCCAGATGACCGAGTTTGCCTGCCAGATGGGTAATGGCGGGGGCGTTGCTAATGCTGGGCAAAGGGCGTGTTTGGGAATACAGCCACGCCAAGCGTACCAGTAGTAAGCTACCCATGATTACCCCAACGGCTTTATGCAGGCTTGGCAAGGTGTGATACAAGCTGTCGTAATATTCCAAATCGACCATGTAATTGCCACTGAAGTACATGCCGATCAGCGCGACCGCCATGACCCAATGTAGCAGGATCGAAACCCAGCCGTAGGTGTATGGGGTGTTACGTATTTGCATGGCGATTCCTCTATTAGGGCAAATCAAACAGCAAAAATTCGGCTGTTGTAGCAGTGGTAAAGGTTAGCTCGACCTCGGTGCGAATAGCGACGGCATCACCTGCTTGCAGTGTCTCGCCATTCAGTTGAAGCTGTCCGCGTGCAATATGTACATACACCGCCCGATTGTCCGGTTTGACGTAGCTGATCGTTGCGCCATTTTCCAGAATACTGGCGTACAAGTTTGTATCGGTATTCATGCTTAACGAGCCATCGCGCCCATCGGGAGATACCAACAGTTGCAACTGATTGCGCCGTTGTGCCAGCGGGAAATGTTCTTGCGCGTAACTGGGTTGGATGCCAGTGAATGTCGGCAGCATCCAGATTTGCAGCAAATGCACGGTTTCCGTGTCCGAATGGTTGAATTCGGAGTGCAAAATCCCGCGCCCGGCACTCATGCGCTGCACATCACCGGGGCGGATGGTGCTGCCATTGCCGAGGCTGTCTTTGTGCGACAATGCGCCTTCCATCACGTAAGTGACGATTTCCATGTCACGATGCCCGTGCAGGGGAAAGCCACCCTTTGCCGCTACCCAATCTTCATTGATGACCCGCAGGGATGAAAAATTCATGCGCTCAGGGTTATAGTATTCGCTAAACGAGAAACTGTGGCGGCTGTCTAGCCATTCATTGGTGAACGCGCCGCGTGAGTTTGCACTGATCCGTTCCATGTGTTGCTCCAGATGACTTGTTTTTATCTGAGTAAAAGCATAGGGTTTAATCTTAGGTTTATAAAGACACTAAATATGAATTAACTATCAACTTGAGGTTTACAATGAGTCGACTGGAATCCATGAGCCATTTTGTTGCTGTGGTGGAAACAGGGAGTATTACGGCTGCCGCTGATCGCTTGGAATTGACGGTCGCAGCAGTGAGTAAACGCTTGAAATTATTGGAAGCGGATTTGGGCGTGCGCTTGTTGACCCGCAATACGCGCCAGCTTGCCTTGACGGAAGCGGGGCATTATTACTACCAACATTGCCGTGAAATTCAGGAAGAAGTGTCGAGGGTCGATCAGCATTTGTTAGCCATGCAGGGCAGGTTGAGTGGCTCGTTACGCATCAATATGCCAATGACTTATGGTAAATTACGTTTGTCAAAATGGCTGATTCGCTTTTTGCAGGAATACCCTGATATTCACCTCACCGCGCATTTGGATGATGCTTATACCGATGCGGCGAGTGGCGATTACGACGTGGTGATTCGGATTGGGGTGTTGGAAGATTCGCGTTTGGTGGCGCGTAAGCTGGAAAACGTTTACTTGATGCCAGTCGCCGCGCCTGCGTATTTGCAACAACACGGCACGCCGCAAACCCCTGCTGAATTAGCGCAGCACCAATGCCTGCACTACACCAATGTTAGTCACCGCGAGGGCTGGATGTTTTATGATCCATCTGGCACGGCACACAATGTGCAAATCCGTGGGCAACTGTGCGCTAACAACGGTGAAATACTGAAACAAGCAGCTATTGCTGGTATGGGCATTGTGCTGTTACCGGATTTTGAATTGATAGATTCGCTGGAAAACGGTGAGTTGGTACGCATTCTGCCGGATTATTCAGCTCAAACGGTGTCCGTCTATGCGGTTTATCCCAGTCGTCAGTTTCTACCGGAAAAGACGCGCGTGTTGGTGGAATTTCTGATTCACGCTTTACAGCTTTGAGCAGATTGATTTTTATCAGACACAATCTTGATATTGATCATTAGGTAACACTAATATTCT
Source organism: Thiothrix fructosivorans (assembly GCF_017349355.1). Classification (GTDB taxonomy): domain Bacteria; phylum Pseudomonadota; class Gammaproteobacteria; order Thiotrichales; family Thiotrichaceae; genus Thiothrix; species Thiothrix fructosivorans. The sequence continues at coordinate 166,817 of NZ_JAFMPM010000008.1, forward strand.
TATGTACAATTCTTTTCATGGTTATTTAAAGCGATTTCTCGTGCCACTTTATGAGCGCTGGAGAGTGAGATGAATTACGAAGCATTGTTTGAGCAGTTCAGTACTGGCGAAATATCTGCCATGCTGGGGGCATTGGTGGGGTTGGTTTTCGGCATTTTTGCCCAACAAAGCCGTTTTTGTTTGCGAGCGGCTTGTGTGGAATTCTGGCGTGGGCAAACGGGTGCGAAGTTCGCCATTTGGTTGCTGGCGTTTGGTGCGGCAATGCTTGCTACGCAATATTTCATTGAAACAGGGGCGGTCGATGTTAAGCAAATTCGCCAGTTGAATAATGTGGGTTCTATGTCGGGCGCAATTATCGGGGGCTTGCTGTTCGGTGCGGGCATGGTATTAGCAGGTGGGTGTGCTAGTCGCCTGTTGGTATTATCCGCTACAGGTAATATGCGCACAATGGTGGCGGGTTTGGTGGTGACGATTGTGGCGCAAGCGTCATTACGAGGCGGGTTGTCACCGCTGCGTGAGGAAATATCGTCGTGGTGGTTGGTGGATGCGGAATCGCGTGGTTTTGCGGATTGGTTGCCGCCTTACGGTGGACTGATGTTGGGCGCAGTATTTTTGTTAGTCGCGTTGTGGTTTGCGCAACGTCATAACGTGAATAAATGGTGGCGTTTTGCTGCCATGATGACCGGTTTGAGTGTAGCGCTGGGGTGGTGGTTGACCAGTTGGCACGCAGCGAATTCCTTCGACATTGTGCAAGTCAAGAGTGTGAGTTTCACAGGGTCTTCGGCGGATACTTTGATGGGGCTAATCAATCAACCGCATTTACCGTTGAGCTTTGATGTGGGTTTAGTACCTGGCGTGTTCCTCGGTTCATTGCTGGCGGCGTTGGTGACACGCGAATTCAAATGGCAGAAATTCACGGAAGACAGTGGTTTTACGCGCTTTTTCGTTGGTGCAAGCCTGATGGGATTCGGTGGTATGTTGGCGGGTGGTTGTGCGGTCGGTGCAGGGGTAACGGGTGGGGTAGTGTTGGTCATTACCGCATGGGTTGCCTTGTTTAGCATGTGGATTGGCGCAGGTTTCACCGATTGGTTGGTGGACAGGAAAGCAGATGAGGCAAAAGCCGCCGCCGCGAATGCGGTTCAGGAGACAGCGAAACCCCTACCTCAGTTTGCCAAAGCACCTTATTTGGTGCGGTCAAACTGAGGCAGGTGTCTACTATCTTACGTTGATTGGCGTTTTTGCCAGAGGTAGTAACCCACTAGCACCAACGCCACAAACCCTAGGGTGGCCAGTACAATCAGTGTTTTGTTTTCTTCAATCACGGATTGGCTGCCGCCGATAAAATAGCCAAACAAGGCGAGTACGATTGACCACAGCCCTGCACCAACGGTGGTGTAGAAGGCAAATGAAGCAAAATTCATACGCACCAATCCGGCGGGCAAGGAAATCAGGTGACGAATCCCAGGAATCAAGCGCCCTGTGAATGTCGAAATTGCGCCGTGCTTGGTGAAGAAAATATCCGTCTTATGCAGTAGAGCCGGGCGCACAAAGAAGTACTTGCCGTACTTTTCCAAGAAGGGGCGACCTACCCACATCGCAAACACGTAGTTGAGCGTTGCCCCCAGCAAGCTGCCAGCGGTAGAGGCTAAGATGACCAGCGACAGATTGAGTTTGCCTTGATACGCCAACATACCCGCCGGAATCACCACCAGTTCGCTCGGCACGGGAAATACGGTGGATTCCAGTGTCATCGCGAAGAAAATGCCCCAATAGCCCCACGTTTCTACCGTGACGAGTATCCAATTAATAAAATCGTACAACATGCTTAGTCCTTTCGTTGTCGTTTTTCATAGATGATCAGAAGCGTAATCTGCCAAACGCGAACGTTCGCCGCGTTGCAGGGTGACATGCCCGCCGTGTTCCCAGCCCTTGAAACGATCCACCACATACGTCAAACCCGACGACGTTTCAGTGAGATACGGTGTATCAATTTGCGCAATATTCCCCAAGCACACCACTTTTGTGCCCGGCCCTGCACGGGTGATCAGGGTTTTCATCTGTTTGGGGGTGAGATTTTGCGCTTCGTCGATAATGATATAACGGTTTAGGAAGGTTCGACCACGCATAAAATTGAGTGATTTGATCTTGATTTTGCTCATTAGGAATTCATCCGTAGCGCTGCGTCCCCATTTGCTGCCGTTGGCGGGTTGAGTGAGCACTTCGAGGTTATCCATGAGCGCACCCATCCACGGTGCCATTTTTTCCTCTTCTGTGCCGGGTAAGAAACCAATGTCTTCACCGACGGGTACAGTCACGCGGGTCATAATGATTTCTTTGTAGAGCTGTTCGTCCAGCAATTGTGCCAAGCCTGCGGCGAGGGTCAGCAAGGTTTTGCCCGTACCTGCTGCACCCAGCAAGGTCACGAAATCAATATCGGGGTCCATCAGCAAATTCAGGGCAAAATTCTGTTCACGGTTACGGGCGGTAATGCCCCACACGGCATGGCGCGGCTCGGTGAAATCGCGGATGGTTTCAATCACGACGTGATCAGCCGTTTTCTTGCGTACAATCGCTTGGAATGGCTGATCACCCGGTAAGGCGAGAAAATGCCCCGGTAGCCATTCTTGCGTCAACGGGCCAAACAGCTTGTAGAAGGTATGCCCGTGTTCTTTCCACGATTCCATTTCTTTATTGTGCGCTTCCCAGAAATCGGGCGGCAGTTCGTGGAAGCCAGTGGGTAAGAGGTCGGCATCATCCAGCACTTGGTCGTTGAAATAATCCTCGGCTTTTAAACCGACGATGGTGGCTTTAATACGCAGATTGATGTCTTTGGAAACCAGAATCACGTCACGTTCGGGGTATTTATCCTGCAAACTCAAGGCGACCGTGAGGATGGTGTTATCTGGCGAATCGCCCGGCAAGCCAGTGGGGGCGGGGTAATCCAGTGCTTCGGTTTGAAACATCAGGTTGCCGCTGGGTACTTTGCCCTTGCCATATTGCGTGTTGCTGGATAGCGGCACGCCTGCGTGGATAGCATCAGCACCTGCGGCTGAAATCAAATCATCCATGAAGCGGCTAACTTGGCGCACATTGCGGGCGACTTCGGAGACACCTTTCTTGCTGTGATCGAGTTCTTCCAGCACCACCATTGGCAGGAAAATATCGTGTTCTTGGAAGCGGAAGAGGGCAGTGGGGTCGTGCATCAGCACATTGGTGTCGAGGACAAATAAGCGTTTTTCGTGTGTATGCGTGGCTGGTATTTTGCTCATATTATTCCTGATGGTTGTTAGCGTTAGGTGAGTGCCTGTGCCGCCGTGAGTACGGCTTCCACATGACCTTTAACAGAAACCTTGCGCCATTCATGGCGGAGAATTCCCTGCTTGTCGATTAAGAAAGTGCTACGTTCAATGCCGAGCACCTGTTTACCGTACATATTTTTCAATTTGATGACAGCGAATAATTGGCACACCACTTCCTCGGTATCGGCTAATAATTCAAACGGAAACGCTTGCTTCGCTTTAAAGTTTTCATGCGATTTTAGGCTATCGCGGGAGATGCCGAAAATAACCGTGTCGCTTGCCTGAAACTGGGTATATGCATCGCGGAAATCTTGACCTTCTGTGGTACAACCGGGTGTACTATCCTTAGGATAAAAGTAGAGGACGACATTGGCTTTGTCCTTGAAATCAGACAGGCGGAAGCTTATACCGGAAGTAGCGGGTAAGTTGAAATCATCGACAGCGTTTCCGAGTGTGGGTGTGGTCATGGTGGTCTCCTGTTAGTGTGGGCTAGGGTGGTAATCGTGTAATGCTTGTGTTTCATTAACCGCCTCAGTAGTATGCTGTCAAATCATTTTTTGGAGGATTGCATGTTTCGCGGCAGTATGGTGGCACTCATTACCCCGATGACAGCCAACGGGGATGTGGATGAGGCGGCGCTGGAAGCGCTTGTAGCCTTTCATCTAGAAAACGGTACCGATGCTATTGTAGCAGTCGGCACTACCGGCGAGTCGGCAACTTTGGATTACAAAGAACACCGTCATGTCATGAAACGTGTGATTCAATTAGTGGCAGGAAAAGTCCCTGTCATTGCAGGCACCGGCTCGAATAGCACGGCGGAAGCGATTGAAATGACGCAAATCGCGATGCAAGATGGTGCAGACGCGTGTTTGCTGGTCACACCGTATTACAATAAACCCACGCAGGAAGGTTTGTATCAACATCATAAGTTGATCGCTGAACGCGTGGCGATTCCGCAAATCCTTTATAACGTGCCTGGTCGTACCGCGTGCGATATGTTGCCGGAGACGGTGGAACGTCTTGCGCACATTTCCAATATCATTGGGATTAAGGAAGCGACGGGTAATCTGGAACGTGCGGCAGATATTCTGCAACGTTGTGGTGAGCGTATCGACTTGTATAGCGGTGATGATGCGACGGCGATGGAGCTGATCCTGATGGGCGGCAAAGGCGATATTTCGGTGACTGCCAATGTTGCACCGAAAGCCATGCACGAAATGTGTGCGGCGGCGTTAGTCGGTGATCGCGCCACCGCCAGCCGTATTAATGCGACGCTGGAAGATTTGCATAAAGATTTGTTCCTCGAACCCAACCCAATGCCGGTGAAATGGGCATTAGCCAAGATGGGTTTTGGGGATGAGCGCGGTATTCGTTTACCGCTTGTACCGTGTTCTGATGCCATTAAGCCCCAAGTGCTGGCAGCGATGCGTAAAGCGGGTATTGAGTGTTAGTTTTCTAAACGGAATAGACAATGAGCCCCATGAATATTCTTTCTCTATCACGCCCTGTGGTGGTTATTAGTGCATCACTGGCGTTAGCAGCTTGTTCTGGCTTGAACATTGATGCGGTTGGCGAGCGGGTGGATTACAAAAACAATAAAAGCATCAATGCGCTGGAAGTGCCGCCGGATTTGAAAGCCCCGGATTATGATTCGACCTATGCCACTATTCCCGGTGGTTCGGTGAGTGCTTCGGCACTAGCGCGTGGTGATGCGCAACAAGGCAGTGCGGTGGTATTGCCGACGAATGCGGGTATTCAACTGATGCGCGAAGGTAATGTGCGTTGGTTGCAGGTGAATGCACCCGCCGAGGCGGTGTGGCCGAAGTTGCAGGAATACTGGCGTGCCATGGGTGTTGAGATCAAGCGCGATGAACCGCGTGTTGGCATTATGGAAACCGATTGGGCGGAGAATAAGGCGGAAATTCCGTTGGATTTCATCCGCAAAACCATCGGCAAAGCCTTTGAAGGCATGTATGACGCGGGTAGCCGCGACCGTTTCAAGATTCGTTTGGAACGCCCTAGCGCTGCAACGACTAATGTTTACCTGAGCCACGAACGGGCGGAAGAGTCCGTGAGTGCTACGGGGTCAAAATGGCAATACGTGCCTGCTAGACCGGAGCTGGAAGCTGAAATGCTCAACCGCTTGATGGTCTTTTTCCAAGGTGGCGATGCTACTGCCACTGCGCAACCTGTTGCAGAATCCAAGCTCACGGCTGCGCCAGTTGCTATGACGCAGTTAGAAGGTGGACAGCCTGCGTTGGTGGTGGGCGGTGCGGCGAATGATGTGTGGATTCGTACTGGTGTCATGCTGGGACGGATCGGGATGAGCATCGAAGGTCAGCAACGTGCTAACGGTGTTTATCTGGCGACTTACAGTGATGATGAGGGCAGTAAACAAGGTTTCTTCAGTAACCTGTTTAAGTCTGACAAGGCGGCGTTGAAAGAAGGTAGCAAGTATCAGGTGCAAATTTCTGATGCAGGCAATCGCAGCTTGATTACCGTTGGCGATGCGGAAGGTAACCCACTTAAGCCTGCTGCCGCTACAGCATTGTTGGGGCGTCTCAAGTCCGAATTTGAGCGCTAATGTTGCGGTTTGCTTCCCTCGGTAGTGGTAGCAAAGGCAACGGTGCGTTGATTGAGTCTGGCAAAACGCGTGTTTTGCTGGACTGCGGTTTCTCTCTCAGTGAAACCGAGCGGCGTTTGCAACGCTTAGGGTGTGCGCCGCAATCCCTCACTGCTATTCTGATTACCCACGAACACGGTGATCATGCCGCTGGGGTGGGGCGACTGTCACGTCGTTATAACCTTCCTGTGTGGTTGACGGTGGGCACGTATCACGCCATGCGTGATGTTAATTTCGCACAAACCCACTACATCAATGTCCATCAGGCATTGGATATTCAAGATTTACAGATCACGCCATTCCCTGTGCCGCACGATGCGCGTGAGCCATGTCAGTTTGTGTTTGGTAATGGCAATCACCAATTGGGTATCTTGACGGATGTGGGTAGTCATACGCCGCTGATCCTGCAAATGCTGCATCGTTTGGATGCGCTTATGTTGGAATGTAATTACGATGCAACGCTGTTGGCTAACGGTGTGTATCCACCTTCGTTGAAAGCACGCGTGGCGGGGCGTTACGGGCATTTAGACAATAAACAGTCGACACATTTACTGACGCAACTGGATGTAAGCAAATTACAGCATTTGATCGGGATGCATTTGAGTGAGAATAACAACCTGCCTGATTATGCGTATCAGGCATTGTGTGCCGGTCTTGGTTGCGAGAAAAATTGGATTCAATTGGCAAATCAAGAGGATGGGATTGAATGGCGTGAGGTGCGCTAAAAACATTCCCCAAAGTTGTAAAAAACAGGTTGACGGGCTTAACCCAGCCTGTATAATGCGCCGCTCACTCAGGGCAAAAACGCTCTGAAACAAAAGCAGAATCAAGGACTTAGGGAATTGAATTTTGCTTTTAGAGTCCGAAAGAATTTTGAGAAAGTGTTTGACACGAACCTCGAAAGCCTTTAAGATTCGCCCCTCGCTGCTTAGAGAGCAGTGCGTAGATTAACAAAAGAAGCCAGAAAACTTGTGTGGGGGCTTGTGATTGTGTTGAGAAGCACAAGAAGCAAGCAACCATTGAGTTCACGTTAATGTAATTAAAACGTAATTTCGATGGATTTGCTCTTCAATTTCAAAAGATAAAGATTGAACTGAAGAGTTTGATCCTGGCTCAGATTGAACGCTGGCGGTATGCTTAAGACATGCAAGTCGAACGGAATCTTCGGATTCAGTGGCGGACGGGTGAGTAACACGTGGGAATCTACTGAGTAGTGGGGGACAGCCCGGCGAAAGCCGGATTAATACCGCATACGCCCTACGGGGGAAAGGCGCAAGCCGCTATTTAATGAGCCCGCGTAAGATTAGCTAGTTGGTAAGGTAAAGGCTTACCAAGGCGACGATCTTTAGCTGGTCTGAGAGGATGGCCAGCCACATCGGGACTGAGACACGGCCCGGACTCCTACGGGAGGCAGCAGTCGGGAATATTGGACAATGGGCGGAAGCCTGATCCAGCAATACCGCGTGTGTGAAGAAGGCCTGCGGGTTGTAAAGCACTTTCAGTTGGGAAGATAATGACGTTACCAACAGAAGAAGCACCGGCTAACTCCGTGCCAGCAGCCGCGGTAATACGGAGGGTGCAAGCGTTAATCGGAATTACTGGGCGTAAAGCGTGCGTAGGCGGTTTATTAAGTCAGATGTGAAATCCCCGGGCTCAACCTGGGAACTGCATCTGATACTGGTAGACTAGAGTGTGGGAGAGGAGAGTGGAATTTCCGGTGTAGCGGTGAAATGCATAGAGATCGGAAGGAACATCAGTGGCGAAGGCGACTCTCTGGACCAACACTGACGCTGAGGCACGAAAGCGTGGGTAGCAAACAGGATTAGATACCCTGGTAGTCCACGCCGTAAACGATGTCAACTAGCCGTCAGGCTCGCTTTAGAGTTTGGTGGTGGAGCTAACGTATTAAGTTGACCGCCTGGGGAGTACGCTCGCAAGAGTAAAACTCAAAGGAATTGACGGGGGCCCGCACAAGCGGTGGAGCATGTGGTTTAATTCGATGCAACGCGAAGAACCTTACCTGGTCTTGACATGTAGTGAACTTAGCAGAAATGTTTTGGTGCCTTCGGGAACACTAACACAGGTGCTGCACGGCTGTCGTCAGCTCGTGTCGTGAGATGTTGGGTTAAGTCCCGCAACGAGCGCAACCCCTATCCCTAGTTGCCAGCACGTAATGGTGGGAACTCTAAGGAGACTGCCGGTGACAAACCGGAGGAAGGTGGGGATGACGTCAAGTCATCATGGCCCTTATGACCAGGGCTACACACGTGCTACAATGGGTGGTACAGAGGGAAGCGATACCGCGAGGTGGAGCAAATCCCAGAAAGCCATCCGTAGTCCGGATCGGAGTCTGCAACTCGACTCCGTGAAGTCGGAATCGCTAGTAATCGCGAATCAGCATGTCGCGGTGAATACGTTCCCGGGCCTTGTACACACCGCCCGTCACACCATGGGAGTTTGTTGCACCAGAAGCAGGTAGTCTAACCGCAAGGAGGGCGCTTGCCACGGTGTGGCCGATGACTGGGGTGAAGTCGTAACAAGGTAGCCGTAGGGGAACCTGCGGCTGGATCACCTCCTTTACGAGAAACGCCGATCAAGCGATCACAAGTTCCCACACAAGTAGTCTGGCAGACCACATTTATTGCAAGTGCTCTAGTACCGAACACGGGTCTATAGCTCAGTTGGTTAGAGCGCACCCCTGATAAGGGTGAGGCCGGTGGTTCGAGTCCACCTAGACCCACCACTCTTGCATTGCAAAGGTTCAAAGGGGCCATAGCTCAGCTGGGAGAGCGCCTGCCTTGCACGCAGGAGGTCGTCGGTTCGATCCCGTCTGGCTCCACCACTTTCTGGTCAACGTAGCAGTAACATTAGTTATAATGATACTAAGCACTTAACACCAAAAAGGCATTGCAATAAATGCACACAACCACGGTAACTTCAGAAGTCACCGCAAAGCAGCCCTGTGGGCTGCTTTGCACTGGCTTTTGTCGGTTCAACCTAAGTAGATAGGTCGTTCTTTAACAAAATGGAAAAATATCAAGGCGAAATATATAACTGAGAAGATTATATATCTCAAGATTGATCGTTACGAGATTATAGACACTCTGTAGCCCGAGTTTACCGCACAAAAGGTAGTAGACTGTTTCGGGTTATAGGATCAAGTGACTAAGCGTACACGGTGGATGCCTTGGCAGTCAGAGGCGATGAAGGACGTTATAGCATGCGATAAGCTACGGTTAGCCTGCAAATTGGCATTGACCCGTAGATTTCCGAATGGGGAAACCCACCACTTTTGTGGTATCCCGCAAGGGAAGCGAACGCAGGGAACTGAAACATCTAAGTACCTGTAGGAAAAGAAATCAACCGAGATTCCCCCAGTAGCGGCGAGCGAACGGGGAGCAGCCGAATCTTTTAGTGTTAGTGGAATGGTATGGAAAGGCCAGCGATACCGGGTGATAGCCCCGTACACGAAAATGCTTTAAGGACATATTAAGTAGGGCGGGACACGTGAAATCCTGTCTGAAGATGGGGGGACCATCCTCCAAGGCTAAATACTACTGACTGACCGATAGTGAACCAGTACCGTGAGGGAAAGGCGAAAAGAACCCTGGTGAAGGGAGTGAAATAGAACCTGAAACCGTGTACGTACAAGCAGTGGGAGCCCTATGGGGTGACTGCGTACCTTTTGTATAATGGGTCAGCGACTTACTTTCAGTGGCAAGCTTAACCGATAGGGGAGGCGTAGCGAAAGCGAGTCTGAACAGGGCGTTCAGTCGCTGGGAGTAGACCCGAAACCGAGCGATCTATCCATGGCCAGGTTGAAGGTGTAGTAACATACACTGGAGGACCGAACCCACTACCGTTGAAAAGTTAGGGGATGAGCTGTGGATAGGAGTGAAAGGCTAATCAAGCTCGGAGATAGCTGGTTCTCCTCGAAAGCTATTTAGGTAGCGCCTCGTGTATCACTCCTAGGGGTAGAGCACTGTTATGGCTAGGGGGCCCTGACCGGCTTACCAACCCATTGCAAACTCCGAATACTAGGAAGTGCGAGCACGGGAGACAGACAGCGGGTGCTAACGTCCGTTGTCAAAAGGGAAACAACCCAGACCGCCAGCTAAGGTCCCCAAGTTGTGGCTCAGTGGGAAACGATGTGGGAAGGCACAGACAGCCAGGAGGTTGGCTTAGAAGCAGCCATCCTTTAAAGAAAGCGTAATAGCTCACTGGTCGAGTCGGCCTGCGCGGAAGATTCAACGGGGCTTAAGCCACACACCGAAGCTGCGGACTTGAATTTATTCAAGTGGTAGAGGAGCGTTCTGTACGCCTGTGAAGGTGAACTGGAAAGTTTGCTGGAGGTATCAGAAGTGCGAATGCTGACATAAGTAACGACAAGACGGGTGAAAAACCCGTCCGCCGAAAGCCCAAGGTTTCCTGCGCAACGTTAATCGGCGCAGGGTTAGTCGGCCCCTAAGGCGAGGCAGAAATGCGTAGTCGATGGGAAACAGGTCAATATTCCTGTACCGGCACTAACTGCGATGGGAGGACGGAGAAGGCTAGGACAGCAACCTATTGGATGGTTGTTTAAGCGTTTAGGTGGGATTCTTAGGCAAATCCGGGAATCTATTAACACTGAGGCGTGATGACGAGGTACTACGGTACTGAAGTGTTTGATGCCCTGCTTCCAAGAAAAGTCCCTAAGCTTCAGGTTAGTGCTGACCGTACCCCAAACCGACACAGGTGGGCTGGATGAGAATTCCAAGGCGCTTGAGAGAACTCGGATGAAGGAACTAGGCAAAATGGTACCGTAACTTCGGGAGAAGGTACGCCCGCGAAAGCGGGCCGCAGAGACCAGGCCGCTGCGACTGTTTATCAAAAACACAGCACTCTGCAAACTCGAAAGAGGACGTATAGGGTGTGACGCCTGCCCGGTGCCGGAAGGTTAATTGATGGGGTTAGCGCAAGCGAAGCTCTTGATCGAAGCCCCGGTAAACGGCGGCCGTAACTATAACGGTCCTAAGGTAGCGAAATTCCTTGTCGGGTAAGTTCCGACCTGCACGAATGGCGTAACGATGGCGGCACTGTCTCCATCCGAGACTCAGTGAAATTGAAATCGCTGTGAAGATGCAGTGTACCCGCGGCTAGACGGAAAGACCCCGTGAACCTTTACTATAGCTTTGTATTGAACTTTGAACCTACTTGTGTAGGATAGGTGGGAGACTATGAAACTGGAACGCCAGTTCTGGTGGAGTCGTCCTTGAAATACCACCCTGGTATGTTCGGAGTTCTAACCCAGGCATCACAATGCCGGGGACAATACATGGTGGGTAGTTTGACTGGGGCGGTCTCCTCCTAAAGAGTAACGGAGGAGCGCGAAGGTGTGCTAATCACGGTCGGAAATCGTGAGGTTTGTGTAAAGGCATAAGCACGCTTGACTGCGAGACAGACAAGTCGAGCAGGTACGAAAGTAGGTCTTAGTGATCCGGTGGCTCTGAATGGAAGGGCCATCGCTCAACGGATAAAAGGTACTCCGGGGATAACAGGCTGATTCCTCCCAAGAGTCCATATCGACGGGGGAGTTTGGCACCTCGATGTCGGCTCATCACATCCTGGGGCTGAAGCAGGTCCCAAGGGTATGGCTGTTCGCCATTTAAAGTGGTACGCGAGCTGGGTTCAGAACGTCGTGAGACAGTTCGGTCCCTATCTGCCGTGGGCGTTGGAGATTTGAGGGAAGCTGACCTTAGTACGAGAGGACCGGGTTGGACGAACCTCTGGTGTTCCTGTTGTCACGCCAGTGGCATTGCAGGGTAGCTATGTTCGGACGGGATAACCGCTGAAAGCATCTAAGCGGGAAGCCCCTCCCAAGATGAGATCTCCCTGACCCCTTGAGGGTCCTAAAGGGCCGTTGGAGACTACGACGTTGATAGGCTGGGTGTGGAAGTGCAGTAATGTATGTAGCTAACCAGTACTAATTGCCCGTGAGGCTTGATCCTATAACCCAAAATGGTCTACTAGAGATGTATACATCGAAGACAGGCAACTGTCAGACCTCAGCATTACGTATCACTTGATATTTTTCCAGATTAGGTCGGGGAGACTAATAAACCTTCCCAACCTTGCCAGTTTGCTTGGTGTCCATAGAGCTGTGGAACCACCTGATCCCATCCCGAACTCAGAAGTGAAACGCAGCATCGCCGATGGTAGTGTGGGGTCTCCCCATGTGAGAGTAGGTCAACGCCAAGCACTATTCCTAAAAGCCCCGTTAACGGTTTCTGTTGCGGGGCTTTTTTTATGCCTATGATTTGTGAACTACAACGTCATAAAAATGCCTGCATCAGCGGGTAAAGTTCGTTAACCGTTTATCAACGTATTCCTCTTAGCATCCACAACCCACCTACTAGGAAGATCAATAAAGGCAACGTTGCTGAAAGTAGCGGTGGAACACCATACACAATCCCGATACTTCCCAAGGTACGATTGAATAAGAAGAAACCGATACCAATCAGGATGCCAATAAAGATACGTTGTCCCGCTCCACTATTGCGTTGAAAGCCAAACACAAAGGGAGCAGCCAATACTAGCATTACCAATGTTGACAGCGGTGTCGTGAAATGCTGCCAAAAAGCTTGTTCAAAGTGCGCACTGCTTAAAGCATTATCGTGCTGATGTTGAATGTAATCGGCTAACTGGCTAGCTGCCAGTTGATTCGGTTTCACCGCCGCAATACTCATTACTTGTTCGGGAATGAGGTCAGTTTGGTGAACTTGTTCCAGCACTTCTTGCGTCACCCCATCCGCACGAATCGTTTGACGCTTAAGGTCGTATAACATCCACCCGTCTGCATCGCGTTCCGCTCTCGCCGCATGAGTAATGCTTTCAATACGCCCTTCTTCTGGATTGATTGCGTAAATCGAAACACCCTCCATCTTGTTTGCTGACCAAAGTGTTGCAATATTGAGAATACGATTACCATCTTTGACCCAAACACCTTGATTACCGATGGCTAATTGCTTTTGCTGCATTCGTAATTTGAAGCTACTCGCGGCGAGTTCGGTGCGTGGTGCTATCCATTCACCCAACACAAATACCACTATTGCCAGCGCAAGCCCTAGTTTCAGCGTCATGACCACTATTTGACGAATCGACACACCTGCCGCCCGCATGGCGGTTAATTCGCTATTGGCTGCTAAATTGCCCAAGCCAAGTAAGCTGCCAATTAAGGTGACGGTTGGAAAATAGTCGTAGAGGATTTTCGGCGTACCCATCAGGGTGTAATACAGGGCTTGCAAGTTGCCGTATTGTGTTTCTGGGCTGACATCCCCCATTTCACTAAGGAAGGCAAAGAAGCGGTCGAGTAGAGCGAGAGATAACCAAGTGATTAGGATGCTAGTCAGGACGCTTTTCCAGAGGTAGCGTTCTAAAAAATTCATGAGGGTTTTCCATAATATTTGCGTAAGAGCCAGAAGGCTAAGCCAAGGATTAATAAATGCACCGACCATAAGCCCGGCAGAGCGGGGAAGTCACCGCGTTCGATCATGCCGCGCACGGTTGCCAAAATACTGGCGTAAACAGCATAAATGAGAATGGCAATGCCCACTTTTCCATAACGCCCTTGCCGTGGCGCGGTATAGCTGAGGGGAAAGGCTAAGAATGCCAATAGCGGAGCGGAAACAATGACCGCAATGCGCCATTGCATTTCGGCACGCGCGGCATTATCGGTTTTTTGCCACAATTCAAGGAAGGACATCGCCGCCAGGCTGTGGCTAGCGGTGTAATCTTTCAGCGGAATACGGATGCTGTGTTCGCCAAAACGAATCACCGTCATACCACCGTGGGCAGGGTCAGCTTCGTAACGATAGCCCTCGCTAATCTGCAAGACGCGCTCACCGCTGCCGGAGTCAATAAACAAGACCGCCGCTTTTGCCCAAATTAACACTTCATTGTCGCCGTCTTTCACGCGGATAAAGAAACGTTCCATGACCGTGCGGCTAGGGTCGATACTTTCGGCGAGTGCCGTGTAATTGCGTTCTGCTGTGCCAGAACTGACAAACTCACCGGGTGGAATACCAGCGGCTTCAGGGCGTTCATTGATTTCGCGGCGTAATTCAGCATTATTGGTTTCCAGCCACGGCGACACCACAATCACCAGCACCGCCAGCAACAGCGTCAGCGGCAACACAAAGCTGAAAATAGCGCGGTAAAAATGACGCGGTGCAAACCCCGCTGCCCGCAATGCCGCCATTTCTGAATCACGATACAATCGACTAAAGGCCAGCATCATGCCAATCAGCAGTGCGACTGGAATCAGGCGGATCAATTGTTTCAACGAGCTGAACCACAATAAGTTACCCACTAAATCGGCGGGCAAGTTGCCGGTACTCGCATCCGCCAACAAACGTACAAAAGTATTGCCCACAATGATCAGCGTTAAGACCAGCAGTGTCGCAGCAAAGCTGAGGGCAATTTCTTTAAACAGATAGCGGTTAATAATCATAAGGGTTTAGCGTCGGTTGCGGCGGATTTGCCAAAGCCTGATCACGCTGGTAATGGTAGCTAGGCTGGCGATCAGTTGTTGTAACCGGATGGCTTGTGGATAACCTGTATTGAGCCAAAACAGTAACAATGCGAGTCCCAGAAAGAGCAGGGCAAAGGTGCGTTGCCCGTTCGGTGAATGCGGCCATTGCCAGTGTTGCGCCACAGTCCAGCCCACCCACGCAGAAAACCAACCGATTGCAGCGCCTGCGAACACATCCATCGGCCAGTGTGCACCTACGCCGATACGACTGAAACCCGCCAACAGTGCCAGCGCAAAGAATGCGGCGGTCAGACGATTACGTTGCAATACCAGCGCATAGACACCCGCGACAACAAACGCAGCAGTGGTATGCCCTGATGGAAAGCTAAAGTTAAATAAGTCAGTGCCAATAAGATGAACTTGATCACCCAATACCGTCAAGGGGCGCTCTACGGCAAGTAACGGCTTCAAACTGCGCGTAAACAAGGTCGCGACTAATCCCGCTAACAATCCAACGGGCAACAAACTTGGGTAACGAAATGCGAACAAGCTCAACAATACCAGTGATACCAGTGCATCGCCTAAAATAGTCAGATTTGCCCAGACGGTATCGGGAAAGAATGCCGTGAATTGCTGCATTGCCAGAAACAAAGGCGTGTTTAAGTCACTTGCTCCCACGACACCTGCCAGCAGCAACATCAATAAAACCGGCACACCGCTAGTTTCTGCTTCATCCCTCATGGTGCTGTTACCTTTTTTGCTAGCACTAAACCGCCTTGTTTGAATACGACCACGTAAGCATCCGCTGGTTGCAAATGATCGGCTTTAGAAAATACGTATTCGCCTACTTCAGGGGCACGACGCGGCGTAATGGCTTCGCGGTAGGTGGTAAAACTGGGCATATTCACGCCATCCATCACGATGGTAGCACCGATCCGATCCGGGGTTGCGGTCAAATGTTGTTGTGCGAAATGTGCAGCGTTTTTCACAGCAGCTTGCTGGGTGAAAGCCACGACAGGAATCAATATGCTGCCCAAAAACAAGGTCTGGAGCACTGCTACCCCGATTAAGCGCAAGTAATTTTGCACATTAGCCCACAACAACAACGCCAGTAGTGCCAGCAAATAAATCCCCGTAGCAGCTCGGTAGAAAATCCCCATGCCTTGCTGTGCTTGTTCCAACAGCCCTTGGAAGTATGGTGTTGGGTTCTGTACCACTGCCTGCGCCAGTAATTCCGGTAAAAATAACAGCACTACTGCTACCAACACCGCAGGCACAACCGCCAGCCAGCGATTGGGATTCTCGCCACAATGCTTTGCCAGCAATAACAGCAAAGGCGTAATGCCATACAACAAATAATGCGGTAATTGCGTATTAGAGAACGAAAAAAACACAAACACAAACGCAAACCAAAACCACAAAAACCGATCAATACCTTCACCACCTGCCTTCCGCACCAATTGCACCAGCAAACCACCGAACGGCATGATGATAAACGGCAGCGCCACAAGGTAATACCAGACTTGCCCACCGTGTCCTTCCATCGTGTCGGAGAAGCGATCCACGTTGTGCTTGAAGAAGAAGCCCTCAATGAAGGCTTGCCCTTGCGCCTGATATTCAAGGATGTACCACGGTGCAGCCACCGCCAGAAACACCATCAAACCGTAGGGGTTGAACACGGTTTTCAACCACGTTTGCCATTGTTGATGGCTCAGGTACAGAAATGCACTGACCACAAATGGAATCGCAACGGCGACCGGGCCTTTACACAAAAAGCCCAAACCTAGCCACAAAAATACCCGAAATAACACCATGCGCGTGGGTTGTTCCCAATACCGCCACACATCAAATAGCGTTAATGCAATCAGCAGATTGAGCACTGCATCTGCCGTTGCTGCCCGCCCAATGACGATAATCATCGCAGACGTTGCCAGCATCACGGCGACGAGAATAGCGTTTTGCCGAGGCATTCGCGGTTTGGCGAAGTAATACGTCGCCATGACCCACGCACTCGCCGTTAATGCCGACGGCAAACGCAAGCTCCATTCACTGATTCCGAATGCTGACACACTCAGTGCTTGCAACCAGTAAATCAGAATGGGTTTATCAAAACGCGGCTCGCCGTTGAGGAAGGTGGTAATGAAATCGCCCCGATGGAGCATTTCCCACGTTGCCGCGCTGAATGCACCTTCATCGAGGTCAAACAGCGCAGGCGTACCCAACTGCCAGAAGAATGCCAGTATAACCAGCGGTAGCAGGAAACCATCCCCGCTGTGCAGCAGCCAGTGCCGCAAACCTGATGCTACTCTCATGTGCTAGGGGTGTGCCAAGTGTGTTCAGGTTCTACTTCGTCACGCAGCGGGCGAATCACGTAAGCATTGCGGCTGGATGATTCAAAGTAAATCCGCGATAACATTTCCGCGATAATGCCGGTGGTTAAAAATTGTATGGAGGTTATCACCAGCATTACCCCCGCCAACAACAAGGGGCGACCACCAATGTCATTTCCCAGAATGAATTTGTCGATGCCCAACCACGACAAAATCAGTGAACCGATCAAGCCAAACGCCAAGCCAATTGTGCCAAACAAATGCCCAGGACGCGCCCGATACCGCATAAAGAACCACATAAACAGTAAGTCGATAATCACCCGGAAGGTGCGTGAAATGCCGTATTTGGATTCACCGCTCAAGCGCTCATTGTGATTCACCACGGTTTCGCCAATGCGTGAAGGCGGTACAGCGGTGGCGACCCACGCCGGAATAAAGCGGTGCATTTCACCGTAAAGCCGCACCCGTTTCATCACCGATGCGCGGTAGACTTTGAGGCTGCAACCGTAGTCGTGCAAGTTCACGCCGGTGACTTTGCGGATCAGGCGATTGGCAATGCGCGAAGGAATCTTGCGCATAATCAGCGTGTCTTTGCGGTTTTTACGCCAGCCGACCAGCAAATCGAGGTCACGTTCCTGCAATTCTTTAATCATGGCGGGGATGTCGGCGGGGTCGTTTTGCAAATCGCCATCCAGTGTGACTAGCAGGCTGCCGCGTGATTGGTCGATGCCCGCTTGCATCGCGGCGGTTTGCCCGAAATTGCGTTGCAGCTCGACAACGTGGATATGATGACCAAATTGTGTGGAGGCTTCATGCAGGCGTTTTAGTGTCTGGTCGGAACTGCCATCGTCCACCAGCACCAGTTCCCACTGGCATTCAAAGTGCGCAAGCGCTTCACCAACGCGCTTAACCAGTGGCAGTACATTCCCTTCTTCGTTATAGAAGGGTACGATGATACTGACGGTATCAGGAGAATTTTTCATGTGTCAACGTCCGGTTCGGCTACAATACTGCACTGGATTATACGTTAAAGCGGGTGAATGATGACAGAACAGCACAATACATCGACCTCACGCTGGAAATTAGCACTTTCTTGGCTAATACTGATCTTGTTTGTGGCCGGTGTCGAGTACTGGGTGGGGTGGAAAACGGTGTTAGCACCGTGGGCAACCTTTGGCTGGGCGCAAGGTTTCATTGCCTTGGCGTTGCTGGTATTGAGCTATGCACTGCGGGCATGGCGCATGTATGATTATTTCCCGCAACAGTTGAACGGGCAATGGTTGCAAACGTGGCGGCTCATGCTGATTCACAATGCGTTGAATAATGTACTGCCTGCGCGGACGGGTGAAATCAGTTTTCCGGTGATGATGAAGCGTTATTTTGGGGTGACGTATGCACATTCAGTATCGGCACTAGTGTGGTTTCGCTTCTTGGATTTACACAGCATTTTGGCGTTTGCATTGTACCCGCTTTTGGTGGTGACACCGCTGAAACGTATTGCTATTCCGCTGATTGTGCTGTGGATGTTGTTGCCAATTGTAGTGTATATATTGCGCAATCGTATTGAAGTCGCCTTTGCAGGCAAAGACGGTAAGCTGAGTGAATTGGCGCAGCAAGCCATGTACGGTTTGCCGGACAACTGGGGTGAATTCTGGCGGAGCTGGGTGATGACATGGGCAAACTGGGTGGTGAAATTGGTGACACTGGCGTGGTTGCTGGGGCAATTCGTCCCGAGTGCTAGCTGGAATATGTTGCTAGCTGGTGTCGTCGGCGGTGAGTTGACCAGCGTATTGCCTATTCATGCGCCCGGTGGTTTTGGTACGTATGAGGCTGGGGTGATGGCAGCATTGTCACCCGCACCGAGTGTGAGTGTGCAAGCCGCCACGGTTGGCGCGGTGAATGTGCATTTATTTGTGCTGGGGTCTTCGTTAATCGGGGCGCTGGTGGGTTGGTTGATTCCGTTGAAAAAAGCTAAGATAGAATGATTGAACGTCGAGCGGGGCTAATACTGCTGTTATTGGTATTGGGAATAACAGCGTATCGCATATGGGTGGTGGCAACCAATGGTTTAACGCTTTATGTGGATGAGGCGCAATATTGGTATTGGGCGCAGCATCTGGATTGGGGCTATTATTCGAAACCGCCCGTGATTGCGGCGCTTATTGCAGGCACAACCAGCGTGTGCGGTGACAGCGAGCTGTGCGTGCGTTCGGGCAGTTTGTTGCTGTATCCATTGAGTACCGGGCTGCTATTTTTGGTGACGCGGAAACTGTTTGATACCAAGATTGCCTTGTTGGCAGCGGTTTTATTCTTGACACTGCCTGCGGTAAGCCTGTCATCTACGCTGATTTCCACCGATGTCGCCCTATTTTTCTGTTGGACGCTGGCGTTGTATGCGTTCGTGTTTGCGTTGGATAGCGATGCGTGGGATGACTGGATTTTGCTGGGTATCGCGCTCGGTTTGGGCATGTTGAGCAAATATACGATGGGCATTTTTCTGGTATCCGCCCTGATGTACGTGTTTGTGGCACGACGTTTTGATCTGCTGCGTAATCCCAAAGCGTGGGGCGCTGTGCTGGTCATGTTGCTGATCATTGCGCCGAATTTGTGGTGGAACTGGCAGCATGATTTCCCCACGTTCAAACATACCGCCGACATTGCTGCCGGTAGCGCCCAAGGCACGTTGCATTGGGATGAGTTTGGCGAATTCATTGGTGGGCAATTTGGTGTATTTGGATTGGTGTTATTCCCGTTGCTGGTGTGGGTAATCATCAAAGGACAGGTCGCACATAAGCCGCTCTTACTGAGCTTTGCCCTGCCGTTTTTGCTGATCATTACCGCGCAAGCGCTGTTGGGGCGTGCCAATGCCAATTGGGCTGCTCCTACCTATGTTGCTGCCACCTTGCTAGTCGCCGCATGGTTGTGGGGAAAGTGGAAAATGCTGGGTATTGCCCTGTTGTTAAATCTCCTCCTCGGTCTAGCGGTCTATCATCCTGCTCCCTTAAACCATCTGATGCACACCGATTTGCAGAAACGCCTGAAAGGCTGGGATGTGATTGGCGAGCAATACCTCGCGTTGCAACGGCAATACCCGGATGCGTTACTGCTCTCCGATGCTCGCGACGTATTAAGTGAATTGGTGTATTACGCTCGTCCGCAAGGCTTGCACGGGGTCAGTTGGAATCCGCAGCACTACTTGCGCCACCATTACGATCTGGTGACGACGCTACAGGATAAAGTGGGGCAGGATTTTTTGCTGGTTACGGTACAACCCTTGTCTGCTGACGTGTCGGGTTATTTTGCTGCCAGTTCTGCGCTCACGCCGCTGCATGTGGCGATTACGTCGAACTACAAGCTGGATTACAATGTTTTCTTGCTGCAAGGTTTTAAGGGGCTGGTGTCGCAATGAAGTTCTGGGAGAAATACCCACAACCATGGTTGTGGTTTAACCTCGTAGTCGTGTCTACGTTGGTGTTTTGGTTTTCCAATTTAGATTTAACCGTGGCAGGGTTATTTCATCAAGCTGACCATTGGTTATTGGATGAGTTTCCACTGTGGAAAGCGCTGTTTTATGACGGTGTGCCTTATTTGGCAGGCGCAGTATTGGGGCTGAGTACCCTGTTGATTGTGGGGAGCACCGTATTGCGGCGTTGGTATCGTGTACGGTTGTACGCTGCTTACGTCTTGTTGGTGTTTCTGGTGGGGCCGGGCTTGCTGGTGAATAGTCTGTTTAAAGATAACTGGGGTAGACCACGCCCCGTGCAAGTCGCACAACTTGGCGGGCAGGAGGCGTATGTGCCGCCGGGGTATTTTGTGCCGGATGGGCGTGGGCGTTCGTTCCCCAGTGGACACAGTTCGATTGGTTTTGCGTTTGTGGCTTTTTGGTTTTTATGGCGTAAGCGTAAACCACAATGGGCATGGTTCGCGTTATCTATGACCGTATTGCTGGGCTGTGCGATTGGTCTGACCCGCATGGCTGCGGGTGGACACTTTCTGTCAGATGTGCTGTGGTCGGGTTGGGTAGTGTTGTTTGCAGCGTGGGTGTTGTATTACCCCCTCATGCACATTCCAGAACGTGAGATAATTGTTGAGAATTAGGCTGACTAGATCAAGTAATCCATCATTTTACTCTTACATTTCATAAAAATATATTATAGTCTCTCCCCTAAGAACTTGTCGGTTTTATCGACATCTGTTTGATTAGGGGGAGTCATGATAAAGTGGAGTGTTGCTGTTATTGGCTGGCTGTTATGGTTGGTTAGTGCATCGGTGTTTGCGGGCAAACCATTAATCACTGGAAACCCTCCCAGTACGTTGAATGTGGGCGCAAGTTATGTGTTTACGCCTACAGCGAGCGATCCAGAGAGCGACAAACTAACCTTTAGCATCAAAAAGAAACCGGTTTGGGCGACGTTTGATACAACTACGGGTACATTGAGTGGTGTGCCGACCAGCAAGCAGGCGATTGCCTATAAGGGTATTAGCATCCAAGTCTCTGATGGTAAAGAAACAGCTTCGCTACCGGCATTTACTATCACGGTTATCAATCCCCCACCTATTATTAATGGTACACCGACGACGAGCCTCATCGTGGGTACGGCGTACCGTTTCAGTCCAGTAGCTTCTGATCCCAATCATGATGCACTAATTTTCTCCATTAAGGGTAAACCCGCGTGGGCAGCCTTTGATACTAAAACTGGGGTATTAAGTGGGACGCCTACGGCTAAACAGGCGACCGTCTACAAGAATATCAGTATTCAAGTGTCCGATGGCAAAACCAAAGTAATGCTCCCTACATTTAGCATTGCAGTGATTAATCCTCCTCCCGTCATCAGTGGGACGCCTGCAACCAGTATTATGGTGGGCAAGACCTACCGTTTTGCGCCTATTGCGTCTGACCCCAATAATGATCTACTGACTTTTTCTATTAAGGGAAAACCAACTTGGGCAGCGTTTGATGCCAAAACCGGGGTATTGAGCGGTACGCCTACCGTTAAGCAGATTAAAGTTTATAAAGGTATCAGCATTCAAGTATCGGATGGTAAGACCAAGGTGTTATTACCAACGTTTGATATTGCCGTCGTTAACAGTAGTAACTTGCCCCCGACGTTGACGGGTACGCCTAACACGCAAGTGATGGTGGGGAGTACTTACCGTTTTGTACCGAATGCTTCTGACCCTGAGAATGATCCCTTAACCTTCAGTGTGACAAACAAGCCTGCTTGGGCAAACTTTGATACCAAAACAGGCGAACTTAGCGGCACGCCCAGCGCTGCCAACGTTGGCACAACCGCCAATATCGTGATTCAAGTATCAGACGGTAAGCAACAGGTCAATCTTGCTGCGTTTTCTCTTCAGGTGCTTGCGCTTGCACCGACTACCGCGTGCCACGTCAGTTATCAAATTATCAAGCAGTGGAGCAACGGTTTTACGGCTGATGTTACCTTAACCAATCTTGGCACGGCATGGACAGGCTGGACAGCGACATGGGATATGCCTAATGCTCAAACTTTATCCGGTTTATGGGATGGTAATGCTAGTCAGTCGGGTAGTCTCGTTACGGTGACTAATATGAATTGGAACGGTGCTATCGCTAAAGAAGGTAAGGTCACATTTGGTTTCAATGGTGTGCATAGCGGCACAAATAATATACCCACCAATGTATCGGTCAATGGCGTGTTGTGTTCCGGTAATGCTGAACCACCCCTACCGCCCGTGGTTGCTTGCGATGTGACCTACACGCTGGTGTCAGAATGGGATGCTGGCTATACGGCTGATATTTACATCAAAAATACCGGTGATGAGGTTAGCGATTGGACGGTCGCGTGGGATATGCCAGATGGTCAGAAAATTACGGGTATGTGGAATGGCACGCCCAAACAAACGGCCAGCCATGTCGATGTTACCAATGCTGGTTGGAATCGTATTGTTGCTAAAGGTGGTAATCTGCAATTTGGTTTTAACGGTATTCATCAAGGTTTGAATCGTACTCCCGGTAATATTGCTCTCAATGGCGTGAAATGTGGCGGGCAAATCGATCCGCCGCCGCCGCCACCACCAGCGTGTGAGGTCAAATACCAGATCCAGAAAGATTGGGGACAAGGTTTTACGGGGACGGTTGACATTAAAAATACGGGCGCACCGTGGAATGGGTGGAAAACCACTTGGACGATGCCAACCGGACAAATCGTGACAGGCGGCTGGAATGCTCAAATCACTCAGGCGGCTGATAAAGTGACAGCAACGCACGTTGACAGCAATAAAATAGTACGACAGAACAATAGCCTGTCGTTTGGTTTCAATGCGTCGCTGTCTGGATTAAATGTTGCCCCGATTGATGTGGCGGTGAATGGCACGCGTTGTACGGGGCAATCTGATGTGTTGGTGTTGCCCCCCAAAGCGCCGACGGCATTAAAAGCACTGCTGGTGGATAATAATTACGTTACTCTGACATGGCAGGATAATAGTACCAACGAGAGCAATATGTTACTGGAACGTCGCGCCGACAGCGGTAGCTGGAGCGTATTCGCCACATTGGCGGCTGATACCGTGACTTATCAGGACAAAACCCTTGGCGTTGGTGTGACCTATGAGTATCGCTTGAAAGCCGTCAATGCTTCGGGGGCATCGGCCTACACCAGTACGGTGAGTACCAAGCGTCAAGATCGCACGGACATCCGCGCCGCGATGCTGGTGAACAACTGTGCGGCTTGCCATGGTACAGATGGTTATAGCGTCGGTCCCGGCACACCGTCT
This sequence comes from Thiothrix fructosivorans, assembly GCF_017349355.1. Lineage (GTDB taxonomy): Bacteria > Pseudomonadota > Gammaproteobacteria > Thiotrichales > Thiotrichaceae > Thiothrix > Thiothrix fructosivorans. Next base: position 190,334 of record NZ_JAFMPM010000008.1, read on the forward strand.
ATTGCGGGTCTAAGCAAGAATTATCTGGTGCGTACCATGAAGGCATATCGTACAGGGGAACGTGCTTCCAGTGTCATGAATCGGATTGCCAAAGGTTACACTGATACGCAAATTGAACGTGTGGCGGATTACCTCGCTAAACTGCCTTACAAAGCTGCCAAACAAACCACAAATGCTACCTTGGTAGCACGCGGTAAAGTTGTTCATGAAAGTAATTGCCAGTTCTGCCATGCGGGATCAGGTAACGATATGGGCTTTACCGGTACATTGTTAGATGGGCAATGGTCAACCTACTTACACGCTACCCTGCAGGATTACTATGCTGGTCGTAACAGCAATGTACCCACAGAAATGGCGCACCAACTCAAAAATCTCAAAACCCAGTTTGGTGATGATGTGTTGCTCGCACTGGCGCAATATTACGCTTCAGATAAGACGATTGATGATAATGATCCGGGTGATGATGGTGATCCTACGGTATTGCCTCTTGTGCCGACAGGTCTAAACGCCACGGCGATTGATAGCAGCAAGGTTAATCTGAGTTGGAAAGACAACAGTGATAACGAAACAGGTTTCCGTGTACAACGTCGTGCTGCGGGGGCAGGTGATGCTGGCTGGGTAGTCGTCGCAGAATTGGGCAGCAATACCGTTACTTACACGGATACCAGCGCTGTGCTGGGGATAACCCATGATTATCGTGTGGTAGCTTTTAATACGGTAGGCAGTGTCTTCAGTACAGTGGTGAGTGTCACCTTACCCACCGCCTTACAGTATGGGAAAATGCAGTACCAGCGACAGGGATGTGCAAGCTGTCATGGTGTAGAGGGTACCGGTGGTTTCACTAAAGTGGTATTGACCACCTATACCGCCAGCCAGTTGAGCAACTTGACTACGATTATCCAAGATACCATGCCACCGGGGAATCCCGGTGCGTGTACAGGAAACTGTGCCTCTGCAATTGCAACTTATATTACGGATGTGTTGACACCGGCTGCGACGGATGGCGGTGATGATGATACCCAGGCTTGTTTAGGTGCTGCTCCTTCAGGAGTACGCAGTTTGCGCTTATTGACGCGGCTGGAATACCAGAACACCGTTAATGACCTGCTGGGTTTGAATTTGAATCTGGTTAATAGTTTACCGGATGAAAATCAGGTGGGAGGTTTCGACAATAACATTGAGCAGAATCAGATCTCCAGCTTGCGTATGGATGCGTACTTGAGCCAAGCGGAAAAAATTGCTGCGCAAGGTGTTCTGGAAAGCTGGAATAAAATCGTGTCTTGTACCCAGCAGGACACTGTTTGCGCACGGCAATTTATTCAGAGCTTTGGTAAACGTGCTTTCCGCCGCCCATTGACTACGACAGAAGTGAATACCTTCGCCGCCAACTTCAGCGCTGTTGCTTTCAAGGATGCGGTGGAAAAAACCGTGATGAGTATGTTGGTGTCGCCCAATTTCCTGTATCGCACTGAATTGGGCGAATTGCAGGCAAATGGTACGTACAAGCTCACCCCGTATGAAGTTGCCAGTAGCTTGTCGTATTTGTTCTGGGGGTCGATGCCAGATGATACGTTGTTTTTAGCGGCTGATCAGAATGCTTTAGAGACGCCAGCACAACGCATTAGTCAAGCGTCCCGTCTTTTAGCAGCTTCTCGTAGCCGTCAGCAAGTGGGTAATTTCGTTGGGCAATGGTTGCTGAAAGCCAGCCCGTTCAGTCTGCCATCCAAGGATGCCACGGTTTACCCTGCGTATACCGATGCGGTGAAAGCAGCACTGTCACAAGAATTGATCAACTTCTTCAACTACGTGACGTTCGATTCCACCCAGACCTTCCGCGAGTTGTATACCGCCGATTATGTAATTGCCAATAAGACGTTGGCTGACTTCTACCACCTGAATGGGCCGACGGGCAGCGCGTTTGAGAAAACGCCCGTTGCTGATGGTTCCCGCACGGGCTTGCTGACGCTGGGTTCCGTGCTGGCTCGCTATGCCAACAGTAACGAATCGCATCCGTTCAAGCGTGGGCGGTTCTTCTTTGAGCGCATTTTGTGCCACGATTTGCCAGAGCCTGCCAACTTTGGGTTGGTACAGCCGCCAGACCCTGATCCGAATATGACTACGCGGCAACGCTTTGACTTTCACAGCAAGTCGTTTCCAGCGTGCTACAGTTGCCACCAATACATGGATGGTCCCGGCTTTGGCTTTGAAAATTATGATGGGGCAGGGCAATACCGCAAGTTTGAAAACGGCAATCTAATCACTGCCAACGCTATCTTGCGGGGTATGGAAACCTATACGCCGACGGAGGAGTTGACCTTTAACGACCTCAATCACCTGAGTCAGTTTGTCGCGGATAGTCCGAGTGCTGCGCAATGCGTGGCACGGCAATATTACCGTTACACCACCGGGCATCAGGAAACCACGGCGGACAAGTGTGCGCTGGACAGTTACCTGCAAACTTATAAGGACAATGGCTACAACCTGCAAACCATGTTGCTCAGCATTGTTAATGCACCCAACTTCACTTTGCGTCGGGCGCAATAAGGGGATCGCCACATGAGTATCAGTCAAGACCGCCGTCAGTTTATGAAATGGATCGCTGCTGCCGGACTCGGCGCAGCCACACTGCCATTTGCGAGCATGGCGTATGCCGGTGAAGCGCCGCGTCGCGCCATTTTCGTGTTTTTCCCCGATGGGATGCGCCCGGAAAATTGGCACGCACAAGGCACGGGGACTAACTTTATTCTGCCAGCCATGACGGCTCCACTGGAGCGGGTTCGTCAGCACTGCGTCTTCCTCAGTGGGGTGGACATGAAAGGCCCCGGTTCCACCCATGAGGGCGGCACACTCAAACTGTTGACGGGCGCGGATGGTATGTCATCCGACAAGGCGGTTTCGCTGGATTATCATCTGGCGCAAGCGTTCAAAAGTCAGACCATACGCCCGCACCTTAACCTTGTTATCGTACCGACATGGGGCGTTACCGCTATTACCTATGATTACAATGGGGTGCAGGTGTTGCCAGAACCCAATCCACTGGCTGCGTTTGAATCCTTGTTTGGCACGAATGCGCAAAGTAACTTTATAGCTCAACGCCGCATCAGCGTGTTGGATCAATCCTTAGCAGAACTCAATGCTTTACGTACCAAACTAGGTGCTATTGAAAAAGCCAAGTTAGATATGCACGTTGAGTCTGTGCGCGAAATTGAGAAGAAATTGACAGCGAATGTCGGTGCGTGTGCGGCATGGAATTTCAATCCTACGGGGTTCAAGGTCGATCCCAACAAAGGCTATTGGCAAGGTGCGGAGTATCGTGATCCTTACAAAATGGGTGTCATCAGTGATTTGCACCGCGATATTGCCGTTCATGCATTAGCCTGCGATTTAACCCGCGTTGTTACCCTGAAATGGTCGCAAGGGGTCAATGAAAACCTTGTTCCTGAATCGGGCAGCAGTATGACGTGTCACGGTGCTTCTCATTCGGGCGGGGAAGAGTTCATCAAGATCAAAGCGTGGTATACCGAACATTTGGCGCGGTTGATTGAACAGTTAGCCAGCGTGCCGGAAGGCAGCGGTACGTTGCTGGATAATACCGTTATTTTCGTTGGTAGTGATCTGTCCAATGGTGGCTGGCACAACCATACTGATATGCCATTCATTATTGCAGGTGGCAAGAATGCCGGTATCACGGGGGGGCGCAGCCTGAAATTCAGTGGTACGCCGCACAATAAGATTCTGGTGTCTGTCGCCCAGTTCATGGGGTTAAACATCAACAGTTTCGGTAATCAAGACAGCAATCCAGGGCCACTGCCCGGTTTGATCGGTTAAGGAGGGGCAGATCATGATGGAAACGCATAATAGCCGTCGCAGAACATTCCTGAAAACGTTGGCAGCGAGTGCCGCTGTTAGTGCTTTGGGGTTTCCTGCCATTACGAGAGCAGCGGGGCAACGTGTAGTGGTGATCGGCGGGGGCACTGGTGGGGCAACGGTCGCCAAATACCTGCGCCGCTTGGATAACACGTTAGACGTAACCCTGATCGAAAAGAATGCGATTTACACCACCTGTTACATGAGTAACGAAGTCTTGAGCGGTGATCGTACCTTGGAATCGCTGCAATTTAACTACGATGGTCTGAAAGCCCACGGTGTCAAAATCGTCACGGATGAAGTGACGGGTATTAATTATGACGGCAAGCTAGTGCTGACTAAGGGCGGTATCAGCTACCCGTATGACCGTTGCGTGGTGTCGCCGGGGATTGATTTCCGTTACGACCAGATTGCGGGGTACAGCGAAGCGGCGATTGAAACCATTCCTCATGCATGGAAAGCGGGGGCGCAAACCGTGGTATTGCGTAACCAACTCCTCGCGATGCCTAACGGTGGAACGGTGGTGATTGCCGCGCCACCCAACCCTTACCGTTGCCCACCTGCGCCGTATGAACGTGCCAGCCAGATTGCCTATTACTTGAAGCAACACAAACCCAATTCCAAGGTCATTATTCTTGATCCGAAGACCAGCTTTACCAAACAGGCATTGTTTGAACAGGCATGGACAGAGCTGTACGGCTACAAAACCAGCAATGCCATGATCGAATGGTGGTCGGGTGATACCAAAGCGGCGGGTGTGGTGGGTGTCGATGTGGCTTCCAAAACGGCGATTACCCAGTTTGGTGATCGGGTACAAGGCGCAGTACTGAATGTGATTCCGCCGCAAAAAGCGGGCAAATTGGCGTTTGATGCGGATTTGGTGGATAGCACGGGTTGGTGTCCGGTTAATAAGCTGACGTTTGAATCGACTCGCCATGCCAATGTGCATGTGATTGGTGATGCCTGTATGGCGGATGCCTTACCTAAATCTGGTTTTGCGGCGAATTCGGAAGGGAAAGTCTGCGCTGCTGCCATTTACGCGCTGCTTAATGGGCAAGAAGTGGAAAGCCCGTCATTTTCCAACGGCTGTTATAGTCTGGTCGGCAAGGATTACGCGATTTCGGTGGTGGGGGTGTATCGGCTGTCGGATGATGGCAAATTGGTGGAAAGTATTCCGGGCAGTGGTGGCGTATCTTCCGCCACGGCAACTGCCCAAGATCGTTTGTTTGATGCTAGTTATGCGTATAGCTGGTACAACAACTTCACACAGGACGTGTTCAAGTAAGAATTTAACTGTTTCCTGGTTCTACGTCGATGCGGGTAATTTCGCCATCCGCATCAATTTCAATGCACAGTTGAATCGGGTTGCAACACACTTGGCAATCTTCGTAATAAGCTTGGCTGCCTGCTGTAATGTCAATTTCCGTTGCAAAATTGGAATAGCAATACGGGCAGGTGATATTGGTGTGTGTTAGCGCCTGAGACATGATTAATCCTCCAAAAACAGTTGCATAACCTCGTTCAGGAATTGCCAGCCGAGGGCGGTGGGGTGAATGTGTTCACCATCAACGTCGAGTAAACCACGTCGCAATGCCTGATCCAGCCCCGCCTTGAGGTGATCGGTTGCCAGACCAGTACGTTCCGTAAACAAGTGACTGGGGAAACCGTCCCGCAAGCGCAATGCATTCAGCATGAATTCAAAGCTCAGATCGGCAGCGCTGAGGATTTGCTCGCCGCTGCGTGCTGTGCCGTGCATAGCGTGTTGCATGTAATCAGCGGGTTGGCGGTGATTGTGGTAGCGAGTAATGCTGGCGTTGGCAGGATTGGTTATCTTCCCGTGTGCGCCTGCACCGATGGCGACGTAATCACCGAATTCCCAGTAGTTTCGGTTGTGCCTGCATTCAGCGTTTGGTCTGGCATAAGCGGAAACTTCGTATTGAGTGTAACACGAGTTACTGAGTAATTGTTGTCCAGCGAATTGCATTTCAGCCACCAGATCATCATCGGGCAGTGGTGGCGGTTGTTTGTAGAATAGCGTGTTGGGTTCGAGGGTGAGCTGATACCACGACAAGTGTGTGGGTTGCAGGTCGATGGCTTGTTGCAAGTCTTGCAGGGCTTGTGCTTGGGTTTGCTGGGGCAAGCCGAACATTAGATCCAGATTAAAGTTATCGAATCCGGCAGTGCGGGCAATATCGGCGGCGCGGAGCGCTTCGTCACGGTTGTGGACGCGTCCTAGTGCTTGCAAATGCTGGGTGTTGAAGCTTTGGATGCCGACCGATAAGCGGTTGATGCCAGCCTCCCGAAATCCACGGAATTTGTCTTGTTCAAACGTGCCGGGGTTGGCTTCCAGCGTGACTTCAATATTGGGGCGGAACGGTAATAGGGCGCGGATGCCGCACAGCAATTCGTCGATACTTTCCGCTGAAAACAAGCTGGGCGTGCCGCCGCCGATGAAGATGGATTCAAGCTTGCGTCCCCAAATGTGCGGGAGTTCGTTGCTTAGGTTGGTTAGTAGGGCTTGTACGTATTCTTTTTCCGGCAAACCGCTGGGGGCGGCGTGCGAGTTGAAGTCACAGTACGGGCATTTGCGGATGCACCACGGAATGTGGATGTAGAGGGAAAGGGGGATGTGGGTCATGGGTTATCTTGCTTGGGGCGTTGCATTATCACCTTGAACTGGTTGCCTGCGCGGTCGTCAATGAATTGGATAAAGGCGTAATGCTCTAATGCACGTGGGATGCCGCTGCCTAAACCACGATAAGGCATTTGCCGGGTAGCGTGCGAGGCAATGATCGGATTACGCATATTCGATAAGCCAAAACGGATTTGCTCGATAGTTAAATGGTTGGGCAAATGACCAGGGCTGATGATTTCCACGCGATCGGTAAACATCAGGATGCGGATGGGCGCGGAAATGAAGTAATCACGGTGAATCAGCGCATTGACCAGCACTTCTTGTAAGGCGATTTCGGGAATTTCGAGTTTACCGAGGCTATTTACACCTTGCCCTGCTTGCAAGCGGTGCAAGTTACGGGTGATGAAAGAAAGGGCGCGTTCGTATTGGTTGATGAGAGGGCCTTCGATGTCTTCGCTATCACGATAATGTTGCGAGGCGATGTTTGTGCCGTCGATGTAGACGGCTTTAACCATGAATACGGGGCGAAATTGCTGGGGATTTTGACCAAATAGCAGCAAGCCCGCCAGATTCAGTGCGCCATCTTTGCCCAGTTTTAGGCTACGGATGACTTGCTCCAGCGGCAAACTGAGTTCATCCAGTGTTTTGCCGTAGCGGTGCTGGATGTAGTTGCCCAATAACAGGCTGTGTAAATCTTTGCTGCTGCTGTCTAGTATCAACGTTTCTTCGGCATATACCAGACCACCTGCTTGAAACATACGCTGGATTTCTTCACGGGCAGTGACGTGGCGTTTGTCTGCGCCTGCTTTTACCCAGATGCGGGCTTGGTTATCCATGTAAGGTTTGTTCAAGCCTTCTGGTACGCTGACTACCATGATCATGCCTTGTTCGAGCGTCATGTTTTGCGTGGTGGGATGCAGCGGTGGGCGCACATGTTGTGATGCGGCGTTGGAGAGCAATTGGTTTAAGCGAGCAATGTCTTCACGGCTTAATCCGGTGACGTTGCCGCTGTCTTCTACGCCAATGATGAGGTGTCCACCGCCGGTATTGGCGAATGCCACGAGTTCAGCAGCGAAGGCATCGACGTTAGTGATGTTGCGCTTGAACTGGTGCTGGCTGTCTTCGCCTTGGGCTAGGATGGTTTCAATTTGTTGGATATTCATAGTCTAGCTATTGCTGTCTCTTGGGTATGTTTCGATTGTAGCGGATAGCCTGCACTTTTGACACGTCAACCCGAACCCCGCAGAATCTACCGCCAAGATTCATCACGAAAAGGTCGCCGTATGTGGAAAACCTTCCTTGCCATCGCCATTGGCGCAGCACTTGGCGCATGGTTGCGCTGGTTGCTGGGCTTGAAACTCAACACGTTGTTGCCGCATCTGGCGGTGGGTACGCTGACTGCCAATCTGTTGGGGGCGTACATCATTGGCTTGGCGATTGCGTTTTTCTCCAGCGCTAACCTGTCGCCCGAATGGAAGCTGCTGATCATCACCGGCTTTTGCGGCAGCTTGACCACGTTCTCGACGTTTTCGGCGGAAGTGATGCTGTTGTTCCAGAATGGGCGCATGGCTTGGGCAGCGGGGGTGATCAGTGTGCATGTGGTCGGTTCATTGCTCATGACGCTGGCAGGTATGGCAACATGGCAGTGGTTACGAACCCCTTAAGGTGAAACAATAGCGCTATGCAACGTGCCTACCACATTCTCAACAATACCTACGGCTACGCCGATTTTCGCCTGAATCAGCGCGATATTATCGGCTCATTGCTGCAAGATCATGATGTCCTCGCGCTGATGCCCACGGGCGGCGGCAAATCGCTGTGCTACCAGATTCCGGCGTTGGTGCGCGATGGTGTGGGCATTATCGTGTCGCCGCTGATTGCCTTGATGCAGGATCAGGTCGATGCCTTGCTGCAACTGGGGATTCGCGCTGCTTACCTCAATTCCACGCTGAACTTCGGTGCGGTGCAGCGGGTAGAACGCGAATTACTGGCGGGCGAAATCGACCTGCTCTACGTCGCGCCCGAACGTTTGCTCAGCGACAAAATGCTGCCCTTGTTGGAACGTTTACATTCCACCGTTGGTATCAGCTTGTTCGCTATCGACGAAGCGCATTGTGTGTCGCAATGGGGGCATGATTTCCGCCCGGAATACCAGCAATTGTCGATGCTGGCGGAACGTTTCCCCGGTGTGCCGCGCATTGCGCTGACGGCTACTGCTGACCAGCGTACCCGGCAAGAAATCATTGAGCAGTTGCGCCTGCAACACGCCGATATTTACGTCAACAGTTTTGACCGCCCTAATATCCACTACACCATCCAGCAGGGGCAAAACGCACGGCAACAATTGTGGCAGTTCATCGACGCGCATCATTCGCAGGATGCCGGGATTGTGTACTGCCTGTCGCGCAAAAAGGTCGAAGATACCGCTGCTTGGCTGGCGCAACAGGGGCGCACCGCGTTGCCGTATCACGCGGGGATGGATGCGGATACGCGCCGTAACCACCAGCAACGTTTCCTGCGCGAAGAGGGCGTGATCATCGTTGCCACCATCGCGTTCGGCATGGGCATCGACAAGCCGGATGTGCGTTTCGTGGCGCATTTGAGCTTGCCGAAAAGCATCGAAGCCTACTATCAGGAAACCGGGCGAGCAGGGCGTGACGGTTTGCCCGCGAATGCGTGGATGGCGTATGGCTTGCAAGATGTCATCACTTTGCGCCAAATGATGCTGGAATCCACCGCCAGCGAGCAGCAAAAGCGCATCGAACACCACAAGCTGCAAGCCATGTTGGGCTTGTGCGAAATGACCACCTGCCGCCGCCAAGCCTTGCTGAGCTACTTTGGTGAACCCACACCGCAACCGTGTGGCAATTGCGATAATTGCCGGAATCCGCCGGAGGTGTGGGAAGCAGCGGTGGCGGCGCAAAAAGCCTTATCGTGCGTGTACCGCACCGGGCAGCGTTTCGGGGTGAATTACATTATCGAGGTGTTGCTGGGCAAGGATGATGAGCGCATCCGCCAGTTTCGCCACGAACAGCTTTCCACCTTTGGGATTGGTAAGGAACATTCGGATGCGGAATGGCGCAATATTTTCCGCCAATTGATTGCGTTGGGGTATTTGACGGTGGATGTGGACGGGCATGGCGGCTTGCGTTTGACCGATAACGCCCGCCCGTTATTGCGTGGGGAAATCGAGCTGCATTTGCGCAAGGAACAGAAGCGCGAACGGGTACGGCGTGATCGTGTGCGGGGTGATCCTGTCGCCAAACCCCGGTTTAACCGCGATACCATGCCCATTGAGGTGGAAGCCTTGTGGGAAGCCTTGCGTGCGCTGCGACTACGCTTGGCACAGGAACAGGGTGTGCCGCCGTATGTCATTTTCCACGATTCCACCTTGCTGCAAATGGCGGATGAACGCCCGCAAACGCTGGATGCGATGCGGGGTATCGCGGGGATTGGGGAGCGTAAGTTGGCGCAGTATGGGCAGGCGTTTTTGGATGTGGTGTTGGGGGCGTGACTAACTATCTCACTCCGAACTTACCCCCCATCCCCAGCCCTTCCCCCGCAGGGGGTGAAGGGGGCAAGAGGAGAGAAGATTGTTGGTGTAGGGCTTGGCGGATTTTTTGGATGACGGTTTGCTGATGGTGCTGGATTTCGTGATTCCAGAAGCGGAGTACGCAGAAGTTTTGTTGCTGCATCCAGTTATCGCGTTCGCGGTCGTAGTCTTGCTGGTCGTGATGGTGATTGCCATCCAGCTCAATCACCAAGCGTGCTTCCAGACAAACAAAATCAGCGATGTAACGCCCCAGCGGGGTTTGGCGGCGAAAGCGGTAGCCGTCGAGTTGGCGTTTTCTCAGGGCTTCCCATAACTGCTGTTCTGGTGTGGTCATGTTCTTGCGCAGATTGCGGGCAAGATCACGATGAATCTTGTTGTTCTGTCTTTCCATCCCGCCAGTGTCAGCAACCTCGCCCTGCCACGCAACATTCACCGACAGACAGCACCTCTTGCTCCCTTTCTTCCCCCCATCCCCAGCCCTTCCCCCGCAAGGGGTGAAGGGAGCAAGCTGCACTATTTTCAAAGTTTGGCACTTGCCTGTCAGCCCTGTTCTTGGCCCCTGCCCCCCTTGCGGGGGAAGGGGTTGGGGATGGGGGGTTCTTACTCCAACCCCTCCAACAACAAAACCAACTCCGCAGCATACTGATAGTGCAACCCCTCATCCTCCGCCAAAGCCAAATCACGCTCCCCGGCGATAATCGCTTGCAACTTGTGCAGGAGGTTTTCAGAATAGCTGCCATCTTGCAGTAATTCTCTGATTACCTGCTCAACCTCGACGGTATTTTTCTGCTGAATGGCTTGCCCAATTGCTAAAGCCAAACGTCCCGCCCAATGATGATTCTCCCCACCATCCCGCCGATACGCCAGATACGCCGCCAGTGCCTGTTGCCGTGCCTCGCGGGCGGCTAGTGGATTGCCGCTGGCTCGTTCCAGATCGTGCAGGATGTCCCATGTTGTCCACGGTTCAGCCGCATGACCAAATGCCTGCTTGCACTCAATCGCCCGTAGCAGTTCCGGGCGGGCTTCGTCATAGCGTTGGAATTTGATTAGGGTAAACGTGAGATTACTACGCCAAATTCCTTCCTGAGCTTTATCGCCAATTGCAACAGCAATATCCGCTGCTTGCCGATAAAAACTCACTGCCTGTTCCGGGCGATTCCATTCAACATACAGTGTGCCTAGTTCACCCAAGCTACTCGCTTCACCCGCCTCATCACCTTGCTGGATGTTAATCGACAGGGACTGCCGATACGCCTGCTCAGCCTGTGCAAAGTCACCTGTGTCCCTGTGCGTCATCCCGATCTGATGCCAAGCCGTTGCCACTGCACCCGGTTCATCCAGTTGCTGGAACAGTGCCAGTGCTTGCTGATAGCCTTGCAGGGCATCGGCATAGCGTTTTTGATATAGGCGTGTGGTAGCAAGCTGGCCTTTGTTTACCACAACACTGCGTGTATCTTCCCGTTTTTCGTCTCGTGCAATCGCATCCTCATAAGCCGCTGCCGCCGCCTCCAGTTGCCCCAAGGCTCGCAGGCAATCGCCCTGTTCCGTCAAGGCTGCTGAAGCCATGCTTGCCCCGCTTTCCCCCAAGGATTCAAAACGCCGTTGTGCTTCTTGCAAATAAGGCAAGGCTTGCGCGGCTGCGCCGCCTCTGTTCAATACCCGCCCCAACAGGCTGTGCGCCATCGCCAGATCGTAATCTGCCCAGGCATACGCTTGTTCCCCTGCCTGCTGGCACTGCTGCAACAAGGCTTGTGCTGCCTGATAAGTGGTTTGAATATCACCCTGCTGCAACAGGCGTTCAATGTTCATGCGTTCATTTTTAAAGTGGGTATGACTCCACTCGCCCAATGCCTGTGCTGCCTGCTTGCGCCATGCCACCACCTGCGCCAGTGCCTGCGGTTGATGCAGGTTTGCCAGTAATTGTTCGACAGTGCCTGCTTTGCCAGCCACCACTTCCGCTGCCACGCTTCCGGCTTGCAAATCCGCCACCAGCGTTTGCAGATAAGCCATCAGGTTGGGCAGTTCCAGTTGGGTGAGTTGTGATTGCAGTTTGGTATCTTTGAAATGCTGCTGATAGAGAAAATCCACCAGTTGCCCCATCACTTCCCGCCAGCGTTGCTGATAGCCCTCGCGCTGTTGCGCTGTCAGCCCCAAATCCAGCGTCGCAGGCAAGGCGGGATCAAGGCGGATGTAGCCGTAGTCGCCGATGGGCTGTGCCAGACCAACTTCGATTAAATTCCAATAAACATGCCCCATTTTTTCATCATCCAAGCCCAATACTTTGCCCATGTTCTGCCAATACCCACCATCCTGAAACACCGCCAGCCCCGCAATCTGCTCGCGCACTTCCGGCGACAGCCGCCGCAGGGAGAGTTCCACGCTGGCGAACAGCGACAGTTCGCGCTGCCCCGGATGGCGTTGTTCCAGCTCCTGCATGATCGCCCGGACATTCGCGGTGGTCGCCTTCACCCCGCGCTGTGCCAGTTCCCGCGCCAGCAGCACCAACGCCCGCGCATGGCAACCGACCGAACGCACCAGATCGTCCACTTCCTGCGGCGTATTGCCCTGATCATCATGGCGCAGGTGCAAGCCTTCGTTGTTCATCACCTGCATCACCAACGCCTTGGCATCCGTCACGCTCAACGCCCCCAACACAATCTCGCGGGCTTTGTGATTGAACGGCGCAGGCAACGCTTCGCGGGTAGTAAACAGCACTCTTGCCCCCTGCCCCCCTTGCGGGGGAAGGGTCGGGGAAGGGGGGGTTAACAGCTTCGCCAGAAGCTGCGAAACTGCCCCCACATTCCCCTCATCCGCCAACAACGCCTCCACATTATCCACCACAATCAACACGCGCTCGTTTTCCAGCACCCGCCGGATTGCCTGCAAGGCTTTATCGGTATCGCTGGCGTATTCCGCAGCAAAATTGTGATTCGGGTTCACCAGTTGCTGGAGCAGTTGTTCCAGCACGTAGTCGGGGTGGGTGTACTGCTCGACGCTAACGAAAGCGCACCGCTCGAAGCGGCGGCTTTGCACCAGCCACCGCGCCAGTTCCACCGCCAGCGTGGTTTTGCCCACACCACCCTGACCGCGCAATACCGCATAGGGTTGCTGTTCCAACAACCGCTCGACTTGCAGCAATTCGCGGCTACGCCCAATGAAACGGTGCGGCGGCGGTTCGGGCAACCTGCCCAGCCGCGTCTGGCGTTGTTGCGCCGTCATCAATTGCGCGGTGGCGGAAGGCAGCCGTGCGAACAACTGCGGATCGTGCTGTTCCTGATACAGAATCGGCACAAACCAGTCCTGCAAGTGCAAATCGCCCGCGCCCGCAATCGGCAGGCGGAAGGTGTCGCGCATCAGTGCCGTTTGCCCCGCCAGCATCGCCTTGCCAATGCGTTGCCCCTCCGCCAATGTGCGGTAAAACTGCGTGACGAAACGCCGCGCCGTTACCACCAACACGCTGTGGGTCATGGCAACCACCGAGGCAATGCCTTCTTCCAGCAATTTGGCGGCAACCGATGCGCTGGGGTCGGTATCGGTCTGCGCGGTTTGGCAGGCTTCGAGGAACACCAGCGGAATGCGGTAATCGCGCAACAGTGCCGCCAGCTTGTCGGCATGTACCAATTGCATCCGCCGGTTTTTCAACTCATGGCTGTCCTGCGGGTCTTCAAAACACAACGCACCCAGCCCATGTTGCTGGTCGTAAATCCCGTGACCATCGAAGTGGACGACGTGATAGGGTTCGTCAGCCTCACTGGCGCGGCGCAATTCCTTTTCCAATGCGCCCAAGGTCGGCGGCGTCAACACGCTCACTTGCACCAACTCGCCAAGGGTTGCCACCCCCTCCACCAGCGGCAAGGCACTGGCACGGTGGTCGATATAACCCACGCCAGCCTGTTCCGGGCGCGGACTCAGCAGCAAAATGCGGATTGGTAACTGGGTAATGCTGGGCGGTTTCTGATCGTAATTGGGCAAACGGCGGCGGATGCGCACCGGGTATTTGCCGTCACTGACGTACCCTTTGCCATCGTGCAGCAATTCCCACGGCAGGCTTTGCAAGCGGCTGGCAGCGGTATTGGCATTGGCTTTTTCCGCATCGCTGGCATCTTCCAGCAAAGCCGTTTCCACCAGCACTGAAAACAGGCGTTCGGACTCGGTGCGGGTGTTATGCCAAGCCGCTTTCACTGCTTGACATTCGGGTTTGTCCAGCACAGCGGCGGATAGCTTCGCGCCCCATTGGGGTAATTGCGCTTCGGTGCGTTGCGCCCGGTCGCGGAATAAACCGACAGGCCAGTGGAGGTAATCTTCCAGATACCAGCGCAATTCGTCCTGCTCGATTTGTCCGATGGGGGCGGTGAAGCGGAACGGGCGGCTGGTGACTTCGCGTTCTTTGCTGAGATCAGCGGGGGTGTAGGTCAGGGTTGCCCGCGCACTCAATTGTTCGCTGCCATCGGCGTTGCGCGTCAAGGTGGGTTCGGTCAGTTCCAGTAGCAATTCGGCAAGGGGTTTGTTTTCGACTTGCTGCTCTGTTGGCAAATCGTCGGGCAGGCGTTCGCCGAGGGCGGCGAGGATGCGGGGCATCGCTTCCTGCAATTTGCCAACGTCCAGCTCAATCTTTTCGCCAGCGGGTTCTTCATCAAACCACATGCCTAACGCAGCAGGCAGAATGCCGGGTAACAATAATGGGATGACCGTTACGCCTGCTTGCTCGGCTAAACGAACTTCCTTGCGTACCCACGATGAATTGACGGTATGGGTGCTAATCACCATTAAGACATGGCGGGCGGTACGGATGGCTTCGGCAACTTCAGGCCAAAGTTTGTCGCCACCGCGCAGATTAAGCGAATCGACCCACACGTTAAGATGATGAAGTTCCAGCTTTTCACGCAATTGTTTGACGAAGGCATCGTCAGCGGTCGCGTGCGAAATGAAGATGTGTTTGCCCGAAGTAGAAGACGACATGGTAAGCCCCTGTTTGCCGTAGTTTACAGCAGTATAGCAAACAGGGGGCTTATGTCATGCAGTTAGCAAATTCGCCAAATTAACAAAATCCTCGACCGATAGCGTTTCCGCCCGACGCACCGGATCTATCCCCACACTTTCAATCTGCTCCACCGTCAGCAAGCCTTTCAGCGTATTGCGCAAGGTTTTGCGGCGTTGCGAAAACGCTTGCAGCACCAACTTGCCGAATTGCTCGGTGTCATTGGCAATATACGGGGGCGTTGCCCACGGTTTCAAATACACCACCGCCGAATCAACTTTGGGCGGCGGAGTAAATGCACCGGGGCCAATCTTCAGCAAATAATGCGGTTCGCAATAGTATTGCACCATCACCGAGAGCCGCCCGTAATCGGAACTATCCGGCTCGGCGGTGAGGCGATCCACGACTTCCTTTTGCAGCATGAACAGCATGTCGCGGATGTGCGCTCGATGTTCTAGAAAGTGGAAAATCAGCGGCGTGGAAATGTTGTAGGGCAAGTTACCGATAATCCGTAGTGTGTCACCGTCGCCACGCAACGCTGGAATGTCCAGCTTGAGCGCGTCTTGGGCGTGGATGTGCAATTTACCGATGCCTTGCGGTTGTTCTTGCCACCACGCAATCACGTCACGGTCGATTTCGACCACATCGAGACGCGGCAGTAATTCCAGCAGCGGGAAGGTGAGTGCGCCGGGGCCGGGGCCGATTTCGACCACATGATCCGTGGGTTGCAGGTTAACAGCACGGAGCATGTTGTCGATGACGTTGCGGTCATGCAAAAAATGCTGACCGAAACGTTTTTTGGCGTGTTGTTGGTATTGGCTCACTATTGTCCTAATATTTTCAGTTCGACGCGGCGATTTTGCGCTTTGCCGTCGGGCGTGGCGTTGTCAGCCAGCGGTACGTTGGGGCCGTAACCTTTGGCACTGAGCAACCCGGCTTTTGCGCCTTTTTCCACGAGGTATTTCATGACCGTTTCGGCACGGGCTTGGGAGAGCTTTTCATTGGCGATTTTGTTGCCGCTGCTATCGGTATGACCGCCTACCTCAATAGTGAGGTCGGGGTGTTTTTTCAGGGTATCGGCAGCTTCATCCAGAATGGGCGAGGATGCCGCCGTGAGGATAGCAGAACCCGTTTCAAACATGACGCCTTTGAGGTTGATGTTTTCGGTTTTGGAACAGCCGACCGGGTTTACGTCAGCAGCAGCGGCAGTATCGGGGCAAAGATCGGCATCGTCAGCAATACCGTCTTGGTCGGCGTCGGCGTCGGCGATGGCGTCACAGCCTTTGTCGTCAACTTTCACGCCTTCTTTGGTGTCAAGGCACTTGTCAGACTCGTCGATTACGCCGTCTTTATCGCCATCGGGAGGTGGTAAGTCGCAACCTTTGTCGTCAACTTTCACGCCTTCTTTGGTGTCAAGGCACTTGTCAGACTCGTCGATTACGCCGTCTTTGTCACCATCCGGTGGCGGTAAGTCGCAGCCTTTATCGTCCACTTTCGTGCCTTCTTTGGTGTCAAGGCACTTGTCGGTAGCGTCGATGATGCCGTCTTTATCATCATCAGGCGGTGGTAAGTCGCAACCTTTGTCGCCAACTTTCACGCCTTCCTTCGTATCGGGGCACTTATCGGCAGCGTCGATCACACCATCTTTGTCGCCGTCAGGTGGCGGCAAATCGCAACCCTTGTCGTCGACTTTGGTGTCATCCTTGGTGGTGGGGCATTGGTCAGCAGCGTCGACAATGCCGTCTTTATCGCCATCGGGAGGTGGCAAGTCGCAGCCATTTTCGTCAACTTTTACGCCCGCAGCCGTGGTTGGGCAGCGGTCTTTATCATCGGTAAGGCCGTCGCTGTCAGCGTCTTTCGGGAGTTCGCAACCTGCTGGATCAACGGTTATGCCCGCCGCCGTCGTAGGGCATTTGTCCAGTTTGTCGGGAATGCCGTCCGCATCGCTGTCCTTGGTCTCGTTTTCCAAGGTGCTGATCAATTGTTGCTTTTCGTTGGCTAATTGTTCTTTTTCAGCCGTTAATTGCTGCTGTACGCTGGTTAATTGTTCTTTTTCAGTCGTTAATTGCTGCTGTACGCTGGTTAATTGTTCCTTCTCAGCCGTTAATTGCTGTTTTTCGGTTTCGAGTGAGGCGAAATTTTGGCGCAATTGGGCAAATTGTTGGGAGACTTCGGCAACGGCGGAAACTTGTTGTCCCATATTGTTGACTTTGCTTTCTAGCTCGCCTTTTTCTGCTTTGCAGCTTTCCAGATCAGCTTTTTTGACGCTATCGGCTAATTCACCTTTTAGGGTGTTCAGTTGGTTTTCTAGCTCACCTTTGCCTTTGTCCGCGTCGTCTAATTGTTTGCGCAGGTCAGCAATGGTTTTTTCTTGTAATGACAGGGTTTCTTTGGTTTTACCTTCCAGCGTGGTTTGTTGTTCGCGCAGGCTTTTAAGCCCTTGATTCAGCGCATCCATTTGCTGGGTATTGGCGGTATTTTGGTTGGCTGTTTGTGCTGCTGTGGTTTGCTGGGTGGCGCTGGGGCTAGCCATAGCATAGTTACCAGTGCGATAGCCCAGATTCGGCCAGTTAAAATTGGGGATGGTGGGCATCATCATCGGGGGTGGCGCGGGCGGTGCCATCATCTGCCCGGGTAAGAAGTATTGTGCGGGGTTGTAATAATATTGTTGTATACCGCTGCCATAGGGTTGGGTGTAATAGGTCGTTTGCGGCTGGGCATAGCGGTAGGTGGTGGCTGCCGTTGGGTTAATGGCGGTGGTGGCGATGTTCGTGGTGGCAGTGGCGGTATCAGCTTGCGGATAAACGTAAATGCCTGCTGCACTATTGCCGGTGGTAGTGCTGGTGCTGGTTTGCGGGTAAACGTAAGTACCCGTACTGCTACCCGTGGTATGCGTCGTGGTCGTTTGTTGAGCCGTTGGGTTGATGGCATTGCTAGTTGTATTGCTGGTTTGGTTGTCGGGCGGTAGCATCATGGGGTCAGGAAATTGGGGTGTTTCCGCGTGAGCAGTCGCTGACAGTGCAGACAGCACGGTTAGGCTAGCAATCAATTTGTGCATGGAATGAGCCTCTCTCATGTTTATTTTCCACCAATGGATAGGTCACGGCGTGCTGCCGAAATAGTAATGGTGAAACCTGCAATGACATCCAGAAACGCCATGCCAGTTAAAATCAGGAACACAGAATTACCTGCCCAGCCATAAATTAGCCACGCAGTTAAGTAGAAAATTAGCACAAAAGTCGACAGCAAGTGGTCAATAATCGTGGTTTCGGAGGTGCGTGTGGATTTAAACAGCTCAACATACAAACAAGCAACGCCGAGTAAGACCATGAAATCCCCCCATGTGGGTTTCCATAGCGCTCCAGAAGGGAGAGACAGGTGGAATAAAACGTGGTTTAAGCCGCTGGGAAATAAGTTAACTTTGACCGCTAACCAGTAAATGACCAAGATGATGCCGAAGAACGGAACGATTTGTACGACTTTGAACATGATGGGGTTTACGCTCCATTTTATTAACCTTTATAGACACTGCTTATCCTTGCCTTGCTGGCCGCAGGGCTGAAACATTAGTACAGGATGCGGCATGGTATCAAGTATAAACGAAGGGCTTGATTGCGTCAGGCGTAAAACACAAAATCGCACTGTTTCAGCCTGTTGGCTAGGGATGTAGCACCGCGCTGCGTTCGTCGGAATAGTTTGTGGTGCATCTGCGACACAGAATATAGTGACTCTGATCATGTGACCCAATATCCAATAATAAAGGCACGCTGACAGCGAGACATAATGATGAATAACAAAAAAATATTTCCCCCCCAATGGGCTATCCTTCCTCTACTGTTTTGTTCAGCCGCTGTTCTCGCAGGAGACGGTGGTTTGGATGCGCCGTATGGTCAACTGCCTCCACCGCCTGCACACTCTTTGACCTTAGAAGACGAGGCGGCGATTAATGCTGTGCCTGCGCCCATGCCGATGGCAGCTACGCCGGATACAATGCGCCAAGCGCAAGATCTGGGGCAACAAGCAGATGGTTTTCTGGAGGATTCCAGCGAAACGTCCAGCGTGAATACTGGCTATGTGGGCGGCAATACCCGCATCGGCATCGGCGTTGATACCGAACTCAAGGGCAAAGCGGATGTAAGCCACGTTATCCGTGACACTGGCAGCAGTGCCACCATCGGGCAAGGCTATGTCGGCTTTAACCCCAGTGCGGACAAAGCCTTGGGCGAAGAAAGTCTGACGGGTGCAGGCGCTAAATTAAGCCATCACTGGGTATCGGGCGATCCGAATACTGCCACAAGCGTTAACAAAGTATTCGGCGCGTATGACCAAAATGAGTTGAAAGATAAAAAAGCCACGCTGGGGTATGGGCAAGAATCCGAAGCGATGTTCTGGTCAGGTCATATCAGCAAAGGGCTGTCGGAAGCACGCATAGTTGCGCCGGGCATCAACGCAAAAGCCTATGACTTAGGCGTGGGCGGGCGCGTCGGGACGTATTTACCAGACCAGCAAATGCGCGTGCAAGGCGGTTTGGATTATGAATGGGGCACTGATTTTGCGGATAGTGAAACACGCCCCGCGCAAACCACAGTGACGGGCGGCGTGGAAAAGTTTTTCCCTGATACCCCGCACAGTGTCGGTGCTGAAGTGGAAGTGTACAAAAAAGCAGGCGGTGCGGTGGTCGCGGGTAGCTCGGAAGATGCCGAAGCGCGTGGTGGGGTTTCCTACCGTTATGACATTGGCAGCGAAGCCGGTGTGTGGCAGCCAGAACAGCGTTACCGCCGGATTCGTACCGAAATTCCGGGCGAACAAATTAAACAGCCGCCGAAAATCGAGCGCAAGCTGGTTAAGAATACCATGGAGTTGGAATCCGATACCTTCTTCAAACTGGATCGTGCAGAGCTGACGCCTGAAGCCAAAGAGCGTATGAAAGCGGTGATTGGGCAAATTCGTGCGTCGGGTCATGATGGCAATATCCGCATTACGGGGAACACCTGTGACAAGGGTTCTGATGCGCATAATTTGAAATTGTCGGAACGTCGTGCCAATGCGGTGCGTGATTTCATGGTGAAAAATGGTTTTAACGGCAATGAATTGCTAGCACAAGGGTTGGGCGAATCGCAGCCTAAGTACCCGAATACCGATGCGGAAGGTCACAAAAACCGTCGCGTTGATATTGAATACGTCACCTATCAGAACGAATACAAGGATGAGGTGATTGAACAGGGTGGCACGAGCACCACTGACCCGAAAGTGGTGTGGCGTAAAGAATTGATCCCTGAACCACCTCTCTGGGTGCGTCAAGCCTTGCGCAATGTGGCTGACCACAAGCAAAGCGTGGATACCTACACCACCAGTGCAGGTACGGGCGGTAGTGTTTCTCCGAATGCACCAGTGGCAGTGAATGATACGGCAACCACCACCAGCGGTACGCCAGTGAGTATTGCCGTATTGGCAAATGATACTGACCCGAACGGCGATGTATTGAGCATTGTGAGCTTTAACCAAGGCGCAAACGGCTCAGTGACACAGGTCGGCAATGCACTGGTGTATACGTCTGTGGCTGGCTTTACGGGCACGGATACGTTTACCTATGTGATTAAAGATCCTGCTGGTAACCAAAGCACTGCAACGGTAACGGTGAACGTTGGTGCGACTGATCCGAATGCACCGCTTGCTCGCAATGATACGGCAACCACGACCAGCGGTACGCCTGTCAATATTGCGGTGTTGACCAATGATATTGACCCGAATGGCGATGTATTGAGCATTGTGAGTTTTAACCAAGGTTCAGATGGCGCAGTAACACAAGTCGCTAACAATCTGGTGTACACATCGGTGGCGGGTTTTACAGGGACGGATACTTTTACCTACGTGATTAAAGATCCTGCGGGGAATCGCAGTACGGCAACCGTCACGGTTACGGTGGCAAGTACGGGGACTAGCGCGAATCCCCCCATCGCAGCACCGGATCAGGTGGAAACGTTGCAAGATACGGCTGTTACCATCAAGGTACTGGATAATGACAGTGATCTGGATGGCAATACGTTGACGCTGACAGGGGTGGGTGCAGATGCCGCCCACGGCACGGCGATCCGTAGCGGTAATAACGTGATCTATACACCGAATGCTGGATTTGCGGGCGAAGATCAGTTTACCTACACCGTTGCTGACGGCACAGGTAATAGTACTGTTGGGCATGTTTTTGTGAAAATCAACACCCCCGGCGGCAATTTGAAGGCAACCAACGACCTGTACACGGTTAACATGAACAGTAGCGCGAATAGCTTTGATGTCATGTCTAACGATGAATTCCCCACAACGGGTGCAACCGTCACCATCGTGAGCAACGCCAGCAATGGTTCGGCGAGCGTGTCGGGCGGTAAGGTGCTGTATACGCCGAAAACGGGTTATTCCGGTACGGATAAATTGACTTACCGTTTGACGGATAGCCGTGGGTATACGGCGGATGCAGTGATTGACATCACTATCAGCAATACCACCACGCCGAGCAATCTTGCGCCGAAAGACGATTACCTGTTGATTGACTTAAACGATACCGTGACCCGCAAATTATCGGTATTAAGCAATGATACCGGTGATGGCATGGAAATCATTGCCGTCAGTACGCCGCGTTATGGCACGGCTGCGATCAGTGCCGATGGTCAATCCATCAACTTCACCTTGCGTAGCGGCTACTGTGCTGACCATTCCTTCACCTACATCGTGAAAGATAAGTACGGCAATCAGAAGCAAGCAACGGTGGTGATTGACGTGGTGCCTGCGAACCTGACAGACCCGAACGCACCGCCTGCGTAAGATCAAAAGCTCGCACGTTGAGAAAGCCGCTCTGGTAACAGGGCGGCTTTTTTGCGTGAACGTTAACGGTAAGCGTTGAAGACTTGCACCGCAACAAAGACCAGTATGGCGGTGATAATCAAGGTTTGATTAATGCGTTGCGAACGGCGCATTTCTTGGCGCAAGGCTTCGAGTTGCTGCGATTCCCACTGCATTTTGAGCTTTTGCTGGGTGGTTTGCTGCATGATGTCGTGCAACATCGTCGGCATGTACGGCAAGTTTTCGAGGAGTTTGGGCAGGTTGACTTTCACGCCGTTGAACAAGGCGCGGACACCCACTTGCTCATCCATCCAACGTTCAATGAACGGTTTGGCAGTCGACCACAAATCCAGATCAGGGTAAAGCTGCCGCCCTAAACCTTCGATATTCAGCAAGGTTTTTTGCAGCAATACCAATTGCGGCTGTACTTCCATATTAAAGCGCCGTGCTGTTTGGAACAGGCGTAGCAAGAATTGCCCGAAGGAAATGTCTTTAATCGGCAAGTTGAAAATCGGTTCACACACCGAACGAATCGCCGACTCAAATTCATCTACCCGCGTGGTGGGCGGAACCCAGCCGGATTCCACATGCAATTCTGCTACCCGCTTGTAATCGCGCTGGAAAAAGGCGTAGAAATTTTCCGCGAGGTAACGTTTGTCAGCAGGGGAGAGCGTGCCAACGATGCCGAAATCCACCGCGATGTATTGCGGCTCATTAGGATTGGCGGCGTTGACGAAAATATTGCCGGGGTGCATGTCCGCGTGGAAAAAGTTGTGGCGGAACACTTGGGTGAAAAACACTTCCACGCCCAATTCGCCCAGCCGCTTGAAATTGATATTGTGTGTTTTGAGTTGTTCGATGTCGCCGACGGGGATGCCGTAAATCCGCTCCATCACCATCACGTTGGGGTGGGTGTAGTCCCAATAGATTTCCGGTACGTACAGGGTGGTGCTGCCCTCGAAATTGCGGCGGATTTGGCTGGCGTTGGCGGCTTCGCGCATCAAATCGAGTTCGTCGAAAATGGTCTTTTCGTATTCAGCGACGACTTCGACGGGGCGCAAGCGGCGGGCTTCTTTCCAATAGCGTTGCAGCAAACCCGCCATCATGTACATCAGTTCCACGTCTTGGCTGATGGTTTTTTCAATGCCGGGGCGCAACACTTTGACCACCACTTCTTTGCCATCCCACAATTGTGCGGCGTGGACTTGGGCGATGGAGGCGGAGGCCATCGGGTCAGTTTCAAAGCGTTGGAACACTTCGGTGACGGATTTGCCGTAAGCCTTTTCGATCATTTTCCGTGCTTCGATGCTGGAAAACGGCGGCACGCGGTCTTGCAATCGGGTCAATTCGGCGGCGATGTCGTCTGGCAATAAGTCACGGCGTGTGGAGAGCATTTGCCCGAATTTGATGAAAATCGGCCCCAAATCTTCCAGTGCTCGGCGGATGCGCTCCCCGCGTGGGCGGGTTTCTTGCTTGCCCCAATTCCACGGCGATAAGTGGTAGATGAACGCAATCGGGCGCATGAAGGGGAGATTGAGGACGAGTTCATCCAGCCCGTGGCGGATAAAGACACGGTTGATTGTCCACAGGCGAAGGATGCGGGTGAAGGGTTTCATGCAATCAAGCCAAACAGGTGAAAGCGGGGCAGTTTACCACATCAAATCATCGGGGATTTTGTAGTCTGCGTATGGATCGTCTTCTGCCACTGCGGCTTGCTCGGTGCTACCGGTGTTTTGCACCAGAATGCAGGCGGCATCACGTTGGGCAATCTTTTCAGCTACTTGTTTGGGGACGAGTTCGTAGCCGTCGCCCAATTTGACCAGCACGATAATGCCGTAGGCGAGTTGGTCTTGCAGGGTTTTGGTCAGGTAAATCTTTTTGATCTTGCTGCCGTCGGCAAATTGGTAGGCAAGGTCGCCGCGTTTGTGGTCAATGCTGTTGAGGGTAATCAGTTGCTTGATTTGCGCCCTGATCGCTTTGTGTTCGGCTTGTTCGCGCTGGATGCGGTTGAGTTCCTTGGAGCGCTCTGCCTTTTCTTGCAAGACTTTTTCCGCCAGTAATTTGGCTTCATCAACCACGACTTCGCCGCTTTTCTTGGCTTGCTTTTGAGCTTTAGCAGTTTTTTGGTGGGCTTGCTTGCGCTGTTCTTGTTCGATTTTCGCGGCTTTTGCTTTGTCGATCAAGCCAGCATTGAGCAGTTGGTCTTTGAGTGATGCCATGTGGGGATCCATCGGGTAAACAATTATGGCGGAAGTATATCAGATGCGTCCCGTGGTTTCAGAATAGGCAACGGTTCCCACGTAATGAATGGTGTTATGCGCCGTTTGAACCTGCCCAAAGCGTCGTAGTGCATGACATCGAATACGTCCTGAGCTTTGCCGAAATGTTGGTTGGCACGGTGCAAAGAAGTGTAAGCCGGAACGATACCAATATTGTCTTGCGCCAGTAGCCGTTTGCGGATGCCTTCTGGATCGGCGATGGAGATAGGCAGGTTGGCAGCGTGAATCGCTAGCAACATGCGCATTGTTTCCACCATGCGGCTGATGGATTCGCCGCGCAATTCAATCTTGAAACCTTCGCGCTGGTACGGTGGACGTGTAACCGATAGGTTGATGTGGGTGGTATTGCCGCCGCGTTTGATCTCCCAAGGATGCCCGCCGACTTTTTTTAGCAGGTGTTTGCTGTCGATCCAGTCGGCAAATTCTTGTGCGGAATCTGGGTCTATGTCCAGCAGCCCTTCGTGGCGACCATCGGCGTAGCGGGCGTACATTTCCCGCCCAGATAATGATTCATCGACGCTTTCATCCTGACGTTTTCCGGCGATATAGGCGATTTTGCAATAATGGAAATAATCGGTGGCGGTCATGCTGGCAATTGGGGTGTTTGCCTGCCTGTGGAAAAAGCCGGTTTCGACCAGTTGTACCAGCTTTGCGGTGTTAATTTCACCCAGTTCTTGGTCGAGTCGGTAGACATCGGGGAGGGAGGCGCGGATGAGGGCATTGGGGGCGATGCCGTAGCGATAACGTAATGGGTATTCAAGCTGGATTTTTTTGTTGGCTTTTATCCAGTCTTTACGGATGACTTTTAGCCATTGGCGGGCGGCGGTGAGCAGGAATTCCCATGTTGTGTTTCCCGTGGGGCGCGTTGTCTGTTTTACATCCTTGCCCAGTTCGATTTCCAACCCGCCACTGTCGCCGCTGATATGGGTGATGTAGTAGGTTTGCTGATACTGGTTGATGTGCAGGTGATGCCATTTTTCTTGCGGGTCGGGAAACAGGATATTCCATACCCGATCTGTGCTGGAGAGGGTGTAGGCAAAGCTATCCAATTCCGTTACGAAGGTGGAGGTTAGGGTTGTTAGTTCCATCGTGTTGCATTCCTCTCACGTTCCCAGCATGGCAATGTCGGCAAGAAATGGGTTGATAATGGTCATGTTGCCGATTTGTTGTTCGTGCTGCATGTCTTCGCTCAAGACGATGGTGCAATCCTGAATTTGTGCAGCGGAGAGAATTAGCGAGTCCCACCATGAAAAGCGGTGGTGTTCTTGTATTAGCCAAGCGTTTTCCATCACTGTACTGTCCACTGGAATGGGATTCCACAGCAATAGGTTGCGGATGTCTGCTTGTGCTTCGGAGCGGGATAAACCCGGTTTTAGCCGTTGTGTTACCGTGACATAGAACTCATTTAAGGTTTGAAAGCTGATTCTGCCGGAGCGTTGTTGCCAAAGCACAGCGAGCCATTGCAAGGCGATAGCTTGTTTGGCTTCTTCGGATTTATCCCGTGAATAGACCAGAATATTGGTGTCAACGAATACTCTAGCGTTCATAGAGTGATTCCCTGCTAGGGTAACGTTCACCCTTGGGTTTCAATGCTTTAGGGGTACGGGCAAGGAATTGTTGCATGGCTGCTTGATAGCCATTTTCTTCGTGCATACGCCTACGCAGCAGATTGCCTAGCAGTTGCGAAATACTGGTGTTTTGTTTGGCAGCCCATACACGAACCCAGTGGGCGACTTCATCATCGAGGACAACAGTGACATTTTTCATTACACAAACTCCGTGTTACACGAACTCTGTGTTAATGATAACGTATGTACTTCAAGCAGTATAGTGGTTAATGCCTAGCTCGGTATGAGACTATAGTCAACTCAATCCATTGAAAAAAGGGGGGCATATGTCGTCTGGAGCATTACAGTGAATGTATTATTTGAACAAACTTCGATTGGCAATATCAGGGATTATGCTTATCTTTGCTGTTGTTCATACTGTTTGGCCTGATTTGGCAATAGATGCCATTACTTTGGCATTGTTGGGCATTGCAGTCACCCCTTGGCTGGCACCATTGTTCAAGACGATAGAGTTGCCGGGCGGGGTAAAGATTGAGTTTCAAGATACAGAAAAAGTGGCGGAGGCGACCGCTGCCTTAGCTGCCGCTAGTACTGCAAGGTTTGATGGTGCTGTTACACCAGAAATTCAGGCGAGGGAAGCTACCTCTGCCGCTGGGACAGTCATGAAAGCTGTCACAGCCACTAATTTACAACAGGCAAGTCAGTCTGTACTGCTGTGGGTTGACGACAAGCCCAGTAATAATGTGCTTGAACGGCGGGCATTAGAGGCTTTAGGGATAACGTTTGTGTTGGCGACTTCTACGCAAGAAGCATTAGAAAAACTCAAAAATAGCACATTTGGTGCTGTTATATCCGATATGGGGCGAGAAGGTGATGTCGATGCAGGTTACACCTTGCTTGATAGTATGCGGCAGAGAGGAATCAACACGTCCTACATTATTTATGCAGCTTCTCGCTCTCCTGAGCACGTAGTCGAAGCCAGAAAGCATGGTGCGTTAGGTTACACCAATAGACCCGATGAACTCTTTCAACTGGTTATGCAGACTTTGTAGTTTACACAAAGGTTGGTATTTTATGTCCACACTCGAACGCGCTATTGAAATCGCTGCTCGCGCCCACGCAGGTCAACTGGATAAAGCCGGACAGCCGTACATCCTGCATCCGCTACGCTTGATGTTTGGTGTCCAGTCGCCAGCCGAACGCATAACAGCGGTGCTGCATGATGTGGTGGAGGATACATCACTGACGTTCGATGACCTTGCGCGGGAAGGTTTTTCGCCAGACATTATCGAAGCGGTCAGAGCGCTGACAAAACTCGCGGGCGAATCCCGGATTGAAGCAGCCAAGCGTGCGGTTCAGAATCCGATTGCGCGGGCGGTAAAACTCGTGGATGTGGCTGATAATATGGCGCTCAACCGTATAGCAGAACCAACAGCGCGGGATTTGGCACGCTTGCAAGAATACGCGCAAGTGCGTGAAATACTGTTGGCTGGAAATGAGGAATAAGTGGCGGTGGCAGGTGTATACTTGCCAAACCACGCTGGTGTAGATGATCGCTTAGCGCCGTCCGCGACCTTTGGTCTTCGGTTTGTCGTCGGTTACTTTCAATAAATTATCCATGAAGGATTTGCCGCTCAAACCTGCCAGAACTGCCCGCGCTTCGTGACCTTCCATGTCGATTAGAGCGAAACCTTTGCATTTGCCGGTGAAAATATCGCGGGGCATTTCCAGTTTTCGGATAGTGCCGAAGGGTTCGACGAGGGCGCGTAGTTCTTTTTCCGTTGCTTGAGGCGCAATATTGCCGATGAAGACTGTTTTCATGGTGCTGTTCCCGTGAAGTGAGGAGGCGAATGGGCAGGAAGAGGCGTAGTAGCCGCCCAATGAGAAACGGGCTGGCATCCTGATGCCGCGATTAACGGCGGGAGGCCAGCCCGATTACTGAATAAGCGATAGGCTGAAAAGCTTATTGGGGAACGACGTTAGTAGCTTGTGGGCCTTTGTTGCCTTTTTCTACATTGAAGCTGACTGGCTGACCTTCTGCCAAAGTCTTGAAACCTTGGCTTTGGATAGCGCTGACGTGGACGAATACGTCTGGGCCGCCGTCATCTTGAGAAATAAAGCCGAAGCCTTTGGTGTCGTTAAACCATTTTACTTTGCCTGTAGCCATGATAAATTTTCCTTTAAAAACAGGTATATAGATGTTGTATGCTTACAGGTAACGGGGAAGGTGTTCTTGAAGTAACCGGAGGGAACTGTTGAAACTGCCAGGGTAATCTCTGTAGCTTGTGCGAGGGTAGGCTAATCGCAGGCTGAATGCCACTATTATTTTTGAATTCCTGCTAGACTAGTCGTCCATTACTGACTGGCAAGCGAGGCTATTATGCAGCAGGAAAAGATACGGTACGTCTTAATATGGTCGGGTTGGGTGCGCCTGATTCATGGGTTGATTACTGCTGGGGTGTTATTTTTGTTCGTGAGTGCTTGGGCACTTCAGCTTGGTGCAGTGGATTACGATTTCTGGCGCGATTGGCATACGATTGTGGGGCAATTGTTGATTATTACGGTAGTGGCACGGGTGATTCTGATGTTCCTATTGCCGGGGAGTGCGAGTTGGCGAGCGTTTTTGCCGGATAAGGCACAGTGGGAGGGTATGAAGCAAATGGCGTTGTTCTACCTGAGTTTTGCGCGGTTTCCCTTGCCGAATTGGTTTGCGCATAACCCGTTTTGGCGCTTGCTGTATCCGCTATTGTTGGTGGTGTTGGTCGCGTGTGGTATCACGGGATTGGTATATAACTCAGCGAATACCTTCCTCGGTATGTCGATGTTTGGGCTGCATGGCGGCTTGGCGCAAGTGATTTTGATTTTCACCGTGGCGCATCTGGTGGCGGTTGTCTTGCACGACTTGAAAGGCAAGGGGGCGGCAATTTCGGGCATGATCAATGGTTACCGCTATTTCCACATCGAAAAGTCGGAAGGTGAGCAGCAGGCAAATCCTACTGCGGCAGTTGGCAAGGCTTCTATCGTGCATGTGTCTATCGACAGTATCAAGCGACCACCCAAGCCTTAATCAGGCTTCCAGCCGTTTCAAGCGGGCTTCCAGCCGATCCACATCCATGCGCAGTGTATCGACTTCATCCAAATAGCGGTGGATTTCGGCATCGGCGGGGAGTAAGCGTGCTTCTTCTTGCAAATATTCGCGGGTATTCAAACGCATCGCATGGGCGGAACTGTCCAGCCAGCCTTTGGTGTCGCGTGCCAATTGCCCCATTTGATGTGCCAAGGTATCGCCGACAGCGCGTGAGGCTAATTCTTCCCAATCCACGTCGATTTCGCGCAAAATCTGGCTGAAACGGTTGCCCAAGCCCATATCACCGTCGATTTTAATGCCTTGTTCCAGCATAGCTCTGCCGGTGTCCTCGGCAGCGGATAAGCGCATCAATGCGAGTGCAGAACCTTGAATCGTGACATCCGGCGCAGCATCATAGGCGGTGGTCACGCGCACAGTATCAGCAGTCGGCAAGAAATACAGTTTCAGATCAGGGTTACTGATGTGCAAGCAAATGAGTTTACCCTGCATGGCTTGCAGGCGTTCCAGTGCATTGCCGTAGCTGGCTTTATCCAGCGTCAACCACGTATTGAAAGCGGTTTCGAGGGTGGCGGTTAGGGCGGCAAATAGCATGAGGTTAATTCCTTACGAGCGGTATTGCATGGTGGGTGATGATACTACAGGGCGGGTGATTTTTCGTGCGGATTGGTGTTTAATCTATGCCTATTTTTTCACCTACTTGCAGGGCTTGATACGCATGAAATACACACTGATCAAAGGTTCATTCCACGTTGTGGGGTGAAAAAAGCCGAATGGAAGTCATGGGGCAAAAATACGTGGATTGAGCGTGCCTGTTTTGAATGTGATGCGAAAGAAGTCTGGGTAAAAGACAAGTTGCAAGACGTGCTGCCCGGTTACATTGTCACCAGTGAAGTGGAAAAAAACGGTCGCCCCTTGTCATGGGTTTTCTCTGGCGATACAGATATTGCTGACGGTACGGATTTAACCAAAAGCCCATTAGCAGCGATTCTGAAACAAAGCGTCAACTATCAGTTGCTGAAAGAAGGCTTGGTTTATCCCTACTTTTTCATGACCTTAGCGGGTTGTTTGCGCGATATTCTGATGGCAGGCACAAAACTGGCGCAAACCAGTGCTGCTCGTAAACGCGCTGCTGTTGAGAAAAAGCCACTGAAAACGCCCGAAAAAGTTCCTAACCTCTGGTTTTATGACCGCACGGATGCAGGGGTGAAAATCAATGACCTGAAACAGGTCACGGATGAGATGGAAATCTATCCTTACTTATTCCGCAAACTCGCCAAAACGTGGTATCGCCAACAGATGCAGCAGTATTGGGAGGCGGTGCGTGCGGGTAAACCGTTTACCTTCGATCCGCTGGATAAGCGCGTCTCGGTAGAGCGTTTGCTGGAGGATGGTAATCCGTATGTATTTGTGATCAGCGAGCAGGATTTTGTTAAATTTAATGAAATCATTGAGTTGAAGGGTGATACTTTGAGGTTGCGCCATTCGCCGTTGGATTTGGTGTTTCTGTCCTGAGCGGCTAACGGGTTATTTGCATCCAAACCGCCTCCTGTTGCGTAATAGACAGCATACAGGAGGTATTTATGTTAATTAAACGCTCAGACGACCTTACCGACAATGACGTAACCGATTACGCGCTGTACCAGCGTCGCCGCGATTTCCTCAAAACCTTGGGAGGTATCGCTTTGCTGGGGGCAAGCGGTTTGCCACTGATGGCGCAAGCTAAATCGGCTTTTTCAACCGATGAAGAACAAACCCCCTTTGAAGACATTACCACGTACAACAATTTCTACGAATTCGGCACGGATAAAGGCGACCCCGCCCGCTACGCAAGCTCGCTAAAAACCACGCCGTGGAGTGTGACGGTGGATGGTGAATGCGAAAAACCCGGTAAGCTCAATTTGGAAGATTTGCTTAAGCCGCACAGCACCGAAGAGCGCATTTACCGCTTACGCTGCGTAGAAGGCTGGTCGATGGTGATTCCGTGGCAAGGTTTCCCGCTGGCAGATTTGCTGAAGCGCTTTAACCCTACCGCTAACGCCAAATACGTGCGCTTTGAAACCTTGGTTGACCCCGATCAACTGCCGGGGCAAAAACGCAGCGTATTGGATTGGCCTTACACCGAAGGTTTGCGCATGGATGAGGCGATGCACCCGTTAAGTTTCATGGCAACGGGCTTATACGGCAAGGATTTGCTGAACCAGAACGGCGCACCGTTACGGCTGGTGGTGCCGTGGAAGTATGGCTTCAAGAGCATTAAATCCATTGTCAGGATCAGTTTTGTGGCAGAACAACCCGATACCAGTTGGGGGCGTTCCGCGCCGGAAGAATACGGTTTTTATTCCAACGTGAACCCGGATGTCGATCATCCGCGTTGGAGTCAACGCAAGGAGCGCCGTATCGGTGAGTTCCGCAAGCGTGAAACCTTGCCCTTCAATGGTTATGCTGAGCAGGTCGCGAGCCTGTATAGCGGCATGGATTTACGGAAGAACTTTTAATGAACCTGCGAGTGAACATCCGCGAACCCTATTTCACCAAGGTATTCAAACCCGCTGTGTTTGTACTGGCATTGCTGCCGTTGGCGTTGCTGGGGTGGGGCGTGTGGCAAGACACGCTGGGGGCGAATCCGATTGAAACGATTACGCGCAGCTTGGGGGAATGGGGTTTACGCTTTTTACTGTTAACGCTGCTGATCTCCACACTGCGGCGAGCGACAGGCTGGGGGCAAGGGGTAAGGATGCGCCGTATGCTGGGCCTGTTCGCTTTTTTTTATGGCACGCTGCATTTGTTGAGTTATCTGTGGCTTGACCAGTTTTTTGATTGGGCGGAAATCTGGCACGATATTGTGAAACGTCCGTTTATTACCATGGGCATGTTGGCATTTGTGTTGATGATGCCGCTGGCATTGACTTCCTTCAAAGCGGCGATACGCAAGCTGGGGCGACAGTGGCAACGCCTACATACTTTGATTTACCCGCTGACCATGCTGGTCGTGCTGCATTTTTGGTGGTTGGCAGATAGCAAAGCGCGGACGGTTATGCCGCTGGTTTACATCGTATTGCTGGCACTGTTGTTAGGGGAACGGCTGTTTCACTGGCTGCGTAGTCTTAATAAGACACCAGCAAGTCGCCGATCTCGTTCACTTCCTGCCGGATACGCCGCATCACGGGTAATAGCCCAGAGAAGACCTTGAATAAGTCTGGATCAAGGTGCGAACCAGTCATGCTTGCCATTAAATCCAGCGCTTCTTGCTCGCACATGGCTTTTTTGTAGACGCGTTCGTGTACCAGCGCATCGTAAATATCCACAATTGCAGTGATACGGGCGGATTCGGGAATGTCTTCGCCGATTAGCCCGCGTGGATAGCCAGAGCCGTCCCATTTTTCGTGGTGGCAGAAGGCAATTTGTGCCGCCATATCGAGCACGGGAATATTGGAGTCATGCAACATCTTTGCGCCGATTTCGGTGTGACGTTTCATGATGTCGAATTCTACCTCGGTGAGTTTGCCCTTTTTCAGTAAAATACGGTCGGGAATGCCAATTTTGCCAATGTCATGCATAGGGGCAGCGATACGAATGTCGTCAATCTGTTGCGTGTTCCAACCCAAGGCTTTGCCCATTGCCGCCGCATATAAGCCGATACGCTTGACGTGTGCGCCTGTTTCTTCGTCGCGGTAACTGGTGAGACTGACCAGTTTAATGGCAATTTCTTCTTCACGCTGTTTGATTTTAAGGGTGCGTTTGTGAACTTCGTTTTCGAGCTTTTCTTGGGTGAGTAAGCCTTCGCGCAGTTGTTGCAAGTGGCTGACTTCTTGGCGGTATTTTTCACCGAGATTTTGCAGCAAAAGGATGGCTTTACCATTAGCACAAAACGCACTGGCTTCGAGGGCTAGTTCGTTGCCGAGTTCGTCGATTTCCACCCACACGCCAGAGGTTAGTGGAGTGGTTTGTTGGGTTTGCCAGTGGTGTTCGGCATCTTCCATGAAACAGGTGAGGTAGGGAAATGTATGTGTTAATACACTATCGTTAGCGACACTTTGCCCCAAAAAAAACACTAACCAGTCGGGTGTATTGGACAATAGGCGGAATTGTTCGGTGGTTTGGCGGGAAAATATCGCGAGATTTAATGAACTGCAGATGCTGGTGAGGAGTTTATCCATGTTGTTTACTCCATTGTTGAATCAATTGTAGGAACATGTTTTCAACACCTAAGTCTTGTTTGGCACTGGTTTCTACAATGGGGTGACCGAATTGATGCAAGTGTTGGTATTGCAGTGTATCAAGCTGCCATGAGGTTTTAATATCGGATTTATTGAGTGCAAACACGGCGGGTAGATGTCCGACCGTGGTTTTGACCATTTCGTGGATAGCGATGGCAGCGTCATAGGAGTGCGGACGGGTAGGGTCGATAACAATAATATAGCCGCCCATGCCGCGCAGGTACGCTGGGCGAATGCTGGTGAAATCATCTTCTCCGGCAATGTCCCACAGCATGAGTGAATAGTCTTGGTCGGCGACGCGCAGTTGTTTTTTGTCAATTTTAACACCTACCGTAGTGAGGTATTTGTCACCGAACAGGCTATCAACGTAGCGACGTATTAGGCTTGTTTTGCCTACGGAAAATGACCCTAGCAGGCATATTTTTTGTTGAATCATGTTTGTTCTCTAGTAAAGACTGACCTGATACTGAGTGCTGCGTTCATTTTTGTGCATGGTAGCCGGAATATCGGCTTGTTTTACGCCGTAAGCAACCAGCGTGAAGGCGGGTATTCCCGCTTTGATTAAGGTTGTACGCATCTTGTCTGCGCGTTGTTGGGCGAGGAGTTGATTGCTTGCTGCTGAACCGCTGTCATCGACATTACCAAAAATCATAATTTGCACAGTTTGATCGGTTTGTTGGGTTATTTGCAACAATTCACGGATGTGTTGCGTCAGCGTTTTAATGCTAGGGTGATGGGGATCAATGTCGGTCTTGGCTTTTTCAAAGGTGTAGCTGGCGGCTTCTATCTGGGTGCGAAGCGTGGTAATGCGAGCCGCGTTGCGTGCTTGTTGTTGGGTTTGTTGTAATTTTTCAGCGTCTTGAGCATCCAACAGTGTTTGTAAGGAAGCTTGTAGCGCTATTTGCTGGGTGTGTTGTTGTTGCAATTGTCGGGTTAGGTTTTGCAGTGCGTCTTGTTGATTTTTTTCAGTAATGGCTAGCTGCATTTGTTGTTGTACTTGAGATTGTTGGTATTGGTATATCCACCATACACCCGCGCCGACGCTGGTGAGAAGTAAGGTATACGCCAGCCACGGTGGGCGTTTTTCTTTGATTTTGTGCTTTTTAACGAGGCAATCGTGCAGTAGCGGTTCGAGGCTGGCAAAAGCACCCGCAT
Source organism: Thiothrix fructosivorans (assembly GCF_017349355.1). Lineage (GTDB taxonomy): Bacteria > Pseudomonadota > Gammaproteobacteria > Thiotrichales > Thiotrichaceae > Thiothrix > Thiothrix fructosivorans. The sequence continues at coordinate 224,508 of NZ_JAFMPM010000008.1, forward strand.
CGCCTTGGTAATCTTGCAGTGCAAGGCGGTGTTGGTGGTGAATGGTTTCAGACGTTTCCACCAGTAAGGTGCGCAATTCGCTGGGAGGATTACCGCGTACCACGATGGCTAAGACCGCATGGGGGCCGTGTTCAATCAACACGGTCAGTTCGCCCAAGCGCAACGTTTCCAGATTGCTATTGCCTTCGCCTGCGAACGAGTCTTGGATGAAGTCTTGAATCGCGGTCAACATCGCCGAGACAATTTCGGGGTCTTTGCCTGCCACGTTTTCGGAGACAACGTGTTGCAACAGCAAGCCCGTGTTGTGGTGGATCAGGAAGGCTTGCTCAACTTGGTAAATCAGTGTGCGGAGTAGCACAATTTCGGCGTAACTTTTGCCCGTGCGCCAAGCGTCAAAACGCCACTTCCACGAGCGCACCGACAGGCTTTGTTCCAACAACTGATTGAAATTGGCAAGGGCTTCGTTAAGGGCTTGCTGGATGGATTTGCGGATGGCAGGGCCCATGACGGGGTAGAGCACATCTGCAAAACGTTGCGGGTCGCTACTGATGGAGTAGCTAATCGCTTGCTCCACCGTGGGAGCTAAGACGGCGGATACTGCTCCATCTTTGGCTTCGCGGTGCTGAAGCGCTTCGGCAATCACGCTGGCAACCCGCTCACTGTATTGCTCGGAATCTTCCCATTGCGCTTTTAAGGCTAAAAGCGCGTCGTAATCTTTGCCAAACAGTAAGTGGCGTAATTGTGAAATATCCGGCGTACCCTGCATGGCTTACGCCTTGTCACCCGCCAGTTGATGGCTAATGGTATCCAGCAATCCGGCGAGCATTTTGCGATCTACTTTGTCTTGGCGCAGTTGTTCCGCCGCTTGCTTGATTTGGTTGAGTAATTCGAGGCGCTGTTCTTCCATGACCTGACTGAGCAGTTTGGATTCTTGCTCAATGCGCTGGTTTAGAGTGGTTTCGCTGGTTTGTAACTGACGTTGCAGGCTTTCAATGCTTTTGCTGTTTTGTTCAAGGTGTTTGCGGGCAGCCGTGGTATCACCCATGCGGGCTTTGGCTTCTTGATCCAGCAAGTCTTGCAGCATGTGAATTTCGTGGTTGAGGCTGTCCATGTTTTTGCGCATTTCATCACGCACGGAATTCGTCCATACTTTGACGAAACGTTCCAGATTCGCTAGGCGTTTTTCGTTTTCACGCGTCGTATCACCGAATAGGATGTTACGCACCATGTCGAGATTTTTGTCTTGTGCGGGAGGTGCGAATTCGAGATCTGCTTCTGTTGTTATGGTCATGGGTATAGCCGCCACTGTTGTTATTATTTGGGAATGGGCGAGACGTTAGCATTGTGCTTGGTTGGCTGCCAGTTTTCCTGATGTGTGGTTATCGGCAATACCCGTACAATGCTTGTACCTGTTATGCTCAGATACATCTGATGTCACCAACCACAGGAGTCTGTCGAGTGGAGAATGCCGCTAATTCAACCCATACCGCCCTCATTCACGATCCGTCCACATATGTCATTGAAAAAGAACCTTACTACGTGCCAGTCGGCAATGAAATCACCTTGTTTGAGGCGGCTTACGCCAACCATTTGCCGTTATTGTTGAAAGGTCCTACGGGCTGCGGCAAAACGCGTTTCATGGAATACATGGCGTGGCGCTTACAACGCCCAATGATTACCGTGTCTTGCCATGATGATTTAACTACTTCCGATTTGGTGGGGCGTTATCTGGTTAAACAGGGTGAAACGGTGTGGGTGGATGGTCCGTTGACGCGTGCCGTGCGTGCGGGCGGCATTTGTTACCTTGATGAAATCGTTGAGGCGCGTAAGGATACGATGGTGGTGATTCATCCGCTTGCGGATGATCGGCGCATTATGCCCATCGACAAATTGGGGCAGTTGCTGGAAGCACCGGATAGTTTCTGTCTCGCTATTTCGTACAACCCCGGCTACCAAAGCGTATTGAAAGAACTCAAGCAATCCACTCGCCAGCGTTTTGTTGCCATCGAATTTGACTACCCGAAACCGTCGCTGGAACGCGAAATCATTATTCACGAAACGGGTTTGGATGCGGCGGTCACCGATAAGTTACTGAAACTGGCGGAGATGACTCGTAACCTCAAAGGCAATGGCTTGGAAGAAGGTGCATCCACGCGCTTGTTGGTGCACGCGGGCAAGCTCATTTCCAAAGGGATTGAGCCGCGTGTAGCGTGTCAGGGGGCGATTGCCTTGGCGTTGACTGATGATGGCGACATGATTGCTGCCATTAACGAGTTGATCGGCGCACTGTTCTAGGAGACGGCTTTGAAAGCATCGTTACAACCTTACTCCCACGAAACCTTGCTGGAAAGGCTCGAAGAGCTGTACGAGGTTGAATTCACTTGGTTGAAAGTCGAGCCTTTGGTGGCGGTGTTGGTCAACCTCGATCGGGATACACAAGACTTCATCCTCGGCTGGGCAATGCGCTTGCTGACCACCAATGTCTACATCAGCCACGAATTCATTATTCGCGTGGTGGAGGCGTTGGATCGGTTGGAGCGGCGCGTGATTGAGGCGTGGGCGGTACACGCGGCGGATATTTTCGACCAGCAAGGTTTGCGTCCGGCGTTGATGGTGATCCAGCAAGTCGATAGCTTTCTGGAGAATGCCCACGCCCACGCGGAAGGCATCACCTTTGCGGAAGTCGAGTCGATCTTATCCACCTTCGTGTGCGGTTTGTCGGGGCGGAGGCTAAAATTGGCGCAAGGCGATAGCGTGTACACCGATAGCGAAACGCTGTATTTGCCGAATATTACCGCGCAATTGATCAAGTCTAAGGATAATTTCCTGTTGTGTAAGGCACAGGTGGCGTTTATGTGGGCGCAAACGCGTTTTGGCAGTTTTCGGGTGGATTTTGCCCGCGCGTTTGCGGCTTATCCTGATCCGGCGCAGGCGTTGGCGGCGTTTCATGCGCTGGATACGCTGCGGTTGGAAGCGTACATGGAGCGCGAATTGCCGGGGTTGTGGCGTGATATGCAGCGCTTAGAAGCATTGGATGAAGCGGAAAAGCGTGAGGACTTTTGTGCCTTCCCGCGCCTGCAATCCCCCGATGCCACGGTCAACGATGTGTTGGAGTTAATCCCGCAAGTGCTGGGTTTGCCTTTACCCCAGCGTATTTATCAGCCGCGTCTTGACCCGCAAGCCGTTACTGCCTGCATGTTGGCGCGGATGGAGCGCGAGAAGATTTTGCTGCGGGTGAAGTTGGCGGAGTTGGTGAAGGAACACCAAGAAGAAACCCCTCCCGACCTCCCCTTGTCAGGGGAGGAGGAAGAGAAGAAGGCGGTTGAGCCGCCGGAGTTTGAGTTGTGGGAAATGCAGGAAGGTCAGGGCATGGAGTTGGTGCTGGATGATAAGCCGATTGCGCCGCCGGAAGATGTGAAGCAGTTGCTGACGTCGATTATGTTGGATTGGGGCGATGTGCCGCCGGAGTTTCTTGTGCCTGCGGGGGAGGGTGAATACGACCCGTCTTTGTACCAAAAAGAAGAAAAAGACATTGAGGATGTGTGGAAGGGCATCTACCACGAAGAAGGTGCATTTTTGTACCGTGAGTGGGATTTTGCCCGCCAGCATTACCGCAAGAATTGGTGTGTGGTGCGTGAGTTGGAACTTAGCCCCGGTGATCCGGTGTTTGTGGATAAGGTGCTGGATAAGTATCAGGGCATGATTAAACATTTGCGGCGTACTTTCGAGGCGATGCGCGATGAAAATCGTTTGCTGAAACGCCAATCGCAAGGCGATGACGTGGATATTGATGCGCTGGTGGAAGCGCTTGCCGATAGCCGTGATGGGCGCGAAATGAGCGATAAGCTGTTTCAGCACATGCACCGTGCGGATCGCAGCATGGCGGTGATGTTCATGGTGGACATGAGTGGCAGCACCAAAGGCTGGATCAATGAAGCCGAGCGCGAAGCACTGGTGATGTTGTGCGAAGTGTTGGAAAAGCTGGGTGATCAATACGCGATTTATGGTTTTTCGGGGATTGGGCGTAAGCGTTGCGAGATTTACCGCATTAAGCGCTTTGACGACCCGTATAACGCCGCAACTAAGGCGCGGATTGCGGGGATTATTCCGAAAGATTACACCCGTTTGGGCGTGGCAATTCGCCATTTAACCGAGAAGCTGAATGCGGTGGAGGCGAAAACGCGCTTGCTGATCACGCTCTCGGATGGCAAGCCGGAGGATTATTTCGACATCTACAATACGCAGTATGGGATTGAGGATACGCGCCAAGCCTTGTTTGAAGCGCGGCGCACCGGGATTCACCCGTTTTGCATCACCATCGACCAGCGCGGTAAGGATTATTTGCCGCACATGTACGGTCACGCCAATTGGGTGGAGATTGATGATGTGAAAAAGTTGCCGTTGAAGGTGGCGGATATTTACCGCAGGTTAACGACATAAAGCCATTTAACCAGACAAATCCAAGGGCGGCGTTAGGATTTGTCTGGTGTAAAGCCATCGCTCCCTTACAATTTCGACATCCAATGCTCGTGGAATTGCGTTTCTGGCAGTTGCCAGACTTGCGTATGCAATTGGGTGAGCATCTCGGCATCTTCCATAATGACCAAGCGTTCGCTGTTGGAAATCGAGCTGGGGCCTTTTTCCAGCAAACGTTTGACCAGTTCTTCGCGTTGCTGGCGCGTGCCTTCCGGGACGTTGGTACGTTGCGGGATGTAGGTCATATGCTGCTTGAACGCCAGCGGATCAACCAGTACGCGGATAAACAGGTCGCGAGTGGACATACACGGGTTCGCCAACATGGCTGCGTAATTCTGTTCAAACGCTTGTAGGATGTAGTCGGGTGCAACTTCGTCAGGGGTGCGGAACAAGTTGGTTTTCAAACTGGTTTGTACGCTGGTCAGCATTCCCAACGGCACAGAGAATACCAAGCCTGCAATCACGGGCGACATCCACAAAAACGTCATCGGGTTGGCAATCAACAGCAATACGCCCCACGCCAATCCTGTCCAGCTTATCCAGCCGTATTCACGCATGGCATCAGCCCACACCAAGCCGCCGCCCGTGCGTTGTTGCGTACCCCACACGGCGCGTTTGCCTTGCAAGATTTGCACGACGAATTTGCTGTAAAACATCATCCGCACAGGCGCGGTCAGCATGGACAGGAAGGTTTCCATGAGAATGCTACTGCTCAAGCCGAGGATGCCACCGAAGTGTTCTACGGTGCGTTTGCGAATCGCTTGCGCAATCCCGAAGGTCTTGTAGAAAAACAGCAGAAATAGGGTCATGACCAATAGCGCCGTATTCTCAGGTGTGAGTGGAATCAGCGTGAGCTTGGGGTAAAACACCGCAATCGCGGTGAGCACGACCAGCCAGCCTAACCAGATCAGTGAGCTGATGTAGGACATGATCCCACCTAACAGCAAGAAACGGTGCAGGTTGGGAATGCCATGCGCCCAGATAATCAACCAGTGTTGCAAGTTACCCTGACACCAGCGGCGATCCCGTTTGAGGGAATCCATTAGCGTTGGCGGAGGGCGCTCGAAACTGCCTTCCATGTCGTAGGCTAGCCAAGTTTCCCAGCCTGCACGGCTCAAGAGTGCCGCTTCGACGAAATCGTGGCTGAGGATTTCCCCACCCAATGCACCACCTTCGGGCAGCTTGGGTAAGTGGCAATGCCCCATAAAAGCTTGGGTGCGGATAATAACGTTATGCCCCCAATATTGGCTTTCGCCTAACCACCACCAATGCAGCCCCGCAAAGAAAATCGGGCCGTAGATGCGGTTCACGAATTGTTGCCCACGCGCATACAGCGTATCCAGCCCGATGGTGTAGAGCGGGGTTTGGATTAAGCCGACGCGCTCGTTGCGATCCATCGCATCTACCAAGCGTACCAGTGCGTCGCCAGTCATGAGGCTATCGGCATCCAACACCACCATGTAAGGGTGACGTTTACCCCAACGACGGCAGAAATCCATGACATTGCCGCTTTTCTTCTTGGTGCGGTGTTTGCGGCGGCGGTAGTGAATGCGATCAACTGAACCAACGGTGCGGCACAGTGCCGACCATGCTGCTTCTTCACGCAACCAATTGCTGGCATCGTCGGAATCCGAGAGGATGTAGAACTCGAAGTGTTGCAATTGCCCGGTCTTTTCGAGCGACTGGTAAATGCTTTGCAGCCCGGCGTACACGTAGGCAATGTCTTCGTTATAGATCGGCAGCAAGATGGCGGTGGTATCGCGGGTTTGCAGTTGCGGCAAGGGCGAGGTGGGCGCACTGGCAATGCGGTTTTGCCCACCGAAATTCAATACCCAGATGCCTGCCACCGCTGTCATGAACCCCAGTGCTAGCCATAAGAACAGCACAGCAAAGGGTACGACGACTAAGAGTTTCCATAGAAAACCCAGTTCGCTCGGCAGGTTAGCGCCTAGCCAAAAGGTCGCTAACCCGGTTAAGACGGCAATGGCTGAGAAAAATACCACCCGCCGCCGCAAGGCGGTCGCTTGCCAGGGTATTTGCCCGCTGTGTTCGCTCATTTCGTGATTAAGCGTTGGCGTGGGCGAGAAGATGGCAGCAGGGTAATGGCTTGCAAGGGTGCAACGCGGATACTGCTGCGTTCAAAGCGTGGCCCCGTTTGGGTGCGATTGTCCGCTTTGCCGTCTTGCTCGTCAGTGACGCTATGGGTTGGCTGTGCAGCTTTTTGGGGGGAGCTATCCGCCTTGGCTTGCGCTTGCAGCAAGGCAACTTCTGCTTGTGCTGTGCTAATGAACAGTTGGATGAGTTCTTGCTCACCAAATAATCCGGCACGCGCCAGTTTGCTGGTAATGCGGGTGAGCAATTGTTCGCGTTCTGTTTCCGGCAAACGGTGCAGTTTCAGGTAGGCATTGGCACGCTTTTTTGCCAGTTCCCACGTATTCATTGAAGTGCTCGAATCCAGTGTTGGGTGGCTGGATGCAGTTTGGGCTAGTTGTTCAGTCATGTGTATCAATCCATGCTAGGGTTGTTAAGGTCAATACGTTTGGTGTTGTTGTTATCGGACTGTTCTGCTCATGGTGCATTGCACAATGATTCAGGAATAGCATAAGACCACGTTTCGCTCAAGGAGTTTCCACCGTTGGTCAGGCGAATGGTCGCAGTCATGGGTTTGTCACAGGTTTCAGGGAAGACGGCAGCAATTACGCGCCAGCCTTTCACATAAGGGTTTTCCTGAACCACGACGGGTTTGGTTTGACCTACGCCATTAAAGATTAATTCGGCGGTAGGCGGTTTAGCCAGTTTTGGCAAATCGTTGAAATCGACAATAAAGCGGATACGCCCTTTGTGACCGGGTAAACCATCTACTGCTTTATTGGTTACACGGGTAGCGACGACTTTACCTAATGTGTGTGCGGGTGGCTCATCGGAAAGCCACGATAAACGGTAATGTAAGTGGCGGAAAGCTTGCCCTGCATCGCTTTTCCAGTAGGCTACAATGTTATCCACGATGTCAGATTCAGTATGTAGGCGTAGCAATTGCACGCTGCCTTTACCCCAATCTTCCAGCGGTTCGACCCATACGCTAGGACGAGCGTGATACCACGCCTCCAAGTCTTGATAGTGATCGAAATCGCGGTCACGCTGCATTAAACCAAAGCCTGACAATTGCTGGACGGGCGTTGATTGGAAATTGAAGTAAGGGACTTCCCATAATGGTTGCCATGTCCAATCCTTGCCTGTTTGGAGCATAAGACCATCGGAATCATGTACTTCAGGGCGGTAATCGCCGTAGTGCTGTTGGGAGTTTTCGCCATGAAAAAACATGCTGGTGAGTGGTGCAATGCCGATCTCGGTGATGTCTTTGCGTGGGTAAAGCTGTGTTTCGATTTCTATTTCGGTGGTTTTTCCGGGGGTTAGTATGAAACGGGTTGCACCTGTCGTTGAGGGAGAGTCTAGTAACGCACAAAACACTAATTTTTCTGCGTCTTTTGTCGGTTTTTCCAGCCAAAACTTGGTGTAGTCGGGAAATTCTTCTTGACCTTCCAGCGACGTATTGATGGCTAGACCCCGTGCGGATAATCCATATTTTTGATCCAATCCTAGTGCGCGGAAGTAGCTTGCACCTTGAAAGACCACGGCTTCCGTATAACTGGAGTTTTTACCCCCTAGTTTCGCTAGGATGCGAAAGCCAGTGAATCCCATATTGGCTTCATCTTGTTCAAGATTTAGCCCTTTCACTTCGGTATAATCGTAGTATTTCTTGGAAAACTTGATGGGGTTAGCCGCGCCGTTTTCCCACGCAAACAATTCGATCGGGTGAATGTAATGCATCCCAGGGTGCATGAACTCCAGTTGGAACGGCAGCAGTTCGTCACGCCAAAATGTCTGATTTCCTTTGAACTTGATGTGTTGATAATGGTCGTAAGTAATCCGCCCAGTATCAACCTTCATCATGGGGGTTTTGCTATAGGTCTGGCTAGACAGTTGTTCAGCGACTTGTTTGACGTGTGGGAAGCAACCTTCCTCAGCGTGAGTTGACAAGCTGAACAGGATCAGCCAGACAAATGATAGAAGCTGGATAGGCAAGTTGAATTTCATGATAGGGAAGATACCGAAGAACGCTTTGCTCAGTGGATTGCCAAGATTGACCAAGGGACATGAGTGCGAAATTCTAGAGCAGAATCTAAGGCGCGTCCAGCGGTATATTGTTGGCATATTTATCACTTGGTCGTATAGTTTGCGCCGCACCGCTTACCAACGCTTAGTTAAGCCGCAAGGCAAGGATATTGCATTACATGAACCGTGACATTTCGCTGGACATCCTCAGAGGCTTGATGCTGATTATCATGGCATCCGACCATTTTGGCGAGCCAATTTTCCAGCATCTCTATGAATTTGCTGGGTATGTTAGCGCGGCGGAAGGCTTTGTCTTTTTGTCGGGAATGCTGGTGGCGTTGGTTTACAGCCGCTACCACGTTGCGGGTGGAATGGTCTTGGAACAGCGTGTCTGGAAGCGTGCTGCCGTGATTTATCAGTATCATCTGATGGTGGTGTTAGGAGTCTTTGTGTTCACGGTGGCAACGCAATGGTCGGGGGCGTATTGGACGAGTTTTGCCAATGAGATGCAGGCAGAACCGGCACGCGGTTTGTTATCGGCTATGTTACTGGTGTATCAACCGCCGATGTTGGATGTATTGCCGCTGTATGTTGTGTTGATGTTACTCGCACCGTTTGGGTTGCGTTTGATGTTGCAGTATCAAGCTATTGGGGTAACGATGGTTTTGCTGGGCAGCGCCAGTTTTTGGCTGGCAGCACAGTATGGCTGGGGGCAGGATGTTTTGGCATTGTTGCCGCACGGTTTGTTATTGCGGGGTGGGGCATTTAATTTCATGGCGTGGCAATTGATTTTCGTGCTGGGTATGGTGTTGGGTTTCCTGCGTTTTAACAGCAAGGGTACATTGCCGCGTGTGAATGGCTGGCTATGGTCGGTCAGTGTGGTGGTGATTGTGGCGTTGTACTTGCAGCGGCACGGCTATATACATCGTGATTGGTCGCCGATTGCCGCTTGGTTTCAGGAATACCGCCACATTGGGCGGGATAACCTGTCATGGTTGCGTTTGACGAATTTCTTGGCGTTTGTGTATGTGATTGCAGGGGTGATTGTGTTGCATCGGCGCTATAACATGTTGAAGCTATTGGCTTTACCCGCGCGTTGGTTAGGTTTTCTGGGGCAGCATTCTTTGCAGGTCTTCGCTTACCATCTGGTGGTGTTGTATTGCTACATTCCGTTCCGTTGGGGGGATTGGGCACTGACGGATAATCAGAAGTGGGTGGCGTTGGTATTTTTCCTTGCCAGCTTGAGCTTACCTGCGCTGTGGCATCAAGCCTATTTACAGCGCAAGAAGCAAGCTGCGCAACCAGTTCAGAATTTGAAGCCTTTGTGTAACGCTACAATGCCACCCGTCATATTGGTGTAAGTGGTGCGCTCAAACCCGGCAGCGTCCATCATGCCTTTGAGGGTGGCTTGATCGGGGTGCATACGGATAGATTCCGCCAGATAACGGTAGCTTTCCGCATCATTCGCAATCAATTTGCCCATCATCGGTAGGAATTTGAACGAATATTGGTCGTAGATTGGCGCTAAACCGGGTACGGATGGTTTGGAAAATTCCAGCACCAACAAGCGTCCGCCCGGTTTCAACACGCGGTACATGGAGCGCAGCGCTTTATCCTTATCCGTCACATTCCGCAGCCCAAATGCGATGGTGATAATGTCAAAATGGTTGTCAGCAAACGGCAAGCATTCGGCATTTGCCTGCACATAGCGCACATTGCCACCAATCCCCCTATCCGTTAAGCGTTCCCGCCCGTTTTCCAGCATCGACGCATTAATGTCGGAAAGGATCACTTCGCCATCATCCCCCACGATCCGCGCAAACTTTGAGGCTAAGTCACCTGTGCCGCCTGCTAAGTCCAATACACGGTTGCCGCGTTTCGCGCCTGCTGCATCAATCGTGTAACGTTTCCACAAGCGATGCACGCCAAATGACATTACGTCGTTCATTACGTCGTATTTGTCGGCTACTGAATGAAATACGCTAGCAACCCGACTAGCTTTCTCAGTAACGGGTACTTGTTGAAAACCAAAGTGGGTTGTTTGTTCCTGTTCTGCCATGCGACATGCTTCCGTGTGGTTCAAGTTTCCGGGCATTGTAACAGGCAAACGCTATTTCTACATGGAGTCAGATCATGAAAAAGTTAATAGCAGGCGTTGGGCTAACGGTATTAGCCGTTCCCGCCGCACAAGCGTGGACAGGTAGCATGGATGAGATGCGTACCATGCAGGCGAATGAAAGCAGGCCGATTGTACGGATACAACGCTATCAGGTGGATACTGTGTCGTGTGGGCAATGCCACATTCGTCAGCATCGTACCCACGCCCCCCAGCACCGCCGTGCGCATCAAGCAACGGGTTGGCAGCGTTCGGCGCGTGTCATACCTTACGGCATGTCACAACGTCAGCACGCTACGCGCCAACCTATGCGGCAAGCGCACCCCGTCGTCCGCCCCGTGATGATGCACGCGTATTACGCGCCGTATCGCCAACCAGCGGCACAACATCCGCCGCGCATCCACCGGATTGTGGGGCAAGCACCGCCGATGTGCCGTTATATTCGCTAAGGCATGAAAATACTGGTCATCCATGCTTGGATGTCAGTACGCCAGACCACCGCGACAAAGCCTGCCATTGCCAGCCACGGACCAAACGGCATGGGCAGGCTTTCGCGATTGCGTTTTATCACCATCCACAGGATGCCAAAGAGTGCGCCAAAGGCTGATGAAGCGAAAATCACAAACGGTAGAATTTGCCAACCACCCCATGCACCGAGTGCCGCTAACAGTTTGAAATCACCGTAGCCCATGCCTTCCTTGCCGGTAATCAAGCGGAACAGGTGGAACACTGACCACAGTGCCAAATAACCAAACACTGCTCCGAGCACTGCATCGGGTAACACCACAAACATGCCATTGAGATTGAGCAGCAAGCCGATCCATAGCAAGGGCAAGGTCAGGTTATCGGGTAACAGCATGGTTTTCGCGTCGATCATAAACAACGCTACCAATACCCAAGTGAAGCCCAGTAACGCCAGTAATGTGCCGCTGTAACCGACTTGCCACGCCACCAACATTGACAGCAATGCGGTTGCGGCTTCCACCAGTGGGTATTGCATGGAAATTGGGGTTTTGCAACCCGCACACTTGCCGCGCAAAAACAGGTAACTGATGACCGGAATATTTTCCAACGCAGTAATCTTGTGACCACAAGTCGGGCATTGCGAACGCGGCACGACCAGATTGAAGTCACCCGTATCCAGTTCAGTCATCGGGGTGTCTAACCATTCGTGGCAGTCACGTTTCCATTCACGTTCCATAATAATCGGCAGGCGATAAATGACCACGTTCAAGAAACTGCCGACCAGCAGTGAAAATAAGCCCACGACGCTGACTAACCAGCCAGTGCTGGTGCTCAGTAAATAAATAAGTTCCATGGTGTTATTGGTTTCCTAAACAACAGCCCCAAGTTTAAAGATTGGCAGGTACATCGCAATCACTAAGCTACCCACAATGCCCCCCAGCACCGCCATAATGAGCGGTTCGATTTGTTTTGCCAGTGTGTCGACCAGTGCATCGACTTGTGCTTCGTAGTAGTCCGCCACTTTCGCCAACATTTCTTCGAGTCGCCCGGATTCTTCGCCGATACGCGTCATTTGCACCATCATATTGGGGAATAATTGGGTCGTTTGCATGGCAGTATTCAATTGTACCCCGCGAGCCGTGTCATCTTGAATCCGTCGCGAGGCTTCTTCGTAAAGTGCATTACCCGTAGCACCGGATACCGAATCCATTGCTTCTACCAGCGGTACACCTGCGGCAAACATAGTCGCGAGTGTACGCGCAAACCGCGCTACGGCTGATAAATTTAAGATATTTCCCATGATCGGTATTTTTAGTGAGACTTTATCCACGAAACGGTCAAACGCCGGAGAGCGTTGGCGTGCTTCGGTGAAGCTGACACCGACAGCCACAAAAATAATGATGGGCATCCACCAGTTGGCGACTAGCCAATCTGAGAAGGAAATTACCAGCAAAGTGAATGCCGGTAATTCCGCTCCAAAACTACTGAATACTTCCTTGAACTGTGGAATAACCCAGATCAGCAAAATAGCCGATACCACTACCGCAGCAACCACGACAATAATGGGATACATCATCGCACTTTTCACTTTAGCTTTCAGGGCTTCGCTTTTTTCTTTGTAAGTCGCCACCTTTTCCAGCATGGTTTCGAGCGTACCTGCTTGCTCACCTGCCTTGACCAGGTTGACGAACAGTTTGTCGAAATACTTGGGGTGACGTGATAACGCCGTACCAAGACTTGCACCGCCTTCGATGTCTGCACGTAACTTTTGCACCAATTCACGCACGGAGGCGTTGTCGCCACCGGAAGCCATCAGTTCGAGTGATTGCACCATCGGTACGCCGGAACGCATCATGGTGGTGAGCTGGCGAGCAAATTGGGCAATATCCCCCGGTTTAATCGCCGGTTTAAATAGTGGTTTGGGTTTTTTGTAAATGCGCCCCGGATTGATCCCTTTGCGGCGCAGTTCGGCGCGTAGCCAATTGGGGTTAACTGCTTGGGTTTCGCCGCGCATTTTTACGCCATTGCGATTCACACCTTCCCATTTGTAGGTGGCTTGCTGAGCACTTTTGGATGCTTTGGCGGGCATTGACTTATTGACGGTTTTACTCTGCATGTCGAGGACTCTGCGTTATTTTTATAATCTCCGGTCAGTGTAGCATAGCAGCACATCAGAAGGGTTGTGCTATGGACAATCGGTCATCAGCCGCTTAATCGGAGGTGACGCGCTCGAGTTCGGCGAGTGACGTAACGCCTTGGCGGACTTTATTCAAGGCGGAAAGGCGTAAGTCGAGAATGCCTTCTTTGAGGGCTTGTTCGGCAATTTCGAGGGAGTTGCTGCCATTCATGATCATGCGCCCCATGTCGCTGGAAATGGGCATGACTTGGTAGATACCAACGCGCCCTTTGTAGCCCCGCGAACATTCCGAACAGCCGACTGGCTCATACAATTTTAGGGAAGGAATTTCGTCTGGATGAAACCCCATTTTAAGCAAGACATCACGCGGCACATCCGCTGGTTGTTTGCACTTTTCGCACAAGCGCCGTGCCAGTCGTTGCGCAATAATCAGGTGCACGGATGAGGCAATATTAAACGGTGGCACACCCATGTTCATCAAACGTGTCAGGGTTTCGGGGGCGCTGTTAGTGTGCAGAGTGGATAAGACTAAGTGCCCTGTTTGGGCGGCTTTTATCGAAATTTCAGCCGTTTCCAAGTCACGAATTTCTCCGACCATGATGATGTCTGGGTCTTGGCGCAGGAAGGAGCGCAAGGCTTCGGCAAAGGTCAGCCCGACTTTGGCATTGACGTTGACCTGATTGACACCCGGCATATTGATTTCGGCGGGGTCTTCGGCGGTGGAAATGTTTTTTTCGGGGGTATTCAGAATACCTAACCCTGTGTACAGCGTGACCGTTTTACCGCTACCGGTAGGCCCTGTGACGAGAATCATGCCGTCAGGTTTTTCCAGCGCTTTCATGAAATCGCGTTGTTGCTTGGGTTCAAAACCGAGCTTTTCAACGCCGAGGGTGGCGTTGGAAGAGTCGAGTATCCGCATAACGACCTTTTCACCGAAGAGGGTGGGCAAGGTGTTTACCCGGAAGTCGATCTTTTTTTGGTCGCTGACCGTAAAGCGGATACGCCCGTCTTGCGGGACACGCCGTTCGGAAATGTTCATCCGCGCGAGGACTTTGATGCGTGAAATCAATTGTTGCGCGGAATCGTTCGGGGGGGTTGCCACGACTTGCAGGATGCCGTCGATCCGATAGCGGATGCGCATGTTTTTTTCAAACACTTCGATATGAATATCTGAGGCTTTGGATTTGATACCGTGCGCCAGCAGTTTGTCGACGAATTCGATAACAGCGGGGTCTTCGTCGTCTTTGCTTTTGAGGTCGCGCACATCTAGCAAAATTTCTTTGGCAGCGGCGGGCGCGGCTGCTGTGGGTGAGGAGGCACGACCAGAGGATGTCGGCGTGGCTGCTTGCCCAATAAAGCCATCGTCAGCGTGTAAAAAGCGTTGCAGTTTGTCGAATTCGACAAACACCGGTTCGGGAATGAGTCCGGTGGCAAATTTTACGTCATCAAGATTGGTCAGGTAGGTGGGGTCTGCTAACCCGATGACGAGGTTTTTGCCGCGCTGAAATAAGGGGATCAGGTTGAGTTTGCGCATCTGCTCTTGGTTGAGCAGGGTGGTAATCAGCGGCGGAATGGTAATCTGGTCAAGATCGACCATGCTTAAACCGTACTCTAGGCTGGCGGCGTAGGCGACATCTTTGGTGGATACGACCCGTGACCGAATCAGCCATTCCACCAGCGACACTTTTTCAGAGCGTGCTTTCTGTACCGCTTGGGTAGCCGTCTCCTTGTCGAGCAAATCTTGCACGACTAATTGTCTGGCTAGCCCCGGTAAGGGGATGGATGAGGTCAGAGGAATCATGTATCAGCTTTATTGTGTCGTTATTAAACCTGTATCCGTCATGATAGCGCGTCGAAAGCGACTATAAAATGAATTTATTTTTTAATCGCGGTTTTCCTACTATCTATCATCTTGCTTTTACTGCTGAAGTTGATGCCGAGTAAAATTTACTGGCATGTGTCGGTGTGGTCTTGTTGGACTCTTTATGTGTTAATTCTATCAGTAGGTTTCTCCCAATCCCGTTGATTTTCAATCCACAAACCTTTGAACAGGTCGCGTTTTCCGCTGAAAATGGCGTTGAGGAAAGTAGTCCTTGCCGATGATTGCTTCAAAGGTTTGGATGCCGACGGGGAGTTTTTGCAACATGGGAAGTCCACCGTGGAAAGTGCATGGGGGGAGCATAGCACAGTTCTTGCGGTGCGGTTTTGGGTGGTCTGCTACACTTGTTTTGTCGTCATCATTTAGGGTTGTTGCTATGCAGGACAGGTACGTTAATCCTTTTACCGATTTTGGCTTTAAGAAGCTGTTCGGGGAAGAACCACACAAGGAGCTGTTGATCAGTTTTCTTAATACTTTGTTGCCTGAAAAACACCAAATTCAGGATTTGCAGTACACCCGTAATGAACAGCAAGGGGCGAGCATTCTCGACCGTAAAGCTATTTTCGATTTGAGCTGTGTTAGCTTGACGGGTGAGCGCTTCATTGTCGAATTACAGAAAGCCAAACAGAATTATTTTAAAGACCGTAGCTTGTATTACGCCACGTTCCCGATTCAGGAGCAGGCGCAACGGGGGGATTGGGATTACAAGCTGGCGGCGGTGTATACGGTTGGTATTCTGGACTTTACGTTTGAGGAAGATCGGGAGGCAGCAGAAAAGCCAGTGATGCATTTTATTCAGCTAAAAAATCAGAATGGACATGTTTTTTACGATAAATTGACCTTCATTTATCTGACATTGCCGTATTTTCAGAAGACGCTGGCGGAGTTGCAAACGGATCAGGATAAGTGGTTTTACATTTTTAAGCATTTACACGAGTTGCAGGAAATTCCACCTGTATTGCAGGGTACGGTTTTTCTCAAATTGTTTGAAGCGGCGCAGATTGCTTGTTTCAATCCGGCGGAGCGCCAAGCCTACGAAGACAGCCTTAAATATTACCGTGATCTCAAAAATGTGACGGATACCGCTCGTGAAGAAGGCTGGGAGGAAGGACGAGGGGAGGGACGAGAGGAAGGTATCAGTATCGGGGTTGAGCGCGGTAAGCAAGAGGAACAACGCAAGGTTATTCTTGCTTTGTCCGCTAAGGGTTTGGATGTGGCCTTCATCGCTGATACTTTGAATCTATCGGTCGATTTTGTGCAACAAGTGATGGCGGTGTAGTGATTAGGGGACTATGGGCATCCGTACCAAGGTGATTCCGCAGATGCGAGCGTTTAATGGTACGGAGCCGGTATTTGAAGCGACGGAGGATTACTTGAAAATCACTTTACTGAGGCAACCGTTGCCTGTTGCCACGGGTTAATATCCAACGTCCCTACGGGTTTGCCTGTGGTGCGATCCCATGCCCATAGCACATCGTACTCTTTGCCCACCAGCGGTAGATAAGCGTAGTCAGCGGCTGTTTTGCCGTGTTCTGCTAAAAATTTAGCTAACTTTTGTTGGTGTTCTGGTTTAGCAGCTAAGGCTTCTGGCTTTATACCGTTGGCAAAAACTGTTTGGGTGAATTTGCTGAACGGCTCGTAATATTCGGGGCGGGCATCAATATCAGGTTTACCGGACAAAACTTCCATTGTAACCCGTGACATTTCTGCTGGGTCAGTGGGTTTTTGCACATAAACAATCGTTGGGCCGGTCAGCTTGGATTTTTTTAATTCAGCATATTTAGCAGCATTTGGCGATACTTCGTTGGTGTTAATCGGGGTGAAACGATCACCAGCATAAGCGACGTAAAGCGGGTGGGCTTCATAAATGGTGTGCATCCCATAAGCCAGTGCCGCTACTTGCACCATTGCAATGACTGCCAAGTCAAATTTAAGGGTGGATTTTAACGGCTTGAATACCACCAGCGTTAGCAAAGGGCCGAGAATAACATCGACTGTCACTAGAATCAGTAGAATGCTGGTTAGCCCAGAAATACTGAAAAAAGGTTCTGGATACCAGACGGTCAAAGCAAAAGCGAGAAAACACCCAACCACTAATGCGCTAATACTCAGGTGGATGAGTGCGGCTTTGAGTTTGTGCTTAATCATGTTTGTTCTCCGTTATTGTTGATCAAGGTTTTCAGTGGTGTTAACTATTGCTACGGCAGGAAGGGGGGCGGTACATATCAGGTAATGTTCCCCCTTTGCAATCCAGCGTAATCAGTTCTGAATTGGTTTGGAATAGGTAAATCATGGTCATACCATCAATAACTCCCATGTTTTGGAAGGTTACTTGTATGCGGGCGTTAGCCGTATCGAGTTTGCTATAGACGGCATCACTAATGACATCGGATGACATCATCATATTTTCAACGGCAGTAGCCGCGTTAGAGGTTGCATCGGGCATAGCGGCTTGCGTGAAGTATTCTTCCCAGATTTGAATTTTAGCAGCAGCAGAGAAGCGTGTGACTTCAACCATTTTGGCGCGGATGATATATAACTGATAAGCGGGCAGGGCAAGGGCTGCAAGAATGCCAATAATAGCAACGACGATCATCAGTTCAATGAGTGTAAAACCTTGTTGTTTTTGTTTATTGGTTTTCATACTTTACCCCCACGAAGAAAGAGCGCCTTGGCGCTCTTTCTTGTTGTTACCCTAAGCGAACCAACTTAACGGCAAGCAGCAGGAACGTACTTAGCTTGAACGTTGGTAGCAACGGTTGCTTGTGCTGGAGCCATTTTCGCAGCAAAAGAAGATTCATTTGTTGCAGACTCGCAAGACCAGTCAATAGAACCGCTCACGCCAGCAATTTGAGCATCTTTCAATTGTTTTGCGGCAGCAGTATTTACACCATCACGGATATACGGGGTCAGTGTAATGGCTGTACCGCCAGCGCCTAAACCTACAGAGTCTTTGTTATATTGAATGGTGATAACGCCTGTATCAACTGCCATCAAAACACTGTCTACAAATTTACTGGTTGCACCTTTATCAGATGCTTGTTTGTTCCAAGTAGCAACCACACGATTCAAGTCATCTTTGGCGGCGGAACCTTCAGTGGCAACAGCCATTTTTGCTGGTTCTGCCAGACCTAAACCTTCTGTTACTTTTGCGCGGATGGTGTAATCTTGATAAGCAGGCAGTGCAATCGCCGCCAAAATACCGATAATCGCCACCACGATCATTAATTCGATTAAAGTGAAACCCGCTTGTGCTTTAGATTTCATTGTTTTCATACTCATTTTCGTCATTTCCTTATTGTTAGGATTTGTTGGGATTTTATTGTCTTGAGACACCGTTAGTAATGCAGAAGCCGTGCCAACGTTGATATGAATACAATCGGTCATTTTATCGGGATAAGCGGTGATTTTTGTTGGTATTGTCGGCGAAAGTGACAGCTTGCCGACTGTCCGAAAGTGACAAAAACGGCAAGGTTGTCAAAACCGCACGTTACCCCTCATCCAACCCATACTTCTGAATCCGATAGCGCAACTGCCGGAACGACATCCCCAACACTTCAGCCGCCTTGGTACGATTCCAGCGCGTTTGCTCCAACGCCCGCAAAATCAGATCACGCTCCGCCTCTTCATCCACCGGATTCCAAGCAGGCAAAACCTCCACCTCTACTTTCCCTTTTTGCCCCTCACCCCTTGTGGGGGAGGGGTTGGGGAGGGGGGTAACAACGGCGTTAGCCGTTGCACTCTCCAGCATGGTCGGTAACTGCAAATCATCCGGCTGAATCGTATTGTTATCACACAATGTACTCGCCCGTTCCAGCACGTTTTCCAACTCGCGCACATTCCCCGGAAATTCATAGGCCGCCAGCTCATCCCGCGCCGCTGGCGACAATCGGATTGGCGGCATTTGCCAGCGTTCCGCAATCTTTTTCAGGAAAAAGTCCGCTAACAGCAAAATATCTTCCTGCCGTTCGCGCAATGGCGGTACTTTCAGCTTGATCACATTCAAACGGTAATACAAATCCTGCCGAAAATGCCCAGCCGCCACTTCATGTTCCAAACTCTTGTGGGTTGCACTGAGGATGCGCACATCCACCGCCATTTCTTCCAAGCCCCCCACAGGTTTGACCGCGCCTTCCTGAATCGCCCGCAGCAATTTAACCTGCATGGTCAGTGGCAAATCCGCGACTTCATCCAGAAACAGCGTTCCCTTGTGCGCGGCTTGGAACAGCCCTTGTTTGTCCACTACTGCGCCAGTAAAGCTGCCTTTTTTGTGCCCAAAGAATTCGCTTTCCATCAAGTTTTCAGGAATCGCGCCGCAGTTGACGGGTACAAACGGCGCTTTGGCGCGTGAACCTTGTAGGTGAATTTGATGCGCTACCAACTCTTTACCACTACCCGATTCGCCGTGGATATAGACGGGGGCTTGGCTGCGAGCTAGCTTGTGAATCGTGCCCTTGAGTAACTGCATCGCGGGGGAATTGCCCAAAATGCTGCTGCCGTGGGTAGCACTATTCTCGTCGTCGTTGCTGGTTTGTTGCCCCCGACCCTTGCCTGCCGACAGTTTCAGCGCGGTTTGGATCAGTTCGCGTAATTTCGGCAAATCCACGGGTTTGGATACAAAGTCATACGCGCCTGCTTTGAGGGCTTCGACGGCGGTATCCATGCTGCCAAACGCGGTAATCACTGCGACTGGTGTGTGCGGGTGATGCTTTTGCAAATAGCGCACGATGTCGATGCCATTGCCATCGGGCAATTTCATGTCAGTCAGGCACAGGTTGGGTTGGTATTGTTCGATTTTGTCGAGCGCAGTTTGCACATCGCCTGCCGTGACCGTATTCAGCCCCATGCGCAACAGGGTGATTTCCAGCAATTCACGGATGTCAGGTTCATCGTCGATGATGAGCACGGTTTGTTCAGTCATAATGATTATCTTATTGTTAATTATTGTCGATTAACGGTGATGCGCAAACACGAGGCGGAAACAGCTTCCACCCGTTGCAAGGGCAACATAGTCCAAGGTTGCGCCATTGGTCAAGCACAGTTCGCGTGACATAAATAAGCCCAACCCGGTGCCTTGGGTACTGGTGGTGAAAAATGGCTCAAACAGGCGTTGGCGTTGCGCTTCGGTCATGCCGCGCCCGTTGTCGATAATATTGAGCATAATGTCGCGGGTATGCGTCGGGTTGCCGCCGTGAATATCCAATTGCAAACGGGTGGGATCTTCATGCGCGTATTTGTAGGCGTTGCGGCACAAATTCCAAATAATCTGATGCAAATGTGCTGGGTCGAATTCGATCACCGTGTCAGCGGGTTCGATGTAGAGGTTAACTTGGTCGTCCCGCAATTTGTTTTGCTGAATAAAGTCTTTGCGGAATTCGTGCAGCCACAGCTTGAGGGCAAGGCGTTCGCGGTTCGGGGTCTTTTTGCGCGACAGATTGAGGACACTTTCAATGGTTAAATTCATGCGCCGCGCATTGGATTGGATGATTTGCAGCAAGCGCATATCGGCCGTGTCTAGGTTGGGTGATTCGCCCATGAGTTGCGCGGCGTGGCTGATTGCGCCGAGTGGATTGCGAATTTCATGCGCAATGCTGGCGGTTAACTGACCGAGTGAAGCCAGTTTGGCACTTTGTAATTTTTCACGCTGTTCGGTGGTGTCTTCCAAATTGATCATGGTGGCACGGCGTGATTGATTACCCAATTGTGAAAAACGCGCCCGCATTTCGGTGGTATTCTGGTGGCGCACGTCGAAACTGGCAATACGTGGGCAAATGGTGTGTAACCAGCGTTGCAGGTGATGATCCAATTCCGGCGCGAATTCTTGCAAGGGCTTGCTGCGCCAATTGCCGGGTTGACCGAGCATGTCCCACGCCGATTCATTCATGTGACGAATTGCACCAGAACCTTCCACCACTACAATGCCGGATTCGAGTTTGTCGAGGATGGATTGGTTAAGTTGTGACAAGTTAGCAATATCCACCCCGCGCCGTTGCGCAAGGTAGGCGACCGCGCTAGCTTTGCGAATCCAACGGTTACTCGCCAAGCTAATCAACAAAATGAACAACGCAATCAAGCCACTGTGCATGACATTGCCTTGATCCGAAATGCCTTGGTATTGAAGCCAAATTTCCATTGCCACTAACGCCATACCGGTGAGGGTGGCTAGCATGAGCGAGACATGACCAGGGTTGCCCAGATGTGGAATTAACACGGGAATGAGCAGTAAAACCCCAAAACCTGCCGTGATGCCGCTACTGGAATACAATAATCCTAAGATGAGAATAATATCTAATACCACAAACAACACGGTTTGCACGGCAAGATCCGGCCATTGGAAATAGGAGGCAAGGTTGCTGATCACCGCGAGAATCAAATACGCGCCTGTCAACCAGCGAAACAGCAATAAATCATGCTGCCCCAATTTCATTTCGCCGCCGTCAACACCATCGGACATGACTAATGCAATCAGCAATGCGCCCGCTAAGGTAAAGCGGTAGACGTGATAGAGGCGTAACAGATTCCACGGGTCTTCATGCAGGAAGACCGGTGTTAGCTTTTCGTCAAGTGTTGTGTCGCGTGTTCCAGACTGCAAAAGTGTTTCCCCCCTTGGGAAATCGCTTCGTGTTCCGGGACATGCAGGTTGCAGTGTAGGCAGCGAACCATGCGCGTATTGTTAGGTATTTTCCCGGACGTATTTTTATGTTGTTGGGTCAGGTCATGCCTGCGCTGCCATGATTTTAACAGAAGATAACCGACTACGAGCAAAACAAGGATAAAAATAATACGGGACATGATGTGTTACCGCCTTTTCAGGTATAGTCGTTAGCTGGTAACAATAACGTTTTATGACACCGTGCAAAAGAAAAATCAGACATTACGCATCGCGCTAGCGCAATTAAATGTATGCGTGGGGGATGTGCAAAACAACCTTCACCAAGTGGAAAATGCCCTCCGTCAAGCGCAAGCCCAACACGCTGATGTGCTCGTTTTCCCCGAATTAGTCTTAGCAGGCTACCCGCCGGAAGATCTGCTGTTCCGTCCCGATTTCCTTGCGCAAATGCAGGCGGGAGTGGATGCACTGGCGGCGCAAACCACCGCCATGACCGTGATTGTGGGTGTGCCGCTGCTGCGTGAGGGCATATTGCGCAATATGGCGTGCGTGCTGCGCGATGGCAAAATCGTGGCGGAATATGCTAAGCAATGCCTACCTAATTACCGTGTGTTCGATGAAAAGCGTTACTTCACCCCCGGCAATGCGTCGCTGGTGATTGAGGTGGCGGGCATCAAGCTCGGTATCTTGATTTGCGAGGATATTTGGGAGGATGCACCCGCACAAGCTGCCTTGCTGGCTGGGGCAGAAGCCTTGTGCGTGTTGAATGCGTCGCCGTTTAGTGCGGACAAGCAGGCACAACGCAGCGCATTATTGCAACGCCAAGCCGCTCACAACCAATGTCCGCTAGCGTATGTGAATCTGGTGGGCGGGCAGGATGAGTTGGTCTTCGATGGTGATTCCATGCTGGTGGATGCGGCGGGGCAGATTGCGTTTCGTGCAGAGGCGTTTTCCGAAGGCGTGTTTGTCGAAGAGTGGAATATCACCCCTTCCCTCGTAGGGGTGACCGGTCGGTCGCCTTTACTCTCATCACCTGACACCACGCCGATTATTTACCAAGCCATCACCACCGGCATTCGCGATTACGTCCGCAAAAACGGTTTTTCCCGTGTACTCCTCGGCTTGTCGGGCGGGATTGATTCGGCATTAGTACTGACCTTGGCGGTGGATGCGCTGGGCGCTGAAAATGTCGAGGCGGTGATGATGCCATTTCACTACACTTCCGAGATGAGTGTCGAAGACGCGTATCAGCAAGCGGCATGGTTAGGGGTGCGCTACCGCAACTTACCGATTGCGGGCATTTACGACGATTTCATGCAGGTACTAACGCCTGAATTTGGCGAGCGTGGCGTGGATGTGACCGAGCAGAATTTGCAAGCACGGATTCGTGGTGTGTTGCTGATGTCGCTCTCCAATAAGCTGGGCAGTTTACTGCTCTCAACCAGCAATAAGAGCGAAAGTGCCGTCGGTTATGCCACGCTATACGGCGATATGGCGGGTGGTTTTTCCCCACTGAAAGACGTGTACAAGATGCAGGTGTATCGCCTCGCCGAGTACCGCAACACATTGGGACAAGCGATTCCGCAACGCGTCATCGAGCGCCCACCTTCTGCTGAACTAGCACCGGGGCAGGTGGACCAGGATTCCTTGCCGCCGTATGAGGTGCTGGATGCGATTTTGCAGCGCTTCATCGAAGGCGACTGCGTGCTGGAAGACATTATTGCGGATGGATTTGATGCCGCAACGGTGCGCCGCGTGGTGAATCTGGTACTATTGAGCGAGTATAAACGTCGCCAAGCTGCCCCAGGAGTGCGTATCAGTGGGCGCGGCTTTGGCAAAGACTGGCGTTACCCGATTACGTCGGCGTGGCGTAAAAATTTACCCTTTAAAACCCCCTAGGAGTGTGTATGAAGCTGATTCAGGCCATTATTAAACCCTTCAAACTGGACGATGTGCGCGAAGCCTTGACCGAAATCGGCGTAACAGGGATGACCGCGAGTGAGGTAAAAGGCTTTGGGCGGCAAAAAGGTCACACTGAGTTGTACCGTGGTGCAGAATACGTGGTGGATTTTCTACCGAAAGTGAAGCTGGAAATCGTGGTCAAGGAAGAGGATGTGGATACTGCGATTGAGGCGATCCAAAAAGCCGCGCATACCGGCAAGATCGGCGATGGGAAGATTTTTGTGTTGCCTGTCGAGCAAGCGATTCGTATCCGTACCGGCGAAATGGGGCGGGATGCCGTATAAATACGTTACCCCGTCGGCTAGCGGTCATTGCGGGGGCGCAGGCGACGTGTTTGCAACAAGTGCAAGCCTTGCTCCCTGTTGGTAAACGCGTGGTGTGGATAACCTCGGCGGATGTGGCGGGGGCGTTACCTGCTAACAAAGCGCATACGTTGTTGGGGCAGGAATGTGATGTGCTGGTGTTTGATGCGCACAGCGGCTTTAACGTGAATGCGTTTGCGGCGGTGAGTGGTACGTTGTGTGGGGGGGGGATGCTGTATTTGCTGACACCGCCGCTGGATGAATGGGCGACATTTGCTGACCCTGATTATCGACGATTTATCCCGCATCCTTACCAACCGGCAGATGTGCAGGGGCGGTTTTTGCAGCGTTTTGTACGGATGTTGCGGGATGGCTGTAGGTCGGACTTTAGTCCGACTGTCGGGCTAAAGCCCGACCTACAATCTGTTGCTGTAACGACTATTGTGCAGGCGGTTGTGCCGCTGGTGTTGACTGCGGATCGAGGACGCGGCAAGTCGGCGGCGCTGGGGCTGGCGGCAAGCCAATTGCGGGCAAGCGGCAAGCGGGTGTTATTGACAGCGCCGTCCCGTGCCACGGTTGCGACGGTATTTAAACACGCGGAATTGCCCCCGCATTTTTTCGCGCCCGATGAGCTGCTGCAAACCTTGCCGGAAGGCGAGGTGTTGCTGGTGGATGAAGCGGCGGCAATCCCGATTCCCTTGCTGTTGAAGATGTTGGCGCATTATCCGCGTTGCGTGTTTTCGACGACGTTGCACGGTTATGAGGGCAGTGGACGTGGTTTTGCGTTGCGTTTCCAAAAGGCATTGGATGCGCGTGCTTCTGCTTGGCAAGCGGTACGTTTGCATCAGCCGATGCGCTGGGCAGAACATGACCCGCTTGAACATTTCATTAACCAATCATTGTTGTTAAATGCGGATCTTGCTCCCTTCACCCCTTGCGGGGGAAGGGTTGGGGATGGGGGGAATGGTACGAAGGATCGTCAATTAGATCGGGATGAGCTTGCCGAAAATGAACCACTTCTCCGCCAACTTTTCGGGCTGCTTATCACCGCTCATTACCAAACGCGTCCCTCTGACCTACGGCAAATGCTTGATGCACCGGATATTTCCATTCATGTTCTCGAACAGCACGGCGTCATCGTGGCGGTCGCCTTGCTCTCGCGTGAAGGGGGGCTGGATGAGGAACTGACGGCTGCGATTCATGCAGGCACGCGTCGCCCCCACGGGCATCCCGTTCCGCAAACCCTAACCTTTCACGCACAAATTCCCCGTGCGGCAGAGTTGGTGTGCGAACGTGTGATGCGAATTGCCGTAGATCCCACCGTGCAGAATCAGGGATTAGGTGCGCAATTGTTGCAACATCTGCTAGGCTTTGCTGCCCAGCAACAGGCGGATTATGTGGGCGTGAGTTACGCGCTGACCCCTGAATTGCAGCGCTTTTGGGAACGTGCCGGATTTGTGCTGGCACGCGTCGGGCATCGGCAAGATACCGCTAGCGGCAGCCGTTCGGTGGTGCAGGTCAAAGCATTGAGTGCAGCAGCACAGCAATTGTTCAAGGGATTGTGAGCGTGGAAAAGGTTTCAACTAGCGGGCAACGGTTTTTGGCGCTGGATGCGTTGCGTGGGCTAGCGGCGTTGTGGGTTGTGTACTTTCATCTCTATGGCGGTTTGGGCTATTTGGCGGTGGATTTCTTTTTGGTGTTGAGTGGGTTTATCCTGACGCACCGTTATTGGTATAGCAATAAACCGACCTCGGCAGCCGTGTTTGTGGCGCACCGCATTGCCCGTTTGTACCCGCTGCACTTGTATACCTTGTTGATGTTCGTGCTAGTGCATTGGCTGATGTATTGGTCGATGCCGACGTTTCCCGATGGCGCATTGTTTACTTTCATGCAGCATTTGACACTGACGCATAATATTGGGTTGAGTCCACATGGCTTGACGTGGAATTACCCCAGTTGGTCGGTGTCGGTGGAATTCTTCGTCAATATCCTGTTTATTTTTCTGCTGACCCGTGAGGTGCGCAGTGGGGTGTTGTTTTTGCTGGGTACATTCGGGATTCTGGTGCTGTTTATGCAGCATGGGCAGTTGAATACGCAGTCGGATAATTATTTCGGTATCCTCAATTCTGGGTTGTTGCGGGGGATGTCGTCGTTTTTGTTGGGGATTTTGTCGTATCGTGTCTACTTGTTTTACCGAGATGATGGGCGCGTTGCTCGTTATGCGGTGTGGTTGGAAATACTTTGCGTATTGGCGGTGCTGGGGATGATTGGGAGTCGCACAGGTGCATCAATGGGGATGGATGTGTTTGTGCCGTATCTGGCATTGCTGCTGGTGGCGATTTTTGCGTGGGAACAGGGTTGGCTATCGCGTGGTTTGCGGCGATTGGCGTATTTGGGGGAAATTTCCTATTCGGTTTACCTCAACCATTTGGTGGTAATTATGGTATTACGCCACCTTGCCAAGCCATACGGCTGGGATAAGCCGCTGATTTTGTGGCTAACCTTCGCTGTGGTATTGGTGTATTCGCATTTTACCCACCGTTATTTGGAAATTCCGTTGGGTAAATCCATGCGGCTGGGGCTGGAAGCGTTAGCTTCCAAATCCCCGCCACCGTCTGTTTAGTGGACTGTCCACTCCACCAGCCCCGTATAGGCGGTGATAATGACGACGATACCGAAGGCAATCCGATACCACGCAAACACGGTGAAATCGTTATTGCTGACGTAACGGATCAATGCGCGTACCGCAATCATTGCGCTGATAAACGCAAACACGAAACCGACTGCCCACGCGCCCATGTCATCCATGCTCAACAAAGCGCGTTCTTTGTACATGGAATAGACAGAGGCTATTCCCAAGGTTGGCACGGCAAGGAAAAACGAAAATTCCGCTGCTGCTTTGCGGGATAGCCCAAAGAATAGACCGCCGATAATGGTTGAGCCTGAGCGAGACATGCCCGGAATCAAGGCAACTGCTTGTGCCAGCCCCAGTTTCAACGCATCTTTGGGGTTAATATCATCGACGGTCGCAATGGTGACGGTGTGCTGGCGTTTTTCCGCCCAAAGAATAATAAAACCACCGACAATAAACGCAATCGCGACCGGCACAGGCTTAAACAAAAACGCTTTGATCATGTCACCAAACACCAAGCCCAATACCGCCAACGGCAGGAACGCAATCGCTAAGTTAATCAGTAAACGGTTGGCAATCGGGTCACGCCCAATCCCTGCGAAGGTGCTAATGAAACGCGTGCGGTATTCCCAAATGACTGCGAGAATCGCCCCCAATTGGATGGCAATTTCAAACACACCGCGTTTGGCGTGATCCATAAAATTCAGCAAGTCGCCCGCGAGAATCAAGTGTCCCGTGCTGGAGATAGGCAAAAACTCGGTTGCGCCTTCCACCAGACCCATGATGGCGGCTTTGAGTAGTAACAAAAAATCCATGAAAATCCTTTGGTGTATCGTTGGTGGATAAATAAATTCATTAAAGGCGATGCCGTTGGTCGCCGAGTGTAAAGCCCTGTAATTCTGACGTAAACCCCTTGCACAGGGCGATGACCTTGAAACGTTCGCCCATTTCCGATGGCAGGCTCAAGGTACGGACTTGTTGCGCGAGTTTATACTGATTTTCCGGTCGGGCTTGCAACGCGGCGATGAAAAGCGCTTCTAAGCCGCTATTCGCCAGAAATGCGGCTTGGGTGGTGTAGCCTGCTAGCATTAAACCTGCATCCAAACCCGCATTCGCGACGGCAGTGAAATCAACGCTGGCGGTAATGTCTTGCAAGCCCACGTAAATCAGTGGGTTGTCGTGGACGCGGTGCTGGTAATGGCAAATCAGTGTGCCGCTGCTGCGTTCAGGGCGGTAATAATCGTTTTCCTCGTAGCCGTAGTCGATCAGCAGTAATGCGCCTGCTGCTAGTGAATCCGCCATGCTTTGCAGCCATGCGGGCAGGGCGGGGTTGAATTCGGAGGTGTAAAAACCATCCACATTCACCCACGCAAAGTTATCATCTGCTGTCGCGACGTGGCGGATAACGCGTTCGTTGTTGACCAACGTAAAGACATCGACCGGCATGGCATCCAGCACTTCATTGCCGACAATCGCGCCGCGAATCGGCGTATCGGGCAAACGATCTAACCATGCCACCCGTTCCAGCAAATGCGGTACGTGTTTTTGTAGGGTTTGGTGTTGGCGTTCCCGTAATTCGGGGCTGAGGTCTAAAATCCAATAATGCGTGGGCAGGCAGCCGATATTTTCTAGATGCGCTAATATATCTGCTGCCATTAAGCCACTGCCAGCGCCCAATTCCAAGATGTCGCCACCACCGAGTGTGGTGAGTACTTGCGCACATTGGTTGGCGAGGCATTGTGAAAACAGTGGGGAAATTTCGGGTGCAGTGATGAAATCGCCTTCCTTGCCGATCTTGTGCGAACCGGCGACGTAATAGCCTAAACCCGGTTCGTACAGAGCCATTTGCATGAAGTCGCGGAAGGGAATGCTGCCTGCATTCGCAGTAATTGCTGTGCGGATACGACGAGCAAGCTGTTCACTGTGTGCTAATGCCTCGGCAGAGGGTGTGGGTAATGTGTCGGTAAAACGCATGGGTACGATTGTTTGAAGGAAAGCAGCCATTCAAGCGTGAATGGCTGCTACGGGTCAAGTGTTTAGCTGGAAGGGTTGGGCGTGGTGGTGATATTAATCCCAATATATCCCTCATTGGAAACAGCACCGTGAATGTCTTTCACTGTATAAGTGAAGGAGTCTGTACCTAATGCGCCGCGATTGGGTGTGTAAATAAATTTCCCACCGCTAATTTTCACTATCCCTTTAGTCGGTTTGCGCACCACACTGTTAGCCAGTATGGCATCACCATCCGTATCACTGGTGTGCTGATTCATCTTGTCCAGTGTTCTAGCTTTACCAAACGCGACATCGTAGCCGCGATATTTGGCAACGGGGGCAGTATTAGTCGCAACGTTAACAGTGACATTGGCTGTGGCGCTTAATCCAGCAGCATTCGTGACGGTGTATGTAAAAGTATCAGCACCGCTAGTGCCTTTTTTCGGTGTGTAAGTAACGTCACCTGTGGTTTTGTTAACCTTGACAGTACCCTTAGCAGGGATCGTGTTCTTAGTGATGGTTGGCTTAGGCGTGCCATCATTAGTTAACACGTTAAAGGTGACCGGTGTGCCGTATTTGGTGCTGGCGGTGTCGTCTACTGGTGTTGGTGCAACCCCCGGTTTGACAGTAATGTTCACGGTAGCGGTGTCGGTCGAGCCTTGGCTATGACGTAGCGTGTACGTGAAACTGGTAGTGCCACTGTAACCTTTTTTAGGGGTGAACTTGGCTTCACCGACAGTTGGTCCTGTTTTGCTTAAGGTAAGTGTGCCAGCCGTGCTGGGTGGGTTGGTGTAGGCGCTGATACTCAATGTACCGCTTGTTGGCTTGAGGTCATTGGTGACAACATTGAACGTCTTTACAGTATTAAATTCAGTGGTAACGCTATCATCAATAGCATCCACGGGGTTGGGAGCGGCGCCGACAGTAACGTTCACGGTGGCTGTGGCACTGCCACCTTTGCCATCGCTAATCGTGTAAGTGAAGCTGTCTGTACCACTGAAACCCGTTTTTGGCGTGTAGATGAACGTATTGCCTGAGCGAGTTACTGTGCCATTTGCTGGGGTGGTGTTCGCTGTGACAGAGAGAGTATCGCCGTTGGCATCAGTGTCATTAGCCAATACATTACTAATAGTCACTGCTGTTCCAGATGTGGTCGTGGCAGTGTCGTTATTCGCCACGGGGGCTGTGTTAGTAGTATTGGTAGAGGGTAGATCTTCGGTACGCAGAGTGACGTTGTAACCGCAGGCGGCTGCACTTGCATCGCTCACTGGGTCAAAGATATTCATAACTACCGCAACACCATAGCTATAAGGGTAAGGCGGAGTACCAAAAGGTGTATAGCCAGTTGAGCCTATTCGATGAAAGCCCAAAAAGCCTTCATGAGGTGCTGCGCCGTTGTTATTTTTAAATCCCCATGTACTTGTTGGATTGGAGAGCGGCGTGTCTTGCAACAATACTGCTTCACGATGCCCCCAACTTGAACTGGCATCATCGTAAATCCAAGCATAAATTGCTCGTTCTATTGGTAGAGGAACGCTCGTTGCGCCAATGGCAACGGTGCTGTAAGCCGCAAAATAGGCTAAGTTTTCCGAACGCGTGGTGAATTCTTTGCAACTCGCACCAACGGTTGCATCAATGCGTTTGGTTGGGTTATCAGTGGTTGAGTTACCTGATGGCTGGTAATGTCCTGTTGTATCACTGTTATGAAGCAATGTAGCGTAGTTTTGAGCGGTAGTATCTACGTGGTTTTCTATGCCCGCCAGAGGTAAACCGATAACGCCGAGCATCATGCCTGCCCGTGCTGTCCGCTCTGCATTCAGTAGGAAAAGTGCTTTTGCATCATCGCTCATACCATCCCATACGGATTGGCTTGGCAATACTAAATTACCCAAAGCATTGACGGTTAAGCCGAGTTGAACTTCTTCTTGCCGCCTCGCGTAATTGAATGCAGCCATTATATCTGCAACGCCTGTGTAACCAATGCCGTTTTCTCCGGCTTTAGTTCCCCATGATATGTCGTTATTGATATTAGGTGGTGATAGTGCAGATGCAGGATTAATCCCGAATAAGCCTCCTGTTGCAATAGCAGAAATGAGTACGGCAAGCAGTTTCTTGCTGTTATTGGATCTAAATGATTTCATCGCAAAGCCCTCGGATGATAGATAGAAATGATAAGCACTGCTAAGGGGGTGATTTTTATCAGCGCTATAAATAGTATCGTTTATTTTTTTAAATAGTTCAATAAGTAGGCAAGAAAAATTAATGTAGTATTAATTAAATGATTTAAATGAGATATTTTTGATCTATTCAAGTAATTCATGCACGGCTTTGCTGTACTGCACAGTGGCTAACGTCAAGGTATCTGTCTCATTAAAGGTTTGCGTTGAGCGTTGTTGATCTCCGTAATTTTCTGTGGAAACACTGACTTGTTTTTTATTGAGGTTAATGAAAATGTATTCGCGTTGTGTTCCGCAGGTAATAGTAAGATCGGGAGCGTGTTCGGTTGCACCTAGATGTAATTGGCATTGCCGCTGATGTAGTAAGGGGTAAAGATCAACGGACAGTTTTACTGCGGCTAATGTATGGCTCTTGCTTGCCCCACCCATCTCATAGGTTTTCGCATACTGGGAAGCGAAGGTGAGGCTGCCATCAGTCCAAAAACGTGTATGGGGGTTGAGTGTAAAGGGTGCATCCACAACACGCGGTAGTTGGTATACCGTGAAGCCTGCCAATGCAAGGCTTGGCATGAGTAAAATTAGGTTCGCCCAGACGGGTAAACGAATCCGATAAGTATCGGGTGTCCAAGTACGTTGCAAGCTAACCGCGATACCGAGCATGATTGTCATGTATGCCAAGCTGATGGGCATGACGATCAAACCATCCAGTAGCCCAGCCGTCGCGGCTGCCCCAATGCTAGCAACGGCGGGTAAAGCTAATAGCTGCCGTTCGGTTGCGTGGGTTTGCATGACCTGACACCAGCGCCACAGTTGATACCCCAAAAACAGACTGAGCAGTAAGGTGAACGGGATTCCCCATTCGCTTAACCATTGAATCAAATAATTGTGCGGGTGTGCTTCGGTTTTAAAGAAGCCCGTTTCTGCGGTCATCATCGGCCCTAGACCGAACCAAGGATGTTCCCCTGTTTGTTGGAGTGCATGTAACCAAATATCAAGGCGCCCGTTACTGTTAGTGAGTTCACGGTGTACGGAATAGCTTGCAAGCGTTTCTGGCTCAGGTGTATTGAGTATCTCAGGTAGCCATAATACGAGGAATGCGTAATACGCCATGCCTAAGAACGCCGTTATTAGTAGCCATTGCACGTAACGTTTCCATGCGGTCGGTGTCAGCCACCACGTCATAACAATACTGGCTAACATGGCAATGAAAAAACTGCGTGTACCGCTCAAATACGCCATGCTCCAACTTAGCGCCAAACTATTCATGGCTAGAAAGCGCCAACGTGTAGATTTGTAAGTGGTTAATACGGCTATACAGAAAGGGATTGTCCAAACTAGAAACTGACCGTAGAAGCGCAGATTGGAGAAGCCATCAATAATAGCCAGCGCATTTAATGGGTAACCATTCAAGGTGATTTCAGCATAATTCCATAAATGCCGTAGTACATAGCCTCCTTGAATCAAGAACATGGTGATAGCGATGTGTTGGATGAAAGCCGCATTCACGCTACGCAAGAGCACTTGTGTTAAGACAAATACCGTGAATAACAACGCAAATTCTACCCCTGACCATAAGGGCGCAGGCGAAAGACTGCTGGCGATTAAGCCGAGTGTCGCTAGTATGGCTAAAATAGTGAGCGTAAGCGGTGTCCATGTAGCCTCCCAAAGCTGTTTACCCAACAAGACAGTGGCAAGCAGGATGGTGAGAATACGTTGGGCATCATGAAATTCTAATGGCAGGAAAAACGGTAATAACGCTAAACCGGCTAAACAACCGAGTGCAATACGGTCAGTTACTGACCAAATACGATGACAGGTGTACATGCAGGTATTTCTCGATGTGTAGCGTCAGTAACTTTGCGGCTGTGATGTTAAAGTGATCGTACCCACGTCGGTGATGAGATGCTGGTTATCCGTTTCGACAAAAGCAAGGGTTTCGGGTGTACCTTCTTGGCTTAGGTAACATAAGGTCGTTGCACCAAAGCGAACCAATTGCCCGTATTGGGGGGGTGTCCACGTATAAAAACGCTGGGGTAGCAGCGTTGCGCATAAAATAGGGCGTCCTTCACTGATTTCAGGGGCAAATTCACTCGGTGCTGCCTGTGTATGAGGAACTAAGCAGAAGTAACCCAACATCAGTAGAAAACAATGGGAGCGGGGTAAATTGGGAGGCTGATGGAGCATGTGTTATAAACCGTGTAATGCAAAATTAAATTTTGGAATGATTAACTAACGATGTCTATGCTTAAAAATAAAGTAGCACTCCTCACTGGCGCAGCACGGCGCATTGGCGCAGCAACCGCACGCACCCTCCACACCGCAGGCGCAACCGTCGTCATTCACTACCGCCACTCCGCAGCGGAGGCCGAAATCTTACAAGCGGAACTCAATGCCGCTCGCCCTGCGTCGTGTTTTCTGGTGCAAGGTGACTTGCTGGATATTTCAGTCATGCCCACCCTAATCGCGCAAACGCTTGAGCAAGCAGGCAGGCTGGATATTCTGGTAAACAACGCCTCATCTTTCTACCCAACGCCATTGGCGACGGTGACGGAACAGCAATTCGATGACCTGATCGGCACCAATCTGAAAGCCCCGCTATTCATGGCGCAAGCTGCCGCGCCACACTTACAAGCCAGTAACGGCTGCATGATCAATATCGTCGATATTCACGGAATGCGCCCTTTGCAAGGCTACGCCGCCTATTGCATTGCCAAAGCCGGTTTGCTGATGCTGACGCAAGTATTAGCACGGGAATTGGGCCCTAATGTGCGCGTCAATGGCGTTGCGCCGGGGGCAATCCTCTGGCCAGAAATGACAGAAAATCACGCCATGCACACCGAGATTCTGGCAAAAACCGCCTTGAAACGCGAAGGCAATCCCGATGATATTGCCCGCACGGTGCTGTTTCTCGTGCGTGATGCCGACTACATCACGGGGCAAGTAATCCCCGTGGATGGTGGGCGTTTGCTAAACCACTAAGCCAATTTACGCAGCGTAGAGTTGCCCCGGTGTGAGCGCTAATTTGGTTTGTTTGTGGAGAATTTCCAGCAACACAATGACGCGCTCCTCACCATCGTATTTCTGGAAGATCGCTTCCAGACCTCGGAAAGGGCCGTCGGTAATCACCACTTTGTCGCCGTTATGGAAACGGTCAAGGTCAATGGCGCGTTCGCCGAGGTAAACTTCTTGTTGTTTCAACGTCGCGATTAATGCATCAGGAACGCGTGCGGCTTCTGTGCCAAAGCACACAAAACTGCTGATGCCCGTGGTGGAACGAATCGGTGCCCAGTTGTCGTTCACACCGTCATCCAAATGGATGAACATATAACGGGGAAACAACGATTCGACTTTGGTGACAACTTTACCGCGTTGCGTGCGTAAGCGTTTGGCGAGGGGACGGTATACGTCGTAGCCTTGATTACGCAGTTGGAATTCTGCAACTTCATCCTTGTGTGGTTTGCTGGTCAGCAGAAACCAGTTTCTATCCGTTTCGACACTCATGACGCTCATGATAAATACTCTTTAAGTAAGCCCAACCAAATACCTGCGAACGCTCAACTTACCAAGTCCCCAAACCTGAGAAGTATCGTAGCGTTACACAGCGTTACATTTTACTGAGTCTATTCGATATACTCGGAGGTTCAAGGCTTTTTATATAGAATATTTTTATGATTAATTCAATAATTATTAATGAATGCTGAATCGACAAGGGCAAGTTACATGATAAATCATCAGGATAGGCTGATTAATGCAATCGGATTATCACGTTACTACAGTGAGCATTGCGCCGTAAATAATGTCGACGTGGTGCTGCATAAAGGTGAAGTCTTGGGTCTGCTGGGGCCAAATGGCGCTGGGAAATCAACCACGATGCAAATGCTGACCGGCAACTTATCCCCCAGCGTTGGCGAAATCCAGATAAATGGCATTGACCTGCTGGATGAACCACGCAATGCCAAGCAACAAATGGGTTATTTACCCGAACAACCGCCGGTTTACCGTGACCTTACCGTGAGCGAATACCTGCATTACTGTGCGCGTTTGCGTAATGTGCCAGCAGTTCAGCGCAAGGGTGCAGTCGCTACCGCGAGCGAACGTTGCGGCTTGCAAGACGTGAGCAAACGCTTAATTGGTAATCTATCCAAGGGCTTTCGCCAGCGTGTGGGGATCGCGCAAGCCATCCTGCACAACCCTGCTGTGGTGATTTTGGATGAACCCACCGTGGGGCTTGACCCCATTCAAATCCGTGAAATTCGTAGCTTAATTCGTGAATTGGGCAAGGAGCACGGCATTATTCTCTCCACGCATATTTTACCGGAAGTGCAGGCGGTGTGTGATCGAGTGCAAATCCTCAATCACGGCAAAACCGTTTTCAACGACACCTTGGAGGGTGTGGAATCGCTGGAAAAAGTGTTCTTCGATCTAATTTTCCGCGAAGCGGATAGTACACACGCGGAGGTAGTCGTATGAATGCGATTTGGGCAATAGCCAGCACCGAATTCCGTCGGATGTTTTTATCACCGTTGGCGTGGAGCATTTTAGCGGTGGTGCAATTCATTTTGGCATGGATGTTTTTGTTGGGCTTGAATGAATACGCCACGCAAACCCAAGCCACGGCGGTGGGGGCGGAAAATATCGCGGGCATTAGTGAAGCGATGATTCCGTTCCTGTTTTCAACGGCAGCGTCGATTATGTTGGTGGTCATGCCTTTGATTACCATGCGTTTGTTTGCGGAAGAGCGTATGAACCAGACGTTAATCTTGCTGACTTCTTCGCCGTTATCAAGTACGCAAATTGTGTTGGGGAAATACTTCAGCGTGTTGGGGTTTGTGTTGCTGTTTGTGGGCTTGTTGGCGGCGATGCCGCTATCGTTGGCGTTGGCAACGCAACTGGATTGGGGGCAATTGGCGGCGGCGGTGTTGGGGCTAACGTTATTGTTGGCAGCTTTTGCGGCGGCAGGCTTGTTTCTATCATCGTTGGCGCGGCAGCCGGTGATTGCGGCGGTAACGACGTTTGGGTTCTTGCTGTTGCTGGATGTGTTATATCAGTCAGGGCATTCGCAAGGCGCATCGAGTGAATTGTTTGTGTACTTGTCGGCGTTTGGGCATTTCTTGTCGTTTGCAGGCGGCATGTTTGATAGCAGCGATGTGGCGTACTACGTATTGTTCATTGGCGGATTTTTGATTCTGACCATCCGTAAACTTGATAACGACCGCTTGCAAGGGTAATCAGCGATGAAAATGAGTAAAAATGCCCACCGTTTAGTTGGGCTACAAAATGCGATTTTCTATGCCTTATTCGTGGTAGTGATCGTGTTGCTGGGGTTCTTTTCCCGTACTTTCAAATTTGAGGCGGACTGGACGTATGCTAGCCGCAATAGCCTCAGCGCCCCCACGCAAACTTTGCTGGCAACGTTGGATAAACCGTTGGCGTTTATTGCCTACATCCCCGACAACCCTAGTTTGCAAGAGCAGATTAAGCAGTTGGTGGCGAAGTACCAGCGCATTAAGCCCGATACGACGTTGGAATTCGTGAACCCTGATCTTGATCCGGCGCGTGCTAAGCAAGATGCGATTGATCACGCGGGGCAATTGGTGATTCGTTACGCGGGACGCAGCGAGGTGATGGATTCCGCCAGTGAAGAAACCCTTGGCAATGCCATCCAACGCCTAAGCCGGGGCAGCGAACGGTTGGTGGCGTTTCTGGAAGGACATGGCGAACGCCAGCCCTTGGCGACACAATCCAACGGGATGTCGCAATTGGTGGTTAATTTGAAGCGCAGCGGGTTTCTGGTGCAACCGCATAATCTGGTGCGCACGCAGTCGATTCCACAGAATGCCAGCTTTGCGGTGATTGCAGCACCGCAGCAAGATTTCTTGCCCGGTGAAGTGGCGGTGCTGAAGCAATACGTGGAGCAGGGTGGCAATTTGCTGTGGTTGCAAGATCCCGGCGGTTTGCATGGCTTGCAGCCGTTGGAGGAATTGCTCGGTGTGCACATTTTCGATGGCACGGCGATTGATGCGAATGAACAATTGCAAGCGCTGTTGGGGATTAATCACCCTGCCGTTGTGCCCGTGGTCGATTACGGCAACAGCGAGATTGTGCAAAAACTGGCAGGAACGCAAACCGTGTTTCCGTTTGCAACCATGATTGCGCGTGCGCCGGATGCGGGCAAACAAGAGGGTGCATTGGTTTGGGAGGCAGAGGAGTTCCTCAATACCTTGCCAACCAGTTGGTTGGAAAGCAGCGGTGTTTTAGAGGGCGCGGTCAAATTTGATGAGGGCAGTAATGATCAGGAAGGGCCTATTCCCATCGGTGTCAGTTTGACGCGGACGTTGGCCGCAGCTACCGATAAACCGGACGCGAAACCGCGTGAGCAGCGCGTGGTGGTTATCGGCGACAGCGATTTCATGCTGAATAGCTTTATTGGTTTGGGGGCAAACCTTGATCTTGCTAGCAATACCTTCAACTGGTTGAGTGCAGATGACAGTTTGCTGCAAGTACCAGTGATTCGTTCCCCCGATACCAAGCTGGAATTGAGTGAAACGGCGGGGTATTTGCTGGGCACATTTTTCTTGTTCTTGTTGCCGATTGGTATGTTGCTAGCCGGTGGTTGGATCTGGTGGCTACGACGGAGACGTTAAGATGAGCAATTCCACACAGACACGGCGTTTAGGGTTGAATTTGGCACTTTTACTGCTCGTGGGTGGTTTGGGAGCAGTGGCATGGTGGCAAACCAACCAGCCGGAAACGTTGCCAGAAACCTTGCTGACCTTGACGCGTGCTGACATTACTCGCGTGACGATCACGCGTGAGCCGAGCAGTGCCAAACCTGACGTGATTCGTTTGGAACGGGAAGGCGAACGCTGGCGGATGCTTGAACCCAAGTCAGTTGCCGCCAATGCAACCCGCATCAGCCAGTTGTTCACTTTGCTGGATGAAACCGTGGCAGCCAGTTATGACGCTACGGGCAAAGATTTGGCGCAATACGGGCTTGCGCCTGCGAGCGTGAGTGTTGCCTTCAACGATGCTACGTTATGGTTTGGTGATGATAATCCCATTTCTCGCCAGCGTTATCTACTGCACGATGGCAAGGTGAAGCTGGTCTCAGAAACGGTATTTGGTTTGTTGACCGGTGACGTCATGGCATTGGTGGATAATAAACTCGTGCCGGAAGGGCGCACCGTGAAAGCAGTCGCGTTGCCGGAAGGCTTCAATGCGCAGGCGGCAGGCTTGCTGCAAAACTGGCAATCAGCGAGTGCCTTGCGGGTCGAAGCGTCCAGCACTGCGGTCAGCAAAGGTAAGGTAAACTTAACGTTTGATGATGGCAGTACGCTTGCGCTGGATGTATTGTCAAATGAAGGGGAACTTGTATTGGCGAATATTGTCTCAGGCTTACATTACGTGCTAGCCGAAATACAGCGCAAAGCATTACTACCCCGAAAATAGTTTGTGGTGAGAGTGCCCGAAATATGCCTGTGTAAAATTGCCAATAAGGATGTATAATGATGTCGGGATTAAAATTGATCAAAAATGCTCATGGCGCATTTGAGCAAACTCACGGGCAAGCAGTATGAAATACACAACCTCACTTTTTAGCGTTCTGGCGTTGGTCGGCACACTGACGCTAACATCGCCTAGCATTTTCGCAGATGAAGTTAAAACAGTTACTTCGAGTACTTCCGCTGCTGAAAACGCCGCGACACCGCGTGTTATCGGCAAAGTATCGTACTTGCTCGGTCAAGCCGACATGATTTTGTCGGATGGCGCTGTGATAGCTATCACAAAACAGACTGAAATTCTGGAAGGCAGTAAAATATCCGTAAAAGACCGCAGTAAATTGAATTTGCTGATGGTCGATGGTGCAACCGAAAAGCTGCCTGCGAATAGCACGTTGGCATTTACTCAGTATCGTTACGATCCGGCTGACCCTAAAGGGAGCGAAATTCGCAAAGAGTTAATCGAAGGTGAAGTGACCAGCAAAACCGGTGTGGGCGGCAAGGCAGCGAAAGAACGTTACCGTTTGAATTCACCCCTAGCGGCGATTGCGGTCTTGGGTACGGAATACACCGCTAGCGTGAGCGGCGGCGAAACGCGGGTGGTGGTGCTGGATGGCATTATCTCGATGGCTAAGTTGGGTGGCAGTTGCCAGCGTTCCGGCTTGGGGGCGTGTGCCGACGGCGAACAGCTCGCGGCTAGCCAGCGTGGCTTGGCGTTGGTGGTGCGTAAAGATCAGCCGCGTCCGGTGTTGATTCCTGCTTCGACACCGCCGCCCACCAAGAACACCACGCCCGTAGCCTCCGCTAAGGAACAAGCTGCCGAAGAAGAGGCGAACAAAAAGGCGGCTGAAGAAGCAGCGGCTGATAAAAAAGCGGAAGCGGATAAGCAGGCAAGTGCACAAGCTACTACCAGCAAGCCGGAGGAAAAATCCACGGAGTCTGCACCTGCCAAAGCCAGCGACAAAACCACGGACAAGGTAGCCGATAAAACCACTGACAAAGCCACGGTAAAAGAAGTCGTTGCGCCCGTGGCAGAAAAACCCACTGACAAAGTGACGCTTGAAGCCGCGAAAAAGGTCGATGAACGTGATCCTCTCGCGGAAGTCAAAGTAGAGACGAATCCCGCACCGATTACCGTTGCAGTGCAGCCTAAAACGCCAGCGGTGGTTGAACCGGTAGTGCCTGTTGCCAAGACACCAGAAGTGGTAGCGGTAGCACCCACAGTAGCGAGCAATCTAGAAAGCACACAACCCAGTGGTTTGAACGTCGCTGTGAACGAAACGACACCGCCCGTTACTGCATCTCCCACTACGTCTGTATTAACACCCATTGCCTCGTCATCCTCCACATCCAACCCGATGATTTTGGTGTCCGCAGGTTCTAGCGGTGGCACTACAGGGTTGTCAACAGAGACAGGTTTTGGGGGCGCAATACTGGAATCGTCCGGTACGGGGGGCAGTGTTTTGCTGGAATCGGCTACCGGTAGTGCCTTGACGGGCGGCGGATTAATCACCACGCCGTTAGGCTCGCCCTTGGTTGCGACGACTGATTTGGTGGAATCCTCCAGCAAAACGGAAAGCACCGTGACAACCGATGCGGGGCAAGTCATTGCTGCGGTGACTCCGCCTGTCGTGGTAACGCCAGTCGTCACACCTTCGCCAGCATTAGCACCGGTACGCTGGGGTAAGTTCGATCCCGCTGCGGTTGTGGATGGCGTGACGCTGGGTGATCAAGTTAGCAGCCAATACGCGCAAGTGATTGCTGCCACTGCTGCAAATGCCTACACGGTAGAGCGTCTGAAAACCGCGAGTGCCACGTTGCCAGAGCAACGCGATGTCGGCTTTGTGCTGGGCAGTTACGAAGCGAATGTGCGTAATGCCACCACCGGCACAGCCACTGCTGCCACGGTAACGGATGCAACGTTGAATGTCAGTTCCGTGCGTAATACGTTTGATACCGGCTTTACTTTGAATTCACCTGTTTATACAGGTGCAGTCAAAGCGACAGGGACTTATTCGGCAACGGATGGTATCTTAAAAGACGATGGCACGAACCCGCAAACAACCCTTAACGGTGCAGTGGGTGTGCTCGGTGATGCGATTGGTGCAGCTTATAGCTTTACCCATCAAATCGACACGGTGTTAAGTGCTGACGGTGTATTAGGTTGGACGGGCACTGCGGTCGCCGCGACGACACCGTTGCCTTCCGTAGGAACAACGCTTGGGAATTAATATTGGGAACTAAATTCGGTGGACGGCTGCTGGTACTGCTAGGCATCGCAGCCGTGTTATTGATGGCGCAACACTATGACCCGTTGCAGGTATACAGCAGTTGGCAAACCCGTGTGTGGAATGCTTACCAGCACTGGGGGGTGAAGGTTAAAGACCCTAAGCCCTTGGTGTTTGTGGTTAAGATTGATGGCGAAAGTATCAATTATGTGCGCAAACATTACGGTGAAGATTGGCCGTGGCCTCGGAAGCGTTACGCCGAATTGTTGAAAATTCTGTTTGAAAAGTATCAGGTCGATTTGGTCGGCGTGGATATGTTTATGCCTTATGCGCGTGATGCCGATGGCAACGATGAGCTGAATGCCTTGGCACAGCAACACCGCATTGCGTTTGCGCAAGTATTTGATTTAGGCGCAGCGGAAACAACCTTTACCACGGGGCGGCTGGTCGGGGGCATCACTCCGCCTGAGGCGCAAGCGGCTACATTTTCCCAGCTATTTCCGCAGGCGAATGGTTATGTCGGGTTGACCGCACAATTGACCGATGTGCCGTGTGTGGGGCATGTCACGCCCATTAAGGAAACGGCGAATGGTTTGATTACCAAAGTACCGCCGCTGATTGTTCACGCAGGCAAATTGTACCCGATGTTGGCGATTGAAATGCTGCGCTGTCAGTCAGGGCGTTTGTATGACTTTGCCGTGTCACCGCATCCGAATGGTTGGGAATTGTCGATAAAAGATTTAGTGAGCGAAGGTGAAACCGCGCACTTGATCTTGGATGAGACAGGTTTACTGCGCATACCCTACCAAATTCCGAGTGCGAATATTGATGCGATTCCGGCGATGGATGTGTTCCAGCAACGCGTGGATGAGGCACAAACCGCTAGTTTGCAGGGCGGCATGGTGTTGCTGGCAGGCACAGCCCCCGGTCTGGGAGATCAGCAGGCAACGCCGATAGATTCTAATGTGGCGGGTGTGTCAGTGCATTTGCAATTGCTGGAATGGTTGCTAGGTGGTGCGGATAATGCGCCCGCGTTTTCGTTGGATGTGTGGTCGTGGGTTATTGGTTTTTGTGGGTTGGCGGGGTTGTATTTTTTGCTGGTGTATGGTGTCGGCGTGGGTACGGTGGTGCTAGCGCCGCTCGTGTTGATGTTGGCATGGTTAGGGCTGGGTTTCTGGGCGTGGCTGGAAAAGCAGTGGTTTATCCCGATGCACCCTGCGATGTTGTTCCTTGCGTTTCTGGCGATTCAAGTGCCGTTGGAATGGTGGTTTTCGCAACGTACCACGGGGCGCTTACGCAAGCTGTTTCAGGATTATTTGCCTGAGCAATTGTGGGGCATATTGTCAACGATAACCGTCAGGATTTATTGCTGCCGAGTAAGCGTTGCTTAACCTTGTTGTTTGCGGATATTGCTAACTTTACCCAACGTGCTGAACGCGTTACACCGGAAGTGTTATCAGAGTTGACCCAACAAATTTTGGAAAGGCTCACTGCTGTTGCGCACCAGCACGGTGGCACAGTGGATAAATACATGGGGGATGCGGTCATGGTGTTTTGGAATGCACCGTTCGCACAAGTCGATCATGCCGACCGAGGTGTGGCAGCCGCGATGGATATGATGGCAGCGATTGAGCAATTCAACGCTGAAGGCAGCGCGTTGTTGGAAGGCGAACCGATTGCGGTGCGTATTGGCGTGCATACCGGCGAAGTGGTGGTCGGCGACTTGGGGACACGTTTCCGCCATGCGTACACCGCCATCGGCGATGCGGTCAACGTCACGGCGCGTTTGCAAACCCTTGCGCGGGAACTGCACGAATATTTGGTGGTCAGTAAACAGACAGTCGCATTATTAACGCGAACGTGGCCGTTGGTGAGTCGCGGCAATATTGCGCTGAAAGGACGACAGGAAACCGTCGGGGTATATACCCTGATCCACAAGCAGGATGATGATAGGAATGACGATGGTGCGCAACAGTAAACAAGGTGGTAGCGGTGCATGGGGTTTAGCGGTTTGCCTGACCTTAGGCGCAGGCAGTGTGGTGGCGGCACAACTACCCACGGAAATTAATCTCGAAGCTTTGCTGCAACAAGCGGAAACGGCTTGTTTGGAGGGGAATACGTTACGCCTTGCTGCCTTAAGCCAAGACATTCGACAAGTGGCAAAACAACCAGCATTGCAGGGGCAAGCGGTCTTCCTGAATCAATTGCTGGGCTTATTTGAGGTGGGCGTTTGTCAGCCGAATCAACCGCCAGCAGCGTTGACCAAGCGTTCTAAACCACCGGCAGCGGGTACGCTTGTGCCGACCACTACACGCACCTCGCACGTACAAATGGCGACGGGCTATCTGGATAATGTGAATCAAGGCAGTCGTCACGAACGCATTACCATCATTAATCCCTTTAACGGTTTGCTGGTGGAAGGACGTTTGGATGAGCGTAATTTGCCATTATCGTCGGGTTTTGTGAGCGTGCAAGGCACTTATCGGGTGGCAGATACGGCAGTTGGCAGCATTACCGCCGCCACCGTGGCACGCCAAGAATATACCGATGAGCCGGATTTCAGCACGACAGGTTTTGCAGTGAGTCGTCAGCAAACCTTGGTGGCGGGTAAGGAAGTTAGCGCTTACCTTAATATGATTCGTGACGATTCCGGCAATGTGGAACGGCGGTTCGGCGGGGTTTATTACCACCCTTTGGTCGCGACGGATCAGGAGAAAACCGGTGTGGTGGCAGGGGTTGAATACGTCACGTATCCCGAACAGAAGCTGT
The DNA here is from genome assembly GCF_017349355.1 of Thiothrix fructosivorans. GTDB lineage: Bacteria > Pseudomonadota > Gammaproteobacteria > Thiotrichales > Thiotrichaceae > Thiothrix > Thiothrix fructosivorans. The sequence goes on from NZ_JAFMPM010000008.1 coordinate 267,865, forward strand.
ATAAAGCTATCGTCACCAATGTGGCGTTGGAACGGCGCAAAGCCTTGGCGAAAGGCGGCGAAGTGGCGCTACGCGGACGTGTGGAAGTAGATCATGCGTTAGAAGAGCGCCCCGGCGGTGATCGGCAAGAGGTGGAAGTGTCCGGTACGTGGAAGGGCAAGCCATTATTAGCCAGTTGGCAACCCAGCGCAGGCGCAAAAGTATCCTATAAGCGCGACAGCAAACCTTTTGACCCGAAGCTGTACGCTGATAGCACCCGTACTCAATTACACACGGGTGTTGATGTGGGTGTCAGTAAAAAAATCGGTAACAACAAGAAGCTGCAAGTCAGTTACCAATACGGGCAAACCGAAGATCGTGAAGTGCCGTTATTCGACCAACCCGCAGGCAGCGCGGTGGGGATGAGCTTTGAGATGAGTTTTTAATTACCCTCAGCTTTCCTTATGAAAAAATAGCCAATAAATAAATACGATTTTCGCTGTGCGCAAATATAACTAATACTCCATGCCGGAGTGTTCATTATTTAGAGGCATGGATGAAAATCAGTATAAGGAATTTGTGGTTGCTGGTATGTGCCTTCGCACTACTGGGAGCACAACTCTTACCTACCTATGCGTGGGCAGATGCCATTAGTTCGGCAGGTGCGCCACCAGCGCTGATGCAAGGCGTGATTGGCAAGGTGACTTATCTGTTGGGTCAAGCCGATATTACACAAGCAGACGGCAGTGTGTTGCCACTGACTGTGCAGATGACTATTCCTGAAGGTAGCCGTATCCAAGTCAAAGAACGCGGTTTGGTGCGCTTATTGATGATCGACGGGGGCATCGAAAAGCTAGGGGCGGGTACGGTTTTTACCTTTGATAAATACACGTATGACCCTAATGACATACAAGCCACCGAGATACGTAAAACCTTGCTAGAAGGTGAGGTGACGAGTATCACTGGGCAAGGTGGTCAAGGTATGAAAGAACGTTACCGCCTCAATTCACCGTTGGCAGCTATTGGCGTGTTGGGTACGGAATATACCGTCAATGTTAGCAAAGACGAAACGTGGGTAACGGTACATTCTGGTGAAATTTCCATTGCGAAACTCGGCGGTAGTTGCCAGCGTTTTGGTTTAGGGGCTTGTGTGGGCGGGGAGCGTCTGTCGGAAGGGCAGCGTGGTCTGGCACTCGTGGTACGGGCTAATGAACCCAAACCGATTTTGATGCCAGCCACGGCTATTCCGGCTACTGAAACGAAAGCAGAAACACCGCCTACCCCCGTAAAAGAAGCCGCAAAAGAAAAAGACGTGGAAAAGGCATCAACAAAAGAGTCAGAAACTGCGGAGAAAACCGCAACGACCGAAAAGCCTGCTGAGCCTGAAACACAAAAAAGCCCACAAGCGCCTACTGCTGCCACTGCATCGACTAGCCAGCCAGACAATACTAAGCAGCAAGATCATACCAGCAGCACGGCGATGCCCTCTGCTCCCGCGTTGTCAGCCAGCACTGCAACCGCCCCCCCCGCGTTGCCAGTCGCTGACACAGCTCCTAGTTTGCCTGAACCTAAAGCCGTTGAAAAAACTAGCGCTCCGCTTGCCAGCAGCCCAGCACCCATGACTGAAAAGTCTGCTGCGATGGTTGTCGCTAAGGATGAACGTAACCCGATAGATACCATTTTTACCGCGCCAGCGGTCAGCACGGTTGAATCTGCCGCTGTCAGTGCGTCGGAGTACATGCAAGCACCGCCAAGCGTTACCCTTGAAGCGGCGACTCCCTCTTTCGTCGCAAGTAAAGAAACGGTGAGTTCTACACCACAACAAGAAATACCAGTGGTCAGCAACTCCAGAGCCAAGCAAAGTTTAGTGCAGTCCAGCAATAGCACAACCGTCTCGTCAGTCCCCGATAAGGTGGCGGTAGCGCCAGTGGTGGCAACCCCAGTGGTGGCAACCACGCCAGCAGTTGAAACCATCCCTGTAAAACTACCTGTGGTGACAACGGTGGCAGTGACACCTAGTGTCGTGCCGCTCGTGACAGAAAAATTAACAGTGGAAACCGTTCCCAAAAAACCTAAGGAGACAACGGTTACGGCAGTCGTTGCACCTGTAATGCCTGTCGTAGAACCCGTTCCCGAAAAACCTAAGGAGACAACGGTTACGGCAGTCGTTGCACCTGTAATGCCTGTCGTAGAACCCGTTCCCGAAAAACCCTCAGTGAAGGTTGTGACACCAGCACCCACCGTTGTGTCGGAATTACCTAGCCCAACCGTTAACTGGGGTAAGTATGATCCAGCCGCTTCCGTCGATGGTAAAACCTCTTTCAGTGATCAAGTGAACAGCAGTTACACGCAACTGCTTCAGCCAGTGAGTGCAAGTACTACTCCCATCTTGCAACAGAATCCAAGCGTATCCCCTCCCGAATCCGATAAACGTGATGTTGGTGTTGCCGCCGCCGTAGATAGCGCTGTCGCTCCTGTTAGCGTTGCTACACCTGTTGCCGCAACAGTTAGCAATGCTGATACAGGCAAAACGACTCCATTACCATCCAGTAGTTCTAGTAGCACGACATTATTAAGTAATGATAGCGTCGTTGTTACGCCTCAAACACCGTCGGTTACGGCTGTGGCATCAGTGTCTGTTGTTCCGGTGTCTGTTGTTCCGGTGTCTGTTGTTCCGGTGTCTGTTGTTCCGGTGTCTGTTGCTACGCCTGTCACGGTTGTTCCGCTGCCTGTTGTTGCGCCCATAACGGCTGCTCCGCTGACACCCCTGACATTAACGCCTCCGTTAGCGAGTCCTTAAGAATACCTGCACAAAGCGCTCAGCGGATGCTGCATCCATATTGAAATACAGCGACGGTTCGATCAGCTCTAATTCCATCAGCGCAAAGCCGTTGTCGGTGCGTACCCAATCAACACGGGCGTAAAGCGTCGGTTCGGGAATGGCGGCAAGTGCAGCGCGGCTTAGTTCCAGCAGCAGTGCTTCCGGTTCAACGCTTTGCAATTGCCCACCGTGTTCTTCTTGCACCCGAAAATCGCCGAACTTGGGGGTTTTCAGAATCGTGTGGCTGTACTCATCCCCAAAAAAGAACAGCGAATACTCGCCTTCGGTGACGATAGCGGGGATGAACGGTTGAGCCATGCAATCACGTTCCTGAAACAGTATTGCCAGCGTTGCGGCTTGCTGGGTGAGAGTGGTAGGTGTGAGGCGAAAGGTATCATCGGCACAGGCACTGATGACAGGTTTGATAATGATTTCCGGCGTTTGCCAGTGAGCGAAGAGGAGGGATAATTTTGCTACGTCCAAGCCATAAGACCATTCAGTTGGCACAATCGGAATGCCCTTGGTTTTTAGGTCGCGTAGGTAGATTTTGCTGAGATTCCATCGTACCACTTCGAGCGAATTGGCTAGCTTAGCGCTAGACCGTTCAATAGTGGCGAGGACAGAGAGGAATTGTGCGGGATCATTCTGGTAATCCCAGCAGGAACGGATGATAACAGCATCGAACTGATTCCAGTCGATGCTGTTGTCGCGCCAGTCTACCGTTTCCGCGTGCCAGTCGTAGCGTTGCAGCGGAGCATAAAGAAGCTCGTCGTAGCAGACGAACTTCTCCAAACTTGCCATGCTCAGGAAGGCGCAGCGTTTCACGACAATGGCTTAAGCGGCAGGTGGTGGACGTTTGGGTTTACCCTTGTCTTTGTCTGGCGCGGCTTTTTTGACAGCAGGCTTGCGTGCGGGTGGTTTGTCCCCGCCAAACTTAGGCTTGTCGTCGGCAAAGCGCGGCTTGTCCGCACTGAACTTGGGTTTTTCGTCGGCAAAGCGCGGCTTGTCACCGCCTGCAAATGGGGCGCGTTCCTTTTCAGTGCGCGGACGGCGATCAGGGCGATCACCGCCACGACCTGCACCACCGTCACGGCGTGGTGGTGGGCCATCACGACGTTGCGGCGGGCGACGATCATCACCACCACGGTCGCGGCGTTGCCCGCCACCACTGGGTTTGTTGGGGGAATAATCGGCTGCCGCTTCACCGGCTGGCTCGATATTCAGCAATTGCCCAGCCACGCGTGCGGTACGCAATTCGTGCAGAATGTCTTTTGGCATTCCGGCGGGCAAATCCACCAAGCTGCAATCGTCTTGGATTTCGATGTAACCAATGTAACGGCTGTCTAAGCCTGCTTCATTGGCAATCGCGCCGACGATGTTGCCTGGTTTGACCCCGTGCGAGCGCCCAACCGCAATGCGGAAACGTTCCATGGGGATAGTGTCGTCATCGCTGCTGAAGGCGGAGTTGGCGGCGTTGGATTTGCGCTTGCCGGGGCGTTGTTCTTGCTCACGTTCACGCGCCGCATTCGGGTTGAAAGCCGGGTGATTTTTGCGTTCTTCCAGCAACAACGGCGAATCGCCTTGCAGCATTTTGGCAAGGGCGGCAGCAATTTCGAGTGCTGGAACATTGTGCTCGCGCTCGTAACCTTCCAGCAATTGCGAGAAGAAATCCAAGCCTTCTTCTGCCAGCGTGTCGGTGATGCGTTGGCTGAACTGGGCGATCCGCATAGTGTTGATGACATCAGTGGAGGGTAATTCCATCAGGTCAATCGGTTTGCGGGTAGCGCGTTCGATGTTACGCAGCAAGTGACGTTCACGCGGCGATACGAACAAAATGGCTTCGCCGCTACGACCCGCCCGCCCGGTGCGTCCGATGCGGTGGACGTAGGATTCGGTGTCGGTGGGGATGTCGTAGTTGATAACGTGGCTGATGCGTTCCACATCCAAGCCACGTGCGGCAACGTCGGTGGCGACAAGGATGTCGATTTTGCCTTTCTTCAACTGGTCGATGGTGCGTTCGCGCACGTTTTGCGCAATGTCACCGTTGAGGGCGACGGCGTTGTAACCGCGTGCTTGCAGTTTGTCTGCCAGTTCCACGGTTTCATTTTTGGTACGCACAAACAGAATGACAGCATCAAACGGTTCGGCTTCGAGGATGCGGGTGAGCGCGTCGAGCTTGTGCAAGCCGCTGACCAACCAGTAACGCTGCCGGATGGTGTCGGCGGTGGTGGTTTTGACCTTGATTTTGACTTCGGCAGGGTCAGTCAAATAGCTTTGTGCAATGCGGTGAATCGCGGGGGGCATGGTCGCGGAGAACAGCGCGATTTGGCGTTGTGGCGGGGTTTGCTCCATGATCCATTCGATGTCATCGACGAAGCCCATGCGTAACATTTCGTCCGCTTCATCCAGCACCAGTGCTTGTAAGCCGTCGAGCTTGAGTGAACCACGGCGCAGGTGATCCATGACACGCCCCGGTGTGCCGACCACGACTTGTACGCCGCGTTCCAGTTGACGGAATTGCGTGCGGTAATCCTGCCCACCGTAAATCGGCATAACATGAAAACCGGGGAGTTTGCCCGCGTATTTCTGAAACGCTTCGGCAACTTGAATCGCCAGCTCGCGGGTCGGCGCGAGGACGAGAATTTGTGGCCCGGTCTTGCTCATGTCCAATCGTGAGAGCAGGGGTAGGGCGAATGCAGCAGTTTTACCTGTGCCGGTTTGCGCTTGTCCGAGGACATCGCGGCCTGCCAGCAGGTAAGGGATGGTTTCAGCTTGAATGGCTGACGGGGTTTCATAGCCGAGATCTAGGACGGCTTGTAGCACGGGGGCGGCAAGACCGAATTCGGCAAACGTGGGAGGTGTGTTTGTTTCTGGGGACATGGGGCTTCAGAGTGAGGAGGAAACCGGGCATTATGCGCTAGTTATGAGGAAAGAGAAAGGTGTTGGGCATAAATTTTAATGCAATTGATCTGGTATATTATCTATCTGGACTTGACAATTATCTATATCCAGTATGGTGAACACACCATGTTGATACATCCATTGCATTAAATTGAACGCATTTCATGGCTTCTTTGTGAGTGATATATACATAATCTGCTTCGTTAATTAGCTCGCTACTATAGTAATTAAATTTATCTTTTCCATACAACCAATATTGTCCACTCCCTTCTGGGAAGTTTAATGGCTTAAAATCACAGAGCGACGATTCTTTGGGTATATAATAATCGTCTGGTCTCACACTAATTTTTGTGGATGCGAAATTGCTCAAGCATTGACCATAAAAATACAATAGTGCGATGAATCCAGAAAATAAGCAAAAATTAAAAATTTTATTTTTAGTGAAAAGTATTCCATAAATAAGAAACAACAAAACTATGCCAACAAAAACAAGATTGGAACTGGTCATCGAAATCATTGACACCGACTATCGTGCCAACTGTGTTAATAGTTAAGCCATTGAGCATGTGTTTCTGAAGTTGTTGAGGCGTGTTTATTTTGATCGTTGCTGCATTGAATGGTATCGGTGCTTGTTTATCGACCATCGTGGATGTTCTGGAATTGCCAGATGAGAAACTGGAATTAATACTTTTTGTCATCCTAAATTTATTCCCTGAACAATGATGCTTGAATAATTCTTTAGTAAAGTTTAGCCAGATGCAGGAAAAACCTGATAATAAAAGGGATGGGCGTGTGATTTGTCGGTATAAGCGGTAGAGTGAGTAATGATATAAGGAAAAAGTAAGCGATTATTAACACCAACAGGCTGTCATATTCGGCCGCCTGTTGGTTCGTTATTTGCTACAAGTCCCGCGCAAAGCCAGCAAAGTATTGCAACATGGTTTGTGCGTAAGGCTTGATGCAGTTGGTATGATCAGACGGGGCTGCGACACATTCCGCCAGATCAAGGTCGGGCGTACCTTTTGTCCGCATTCCTTCCAGAGCGCGGATGGCATTGCCAAACGGTACGGTGACATCATCGCGTCCGTGGGTAAAGCGGGTCGGTGTTTTGGCTTGCCATTCGTATAGGCTATTGTATTTCATGGTGGCATAGTCGTTTGCCATCCAATCCATTAGGAAGGTTTTGCTGAATTTGATGTCGCTTTCTTTGGGGATAAGGATGTACATCATCAGGTCTACGGTGGCTTCGTCGATTTTGCCGGGGTATTTAGCAGCAGGGGCAGGACGGCTTAAACCCAATGCACCGCCAGCGGCCGCTAGCAAGGCTTTGGTGTTCAGCAACTCATCGAGGGTATATTGCAAATCATACGGCCCAGCACCCGCGACGCTCGCGGTAATCGGCACGCCTGCGGCTTCAAGTGCTTGTTGCGCGGCGAGAGTGACGTAGCCGCCTTCGGAATAGCCAGTCAAAAACAGTTGGTCGTTGAGCAACAAGCGTTGTTCAGCAAGCCATTGTTTGGCAGCAACCAAAAAATCGGTGACGGATGCAGCAGACGGGTCTTTTTGCAAATAGGGGTGATCTTGACCGCGTGATGCGCCATAGCCAACATAATCCGCCGCAATCACGACAAAGCCGAGCGAGGCAATAATATTGACAGGGGAAGTCGCTACGGTGTCATTGCTGGGAGCTTCTTTGTCGAGGAAAACTGTACCGTGTTGGAAGCTCAGAAGTGGGCTTTTTGCGCCTGCTGGTTTTTGGGGGATGGCAATAATACCGGAAGCGGTGGTGAGCTTGCCGCCGCCATCCACCGTTTGATAGGTGACACGGTATTGCTTTACATCGTATACAGGAATGACGGCAGGTGCTTTGGCGGTAGGGTCACTGATCGCAGAAGTGCTGTCAGGTACAGTGTTGGTTTTGACTAATTGCCCGTCGAGCAATGCACCGCGTTGATTGACGATGCGGGTGGGAATCGCTGGTAATACAGCGACACTACTTGTATTTGTGCTATCCGTGAGGTTGGTTGTATTGGCGGACGTTGTGGTATCACTGCCCCCGCACGCGCTGAGTAATAAGCTGCTGGCAAGTAAAACATTGCGATAAAACGAAACGGGCATGGGGGAAATACTCCAAAACATTGGCGATCACTAAAAAATATAACGAATTGGTCGAATAAGCCAACACTCTGGTTCACGTATTCCCCCGCTGTGATTATTCCTCGCCTAAACCGGACATACCGAGGATATTCCAACCGCCATCCACGTAGGTAATTTCGCCGGTAATCCCTGATGCTAAATCAGAACACAGGAAAGCGGCGGCATTGCCTACTTCTTCAATGGTCACATTGCGGCGCAGTGGCGCGTATTTCTCAAAATGATCCAGCATTTTGCGGAAACCAGCAATACCAGATGCGGCTAATGTGCGGATAGGCCCTGCGGAAATCGCATTCACGCGAATACCTTGTGGTCCTAAATCAGCCGCCATAAAGCGGACTCCCGCTTCCAAACTGGCTTTCGCCATACCCATTACGTTGTAGTTAGGAATCGCAGCGACTGCCCCTAAATAACTCAACGCCAACATCGAGCCATTGCGCCCCGCCATCATGGGTTTGGCATAACGTGCCAGTGCTAAAAAGCTATATGCGCTGATGTCATGCGCAATTTGCGAACCTTCCCGCGTGGTGTTATCAACGATACTGCCAGACAGTTGTTCTTTCGGCGCGAAAGCAATGGAGTGCACCACAATATCCAGCCCATCCCAGTGTTCGCCGAGTTGTTGGAAGGCGGCAGCAATGCTCGCATCTTCCGCCACTTCGCAGGGGATCACGATATTTGAACCGAATTGCGCGGCGAATTTTTCCACACGCCCTTTCAGTTTGTCGTTCTGGTAGGTGAAAGCCAGTTCAGCCCCTTCGCGGTGCATGGCTGCGGCGATGCCGTAAGCGATGGAACGGTCGCTGGCGACCCCAGTAATGAGTGCGCGTTTGCCTGTCAGAAAACCCATGTGAACTCCTGTTGCGTTGATGTTATGCTGTAATCCCCTGAATTATGCAGTAAACAAACATACGTATGCAAAAACGATCGAGTGCCCCGGGCTGGTTTCTGACTCTATTGATCAGCTTGGTCATTGTGCTGATCGTTCTGACCATGTACCAGATTGACCGGCAGTGGAACAAATTGTCCGACGTACAAGCGGCAATGGCAGAACAAGCCAAAGACATCCGCGAGTTACGCACCGCTTTAGCCAGTGGCACTGTACGTCAGCAAGCCAGCGCAACAACCGAGGCAAGTCCTGCTGTTGCCACAGCCTTCAAACGCGCTCAAACCATGACGCAGCAAGCGAATTACGCACAAGGCGATTGGAGCGTGGATGCGTTCGGCACGAGTTTGAAAACGCTGACCCCGTTGGTTTCCACCGATGCGTATGCGTCCGAAGTGCAAAGCTATGTGCAGGAAAGCCTGATTACCCGCAACCCCGATACCTTGGAATGGGAAGGGCTGATTGCGAAAGGCTGGCAAGTTAGCCCCGATGGTTTAACGATTACCTTCCAGATGCGCGATGACGTAACGTTTTCAGACGGTGTGCCGCTGACCGCCGAGGATATTGTTTTCAGCTTTAATTTCATTATGACCGAGGCGATTCAAGCCCCGCGCCAACGTGCCTATCTGGAAAAGATCAAAGAAGTGAAAGCGAACGGCAAATACGAGGTGGTATTTGTTTACAAAGAGCCGTATTTCGAGGCATTCGATTTGGCGGGCACGTTGAGCATTATGCCCAAGCATTTTTATGAGCCGTATTTACAAACGCCGCAAGCCTTCAACGAATCCAAAGGGTTATTGTTGGGCAGTGGCCCTTACCGCTTGGCTGACCCGAAAAGCTGGCGACCGGATGCGGGCAGCGTGGAGTTGGTGCGGAATGAGCGTTATTGGGGCGATGTGCAGCCGTCGTTCAACCGCGTTCTATGGAAAATCATTCAAAATGACAGTGCGCGTTTGACCACGTATCGCAATGGTGAAATTGATGCTTATGGAGCACGTCCCAAAGAATACGCGGATTTAAAGAATGACCCGCAAATCATGGGCAAAAGCAGCAACTTTGAATACATGCCGCCCGTGGCAGGTTATAGTTATATTGGCTGGAATCAGGAACGTGGCGGTAAGCCCACCCGTTTTGCCGATAAGCGCGTGCGTCAAGCGATGTCGTATTTGACCGATGTGCAACGCATTATTAAGGATATTCAATTGGGTTACGCCGAGCCTGCACTCAGCCCGTTTAATAATGCCAGCAAGCAGCATGACCCTAGTTTGCAGTCCTACTTATTTAATCTGGAAAAAGCGCAAACCTTGCTGAAAGAAGCGGGTTATGAAGATCGCAATAAAGATGGTGTGTTGGAAGACAAAGAGGGTAAGGCCTTTGAATTCAAGCTGACTTATTTCGAGGCGAACGAAGATACTAAGCGTATGGTGCTGTTGCTGAAGGATTTGTATGCGCGAGCTGGGGTGAAACTAGAGCCGTTCCCGCAAGAGTGGCCGGTGATGCTGGAATACTTGAACAAAAAGGATTTCGATGCGATTACCTTGGGCTGGACGAGTGGGATTGAAACCGATATTTTCCAAATGTTCCACAGCTCGCAAGCGAAAACCGATGGCGATAACACCATCAGCTACAAAAATCCTGAACTGGATAAGCTGATTGATCAGGCGCGTGCCACAGTTGAGGAAGCGAAGCGGATGCCGTTATGGCAGCAGGCGGAGCGCATTATGGTCGAGGATCAGCCGTATACGTTCTTGTTCCGTAAGCAAGTGTTATCGTTTGTGGATAAGCGTATACAGAACTTGCAAATGACTAAGTTGGGGTTGAATCGCGGCAGTTTGCCGGTGGAAAATTACGTGCCTGCGGCAATGCAGAAATATAACCAATAAATAAGTGTTGGATGACACTTCAATGATAATCAAGGATGCTGATATAAATTATGCGTATTGCGATTGATGGTTTTAATCTGGGCTTGTTACAAGGCACAGGGTTGGCGACTTATGCTCGCGAGTTGTCGCACGTTTTAGCGGGTGCTGGACATGATGTGTTACCTATTTATGGGTTGAATCATGTCCAAAAACAAGAGGATTTGGTTTGGTCGAGCTTTGTCCAGTCGTTAAGCAATAATGGTGAAGGTGCTAAAACAGCTTACCGACGTTGGTTATGGACAGCGGTGAGGGGTTTGCCCCATTATTTGTTACCTACATCTGGTTTGACACTTAACCGCATTGATGTGAACGAGCAGATTCATGCGACTGCTATCAGCGCTCGGTTGCCTGCATTCACAACATTGTATAATAGTCCTGGCTTATTTCGAGCCTCTCAGTTTTATACATTTCTGGCGGAACGCACGTTCAATATTAAAATGCCCGAAGTGGGGGTCGATGCATTACATCTCACTTGTCCTTTACCTATTCATATGCCTGGGGCAAAAACTTTAGTGACGGCACATGATATTATTCCCTTAGTATTGCCACATAGTACGAAAATGAACTTGCGGCATTACCAGAAATTACTAAGGGCTTCGTTTGCACAAGCAGATATGATTTTTTGTATTTCAGAAACGACTAAGCGTGATATTTCCCGTTGGTTTGGTATCCCTGACTCGCGGTTACATTTAAGTTATCAAGCGGTCAATATTCCTGAACGTTACCGTAATTTAGCTGCTGATGATGTTGAATTGTTTCTGAAAAATAACTACGGACTTAATCGTGGCGAGTATTTCTTATATTTTGGGGCAATCGAACCTAAGAAAAATGTGGCTCGAATCATTGATGCTATGCGTATGGCAAAGACTGATTTGCCCTTAGTCATTGTGGGCAAGGATGGTTGGTTGTTTGATGATGTGACGAGTCGTTTAGAGTCTTCAAAATCACGGCAAGGGTCAGCAGCTAGTGAAAAAATTCTGCGGATTCAGTATGCACCATTTGAGCAGCTAATGTACTTGGTAAAGGGGGCAAAAGCATTAGTATTCCCGTCGTTGTATGAGGGTTTTGGTTTGCCTGTATTAGAGGCGATGCAAATGGGGTGTCCGGTGATTACGGCAAATACGACATCGTTGGTTGAAGTGGCTGGAGATGCTGCATTGACCGTGAATCCGCTGGATACACAAGCCATTAAGACGGCGATTGAACGCATGGATCAAGACGATGTGCTACGTCGTGAATTGATCGAGAAGGGCTACGCTCAAGCATTGAAGTTTTCACCAGAAAAACATGCAGAACGGCTGGCAGTTGGCTATGAAAAAGCTGGTTTAGTATGGGGATGATGGTGTGACTTTACGTCGTAGAGTGTTGATTACTGGAGCACAGGGGTTTACAGGGCGTTATCTATCGGCTTTGTTTCAGCGATTAGGCGATGATGTATTTGCGTTGCAAGCTGATATTCGTGATTTGACCGTGTTGATGGCTGAAGTGAAGGCTATTAACCCTACGCATATTGTTCATCTGGCAGGTATTAGCTTTACTTTGGATGGTAAGGATATCAATATTTACCATGTACATTTGATGGGTAGTGAGAATCTTCTAAAAGCGTGCTTGGTGATCAAACATAATTTGCAGAAAATTATTTTGGTGAGTACCTGTCATGTGTATGGGCTGGAGCATGGTGATCTGCCATTAGTGGAACAAGCTACACCTGCTCCGCGCACGCATTATGCCATCAGTAAGTTTGCAATGGAGTGTATTGCTGAGAGCTATCGGAATGATTTACCCTTGCTAATTACACGTCCCTTTAATTATTCAGGGCAGGCACAGGAAGGACGATTCTTGATTCCAAAATTAGTCAGGCATTTTCAGCAACGTTTACCAGAAATTGAGTTGGGTAATTTGGATATTGCCCGAGACTTTTCTGATGTGCGTTGGGTCGCGCAAATTTATCACGCCTTGTTAGATAGTGAGTATGAAGGGGTAGTAAATCTGTGTTCTGGGCGTGCTATCAGTATTCGTTATATTTTGGATTATTTACGAAAACGAAGTGGGCATCATCTTCAAGTGCGGCAAACGAATAATTTGATTCGTAAAGAATGCTTGTTACAGGTAGGAGATCGTAAGCGTTTGGATGATTGGGTAGGTATTACACCGTATCCATTTGAGTCTACGTTAGATTGGATGCTATTTGGGGCTAAAGTATGAAAGGTATGTTGATGGCAGTGTGGCGTTTTCGCCACTTTATTCTTTCCTCTATCCTGAATGATTTCAAATTGCGATTTATTCGGAGTGGTTTAGGTGCGCTATGGGGTGTTATTCATCCTTTAATGCAGGTGCTTATTTTTGCTTTTATTTTGTCCCATGTGATGGCTAATAAGTTACCAGGTATTGATAATCCTTACTCCTATGCGATTTACTTGATGGCAGGTACGTTGTGTTGGAGTTTGTTTGCGGAGGTAATGCAACGTTCTTTAACGTTATTTATTGATAATGGAAACTTGTTGAAGAAGATTGCTTTTCCACGCATTAGTTTGCCAGTGATTACAGCAGGTGGGGTGTTGTTAAATAATCTATTATTATTAGTTTCGGTACTGTTTATTTTTGTGGTCTTGGGGCATTTTCCAAGTATTCATTTGTTGTGGTTGCCGTTGCTGATTGCACTGACGTTGGCATTGGGGTTAGGGGCTGGATTGGTATTGGGGGTGCTGAATGTGTTTTTGCGTGATATTGGGCAATTCGTACCGATTTTGTTGCAGTTTGTGTATTGGTTTACGCCTGTGGTGTATATGGCAACGATTATCCCTGAGCATTATCGGCAGTGGTTGGCGTTAAACCCGATGTACACTATGGTAGAGGCTTACCATGATGTGCTGGTATTTGGACGAATGCCTGATTGGTGGGGATTGTTACCAGTAGCGTTGCTAGCGATGGTCTTGCTGGGATTGGCAATGATTTTATTTCGTAAGGCCAGCCCTGAAATGGTGGATATGTTATGAGTATTTTGGATGTCCGACAGCTTGGTAAAGCATACCGTCAATACCCGTCAGAACTGCATCGAATATTGGGTTGGTTTGGTTTAGGGCGTGCCCCAGTCAGTGAGCATTGGGTATTGCAGGATGTGAGTTTCAGTATTGCGCCTGGGGAGGCAGTGGGTATTGTTGGGCAAAACGGTGCGGGAAAAAGCACATTATTGAAACTGATTACTGGCACGCAGTTCCCTAGCACTGGCAGTGTGGCAATACATGGGCGTGTATCCGCTATTCTGGAATTGGGTATGGGCTTCAATCAGGATTTAACGGGGCGTGAAAATGCTTTTCACACCGCTGGTTTGATGGGATTTTCTCGTGACGTGGTACAGGAACATATGCCGGATATGGAGGCATTTGCAGAAATTGGGGAGTATTTCGATCAGCCTGTCCGCACGTATTCTAGTGGGATGCAGATGCGGGTGGCATTTGCGGTGGCGACCGCTTTTCGCCCTGAGATTCTGATTATTGATGAGGCGTTGTCCGTGGGTGATGCTTATTTTCAGCATAAGAGTTTCAACCGTATCCGTGAATTTCAAGAACAAGGTACGACGTTATTGTTGGTTTCTCATGATCATCAAGCGGTACGTTCCGTGTGTAATCGTGCGATTTTGCTGGAAAAAGGACGTTTGTTAAAAGAGGGAAATCCCAACGAAATCGTGGATTTCTATAATGCGCTAATTGCGGAAAAGGAAGGAGATGACAGTACGATTCGGCTAGAAACCTTGGGGGATGGCACGGTTCGTACAATCTCAGGAACGGGAGAGGCAACCGTTATCAGTATTCAGTTGTTGGATACTAAAGGGCGTTTGCTAGAGATAGTCGGTGTTGGCGATACGGTGACTTTGTACATTAAGGTCAAGGTTAATGCCTTTATTTCACGTTTGGTTTTGGGGTATATGCTACGAGACCGTTTAGGTAAGTCGATATTTGGAACAAATACCCATTTGTTAGGGCGTGAATTAGAGAATGTACAGGCAGGTAAGTTAATTGATTTTCGATTTACCTTCGTTGCTAATATGGGGCCGGGCAGTTATTCCCTGTCTACTGCCTTACACAGTACTCGGACACATTTGGAAAATAATTATGAATGGCGTGAGTTAGCACATGTGTTTGAAGTCGCTAATTTGCGACATGCTGAATTTGAGGGATGTAATTGGATGGAACCTAGTATTGAAATCCGTTAATACCGACTTTTCTTATACCTCTCAAGATAAAGAGGCTGGCTTATGGTCGTTTTTGAGAGACATACCGCATGGATTTTTTCTAACGGTTGAAACAGGGTATCCGCAGCAAGGTGCGGTCACACAGGATTTGTATGAACAGGGCTGGAGCGGCATTAATATCACCGCTGATGCTAACGGATACGAAATGGCGCAGGCTTTACGCCCAGATGACCGTAATATTTACGCGCATGTTGCCGAAAGTGAGACGATTTCTCCACAGAATGGCGTGGCTGTACTCAGTTTGGAGGCAATTTGCCGCTACTATGCTCCCGCTGTGTTTGAATTGCTGTATCTGGGTGAAACGGTGGATAAAGCAGCAGTGATCCGCAGCTTACAGTGGCAATTACACCGCCCGCGTGTGGTGTTAGTGCAGTTAGAGGCCGCCGATTCGTTGGCATGGGAGGCGCTGTTAACCCAGCATCATTACTGCTTTATGCAGCGTTTTGGGCATCAGCGTGTCTATTTAGCTGCCGAGCAGCTTAATGTATTAATGGCTGATTTAGCCCAATGCCGCTGTGATGCTGCTACCCTAGCGCAGCAGCATGAGATTTTGAAGGGCGAACAGGCGCGGATACTGAACGAATTACAGGATGTGTACGGCAGTAAAGCATGGCGCATTACCCTGCCGTTACGGTTGGCGAGTCACTATGGAAAAGCATTATGGCGACAATTTCGCAACAGACTAGCAACGTGAATACCCTGCATTATCGCTTTGAAGGCCCGTTTGAGAGCAGTTATAGCTTGGCGGTGGTGAATCGGGAAATGGCGCGAGCGCTAGAACGTTTACGCCCCGGTTCGGTGGCTTTATACGCGACCGAAGGTCCCGGTGATTACGAACCTGACTTAAGTGGTTTGCAGCATGACCCTGAGATTATCCAGTTGTGGGAACGTCATGTGACCGCAACATCCGCCACGCCAGAGGTTACATTGCGCAACCTCTATCCGCCACGCGTTAGCGATATGGCTGGTAAGCTGCATGTGATGAATAACTATGCGTGGGAGGAGAGTGTTTTCCCCCGTGCCTATGTCGACGCGTTTAATCAGCATTTGCAGATGCTGGCGGTAACTTCGCAGTTCGTGCGTAAAGTGATGGTGGATAGTGGCGTGACTGTGCCTATTGTGGTGACGGGTAATGGTGTTGACCATATTTTGCGTTACCCTGTTGAGTCTGTGCCGTTACCGACGGATAAAGCGTTTCGCTTTCTGCATGTTTCTTCCTGTTTTCCTCGCAAGGGTGTTGATGTCTTACTGGATGCGTATACACGCATGTTTAGTTGCCACGATGATGTGGTACTGATTATTAAAACTTTTCCGAATCCCCATAACACCATTGCAGAACAGATCCGTGTTTACCAAGCACGAAACCCTGATTGTCCGGCTATTCATGTGATCAGTGCTGAATTAAGCATGGGGCAACTGAATAGTTTGTACGCACAATCTCATGCCTTGGTTGCACCTTCGCGTGGGGAAGGTTTTGGAATGCCCATGGCTGAAGCGATGTTATGGGATGTGCCTGTGATCGTGACGGGTTATGGTGGGCATACGGATTTTTGTACACCGGATACCGCTTGGCTAATTGATTACACGTTTGCCAAAGCACAAACGCATATGCAGCAGTTTGATTCTTTGTGGGTTGAGCCGAGCGCGGTGCATTTAGCAACGTTGATGCGGGGCTTGTATGAACAATTCCAAACGCCCGCCGGTCAGGTGATGATTAAGGCGCGTACCCGCAAAGCGCGTCAAACCATCGAAGCTAATTGGGGTTGGCAGCCAGTTGCCGAACGTTTGTTGGGCGCATTGGATGACGTGCAAGCAGCTCCGCCTCTTGCGCCCGTTAAACCTAAGGTTGCCTGGTTGACGACTTGGAATACCCGCTGTGGGATTGCGAGTTACTCCGCCTTTTTGTTGCCGCATCTGAGTGGTGAGATTGAGGTGTTGGCGAATACCCATGCTACGTTGCTTGATGTGGAGGGGGATTCAGTGACACGTTGCTGGACAGCACTCGGCGTAAACCCGCAAGCGGATACCTTGGATACGCTGCAAGCGGTCTTGTTAGCGGGAAACTACCGCAGCGTGGTGATTCAGTTTAACTATGCTTTTTTTGATTTGGCAGCTTTGGGGGCAAAGTTGAGTGCGTGGCAGGCGGATGGTATAGCCGTTTACCTGTTTTTCCACGCGACGCGTGACTTGATTCAGCATGGGGTATTGCGTAAGTCGTTACGCGCATTGGGAAGTGCTTTGCAAGGATGTCGCCGTCTTTTTGTGCACGGTGCTGAAGACGTGAATCGCTTAAAACGTTTCGGGTGCGTGGATAATGTCACGTTGATTCCGCATGGTGTTATGTACGAACCGGATGTGTTGGCACGCCCCCGACGGGGTGATGGGGTATTTAAGATTGCCGCTTACGGGTTTTTATTGCCGGGGAAGGGGATTCCAGAACTGATTCGGGCGTTTGGGTTGTTATTGGAGAGGTTTCAAAGCGCCCGAGCGCATTATCCTTGCCAAACTATCCGGCTTGAGTTGTTCAATGCACTTTATCCGGGTGGGGTGTCAGAACAGGAGGCACAGCAATGTGCTGCTTTGATTGAAGCTATCGGAGGTCAATCCATAACCTTGCATACGACTTACCAAACCGATCAGCAAACGTTGGAAGCGTTAAGTGCTTGTGATGTGGTGGTGTTTCCGTATCAACAAACGGGGGAATCTTCTAGCGCAGCGGTGCGTATGGGATTGGCTTCTGGGCGTCCGGTGGTGTGTACGCCCTTGGCGATTTTTGATGACGTTGCCGAGGTTGTGCATTTCTTGCCTGATACTGGTCCAGAGGCTATTGCCACGGGGCTTGAGGTCTTGTTACGTGAGCCAGCGCAGTTACAGCGTTTACATGAGTCGCAACACGCTTGGTTACAGGCTCATGCGTGGTCAAGCGTTGCTAAGCGTTTAGATGCTATTTTGTCAACAGCATGAGATTTTTTATTGGAAATAAAAACGTGTTTTCTGATGATTGATGCTTTTAAATATCGAAGATTTATGAGATCTTTTTTTACCATTTTTGCCGTAATTGATCACATCCCCACCCCTTGCGGTAAAGCGGGCAGGGCAAAGCCAGCGCGGGCAGCGGTAATAACACTGGCAAGATAAGCCAAGGCAGACTGTCCACGTTTGCGGCAAGTACCGATGATGCTGGCCAGCATGGCAAACGCACGGCTCCCCGTAGCACTCTTTGTGCCATGGTTGGTTTTGCGCAGGATCACCCAATGGCGCAACGCCCGCTCAGCCTCATTATTGGTCAAGGGAAGCCACGGGTGGTCAAGGATTCGGAAAATGGCATCCCAATCATTGATGAACTCTTTCGCCAGTGCCGCCGTCTTGTCATGGGCAGATACGGCATGGATCAAGCATAATGCCCTGAATTCCAGGAGTTTTGCCTGATGGCGTTGACGGATCACGTCGGTTTGCGTCCCCACCGTGCCGCCTGCTGCCCGCCAAGCGTAAATGTCGTCCTGTAATACCCTCAGCCAAGCGAGGGTGAAGTTGCCAAACGTCCGCCCGTCTTTGTCCAGTGATTCTGCCAGCCCACGGGCTTTGCGGATCAGGTGCGCCCAGCAACGCAAGCGTTTGGGGTGGTGGCGGTAAGCGGCATAGCCATCACTCATCAGCCAGCCCCCAAAGTGGGGGCTAATCACGTTGTCGAGCATTTCAATGGTGCGCTGCCCTACGTAGAAACAAACGCTGAGGGTGGTGACGAATGTCCATAGCCACAGGGCTTCGCCACGCTCTTTCCAAGAGGTTTCATCAATATACAGCACCCCGCCGTCAGCGGTGGCTTCTGCCAACAGCCCTTCCACCAAGGCATCTTCCAATGGAGAAGCACTCGCGGCTGCTTCCTCAAAACATTGCTGCAACACCCCGACACTTAGGGGAATGCCCAACACCTCCCGCAACAGTTCTTGTGTGCCACGCAGTGACAAGCGTGAGCGCAGCCGTAGGTGGACAATAAGTGCCGCCAGATTGCCCCCAATCAGCCGCCACTCGCCCACATCAACCTCCGGGTATAACGGGTCGGGAGCTTGGCGATGCGGGATATGGCGGCTCACATGACCGCAGGTGCATACGCTATCGTGAAGGTGGTGGCGGGTGGTGATGACGGTCAGTCCGGGGTTCCCATCCGTGCCAAACTGGATGTCCACACTGTCATAGGCGGTATAAATACGGGAGACAGCCGCATCCAGGGACCTGCCACAGGCTTCACATCGGCTGGGGTAATGGTGTTCGTCTGCATTGATGGGCGGATGCCATACCCGACCATAACCCGGTGCGCCGGGTTGTTTACCCGCTTTGCGTTTGGCTGGTTGGGCTGGCTTTGTGCCCGCCACAGCTTCTGGTTCCGGGGTTGGCTTTCCTCTGGCTGCACCCACCCCTTCTGTTTCGGGCAAAGCCACCGTTTTGGGTGACGTTTCCCACGGGAAACCGCTGCTGGGTGGTTTGGAGGAGTTGTTGGAGTTTTGGTTGATCTGTTCCCGCGCTTCTTTCAGGTCATGCAACAACTTGGTCGACAGGTGCAGCAGTTCCTCCGGCGTGAGCTTGGCAAGGTACTGGCTGTTAAGCTGTTTGAGGCTGTGGTCTTTCAGTTGTTGGGTCATCGGGGGAGTGTCGCAAATTTAGTGCGTTTGGGTAAGGGGGGACTGTTCAGTTACTTTTTGCCAGTAAAGGAATCTTGCCCATGACAAATGCAACCGCGATTAATGTGAGCCTTGGCTGTTTAAAGAATGATGGTGATCTGAGTTTGTTACCAGGGTTTATACCGTTTAGAACGGAAACCTGTAGCAGCCATCATTACTTATACGGTTGTTATGCGTATTGGTGTGATGCCATCAGAGAACCACCGCGTTATCATCGTAAACAGTGGGAGTTTGTTTATATTGCGCAAGCATTATGGGAACGTGGTTTTCTTAAAGAGGGCATGAAAGGGTTGGGTTTTGGCGTGGGGCGTGAACCTTTGGTTGCCGTATTTGCATCATTGGGTTGTGCGATTACTGCCACTGATTTGCAAGCAGAACAGGCACATCAAGCTGGTTGGACACTCACTAATCAATATTCAAAAAGCTTATTGGATTTAAATGATCGAAATATTTGTGATAATGATGTTTTTGAAAAATTAGTATCTTTTGAGCCTGTGGATATGAATCATATTCCCGTGCATTTGGTTGGTTATGATTTTTGTTGGTCAGCCTGTTGTTTTGAACATCTGGGTGATATTAAAAAAGGCTTGGATTTCGTTAAAAATTCTTTAGGCACACTTAAGAGTGGTGGTATTGCGGTTCATACCACAGAATTTAATTTATCATCCAATACAGATACCGTCGAAAAGGGTAGTACGGTATTGTTTAGAGAGTGTGATATAAATGCCTTAATGAAGGAATTAACCGACCTTGGGCATTATGTTGAGCCATTCGTGATTCATAAAGGTTCTCAGCCTGTTGATGATTTTGTGGATATTCCACCTTATGGTGGGGATTTGCATTTGAAATGTCGTATTGAACAATATGCCGTTACATCGATTGGTTTGATTATTAGAAAAGACGGTGGTGTTGCTGCTCATGCTTTGGGGGATAGACCTGACCGCTTAGATGTCTTTGAAGCAGGGAAATTGCCACTCAAAATGAGTGAAAATAATTATGTGGTCAGCTCTGAGCATGTTGTATCAGCGGTGAGAGGCACGTCTCTGGCGGGGCATATGACGTTTGGCCCTTATAAAAAATACAGCCAAGGTATCCATGAAGTCACCTTTTTGGTTAGAGCGCCGTCTCCCATTGGAAGGGTGGCAACACTTGATGTGTATGATGCCAAAGGTAATCGAATTTTAGCTTCTAAAGATATAGTGGCAGCAGATATGGCATCGAATAATGCTTGGACTAATATCACCTTAACGATCCATGTGGTGAATGATGATAATAGTCTGGAGTTTCGGACATATTGGCATGGTGCAACGAATTTTGATATTGCGGCTATTCATGTTCGCTAGCACACATTAAAAATACCAAATTTTACAGCAATCAGTAAAAGGCGCATAGCGCCTTTTACATATCTCAAGTTGGCACTTGCTTTATTGTGTTATGTGCTTAGGTTGATAAAGCTGAATAGACATGGCATTTACTTGTATATTAGCTGTGCCATCCCAGTAAATTCTAAACTCGTATTTGTCTCGTGTTGCGCTGGATACCTTAAATAGATCATTCGTGGTTACGCTAGTGCCTGCTGTGCCTAGCAATGCGCCTGTTTTAATGACTTGCTGCCGGTCAATATTGTAAATATCCCAGTTGCCCCCTTGAATCGTGTTGGGAAGATTCAGTTGGTAGGTGATATTGAGCTGATACTGTCCTTCCGGTAAGCCGATACGGGGGGATGGACCAAAAATAAGATGGCTAGGCTGATCTTTATTGGCTTGTGCTACCCATGTGTTCTTTTCAAAATGCCCCGTTTTAGAGTTGAATTTACTAAGATTAAACTGCAATGCTGCCTTTTCTACAAAAGGTGTTGAGAACCCCCCTATCATTAATGCAAAAAACGCACTAGCGATAAATATCCTGTTTACTTTACGCGTATCGTGTGCTGGTTTAAAGGCGCTAAGGCAGCCAGCAGTGAAAACGACCAGTAGAATCCATATCCAACTGAGATTAGTAGGGTGTTGATACGCCCATGCGGGTTTAAATAAAATTGGCAACCATTGATACACGGGGGCATAGAACTCTGGGTAATCCAGAATAAAAGCAGGGCCGCGATTATATAATTGAATAAATCCACTGGTATAACCCCAATAAAAATACCCTTGTAATAGTAGGCTGCCAACCATCACTAACCAAAAAAGGCTGGGCTTCTGCTTGCCGAGCTGCACTAGCCCAAGGAGTGTTGGAATAATAAAAACGATGGTGGCAGACCATTGGAAACGCCCCATAAAAGAATACCCGCCGTACCACGCATTATGCAGACCATTCGGTACAATCAGCCCCAGAAAAACCAGCGTCCATACCCATGCTAATAGGCGATATTGTTTGAACAATAGCCCTAGCGCAAATACGCCAACCCACATGACCGGATGTTGTAATAAAAAGCCGTGATTTTGATCAATAAATAAGCCCGTTAGTACCACTAAAGCGTTGGCACTGAATTCCAAGCTTGCTCCTTGATAAGGGTAAGGGCCGGATAATTTCCCAAAGGCATAATAATAGTAAGCAAATAGGGCTAACAGACTAGCCAACATCAATAAGCTGAAGTAAAGGCTTTGCCGATAACGTTGCGTCTGGCGGTAAGTGGTGTACATCATTGTCCCACCCAGAATCAGCATAATCGGAATAAACTTTATTTGTAGCCATGGCAGGTATGCCACAGACAGCATCCACCCCCCTGTCAAGGGTAAGGTTTTGCCTTGTTGATGAGCGAATAGCCAATATAGCCCACCTAAGGCAATGCTACCCGCGAGTAAATCGGGGAAAACTTGCCCCGCAGCAGGCAATAAGGGAGCAGCCAAGCTGACTAATAACGTGGCAGCAAAGCGTATTTTGGGATCGGTTGTCAGTAAACCTGCGAACTGCCACGCTAGCATGACCACTACTGCATTTAGCATAACGAGGAAAATTTTTGCTCCCATCACCCCGCCGAGTAGCAGAGGAATGCCGAGTAATAGTGGTAAACCAAGGTTATGCACGTTGTACATGCCGCGTGGCCCGTTCACGCCATGCGTGTTGTCGGGAGTGGGTATGGCATCGGCAGCCGCTAATTCACCGGGGTAAATTGCGCGTTGTTGGAATTCTTCCTGATAGGCTAAGGTTTGTTCTAATTGTCCGTGCTGGAAGATGCTTTTTGCCATGATCAAGTAATGCGGTTCATCCCCCGTCACGGTGTTTTTATCTTGTATGTGCCAATACATTAACGTGACCAAGGATAGTATGAAATACAAACTGAGCAATAGTAGTAAAGGTTTGTACTGCAATAGAGTGCGTAAATTCATAATGATAGCCGCTTAAAGAGACGTTCTGGGATAGCGCGAATGATCAGTAAAATATAGCGCCACCAAAACGGTAAATACACGACATCACGCTGTTTTTCTATCGCCATGACAATACCGGCGGCAATCGTATCGGGTTCTGCCCACAAGATTCCTTTTTTGAAAGCGGCAGTCATGGGGGTATTCACAAACCCCGGTTTGATGGTTAATACGTGTACCCCGTGTTTATGCAAGCGATTGCGCAAGCCTTGCAGGAAAATGCTGACCGCCCCTTTGGCTGTCCCATAAATATAATTGGATTGACGCCCGCGATCGCCCGCAACGGAACTGATCACGGCGAGTGTGCCGTGTTGCTGTTGTTCGCAATAATTGGCTAAATGGGTTAATAGCGCGATGACACTCAGTGCATTGGTCGTGAATTCTTGCAAGGTGAGGTTAATATCTTGTTCACACGCGTTTTGATTGCTTAGTGTGCCGTGTGCGATCAGCACAATGTCGATGCCGCCTAATGTTTGAATAGCCGTGTTTAATACGCTCGGATATTCTGCAATGGCATTGGCATCAAGCGTGGCAACGTGGGCAGATGCCGCACCACGTACCGTCAAATCAGCGGCTAGGTCAGCCAGACGTGCCGCATCTCGCGCTAATAAGTAAATGTGTGCGCCTTGGCTTGCAAAGCGGCGTGCCGTTGCTTTCGCAATGGCAGACGTGGCACCGATAATTAACAATTTTTGCATTTAGTCTAGCCCTAAGCGACGTGATTGTAGGGAGGCAAATCGACCAAGACTGCCGTATTGCGCCCGTATAGCTTGAAACATTTCCCAGCGCGGGTAACTGCGTTTGAATACGCTTGCCTTCATACGAGCATCTTTAGCAAGGTAAATACGCCCGTGAAAATCCAAGACTCTGGCATCCAATTCATCTAAAAAAGGCAATAAATCAGGTGTAAGTTTGAAATCCAATGCCAAGGTATATCCCTTCAGCGGAAAAGAGAGCAGGTTATTATTTTCTGCACCCAAGGCTTTGAGGACAGCGAGAAATGACCCACGCCCTGAGGCAGCGATATGCCGCAAGATCGTGTGCAAACCTTCCTTACCCGCGTCTTGAGGGAGAACCAATTGGTATTGCACGAAACCATTGCGCCCATACAGGCGATTCCAATGCTGAATGCGATCCAAGGGGTAAAAAAATGGCTGATAATGCACCCGCTGTTGTACGGATTGTCCACGAATGCGGGCGTAGTACAGGGTGTTGAAGGCGCGTATTGAATAGCGATTCAATAATAGGTGCGGCATATCAAAGGGAACGCTAACGTTGGAGGACTTAACGGTATGCAATGTGCCGCCGGATTCATGCTCACCCAGCATGAGTAAGGAGCGTCCCAATGATTTACCTTGTGCTAAACAGTCGATCCATGCCACCGAATAAGTGGCTTGATCTTGGCTGGCGAATAAGTCTAGCGCTTCGGTTAGATGACGTGCTTTCAGCGTGGTTTGCATGATAGCCGTGCTCTGGATCGGCTTTAGGTGCAAGGTGGCAGTAAGAATGATGCCCGTTAGCCCCATACCACCACAGGTACTGTGAAACAGTTCTGCATGTTGTGAACGTGAACACGTCAGGGTGTCACCATCGGCGAGTAACACCTCAAGGGATGCTACGCATTCACTGAAACAACCGTCGTGATGATGATTTTTACCGTGTACGTCACTGGCAATCGCGCCGCCGACCGTGACAAATTGAGTGCCGGGGGTGATGGGTAAAAACCAGCCTTTGGGGACAAAGACCGAGAGCAGTTCAGCGAGTGTTACGCCAGCATTGCATCTCAGTTGACCTGTTGCTGGGTTAAATGCCAGCAGTGCATCCAGTTGCTGGGTATTGATGACATGTTCTGCTAAAGCGCTGTCGCCATAACTACGCCCCATCCCTTGGGTAATACAGGGCATGGTTAGGTTGGGCAGATGGTCTTGGCATTCGCGGGTGGATAATGGTGTGTAAATATACCCTTGCTGTTGAGGGTAACGTCCAAAGCCTTGTAGCGTGGTGAGGGGTGATAGATAGCTTTTCATCTAAATACATGGCGCTTATCTAATTGGTATTTAATCACATACCCAATGCTCAAACCCATAATGCCACCAAGGTAACGCATTGAGTTTGTTTGAAAAATGGCTTGAAATCCAAATTCAAACCCCCAGAAAATCAGGGTAGTGATAATACCTGTCGCCGTGTACAACAGAAAGGTTTTGCTGCTATGCACGGCATCACGTGTGGGGAAACGAAAAATGTAGTGTTTATCCAACGTATATTTGACTAACAAACCTGCGGCTGTACCGCTTAACACTGATAGTTCGAGAGCAAGCCCGCCCTCATAAATACGCATGACGGCTGCCTGTACCCCAATATTTGCTATGATAGCGATCAATGCAAACAGTGCGTAAGTAAAGACTAACGTCATATACACTTGCCCAAAAGGTAAATCTAGCCGTGAATAATATAGTATCAATGCTCTCCTTGCCACCAAAACTCCGGGCATTGCTCCGACTGATGCGCCCACGGCAGTGGATAAAAAATGCTTTCGTATTAGCCCCCTTGCTATTTGCGGGTGAATTTTTGCATATTGGGAGCGTGGTCAATGCATTAGGCGCAGTGGTATTGTTTTGCATGGCTTCTTCCGCTGTGTACATTGTGAATGACTGGCGAGATGTTGAACGTGATCGGCAGCACCCGCTCAAGTCCAAAACGCGTCCGTTAGCGTCAGGGGATGTTAGCCAACGTGCTGCGTTACGCTTATTGATCGTGTTAGGTGTATTGGTGTCCTTGGGGGGGCTAGTTATGCCCAAGGTGGGCTTGGTGATATTAACCTATGTTGTTATCAACCTTACGTATACGTTTTGGCTCAAACATGAGCCAGTGTTGGATATTTTCACCATTGCCAGTGGTTTTGTCTTGCGCGTTTATGCGGGTGGGATGGCTTTGGATGTTCCTGTTTCGGGGTGGATGTTTGTGACAACTTTATGTTTGGCATTGTATTTGGCATCCGTTAAACGCCGTCAAGAGTTGTTACAAAGTGGCATCGACGGGCGGAAGGTTTTAGAAAAGTATTCTGTTGTATTGGTGGAACGCTACGCCGAAATGTCTGCTACAGGTGCGTTGATCTTTTACAGTTTATTCATTATGTCGGAAAAACCAAGCATGATTATGACGATTCCAGTAGTGTTATTTGGTTTGTTTCGTTACTGGTATGTTGTTGATATGTTAGAGGGTGGGGAATCCCCTACCGATGCATTATTCAGTGATCGACAACTGCAACTGGTTGTTATTATTTGGGTGAGTATGTGTACTTGGTTGCTAATGGTGAACTGAGGGGAGGTTGAGATGGATATATCTTACATGGTGACTCCCTTCTTGGCTTGGTTGGTGGCAGGGGGGCTAAAGTTTTTGGTGAATAGTGTCCGTGCTGGACAGTGGGCCTTTCAGTTAGTTGGATACGGTGGGATGCCGAGCAACCACAGTGCGATCGTCAGTAGTATGACTACTTTGATTGCGTGGCGTGAGGGGATTGAGCATCCCGCTTTTGGCGTAGCATTAACGCTCGCGTTTATTGTCATGCTGGATGCGAACAGTTTACGGGGTGAAATGGGTAAGCACGCGATGATGTTAAATCGCTTAACGGCTGATGCAGCACACGGGGTGCTGAGAGAGCGGATGGGGCATAGCAAGACTGAAATAGCAGCAGGTGTGGCAGTGGGGGGAGTAGTCGCTACAATTGCCTATTATTTGCTAGTAAAGCAATGATTTGAACTGTTTTTGTTCAATGTGTTGCAGATTCAAAATGTGATGGCTATCACACTGTTGTGTGGGTAAGCAGCGTACTATAAGAAAAGCAATACTCTCATAAAAATAGGAGGTATCCAATGAAAGTGGTGCAATTGATATTATTGGTTGTCCTGTTCATGTTTGAGCCACAGGTTATGGCACAACCTAGTCAGACAGGGGCAGTCGGGGAAGTGGTCTTTTCCATAGGTCGCACCCAAGCGCGTATGGGAACAGCAGAAACCGTGGGGATCAAGCAGGGCGATCAGGTTTTCGTGAATCAAACATTATCGACTAGTCGGGGTGGGCATCTACATCTTCGGATGAGTGATGGCGCTTTTTTGAGTCTGCGTCCTGATTCCGTGGTGACTATTGCACAATACTTGGTGGATGTTGCTGTACCTAGTAATAACCAGATACGTCTGGATGTGCATAAGGGCAGTGTCCGCTCAGTAACGGGCGCGGCTGGGCAGGCGAATAAAGCTGGATTCCGCTTGAATACACCTGTCGCTGCTATTGGCATTCGGGGTACGGATTTTACAGTGTTTACCGATAACCAACTATCCAGCGTCAGTGTGCGTGAAGGTGGTGTGGTGGTTTCACCCTTTACCTCTGCGTGTAGTCGGACGGCTTTGGGCGCGTGTGCTGGCGTGCAGTCGGTGATGTTATCCGCCTACAACCAACAAATGGTTGCTGAAGTTGTGCAACAGCACGCGAGTATCATTGCCAAAGATGAAGCGCAAGTTGTGCCTGATACCATCAATCCTGCTCATCCAGCAGAAGACAAAAGTTTGAGTAATGTGCAGGAATCCTCTCAAAATACGGGTGGTGATGCCGCCGTTAAGCCATCTGATACAGCAGGCAAAAGTAATGGTTCGACTGTTGCTTCAGCCACTACTACCAAGGGAACTGGTACGATGGAAAGTGCATCCGGCGGTGTTCCTACTAGCACATCTACAAGCAAAGATGCTGCTGCGGCAAACACGGGAAGTGTGGCTAAAACAGTGACGACCACGAATGGTTCTACCTTCACGTTGGTGTCATCTGCCTCTACAAACAGCAATAGTGATGCTGCTGTTTCGGTGGCACCCTTGACACCGATTACGGCAAACGTAGGACCTAAAGCATCCGTAACATCGGAGCTTGCCAGCCGTATCATTGCTGAAAATGAAACTGGCTATACGCTGAAACAAATTGATACGATTGCAAATGCCACGGTCAATCCGCCAACTAACACACCCCCTGCGGTAGTGGATGTAAAACCGACAGTGCCTGTTGCTACGCCAGAGGCTCAAGTGTTCTATTGGGGACGCTGGAATGCTTATGCAGAAAATGCTGACCAAGCTATTTTGCGTGATCAGGTGAAAAATAAGCAAATTTTCACCAATAATAGTGTTCATGTTTTAGCAACGACGCAAAAAACGCAGGGCGTTATGCCTTCTCCTGTACTGCCTGCTACTGGCAATATGGAGTTTGTGATGGATAAAGGCGAAGCGGTGGTGATGGTAGCCGAGAAAGTGCGTGCTGCTGAAATCAGTAATCCTAAATTAGCGATTAATTTCGATACTAGCCGCTTTAATACCAGTCTGGATGTTAATTCCACCGCTTTGACCAATGGTACGGCGCATTTGAATGCAGAGGGTACATTGAGCCGTTCCAGTGGTTTGTTAGCAAGTTCTGTCGTAGGTTCTAACATGAATGTTTCTGGGGCACTCAGTAGCACTGGTTCTCAAGCTGGGTATGTATTTGAACAACCCGCCACTGGGATTTCGGGGGCAACCAGTTGGCAGGTCCAGCCGTAAGGAGTCTTTCTGGTTACGCGTAGTGTTGTCTTATTACTAATCATGTTGGTGCTGGGGGCATACGTTGTTGTGCCGCCAGCCTTGCGCCCCACTATGCTGACTCACCTTGAATACCTAGCGTATGATTGGCGAATGCAGCTTGCCTCCCCTTCTCTTACCACCAATCCGTTAATTGCTGTTATTGATATTGATAACGAAAGCCTTGAAAAAGTGGGGCGTTGGCCGTGGTCGCGAGAAAAATTTGCTGAATTAGTGACGAATTTAAAACAACACCATGAAGTGATCGGCATGGGGTTAGACGTACTGTTTGTGGACGAGGCATGTCAGGGGACTCAAGCAGATCAAACGTTGAGTGACGCGTTAAGTGAAAATTTACCTGTCATGGCGGTTTCTTTTCAGGTAGGCGATGATGAAGCATTATTGCGTAGTGGTGAGTTGGGCAAAGGTGTCACTTTAAGTTGGGCGAATGGTATTCCACCTCGATCGCCTTGGTGGGGTCAAGCTTATGGTTATGTTGGAAATTTAGGGGGATTTCTCTCGCCAAATGTAACCACCGGACATATTTCGCCGCAACGGGATCTTGATGGTAAAGTGCGTCGTCTCAAACCCATTTATCAATGGGGTCAGGCTTATTACGATACGTTAGCTTTGGCGGTGATGCGTCAGGCACAAGGCGTGAATGATGTTGAGTGGGATGGGCAGCTTGCACATTGGTTGGATTCACCGCATCTGCGTATTAAGGGAGCAGAAGGACAAGCGTTGCTCTCCATCCCAATTAGCAAGGATGGCGACGTGTTGATTCCTTATTCTAATGATAAAACCAATAGCGCCTATGAGCGTATTTCAGCGTACCGCATTTTGGAAAAAGATCCATCCGTAGACTTATGGGGCAAATTTGTCTTGATTGGTTCTTCAGCAACGGGTCAGGCAGATGTCGTTGCTAGCCCGTTGCGTTCTGGCTTGCCGGGTGTGGAAGTTCATGCAGCGATGTTGGCTGCTATGTTGGATCAACAGAATATAGCTTTCAAAGTTCAACCCGCTAATGAGCCATGGTTACAGCTTGCCTTGCTCTTCATTATCTTGGTTATCTTGTGGTTAGCACGTTGGTCGGGAGTTTGGTTAGTTCTCGTGGTCGGCCCTGTATTATTGGTTACGTGGGGGGTTAGTAATTACCTCTTGTGGACTCAGTTCCAGTTGGCTGTTGAAGTGTTGCCACCTGTGTTACTGATTATTATGGTGATGGCTTATTTGGTCATTGGTGATTTACTGGATATTAATGCGCGTCATCAGCATGTGCGTAAAATGTTTGGCTATTATTTGCCTGCCCCTGTCGTACAGCGTTTAGCGAATGATCGCAGTGGTGTGGATTGGTTGAAAGCTGAGCGTAAAGATATGACGGTATTATTTGCCGATATTCAAGGCTTTACGACCATGGCCGATACCATGAGCCCTGAGGCGGTTGCCTCGATTACGTGGGAGCTTTTTTCAGGTCTGACGGAAGTGATTCATCAACACGGCGGAACAGTGGACAAATACATGGGCGATGCAGTCATGGCATTTTGGGGAGCGCCTTTGCATGACAACGATCATGCCTTGCACGCTGTGGAGGCTGCTAAAATGATGCAGCTTGCCGTGCAGCGTATGAATCAGGCAATATTTGCCGAGAAAAATATCCAGATACGTTTAGGGATTGGTATCAACACGGGGTCGATGTTGGTGGGTAACTTGGGTTCTGCGCAGCGTCATGCTTATACCGTTATGGGGGCTGTGGTGAATACTGCGTCTGCCGTCCAACAGCTCACCCGTGCTTATGATTGTGATATATTAGTCGGCGAGGAAACTGCGCAGCGATTATTGCCAGAAATGGTGGTTGATTTAGGTGCAGCCGATAGTAAAAAACTTCTCCATAAAATCAATATTTATGCTGTGAGATAGCGTGTATCCCTCTAGACTCACGCTTGTTTTAGAGCCTGTAAAGGAAACCCCGAATGCCATGTCAGCGACCCCTTTTGCCTGTTGTTGGATGCTTGGCTTTGTTTTATCTCACGCCTACGTTTGCTTGCGATCCTGCTGTGGGTGAATATGGGCAAGCTGTGCAATTGTTTGATCAGGGGGATTTTCGCGCGGCATTGAGTATTTTTCAAGCTGTTTATCAGGCTAATCCCCAATGCCTTGGGGCAAAGCTGGATATGGCTGAAAGTTATTTTATGTTGCGTGAGTTTGACGAAGCGCATCGGTTGTTTACAGAGATAAATACGCTCCCCGATCTCCCCATCGGTATCCGGCAACGCTGCGAAGGCTTTTTGCGCATCATGGAGGAAGAGTCAGCTATTCAAGCAGAATCCGTAAACCTTAATGTGCCTGCTCGCCCATTGCCCCGCTTACAAGTATCAGTGGGTGCGGGGGCTAGTGATAATGTTAACAATGGTGTTGGGTTTGATGCGTTGACCTTTGATCAAGGTGTTTTAAAAGGGCAAACGCTTAAATTATCGGAAAACCGTCAAGCGCGGTCGGGGTCTTGGCATGATGTCGAAGTGGCGGCTCAACACGTTCTACCGGTTGTTTATGGTGCAGAAACGCGTGCTTATACGACCGCCACTTGGCGCGGTAATCACCAAGAAGATGACCCCAATCTAATCACCATGAAGGGAATGCTTGAGGTGAAGCCCGGTGAGTGGGCGAATCAGGTCGAACCGCGTGCCGTGTTGTCAGGCGGGGCGGTGTTATTGGGGGGGGATTACTATCGCGAAGATATTGCGGTAGGTGTGCAAGTTCAACCTAAATGGCTGGGTCGAAAGGTTGCGCTAGGCTATCAATTTACCGATAGTGATTACCAAACATCTACGGTTGAAGAAACTGATGCCCGCCATCATCGGGTTAGCTTGAGTGTGCCGTTGGCAGTCATCGGTGAACATGCCAAGGTGGGGATGGATGCCAGTTATCAATGGCCTGAATCAGCCGAGCGCTTAGCCGATTACCATGAAGTCTCGACGCGCTTACGTTTAAACATAGCTCCACCGGCTAAGCGTTATTCCGTCGCACTGAGTTATGGCGCAAGTCAGCAAGTGGATGCGGCTGCTTATAACTTGTTAGTTTTTGGTGAACAGCATCGCAATTTGCAGCAGCAAGTGGTGAATCTGGGGGTTGCTTGGCAAGCGGATAAGCGCATGACATATGAAGGTAAAGTGCAGGTGCGAGAGCAAGTGTCCGACATTCCCATATTCAATAGTACGGCTGTTGACGCGATGCTGGGTATCCGTTGGCAATTGGACTAGTCATCTTCGAGTAGCCCACGCAAACCGTCTATATTTTCAAGATACAGGCTTTTACCTTCTTTCTTGATAAACCCTTCTTCTGATAATTGCGAAAAGGCACGGGAGATGCTCTCGCGGGTTGTGCCAAGCAGTATCCCCAAGTCATATTGTGTAGGCATATTCTTGATGCAAACTTTCTGTGTTGGTGTCATGCCGACAGGCAATTGTCCCAATAGATACGATGCCAGACGGTTAGCAATATTCTGTTGTTGCAGAACTAGCCGGTGCAGATTGTTCTTGCGAATGACGGCGGCCATGTTTTGCATGACCCGTTTTGAGACTAAGGGTACTGAATAGATGAGTGTTTCCGCATCCTTAGGGGATATAGAGGCAATCTCACAGCGGGTGGTGGCTTGTACGGCCGCCGAACGTGGATAGCCATCAACAACCGCCAATTCGCCAAAGTGAGTGGGCGCATCAATAATGGCGAGCGCAATTTCTTGCCCTTGGCGGTTCATATCCAGCATCCGTACTTGACCGCTTAATAAAAAAAATAAGCGTCTAGAGGTATCATGCCGTTCAATAATGTAGTCGCCTCTGCTCACTTGTTCAACACGACAGGACTTACTGAGCGAGTCTATGAGTGCTTCTGGCAAATCAGTGAGCAGAGGGATTTGAGCTAATGACTTGAAACTTAACGCTTTCATGATTTTATTAGACCCGTGTGCCAATCAATTAATATGGTGTTAAGCCTAGCATAGCTTTGTTAGGCAATGAGTGCCTTTATTAGATAAATTTTACTCATGAGCATTAAATAATAAACCATTGTGATGATTGTCACATAAATTCGGTCTTTATCTTGTTAACTTATGCTCCATGGTGATCATACAAACAACTGATGACCAAAAAATGTTCTCAACCAAGTCAATACAAATGTTTTTTTAAGGAGTTTATCTCATGGCAACAACAGCACAACAAGCACAACTCGCTAAACTGTACGTCGGCTACTTCGGTCGTCTGATGGAAAATGAAGGTCTGAAATACTGGTCTGGCGAATTGGACAAGCGTGGTATTGATGCAGTCGCTAACGGTATCTACGCTGGTGCAAAAGGTGATGACGCTGCGATCAAGAGTTTGTCTAATCAAGCATACGTTGAAAATGTCTATAACAACGTCCTGAACCGCGCTGGTGATGCAGCCGGTGTTACTTACTGGACTAACGAACTGGCGAAAGGCGTAGGCCGTGACATTATCGTTCTGCGTATTTTGGACGCGGTTAACAACCCTGGCAACGAAGCTGACAAAGCGATTTTGGAAAACACTGCAACAGTTGCACTGGAATTTGCTAACAACTGGAAATTAGGCGTTTCTGCTGATCCAAAAGCTATCATGGACGCGATCACTTCTGATCCAAAATCCATTGAAACAGCACATACCTTGATCGTTGGTTCAACTAAGCCTGTTGACCCAGTTATCACTAACCAAACGTTCAATCTGAACGATAGCAAAGTAGATTACGCTGCTAACGTACAAGGTGGCGCTGGTAACGACACTTACAATGTGACTGACTTCAAAACGGCTGCTATCAACGGTGGCGAAGGCTCTGACACACTGAACATGGTTGACTACGCTGATGGCGTTACTGTTGACCTGCGTGCTGGTACTGGCCCAGATGGCATGACCATCACTTGGGTAGAAAACGTAATCGGTACTGAAGGCGATGACGTGATCACTGGTAGCCGTGACGCGAACGTTATCACCATGATGGGTGGTGCTGACACTATCGATGCTTACTTGGGTGATGACATTATCGTTGCTGCTGACATGGACAACGTTATTGATTCCACTATCAACGGTGCATCTGGTAACGATACCCTGAAAATTCTGGCTGCTGACATTGATTTGGATGCTGTTGCGCTGGCAACTTCAAGCGTTGAAATCTTGAAAGTCGGTTATGATGGTGTTGAAGAAGTTGCTGCTGCTGCTACTGTCTCCGTCGATGGTGATGCTTTCGATCCAACAGCAGAAGGTATCAAGGAAATTCACGCTAACACTACTAAAGTCTATGACCGTAAAGGTGTTGAGATTTTTGATGAAGTCGTTTCTTCCACTACAAATCTGGATTTGACTGGTGTTGCTCTGCATAACTTTGAACGCGTTGAAGTAACGGGCAATGGTGGTACTATCACCGTTGGTTCCAATACGTTGACTATGTTGAAAGAAGTAGTTGGCGGTCTTGATGCTGGTGAAACAGCGGATGATGCGGCTACTGTTTTAGAGCTGATTGGTAAAGACGGTGACGTATTTGATCTGAGCGCTCCTAAGCTGATCAATATCGCTACGTTGAATGCACCTGTTACAACAAAAGGTGATGCTGGTTTAGATTCAAATGTTAAAGCAACTCTGATCATGAGTCAGGCACAGCTTGATACTTTGGCTTTGGTTGGTGACTTTTCTAAAGATACCCTGCAACTGAAAGGTCAAAGTGTTGACATGACCGGTGTTGACTTAACTGGTCTGGCTGATGGTGCTGATACAGATACTTCTGGTACATTTAAAGAAATCGTTTTCGGTGCTAACAGCACTAAGTCTTTGTTGTTGAGCGACGAAGGGGTCACAATTTTGGCTGCTGGTGGTACTACCATCGTTGGTTCTGAATTTGAAGAAGACTCCTTGAGTATCCGTGCACCTGCTGACACGGCTAATGTTGATATGACTGGTTTAATCACCAAGAGCATCGAGTCTATGGACTTTGAAGGTGCTGAGTCTGTTACTTTGGATAACATTGTTCTGCACGGTGCAGAAGGTGTGAATACACCGAAAGAAGATGTACACAACATTGCAGGCGACTCAGGTGAAGCTACTGCTATCATCAACGGCAATGCTCTTGTCGATGCTGATGCTGACGGTGTTGAAGACGGCACAGTTGATACTGTTGTTGCATTGGACTTGGGTGGTGTTAAGTTGCGTGACATCGCTGCGTTGGGTGATGCTGCTGGTTCTGATCAAAACGTATTCAGTATCGACACTGGTACTATCCTGAGCACAGTGGGCGCCGCTTACGGTGAAATCCAATTGGCAGAAGCCGGTACTTATGACCTGTCTAGCATCAAAACGACCGAAGATGCTAATGGTGATTTCCTGACTGTCACTGGTTCTACAGGTGATGATGTTGTGAAAGGCACTACAGGTGGTGCAAATTACAATATGGATACTGGTAACGATACCGTGAACGGTGGTGATGGCATTGACAACATCAACGGCGGTGCAGGCAACGATACGCTGAACGGTGGCAAAGGTGATGACATCCTCGAAGGCGGTGCAGATAACGACACCATGGATGGTGGTGCAGGCGATGATACTCTGCACGGTAACTCCGGTGTTGATAGCCTGACTGGCGGTGC
This sequence comes from Thiothrix fructosivorans, assembly GCF_017349355.1. Lineage (GTDB taxonomy): Bacteria > Pseudomonadota > Gammaproteobacteria > Thiotrichales > Thiotrichaceae > Thiothrix > Thiothrix fructosivorans. The sequence goes on from NZ_JAFMPM010000008.1 coordinate 303,052, forward strand.
TGGTGATGACCTCTTTGACTTCACAACGGGTGATTCTGGTAAAACTCCAGAAACCGTTGATTGTGTCAATGACTTCACTTTCACTGCTACTGGCGATCAAGATAGCATTAACTTCACGTTCCAATCCGGTGACCAAGCGGCTGTTGATGCGATGACCGCTAGTCAAGATGCAGTGCATTTTGACAACGTAGGTGCGGATTACGCTGATGAAGCGTCATTGTTGGATGCTGCTGAAGCTGCCTTGACTGACTTCTTTGCAACTCTGCTTGATGATGATGCTGGTGTTGATACTCTGGGTTCAGATGCAATGGCAGTAGAGTTCACTTATGCGGGTAACAAGTACTTGGCAGTGGATGCTTACTTGGCACCGCTTGATGTTGCTACTGATGAACAAGTAATTAATCCAGATTACGTTCCAGCGGCTGACTTCATCGTTAAATTGGCAGGTGTTACTGATAGCCAATTGGCTGCGGCATTTGACAATGGTAACGTTGGTGTTGGTGGTGAGTACGTTGCAGCAGCGTAATATCCACTAAGTTGCTGTCATTGGCACTAAGAGGCCGGGTCTTTGACCCGGCCTTTTTTGTTTGTGCGTTTTGATAAAATTTTTCTATTGACTTGAGTGGTCAGGCGTGACTCCAGTCACATAAGCAGCATTGACGGCATGGTAATGTATGACTTTATAACAAACATTGTTAAACAGGGTCTTTCTCATGCAGCCAAAGCAAAAAGCCGATTCCAACCCGCATTCCGAACTCAAGGAATTGCTGTTGCTGTCGCGCCGTTCGTTCATATACGTCGGGGTGTTCAGTTTCTTCATCAATTTGCTGTTTTTGACACCTTCTATCTACATGTTACAGGTCTATGATCGTGTGGTGGGCGGGCGTAGTGAGAGCACCTTGTTGATGTTGACACTGATTGTAGCGGTTATCTTTGCGGTGATGGCATTCTTGGAATTCGCCCGCAGCCGCATCTTGGCGCGTATCAGTACACGGATGGATGTCGAGATGCAGGGGCGCATCGTCGATGTCATGTTCCGCAACGCCTTACAAAATCCGCGTCAGGCTTCCATTGAGCCATTGAATGACCTGAATACCATTCGTAATTTTGTTTCCAGCAATGGCGCGTTTGCCTTCTTCGATGCCCCGTGGTTTCCCGTTTACATCGGTGTGATGTTTATGTTCCATTCTTGGTATGGCTGGTTCGGTGTGGCAAGCGGCATATTGATCACTGGATTGGCGATTTGGATGGATCAGGCAACCTCACCTTTGATCAAAGCCTCGCACGGTAAAGGCGTGCAATCGCGTTTGTTATTGGAACGTAGCTTACGCAATGCCGAAGTCGCGGCAGCCTTGGGTGTTCAAAAAGGTATCTTTCAACGTTGGCAGGGGATGCACGCTGAGTCATTGCAATGGCAAGCCGAAGCCAGTGACCGTGCCGGTGCATTGTCCAATATGTCTAAAAGCGTGCGTATGTTTACCCAGTCCTTGATTTTAGGGGTGGGCGCTTATTTGGTGATTAATATGGAAATGTCCGGCGGGATGATGATTGCCGGTTCTATCCTGTTAGGTCGTGCGTTAGCACCTTTGGATTTATTGGTGAACGGTTGGAAAGGCTTTACGTCTGCCAAACAATCATGGGATAGACTGAATAAATTATTGGAAACGTTCCCAAAACAAGCACCGCGTATGGCACTGCCCGCGCCGAAGGGTAAGTTGGATGTGAGTCATTTAACCGTATTACCCCCCGGTTCACAAACACCTGTGTTGCGTGGTATTACCTTTGCCCTGAAACCGGGTGAATCATTGGCGATTATTGGGCCGAGTGGGTCGGGTAAATCGTCATTGGTGCGTTCGTTGTTGGGCTTATGGCCGCAAGTTAACGGTGAAGTACGCCTAGACGGTGCAGATATTCGCCATTGGGATTTATCACAATTGTCTAAGCACATCGGTTATTTGCCACAAGATGTTGAATTATTTGATGGCACGATTGCTGACAATATTGCACGGTTCAATGAAGTGGATGCGGGCAAGGTATTAGAAGCGGCACAAATAGCTGGCGTGCATGAGATGATTCTGCAAATGCCGAATGCTTACGACACGGTGATTGGTCCCTCCGGTGGTGCTTTATCCGGTGGTCAGCGCCAACGGATTGGTTTGGCGCGGGCTGTTTATGAAAATCCCCAATTGATTATCTTGGATGAGCCAAATTCCAATTTGGATGAGGTGGGTGAAGCGGCATTATTCCGTGCCTTAGAACAGGCAAAAGAGCGTGGCACAACGGTACTGACCATTTCGCATCGCCCCAGCATTTTAAGCAAAGTGGATAAAATCTTGGTGCTGGTCAATGGTACGGTCGCTATGTTTGGTGATCGTCAACAGGTCTTAGCAAAAATGGCCAGTAAAACCACACAATTACCTACTCGTGAGGCGACAGGAAAATGATGCACAAACTCGCAACCATACCAACTGCTCAAATACCTGCTGCAATGGTATCAGAAGCTAAGGTGGCTCCACTGAATAATGTGATTAATTTGGATACCGATGACCGTCGCTATCAGGTCTTAGGGACAACAATTATTATCGGTGTGTTTGGTGTTTTCGCCGCGTGGTCGGCACTTGCTCCATTAGGCAGTGCGGCAGTTGCACCGGGGCGTGTTGTTGTCGATATGAAAAAGCAAGTGGTACAGCACCGTGAAGGTGGGGTGATCCAAGATATTCTGGTCGAAGATGGCGATTATGTGCAAAAAGGGCAGAAATTGTTGGTGATTAATCCCACGGATGCGCAATCTGATCAAAGTAGTCTGTCAGACCAATTATTCGGTTACTTGGGGTTGGAAGCCCGTTTGAATGCCGAGCTAGAAGGGCAGAGTAAACCGATATTCCCACCTGAATTGCTCAAAGATGCCGAAACACAGGCGCGGGCGCGGGAAATCATGGCAGATGAATTGCAACAGTTTAAGGTGCGTCGTTCAGCGGCTGATTCTGAAAATCGCATCTTGCGGCAGAAGGTGACCCAACTCCGTGAACAAATTCAGGGTGTTGAGAGCCAAATTCAATCCGAACGTTCGTTAGAAGCGTCTTATGCGAAAGAGGCTCAACAATTACAGGATTTATTTAATCGTAAATTGATCAGTAATATGCAATTGAATGAGGCGGATCGTAACCGTTTGGCGACAGCCGCTAAGGTTGCGGGCTTAGAATCGTCTAAAGTTGATTTGAAAGTACAAAGTAGTCAAGCGGAAGAGCAATTACTACTCCAACAAAATCAGCGTAATAAAGAAATTGCGGCACAATTAGGTGACGTGCGTTTAAAAATTACGGATTTGCGGAATCGTTTAGGGGCGGTTGATGGTCGTTTAGAAAGAACCGTGGTGGTTGCGCCTGAAGCGGGTACAGTTGTCGATTTGGTTTACCATACGAAGGGTGGGGTGGTTGATCCCGGTGCGCGTATTTTGGATATTGTGCCAAAAATTGATAGCTTCCAGATTGAAGCCAGTGTAAGCATTAGTGATATTGATAAAGTTCATGCTGGTCAAGAAGCTGATATTCGTTTTCCTGCGTTTGCGTCTGCTTCGTTCTTAAAAGTAACACCAGGTGAGGTCAAATTGTAAGCGTTCACGCCGTCTGTAGCGGGTTAGAAGCTAACGGTTGAGCCAAAGGGAAGCGCACCGAGACAGACTTATGAGCCAAGCCTTGTGAGCAAATGTCCCGCATCAATATCGCCATATTCATCCCCAATTGACGTGCCGTCCCCAGCACGGTCATCACCGTTGGACGGAATCTGTCACCTTGTGCCGACTGGCTGGCAAAGCTGGTTTTCCGCCATTGCACATACGGCCTGATCACCCGCTCGGCACGGTTATTGGTGAGGGGAATGCGACTATCCTTGAGGAAAGTCCAACACATCGCCTCATCCTTGAGCAAATGCTTGCATTGGTTGGTGGTGCGTTTGCAATTCTCCAATGCCAAGCCTTTGTTGAGCGTGGCTTGGAAGCTGCGGCGCAAGCGGAGTATCCGCCGTTGGTAGCGAGCGGCTTCATCGGGTTGTTGTTGCCAGCGGTGATGGGTGCGGACGGTGGTATAGGCGAGTAACAACAGGCGTTTGCCCACGCTTCCCCCTTCGCCGCAACGCCCCGCCATTTTGCGGAAGTGGCGGATCAAATGCGCCCAACACAGTTGCCGCCGTTCGGGTGGGACGTTGCCGTAACCACTGAAGTGGTCGGTGACCAGATAGCCAGTAAAGCTGCCCAACAAGGCATCGGCGGCGGCCTTGCCGCGTGAGTAATGGGTCATGAAGTAACTCACGCTATGGTCAGCCAATGCCCATAACCAGTAAGTGTTCGTACCGCGATAATGGCGGGTTTCATCGGCGTGGCATACCGCTTGTCCGCGTACATACTGACCTACTTGACGGTATAGCGGCCCCATCCACGGAATGGCTTTGCCTTGCGCCTTGCTGATAGCCCCAGTGCTAAAACGCACGTGGCACATTTCCCACAACAGAACCTGGATCTGGCGCATGGATAGGCGGAACTGACCACTCAAAATCACCACCCAGGCGATCACGCCTGCACCCATTTGACCGCTCGGCACCCAATCCGGCCACTGGCTGTGGTGCTTGATGCCGCAGGATTGGCAAACACCCTGATAAAACTGGTGTTCCGTCACGTCCGGTGGCGGCGGTGGAGCAATATCCGTGACCTGATGGCGGTAAGGGTTTCCCCAATCAATCGCCACTGCCCCACCACAGGAACAGGTGCTTTCAGGGAAATACTGTTCGGTACGGGTCACTTGTTCGGGAGGATATAACGCCCGTTCGTGACGCGGATGCCCCGGTTGCCCACCGTGTGGGCGGCTACTCCCCTTGCGTTTGGGACGCAACGCCCGTTGTTCCGGGCTGTCGGAGGACGGCGCTTTGGAACTGTTACGCGAACTGCTGCCGAATTTGGCAACCAGTTCTTCCAGTTGTTTTTGCAGCATTTCGACTTGTTGCTCCAGCACCGCCACCCGTGCCACTTGCTTCTCCAACTCAGTTATCCGTTCCTGTTGGCGCACGATCACCTGATGCGCTTCATCCAGTGTCGTGGGTAAGGTAGGAACGGCGGCTAACAAGGGGTAAATGACTCGCTGTTGGGATGGGGTGAATTTACTACAAGTTCGCTGGAATGCCTAATAGAGGGCGTGAACGCTTACGGTCAAATTGGTGTCAGCAGATACGTTGACTGATCCCACCACGAAACAGGCTTATTATCAGGCACGCGTTGAAATTAAACCAGAAGGCGTGAAGGAATTGAGTAAGCATGATTTGGAGTTAGTGCAAGGTATGCCTGCTGAGGTGTCGATTAAAACGGGTGAACGCACTTTCCTACAATATCTATTACAGCCGATCACGAACATGTTTAACCATGCATTTAATGAAGATTAACTGAATCGATCAATAATTATTATTGATTAATATATATGCATAATCTATAATAGCCCGTGGTGTAATTAAGTTTACATTACGGGTTTTTTTTATAGGTATGCAAACAGGGAATATTAATTTATGTCTATTTCATTGGTAAAAGATAGTGGTAAGACTGGTGATAATCTTACCAATGACGCCCACATTAATCTGGGGTTTGATCTGGCTAACGGCGCTGTGACTTATACACTGAAGTCTATCGTGAAAGGTAAAGAGAAGGTCATTGGTAAAGCGGGTACCAGTTTCGATGCTAAATTATTAGATGACGCTGGTAATTTCTTATTACCGGCAACCAGCAAAGCAGGACAGTATGTTTTAGAAGTGAAACAAGGTGAGGTGGCTTCATCATTGAGTTTTACGGTGGATAATAAATTACCTAGTGCACTCAAAATTGCTATTGCTAATGATACAGGTAAGAAAAGCGATAAGATTACCAATGACGCGACCTTGAAACTGACAGGCTTGGAAACAGGTGCTACGGTTGAATGGTATAACAGCACGGCTAAACAATGGCAAACGGTTGCTACAGATTTATTAACCGTTGATGGTAAAACCACGTTACTTAAGACGGGTGATTTGCTCACAGGTGATTTCAAAGGGACATTAGAACTTCGTCAAGTGGATGCCGCCGGTAATGCCCAAAAAGCGGCGACAAAAGTTGTGTTGACTTATGATACGACAGCACCAGAAGTCTTGAATAGCTCTGTTCCGTCAGAGGCTGATAGTATTGCGAATGGCAAATCCAGCGTGGTACGCATCATCAGCAATGAAAAGTTGATTGGTTTGGATAAGAGTGACTTTGTGGTGAGCAATACTGCATTGGCATCTGTTGGTGCAATTAAAGAGGTTGTGCAAAAGGATGGAACAGTCGCTTATGATGTGACGCTGACGGCGAGTAAAACAGGCGGTGGGGATGTGTCCTTGAGTTTTGCGAAAAATGCAGCAGTGACGGATGTCGCGGGTAATGCTTTGAATGTTGCGGCGTTGGCTGAAGAAGCACTGGCAGGTTTTTGGATAGGCAATGGTAATCTGCAAGTTAGCCTTGTAGAAGATACTGGTAAAGCAGGTGATTATATTACAAATAATGGTGATATTAATATTTCAGCCATTCGATCTGATTCTGCGATTGAATTCCGCATCAAAGCCAATTCAGAAAGTTTACCAGAAGGGTCGATTGATTGGATCGATATTGAGGGCTTAGTTATTGATGGAACATCAGAAACTATTAGCATTGAGAGCTTATATGAGTTGGCTAATTTATCATTAGAAAATTCACCTGTCGATGGTTGGAAGGACACGATTGAATTCCGTCAAGTCAATGAGTTGACAGGGAAAACCTCCGGTTCGACTGCACTAACGTTTACCTATGACAATTATGCTGATATGTTTTTTGGAGAATCCCCAGAATCTGATGAAGTAGCTAATGGTCAATCCGTTGTATTGCAATTTACCAGTGATGAAAAACTGGCGGGTTTTGATAAAAGTGATTTGATGGTAACTAATGCTGCATTAGCTTCTATTACGGGTGTTAAAGAGCAGATGGTTACAGAAGATGATTGGGTTTATTGGAACTATAATGTCACTGTCAAGGCAGGGGCGACTGATGGGGAAGTAGGGGTACAGTTTGCTGATTCCGCATCCATTACGGATTTGGCTGGTAATGAAATTGATTTAGCGGCTATAGAACCTTATTTATTGTTTATTGTTTAATACATAAAAAGAAACCCTCCACTAGGGAGGGTTTCTTCACTCATGATAATAATTATCTGAACTTACAACTGAATGTTAAGCAGCACCCGATACTGGTGCTGGTTTCAGGTGGATAGTAACGCGTGCTGATTTTTTACGGGTTTTGCCTCTTGCATCTTTGTATGTGACAGTGTAAGTAAAGCTGTCGGTTTTCTTACCTTTGGCTTTGCTTGGGTTTGGCGTATAAGTGCAAGTACCACCATCACAAACAACAGAACCATACCGTGCTTTACCACCAGTGTAGCCATCTATAACGGCACTAGGGTCTTTGTCATTTGCTGCAACATCAATATCCACTGCTGTATCAGTAGTGGTTGTGCCAGTATCAGCACGTAATGTAGGCGCTTTAACCGCAGCAGCAAATGCTGCACTGCTCATGACAATGCCAGACAATAGCAAAGCAGTAGTGGATAATTTGAGAAATTTGTTCATGGGTTTTCTCCCTATGGATTAAAAATTGGAACGAATGACGTAATATCGCCACTCTCATTATAAATAATTTTGATTCATGTGCAAGCAAAATTATTTATTAGTTGATGCCTTTTCTGGTGGTTTTCCCAGAAATTATGTTAATAAGGCACGACATTATTTTATCCTAAGCATTAGGACTTTTCTGTAACAGCCATCACATCTACTATGATTGCGCTATTATTTTTTATGTGTTGTTAACGTTTTCAAGAAGATGCCAGCCAAACAGGCAAATATCAAAGGATGTGGAATGGTGTGGAAATTAAAATCAAAAAAAGCATGTATTAAGGAAAGTAATAACCCCATGCCTGCCCCCACCTGTAACATAAACAAGGGATGCCGTGCATGTTGCCAAAGTCTGTACCAGCCGTATAAGAATATACCTAGAAAAAATACCAATAGGCTGATGCCAATCGCGCCTGTTTCCAACAATAACTCAAGATAGTCATTATGGGCATGGGCAACAAAACCTGCCCCCACTTGTTCCATGGGTTGAAATGCCGTATAGACATTACCAAACGTACCGGGACCACTTCCTAACGGAAAAAATTGTTGGATGGCTTCGATTTGTTGGGTGAACATCACCCAGCGAGCATCGGCGAGTGGGTCTGCCGCAATAAAGCGATTAATGACCGGAACTAACCCTGTCAAATAGGCTAACGTCATAACCAATGCCAAAAATAACACAATAAATAAAGCAGCATGAGTTTTGCGTACCTTACGAGATAGCAGCAATGGTGTGAGCACGATGGCTAGAAACAAGTTGGGAATACCTGCCCGTGACATGGCAAACATACCACCTAGAAAAATGAGGGTGGCGGCTGCCAGATAAAAAGCCAGTAGGGTTTTATGCCGCCCTTCATCGTGTTCGCGGCGGTGCGCCATGTGATGTGCCGTTAGCGCAATCACCAACGGTAGCGTAAATTCCATTAAGGTGGAGTAATGGTCACGGTTGTAATAAGACCCGTGCGCTGAGCCACCTGCCCCGGAATATTGGATTAACCCCCAAGTAGCTTGTAATGCCGCGACCGTGATGAGCAGGCGCACGAGCACATACAGTCTATCCGTATCTAATGAGATAGTAGCGAGAAATAATACTAATGCAGGCAAGATGCTTAATAGTGTTTGCGCGGTAGCATAAGGGTCAACGGAGAGGCTGTGCCACCCCATTGGATTGCCTGTTTGTGCCAGCAATGTCGCGACATCCTGATAAAAGTCCCTGCCGGGTAGTGCTAGCCAGACATCGGGGGGAACGGGTATCAAATACAAAGCAAACGTTACACTCACATAGGCAATGAAGGCGACCACAATCCCCGGAATGGGCAGTGCTTCACGCCGATGCACGACTAACAGCATGATGCCCAGTAACAAGCCGATGACTTCTAATAGAAACCAATGCCAGTTAGTTTCTAGCCAAGGGGATGGCAGCAGCAAAATACCCGCACTGGCTAACAATAGCCCTTGCGCGAGTGTTAGCGGTGTATGTTCGGCATTGCTCATGGTGGCGTTGATCCTTTCACAATGCTGAGGTCATCAAACCAGATTTCCCCTTCAAAAACGTTGTGGTGGGCATAAGGGCTATCGGTTTCTAAGCGAAGCAATTGTGCTTGGCAACCGGTGGGTACACGTAGGTTGGCCGTAAATTTTTCCCAAACGCCGTTACCCTTGAAGGCAGCAGATTCGCCCAATACCGGTAGGTCAGGCTTATCCGCACAATGCATCCGCCAGCGCAGTCCTTTACTGGTACGGAGTTGTGCCAACCGATAACGTCCTTGTAACGTGTAATCGCCCGCTGGTAATAGCCGGGTTTGCGAGACATGCTGAAACACAACGCTTTTAGTACCTTTTTTGAAAGTGATGTGCAAGCCCAGTTTGCCGGTCACACCCATGCCACTGGTCTGTTGTACTTTGACCGTTGGGGCGGGTTGGCTGATTTTCCACGTAAAGGCTTGATTGATGTTTTTAGTATCTTCAAAGCCACCGTCATACAGTTGGGTTTCCGAACCAGCGGGTATGCTTAAGTTATCCGCCCAGACTTGGTAGGCTTTTGACCAATATTTGCTTTTAATGAGGTGATTAACATAGCTATCTCGCTCAGCCGGAATGGGGGGATGCGCGGAATTAGCGCGAGCCATGTAGTAGCGATGGATCTTATCCGCATCAGGTTCGTTTGCCAGCAAATAATTGAAGAAAGCAGGCCACCAGACCGGCGGCGAGGCTAAATGCTGAGCAAAGAATTCGGTGAAACGTGGGTCATCCAATGCTGTGTGAAACAGTGGAAACGTGACTTCGGCAGATTCTGGATTATTGACCAATAACGCTGATCTAGCACGGAAGGATTTGGCATCTTCTTTAGATGCCGACCAATAGTCAGCCACGGTTGCTAATGTCGTTAAATAAGTAGGTCGTAAACGGTAACTAATATCCGCTACTGTATCTGCGACGGCTTTATCGGCTGGGCTGATAGTGGGAAAAGCTTCAGTTGCATCGGTTTCATCTGTGGCTTGATCAGGTTCTGTCGTGCCAGTGTCTTCCGCATCGTATTCCGTCTCATCCAATACCACACGATACAGGGCTGGGCGGGCATACAGCTCTAACAACATAAGGGCTGCTTCGCCATTGGCGGGATTATGACGTACTGCATCAAACGCATGGCGGCGGGCATCATCAACTTTGCCATCCACGGCTGCTTGTTCTGCCAATGCTAAGTAAGCATTAGGTGGAAAGAGCAACGGAAAATGGGTGGGTGCATGGTAGTTGCCAGGGTCAAATAATGGGTTATAACCATCACTGTTGCCACCATCGACTGCGTTATACGTGCGTCCGTACCCATCGGCAATGCCTGTGACGGTTAATAAACCGCCATAGGCTAGGATTAGGCTACCGATGATCCATTTGGTGATCATGCTGCTATTTCCTATCAAGCTGCCGCTTTGCTGATGCGTTTCTTTTCACCCTTATCGCTCTTGCTGTCTCCACCATAGGTGTAGTGGTATTCATAGCTATAACCGTAACCAGCACCACCCGACTTAACTTTGGTTAAAATTGATCCAATGACATGTGAGCGTGCATGACGTAGGCGCTGGTAAGCATCCAGCAACGGTTTTTTGCGTGACTGCGCAAAAGTAGCCACTAACAGGGTAGCATTTGCCCAGTTAGACAAAATCAAGGCATCCGCCAAGCCCATAATCGGTGGGGAGTCGATGATGATCATGTCATAGTCAACGGGTACGAGCTTCAATAGTTCGCTCATGCGGTCACTGAGCAGCAATTCGGCTGGATTGGGGGATAGCGGCCCCGCCGTGATAATATCCACATTCGGAATATCGGTGTGACGGATGACTTGCTTGGCTTCTGATTGATAAGTCAAGAAGTTACTCATGCCCTCGTAGTTATCCAGCTTCAACTTTTGATGCAAAGATGGTTTGCGCAGGTCGCAATCAATCAATAAAACCCGTTTCCCGGATTGCGCAAAAGCAGTGGCGGTATTCACGCAAATACTGGATTTGCCTTCACCGGGCATAGAGCTAGTGACATGTAATACTTTCGGTGCCCCTTCACGGGTAGCAAACAACATACTGGTACGCAGTGAGCGGAACGCTTCACCAATTGCAGAGCGTGGGTCGAGATGTCCCATGAGTGCAGCTTGTTTCTCGTCTTTGGATTTGGCGCGGGGAATCATACCCAGTACTGGCATTGACAGCAGTTTTTCGAGTGCTTCCTTCGTTTTAATGCGGTCATCAAGGAATTCCAGCATAAAGGCAATCACCATGCCGATGAATAAGCCGCCGACCAAACCTAAAGCAAGATTTAGTGTAACGTTAGGTGAGAACTGATTATAGGGTAGAACGGCTTCATCAATCACGGTGATGTTGTTTTTGTCGATATTGCCTGCTACACCGACTTCCTTAATCCGCTGCAACAAACTTTCGTACATATTGCGGTTAGTTTCAACTTCACGTTCCAGCGTGTTGTAACCGATGCTTTTATCACGTACATCCAGTAAATCGCCTTTTTGCGTTTCTAACTTTTTGCGCAAAGAATCTTCTTGTTGTTTGGCCGCTAAGTATTTGGCCTTGAGTGTATCGCGTGCAGAGCCAATTTCTTTGTTGATTTGTTGATTGATAATGCCCATTTGTTGGCTGATTTCAACCATCAGCGGGTAATCTGCCTTGTAAACTTGCAGCTTTTCTTGGTAATCAGATTCCAGTTTGGAGTAACGTTCCTTCAAGCTTTGGATATTGGTGCTTTCTGCTATCGCAGCGGCGGTATCACCTAATTTAGCTTGTTCATAGACGCCTTCTGCAAGGATACGATCTTTCTCTGCCTCGGTGACTGCTTTATCCAAGGCTTCCATGCGCTGTGAAGATAGGCTGCGTTTATCATCAGTGTTAATGATTTGTTCACGCTTGGCGTAACCGACTAACTTGGATTCTGATTCTTCCAGCTTGCTTTTGGCTTGTGCTAATTGGTCGTCCAAGAAGGTTTTGGCGTAAGAGGTCGAGTCTACTCGACGTTCTAAATTCAAGCTGATGTATTGCGCAGCAATTTCGTTGGTAATGCGCTGAGCCAGTTCAGGATCTTTACTGCTGTAACTAACTTTGACTAAGCTGGAGTTTTTGACAGGTTCAACTGCCATGCCTTTCAAAAACTTTTCCTCAACGGGGTATGCGCCCAAACGTTCCCGTGATGCACCATCCTCTTCCCCACGCATCACCGTTTCGAGCTGTTCTAAAGCGTCGGCAAAGAACGGTTTGGCGAGTTGTGTTTCTGCTTCCGCATCATTCGGGTACAAATTAAGTTGATCAATGACGCGCCGCGCTAACGAGCGACTTTTGAGTAATTCGTATTGGGTTTGATAGAAATCTTTGTCATTAACCGGTCGAGTACTTTGGGCTTCAACGTCATAGTTCAGGACTTTGGCGCTGTTTTCCAAATCAATTTTCAAGGTCACGGTGGAGCGATATTGCGGCGGCATCATCAATGTCACAATGGTGACAATGATGAAGATCAGCAGGGCAATTCCCACAATCGTCCATTTATGACGGCGTACAGTGTCCCAGAGCTGCCGTAGGTCGATTTCATCATCGCCATCATCATCGCCCTTTGGGGGCAAAGTGAGGGCGTTAAATTCATCTTCGCGCAATGCCAGCTTATGGGGCTTTTGCGCCAGCGCAATCGGATAGGGTGGTTTCATGTTTGACATAGCAGTATTTCGTTAAAAAGGGCTTAAAATATTGGCGATGTTGCTCATGCTGGAAGAGACTTCCTTCAGCCAGTAACGGCTATCTGAGCGATGTGCCACAATAATATCGTTATTGCGCAGGTAAGGGTTTTTGGATTGTCCTTTCCTGATCGTATCAATATTGAGCTGATAGGCTTTTACTTGGTTGCCTACTTTGCGAAACAGCACGATTTTACTGGGGTCAGCCATGTCATCCAAACCGTTGCCCAATGCCAATGCTTGAATTAAGTTAACTTGCCCCGCTGTAATTGGGTAAACACCGGGGGTTTTAAATGAACCATCTAACGTAATGTGCTGGCTACTGTATTCTTTAACAAACACCGTGACTTGTGGATTTTGTAAGTATTTCTGGCGTAACCGTTCGGCAATGACTTGTTCTGTTTGTACGGGTGTTAAGCCTTCGACTTTAATATTCCCCAACAGTGGTAACGAGATGTTGCCATCACTGTCTACCCTTGCTTGACGGGAAAATTCTTCAGCACGGAATACGCTCGTTTCCAGTAAGTCAGCCACGCCAATGCGGTATTCTTCTGCTTTAGCGGTGTAGTCTAGTTCTGCCGTACTGGCAAACAGCGTTTGCGCATTCGGCATTGTGCCATCACTGCTGCCCATCGGTGAGGTGCTACAAGCCGGTAGTAATACTGCACATGTAACACTGAGTAATAGGGTAGGAAGGATCGTTGTTTTCATCATCATTTCAATCCGGTTAGCCAAATAAGCGCCGTAGCCACGGCTTTTTCGTTGTGGAGGTGGCAGCAAGCCTTCTCAAGTGAAAGGCAGGTGGCGCGTAAACGTCTTCAGGAGCCAGATCATCTAAAATAGCTTGTGGGCGGTCACGTACCATACGCCACGCTTCAGCTTCATCGCCGAGAATACGTGCCGTTTCTGCTACCGCATCGGTCAGCACAGGAATGCGTGACTTTGCCTCATGAGCATCTGAGGCAAGAATATGCACATACCCATCCATCAGGAAGCGTTCGCACCAGTTTTTGGCAGAACGACCAAAATGCCCGGTAACAGATCCTGCGGTCAGTTGGATCCACGCGCCTAACTTTGCTGCTTCCAGAAATGTTTCGTAATGCCCGTGCAACCAGTGCAACCGCTCTGGATGGGTAATGACTGGGACATAACCCGCATTAATAAAGTTCTCGATGTGTTCAAGAAAATTCGGCACGGGGACATGATGCGACGGTTCTAGCAGGAAATAGCGTGAGCCATGCAGCGTGGGGATTGTACCGTGACGCAGGCCAGAGAGCAGCGTCGGTGTGAATTGCACATCCGCCCCAATGACTAAGGTTAGTGGAATACCCGCCTCATTCAGTACCGTTTGTAAGGCTTCCATCGCCGGACGGATGGTGGCAGTGGTGTTTTCATATACGTTAGGGTATATGTGGGGTGTGCACGCTAAATGCGTTGTGCCGTCCGCAACTGCAATACGCGCCATCGCGAGCGATGTTTCCATATCTTGCGAGCCGTCACACAGAGCGGGGAGTATATGGCTATGTAAATCAATCATATGTCAGTCTGCCCGTTAACGCATGAGTAAAATAATGAATTGGCAACAAATGTTTATTGTTTATTCGCTAGTATAGTATACAGATTGTTTTCTGTACCCATCTCCCCTTTTCTAACAAATATTATCAACGTGCCTTAAGTATGCAGAATAACGTGGCACGCGGGACAGGGATGTGATGCCAATCACATCCCTGTCGCTTGATTGATAATTATGCACAGGCGGCGTAGTTGTTGGTTTGTTCCGTTGGGGTGGGAATGAAGTTATCCGGCATCATGCCACTGTGTTTGAAGCCTTGAACTTGCTGTTTCAATAAGCGGTGAATGCTGGCTAAGTCGTAGTGTTGGCAAGCCGTATCCAGCTTGTTTAATACGCGCTCAAACTCAGGCCAAGCGGCCGCTTGTTCATGGGCTTTGAAGATACGGCTGTGTTGCGTGGCTTTTGATACGCTGCCAATTAGCAATTCTTCATAGAGCTTTTCACCGGGGCGCAGACCGCTGAATTCAATACTGATGTCACCGTAAGGGGAGTGCTCATCGCGCACTTCTAACCCTGAGAGGCGGATCATGCGTTTTGCCATATCCAAGATACGTACCGGTTCACCCATATCCAACAGGAAGACATCCCCACCCGTTGCCATAGCCCCCGCTTGAATAACGAGTTGCGCCGCTTCCGGTATGGTCATGAAGTAACGAATAATATCAGGGTGCGTGACGGTGACTGGTCCACCTGCCTGAATTTGTTTGCGGAAGAGGGGGACGACCGAGCCAGAAGAGCCGAGTACATTGCCAAAGCGTACCATGCCAAACGTGGTTTTGCTGGGTAATTGAGCTAGCCCTTGCAATACCAGTTCTGCCATGCGCTTGCTAGCCCCCATGATATTGGTGGGGCGAACGGCTTTATCGGTTGAGATGAGGGTGAAGTGTTCAACGCCTGCCGCAATGGCTGCTTCAGCGGTGCGCCAAGTGCCAAACACATTGTTGCGGATGCCTTCCACTGGGTTGTGCTCGACCATCGGTACGTGCTTATACGCGGCTGCATGGTACAAGGTTTGGATATGGTATTGCTTGAGAATACTTTCAACGCGTTGCCGGTCTTGTACCGAGCCTAATACGGGTATCAACGGTATAGAGCACGGTTCATGACTGGCGAGTTGAATTAACTCTTGTTCAATTTGGTAGAGAGCAAATTCGGATAATTCAAACAGTACCAAACAGGTTGGTTGCAGGCGAATAATTTGGCGGCACAGTTCAGAGCCAATTGAGCCACCCGCACCTGTGACCATGACGGCTTTATGGGTGATACAAGCACTCAACAGCGTGGTATTAGGTAGTACGGGGGGGCGACCGAGTAGGTCATCAATTTCAATATCGCGTAATTCACTGATGGTCTGATTGCCGGAGACCAGATCCACGAGGCCGGGGATTGTGCGGACATGGACATCCAGCGGTTCTAAATAATGCAGGATTTCGTTACGTTGCGCCGCACTGGCAGATGGCATAGCCAGCAAGACTTGTTGAATGTCGTAGGTGTCGATCAGCTCTGGGAGTGCTTCCCGTGCGTGTACGTGGATGCCGTTGATAATGGCTTTTTGCAAGCGTGGGTTATCATCCACATAAGCGATGACGTGGTATTCGGGTAGGTTTTCCAGTGTGACTGCCAGTTGTGTGCCTGATTGCCCTGCACCGTAAATGGCGACTTTGATCTGTGAAGTGTTTTTCTGAAGGGCATAATAGTAGCGTCGCGCCACGTAGCGGCTGCCACCAATCAAGAGGAAGGCTACACCCCAATAAATGGGATAGACGGAACGGGGGATGTTGTCCCAATCGAATATAACGCCACAGATGCTGAGCATAATAGTCGATAGCGTCACGCCATAGAACACAGCCATCAGGGCGTGCCCGCTAATGAAACGGATGACGGCGCGGTATAAGCCGAGTGCCACGAATACGGGCAGTGTGACCAACGGGGCAGCGAGCAACATCCACACACCATCATGCAGGGTGGGTTGCCAGTCGCCTAAGCGTAGACAAAAACTGAGCCAAACCGCCAAAGGCAGTAACAGTATATCGGTGCTCAACATGAATAAACGTTTTTGCCAGCGAGGTAGCGAAAACGGCAAAGAAGCATAACGTTTGGTTGCGCCCATCATCTTTCTTCCTGAAAATTTTGTGCTATTGGATAGGATTTCAGACAAAGCGTAGACCGTGGCTCACGCTACCGCCCTACATCGTCGTGGATGTTATGGAGGGGGAACGAGCAAAGCTTATAATCTGACCCCTTAGATCGCTTCGTCTTCGAATCATAAGCCTAGTTTTGTCAGCGGCTCTCCAACAGTTGCTGGAGATAGGGTTATCTTATGGAAAACGCGGTGGATAGGATGTGATTAGGCTCACAGTATGGGTGTTAAAGTTGACGTGCCTAACTCTGCGGTAGATGTGGCGTACGGCTATTTCTAAATCAACGGATTCCAGTATCAAGGTATTGTCGGCGTAATAGGATTCTAATTGCCAGTTGGTACGGCGGCGGTAAACCCGCAAATAGGGCGTTTCCTGCGAAACCATGACGTATTCCAACAGTGAGGGAATTTGTATGTAATTATCGAATTTTTCTTTCAAGTCAATCCGCTTGGTTGAGCCAGACAGCACTTCGATAATGAGGATGGGAGTTGCTCTCATCCTCCCGTTTGCGGTGCTGGGTGGCATAATCCCGCAAATAGAGGTTAATGAGTGTCTGGTAGGGGATGCCCGTTTCTTCAGTCAGTATTCCACGGCATCGTTATCCAAGCGGATGGTGACAGGCTGTTTTAAGTGCTTGATGGATGGATTCCTTCACCTTTTTTCCCGCAGTTGTGCAACTTGTTCTAAGCTTAATCCCGTTTTTTGAGCGATGGTATGATCATCAAGGAGGTCGAGCAAGTTGGCTGCAATGCCAAGCGCCTTTTGGTGTTCGCCTTTTTCCATTCCTTTTTCCATTCCTTCCTGAAGTGCTTTTTCCCGCTCTTCTTTGCGTAATTCTTCTTCGCTGTATTCGTCTTTCATGCGGGCGTGGTCGCGGGGGGTGAGGGTGTCTTTGCGGATGGTTTGCAGCACTTTTTGTACATTGCCATTGTGGTAAGCCGATTCATCCACTTCCTCGTCGAGGCTATCGTTGATGGCTAACAGCCATTCGCGCCAAGTTTCAGGGGTTTCGTCGTTGAGGTATTTGGGGCAAATGTAGACGATTTTATGGGGTATTTCCCCTAAGCCTACGCCGTGGCGGTCTTTGGGGTCGAAGTCAATCATCACCATATCACGGGCGTATTTATCGCCTGAGGTGAGTACCACGATGGTATAAACCGCCAACGCAGGGCGGTAGTCCTTAGCGTGGACAGCTTGTTCCAGCAAGGCGGCGCAATGGTAGTGCAAAAAGCGCTGGTAATGGTCAGGGTAACGGCGGTGTTGGATGTCCACGATGATGCGGTTGACTTTATCTTCGGCGAACAGGTCAAAATAGTTATTGACTGAACCGATGGGGTTGCTAAACGACTTTTCAGTTTCTACGTGATCAATGACCAGTTCAATGCCCAGAATATCTTTGACAAATGCGGTGAATATATCAGGTTGAGAAAAGGCTTTTTTGAAGATCACGCCATAACGAAGGGAAGCAACGGCTTGCATGGTGAGTACCTTGATAATAACTGCATCGGCTTGGAGTATAGCACGCTTTAGCGATGATTTCGCAGGTAGGCTTGCTTGATGCTGTAATGCTCATCCATCATCAGTTTGGCGATTTCCAACTTGAAGGCGGGACTAAAGAGCTTGCGTTTGGTCATGTTGCCATCTGCATCACTTCAATTAGGGCGGTGCAGGTTTGATGGATGTGTTCAGCAGTGAGTGTAGGGTGAACGAGGAACATTAGGCTGGTTTCGCCGAGTTCTTGGGCGGTGGGGAGACGTTGGGCGGGTCGCCAGTCGGTGTTGTCGAAGGCTTTTTCTAGGTAAACCTCTGAACACGAGCCGGAGAAGCAGGGGATGCCGCGTTGGTTGATTTCCGCCATGATGCGGTCACGATTCCAGTCGGGTTTGAGGTGGGTGGGTTCGACGAAAACGTAGCATTTATAGGCGGCGTGACCGATGTGGTCAGGGATGGTGGGGACGCGCAAGCCGGGGAGTTGGCTGGCAGTGTTCCCGATGGCTTGGGCGTTGTGGCGGCGCTGGGCTGTCCAGTCGGTCATGCGTTGGAGTTGGATGCGTCCGATGACGGCTTGTATTTCGAGCATTCGCCAATTGGTGCCGAAGCTGTCGTGTAGCCAGCGGAAACCGGGTGGATGTTGGCGTTCGTAGACGGCTTCCCAGCTTTTGCCGTGGTCTTTGTAGCTCCACATGCTTGTCCAGAGTGCGCGGTCGTTGGTGGTGACGATGCCGCCTTCGCCGCCGGTGGTCATGATTTTGTCTTGGCAGAATGACCATGCGCCGATGTGACCGATGCTGCCGATCATGCGCCCGTTGTAGGTTGCGCCGTGGGCCTGGGCGCAGTCCTCGATGACGTAGAGTTGGTGTTGGGTGGCGAGTTGCATGATGGCATCCATTTCACACGGCCAGCCTGCGAGGTGGACACAGATGATGGCGCGGGTACGCTGGGTGATCATGGGGGCGATGGTGGCGGCGGTGATGTTTTGGCTGTCGCGGTCGATGTCGGCGAAGACAGGGGTTGCGCCAGCGGTGACGATGCAGGAGACGGAGGCTAGGAAGGTGCGCGAGGTGACGATGACTTCATCGCCTGTACCGATGTTGAGGGCTTTGAGGGCAAGGTCTAGTGCGACTGTGCCATTGGCGACCGCTATGGCGTGTTCTGTGCCACACCATGCGGCGAATTCTTTTTCAAATTCGCGGCATTCGTTGCCTGTCCAATAGTTGACTTTGTTGGAGAGGAGGGTGTGGGAGACGGCATCGGCTTCTTCTTGAGTGAAAGAAGGCCATGAGGGGAAGGGTGTGTTTAGCATGATTTTATTTCAAAGGTAGAGGACGTGCCGGACAGCCGACGACGGTGACATTATCAGGCAGGTTATGGGTAACAACCGCGCCTGCACCGACGGTGACATTATTACCCAGCGTGAGGTATGGCAGAATGGTTGCGCCCGCGCCGATCAGACATTGTGAGCCAATGGTAACGCCACCGCCGAGGGTTGCTGCGGGGGCGATGTGGCAGAATTCGCCAATATTGCAATCATGATCAACTGTGGCATGGTGGTTGATGATGCTACCTGTGCCGATGTGAGTGTCTGGGCCGATGATGCTGCCTGCGGTAATCAGGCTACCTGTGCCGATGGTTGCACCGGGGTAAATGAGTGCTTGTGGGTGAATGGCGGTTTCAGCTATGACACCAAGACGTAGCCATTCGGTTTGTAAGCGTTGGCGGATACGGTTGTTGCCAATGGCAAAGTGGATGGCGTATGGGTATAGGTCTTGAATTTCCGGCGGGGAAAGTATCGGCAGACCGCACAAACGCCCACGCGCATTGTCGTCGATGAAGGCTTCAACCCGTTTTTGCTGTTGGATCAGGGTGTGAAGGACGACTTTGCCGTGTCCGCCTGCGCCATAGAGGTAGATCACTTGCTTATCGCTTCCCTTGACGCAGTTCTACGATCTCTGCCACGGTTAAGCCTGTTTTTTTAGCAATGGTGGCATCGTCCAAAATATCCAACAAGTTGCGGGCGATTTCCAATCTGCCTTCCAGCTTCCCTTCCTCTCGTCCTTCTTCGCGTCCTTTCGCTATGCCTTTTTCCCATTCTTCACGGCGTAACAGGTCTTCACTGTATTCGTCTTTCATGCGGGCACGGTCTTCGGGGGTAAGGGTATTTTTTTGGATGGAAGCAAAAACTTTCTGGACACAAGCCTTGTGATAGTGCGTTTCATCCACTTGTTCGTCAAGGCTGTCGTTAATGGCAAGCAGCCATTCACGCCACGCCTCAGGGGTTTCATCGTTGAGGTACTTGGGGCAGATGTAGATGATTTTATGGGGAATTTCGCCCAAACCTTGCCCATGGCGGTCTTTGGGGTCGAAGTCAATCAGGCTCATGTCGCGCCCGTGTTTATCACCAGAGGTCAATACGACGATGGTGTAAACGGCGAGTGCGGGGCGGTAGTCTTGGGAACTGACGGCTTGTTCGAGGAGTGCGGCACAGTGGTAGTGCAAAAAGCGGTGATAATGGTCGGGGTAACGGCGGTGCTGGATGTCGACGATAATCCGGTTGATTTTATCCTCTGCGAACAGGTCAAAGTGGTTGTTGACATTACCCACTGGGCTGGGAAAAGACTTTTCCGTTTCGACGTGATCAATGATGATGTCGATGCCGAGGATGTCTTTGACAAAAGCGGTAAACACATCGGGTTGGGAAAAGGCTTTTTTGAAAATGACCCCATAGCGGAGCGAGGCGACGGCTTGCATGGTGGGTTTCCTTGTCATCGTTGAGTTCTGCCGAGTATAGCAGGAACTCAGCTCCCGGTGAATTTGGGCATGGTGGCTTCGCCTTCGGCGCTGATGCCTTCACGCACGAAGACTTTTTTCACGGTCAGTAATAGGATTTTCAGATCTAACCAGAAGGATTGGTTATCCACGTACCAAACATCGAGTTTGAATTTTTGATTCCAGCTAATGGCGTTGCGCCCGTTGACTTGTGCCCAGCCAGTAATGCCGGGTCGTACTGCGTGGCGACGCGCTTGCTGTGGAGTGTAACGTGGTAGATATTCCATTAATAAGGGGCGAGGGCCGACTAGACTCATATCGCCTTTGAGGACATTCCATAATCCGGGAAGTTCGTCGAGGCTGCTGGAGCGCAGGAATTTACCGAATGCAGTGAGGCGTATGGAGTCTGGTAGTAGCTCGCCGTTGGCATCGCGGGCATCAGTCATAGTGCGGAATTTGATCATACGAAAAGGTTTGCCGTATAAGCCGGGGCGCACTTGTGAAAACAAAACGGGTGAGCCAAGTTTGCGGCTGACTAAAAGAGCCACCACCAGCAAGATTGGGCTAAATAAGATGAGCAGGCATAACGCTGCTATGAAGTCAGTTGTACGTTTCATGTTGAGTGCCCCTTTCTATAACAATAAGCTAATTTTATGGTTTTTTGTTATAAATTGGTGTGATGGGTGTCACGTTTTATCTAACCCCATGATTTTTAGTATGTCAGCATTGACTTTGTGTACGTCGTATTTTTCTTCAGCTAACTGGCGGCTACGTTGTCCCATGCGTTGCCATTGGTTGCGGTGTTCGATGAACCAGATCATGCGTTCGGCGAGTGCTTGGGCGTTGGCTTTGGGGACTAGGTAGCCATTGTCACCATTGATTACTGTTTCACGGCAGCCGGGAACATCAGTTGTCAGGATCGGACGACCTGTTGCCATGGCTTCTAGTACTGTGCGTGGCATCCCTTCGTGGTAGGAGGGTAAGACGTAGATATGGCAGTTTTGTAAATAGGGGCGCACGTCATGGGTTGAGCCTAGGTATTCGAGCCAGCCTTGTTGATGCCAGTGTTGTACTTGGCTGAGGGGGATGCCATCGGGTGAGGGGTCTTCTGGTCCTAGTAGTTGGAAGGTGGCTTCTGGGTAGCAGACTTTGACAATTTGGGCAGCTTGGGCATATTCGCGGAAGCCTTTTTCGCCTAATAAACGCCCGATGGTGAGAAAAACAGGCGGGTTATTGGGCAAGGGTGTGTGTGTGTGGCGGCTAATGTCTACGCCCGAACCGTTAACTAACGCACATTTGGCGGCTGGTACAATGCTACGTTGAACAAATTCGTTGAGGTTGTCAGGGTTTTGAAAGATCACCCGTTCGGCTCGTTTTAAGGCCGTGCGGTAGAGGAATGTGACTAGCTTCACTAGCAGTTTGCGCTTGAACGTTTCCCCTTGGAAGGCAAAGCCAAGCCCGGTGATCAGGGCGTAAAAGCGTGTATTCGGGAGAATACGGCTTGCCAGCCCACCCCAAATTACCGGTTTAATGGTGTAGGCGAGAATGACATCGGGTTGCAGTTCTTGGAATGTTTGGCGTAGGGATTGCCATGTTTTGAAGTCTGCTAGTGGGTTTAGGCTATTGCGTTGTACAGGGTAAGCGCGGAAATTTGCGCCCCATGTGGCTAGTTGTTCAATGACTTTGGTTTGTGTTTCTGAAGCCATGCCAGTTACTTGGTAATTGGCTTTGCGTAGGGACTGGATGAGTGAGCCACGGAAGTTTATTAAAGACTCAGAAAGAGCACCAATCAGTAATACATGACTGGAATTGGAATATGATATTTTACTTGAAGAGTTCATTTTTAAAACTGAGTGTATAGTGACGATAGTCAAAGTTCTCTATGGCTGTTTTTCTTGCATTAAATCTCATGTTTTCATATTCATGTGCCTGAAGTGATAAGGCACGTTCTATAGCATTCGTAATATTTTCTTTGCTCGGTGATTGACATACAAAAGAATTAATGCCGTCTAACAAATAAATGCCAATATCTCCTGTAATGTTTGCAATTAATGGTGTGCCTACGGATAGGCTTTCTACTAGTTTCGTTGGAAAGCCAGCAGATGAAACTTTATTTTTCTCTCTAAATAAAATACTAAAGTCACTTGATCCAACTAATTTTATTGCTGCATCGTGGTTTATTTTCCCATAAGCTTTTATGTAACTTGGCGAGTCGGTTCTTTTTGTTTTTTTGAAAAAGTCATATGCAATTAGTTCTGGTTCAGTAATGCCAGCTAAGCACAAAGTAACAAATATGTCGTTTTCATTAATATAACAAATCGCTTCAAGTAATTCATTTAATAAATCTTTAGAGCCAGGTGTTCCAGTGTAAGCAATAGTTAGAGGTTTTTTTGAAACTTTAGTATAGGTTGGTATGATTGTTTTTGTATCTATGGTCGGTGGGATTTTAATTGTCTTTATGGATTTTTTCTCATAAATTTTTTGCAAGTATTCGCTGATTACAATTAATCCATTGAGTTTTGGTAGCAAAAATCTCATGGAGAACTCTATATTCCACTGATAGGGTGATAATATATTCTTAATTACGCTATTTTGGTCATACCATTCAACAGCATCGAAGAATAAGGGAATTTTATTTTTTTTGCAGTAATATTTCATCCATAAAATATACGGCGTGTAGCCGCTATATAATATTATGTAGTTCGGTTTGTTATTTTGAGACTTAAACCAGTTGTAGGTTTTTCGTCCCATAGTAAGGTAGATGATTCTCTTAAGAAACTGCGGTAGTTTTTCGGCAGTTCTTTCTTCTGTTGATATAACCTCAAGGAAATCAGGAATCTCTGTTTTTATTTCTTCTTTTGTTTGACCGGAAATAATTTTTACGTCATAACCAGCTTCATAAATACTTAGGGCATTGCCTAAGATTCTTCTGGCCGCTGCTCCGCCATCAGGAAATCTGAATGGTCCGACATAAGCAACCCACGGTTTATTAGGCTGATCTGTATTATTCATTGTTACGCTTTTTTCCATATAACATGATTCACATAATCCGTATAGCTATGAATAATCCGCACAACTTTCTCGGCAACGTTCGGCATACTGTAATCACCCACAGGGCGTAGTGTGCGTTCAGTATTGCCTCGTGCCTGCGATTCTAGTACGAACAAAGCTTGCATCACCCGTTCTGTCTCTAAACCCACCATCATAACCGAGGCTTCTTCCATCCCTTCAGGGCGTTCGTGGGCTTCGCGGATATTGAGGGCAGGGAAGTTTAAGATCGAGGATTCTTCCGTAATCGTGCCGCTGTCAGATAATACCGCTTTGGCGGTCATTTGCAGTTTGTTGTAATCCTTAAAGCCTAAAGGTTTCAGGAGGCGTACTAACGGGTGGAAGCTGATATTCATCGCATCAACACGCTTTTGGGTGCGTGGGTGAGTCGAGACAATCACCGGATAACCGTAATGTTCTGCCACGGTATTGAGGACGTTGACCAGTTTCAGGAAGTTTTTGTCAGAGTCGATGTTTTCTTCACGGTGCGCACTGACTACGAAAAACTGACCTTCGCTAAGTTCTAGGCGACTGAGTACTTCAGAGGCTTCAATGCCTGCTCGGTAGTGGTTCAGCACTTCAAACATCGGGCTGCCGGTTTTAATCACCATATCGGGTGGTAAGCCTTCGCGTAACAGGTATTCACGCGCAATGCTGCTGTAGGTGAGGTTGATGTCGGCGGTGTGATCGACGATACGGCGGTTGATTTCTTCGGGGACGCGTTGGTCAAAACAGCGGTTGCCTGCTTCCATGTGAAATACGGGGATTTTGCGGCGTTTAGCTGGAATCACTGCCATGCAGCTATTGGTGTCACCTAGTACCAGCATCGCGTCCGGTTTGACTTCAGCAAGTGCTTGATCTACGCCTATAATGACTTTACCGATGGTTTCCGCACCGGATGCGCCTGCGGCTTGCAGGAAATAATCCGGCTTGCGTACTTCCAGATCGTCAAAGAATATCTGGTTGAGTTCGTAATCGTAGTTCTGCCCGGTATGCACCAGCACGTGATCACAATATTGGTCGAGTTTTGCCATGACCCGTGACAGGCGGATGATTTCCGGGCGGGTGCCGACCACGGTCATTATTTTGAGCTTTTTCATATCAAACCTGATGTGCGTAAGTATCGGGGTGTTCGCGGTCAAACTGTTCGTTTGCCCAGAGCATGACGACCATTTCGTCCGTACCGATATTGGTAATATCGTGCGCCCAGCCGGGGATGGTTTCGACAATTTGTGGGTTGTCACCGTCGGTTTCTAGCGTGAAGGTTTCATCGGTGAGGATGTGCCGAAAACCAAACTGGGCTTTACCTTTAATCACTAGAAATTTTTCGGTTTTGGTGTGGTGATAGTGACCGCCACGGGTAATACCGGGGTGGGCGGTGAAAAAGGAGAATTGCCCTGAATCAGGGGTTTTGAGCATTTCCACGAAAACACCGCGTTGATCACCGTATTTCGGGACGTTGTAAGCAAAGTCTGTTGTCGGTAAATAGCTGACATAGGTGGAATATAACGCCCGAAGTAACCCTGTGCCGACTTTGGGGGTGATCAAGGTGTTGCGGCTGTTGCGGAAGCCTTCGATTTGTTGAGCTAGTTCGCCTACCGTGGTTTGGTATTCGGGGGTAACGGCGCGGAAGGTTTGCTGTGCTATGACTGGTTTATGTTGCAGCACTTGAAGGAAGTCGTGGATCACATCATCCACATGCACCAGTGTGATGGGTGCGTTGGGGTCATTAATGGTGATCGGCAAACCATTGGCGATGTTATGGCAGAAGGTCGCTACCGCTGAGTTGTAGTTGGGTTTGCACCATTTGCCGAATACATTGGGCAAGCGGTAGATGTAAACGTTTGCACCCGTTTGCTCGGCATAATGCCGTAAAGCATCTTCGGCTGCGCGTTTGCTGCTGCCATAGGGGTTGTCTAGGGCTGCTTGGGTGGATGATGCAAATAATACGGGAATCGTGTGCTGGGTGTCGGTGAGAATCCGACTTAGAGTGGTGGTTAACCCGGTGTTGCCTGTTACAAATTCTTCCGGTGACAGTGGGCGGTTGATACCAGCCAAATGGATAATGGCATCGACGGCGGCAATCAGCTCAGGAAGTTCCTGTTCGGTGTTTTGCCGTGAGAAACGCAGGGCTTCTATATCTGCCATTTCTGCGAAGCGGGCTAACAGGTTTTTGCCGATAAACCCGTCTGCGCCAGTGACTAGGACTTTCACGGTATTTATTCCTCTGGCTGGACGTATTCGCCGCGTTCTAAGGCTTTAACAAAGGTCAGTTTGCGTAGCAGGGTTTTCATGCCTTCCACATCGAGACGGGTGGTGTTGTGGGAGTTGTAGTCTTCGATGGTGGCAATGCGGGATTCGCCTTCTTCCACAAATTTGCTGTAGTTGAGGTCACGCAAGTCGGGGGGGATGCGGTAGTAGTCGCCCCTATCTTCGGCGGCGAGCATTTCTTCACGGCTGAGCAGGGCTTCGTACAGTTTTTCACCGTGACGTGTGCCGATCATGCGGACTTCATGGTTGGGTTTATCCATAATACCGAGTAGCGCTTGAGCGAGGACTTCAATGGTGGCTGCGGGGGCTTTTTGCACGAAAATATCGCCGTTTTGTCCGTGTTCAAAGGCATACAGCACCAAATCTACCGCATCTTCCAAGGTCATCATGAAGCGGGTCATGTTGGGATCGGTGATGGTGATGGGCTTGCCAGCGAGGATTTGATCGACGAACAGCGGGATGACTGAGCCACGGGAAGCCATGACGTTGCCGTAGCGGGTGCTACAGATTGTGGTTTGTGTGCCTTTCAGGTTACGTGATTTCGCCACGATGACTTTTTCCATCATGGCTTTGGAGATACCCATTGCGTTGATGGGGTAAACCGCTTTATCGGTGCTGAGACAGACTACCCGTTGTAAGCGTTCACGCCGTCTGTAGCGGGTTAGAAGCTAACGGTTGAGCCAAAGGGAAGCGCACCGAGACAGACTTATGAGCCAAGCCTTGTGAGCAAATGTCCCGCATCAATATCGCCATATTCATCCCCAATTGACGTGCCGTCCCCAGCACGGTCATCACCGTTGGACGGAATCTGTCACCTTGTGCCGACTGGCTGGCAAAGCTGGTTTTCCGCCATTGCACATACGGCCTGATCACCCGCTCGGCACGGTTATTGGTGAGGGGAATGCGACTATCCTTGAGGAAAGTCCAACACATCGCCTCATCCTTGAGCAAATGCTTGCATTGGTTGGTGGTGCGTTTGCAATTCTCCAATGCCAAGCCTTTGTTGAGCGTGGCTTGGAAGCTGCGGCGCAAGCGGAGTATCCGCCGTTGGTAGCGAGCGGCTTCATCGGGTTGTTGTTGCCAGCGGTGATGGGTGCGGACGGTGGTATAGGCGAGTAACAACAGGCGTTTGCCCACGCTTCCCCCTTCGCCGCAACGCCCCGCCATTTTGCGGAAGTGGCGGATCAAATGCGCCCAACACAGTTGCCGCCGTTCGGGTGGGACGTTGCCGTAACCACTGAAGTGGTCGGTGACCAGATAGCCAGTAAAGCTGCCCAACAAGGCATCGGCGGCGGCCTTGCCGCGTGAGTAATGGGTCATGAAGTAACTCACGCTATGGTCAGCCAATGCCCATAACCAGTAAGTGTTCGTACCGCGATAATGGCGGGTTTCATCGGCGTGGCATACCGCTTGTCCGCGTACATACTGACCTACTTGACGGTATAGCGGCCCCATCCACGGAATGGCTTTGCCTTGCGCCTTGCTGATAGCCCCAGTGCTAAAACGCACGTGGCACATTTCCCACAACAGAACCTGGATCTGGCGCATGGATAGGCGGAACTGACCACTCAAAATCACCACCCAGGCGATCACGCCTGCACCCATTTGACCGCTCGGCACCCAATCCGGCCACTGGCTGTGGTGCTTGATGCCGCAGGATTGGCAAACACCCTGATAAAACTGGTGTTCCGTCACGTCCGGTGGCGGCGGTGGAGCAATATCCGTGACCTGATGGCGGTAAGGGTTTCCCCAATCAATCGCCACTGCCCCACCACAGGAACAGGTGCTTTCAGGGAAATACTGTTCGGTACGGGTCACTTGTTCGGGAGGATATAACGCCCGTTCGTGACGCGGATGCCCCGGTTGCCCACCGTGTGGGCGGCTACTCCCCTTGCGTTTGGGACGCAACGCCCGTTGTTCCGGGCTGTCGGAGGACGGCGCTTTGGAACTGTTACGCGAACTGCTGCCGAATTTGGCAACCAGTTCTTCCAGTTGTTTTTGCAGCATTTCGACTTGTTGCTCCAGCACCGCCACCCGTGCCACTTGCTTCTCCAACTCAGTTATCCGTTCCTGTTGGCGCACGATCACCTGATGCGCTTCATCCAGTGTCGTGGGTAAGGTAGGAACGGCGGCTAACAAGGGGTAAATGACTCGCTGTTGGGATGGGGTGAATTTACTACAAGTTCGCTGGAATGCCTAATAGAGGGCGTGAACGCTTACCTACCCGTTTTACCTGATTTTGAATGGCGGCTTCCAAGACATTTTCAGTTCCCATTACGTTGGTTTTGACGGCTTCTATGGGGTGAAATTCACATGAGGGGACTTGTTTTAGTGCAGCGGCGTGGAAGATGTAGTCGACCCCACGACTGGCATTCAGGATGCTTTGGTAGTCGCGTACATCACCGATGTAGAATTTCAGTTTGGGATTAGAATACTTCTTCCGCATGTCATCCTGCTTTTTCTCGTCACGGCTGAAAATGCGGATTTCGGCGATGTCGGTTTGGAGGAAGCGGCGGAGGACGGCGTTGCCGAAAGAGCCTGTGCCCCCGCTAATTAGGAGTGTTTTTCCGTTAAACATTATTTAGCTTCCGTTAAAAAAGTAGTCAAATACATGATTGTTCTCAAATATAGAATAAAAAACTTCTTCACTGTAGTTGTAATAAACGTGCCATATAAATAATAGACTCACTAACGTAACTAGCATAGAGATGTAATAGGGTTTTAGCTTTATACTAAGTGTACTAAATGTCAGGGAAAATAAAATATAGTCTAGGATTAAACTTATTCTAAATGCCCGCTCAAAAGTCCCATTAATTACATAAAATGGGAACAAAATAAGTAAATAAATATTGATTATTAATATAAGCTCTACAAACTTGCTGCTTTTGTTTTTTTTTCTTAAAATATTTACAGAGTAAAACACTATGGCTAATGTGCATAGTTGAATAAAAAACTGAACAAAGAAACCAAAATTAGCCCTGTTTTCAAAATAGCTTTCAGTTCTGGTACTACCTGTTATTTTTATGGCTAAAGACTGCATGATATTAAGTTTGTCTAAAAATAATACCCCTAATGATGAGATGATTATAAAAATAATAAGAATTTTAATATTTATCTTTTTTATAAATGCTAAGGGTAGAAAAAACAGTGCTATGAAATGAATTGATGATGCAATTAATATCCCTGCAATATATTTGTATGTTGATGTTGTTCTATTTTCGATTAGAAATCTGACTGAGAATACAATGATCGACATTGCTAGAAAATGTTTGACTTGAATAATATCAAGAAAGAAAGGATGTATGAAGTAAAGAGCAAAAACAAAGTTTGGTTTTTCAGTATATTTGCTAATAGTTGAATATATTAGCAATATTCCCATGAATGATACAATTGTTAAGAAACCATTATAACTTAGTCCTAAAGTGCTAGATAAACTCATTAAATTAATGAATCCTATCTGACTGGTATCGAAAACTACTTCTTGCTCCTGTAATTCGTATGTGGCTAAATAATTGGCATAATCTGCGTTAGAGTAGTTAGCTCCAAACATAGCCCACATAACAGGAATTAATAAAAGTACGAATAGCCCTGAATTACGGAAAAAAGACGAAATTAATGTAAAAAAGAAGGCATTAAATACGATTATATATGACATGGTGATCTATAGATATTTCTTGTATATTTTATAAGATGCTTTGTTTATATCATATCTTTTTTTTGACTCAATGTTAACAACACTAGCACTTTCATGATGAGTGATCTTTATCGTTGGATCATATAATGTAATACCTGAGACGCTCTCTACTTGGTTTGAAAGTAATGCTTCTTCACCCCATAGAAATACACGATCATCCAACTTCTCGAAAAAGTCAAAGAAATGTGGAGTTAAAATATAACAAGCCCCAATTCCTCTCTTGATCGGCATTTGTCCGAAATCATTGGTTAGTATTTTTTCATTCTTATTAAGTGGATTTCTGAATAATCTGTTTATAAATCTGAGTGATTGACCTATATAGTAGTTAGAGTAGTAAATCTCACATTTTATTTTCTCTATTCTGGGTACTTCATTTATAACATGAGGATTTTGCTGTCTGCCTTCTAGGGTAATGATATTGGGTGCAATAACTAAAGTGTTTTTGTTATATGCTATTTTCTTGAGATTTTTTAAAAAATCCTTATCAAAAGTCAAATCGTTGTTGCCAGCTATGATCAGTGTATTACTATCTTTCTTTGCTATGGTTATACCTATGTTAAGACCCTTAAAGTATCCTAGATTGGTGTCATTTCTAATTAGCTCTACAGAATCAAATGTGCGGCAAAAGATTTCAAGATTTCGGTAGTCTTCATTGTTTGATTTGTTATCAACTATTATTACATTTACATGATCACCTTCATCTAGTGGTATTGAGTTTATGCTATATATATACTCTTTAGTAAAATTGCAGTTGTTATAATTAACAGTTATAAAGTGAAAAAACATGGTTTACCTAGATATTGATTGGTTGTGAAAATAAGTCGCTTTTTAAGTTTGTATCTGCCTCGTAGCAGGTATGAACACCACTAGTGTTCTCAGGCTATTTAGTTAAAAATTTTCTAAATTATTTAATGATGCTATGAATAATTTGGTATTATCAATATTTGTTTCTTCATTTTTTTTTAGTTTTTCTAAAACTAGGCTCTGTGTTTCTATTGCCCATTTTATATTTTCAGTACCATAAGATATTCCATATCTATCTTCGATAGAAGGATACCAATCTAATATAGAGACATTTTTATCTGGAACAACAATTGACACGCAACCACTTATTGCCGCTAATGAGGAATATGCAGTGTATAAGTCATAAGAGTAGAAGTATTGAACTTTACCTAGTATGGTTGCTATTTCATGATGAGATAATCCATCTATACAAATTGAATTAGGTGGGTGGATAAAATCTTTACCAACTCCTTTCCTAATCAAATGCGCTGAACCTAATCGATCTTTACTGATCTTTGACAAATAAAGATCGATTGGGTATTTTACTATTTTTAGTAGTTGATCTAGGAAAATAATACCGCTTAAATTTTGTTTTGGAATGTTGTCATTAAAACGAATAATAATTTCACCTTGACTCCAACATACTTGCTTATGGAAAAACATTGGGTAGTGAAGTAACCATCTCACTATTTTTTTTGCTTGATATGGATTCCCCAAAACTGTATCTGTATAGATAAAAATAGCCCCTTTTTGGGCTAACGACTTGGCATCTAAAACACTTATTATTTTAGCTTTATTCGCTGGAAATGATGTAACTTTTTTGAGTTTGTACAAATGAAGGTAAAAAGTATGCATTACAGCACTTTTAAATTTTTTTAATGAAAGAATATTAATCTCGGTTAGCAATGGAGCAATATATGTCGTATATCCTAAACTGGCTAATATATCTGCTAGGTGATGTACACATATAGAGCCACCCGAATTTTCTGAATAATCAGGGGCACATACAACAAAAACTTTATTATTAATCATGTGGTTTATCTAATTATGGATGGAAATTTATTTTTAAGTGTTGATGCGAATATTTCGTAATTATGAAAAATTTATTAGTCAGTTTTCAACGGTTAATACCATCGATTTTAGTCGTTCAGCTTTTATCTCCACTATTCTTAACTCAGTTATTTGATAATGGATCATTTTGGTCGATAAATTTTTAGAAAGAGCAGGGAGTATATCGAGTGGACTTTTGACTACCACTAAACCCAACTATACCATCGGTAAATGAAAATTCGGTTTTTTTAAAATTCATAACTCATTGATAAAAGAGTGATTGTGAAAAATATCGAAACCGAGAACTCAATTGCCGATGGTATACTTCAGTGAGTGATTGTTTGGTTTAGAAGTGGCATGTATTTTAATGATGAGTTTTTTACGTCTCTTTGGTTTAATTATCTGCTTGTGAATCTTTTTATTGTGCTAATGAGCAGTGACCTTGTATGTGAGCCAGATAATATAGAGGTTAAAAAAATAATAATAACAAAGAGAATTAGTGTTGGTAGTGAGTGAAAAAATACGCTATGTTCTTTAAAATTAATGGTTAAAAAAATTGTAAATAATAGTGGAAGTATTATTGGGGTTGTAACATCTTTCAAAAGCCATGACAAATGTAAACCTTTTAAATATTTTCTGTGTATAAATCCAATCCAAAATAGAAAATATATAAAATTTGTTATCATCCAAGCATAACCAGTACCTGCTATTCCAAATTTATAAGTTAATAAGAATAATAATGGTAATAAAAGTCCTAAGTAAAATAGACTCCCATAAATGTGTAGATCAAGTTTACCCTTTGCATACTGTAGATAATACGGAAGACTTGATATTGCTAGAAAGCCATAACCGATTGCATAGGATGTTAAAACTGTAGAACCAATATTTGCAATGTGTCTGTCATGAGTCCAAAGGTATAAAATAAAATTTGAGAAAGTGGCTAAGACGATTGCTGTTGATACACTAACTACAGTGATAATTTGCGTTGATTTCCGGTATAAATATATTAGTTCTTTTTGTTTGTTTTCAGTTTCTAGTCTTACTAAGTTAGGTAATAGAGCAGTACTAATTGGACTGTAAGTCATTACAATAGCGCTAGCTACTAAAACAGATAAAGTAAAATATCCATATTCTTCTAAAGATAGTAGTCTTGATACGATTAATTTATCTGTCTGTGTGACAACTGTCCAAATGCTACTAGTAAATGCAATACTAAGAGAAAATTTTAATGTATTTTTAATGGGTGCAATAGATAAACCTATTTTTTCTATTTGAGATTTTTCTAAAATAGGAAGAATTTTACTGGATTTTAACCATAAAATACAAAACTCTACTACGGCGATGAGTAGTTGATATTGAAAAAATATTTCAGGTTCTGTGCCATAATGCCAGAAAATTGGAAAAATCCCTAAAAATCGTAGAGTTGCGATAAATACATTAAATGATGATAGCCATATTATTTTTTCTGAGCCAGATATAGTGCCACGATACAAACCAGATATCCAACGTAAAGCGACAATTATAGCTACAATTTTTAAACAAAAAGCAACTTCATCAGTCGATAGTTTTGTTATATTAAGCCAGTTTTTGGCAAGATAATCAGATATTAAAAATAATCCGCTTCCTCCAATAATAGCTATAAATAAGAATATTAAGCTTAAAGCCCGAAATAGTTGACGATACTTAAGAGGGGAATGACCTCCTGCTTTGAAGCTTGCTGTTTCTCTAGCAATAGTTGGTGTTAAACCTAAATCTAAAAGATTAAACCATGCTTGTAACATAACAAAGAAACCGACTAAACCATAAGCTTCTGCTCCCATGTATTTTATGTACAGAGGAAGTATTAGGATGCCAATCGCAGTAATATAGATTTGGCTGGCATAGCTAGCAACTATGTTTCTTTTAAGACTCATTGTTTTTGTGGTTTTAATAATTGTTGTTCTAATGTTAATAAGTCTTTTTTTCTTTCTTTGATAAATTTAGCTGGATTTCCCGCATAAATCCCAAAAGCCTTACAGCTTTTCGTGACTAAAGATAAAGCCCCAATAGCCACTCCATCCTCTAATCTAACCCCCGGCAATATCACACTTCCACTACCCACAATGACATGCTTACCTAAATAAACATCAGCATGTTCGACATTAGTGAACTGTTTAGGGACAGCAGGATTAGTCATGAAAGCCCCAGAGTAATCATCACTGCTTGAGTAAATGGCAACTCTTGATGATAAGTTACAATAATCATCTAATGCTATCTTTCCCGCACCAATTAGAGACGTGTAAACTGCAATGTGAATATAATTGCCTAGCGTAATTCCACCTTCTCCAGCAGAAAGTACACAAAAATCATCTATACGACAGTTATTACCTATCTTGATCTTCGCACAATTGTGGAAAGAAGCCTTTTCTGAAATCGTGACATTGTTGCCAATTTCAGCAAAGCCCATTTGTTCGATAGCATCACGATTAAGTGCAGCCATCATTTTTCTCCGGCAATAACATTAATAATTCGCTGTTGCTCATGATGCGAAAGATTTGGATAGATAGGCAAACAAATCACTTGTTGTGCTGCTTTTGAGGCAATGGGTAAATTGTCTGATGTGGCAGAACGTAAGCCACGATACATTGGGAACTCTGAAATTAATGGATAAAAGTAACGACGTGCAAAAATATTATGTTCCCGCAATTTTAAATATAGCTCATCACGGTTTAAGGGGTAAGTATCTTCGACCATGATGGGGAAATAGGCATAATTAGCCGCTTGTTCGCCAGCATCATTAACGCAACGGATTCCCTTAACATTAGCTAAAGCTTCACGATAATGTGCATCAATTTCTTGGCGGTGTTTCAAAGCTTCATCAATATGTTGTAACTGTAATAAACCTATAGCCGCATTGAGTTCACTCATTTTGCCATTAATACCAGGGGCAACAACGGTGACTTCATCAACAAAGCCGAAGTTTTTTAAATGGTCAATACGTTGTTTTGTCTTTGCATCAGGACAAATAATTGCACCACCTTCAAAGGTGTTAAAAACCTTAGTGGCATGGAAGCTTAAAACCGATAAATCACCGTGATTCAGTACGCTACCACAATGACATTTCACCCCAAACGCATGGGCGGCATCATAGATCACGCGCAAATTATAGTTATCTGCAATTTTCTGAATGGCATCAACATCACAAGGATGTCCATAGACATGCACTGGCATAATCGCGGTAGTTTGTGGTGTGATAGCCGCTTCAATCTTGCTAGGGTCAAGATTCAGCGTATTAGGGTCAATATCAGCAAATACAGGCTTAATACCGTTCCACAGCAGTGAATGCGCTGTTGCCACAAACGAATACGGCGTAGTAATTACTTCACCCGTAATACGCAGGGCTTGCAAGGCAGTGACCAATGCAAGCGTACCGTTGGCAAATAAAGCAATGTGTTCAACACCTAAATACTCGCATAATGCCTTCTCTAATTGTTGATGAAAAGGACCACCATTAGTAAGTATTTTGTTATCCCAAATCTTTTCAAAATAGGGGATTAGTTCTTCTAGGGGCGGTAAATAGGGCTGCGTAACATAGATGGGTTTATCATTATTCATAATTGAATTCCGTTTATTGTTTAGTGAGATCCAAACAGTTCGACACCGCCACGCCAAAAAGCTGCACCATTCAGATACCAGTCTAAGGTTTTGTTTAAGCCGGATGTGAAGGTTTCTTGTGGCTGATACCCAAGATCATGACAAATCTTGCTGTTATCAATCGCATAACGCCGATCATGCCCCGGTCTATCCGTCACATAAGTAATATGCTGCTGATGCGGCACATTCGACGATTCAGGGAAACGTTCATCCAACAACTCACACAGGGCATGAATCAGGTTGATATTCGTCTGTTCATTATTTCCGCCAATATTATAGGTTTCACCAATCCGCCCTTTACGAATAATCAGATCAATTCCACGATTATGGTCATCCACATACAACCAGTCACGCACCTGCAAACCATCGCCATAAATCGGCACAGCCTGACCCTGCAATAAACGTGAAATCGCCAGTGGAATCAACTTTTCGGGGTATTGATAAGGCCCGTAATTATTAGAGCAGTTGCTAGTGGTCGTTTGTAACCCATAAGTATGCTGATACGCCCGCACAATATGATCCGAAGCCGCTTTACTTGCTGCATACGGCGAATTCGGTGCATACGGCGTGGTTTCCGTAAACGCAGGGTCAGTAGGGGAGAGCGTCCCATACACCTCATCCGTTGATACATGATGAAAACGGTGTGCAAACCCCGGCTTTTCATCCAACCACACCGTTTTAGCCGCTTTCAGCAAACTGTGTGTACCATCAATATTGGTTTTCAAGAAAGCATCCGGCCCGTAAATCGAACGGTCAACGTGTGACTCCGCCGCAAAATGCACGATGGTATCAATGATTTCCTCGCGCAACAGTGTTGTCACCAATGCCTGATCCAGAATATCACCCTGCACAAAACGGAAATTACTTTTCCCTTCATGCGCTTGCAGGTTTTCACGCCGCCCCGCATACGTCAGCATATCCAACACCACGATATGCGCATCAGGGTATTGTTCAAGCCAATAATGCACAAAGTTAGTGCCAATGAAGCCAGCCCCACCTGTGACGAGTAAGCGTTGAGGATTGTGTGTTGTTGTCATGCGTGAAGTAATCCTGTCAGATAATCGCCATAACCGCTTTTCTTCAGCGGCTCAGCCAATCTAAGTAACTGTTCTTGGTCAATAAAGCCCATCCGCCACGCGATTTCCTCCGGGCAAGCAATCTTCAACCCTTGCCGCTCTTCAATCACCCGAATGTAGTTAGAAGCATCCAGCAATGACGCATGTGTACCCGTATCCAGCCACGCAGTGCCACGTTTGAGCATTTCGACCTGCAATTGACCCGCTTCCAAATACATCTGATTCAGGGTGGTGATCTCTAACTCGCCACGCGGGGAAGGACGTACTTCACGCGCCATATCCACCACTTGGTTATCATAGAAATACAGCCCAGTCACCGCATAGTTTGAACGTGGTTTAACCGGCTTTTCTTCAATACTGAGGGCTTTGCCGTGCGCATCGAAATCGACGACACCGTAGCGTTCCGGGTCTTTAACATAATAGGCAAACACGGTTGCACCGTTTTGTTGCTGTGCAACGCTTTGCAGACGCTGTGACAGCCCTTCGCCGTAATAAATATTATCACCCAAAATCAAAGTGGCAGGTGAGTTACCTACAAAGTCAGCTCCGATCAAGAAAGCCTGCGCCAATCCTTCTGGCTTTGGCTGTACCGCATATTCAATATTCAAACCCCACTGCGAACCATCGGCTAACAATTGCTGGAACTGAGTGGAGTCTTCTGGCGTGGTGATGATCAAAATATCCCGAATGCCTGATAACATTAGTACCGTTAACGGATAGTAGATCATCGGTTTATCATAGATCGGCATCAACTGCTTGCTGACTGCTTTGGTAAGCGGATATAAACGCGAACCGCTGCCACCAGCGAGAATAATGCCCTTACGATGCTTGGGTTTCATCAGTGTTTCTGACCTAAATACCATTGCATAGCTACTGCTAAACCTTCACCAATACGATGACTGGGGGAGTAGCCCAACAGCCGTGCAGACTTACCGACATCTGCCAGTGAGTGTCTTACATCCCCCGCCCGAAAATCCCGATAGGTCGGCTCAAACTCCTGTAAATGTGCAAACCGTGGCAACAAATTCTCATGCAAATGCCAGAACAATTCATTCAGCGTGGTGCGATCACCCACTGCCACGTTATACACCTGATTCGTTGCATCAGTGTTTTCCGTAGTTGCCGCCAGTAAATTCGCCTGTACCGCATTGTCGATATAACAAAAATCGCGGCTGGTTTCGCCATCCCCATTAATATACACTGGCTCATCTTTGATTATGCTGGCAATCCACTTCGGAATCACCGCCGCATACGCCCCATTCGGGTCTTGGCGCTTGCCAAAGATATTGAAGTACCGCAACCCAATCGTATTAAATCCATACGCCCGCGCAAATACATCCGCATACAACTCATTCACATATTTGGTGACCGCATACGGCGATAACGGCTTACCAATGTTTTCCTCAATCTTAGGCAGGGCAGGGTGATCCCCATACGTAGAGCTAGAAGCCGCATACACAAACCGTTTCACCTGTGCATCCCGTGCCGCCACCAACATATTTAAAAAGCCATCAATATTAGTGCCATTCGTGGTAATCGGGTCTTCCAATGAACGCGGCACACTACCTAACGCCGCTTGGTGCAATACATAGTCCACACCCTCACACGCCGTTTGGCAATCATTCAATTGGCGAATATCCCCGCGTATAAACCGGAAGTTTGCCCACTGCTCACCACTGACAAGGCTTTGCACTTCATCCAAATTATGCTGATGCCCAGTCGCAAAGTTATCTAAGCCCACCACCCGCTGATTAAGCTTCAGCAAAGTCTCCAGCAAGTTAGAGCCAATAAACCCCGCAACACCCGTAACCAACCAAGTCTTAGGCTGTGAGGGCAGGGTAGCAAGTAAAGTTTCGTAAGCAGTCATAAGTTATAATCTCAAATCTGAAGCATCGGCAGGGAACACATATTTCAGGTCATATAGCACATGCATGTTTTTCCCTAAACCACGAATACCATCTATACCCATTTCCTTAAACTGCTGATGCCCAACTGCTAAAATAATCGCATCATAAGCTCCTTGTCGTGGCTCAAGTACTGGCGTGATCTGGTATTCATGTTGTGCCTCTTCCACCGATACCCATGGGTCATACACATCGGCTTCAATGCCGTACTCACACAATTCTTTCAGGATGTCGACCACACGGGTATTGCGTAAATCCGGGCAGTTCTCCTTAAAGGTCAAACCCATCACCAGCACTTTCGCGCCTTCCACCTGAATACGCTGCTTCAACATCGCCTTGATCAATTGCGACACCACATAAGCACCCATGCCGTCATTAATACGCCGCCCAGCCAGAATCACTTCCGGGTGATAACCCAATGATTGCGCCTTGTGGGTCAGGTAATACGGGTCAACCCCAATGCAATGCCCACCGACCAAACCGGGGCGGAAGGGCAAAAAGTTCCATTTTGTACCCGCCGCTAACAATAC
Organism: Thiothrix fructosivorans; assembly: GCF_017349355.1. Taxonomy (GTDB): domain Bacteria; phylum Pseudomonadota; class Gammaproteobacteria; order Thiotrichales; family Thiotrichaceae; genus Thiothrix; species Thiothrix fructosivorans. The sequence continues at coordinate 341,928 of NZ_JAFMPM010000008.1, forward strand.
CGATTCCGTATCAATACCCATGCGGTTAAAAATCACTGCCAACTCATTGATCAAGGCAATATTCAAATCGCGCTGAGTGTTTTCAATGACTTTGGCAGCTTCTGCAACTTTGATGCTGGTGGCTTTATGCGTGCCTGCGGTGATAATGCGTTGATACAGCGCATCCACAAAATCAGCCACGTCAGGGGTAGAACCAGAAGTCACCTTCTTAATGGTAGGAAGGCGATGTTCTTTGTCACCGGGGTTAATCCGCTCCGGTGAATAGCCAGCAAAGAAATCCACGTTAAACGTCAGCCCAGAAACACGCTCAATCACTGGAATGCAATCTTCTTCGGTCGCACCGGGGTAAACCGTGGACTCATAGACCACGACATCACCACGCTTGATAATTTTACCAATACTCTCACTCGCTTTAATTAATGGGGTGAGATCAGGACGCTTATGGTCATCTATCGGGGTTGGCACAGTAACAATAAAAACATTTGCATCGCGCAGGTCTTCTAAATGGTCGGTGTAACTTAGGTGTTGTGCATCCTGCAATTCTTCCGATGTCGTTTCTAGTGTATGGTCATTACCACTTTTCAGTTCTTCAATGCGTGCTTTGTTAATATCAAAGCCGATGGTGGGAAGGTGTTTGCCAAATTCGACTGCTAATGGCAAACCGACATAGCCCAAGCCGATGATGGCTAGCGTTGATTGTTCAAGTGTTTTCATGAATGCCCCAGAGAAAGAGGTAATGGTTTATATATGATTTTAACTATGCATTTAAGTCAAAAAAGCTAGGTACGCTACCGCCCTACCTTGTATTGCCCGGTATGGCTTCGATGTGGTGTCCCCATTGATGAGCGCGAGCTTAACGGCAAAACCGATCAACGGTTGTGATGCCTATCACACTTTACAAAAAAACCTGATAAAACTTGGTTAAGATGTATGCGTTTTGGATACGCTACCGCCCTGCCTTGTATCTAATCAGCATCAGTTATCGTTAGTGTGTTATGACTTAAATCTAGTCTGTTAAGTGCAGTATATCGGAAAAACTATACCATTTGTCTGTTAACTGCCTAATGCAAAGCATGAATATTTTTATCCACGCTCAACTATCATTCGACTTATCCGCCCGACAGCCCAAAATTACTACAAAACTAGTCGCCTGTATGTGACGTATCTCACACCAAAAAATACATTTATGCCATAAAATAAATGAATAGTTTGTTTTGAGGCATCATGTCATGAAAATCAGGGGTTTGGGGATCATTATCCTAACGGGTGTTTGCGTTTTATGTTCGTCAGTGGTGCAAGCGGCTAACACCAAACCAACCGCCCTGCCGCAATCCGTCACCGTGACAGAAGATACGGCAACGTCCATTACCCTCGAAGGGTTAGACCCTGATGTCGGCAGCGTGCTGACCTACAAAATCAGCAGCAAACCCACCAAAGGCACAGTGGTGTTACCTGCGGGCAGTAACATAGCCACCTACACCCCCAAAGCCAACCTCAGCGGCAGCGATAAATTCACCTTCGCAGTGAACGACGGCAGCTTAACCTCAACCACGGCCACCGTGAGCATCATGATCAATGCGATCAATGACGCACCCGTAGCCGTCGGGCAAGCCATCAAGCTCACCGAAGACACCAGCAAAAGCATTACCCTGAAAGCCACTGATGTAGACAGTAAAACCTTGACCTATCAGGTTGTGACGCCACCCGCGAATGGCAGTGTCATCATCAGTGGTGCTAAAGCGACCTATAAACCCAATACCAATTACGCCGGTGCGGATAGTTTTACCTTTGCTGCGAGCGATGGCAGTTCAGTATCAGCCCCTGCCACTGTGAGCCTCGCGATTGCTGCTGTTAATGATAAACCTGTTGCCGATTCCAAAACTGTGGTGGTGTCAACACGCGGGACAAGCACTATTACGCTCAGCGGTTCAGATCCCGATGGCAATAGCTTAACCTACGCACTGATGAGCAGCCCCAAACCGAAAGGCACTGTCAGTGCTATCAAGAATGGCAATCAAGTCACCTACACCCCGAAGGCGGGTGTCACCAGCGATGCATTCAAGTTCACGGTAAAAGACGGCAAACTCACTTCAACCGCTGCCACGCTTACCATCGCTGTTAAAGATATTATCTCGATTACTGACCCTGCTTTGTTGCAATGCTTTGGCGATGTTGTGCCGAGCGCGACCACGGATACGTTGAGTTGTGTCGATATTGATTTATCTCAGGCTGATTTATCGCAATTATCACAATTACCTAGCTTACAAACCTTGGATTTGTCATACACCAACTTGACCAATATCAGCGCCCTGAGCACCTTGACCAGCTTGCAAGTCTTAGGGCTGGACGGTAACAACCTCACCCGCGTGACAGACATTGATGACTTACCCAATTTGCAAGAACTCTACCTGCGTGGCAATGCCTTAACCGACGTGAGCACCTTGTCGCGTCTGACCAAGCTACAAGCGCTAGAGTTAGGTTTCAACGCGATTACCACTATTCCATCCCTCACTAGCATGACCGCTTTAGAACGTTTAGGGTTGGAATACAATGCCATTACCGATGTTGCCCCACTGTCGGGGCGCACCAGTCTGAAAAGTTTGGATCTGGAATACAACGCCATTACCAGCTCAACGACGAATATCGCCAGTTTAAACTCCTTAACAGGGTTAAATGCGCATCTGCGCTTAGAAGGCAATCGGTTGCTAAGCGTGGATGATTTGAAATACATGGGGGGTAGCAAGAACTTGACGCTCACCCTCGAAGATAATTGCTTACCAGCGGTGATCGCCTTACCAAGCCGTATCAAAGTGGTAGGTAAGTCATGGCAGTTTGCGCCGAGTCGCTGTGGCAGCACCGCGCCAATAGCGTTAGCCAAAAATGTCGAAATTTTCCAAAACACGCCAACCACCATTAACTTGGATGTGGCGGATGCTAATGGCAATGCGCTAAACCCTAGCAATCCGAATATCACTTATCAGCTAGAAAGCACTAGTGTGGTGGGTGGCGTGTTAACCGTTTCTGCCAAAGGACAGGTATTATTGACACCAACGCATGGTTATTTAGGGACGGCGGGTACGTTCGCCTTCTCTGCGACGTATAGCGGACAAAAGTCACGGGTGGCAACCGTCAATTTACGGGTTATTCACCCCATGCTCTCGACGTGTTTTGGTTCAAGTTCGAGCATTCCCACGGAAGAGGCATTATTAGCCAGTACGCAGTTTGCGTGTCCTAACCAAAATTTGACCGATATTAGCGTGCTTGCACATTATTTTCCCAAAATTCAAGCACTAGACTTGAGCAACAATCAGATTACCGACATCAGCAGTTTGACTGCACAGCATTTTCCTGATCTGCGTGATTTGTATTTGAGTGGTAATGCCTTGGATGCCAGTGATCTGAGCGCGTTGGGTGTGAACTTGCCTAGCTTAAACACCTTATTCATTGATAATGCCCAATTGGACAATAACAATTTGGTGGATTTGTTTGGTACGCCTGATGTGCCCAAATTACGCTTGGTAAATTATTTAGTACTGCGTAACAATCAGATTACTGATCTACAACCGCTACTGCATCTGCGTAATATGGCAATCTTGAACCTAGACGGCAATTTATTGACCGATGTTGCCGCGTTGTCACCAGCGGATACGGCATCCCCACTGCCTATGCCGAGCTTGTCGCAACTGTCATTGGATCAGAATAGGCTGAAAGCCATTGCCTTGCCGCGTTTGACCAAGCTGAATTATTTACAGCCGTCCCATAACTGCATCACCGTGATGCCGACTGTGCCTGCATCGGTTGCTGATTTTGCGACCAATTGGAATACCTATTGGAAAGGCAATCAACGGGCGGTGGATAATACGGGTCAATGCCCAGTGTATCAGCCGTGACTGGACGGGGTAGGGCGGCTTGTGTAATCTGACTCTTTCGCCATCCAGTCAGGACATAACCATTTGCTAACCTACCTCCTGCGCCGTTTACTCTTGATGATCCCCACCCTGTTGGGGATCACTATTGTCGTATTTGCCGTCATGGCACTCGCCCCTGGTGGGATTACCGCACAATCCCTAGTCGGTGGCGCGAACATGAAACCCGCTGAAAAACAAGCATTAACCGCCTATTACAACAAACGCTACGGTCTTGACCAACCCGCGCCGCTGCAATACCTACGCTGGCTTAACAATGTTTCCCCCGTCGGCTTCACCCAAGATCAAGCAGGCAAATTCACCGGCTTTTCACTCACCAAAGGCATGGATTTGGGCGATAGCCTTATGTACGGGCGACCGGTCAGTGACATTCTCGCCGAACGCATTCCCATCACCGTTTTGCTGAATGTGGTCACGCTGCCGCTGATTTACGTGATTGCGATTGTGGTGGGGGTGAAAGCGGCGACTAAGCGCGGCGGGCGTTTCGATGTCGTGTCTGGCATGTCGATGCTGGCGTTGTGGTCGATTCCCACCATGCTCGCTGGTGTGCTATTGATCGGATTTCTGGCGAACAGCCAATATTTACAGTGGTTTCCGACGGCAGGTATTTCCAGTCGTGAAGCGCAAGACATGCCGTTCTTGCCGCATATACTCGGTGGACAGTTTGTCATGGGCTATTTGCTGGATCGTATCTGGCATTTGGTTTTGCCCGTGATTTGTTTATCGTATGCCGGTTTTGCGGGTCTAGCCAAACTTACCCGCACCTCAGTATTGGAGAACCTGCAAGCTGATTATGCGCGGACGGCGCGTGCCAAAGGGCTGTCAGAACACGATGTGCTGTGGAAACACGTTTTTCGCAATAGCCTATTACCGCTGATTACGGTGTCGGCAGGATTGCTTCCCAGCCTGTTAGCGGGTTCGCTGATCGTGGAAAACATCTTCAGTATCAATGGCATGGGGCAATTAGCGATTGAGGCGGTAAAAGGGCGTGACCGTGAATTGGTATTGTCGATTACGTGGATCAGCGGTTTCCTGACCCTAATTGGTTATCTGATTGCCGATGTTTGTTACACGCTGGTTGACCCAAGGGTGACGTATGACTGAGAGTATCTGGCGTAAAACATGGCAGGGTACGGGCGTAAAACTCGGCTTTGTGTGGATTGGCTTACTGGTGTTCATGGGCGTATTTGCGCCGTTTTTAGCCAATTCCATGCCGCTGCTAATGAGCAAAAACGGTGAAATTTCCGCACCCGTGCTGACGTATTTGACGGCTGAAGATGTCTTGGTGTTGGTCTTATTCGCGTTGGCATCGGTGTTAGCGTGGTTGCCGTTGGGTACTGGCAAACGCGTGCTGCTGTTTTTGGCGGGAACGTTGCTAACCGTTTTCGTCACGCAGGCATGGGTGAAACCGCCCGCCGTCAATCTGTACGATGATTTTCGTTCTACCGCGTATACGGCAGTCGATTGGCGCATGATGCCGCCTGTGCCGTATGCGCCGACCGATTACTTGCGTGATTACGCCGAACATGGCTTGGAAGCACCGTTGGAAGCCAGCGAGCGTTTCCACCTGATGGGTACGGAAGAAAATGGCGCGGATGTGTTCAGTCGCATGATTCACGCTTCGCGGATTGCTTTGAGCATTGGCTTGATTGCGACCAGCATTTCAATGGTGATCGGGGTGATGTTAGGCGGGTTAATGGGCTATTTTTCCGGCGTGGTCGATATGATTGGGATGCGGCTGGTGGAAATTTTCGAGGCGATTCCCACGCTGTTTTTGTTGCTGACCTTCGTGGCTTTTTTCGGGCGCAGTTTGTACATGATGATGATCATTATCGGCGTAACCAGTTGGTCGGGGTATGCGCGGTATATCCGTGCCGAATTCCTGAAATTGCGCAAGCAAGAATACGTGCAAGCGGCGGTCGCCAGCGGTTTGCCCTTGTCGTCGATTTTATTCCGCCACATGTTGCCGAATGGGGTTGCACCGTTATTGGTGGCGGCGAGTTTTGGGGTGGCATCCGCGATTTTGGCAGAGGCGACGTTGAGCTTTCTCGGTTTAGGTTTGATTGACGCGCCGTCGTGGGGGCAAATGTTGGATCAGGCGGTGAAATCGTCCACTTTTAACTGGTGGATGGCGGCATTCCCTGGTGGCGCAATTTTCTTCACGGTGTTTGCCTATAACTTGATTGGCGAAGCCTTCCGCGACGCGATTGACCCCAAATTATCGCGTAATGCGGGGGTAGGCTCATGAGTCAACCGTTGCTTGCAGTGAACAATTTGCGCACGTATTTGAACAGCAGTGGGCGTGTGGTGAAGGCGGTGGAGGATGTGAGTTTCAGCATCGCCAAGGGTGAAACCTTCTGTCTGGTCGGCGAATCGGGCAGCGGCAAGTCGATTACCGGGCTGTCAGTGATGCAGTTATTGCCACAGGACATCGCCTCGCATCCTGCTGGTGAAATTCTGTTTAATGGGCAGAACATGCTGACCTTGCCGGAAGCGGCGTTGCGGGGTATTCGTGGTTCGCAAATCGCGATGATTTTCCAAGAACCGATGACTTCGCTGAATCCCGTCTTCTCGATTGGTGAGCAGATTACGGAAGCCTTGCAGTTGCACAATCCCACCATGAGCGATGCGGAAGCGGTCGAACGCGCCATGTTAGCGTTAGAGCAGGTGCAAATGCCCAACGCCCGCGCTCGTTTCAGCGATTTCCCGCATCAATTATCCGGCGGGCAACGTCAGCGCGTGATGATCGCGATGGCATTGGCGTGTGAACCGGAATTGCTGATTGCCGACGAACCGACTACCGCTCTGGATGTGACGGTGCAGGCAGAGATTTTGCGGCTGCTGCGCCAACTGCAAGACGCTACCGGCATGAGCACCTTGTTCATTACCCACGATTTCGGCGTGGTGGCACAAATGGCGCAGCACGTCGGCGTGATGCAGCAAGGGCGGTTGGTGGAAGTGGGCAGTACAGCGCAAGTATTGCGTGCGCCACGTCACGCTTACACGCAGCAATTGCTCGCGGCAGTGCCGGAGAATTTAGCGCGTCATCGAACGGGTAGGTCGGACTTTAGTCCGACAATTTCCTCAATAAATCATGTAGAAGATGTCGGACTAAAGTCCGACCTACTGCTCTCCATTCGCCATCTCAACGTCTGGTTTCCGATCAAAAAAGGCTTGTTCCGCCAAACGGTGGATCATGTCCGCGCTGTCGATGATGTTTCGTTGGATATTCCGAAAGGGCAAATCGTGGCGCTGGTGGGCGAATCCGGTTGCGGCAAGACCACGTTAGGGCGGGCAGTATTGCAATTGGAAAAGCCCACTTCCGGCAGCATTCAATTACACGGACAAGAATTGACGGGGTTATCGGCACGCGCCTTACGCCCGTTACGCCCGAAAATGCAGATTGCGTTCCAAGACCCGCAGTCGTCGCTTAATCCGCGTTTGCTGATCGAAACGACGCTCACCGAGCCGCTCAAAGCCCACGGTATCGGCGCAAATGACGAGGAACGTTTGGAGCGTGCCGCCAACATTCTGGCGGATATGCAGCTTCCGCGAGAGGCGTTGTGGCGTTACCCGCACGAATTTTCTGGCGGACAACGCCAGCGCATCGGTTTGGCGCGGGCGCTGGTGTTGAATCCCGACTTCATTGTGTGCGATGAAATTACCAGTGCGTTAGACGTATCGGTGCAAGCAGAAATTCTGCAATTGCTGCTGAAAATCCGCGCCGAACACGATCTAACCTTACTGTTTATTACCCACAATATTGGGGTGGTGGAATACCTAAGCGATCAGACGGTGGTGATGTACAAAGGTAAAATCGTCGAACGCGGTGCTACGTCTGATGTGTGTGGTCATCCGCAAGATGCCTATACCCAGAAACTACTGTCAGCTGTGCCGCGCTTGCTTAAGATTTAGGGGGAAGCTCTGGCAGCCAAAGATTAGCACCACAGTCATGGCAGTGAAAATGTAACAAATGTCTACGCGTTAACATCTTTTCATACCATGAGCGTTTTGCGCGTAAGAGGAAGGTGCTTTGACATTCGGGGCAGGTACGAGAATAGTCATGGTCGTTGACACCATAGCTGAACGCTGGATGAGTTTTCTCTGGCATTACTTGCATCGTGGATAGCCTTATTTGTCATGAAATTTAAAATTTACTGAAACAGTCTAGGCTTAATTTTACACAGAGTCTCATTTTTATATTTTATTGTGAGTAAGGCCGCATAGAAACCGGAGGCATGTCAGTCATACCATTGTTTGCTGATCCCGGCGGTATGGCAATGCCTTTAGTCTTTCTTCCAGAATTTCTCACCGCAATCCTGACACCAGAATTTGTGTTGGCGGGTGAGGAGTTTTTCGTACCAAGTGCGGCGGACGGGCATGATATAAGCGCTGCGGCAGCATGGGCAGCCGATGCGACTCTTTTTCAGCCAATCAAATTGATGGACTTGTGAGAATGGACGGGGTGGAGAAAGCGACACCAACGCTTTGGATGTACTTAACATGGCAGCAACAGCCCTTGACACTCGAAAGACCCACAATCTAATACAGGTTCGGGTAAAAATCAATCTACTTTAGGCATTGCTATCTAATTGATTCGTATTCATTAATCAGTTGTTTCATTTTATAGCATCATCACTTTGCCAGAGGTAACGTCCCACGGCGAGCCATGAGCCGATGACGCCTAAAACGCTACTGGCGAGCAGAATTTGCAATGTCATCAAGACATCAATGCCGCTGAGGGTAAAGGTGCTGCCGTATAATTTGGCTAGTTGTGTTACTGGTTCAACCAAAAACAATAGGGCAACGTGCACAATAACCAAGCTAAGCACCCCACCAAATAGCCCCAACCAAATGCCGTTATAGATGAAGGGGCGGCGGATATAGGCATTGGTTGCGCCAATTAATTGGGTGACGCGGATTTCTTCCTTGCGGTTTTCGATGTCGAGCCGGATGGTATTGCCGACGACCAAGAGCACCGTCATGCCCAGCAAAATCGACACCACCAGCACAATCCGTTCAGCAATCCGCAAAATACCGCGCAAGCGTTGTACCCATTCCACGTCGATTTGCAAATCGTCGACTTCCGAATAGGCTTTGAGTTTTTTGGATAAGTCCTCCACATCCATGTCTTCTCCCCCCAATAAACTCAGGCGCGGGGTAAGAATCAGGACGTGGGGCAGGGGATTAGCATCCAGTGTTTCCAGCGTTTGCGCAAAGCCAGTGATTTTGCGGAAGTCCGCCAAGGCTTCCTCACGCGTCACTACGCGTACATTATCAATTTCGGGCAATTCCGAGAGTAATTCAGCGCGGTCTTTGGCTTGTTGCTCAGAAACCGACTGTTTCAGGAACAAGGTAATGGTGGGGACTTCGCGCTTATCTGCTGTCAATGTCTGCATGTTTTTCAGCAATAAGTGCAAACTGGTCGGCAAGGAAAGCGCAATCGCAATCGCGGCTAAGGTAATCCATGTCGATGCGGGGTTAAACCACAAGCGTTCCATGCTGAATTTAATGGCACTGGCTTGCTGATTCCACCACGCGCTGAAGGGATTGGCAGTAGTCGATGTATTGCGTTTCGGGGCAACTTTCTTATTGGTTGGCGTCGTCATTAGTCCACCTTTTGTAACACGATGGTACGTTTTTTCATGCGTTCGACCAGTGCGTGGTCGTGGCTAGCAATCATCACCGTTGCGCCGAGTTCGTTGAATTGCGCGAAGGTAAACATAATGTCTTGCGCGAGTTCGGGGTCGAGGTTGCCAGTGGGTTCGTCTGCCAGAATGATGGTGGGTTTGTTGACCATCGCACGGGCGATACCAACGCGCTGTTTTTCGCCAGCGGATAGCATGAGTGGGAAGGTGTTTTCGCGTCCGGTTAGCCCGACTTTATCCAATGCTGCTTGCACACGGCGGCGGGTTTCGCTTTGCCCCATGCCTGCAATGCGCAAGGGCAGGGCGATATTGTCGAACACGGTACGGTCGTACAGCAGGTGTGGGTCTTGGAAAATGAAACCGATGCGGCGGCGGTAGTTGGGAATCTGGCTGCGCCCCAGCTTGCTCAAGGAGCGCCCACCGATCAGCACCTCTCCTTTAGTGGGGCGTTCCAACATTGCCACTAATTTGAGCAAGGTGCTTTTGCCTGCGCCGGAATGCCCGGTAATGAACACCATTTCCCCAGCTTCCAGCGTGAGGTTAATATTGTAAAGGGCAAGTTGCCCTGTGGGGTACTTCTTACTAACTTGTTTGAATTCAATCATGTAGCTTAGCTGTCCCCAGCAAGCAAGGCGCTGGTGAATTCATAAGCATCGAATTCTTGGAGGTCGTCGATGCTTTCACCTACGCCAATAAAGCGCACGGGGATTTTAAGTTGTTGGGCAATCGCGAACAGGATACCGCCTTTAGCCGTCCCGTCCAGTTTAGTGACGGTGATTCCCGTCAGCCCTAATGCTTCGTTGAATTGTTTGGCTTGTACCAAAGCATTTTGACCAATACTGGCATCCACAATCAGCATGATTTCATGCGGTGCAGAGCCATCAAACTTTTGTATCACACGTTTAACTTTTTTCAGCTCATCCATTAGGTTGGTCTGCGTGTGCAGCCGACCAGCGGTATCCGCGAGCAATACGTCGATTTTACGCGCTTTGGCGGCTTGTACTGCATCAAAAATGACTGAAGCAGAATCCGCGCCACTGCCCTGGGCAATCACCGGAATATTATTGCGTTCACCCCAAATGGTGAGCTGTTCCACCGCCGCAGCACGGAACGTATCGCCTGCGGCAAGCATGACGGATTTGCCGTCTTGCTGGAATTTCTTGGCGAGTTTGCCAATCGTGGTGGTTTTACCCGCGCCATTAATACCGACCATGAGCAATACAAACGGTTGGTGCGCGGTGTCGATCACCAAGGGTTGTGCGGCAGGGCGCAAAATGCGGTGCATTTTATTGTAAAGTGCTTGCATTAACGCATCCATATCCGCCAATTCTGCGCGTTTAACGCGACTGGTGAGGTCGGCGATAATTTCGCGGGTGGCATCAACACCCACATCGGCGGTTAATAAGCGTGTTTCTAATTCTTCCAGCACATCATCGTCGATTTTCTTTTTGCCGACGACTAGCGTGCTCATCCCCTCAGTGATGGCATGACTGGTTTTAGAGAGACCCCGTTTTAACCGCGCAAATAAACCTTCCGCTGGGGCTTCCGGTGCGGTGGGGGCGATTGGTGTAGCAGCAGAAGTGTTTTCTGGTATTTCCTGCTTTTTTTTCTTTCCGAATCCAAACATCGTACAATGACCGTCCAGCTTTACTATCGTCAGGTGAAAGAATGCGAAGAATACTACCATTTGCCGGACAAAACCGTAATATCAAAACAATTCTAGCGGTTTCTGTCGTGTTTGCAGGTTTTTTTACAACACCATTGCACGCTATTGAGCGTGTGAAAGTGGCTGTACCCGTTTACGAATACAAGCTGGATAACGGTTTGAAGGTGTTGGTGAAACAAGATAAACGTGCGCCGATTGCAGTGGTGCAGTTGTGGTACAAAGTCGGTTCGAGCTACGAACACAACGGTTCTACGGGTCTGTCACACGTGGTTGAACACATGATGTTCAAGGGAACGACCAAGCACCCGACTGGCGAATTCAACCGTATTATTGCCGAAAATGGCGCGGAAGATAACGCGTTCACGGGGCAAGATTACACGGCATATTACCAAGTCATCGCGGCTGATCGGCTGGAAGTGGCGTTTGAATTGGAATCGGATCGGGTGCGCAACCTGACGTTACCGCCCGAAGAATTCAAGAAAGAAGTGGAAGTGGTCAAGGAAGAACGGCGTTGGCGTACCGAAGACAAACCGACGGCGTTGACCCGTGAGCAGTTTGAAGCGGTTGCTTTTATGAACAGTCCTTACCATAACCCCGTGATCGGCTGGATGGCGGATTTGGATGCGATGCAAGTCGAAGATTTGCGGGCATGGTACGAACGTTGGTACGCGCCTAACAATGCAACCTTGGTCGTGGTCGGCGATGTTGACCCTGATAAGGTGCACGAGCTGGCGAAAAAGTATTACGGCCCTCTCAAGCCCACGGCAGCTATTCCCCCGCCCAAACCGCAAACTGAAGTCGAGCAAAAAGGTTTGCGCACTATCAAAGTGAAAGCGCCCGCCGAATTGCCGTACATCATGATGGGTTACAAAGTCCCCGGTATGATTAATGCTAAGGAAAAATGGGAGCCGTATGCGCTGGAAGTACTTGCGGGGATTTTGGATGGCGGTAACAGTTCGCGCTTATCCAAGGAGCTGATTCGCGGTAAAGAAATCGCCTCCAGTGCCAGTGCGTGGTACAGCGGGTCGGGGCGTTTGCCGGATTTGTTCAGCTTAAGCGGGATGCCGACCAAAGGCGAAAAGCTCGAAACGGTCAAAGCCGCATTACTGGAACAGGTCGAAAAGCTGCGCAATGAACCCGTGACGGCTGATGAATTGGCGCGAGTCAAAGCGCAAGTGATTGCAGGCGAGATCTACGAACGCGATTCCCAACAAAATCAAGCAAATGTGCTGGGTTCGTTGGAAACTGTCGGTTTGGGGTACAAGCTGGCGGACGAGTACGTGGATAATATCTTGGCGATTACGCCCGAACAAATTCAAGCCGTTGCGAAGAAGTACCTGATTGAAGACACGTTGACGATTGCCGAGCTTGACCCGCAGCCGCTTGACCCGAATAAGCCCAAAAATGCCCCCAGTTTTGTGAGATAAACCGTATGTTAAAAAAAATCTTGTTAGCACCACTGCTGCTGTGGGTGGTGTTTGCACCTTGCGTACACGCTGCCCCGAAAATCGAAAACTGGACGACCAGCAATGGGTTGCGGGTGTATTACGTTCATGCACCGGATTTGCCAATGCTCGATTTGCGTCTCGCGTTTGATGCGGGCAGTGCGCGGGATGGCAATAAGCCCGGTCTTGCTGCTCTCACTAATAGTATGTTGGATAAAGGCGCGGCAGGCTTGAGTGAAGACCAATTGGCTGAGCAATTTGAGTCGATTGGGGCGGGTTTTGGTGCAGGTACGTCAATGGATTTGGCATCGGTCAGCTTGCGTACCATCACGTTGCCAAAGGAACAACAAGCGGCGTTGGAAACGTGGTTGAAAGTGCTATCCAAACCGGATTTTCCGCAGAAAGATTTTGAACGGGTGCAAAAATTAACGCTGGTCGGGCTGCAAGCTGAAAAGCAAGACCCCGCGAGTTTGGGCAGTAAGGCGTTTTACAAAGCCTTGTACGGTGATCATCCTTACGGACAACCGGAAAACGGCACAGAAGAGAGTATTCCAGCATTGACGGTTGCTGACCTGAAAGCGTTTTATCAGCAGTATTACGTGGCGAAAAATGGCTTGCTGGCGATTGTGGGTGCGGCAGATCGGCAACAAGCGGAAGCCTTGGCAGAGCAGGTGGCGGGTGTATTGCCGCCCGGTGGGGCGGCTGCCCCAATTCCTGAAGTGAAGCCGTTGACTGAGGCTAAAACGGTGAAGATTCCGTACCCTTCTAGCCAATCACACATTACGGTGGGGCAGATTGGGAATAAACGCGGCGATGCGGATTATTTTACGTTGTACATGGGCAACCAAGTGCTGGGCGGGAGTGGTTTTACGTCGCGATTGATGAAGGAGGTGCGTGATGCACGCGGTTTGAGTTATAGCGTGAGCAGTTATTTTTCACCGTTCGCACAATTAGGGGCGTTCACGGTCAGCTTGCAAACCAAGAAGGAACAAACCGATGCAGCCCTGACAGTGGTGCGTGATGTGTTGGGCAAGTTCCAGAAAGAAGGCCCGACAGCAGAGGAATTGGACGCTGCTAAAAAGGACATTACTGGCGGTTTCCCGTTGCGCACGGCGAGTAACAGCCAGATGGTGGAATACGTTGGCATTATTGGCTTCTACCAACTACCGTTGGATTACTTGGATACGTTTACCAGCACGATTAATGTGTTAACCCGTGAGCAGATTGCGGATGCGTTCACGCGGCGGGTGCAGCCGGATAAAATGGTGACAGTGATTGTGGGTGGCGATGAAAAATAATTTGTTACGCATTATTGGTGGGGAATGGCGTAGCCGTAAGCTACGCTTTGCCGATGTCGCGGGTTTGCGCCCCACGCCGGATCGGGTACGCGAAACCTTGTTTAATTGGCTGCAAACGCAAGTGCCGGGGGCGCGTTGCCTCGATTTGTTTGCAGGCAGTGGCGCGTTGGGGTTGGAAGCTTTGTCGCGAGGGGCGGGCGAGGTGGTGATGGTGGAAAAACATCCCGCCGCCGCGCGTTTGTTGCGTGAAAATATTACGTTGTTGGGGGCGCAAAATGCGCTATTGTTACACGATGATGCGTTCCGTTACCTGCAACGCGAAACGGTGGGATTTGATCTGATTTTTCTCGATCCACCGTTTCGGCAGAATTTGTTAGTGCCTGTGTTGGAAGCGATTGTTGACAAAGGCCTGCTGAAAACGGGTGGCATGATTTATCTGGAGCAGGAGGCGGATACCACCATAGACTTTGAGCGGTTCAATCTGACCATCCACCGTGCAACCAAAGCGGGGCAGGTGCAAAGTTTATTGCTAATTTGAGTATTTTTGTTCAGCAAAGATTCAGGTTGTGTTCTAGGCTTTATGGGTGAGTGTTTTGTTGACAATTATGCGGAGGATAACCCGATGTTCGGTGTCGTAGTGCGAGGATTAGTAGCGCTGTTGGCTTGTTCCTTGATCGGTTGCAGTGCAGTGTCAGAAGCCCCGAAATCCATCAGTGTGGCGCAAATTCCTGTGCAGGAAGTGCCAGCGTCGGTGACGTTGCTGGATAAGGTGGTGTGGAATGCGCAAAAGCAGCAGGGCAAGATGTACCGCTGGGGTGGCACTAGCCCCGTGACGGGATTTGATTGCAGCGGCTTGACGCAATACGCGTTCAAAAACGGCGCACAAGTGGCGATTCCGCGCACCGCCGCACAACAATACGACGCTGCCGTGAAAGTCTCACGCGAGCAAAGCCAGAAGGGCGATCTAGTGTTTTTCAATACCAGTGGCAAGCGCGTCAGCCATGTTGGGATTTATTTGGGAAATAATAAGTTTGTCCATGCGCCGCGCACGGGACGAGCGATTGCTACTGATCAACTGAAGGGCTATTGGGCGAATCGTTTGATTGGGTTTGGGCGAATTCCGGGGGCTTGCCGTCCTAGTTATTCGTGAGAAGTGCGGCGTTGCTTACTTCCAGAGAACGGCAACGTCGTAGATTCTAGGCTTTTAGGTGTTTCGTATTCCAGAAAGTCACCCAATGGTTCATCAGCGTTGGGCGTAATGCTTTTTACCAAACCTCGCAGTGAACCAAGTTTCCGTTTTGGTTTGTTGATGGAGTCTTGCGTACTTCTTTGCATGGCAAATAATCCGTTACTGATAGGCACATGATAATTGTAGCATTCACATCCTGCTATGAATCTGCTACTAATGCAGCATCTTTTTATCAGTCGATTCTTACCTCATGCCGAAAGCCTTTATCAGTTATGCCTGCGATGGTAGCCACGGTGAAAACCTTGCCGCCGAGATTCAGCAGCAGTTGTTGGCGGCTGGCTTTGCCGTGTTCCGCGATGTGATCGGTTTGAAACCGGGCGATGTGTGGTATCACAAACTGGAATTTGAACTCGAAACCAGCGATGTGATGGTGTTGGTGGTTTCTGAGAAAGTGCGCACGTCGAAGTGGGTGCATAACGAAGTGAGTATGGCGGAGGAAATCGGTATTCCGGTGATTCCAGTGCTCGCGGAAAAAGTGCGGTATCCGTTGTGGTTGCGGCATTTGCAGGTGCTGGATTTTTGTGGGGCGGTGGATTGGACGTTGTTGTTGGGGGCGCTTGGGCATCATGTGGGAAAAACCCTCACCCCCCAGCCCCCTCTCCCAGAGGTAGAGGGGGAGCAAGAAAAAGAGCCAGCGGCTGAACTTGTTGCAGACCGCTATATCATCCACAACAATGGAACGGTAACGGATACCGTAACTAATCTGATGTGGAAGCGGTGTAGTGAAGGGCAATATGGCGTAGATTGTAAAGTGGAAGTGCAACGTCATAACTGGAATGACACCATGTCGAAATTCGGCAAAGGGGTAAGTTTTGCAGGTTACAACGATTGGCGCGTGCCGACCATCGAAGAGTTGCGAACCCTCGTGGATAATAGTCAGCATCCGACCATTAACTTACAGGCATTTCCGAATACTTTAGCTGATCATTTTTGGTCTTCGTCTTTTAATGCCGAGAATAGTGCTAACGCATTGAATGTCGATTTCGCTAACGGCTACATCAGAGAGCTTTTTAAGGATTATTATTCCTTTCCGGTACGGTTAGTGCGTAGCGGACAATGATTCCGCTGTGACAGCAAATAGCAAAGTCTGTTACCACATTAGGCATTAGTTCCCGCTTCGTTGTACCATTCCCACATCAAGGCAAACTCAGCAAGAGGCAATAATTATGTATGCAGTTGAATTTGAAGCCAGTATCAACGATGGAATGTTCAAAATTCCCGAAACATTCCTCAAACTACAGTCTGTAGCAAAAGCCAAAATCATTATTATGGTGGAAGACGAGGTGACGATGCCCCAAGCGGTGAAGAAGATCGGATTTATCGAACGGCTTGCCAACAATCCTGTGCATGTAGACAAGTCGCTACAGTTCTTATCCCGTGAGGAAGCGAATGAGCGCTAAGGTATTCATTGATTCCAATGTGTTTTTGTACACATTCTCTGATAAAGAGCCACTTAAGCACACCATCGCAAAGGCATTGGTATTGGGCGGTAGGCATACGATTTCTGTGCAAGTTATCAATGAAGTCAGCAGTAATTTATTGAAGAAACTGCGGCAGAGTAATGCTGATGTCCAAGATTTTATCGATGATTGCTACAGCCGTTATCTGATTGAAAATCTCTCTCAAGCCGTTTTTAGTAAGGGTGTATCGCTCAGGGAGCGCTACAAGTTCTCTTATTACGATTCCATTATTGTGTCATCTGCGCTGCTAAGTGGCTGTCAGGTGCTTTACAGCGAAGACATGCAGCACAGTCTGCTTGTCGAAAACCAACTCACCATTATTGATCCATTTGTCCAATGCTAGTCTTCTCCGACCTAACCCTGCGGCGCGGCTCAAAAGCCCTGCTCGAATCCGCTTCCTTCAGCATCCATCCCGGTCAGAACGTCGGGGTTACGGGTGCGAACGGAGTCGGCAAATCCACCCTGTTCTCGCTGATTCGTGGGGAATTGCACCAAGACACGGGCAATTTTTCGATACCGCCCGCGTGGGTGATCGCGCACGTCCAGCAAGAAACGCCCGCTACTGACCAAACCGCACTGCATTACGCACTCGAAGGTGACACCGAATACGTCAGCCTACGCCAGCAACTTGAACACGCCGACGGCGCACACCTCGGCGAACTGCACGCCCGCCTCGATGCCATCGACGGTTACACCGCTGAAAGCCGCGCTGCCACCTTGCTGCACGGTCTCGGTTTCAAACCCGACCAAATTCACAACCCGGTCAGCAGTTTTTCCGGCGGCTGGCGGATGCGCCTCAATCTCGCGCAAGCCCTGATGTGCCGTTCAGACCTGCTCCTGCTCGACGAACCCACCAACCACCTTGATCTTGATGCGGTCATTTGGGTGCAAGAGTGGCTGAAAAATTATCGTGGCACGCTGCTGCTGATTTCGCATGACCGCGAATTCCTCGACGCGATTTGCACCAATATTGCGCACATCGAACACAGCCGTCTGACGCTCTACACCGGCAACTATTCGACCTTTGAAATCACCCGTGCGGAAAAACTTGCCCAACAGCAATCGGCTTACGAGAAGCAAAAGCGCGAACGCGAACACATGCAAAAGTATGTTGACCGTTTCCGCGCCCAAGCCACCAAAGCCCGCCAAGCACAAAGCCGCCTGAAAGCCTTGGAGCGGATGCAAGTCATCTCCGCCGCCCACGTCGATTCGCAATTCCACTTCAGCTTCCGCGACCCCGAAAAGTTGCCGGATCGCTTGCTGCATGTGCGCGAAGCGCGCCTTGGTTACGCTGACAAAACCATCATTGAAAAGGTGGAGTTGCAAATTTTCCCCAGCGACCGCATCGGGTTGATTGGCCCCAACGGTGCGGGTAAATCCACCCTGATCAAATTCCTTGCCGGACAACTGCCTGCACAAGCGGGTGAAAGCTGGCAAGCGCCCGACCTCAAAATCGGCTATTTCGCCCAGCACCAGCTCGAACAACTCAAGGTCGATCAATCGCCGCTGCAACATTTGCGCGACATGGATAAACAAGCCCGCGAACAAGATTTGCGCAACTTCCTCGGCGGTTTCGCTTTCCAAGGTACACGGGTGGAAGAGGCGATTGCACCCTTCTCCGGCGGCGAAAAAGCCCGCCTAGCGCTGGCTTTGCTGATCTACCAACGCCCTAATTTGCTGTTGCTGGATGAACCGACCAACCACCTTGACCTCGATATGCGCCTTGCCCTCAGCATGGCGTTACAGGAATTCAAGGGCGCAATGGTCATCGTCTCGCACGACCGCCACATGCTCAAAACCGTCACCGACAAGCTATTACTGGTCGATAGCGGCAAAGCGCTGGAATTCGATGGCGACCTTGACGATTACGCGGCGTGGCTGCAAAACCGTTTCCGTGCCGAGGAAGCCGCCAGCAAGCCAACCGATCAAGCCGCCGCCGCGCACACCTCCGCCGGACGCAAAGACCAGCGCCGCGAAGCCGCCGAAAAGCGCAAACAGTTACAGCCCTTAAAGAAAAAGATCGACAAGTTGGAGCAGGAAATGAACAAACTCCAACAACAACAAGCCGCGTTAGAAGCACAGCTTGCCGACCCCGACATTTACAGCGATGCCAACCGCCACAAGCTCAAGCAACTGGTGCTCGACAAAAGCAACCTCGATGCCAAATTGGAGGAGGTGGAAATGGAATGGATGGAGCGTAGCGAAGAATACGACACCGCGATGGCAGAGAATTAAATGGCAGACCATAGTAGGAATTGTTGTTCGCTCAATCCCAACCGTTCGCACAATGCCTGCAACTGCACCAAATCCTTAGCCTTACGCCGTAAATCCAGCGGTACATCGGGCACGTCGCAATAAATCTCGGTTAATTGCCGTGCCAGCCGCACCGTTGCCTGATGTTCCTCGACCAGTTCTTGCAGGCGTTTTGCCCCACGGGTTTTCATTAGCCCGATGTCGGGAATGCGCGATAGCAACACTTCCACGTTGCTGAATTTCTGTAACAGTTTGGCGGCGGTGGACATGCCTACGCCCGGAATGCCGGGGATGTTATCGGCTACATCGCCTGCTAGGGCTAGTTGATCGGGGATTTGCGCAGGCCAGACGCCGAATTCTTTTTTCACGCCACCAGGGGGTAATGGCGTGCGTTTGCCGTAATCCCACCAAATATCGCCTGCGCCGACTAATTGCGCTAAGTCTTTGTCGCCACTGATAATCATGCAGGCTTGTCCGTTATCACGCTGCTGTTTTGCCCATGTGCCGATTACGTCATCCGCTTCAAAGTGGGGGCTTGCGGCTTGCACAATGCCAAGTGCATCCAAAAAATCCCGGCACAGTTGAAACTGCATTTTGAGATCGGCTGGGGCAGGTGTGCGGTTGGCTTTGTAGGCGGGGTAAATAGCTTTGCGGGTAGAGGTTTGCAGGCTGATGTCGAAGGCAAATGCAATGCAGTTCGGTTGTTCGGTTTGCAGGAGGTTGTAGACAAAACGCAGGAAACCGAGTACCGCATTCGCGGGTTGTCCGTGGCTATCGAACGTGGTGGGCTGGCGAATGAACCACGGGCGGAACACGTAAATACTGGCATCGACGAGCCAGACGGGATTTTCAGGCATGGTATTTTTTCGGTAGGGGATAAGTTTTTGGACTATAACATGACGGTGATGCTATGGATAAAGGAGTGGACATGCGTAATCTGCGGGTAATGAGTGGGGTGGTGCTGGTAACTGCCGTGCTATTGAGTGGGTGCGATGAGCAGCCTAGTTCTGCCGCGTTGCCAGCGGTGAAGCCGTTGGAGATGTTGTCTGCCGATGGGGTGGGGCCGCTTAATGGTGCAACACCGTTTAACCTGCATGATATTACGATGGCGTTTCAGGGGTTGAATGTGGCGCAACGCACCAACTTTTCTGAGGGTGCAGAATATCCTGTCATTACGGTCAGCAAGGACTTGAAACCACTTTTGAGCATTAACCCCGATGCCAAGCAAGAAAAAGTCTTCTCGATCATGGTGCACGATAATTTGATCGGGAATCGTATCGGGCATCCGCTTGGCTCGAAATTTACCGATGTCTATAGCGCCAATTCGACGGAAGAATGTGGCGCAGGTTCGGAAGAACTCTCTGGTAAAGTGCTGTGTTACGCGCCGAAAACCGGCAATGTGCTGTATTTGTTTGGCGGAACGTGGACGGGGCCGGATGGCTCAGTGCCGCCGAAAGATGTACTGGCGAATTGGCGGATGGAAGCGATGATTTGGAAGCCACCGGTTCAGTGACGTTGGTTAGGGGCGGTTCACGAACCGCCCCTACGAGTTTCAAACGGGTTTGAAGTTATCAATTGCGCTCGCACCTTCGCCAAAGAAGAATTTTTCCATTTCTTCTTGCAGGAATTTGCGGTCTTTGGGGTTGATGGTGCTGAGGCGGTATTCGTTGATGAACATGGTTTGTTGCTTTAGCCACTTGCCCCATGCTTCTTTGGAAACGTGTTCGTAAATGCGTACACCCAGTACGCCGGGGTAGGTTGGGCGTTCCAGTCCTTCTGCTTCGCGTCCTAAATGGACGCAGTTCACCATACGTGTCATGTGATCTCCTCAGTCGTTGAGTCAATGTTTTGGAAAAATTGCCGGACAGCAGCCGATAGCCCGCCCGTAAAATGTGTGCCTGCTTTATACCAGAGCCAGCCGTTGCCTTCCATTATCCGTGCGGGTTGCACGTCTAAATCGACCTGTAAGGGTTGCAAATGCAGGCGGTAATGCGAAAAGGTGTGGGTTAAAATGGGTAAACGTGCGGATACCGTGCCGTTTTGCCCGATATGTTGCGCCAGCCAGTCGTGCATAGCCGTTTCATTGGCAAATTCGGGGAAACTCCATAAGCCGCCCCAAATGCCGGTGGGGGGGCGGTGTTGCAGGAGTAATTCGCCGTCATGATTGCGCAATAGCAAGGCGATGGCGCTTTTTTCGGGCAAGTTTTTTTTCGGGCGTTTGCCGGGGTAATCGTGCGGTCTGCCTTGTTGGAAGGCTTGGCAGCCGTCTTGTAACGGGCAGAGCAAGCACAGCGGCTTGCTGCGGGTACACAGGGTCGCGCCCATGTCCATCATGGCTTGGGTGTAGTCGGCATTGCGACTGGCGGGTAGGTGCTGTTCGGCATGTTCCCAGAGTTGTTTGAGGGTGCGCGGTTCACCGCTCCAACCTGCAATGGCGTGGTAACGTGCCAATACCCGTTTGACGTTGCCATCGAGGATGGCTTCGCGTTGCCCATGGCTAAGGGAGAGGATCGCGGCGGCAGTGGAACGCCCAATACCGGCTAAGGCTTCCATGCTGGGCAGGGTGGTGGGGAATGCGCCCGCGTATTCGTCACGCACTTGTTGCGCGGTTTTGTGTAGGTTACGGGCGCGGCTGTAATAGCCTAAGCCTTCCCAGTGTTTCAGTACATCGTCTTGCGGTGCATCGGCGAGGGTTTGCACATCGGGAAAGCGTTGCATAAAACGTTCATAGTACGGAATGACGGTGGCAACTTGAGTTTGTTGCAGCATGATTTCCGACACCCAGACGCGGTAAGGGGTAGGATTTTGCTGCCAAGGCAAGTCTTTGCGCCCGTGCTGATCGAACCATACCAGTACTTTATCTGCAAATGTCATCATCATCGTTGTTGTCTCGGCGAAAACGCACTACAATAGCGACCTGCTGACACTATCTCAATAAGCGGGTGTAGTTCAATGGTAGAACGGTAGCTTCCCAAGCTGCACACGTGGGTTCGATTCCCATCACCCGCTCCAAATCCCCTACTTTTCCCTTCACTCGTCCATATAATCGCCCATTTTTGGCGCGAATGGATCCATTACCACAATCTTGCCATCTGTCATGCGGTGCATTAAGTTATCGCCATGCAAATCCCAGTTCAAATATTTTTTATTTTCACGGTAATACAAGCACAGTTTGCGCATGTCTTCCGCCAGCGCTGCGCCGTAGCGTTCTGCCACGTAAGCCCACACTTTGAGGCGGTCGGCTTGTTCCATCCAATCAATGTCGTGGACGTGTTCGGTAAAGAAAGCGGCATCCGCTTCATCCAGATGTTCCAAGCGTTCCATCACGTAGATAATGCGGTAATCGGGTTCTTCAAACGTGAACAAGTGAATACAAGCGGGGTCGAGCGGTTGCCCTTCCTCATCCAGCACCCCGACACGGCGGGCAAACGGTACGTTGGTGAGCTTATGTTTTTGGATGGCATCCAGAAAATACTCCAGCCCTAGCGACTGCTTTTCTAGCACGACGTAGTTTTTCCACGCGGCATGGTCGGTATCGGCAGTGAATAGGCGTTTGCACTCGGCGCATTTCACGCTGAGTTTCTTGCCACTGTCAAAGCATTTCATTTCGTAAACTTTGGTGAGGAAGGTGTTTTCACACTGTGGGCAATCCATGCGTTTGAATTTGCCACTGAGGAAGCAATCCAGTATCTCTTTGCTAGAGTCGAGCGGGTTATTGTTTTCCATAATCAATACTCTATTCCGTTTCTGAGGAGGATGGGGGTCCCAAATTGGGTAATGCCGGGAAAGTAGTCATCTATCCACATACCTACGCTAATGCCCTCATGTAGCATGAAAGCGCGTTTTTTCTTGCCGTCTGTTGTGTAGACACGGATGCCAGCATCTTGCAACTTGTCATGAATTTCCACGAGGTTTTCATCATCATTATCCCGCAGCGTGCAGACAATGGGCTCCCAGTTATGGCAGCGGTAAGCGTCGATAAGGTCGAGATAAAAATCCACGTCAGCCGTAATGGTGTTGTCGAAGTCGATGGCGACAATCCTTGAGGTGGGAGAATCTGCTAAGACGTAAGCATCAATCGCAAATTCGTTGAATTCAGAGATGACACGGTGTTCACCATTCAGTTTGATAGCAGCGTCCAGAATCCTAAACGCAGCACACGGCAGGCGATTGTTGTAATAAAAAACGAGTCCAGACATGCAATATTCTCTCTAGCAGGTTGCGTATTTTTACTGGTAGGCATCTAGGATAGAAGCAGGGCATCCGCTAGGCAATGACATAAAGCAAAAAATCGTTGACAGCGTGTTTTTTCTAAATTGCAGTGCAGCATTTATTGTATTCTATGTCTTTTTCATTCGAGGTATTGAGCATATGGAGTCTTCTCATTCAATTGAGTTAGCCAAACACATCTTGTTGTCGTTTGGCTTAATTTTAGGGGTTGGGACATTTTTCAGTATTGTCGCCAATAAGTTGAAAGTGCCTGATGTAGTTATGTTTTTGTTGGTGGGGCTGTGTATGGGGCCTGCTGCATTAGGATTAATTGATATTCGCGCAGATTCAACGTTAAACCAACTGATTTTGATTTTTGGTTCGTGTTACATCTTGTTTGACGGTGGTGCGTCGATCAAGTTGAAAGTCTTGAAAGAAGTTTGGGTTTCATTGGTGGTGATGGCGACGATTGGGGTGTTGATCTCCACGGCGATTACCGGTGTTGCGGCTTACTACATTCTGGGGCTTGCGCCGATCGTGGCTTTGCTGTTGGGTGCAACGATTGCTTCGACTGACCCTGCTACGCTCGTGCCAGTGTTCCGTCAAGTGAAAATCAAAGAGCGCGTGGCACAAACCGTGATGAGTGAATCCGCATTCAATGATGCGATGGGCGCGATTGTGACGTTTGCGGTGTTGGGCGTTGCGATGGGGCAGGGGGAATTCTCGCTTAGCCACGCGGTGGGTGATCTGTTGTGGCAGTCTGCCTTAGGTGTTTTGGTCGGCGGTATCTTTGGCTATCTGGCGGCGATGTTCATCGCACATGAAAAAATGAGCTTCTTGGCAGAATACGCGCCTATTGTCAGTGTGATGGCGGTGATTGGGGCTTATATGGGCGCTGATGGTGCTCATGCGTCGGGTTTTATGGCGGTGTTTGTCTTCGGCATTATGCTGGGTAATAAAGAAATGTTTGGTTTCAAAATGGAACATGGCGAAGAGGCAAAACTGGAGGATTATGTGCTGACGACTGGTTTAATGATGCGCATGTTCATTTTTATCTTGCTAGGCGCACAGGTTGATTTTGCGTTAATTAACCAGTATCTCGTCGGTGGTGTTATCGTGGTGGTTTTATTTATGTTTGTCGCTCGCCCAGCCACCGTTTTCTTGTGTGCTGGTTTTGATCGTCGCGCTAAGTGGAGCTTTAAGGAATTGCTGTTTATGTGCTGGACACGGGAAACCGGCGTGATTCCGGGAGCATTGGCAGGTATGTTAGTGGGTATGAAAGCACCGGGAGCAGAGATTATTGCTTCTGTAACCTTCATTGCGATTCTGATGACTATCATTATTCAGGCAACGACAACGAAGTGGTTAGCTAGCAAATTAGGCTTATTAGAAGAAGCGTAAATAAAAAAAGGCTTCCCAATGGGAAGCCTTTTTCAATCAGTAGCGAGCTATTGATTAGTGTGCTTGCGCACCTTCAGCATTGATACCGGTGTTCTGACGAACATACAGCTCATCCCACATCTCATCTGAGCGGCGGTCACGCGTGAACAGTGAAATCAGAATCGTCACCAAGAAGCCTAATGGAATGGAGACCAAGCCTGGGTTTTTCAACATAAACCATGGCTTTTCCAGACCCATCATGCTGGTAGTTTGACCTTCAAACTTCTTCAGATCGCCTTCCGCAGCGGTGATGGATTTTTCCAGACCTTTGATTTCCTTTTCCTTAGCCGCTTTAGCAGCGTCATCCGTCAAGGTTGCCAGATCAGCTTGTGCTTTCGCCAACTTCTCTTTAGCGCCTGGAACGGCTGGCTTTTCAGGAGCAGCTTTCACTTCTTTCTTACAGGCTGGGTCAGCAAACAGTTCGCAAGAGAAGCCCCATTGTGCAGGTGCTGCTTCTTTCGCTACGACCGCTGGTGTACCTTCTAGAACTTTCTTCGCATCAGCGATTTTTGCCAGTGGGTAAGTCATGTTCGGCGACAGCATTACCAACAGGATGGCAGAACCTGCACCCGCCAACATACCCGCAACGATACCGTAGGTATTCGCCTTCTTCCAATACAAGGTCAGGAAGACCGCTGGCAAGTTAGAAGATGCCGCTACGGCAAACGCTAACGCTACCAAGTGGGCAACGTTTTGACCTTTTGCAGCAATACCTACGTAAATAGCCAATGCACCTACGATAACGGTTGCAACGCGTGCAGCGGTGATTTGCTCTTTCGCTGTGGCATGTTCGCCACGGATAACGCCAACGTACAAGTCATGTGACATTGCAGAAGCAGAAGCCAATACCAGACCTGCTACTACCGCTACGATAGTAGCGAAAGCAACGGCTGAAACGAATGCTAAGAACAAGTTACCCAGCATAGACTCAGGACCACCACCCACAAATTGTGCCAACAAAGGTGCAGCCATGTTGCCGCCTTTATCCAACGCCATAATGGAAGCAGGTGTTACGTTCATCGCAGCGCCCAGACCCAAGAACAGGGTCAGAACATAGAAGCCGCCGATAATCGCCATTGCCCAGATAACGGATGTACGTGCATCTTGTGCCGTTGGTACAGTGAAGAAGCGCATCAGGATGTGTGGCATACCTGCTGTACCCAGAACCAACGCCATACCCAGAGAGATTTGGTCAATAGGGCTTTTCAGGTACAAACCCGGTTCAAGGAAACGTTGACCCAATTCTTCAGGCGTCATGTTAGTGGCTGCATCGCCAATCAGCTTAGCGACTTGCTTTTGGATGTCAGGGTTATCAACCGCTGCTTGCAAGAAGCCCGGCAAAGAGAAGCCATATTGACCCCAAGTGAACAACACCAGCAGGATAGATGCTGTTACCAGCAATATCGCCTTGATGATCTGTACCCAAGTGGTGGCTTTCATGCCGCCGAATACCACGTAAGTCAGCATCAGGATGCCTACCGCGATAACGGATACTTCGTATTCGATACCAATCAGCGTTTTAACCAGAACACCACCGCCTACCATTTGAGCTGTCAGGTAGAAGGTGGAAACGGTTACGGTAGAAACCGCTGCGACTACTTTTGCGGCTTTCGGGTTGTTACGGAAGGCAAGGATGTCGCCTAACGTGTACTTACCGATGTTCCGGCAGGGTTCAGCAATCACTAACAATACGGTGATATACGCGACCAACCAGCCTACGGAGTACATGAAACCGTCATAACCGTACAAAGAGATCAGACCCGCGATACCCAAGAAGGAAGCGGCTGACAGGTAGTCACCTGCAATCGCCCAACCATTCTGCACACCAGTAACAGAACGACCTGCTGCATAAAAGTCAGCAGCAGATGCAGTTTGTTTCGCGGCACGGTATGTCACATACATGGTCATACCGATAATCAGACCAAAGACCAAGAAAGTTAGCCATTTGAATTTGTCAGCAACTGCACCACCTTCAGCGGCGAACGCAGTCTGGCTTGCTAACAAGCCTAGCAATAGGGCGATTGAGCCTGCCCAAAACGTTTTCTTCATGTGTGTCTCCCTTACTTGATCAGGCTAGAATCGCGGACAATTTCCGCAGCCATCGCATCGAAATCGCGGTTAGCACGACGCGCATAAATAGCCGCGATCGTCCAAGCGACAACGAACTCGGATAACGCAAACAGAATGCCCACGTTCATTGGCCCCCAAACCTTAATTTTAAACAGGTCGGGATAGTAAGCCGCCCCAATGGGCAGCAGGAAGTAGTAGATGGTTGAAATAGCCATCAGACTCCACAAAAAGGTCGTTTTCTTTTTGTGTAAAGCCTGAAAGCGCGGGTCGTTATCAATAGCGGCCCAGTTGATGTTTGATGACATATAAGACTCCTCCGTTTGTTCTGCAAACGCAACGAGTTTAGCTTGAATGTAAACAGAATGTAAATTGCCATCGGAGTGAATTTTATGGATTGCACGACATTTTGTAGATTCTTGAACGGCATTTCAGGGGGATAGCGCCTGATTTGGGGGAGGTTACGTTTTAAATTGTCGACAATTTAAGTTTTTAGCGTTTTCATCTTTCGTGCCAAGTTTGTTGTATTTATGCCAAAAAGCATATTAATTGATCAATATCCCGCGAATGAAGATTTGCACTATCATGGTGCATGATACGTGGGCACTGAGGTAAAATCACCAGATGCTTTAATTAGGTTGTTGATATGAATGAAAAAAAATCTATGGCACTAAATTTGCATTGTTCTTGCCATGAATAATGCAAGTTTCAATAAAAGTGATTTACTGGATACCCTGACCTGCTCCATTGTGGTGCTGGACACTGGTTTGCGGGTGGTTTACATGAATCCATCCGCAGAAATGTTGTTCGGGCAAAGCCAGCAACGGGCTGCGGGTGCACCTGTTGCACTACTTTTGCGCAGTCATGAAGTTCTGGAACATCTAGCGTTGGCGTTGAGTTTGAGCGACCCGCAATCCATCCGCGAATGTGTCATTGAAGTTGCACATGCTGAACAAATTACCATTGATTGCGTGATTACACCGATTTCATTACGCGATTGGGAAAACCATTTATTACTGGAAGTGCATCGAATTGACCGTAAATTGCGCATCGTGCGGGAAGAGCAAGTCATTTATCAGCAACAAGCGGTACATGAATTGGTACGTGGTATTGCGCACGAAATTAAAAATCCCTTGGGTGGCTTGCGCGGTGCAGCACAATTATTGGAAAGTGAGCTGGAAAATCCTGAGCTGAAAGAATACACCCAGATCATTATTTCTGAAGCGGATCGCCTCAAATATTTGGTGGATGGAATGCTCGGCCCTAGCCGCTTGCCGCATACTGAAAGCGTCAATATTCACGAAGTGTTGGAACATGTGCGGCATTTAGTCAGTGCCGAAATGCCTGCCAGCATTCAATTTATCCGTGATTACGATCCTAGCCTGCCAGAGTTCCAAGGCGATCGGAATCAATTGGTGCAGGTGGTGCTGAATATCGTGAATAACGCTACGCGTGCCTTGGGTGGTGCTGGTGTTATTGAATTGCGCACGCGCATTTTGCGGCAATTTACCATTCAACAAGTGCGTTATCGCCATGTATTGAAGGTTGATATTTGTGATGACGGCCCAGGTGTGCCGGGGCATTTGCAGGATAAATTGTTCCTGCCAATGGTCAGTGGGCATCCCGAAGGCAGCGGGCTAGGGCTGGCGATTGCACAGACCTTGATGCGTCGTCATCACGGTTTGATTCATTGTGAGTCCGTTCCGGGGCACACCTGTTTTTCTATTTTGATTCCGCTGGAGGAAGACCATGCCGCACACTGAACAGGTTTGGGTTGCTGATGATGACCGCTCGATCCGCTGGGTTTTGGAGCGCACCTTGCAAAAAGCAGGCATCGCTACCCGCAGTTTTGAGACAGCGGATCAGGTTATTATTGCCTTACGCAACGAACAACCGGACGCGCTAATCACCGATATTCGGATGCCCGGTACGGATGGGCTGATTTTGTTGGAACGGATGCAGCGCGAACACCCGATGATTCCCGTGATCATTATGACCGCGCATTCCGATCTTGAAAGCGCGGTCTCGGCGTATCAAGGCGGGGCATTTGAATATTTGCCCAAGCCGTTCGACGTGAATGATGCGCTAGAATTGGTGCGGCGTGCTTGCAAAATGCGCCGTGAGCGTGAAGGCGAAAAGGCGGCTGACCCCGTGCTGGAATTGCTGGGTGGGCGCGACATTATTGGTCATGCGCCCGCGATGCAGGAAGTGTTTCGAGCCATTGGGCGTTTGTCCAAATCCAGCATTACCGCATTGATTACGGGCGAATCCGGTACGGGTAAGGAATTGGTTGCCAAAGCCTTGCACACGCACAGCCCACGTTCCACCAAACCGTTTATTGCACTGAATACCGCCGCGATTCCACGCGAACTGTTAGAGTCCGAATTGTTCGGGCACGAAAAAGGTGCATTCACGGGTGCGTATGCACAACGCAAGGGACGTTTTGAGCAAGCCGACGGTGGCGCACTGTTTTTGGACGAGATCGGCGATATGCCCGCCGAATTGCAAACCCGTTTGCTGCGCGTGTTGGCAGAAGGCACGTTTTACCGCGTCGGTGGGCACACCCCTGTGAAAGTCGATGTGCGCATTATTGCAGCCACGCACCAGCATTTGGAAGAATTGGTGCATAAGGGGCAATTCCGCGAAGACTTGTTCCACCGTTTGAACGTGATCCGTATTCACAACCCACCCCTGCGCGAACGTCGTGAAGACATTCCCTTGCTGCTGAATCATTTCTTGCACCGTGCGGCAGAAGAGTTGCAGGTCGAAATGAAAGCGCTCTCAGGGCGCGTGACGGAACATCTGCAAACCTTGCCGTGGCCGGGGAATGTGCGCCAATTGGAAAATACTTGCCGTTGGTTGACGGTGATGGCATCCGGTCGCGAAATCGTTATGGATGATTTGCCTGCGGAGTTGCTGGAGGTTGACCCCGGCAAGACGGAAGTGCCGGATAATTGGGAAAAAGCGCTGGCACAATTCGCCGATTACAGGCTCAACAAGGGTTCGGTGAATTTGCTAACCGAACTTAACCCGATTTTCGAGCGCATTTTGCTGCAAGCGGCGTTAAAGAAAACCGGCGGGCGTAAGATCGAAGCGGCGGATTTGCTGGGGTGGGGGCGCAATACCCTCACGCGCAAACTCAAGGAGTTGGAGGTTGAAGACGTTTAAGCATTGCCTGATTCTTGGGTAACGCGTCTTCAAAACCACAGAATGCCCCCGAACAAGCTTGTAAATGTACCAGCTTGTCGGTGAGGTAACGGCTTTCAAAGCCCGCATAGCGCAGGGTAAGCGCATCCAACATCGCCACGTCAATGGTTTCATATTCCATCCCATCCAGCAGCTTGTGGGTGACGTAGCCTTGCGCCGAATCCCACACATTGAAATAGGTGCGGAAGCGGTCTTGCTTGTAAAAATCCGCTTCTTTGAAATGTGCCGCCACATCGCCGGGGATGTGATCGCCAAAGGTCACAACAATGGTGCGTTCCGGGAGCTTTTTGAGTTGCTTGAGCAGGCTTTCGTAGGCTTTGACCGATAATTTCAGGCGTTCGTTGTAATCCAACATAATCGAACATTGTTTGTCGGAAAGCACCGGTGCGCAGCGTTGTGCATCCGGTTTCATACCTTTTTCATGGGGTGAATGCTGGCGCATGGTCGCGACGAAAGTAAACAACGGCTGGTCGTTGAGTTTGACTTGCTTGACGGCTTCATCGAAAAAGATTTCATCGGGCAGTTTGTTCCAGCGGCGATTGTCGCATTCCGGCAAGGCTTTGCAGTCGATGAAGTCTTGAATCCCCAATTGTTCGTGAAACCGTTTGCCGCCGTAAAACCGCCCTGCAATCGGGTAAATAGTTTTGGTTTTGTAGCCTTGTTGCGCTAGTTGGTGCGCAATGCGTCCATCCAGCCGTCCGGGGGCGAACAGGTTAATGGATTTCCAGCCATTGCCATACAACGGCGGGGCTACCCCGTGTAGGAACGCGATTTCCTGTACCCACGTCGAGCCGCCAGCGGTGTAGACCTTGAGCGGGTACGCATCCTTGAAGAATTCACCTTGTGGCTTGAAACCGAGCACTTGTTCGGGGCGGAAAGTCGATTCTTCCAAAATCACGATGATATTGGGTTTTTTCTCTGGTGCGGTAGTGAAGGCTTCGGCTTGCTGATCCGCTTTGAAACAGCAATAGCTGGTGTCGTGCGGTTGGGTCGGTTCGGTCAGTTGGGTGCGCCAGATGCTTTGTACAAAAATCGGCAAGGTTTGTTTGTATTGTGTTGTCCATTGCAGATCGATGTAAAACGGCGGCAAATTCAGGGCAATTAACAACGCGGCACTGCTGGCAAAGCCGACGGCAAATGTTTTACGTTCCCAGCGCACCGTGGGCTGCTCTAGTGCGAAGCTTGCGATTAACAATACGGCATAGCCAAGGATAAGCAGGGTGGGGAGCAAGCCCATTTCAAAGAGCGTTTCGGCACTTAAAGCGGCAACGATCAAATCCGGCGCGACCAATTGCGAGCCAAGGAATTGGTATTTAATCGCTGCGCCAACCCACAAGCCGCCAATGACGACGGAAGCAACCCCAGCGGCTGACCACAGGCGGCGTGATAGCCACAGCGCCCCACTGAACAATATGACCCACGTGCTGAGGATGTATAAACGGTTATACGCAAAACCCCATGCGCCGTCGCTACCTTGGTCGGCAAACAGTACATACGCCATGCCCAGCGTCGCGGGTACAGCAATGATTGCAGGAATAAGGTTGTGCCTGAATGCCAAGGTGGTAATTCCAATCCATGAAACGGTGATACAGAATAACCAGTTTGTCATTAATTTGTAACATTAGTTGCATTCCACCTGTCTTATTTTTGCAACGCCTCTGCTACGGCTTGGCGAAGCGGGCGGCGTTGCCCAACAGGTTGTGAATCGCGCTGATCTAAGCCTAGTTCCCACACAATCACCCCGCCTAAGCCTTGATAGCGTGCAAAGTCTATTTTGGCAGCAATGGCGCGGGCATCGTTGAAGTTACAAAACATGTCTTGCGCGGGGTCGGCAGCATCGACACTGAACCATGCCATTTGCGCCAACTCATCCCATTGATAGTGATCGGGAATCAGGTGTTGCTGGTGCATATCGGCAAAGCTGCGTTTGAAATACTGGGGCGGTTTAATCCATGATTGGCGTGGCAGGGTGACACCTTGTCCGTTGCTGGTTTCACCGCCTTGCCAGCATGACACGTCAAAGCTGATGCCTATGCCTAATTTACGGCGTGGCACGCCCGCTTGCAGGAATTCATCGACCCAGTTGGCAATGGAGGGAACTTCGTGGCTAAAACCGGGAAAGCGCAACCCGCCATTGTGCAAGGCACTGTCAAACCACGGAATCCAACCGTCATAGGGTTGTGCCATGTCGTAACTCATGAGGTTGATCTGGTCAAACTTATCGGCAAGCTGAGCCATGATGTGCCGATCACGGAAACCGATGGCGGTGGTAAGCAGTGGAGCGCGTCCCAACAGAGCGCTGGTGCGGGTTTGCAAGGCTTTATGCAGTTCGGTAATAAAGGCGTTGAAGTTGGGATTCGCCTGCTTGTCATCCAACGTGACGGGTTCCATGTCGATGTCTACACCGTCGTAGCCGTCCGTATCCAGCAGGTACAAAATGTTTTTGAGGAAGGTTTGCTGGTTGCTTGGGCTAATCGCGGTATTGAAAGGTTCGTGTTGTCCGGTAATAACTAACAGAATGGGACGCTGGTGGGCGTGCGCCAGTTGCACCGCGCGTTGGCGGCTGGCGGGGTTATAGCTGTTGGTATCGGTATCCAGCGAACCATCCGCATTGGGCATGGCAGACGCGTGCGCAATATGGGTGAGCAAGCCATAGTCTGCCGCTTCCATGAAGGCAATGTCTTGCCCATTGTGGTGATAGGCAGGCAAATAACCCGTCACCCACGGCTGGGCGTTGTATTGTGGCATATCGGGCGGGCGGCGGTTGTTGGCATACCAGAGGCTTAAGATCAGTAATAAACCCAACAATACAGCCAGCACAATAAGTAGCTTGCGCTGCGGCAGGCGACCATGAAGACGATAGTTCAAAGGAGGTGTTTCCTTCCAAGTGCGATGTGATGATTATAAAGCACGCTGAAGAAACGCGTACTTTCTAGCAAGCGTTTTAGCCGGAATAAACGCGGTTCGGTCAGAAAACGCCACAGACCTTCCAAGCCGCTCTTTTGCACAAGACGTGGAGCACGTTTGGTTTGCCCTGAAACAAAATCAAATGTGCCGCCACACCCTACGACTAAACGCACTTGTTGCTGGCGCAGGAAATCGAGGTGGTCATTGATCCAATATTCCTGCTTGATTGCGCCGAAGCCGACGAAGAGGAAGTCCGGTTTGAACTGGTGAATTTTGTCGAGGATCACTTGATCGTGTGACACGGCAAACGGGTAGGTTTCATGCGGTGGCGAGTAGCCCCCGACCCGGATACCGTATTGTTGCTGGATTTTGTTAACCGCTAAGGCATTGCTACGGCTACTGCCACCCAGTAAAAACAGGCTCTTATTATGCTGCTGGGCATAGTCACAGGCATCGTAGATAAGGTCTGAGCCGCTGATTTTACTAAAGTGCTGCCGCAAGTTGAACAGTCGGGCAAACAAATAGGGTATTTGCCCATCAAAGGTGGCGCAGTTCGCGTTGATAATATTGAGAAACTTGAGGTTGTGGCTGGCTTTGACGATAAATTCGGCGTTAACCGTGACGACAAAGCGCGTGTCAGCCACTTCCTCAAAGAGCTGGGATTGTTCCAGACCGCAAAAATGAATCCCACAAAAATTAATGGATACCACATAGCCTCCCTCAAGTGAATCAATGAGTTAAATGGTGGTAATTTGTTGTCTTCATGAGTATAAGCAAGTAATTTACGGAACTAATGAACGTTATTTGCTCTTCTTCCCAGAATGTATTTATGGGGTATAGGTGTATTACACGACTTTCTGGATGTAAAACGACCCAGGGTCATTGGTATCGCTCAGGAAGGGGCATTTCTCCTTGAGTTTGCTGAAATGGTTGTGGTGCAGGTAGTTGACGGCTGCCAGCACTTTCCAGCTTTGATTGCAGGATAGGAACGCTTCCAGCAAGTATTGTTCGTTCCACAGACGTACTTCATCTGTCACCCACTGGCTGGGGTAGTCACGCGGTGAAAAAATATCATGGATATGCACCATGACACCTTTGTTTAAGGACGGTAACAAATCTAAGTATTCAAACAAGACATCCCCTTGTGGGCGGATGATGTGGGATGAGTCGATGAACAACAGATCGCCATCACCGAGTTGTGCGAACAGAGTTTTGTCGAGTTCCTCGACGCGTTGCCGGACGACGCTTACGCCGGTTTTTTCCAGCCACGGCATTTCGTAAGGCTCGACGCACAAGTGCTGGCACTGGTACGTGGGGTCTTCTGCCTGATTCTTTTTTATCGCTTGAATTGCCATGAGCGTGGAATTACCACTGCCGATTTCAAAAATGTTAGCCGGTTTTTTCAAACGGATTAAATTGTATAAAAATTCAGCGTCACCCGCTTTGAAATTAGCGTTGCCTAAGTAATAAGTCAGGTCATCGGTTTTGAGGGTTGGCGTATCCTCCAGCTCGTTGCCGTAATGGAAACTGTCCAGCAACGTGAGTTGTTCGGGGATGTTCCAATTGATGCCGGGCAGGCTGCGCGTATCTTCCAGCGAATGGTGCAAAGCGCGGCTATCGAACATGGGTTCGTAGTAATGTTTCATGATCGGAAACACACCCACCTGCATCAGGGCGCGGCGACATAACGGCATTCTGCCAACCCCTGCTTTTCTGATGGTTTTGAGAAAATAAGCTGCTGGGTAAACAGCAGAGAATACGGCAAAATCAATCCACGGCAATATGCTTTCTATCATCTTTCTCATTATTAATACTCCACGCCGAATTTGATTTTTAAATCAGGTCGTTAAATTCGCTGATTCAAGTATAAGCGGAAATCTTATTTTAAAATGTATATTATTTGATCTTGCAGTGAGGATTTTTGATATAAATCATATATTATATTTTCTTATAATTAATTTATTAATGGTCATACAAAAAATCATCAATCCTCATTTAAAATTTTGTGTTTAAAAAAGCACAATTGTTGCTTGAATATTACAGGATATGGCTTATGCTTATTTGGTCCCCTGCAAGGGGGCTAGTGTAGATGAGTGAAATATTAGGAGTATTAAAGTATGAAAAGGATTGCAGCACTTTCTGCCGCGTTGGTGTTTTCGAGTGCCTCCGCATTTGCGACTGAAGTTGATATTGAAATGTTAGTTCATGATGTTGAAATCTATCAGGCGCAAGATGGTACTGATTTATCACAGCGTGCGATCATTTCGCATGTGAATGATAGTTTTGATGGGCGGGCAAAGATTTATGTCCACAATTCAAAAATTTATCAAAAACAACAAGGGCAAAAAGGCTCTCAGTCGGCCACCATTGCGACTATTTATGAAGACACTACCCAGTCTAAATAAATGAAAATGTCCCCGCTCTTAAATTAAAGAGTGGGGGCTATTTGTTAGGGAGGTAATTGATGAAATACTTATTAATACATTATGTATTGTTCGCTGCTTTGGCTTTGAGTGCCACCTCGGTTTCCGCTTTGCCTGATGGCAGTGCGCCACCTTCCATGATGGATATGTCTGCTACGTTTGCGAAGACTCGCGCTCAGTTGCGGGCTTACGATATGGATGTTCGGAATACGGGTACTGATGTTGACCCCTTTGAAGTGGGTGCATTGGATACAGCAGGTTCGGCAGGTTGCGATATTAATGTCGGCAATGTGGTATTGGATGATACGGCGGGAATGCCTAATGATATTATCATATTTGTGCAAGGCGATATTATGCAAGCCAATAATTGCCGTTAATAAATCGGTGCTTTCTTGTTATTTCATCAATTAATACAAAAATAATAATTTTGGAGTGTAAGAGCCTGTTTATGAAAAATATAAAAAATCCATTAATAATGGCGTGTGTTGCAATAATGTGTGGTTGTGCTAGTGTCGACTCAAAGTTGGAAGATAAATTGGAGAGCGAATTCGCGGAAATAAAAAATGGGCCAAATGGTGCGCCTTATAAAAACGTTACCAGTTTTTCAGATTCGTTAGGTTGTATGGATCGTTTGATGCTGGCAAGAAATGTTCGCGATATTCCCGTGATGGTGGAGGACATTGATGATAAAACCGAAGCGGTTAAAACCGGCGTTCGGGATATGCTGGTTTCTGCTATTTCCGAAATGACCTATAAAAGCCACGGCATTAAACTCATTTTATATGGCAAGGATTCGGGTAATCTCATCTCTTTTTTAAAAGCAGCCAATAATAATAAAGTTTATGAGGCGATGCCATTATACGATATTCAAGGTTCTATCAGTCAGTTTGATAAAGGCGTGACCAGTGTTGACGCGAGTATTGGTTTATTTGCGCGGCGTGATGGTGGTTTAGGTGCGGCACGCGGATCTTCCTTGAGTGTGGTGGCGTTGGATTTGAATATGATTAGCACCAAAGACATGAGTATTGTTCCCGGCGTTTCCTCTAAGAATTCCGTGGCGATTTTCCAGCGCGGTGATTCCTTGGATGCGGATGCGAGTATCAATAAATTCGGTGTCTATTTCGATATAAACCTGAATCGCAATGAAGGGCAAGCGCAAGCGGTGCGTTCGCTGGTAGAGCTGGCTGCGGTGGAAATTGTAGGTAAGTTGACGCAAGTGCCGTATGAGCAATGCCTGAAAAACTGATGTGGCAGACAGAGAAACGCCCCATTCAAGGGGCGTTTCTTATGGCTTAAGCGCGTAACACGGCTTAGAGCGAGTAGTACATGTCAAACTCAACTGGATGAGTGGTCATGCGGAAGCGCGTGACTTCTTCCATCTTCAGGTCGATGTAAGCGTCGATCATGTCATTGCTGAATACGCCGCCTGCGGTCAAGAACTCACGGTCTTTGTCGAGTGCTTCCAGCGCCATATCCAAGGAATGGCAAACCCGTGGGATGAGTTTGTCTTCTTCTGGCGGCAGGTCGTACAGGTCTTTGTCCATCGCTTCGCCGGGGTGAATCTTGTTCTTGATACCATCCAAGCCTGCCATCATCAGCGCTGCGAATGCCAAGTAGGGGTTCGCGGATGGGTCAGGGAAGCGCACTTCGATACGGCGACCCTTCGGGCTTGCTACGAATGGGATGCGGATAGACGCGGAACGGTTACGCGCGGAATAAGCCAGCATAACGGGTGCTTCAAAACCGGGAACTAAACGCTTGTAAGAGTTTGTGCCGGGGTTGGTGATCGCGTTCAGGGCTTTGGCGTGCTTGATCACACCGCCGATGTAGTACAGCGCGGTTTCAGACAACCCCGCGTAGCCGTCGCCTGCAAAGGTGTTTACGCCGTCTTTTGCCAAAGACATGTGGACGTGCATCCCAGAACCGTTATCGCCTACGATAGGTTTAGGCATGAACGTAACGGTTTTACCGTACTGATGCGCCACGTTGTGGATGACGTATTTTTGACGTTGTACCCAATCTGCACGGGTCGTCAGGGTAGCAAAACGTGTGCCGATTTCGCACTGCCCGGCGGTCGCGACTTCATGGTGATGCACTTCAACTGGAACGCCCACTTCTTCCAAAATGTTACACATGGTAGAACGGATGTCTTGGAAAGAATCGACGGGCGGCACGGGGAAATAACCGCCTTTTGTGCCGGGACGATGACCCATATTGCCGTCTGGGTAAGCTTTTTCAGAGTTCCAGCCCGCTTCTTGGGAGTCGATTTTGACGAAAGAGCCGCTCATGTCCGAACCCCAACGTACATCATCAAAGATGAAGAATTCAGGTTCTGGGCCAAAGAAAGCGGTATCGGCAATACCAGTGGATTTCAGGTAAGCCTCAGCGCGTTGCGCGATGGAACGTGGGTCACGCTCGTAACCTTCCATCGTGGTTGGGTCAACGATGCCGCACGAAATATTCACGGTTACGTCTTGGAAGAACGGGTCAACGAAGGCAGTCGCGGGGTCTGGCATCAAAATCATGTCAGATTCATTGATACCTTTCCAGCCAGCAATGGATGAGCCATCAAACATTTTGCCTTCGGTGAAGGTGTCTTCTTCCACGGTGTAAGCAGGGACAGTGACGTGATGTTCTTTGCCACGGGTGTCAGTGAAACGGAAATCGACGTATTTCGCGTCGTTGTCTTTGATCATGTTAAGAACGTCTTGTGCAGACATGATGTGTCTCCTGATAAATGTAGAAGTTAAGGCTTTTTCAGATGATCAGTGATGTTACGCAGACTAAGGGGTGCTGTAAATAACAGGCAAAAAAAAGGGCGTGATAAATCACGCCCCTTTCAGCAGGTCTTAGACCTTATTTGATGAACAGCATTTCGCTGTATTTAGGCAGCGGCCACATCTCGTCAGCAATCAATGTTTCGAGCGTGTCAGCGTGAGCACGGACTTCGGTCATCAAGCCGCGCACGGTGTCAGCCAAGAAACGCATGTGGTCTTGCACGTTAGCAAAGTCGTGTTTCGCCCGCGCCGCACTCAGTTTGCCAACGGCTACCATCAGCGCATTAGCTTCGGTAGCAACGCTTTGGGCAACGCTGTTATCCAGCGTGATGCCCAGCTCTTGCAAGTTGCCCGATGTCGCGGACAGTTCTGACAGGTAAGTCACCGCCGCAGGGTAGATCATGGTGGTTGCCATATTGACCATCAGCTTGGCTTCGACGTCGATACTGTTGACGTATTGTTCAGCGTAAACTTCAAAGCGGCTGTGCAGTTCTGCTGGAGTCAATACGCCAGTGCGCTCGAACAAACCCGCTACTTCAGGGCTTAACAGCTCTGGCAGGGCATCTGCTGTGGTTGGCAGGTTTTTTAAACCGCGCTCGGCAACCGCTGCTTTGTGCCAGTCTGTGGAATAACCGTTGCCGCCAAAGACTGCGTTACCGTGTTGTTCCATCAGGACTTTCAGTACTGCCAAGGTGGCTGTAGCAACGTCTTTGCCTGCCTTGAGTTCAACTTCCAGTTTGTCAGCAATCCAGTTCAGGGAATCTGCCAACATGGTGTTCATGGCAACCAATGGACCGGATACTGACTGGGAAGAACCTACTGCACGGAATTCAAAACGGTTGCCAGTGAACGCAAACGGGGAAGTACGGTTACGGTCGCCGGGGTCACGCTCGAAGTGCAGGATTTGAGACAGACCCAAATCCATGTGACCGCCTTTGACGGTTTTGAGGATTTTGCCATCTTTGATGTCTTGGAATACTTTTTCGAGTTGGTCGCCCAAGTAAACGGACAAAATCGCTGGCGGGGCTTCGTTTGCACCCAAACGGTGGTCGTTAGACGCAGATGCGATAACCGCCCGCAGCAATGGGCCAAATTGGTGAACACCACGGATAACCGCGCCACAGAATGCCAAGAAGTGTAGGTTGTCTTCTGGGGTATGACCCGGATCAAGTAAGTTGCCTTGCGTGCTGTTACCGACTGACCAGTTGACGTGTTTACCTGAGCCATTCACGCCCGCGAACGGCTTTTCATGCAACATGCACAGGAAACCGTGGGCTTTCGCGGTGGTTTTCATCACGGTCATCAGCAGTTGCTGGTGATCAGCCGCGACGTTCGCTGCTTCAAAGTAAGGCGCGATTTCAAACTGACCCGGTGCAACTTCGTTGTGATGCGTTTTGGCAGGGATGCCGAGGCGGTAAAGCTTGTCTTCGATGTCTTGCATGTAAACTTGGACGCGCTCTGGGATTGCGCCGAAGTAATGGTCATCGAATTGTTGACCTTTCGCAGGTGCTGCACCAAACAGGCTGCGACCAGACAACAAGATGTCAGGGCGAGCTGTCGCGAAAGCTTCGTCGATCAGGAAGTATTCTTGTTCTGCACCACAGCTTGAGTTCAGAGTGGCAACGTCGGTTTCACCCATCAACTTCAACACGCGCTGGGCAGCGTTGTTCATGGCAGCGTTAGAGCGCAGCAAGGGGATTTTCTTGTCGAGTGCTTCGCCCGTCCAAGACAGGAATACGCACGGAATCATCAGCGTTGCGCCATTGGCGGTGTGCATGATGTACGCAGGGCTGGTTGGATCCCACGCAGTGTAACCACGCGCAGAGTTGGTGGCACGGATACTACCGTTCGGGAACGATGAGCCATCCGGTTCGCCTTTGATCAGCAGGCTGCCGCTGAAATCGGTGATGGCATTGCCTTCGGGGCTAGTGATAATGAAGCCGTCGTGCTTTTCAGCGGTGGCATTGGTCATAGGGTAGAAGATGTGTGAGAAGAATTTTGCGCCTTTGGACATCGCCCATTCTTTCATTGCCGCAGCCACCACGTCAGCCGTCGCAGGATCAAGCGTTGCGCCTGTCTGGAAGGTTTTCTTCATGGCTTTGAAGGCATTTTTGGAGAGGCATTCTTCCATGCGTGCCAGATTGAAAACGTCACAAGCCCAAATCTTGCTCAACGGATCGGTCTTGCCGAGATCCAGCGGAGAACGTTGGCTGATGGTTTGGATTGCTTGGGTACGCGCGAAATTACTGCTCATCTATTAACCTCGTCTGAATAACATTAAATCAGAAATGGTAAGGTTTGATGCAAGTTTTATGCCATTATCTAAGAAACCCCTCCCAGTCTCCCCTTCTCAGGGGAGGGGCGAAGAATTGCGGTATTTCTTGTCCCTCCCCTGAGAAGGGGAGGTTAGGAGGAGTTTCTTTGTCATCCCCAAAATAGTGCTTAAGATGTAGTTAATGCACTATTTTGGTGAAAAAGTGGATTTCTGCAATGATAGGGAGGCTGGCGCACGCTTGTTTGAAGGCATTGAGTGTCTCCGCCGCAGGCGTTTCTGTTAGCACGACTTCCAATTGGAGCTTGCCACCGTTGTAATGCAGGGTCATATCGTCAATGGTTGACCACAGTGCTGCTGTCTCAGGCAAAGCGTGCAGTTGTGCTAGCAGATCCGCCCGTAACGGCAGATTTTTGCAAGGGTGCGCAGTTTCATCGTCTTCGGGGTCGATGTGAATAATCACGTCGCTGATATTGGGGAATTGGCGGCGCAGGCGGTACATTACCGTTTCACCGATGTGATGCCCTTCGGAAACACTGATACGTCCGTCCACTTGCAAATGTACGTCTGCCAGCACGCGCCCACCCATGCGGCGAGTCCGTAACAGGTGAACATTTTCCACACCACTAATAGCGCAAATGAAGTCACGAATGTCTTGCACTTCTTGTGGATCTAAACCCGTGTCGACCAGCTCGCTCGTGCTTTCCAGAATCAGTTGGAATGCCATATAAAAAATCATCGCGGCAACGAGAATCGCGGCGACCGAGTCCAACCACGGGTAGCCGAGTTGTGCTCCGCCAATCGCTAATAGCACCAAAACGGACGAAATCGCATCAGAACGGTGATGCCATGCACTGGCTTTGAGCATCGGTGAACTGATGCGTTTCGCAACATGCACGGTGTAATGGTACAGCCCTTCCTTGCCGATAATCGCAAGGGCGGCAATCGCCATTGCCCATGGTTCAGGCGTGACTAAAGGGGTACTGCCGCTTAGGCGACCCCATGCTTGCAGAAAAATCACAGCAGCAACTGCGCCGAGCAATAAGCCGAGGATAACCGTTGCCAGCGTTTCGATACGCCCGTGCCCATACGGGTGGTTGGCATCGGCATCTTTGCCTGCATGGTGTGCTGCGATCAGAACCACAATGTCTCCGACCAGATCGGAGAGAGTGTGCATTGCATCCGCGACCAATGCTTGTGAATGCGTGAGAATTCCGCCGATGATTTGTGCAATGGTAAGGAAAATATTCACACCCATGCCCACGAAAGCGACGCGCTGGGTCACGGCTTTGCGGCTGTTATCGCCAGTCATTTCCGGCACAGGATGATGGTGAGGTCCGCTCATGTGCTTAGCCCTGTTTGTAACACAATGGTGTATTCACGTCCTGCGCTGCGTGTTTCCAGCACGGTATGCCCGTGGATACGCGCCCATGCGGGGATGTCGTGCAATGCGCCGGGGTCGGTGCAAAGTGCGGTCACGGTAACACCAGTGGGCAAGTGTTCGACGGCTTGCTGCACACGAATCACCGGCATCGGACAGAGTAGGCGACGTGCATCCACTGTGATAGCAGGGGGTGTGCTGTCAACGATGCGATGCAACAGTTTGTCGCGGAATTCGTTGGGGTCTTTTTGTAAAATCATGTCTCCCTCATACGGGTTGAGTTGGGCATCGAGGCGCGATAGCCAGAAACGCAATGCCGCCGCCCGTAGCAACGCTGACCAATAAGTGTGTTCCAGTGTATCCCACGGGCGCACGGCTTGGTAAGCGCTCAGGCAAGCGTGCGTGCGCGGCGTATCCAGCGAGCCGTCTGCGTTGCAGCACCAATCGTTCACCACAATGGCGAGATCGTACAAACAACTGTCGGTGCAAGCAAAGTACACATCCAAAATGCCACTGACCTGCCCACGATGAAACAGCACATTGTCACGGAATAAGTCGGCGTGGATCGTGCTAGTGGGCAGTTGGGTAAACGGGATGGTTTGCTGGAAAGCGATTTCTGCTTGCAACAAAGCAGCGTTGTTCGCGTCCAAACGTGGTAATAAGTTTGCCGCCGTGTGCATCCGCCATTCATGCCCGCGATCAGGGGGGCGTTGCTGAGGGAAATCACGCGCGGCAAGATGCAGTTGCGCCAAGATTGCCCCCATCGCTGCGCATTGTTCTGGCATGGGGTGCTCAAGGTGTTCACCGTCTAAACGCAGCATTAAGGCAGCGGGCTTGCCATTCAGCTCACTCAGCCATTGTCCGGTTTGCGTGGCAATTGGGCGAGCCACGGGAAGCCCTGCTTCTGCCCAGTGTTGCAGCAATGCGAGAAAATACGTTAATTCAGCAGGGGTGTGATGTTCAAACAGGGTGAGGACGTAAGCGCCGCCAGTGGTGGTGACAAAGAAATTACTGTTTTGCAGACCGGCACTGATACCTGCGTACTCCGTCAGTGTACCGACTGGGTATTCAAGCAAAAAGGTTTTCAGTTCGGTGGCACTGACGGGGGTATACACTGACATGTCGGGTTATTTACCAAGAAAACACATTCCAGCTCGGAATCATCATGTTTTGGTTTTGATGAGCGTTTTGGCTTTTGCCTTGGGACGTAGCAGAGTCGACCAAGTTATAGCCTTCGGTACTACCCGCAGGCACGTAGCGGAT
The DNA here is from genome assembly GCF_017349355.1 of Thiothrix fructosivorans. Classification (GTDB taxonomy): domain Bacteria; phylum Pseudomonadota; class Gammaproteobacteria; order Thiotrichales; family Thiotrichaceae; genus Thiothrix; species Thiothrix fructosivorans. The sequence goes on from NZ_JAFMPM010000008.1 coordinate 384,819, forward strand.
TTCGCTGCGCATCGCGGTAACGCGTTCTTCTTCCATCGCGCCGTAGCTGTCTTCGACGCGAATGCTTTCCACTTTGACTTTACTGGCGACAGGTGTATCGCTGATGGTTTCGTCAGCGTGAACGCTGCTGCTCAGGAAAGCGATTAGCCCTAAGGTTGGTAGTAGGTATTTTGTCATTGTTATAACTCCATGAATTTGGCGCGTTCTTCTGCGGATGGCCCCGATATTGCGCGTTCGTAATATTTGAAAATGTGATCGACAATGGCATCAGCATCATCCAATAGGACAAATAAATCCAAGTCTTGGGGCGCAATTGTACCTTGTTTTACCAGTGTTTGCCTGAACCATCCGACCAAGCCTTCCCAGAACGGCGTGTGTACCAAAATGATCGGAATGTTACGGGTTTTGCCGGTTTGCACGAGGGTGAGAATTTCCGCCAGTTCATCCAGCGTGCCAAAGCCACCCGGCATAACCACGTAAGCCGATGCGTGTTTCACAAACATGACTTTGCGTGAGAAAAAATGCCGGAAATACAGTGAAATGTCTTGGTATTCGTTGGAATGTTGTTCGTGTGGCAGTTGAATATTTAGACCAATGCTCGGCGATTTGCCTTGTTTTGCGCCTTTATTGGCGGCTTCCATCAAACCAGGGCCACCACCACTGACCACAGCAAAACCCGCATCGGAGAGTTTGTGCGCAATGGTTTCGGTCAGTTGGTAGAGCGGGTCATCTTTGGGGGTGCGTGCTGAACCAAAAATACTCACTGAGGGGCTTAAGTGTGCCAGACGCTCAAAACCGTCCACGAATTCACCCATGATTTGAAAGATTTTCCAGCTTTCACGCGCCAATTCTTTGTCACTAATGGGTTGCAACACCGGATGGTGAACGCGGGTTTGCGCATCCATTAGGCAACTTCCGCCGGGGTTTTGGCACGAATGGTCAGGGCATGAAGCTGACCAGCGGTAATGGCGGCATTGACTGCGGCGTAAACCAATTGGTGGCGTTTCAGGGTGCTTAGCCCCGCAAAGGCTTCACTGATGACATCGGTTTCGTATTTGTAGCCATCACCGGTGACGGTGACTTGGGCATCGGGCAAGTGATCTTGAATCATTTGGGTGACGGCTGCGTTGCTGATACTCATGGGGGACTCCGCTGTACATTAAAACGCGGCATTATACTCTGTGCTTGCCGACAACGCTTATTTCAGCGCGTATAATGGCGTTAATTTAATAAATCAATAGGGTAGATGGTATGGATAATGGAAATTCACAGGTATTACAACAAGTTAAAGATACCTGCCAAGAGTTTTGCGCCGCACTGACGGACAATGAAATTGCAAAATTTGTCGCCTTCACGCGTATCCGTGAATTGGGTTCACAGGAAATTGTGGCGGATATTGGCGAAATCAGTGATCGCTTTTATTTGGTGATTGGTGGTGCGGTGAAGTTACTGCATGTTGATGGCGAACGCGAATTTGAAGTAGGGAACGTTGATCCGGGCGGCTTGGTGGGTGAAATGTCCTTTTTTGACCGTCAGCCCCGCACGGTGCGGTTACGAGCGCGGCGTAGCGGGGTACGTTTATTGGAAATCAACCGTCAAATGTATAACCGTTTGCGTATTGCTGAGCCATACATTGCGACTAATCTGCTCGAATTTGTGGTACGCAGCTTGGATTACCTTGTCCGTCACCTGAGCGATGAAAATGCCAAGCTGCACAAGCAGGTGACGGGTTTGAAGTATTAAGCAATACAGCGCTATTTCAGGCTCACGGCAGCTTATTGACGGCTTCAATGTCCGCCGTCATCTGTTGGGTGAGGTGGACACCCCCGTTGAGTGTTCCCGCCCCGTTGGCATCACTAAAGCCGGTGGTATGCACACCAATCACCAGCGGCGGTTTGCCATTGCCCGCATCTAACCAGATGGGTGAGCCGCTCATGCCACCATTCGTGTCATTGTTATAGGTGAGAAAGTGGGTGTTGTAATCCAAGAGTTTACCTTGGCCTGCCCATTGGAATTCTGCTTTGTTTTTATCGGCGGGATAACCACTGATGGTTAGAGTGACGTTCCTGAAATCAATGCTATCTGGCAAATACGCGTAGCTTAACGGTTGTAGATCTTTGCGGGTACAGTCGAGTTTGATAATGCCAATGTCGAAAGCGCTGTCGTTGTTTGTTAACCATTCGGGGTACAAATAGGTTTTCTTGACCGTACATACGCCATTGACTGGGGTCAGCCGATTGCCGCCATAGCCGGGGTAGACCGCGTTGATGTTCAAGGTTTGCCCGGTCGTTTTGTCAAAGATACAGTGCCCCGCCGTGACTAATGTATTAGTACTGCTGAACCAACCTGAACACGCGCCCGCATCATTTTGATAGGTAATTCTGGCTACCGCTGTGTACGGGTAGCTATTCGCATCAACCGCATAGCGGCTATCAAAACCAATAACGCTTTCATAAGCATTATCCGTGAGCGTGTCGGGTTGGGCGTGCGCCTGCATTGCTAACGTGAGTGCTACAAGGCTGGCAAACAGAGCGAGATGGGGCGTGTTGTGACGGTAATGAGCTGGCATGGGGGTAGGTGTCCTCGCAGTTATGGCGGATATAATTTATTCATTGCTTTAATAAAACAACGTGTGATCTAAAAACAATCAAATATTTTGCAGATCAATAGACGGTTCTAATGTGCACTATATCGACATAATTTTCGGGTTGGTCTGAAATGGCTGATGTTTCGCTGGGTTACCGTGAATAATAGTCACAGGTTTACAGTAGGCGAATGAGTGTCAGATGCACAACCCCAGTTCCAATCATTTCGATATTAATAATGCGTTGTCGCAGGCGGTATGGCGGTTTAATTTCCGCCCAGATTCTTACCTGCATCCCAGTTGGTTAGCCACCATGCCGGATGGTCAAGTGATGCAAGCCTTGTTTGGACAAGTCCGTGGCGAAAGCCGCTTAGTGCAACACATGATGCAGCGGTTGGGTTTACATGACAGCGTATTTTTTGATTTCAGCAAGCCGATGTCACGGCTGGCACTGTGGCGCGGGCAGGAACTGGAGCAACTGATTCTCTACGTCGGTGCCGTGTTCCACTTTCAGGCATTACGGCGCATGGTGATCCGTGAAGAATTACTCAAAACCCAGCAAGTGTTGGGTGAGGATTTATACCGTTTCGTGCAACAGCGTGCGCCGTTGCTGACGCACAATGTGACGGCGGATATTACGTTTCCTGAAAACCTTGGTTTGCGTAAGCGCTTTGCTTTGGCGGGTATGTTGTGTTTGCGTGCGGCGTTTGCCGAATATCCCCCTGCTTTCTGGAAGCGCTTGGTCTACAAGCTGGAACGTGAGTTTTTCGTATTGTGGAAACGCTTCGCTAAAAGTGGGCAGGAAATGGATACCCAAGCGGCAGAATGCGCTGTGTTAGTACAAAAAGTAGCAATAGAAATTAAAATGGGGGTGAGTCGCGATGGCAAAATTCTTTTCAATTAAACCCGTGGATGCGCAATTGCGTGCGGGTCAAAAAGTGCTGAAAGCCGAGGATTACGAGCAATTGGTCGCTTATGACCACATGGCAACGGAGCTTCAGAACCGTCACCGCCAACGGGAAGAAATTGTCTCGGTGGCGTTAGGGCGTTCCATCAAACGTGGCTTGGAACAAGGGCGTGAACGAGCTAATCAAGAAGCGGCTGAAATGATGACGTTGTTTACGGGGCGCGTCAACGATACCTTGATGGTGTTAGAGGGCGAGTTGGTGGAATTGGTGATAACTGCCGTGCGTAAAGTGATCTACAGTTTTGATCAAGAAGAGCGGGTGCGCAATGCGGTTCAGGCAGGGTTGGAGTTGGTGCGTGGCAGTCACAAGCTGATGGTACGCGTACACCCCAATATGCAGGCGGCGATTGCTGCGCAATTGGATGCCATTCCGCACCGTTTCACCAGTCTGGAAGTGGTCGGTGATGATCAGGTGTTTGCGGATGGCTGCATTCTGGAATCCGATTTGGGGATCGTTAACGCAGGGTTGGATCAACAGCTTCAGGTTATTGAACAGGCTCTTCGCGGGACTTTTGTGCGTCCTGGACTTTAATGATTTCCTTGAGCTTTTCCAGTTTCAAATTGGCATCACTGGAGTTTTTTTGGGCTGCGTGAACTTGTGCTTCAGCAGCCTGCAAGCCTTTGTGCGCTTCCAGTAGTTCTGCCCGCAAGCGTTCTTCTTCCAGCCGTAATTCTTCTAGGTTTTTCTGGTAATCGAAGAGCATTTGCGGTGCAAACGGTTGATTTTTCAGGCTCGCAAACAGTGCTTCCTGATGTTCCAGCCGCCATTGACCAAACGCTAGCAGTTGTTGTTCCTTTTGCTGAATACCGCGTTGCTGTTCCTGAAATAGGCGGCGTTGTTCTTGTAATTCCACAAAACGTTGTTCCATGCGGCGGGTGCGGATGGTTTTTAATTGATCCAGACTCATGGTGTTAATCTCATTTCTATCCTGCCAGTTGCGTCAACCAGTGAATGGTGTCGTTGAAACTGGAATATTCGTGGGAAGGTTGTTTCAGAAAGCGCTGAATTTCATCCATTTTACGAATGGATTCGTCCGCTAACGGGTCAGAGCCGTGTTTGTATTCACCCACCCGCAGCAAAAATTCGATTTCTTTGTATTTGGCTAGTAGGCTACGCAGGTGTGCGGCGGCAGCGCGGTGTTGCGGGCTAACCAATTGCGGCATGATTCGGCTTAAACTGGCGAGTACGTCGATGGCGGGGTAGTGATTGGCGGAAGCTAAATCCCGCGACAGCATAATGTGCCCATCCAACAAGGAGCGCACTTCGTCCGCAATTGGGTCACTCATGTCATCGCCTTCCACCAGCACGGTGTAAAATGCGGTGATAGAGCCTTTATCAGAATTACCGGCGCGTTCTACCAGTTTCGGCAATTCTGAAAAAACCGAGGGCGGGAAGCCGCGTCGTGCCGGAGCTTCGCCAGCCGCCAGCCCGATTTCACGTTGCGCACGGGCAAAACGTGTCAATGAATCCATCAGCAGTAGCACACGATTGCCTTTGTCGCGGAAGTATTCGGCAACAGCGGTGGCGACATAAGCGGCTTTAAGACGTTCAATGGCGGGGCGGTCGGAAGTGGCAACGATCAGCACGGTTTTTTGCATTCCCGCTTCACCGAGGGCTTCTTCCATGAATTCCCGCACTTCGCGTCCACGCTCACCAATCAGCGCCACCACGTAGACATCGACTTCAGCGTGTTGCACCAACATGCTAAGCAGGGAACTTTTGCCGACACCTGCACCGGCAAACACGCCGATACGTTGCCCGATACCGCACGTAATGAGCGCATCCATTGAGCGAATCCCCAGCGACAAGGGGGTGCTAACGCGGTCGCGTGACAGCGGGTCGGGGGGCGTTGCGTAGATGGGGTAGTATTCAGTGAAAATGGGCATGGCGCGGTGTGGGTTTTCCTGTACGCGCCCGATGCCATCCAATACGCAGCCGCGCAGGTGCTCGCCTACGCCGACTTCCAGCATTTTGCCCGTGGTAATCACTTGGGTGTGCGCGGAGACACCCTGCATATCGCCAATGGGAGCGAGCAGGGCGATGTTTTGCTCAAAACCGATGACTTCGGCGGGAATTTCGCGGTCGTCGCCCGTATTTTTCAGCATACACAATTCGCCGAGTTTCACGCGCGGCACAATGGCACGCACGACTGTGCCCGTGACTTGTACAATACGCCCATGCAAAACCAGCGTAGAACACGCCTCTAAACTATTACGCATCCGGTTGGTGATGTGGCTTAAGGGGGTACGCGGTCTCATGTCAGGCGAATCTCCCCAATGGGGCTAAGGGATACACTGGAGGTTAGTTCTTGCACTGAAATCACGGGTAGATCGGGGTAGCTGTTTTCCAGATGCCGCCGGATGTGGCGACGTAATTCCAAATTGGTGAGAATCACGGGACGTACTTTGTTTTTGCTGTGCTCATTTTCTAATTCGCGCAAGGTATTGGCAAAGCGTTCGGTTGCGTCCGGCGCTAGCGCGAAGAACACGCCATTCGGCGTTTGGCGCAGGCTGTTTTGCAGCAGTTTTTCGGTTTCCGGTGCAAACATATACACAGGGAGTATGCCCGTGCCGTTGGTGGCGGTGTAAGAAAGCTGGCGTTTTAGGCTGATACGCACCCGTTCGGCTAACATGCTAGTGTCTTTTTCGGATTCGCCAAATTCTACCAATGTGCCCAAGATTTGGCGTAAATCGCGAATCGACACGCCTTCATTGAGTAAGCGCCGGAAGACATCTACGGTTTTTGGGGTGGTCACGGCACGTTGCACTTCGCGCACCAGTTCGGCGTAGCTGGATTGTTCCAACTTACTGTAAAGGGTGTGAATTTCTTGAATACCGATGAATTCGGCGGCATGTTTGCGCAGAATATAAGCCAGATGCAGGCTGATGGCTTGGATGTTATCGGTAGCAGGGCGTGTGCCGCCCGTGACCATTTCATTGCCCGCCTTATCAACGGGCAGTTTGAGGGCTTCTGCTCCGACGCTGATGGGGGAGGCTGCTTGCAAATGCCCTTGTGCAACCGGTACGCCTCGGATGGACACTTGGTAGTTGTCGTTACTGAGTTGCGCCGATAGTTTCAGGCTAATGCCGGGTAACGGCACGCCCATGTCTTGGTAAAATTCCTTACGGATACGCATAAAGTCTAGGTTTAATGCATCCAGCGAGAACAGGGTTTTGGCTTGCATCGGCAATTCCACCAAAGCGGGGGAGAGCGGCTGCATGTCCTCCAAGGCGGCTTTGATGTCGCCACCCCCGCTGCCCAATTGTGCTGCGTCATGTTGCCCGATGACTGTGGTGATTTCTGCGTCGGAAAATTCCATTTGGTTTTGCACTTTGCGCAATGCCATGCCAGTGATGCCCAGCATGACCCCCAGAAACAAGAACACCATCGTGGGGAAGCCCGGAATGAGTCCCATCCCGGTGACAATGGCGGCTGCGCCCAATAATGCGCTGGGTTGCGCTAACATTTGCCCGCCGATGTCACTACCTAAGTTGGCTTCTTCTTCGCCACGCACGCGGGTCACGATAATACCGGCGGTGATGGAGATGAACAGTGCAGGTATTTGTGATACCAAGCCGTCACCGATGGTGAGGATGGAATACAGTTGCACGGCATCGCCCATCGTCATGCCGCGCTGCATCGTACCTATTGCCATACCGCCGATGATATTGACCATAATAATGATCAAGCCTGCAATCGCATCGCCTTTAACAAATTTCATCGCGCCATCGAGTGCGCCGTAGAGTTGGCTTTCTTTTTCCAGATTGGAACGCCGATGCCGTGCATCTGCCAATGTGATTAAGCCCGCCCGCATGTCGCTGTCGATACTCATTTGTTTACCGGGCATGGCATCTAATGAGAAGCGTGCGCTGACTTCCGCAATTCGTTCCGAACCCTTGGTGATGACGATGAATTGCACAATCGTAATGATCAAAAATACGACCAAGCCGACGACTAAGTTGCCGCCGACTACGAATTCGCCGAAGGTTTGCACGATATGTCCCGCGTCACCTTCCAGCAAAATCAAGCGCGTGGTCGCAATGCCGAGGGATAAGCGAAACAGGGTGGTGAGCAGTAAGATGGATGGAAAAGATGAAATGGCCAAGGGATGTGAGATGTAAATTCCCAACATCATCAATAAGATAGCAATGCTCATATTGAGGGCAATCAGCATATCCATGACCAGTGTGGGCATGGGTAAAATCATCATAGCAATGATGGCAACTAACAATAATGCCAGCGCGACATCGCTGCGCCGTGTCAGCGACTGTAAGAGGTTTTGTGATTGGCTGGACTGCATGAACGTTGCTCCTGATCCTTATATGGGCTTATGTCGCTTGGCTTAGGGGCGTTATGTGTAAAGTCCGGTCATTGATGGCAACGACTTTGGCTTGCGTACCGGCAGGGCAATCGCTTCCCGCTAATTGCCACTCCAAATTATCTAAGCGAATTGTGCCGACACCATCCACTATCGGTTGTTCTAACGTAATGACTTGCCCGATAAGCTGTTTGCCGGGATATTCGGTAAAGACGCGTTTGATCGCCTTAAGCAGATCCGCAAGCAACGGTGCGAACAATACGCCGACAATCACCAGCAGAAATTGCCAGCGCCACACCCCATCGGGATTGAGCAGCATCAATAGACCCGTCAGACCTGTGCCGATGCCTAACCATGTTTCCCAGCCGGACTTAAAGCGTTGTTGGTATTGTTTGACCAACCCACTTTTGGTTTTGAGATTTTGCGTGGTGCGGAAGACGGCGTAATGGGTCTGCGCTCGTACATTGGTGCGCCTGAATTCTGCCCACCCGTGTTTGATGCGCTGCATCAGTGTCATTGCTTGTTTTTCTTGTTCCATGTGCTTCACTGTTTGACTTGACCCTGCGTTTGACGCAGCAGGGTGGCAACTTTATTGATGGTTTTTTCGGGTATGTATTGGTCTATTTTGCCTTCACTGAGTAAGTCATCAACCAGTATGGGGTCACTTACTACGGGGACAGTTTCCACGGTGGCAATATCCACCATTTTTCGTGCCATATTGCCCTTGCCAATTGCCACGATGATCGGGAGTGGGGTAACACCTGCTTCGTATTGCAACGCAATCGCTATACCCATGTCGAGGATAAGCAGCCGAGCGGTGCGGATACGCTTCTGGATGTCTTGTTCCGACATCTCACGGCGGATACCTTGGCGTGCGGCACGGACGTGGGGATCGCCGAAAATATCCTTCATTTCATTTTTGACCTCTTCCTTGGTCATGCGCTGATCTTTGGTGAATTGCTGGCGTTGGAATAAAAAGTCCATCACCGCCATTACGATTAAGATGGGTACAATAAAGAGCATGAGTTGCTTGGTGAGGTGCTCAATCACGGTTTTTTGGCAGACAACATCGCATTGTTGAATCGGATGCAGCAGTTCACGGATGCCGATGCGTATCACGATTAATAAAACAGCCGCCACGATCAATGTTTTGAGTAATGCCAGTAGGGTGGTGACGAATTGTTTGGCGGAAAAAATCCGTTTAAACCCACTGGAAAGGCTGATTTTTTCGGGGCGTGGAATGATGGGATCAAACGAAAAAATAAACCCGAATTGGACAATATTACCCAAAATACCTGCAATCACCGTGAGCATGGCGAAAGGGATGGCGATACCGTATAGAGCACCTTCCAGCATGGTTTTGAAACCGACTTCAATGGCTTGCGGGAATGGCATGGTGTATAGCTTGGGCACAATATCGAACATTTCCATGAATTGGGCGACAATCCAATCCCAAGCCAGAAAGAAATATAAAAGGGTAAATAGCAGGGTGAGCGCAGCAGCAAAGTCGTTACTGCGGGCAATTTGACCTTTTTCGCGGGCTTTTTTAAGTTTCCGCGCACTGGGTTCTTCAGTTTTTTCTTGGCTGCTATCCCCACTCATCGCAGTAGTGCATCCAATAATGGTAGGTTATTGCCCATCCTGAAAAAACCATCTTTCAGGTATTCTGCCAAGAACCCCACATAGAGGGTGAGCATAAAAAACACGATCCCACTTTTTACAGGCATGGCTGCCAGAAATACGTTTAACTGGGGCAGAAAACGCCCAACCATGCCGAGTCCGAAGTCCACCAAAAACATTACACCAATAAAGGGACCGGCGATGAGTAAGGCGGTGTACAACAAGAGATCCAGTTGGTGCAGAAAAAACGTGGTGACTTCTAACGTAATGTGCGGGTAGAACTGGTCAATTGGCCACGTTTGGTAACTGACGTACAAGGTTTGCAGCAACATCATGAAGCCACCCGACACGAGCAACAATGTTGTCAAAAATAAGCTAAATAACCCGCCTAACGGGGATACCATGCTGGCAGTAATCGGGGAAAAGGTCAGGGCGCTCATTACGCCGCGCTGCATGTCAATCAAAAAACCCGCTGCTTTCACTGCCCAAAACGGTACGCTGAGCACATAGCCTAAGAACAAACCCAGAAGCCCTTCTTTGACCAAAATGCCCAGCATTCCCATGACATTCAGCTCAATATTGAGGAATTGTTCATGCGTCAATGGCAAAATGAACAAGGTCATGATCATGACAATGCCGTTACGCAGCGTGCGCGGCACAATCGGGTCGGTCAGAATGGGGAGTACTGCAAACGCCACCAAGACACGCGGAGAAGTCAGCGCCCAAGCTAATAACCACGAATGGAGGGCATCGGTTTCCATTAACGGTGGCGTATCAACGCAATCTGATCGAAAGCGTTTTCGGTAAAGCTGAGGAGTTCCGGGCCTAACCAACGTACTGTGACCGCTAGCGCCACCATGGTGACGACCAGTTTGAAACCGTGCGGTAAGGTTTGTTCCTGAATCGAGGTGAGGGCTTGCAATAAACCGATCAATAGCCCCACCACTGTGGCAGCAATAATGGCAGGCAGCGATAAATACAAAATGAGTTGCATCGCGAGAGACGTATTGTGGATGATGTCGGTTTCATTCATAGCGTCAGTAACTCAAGATCAAGCCGTGGATTAAGCGCGACCAGCCATCCACCAGCACAAACAGCAACAGCTTGAAGGGCAGAGAAATAGTCATGGGGGAAAGCATCATCATACCCATTGACATCAATAGGTTAGAAATTACCAAGTCAATAACGACGAAGGGCAAAAAGATCAGGAAACCAACCTGAAATGCCGTCGTGAGTTCACTGACCATAAACGAGGGAATCAGCACCAGTAAGTGATCGTTGGTGATTTCTTGGGAATATTTTTCAGGCCAGAGCTTTTTGGTGGTTTGGGTGAAAAATTCGCGCTCGCTATCACTGGAATGCTTGCTCAAGAACTGTTTGAGCGGATCGGTACTGCCTTCTAACGCCTCCATCAGTAAGGGATTGCGAATATCCTCGATGGAAACCCCGTGGGTATTGAATTGTTCATAGGTTTGCATGGCAACCGGCGCCATGATGTAAATGGATAAAATAATCGCGATACCACTGATCGCAAGGTTGGGCGGTTCTTGCTGCAAGCCCAAGGCGCTGCGGATAATGTGCATCACAATCACGAGTTTGACAAATGAACTCACCATGATGGCAATGAACGGCGCTAACCCCAGAATCGTGAGGACAGCCAGCAGTATAATGGGATTAGGCATCGACTCCATGGTTAACTGCCTTTTGCTTTTTTATTGAATAAGTTAAGGATGCGCACACCCACGCGCCCATTGATTTCCACCAGTTCACCTGTACCGATCAGGCGCTGTTGGGAGCGTATTTGAATGATTTCTGGCAGCGATTTGCCCAGTTCGAGCACATAGCCGGGTCGTAATTGGCGCACTTCATTGAACGATAAGGTTTTTTCCCCTACATCAAATGAGAGTTGTACGGGGATTTGGCTAATATGGTCTATGTTTTGTTTTTGTTCATTATCGGTCATGGTCATCCACTCAGTGTTAATGGTGAGAGTTGTGGGCTGGGTTGGATTTAGGCTGGCTTCGCAGTAATAGCCGGAATTTAGGCGTAATTTGAGTAAGCCTTCTGTTTCAAAGCGGGTATCGTCTAGCAGGATCAAATCCGCAGGGTTTAATTGGTTGATTTCCTGCATGGTGAAAACGACGCGGCTGATTTCCAGCCAGAGTGGGGTGTGGTGTTCTTCCCAATCCGGGTTATTGTCCGACGGCCAATGGCGTAGGCGTTCTTGGATATGCAGGTAAAGATGCGGGTCTAGCATGAGCAAGGCGGTGATGGTCTGCTGGATACTTTCGTCTTCCCGATTGACGATCTGCAAATCAAAACCAAACGGCATATTATACACCGGACTGTGTGTTTCCGCCGCCGTCGCTTGCACGGTTACTTTTAGACCCAACGCCAGTTCGGCTTGCTGTAATAAGGGGGCGAGCGCACTTTCAATGATGCTGATCGCTAGGTTTTCTGGCAATTGCGCCAATAGACCATCCGGTACAAAGTGACGAATGTGCTCCGGCATTGGCCATTCTGAGAGCCATAATCCTGCCGTCGTATTGCCTAATTCTAACGTTAAGCTGATCGGGCAGTTTACCTGCATACTGCTATCGGTTGGCCGCATACGGAAGCGCACGAAGTGCTGTTCCCCTGCTGCGAAACTGAAGATGTCGGTTTTATTTAATAGAAGATTGTTCAGACGTACATTAATGGCTGCCTGAATGGGAAATTTGATCGGGGTAGACTCAATCTGCCGGTTTTCCATTATGGTTATTATCCTGATTGCTGCTTATTGCAACGGCAAGGCGTTATTTATGGCTGAAAACGTGCAATAGTGAACGCAAGTCTGCAAGCTCGGCAGAGAGAGTTCAACTCCCTTTGGGCTGTACGGTGTCAATCTTCAGACTGAACGGTGTGTGTCCCAGCTTTGCAGGCGATCAAGATTCGGGTTGGCATTGACTGCACCCAAGTAATAGCCTTGGAAGGTGTCTTGCGGCAGCCAGTTGTTTTCACCAAAATTGACATTGACGTCGCCAATATTGGTGCTCCAAAAGTGGTATGAGCCATCATCATTCCGCCCAAGGTAAATGGCATTCCAGCCTTGTGACGCGGAGGTATTGTCACCCGGTAAGTCGAAGTAATAGGCAGAACCGGGTTTTAAAGCATCTCCTTTAGTGGGATCAAACAAGGCGGTTTCACCTTTGAGATTGCTGACCCCATTGACGGCAAATTCACCGCTTTGTGTGGTTGTGCGTACTGTGGTGCTGAAGCCGCCATCAAAACCGGAGCTATCATCTTTGTCATACCACGATGACACTTGCAAACGTCCCGCGTGGCTATCGAAATCATCTATGCCGATGGTCTCGAGCGTGGCTTTTAAATTGAGCAAGCGCATGGGGCTGGCACAGTCAAACGCGTAATCTTGACGGTTATTGAAGACATCGTTGATGGCATCGGAGGGTTTGACGGGTTGACCGGCATTATCGGTTTCACGCATCAGCAAATAGCGGTTAGCGCCGCGTTGCACGACTTCCCAAAGATTATTGCGTTCCAAAACGGTTTCCGTAGCGGCTTGACCGTTAATGCTGGTGTAGCTGCGGGTTTTCGGTTGGGTGAGTTCGCCATTATTAATGTGCACCAAGTCTTCACTGAATGCCCAGCCTGCGCCCAAGTTGTTCGCCGTTTTTACCATGTTTTCACGGAAACGCAGGTCATAATCGTTAGGGGTAGCGGGTTGGATCAGTTGCTGCATTATTTTTTGGAGCAGGCTGGTCATACTGGGTTGCGCGGCAAATCCCGGCAAGCTCAAGGACTCTGTGCTGCTTGTTTTTGTCTGCGGTTGTGCTTGTGTTTGCGCACTGAGTTGTGCAGGTGAAACGGCAATAGTGGGCATCCTGAATCCTCCTGATGCACGACATGACAATACGTAGTAAATAATGTAAGCCTTTATCGACTAAAGCGCTGGGATGCGCTGGGATGAAAGGGGGCGTTTTGCAGATAATCCGTCCAGAGATTGACGGTGCTTTTCCATTGGGTAGGGTTTCTTCTACGTTTGTCCTTCAAATGATGAATGTCTTGGTGCATAAGCATAAATTAAGGTGGTTTATATCTGCCGGGGGATGACTTGGCTATGCACCACACATTATTTAGGTTTCGATGGGCAACGTTGCTAGCGCTGTTGTTCAGTTGCACGGTGACGGCAGCCCCGTTGTCTTGGAATGACGATAAGTATTCACATTTTTCTGACGAAGAGCCTCTGGCTGAGTTATTGAAAACATTGGCATCATTACAGGATTTGCCTGTGGTGGTAAGCCCTAAGGTCAAGGATGTGGTGAGCCTGCACGTGCAGGATAAAAAGCCACAGGAAATCTTCAATGAACTGGTGAAAAATTACGGTCTAATTTGGTATTACGATAAGGAATCCTTATTCGTTTACAAGGAAGAAGAAGTGCAAACCGCTTCCATTAGCATGAAAAAAATGTCGCCACAGGAGTTCACCAATGCACTGCAACGCCTTCAGGTGTTGGAAGAACGGTTTCAATGGCAAATTTCTGAAGTCGATAACATCATTTATTTGACTGGCCCTGAGCGGTTTGTCAGTGCGGTATTGGACATGGCGAAAGTGATGGATACCCAAGATTTGGCGCGGCGGCAGGTATACCGCTGGAAAGACAAAGAGGGGGTGGTGAACTTCAGCTCTGAAGATCCCGTGGGTGGCTTGGGTGCGCAGTGGGATGTCAAGACTGATGAAAAATTTCCGGGCTTCGATGTTGTCAATGTTGTTAAAAACAAAAAACAGGTCGAATAAATGACAATTCAACAAACCTCTTTTGTTCTTAAGGTTCTCAGTGGGATCAATGCTGGTGCAGCGGTTCGCTTAAGAACAGGTAGTTTAGTGATTGGTCGTTCGATGACCAGTGACATCATTTTGCACGACGATAATATTGCTGATCAGCACGTTCAGTTACTGATTACCCCCAGTAGTATTACCCTCCAGCCGTTGGCTCACCCCATTTTCGTAAATGGGATGGAGGTCACGGCGGAGAGTGTGGAATTAGCCCCTTATCAGGCGGTCAAGCTAGGTAACGTCGAGTTTTGGGTGGCGGATAGTCGAGTAGCAGCGCCGCAAGCCAAGGCAAAGCCAGCATCGACCAGTACGCCTAAACGCCCCGCATCCGCTGAAGCGCCCTCGGCAGTAGCCGCCAAAGCGCCACTCGCCGCTAGCAACAAGGTGACGGCGAAGCAACGTATGGGCAGTAAGACATGGCTAGCGTTGGGCTTAGGCTTATTGTTGCTTGCCAACGTGGTTTATTGGGCACCGCAGATGAATTTCTTGCTGCAACACTTGGGTGTGCAGGATTCCGCCGAGCAGCAGGCCGCGAACTTGATGCAAACCTTGGGTAAGCAAGATTTTAAACTTGTCAATGAACCCGATGGCTCTGTCAGTTTGAGCGGTTATACCAGTACGGTAGCGGAGCGCAATGATCTCATGAGCCGTATTCAGAGCGCGGGTCTTAAGGCGAATCTGCATATCTGGTCGCAGGATGAAATGGCAGAAAGCGCGGGTACGATTGCGCGGGCGATGGGACAGCCTAGCCTACGTTTCAAGTCAGGTGATACGCATGGTGTGTTGGTTGCACAAGGTTTCGTGAGCAAAACGGCTGATTGGGAGCGTGTCAAGGCGAGTATCCTCAACGATGTTGGTGGTATCCGTTCCATTGAGGAAAGCGATTTCCAGACGCTGGACGGTTATTTGGCGGCGTTTGTGCAGTTCATCGAGAAAAAAGGGCTTTCCAGCCGTATCAACGCTACGACTGACGGTAAGAGCGTTATAGTTAGCGGCGAGTTAACTCAGCCAGAGATCGAAAAATTAAAAGGTTTACGGCAAGCGTTCATCGACATTCAAGGGGATGGCCCTGCTATTGTGCTGAATGTGACGGATGTACGGGATCGTATCAAGCTGGCGATACGCAGCGTTAGCGTTGGCAAAGTACCGTTTTTGGTCGCGAAAGATGGCAAGAAATACATGGAAGGTTCTTCACTGGGTGAAAAATACTTTGTGAAGTCAATCAAGTCTGACCATGTGGTGTTAACCAATAATGGAATAGATATTCCTTTTTATTACGGTATAGACAAGGGGAGAAAAAATGATGCTGCAAATAGAGCAGAACCTCAGAAATGATGTATCTGGAATGTATAAAAATGAGCTTCTGGATAAATTTAACCAAGCAGCATCGGAAGTTCGTTCCGAGTTGAATCAAGGGGTCTCCCCTGATGAGTACGATAAGTTGAATCGGTTTTTACAGGCATTGGACGCCAGTTGCGAGGTAGTTGAAGAGTTTTGGTCGCAAACCCATCAATAGGTTAGTGCCAAAAGCAAGCATGGAACGCAATGTACAACAGGAAGTTAGGAATTCCCTGCGTTTGATGATGAATCATCGGGAATTTAATTTTATGGACGATTAATTTTAGGAGATTTTAAAATGGCAGATATTTCAGGCGCAGCCGCCACCGTTGCACAAACTATTACTGACAGTGCAAACGCCCAAGTCACCATTAACAGTGCAGCTACACAAGCTGAAGTTCTGACTATGAACTCTAAAGCTGACTTAGCTGCTGTCCAAGGTGTGAGTGGTGCGTTAGACGCAGCAGCGCAAGCAGTGCAGAGGTAATTAATTACTGAATAATCTATACGTTAGATTTGAAGGTAATGTCAATAAAAGTGGCATCGGATACTGTCTGATGCCACATATAAATATAAGGAGTGAATATGAACCCTGATGTCGAATTACTAAGAATAATGTCTCAAGTTGGGTATTTAACTTGCTTTAGAAGTGATGCAAAACGTTCTCAACTGATTATGGATGGTGTTAGTGCTATTGGTCGTGAACAGATTCCGATTAAGATTGGTGTTGCAGTGGCTGATCTCTATGCCGGACGATATGACCAAGCCATTAGCATATTACGTGATCAAATTTTGGTTGAAGACCCGAATCACATGAGTGCAAAGTGCTTTTTGGGTATTGCCCTGACACAAAAGGGCAAGAAAAGTGACGCCAAAGAATTATTTGAAGAAGTCGCTGTGCATGGCAATCAAGATGAAAAAATTATTGCTGTTGCCTACTTGAATAATTAGGAAGCCAAGATGATTGATGCAAGTGTTTTGGTCAACCCTGTGAGTGCAGGTGGTTTGGGGCAGCAGCAATTGCCAGCACCTCAAGCTCAAGATGTAAAGCGTTTTGAAGATGCCTTGACGCAAGTTGATACAGGTGCAAATGCCTCGCAATCGCCCGTTTTGAGCATCATTGAACCAAGAAGAGATGAGTCGCTTGGGGGATTCAAACAAGCGATTTTGGATAAGGTTCAAGTCATGGACGATTCTTACCATAAAGTCTTGTCTGAGTACCACGAGATGCCTAATTGGCGGGATAATGTAAAGCTAGACACTAGCAATAATACTGGTGATCAAATGAGAAGTTATCCTGAGGTACAAAATGCTAGGGGATCATCCGACCAGATGGATAATGCAGCACAAAGTGTTGCCGATAATATTTTGTCTGCGGCGGCACAGCAGAATAAAATCTACGAGTGGGGAACGAAGATGGAAATGTGGTTTAGCCACATGAAAATTATTTCCGCAGCGGTTGGGCAAGTATCTCAAGGCTTCAAAACACTCTTTCAAGCAGGTTAATGGCGCTCACCCCTTAACGCTTGCGACAAGATGAGAAAACAATGACAACGATAAGTAAGAAATTTCTCCCATTGACTGCCATAGCACTTCTGGTTTTACTGACCGGCTGTAAAACAGAGCTGTATAGTAATTTAGCTGAGAATGATGCGAATGCGATGTTGTCTATTTTGTTGAATAACAAAGTGACCGCAGAGAAAACGTTTGATAAAAAGGCAGCCACTTACTTCTTGCACGTTGAAGAGTCTCAAATTCCGCAAGCGGTGCAGCTTCTCAAAGAACAGGGTTATCCTAAAGAGAAAATCGCAACCGTCGGCGAGCTATTCAAGAAAGAAGGGTTGATCTCATCGCCCTTGGAAGAACGAGCGCGTTTCATTTTTGCACTCTCCCAAAGCGTGCAGGAAACCTTATCACAAATCGACGGGGTACTTGTCGCCCGCGTGCATGTGGTGTTGCCTGAAAATAACCCGATTGATACCGAAATAAAACCCTCTTCCGCATCGGTCTTTATCAAATACAACCCAGCTTTCCGTTTGGAAGACATGAAATCCGATATCAAGCTGATCGTGGAAAAAAGTATTGAAGGGTTAACTTACGATAAAGTGTCGGTTGTCATGGTGCCTGCACAATTCTCTGCCACGAATTAAGCGCTGTTCGGCAACGTTAATAAACCGTTGCCGTGTCAGTGGGGCGGGTGCGGAATAACTTTAATACCCACATATATTGTTCAGGGTGCTGTTGCAGTAACGTCTGCAAAGCATTGTTTAAAGCAATCGCATCCTGTGTTTCATCTTTGCTCGGATAGTTAGCTAAAGCCGCACCGATGACAATATCGTAGCCGCCGTGCTGTGGGTTGAAAAATGCCATAACGGGTAATGCTACGGCTTTTCCCAGTTTGGCAAGCCGTGCCGGTGTCGTTAGTGTGGCTTTGGAAACCCCACAAAATGGTGCAAACACGGAATGTTTGCTGCCATGATCTTCATCCGGTAGGAAAAACATGAGCCGTCCCGGTTCGAGTGCTCGTACCAGTTTCATCATGCCCTCTTCACGCGCCACCACGAATTCAACGTCTTGCAAACGGCTACGCGCAATCAGCCAATCGGCTACTGGATTGTGGAACGGTTTGTAAGAGCCATACGCACGGTAATGTGCGCCAATTGCCACGGGCGCGAATTCCAGCCACACCGAATGCCCTAGCATGAGGATGACGTTTTGTCCTGCTGCAATGGCTTGGTCAATATGTTCGCGCCCCATGAGGTGGGTGCGTTGCTGTAGCCAGCGGCGCGAACGAAAAAACAACACGCTGTAATCTAACAGGGCACTGGCATATTCCTGACAGTGGGCTTGCGCCATTGAGTCACGTTGCGTGTCATTCATCGTGGGGAAGCACAAGCGCAGGTTGGTTAACACCACCTGACGGCGTTTACGGTTATGGTTGAAAATCCAATTGCCCAAGTGCTTGCCAAGCCAGCGTCGCGTTTGCCAGGGCAACCACGCCAATAGGGCGAACAAGCCGATGCCTGCCCATGTCAGCCAGTATTGCGGCGCAAGTAAGGTGCGGGGGTAAGCGTTCACGCCGTCTGTAGCGGGTTAGAAGCTAACGGTTGAGCCAAAGGGAAGCGCACCGAGACAGACTTATGAGCCAAGCCTTGTGAGCAAATGTCCCGCATCAATATCGCCATATTCATCCCCAATTGACGTGCCGTCCCCAGCACGGTCATCACCGTTGGACGGAATCTGTCACCTTGTGCCGACTGGCTGGCAAAGCTGGTTTTCCGCCATTGCACATACGGCCTGATCACCCGCTCGGCACGGTTATTGGTGAGGGGAATGCGACTATCCTTGAGGAAAGTCCAACACATCGCCTCATCCTTGAGCAAATGCTTGCATTGGTTGGTGGTGCGTTTGCAATTCTCCAATGCCAAGCCTTTGTTGAGCGTGGCTTGGAAGCTGCGGCGCAAGCGGAGTATCCGCCGTTGGTAGCGAGCGGCTTCATCGGGTTGTTGTTGCCAGCGGTGATGGGTGCGGACGGTGGTATAGGCGAGTAACAACAGGCGTTTGCCCACGCTTCCCCCTTCGCCGCAACGCCCCGCCATTTTGCGGAAGTGGCGGATCAAATGCGCCCAACACAGTTGCCGCCGTTCGGGTGGGACGTTGCCGTAACCACTGAAGTGGTCGGTGACCAGATAGCCAGTAAAGCTGCCCAACAAGGCATCGGCGGCGGCCTTGCCGCGTGAGTAATGGGTCATGAAGTAACTCACGCTATGGTCAGCCAATGCCCATAACCAGTAAGTGTTCGTACCGCGATAATGGCGGGTTTCATCGGCGTGGCATACCGCTTGTCCGCGTACATACTGACCTACTTGACGGTATAGCGGCCCCATCCACGGAATGGCTTTGCCTTGCGCCTTGCTGATAGCCCCAGTGCTAAAACGCACGTGGCACATTTCCCACAACAGAACCTGGATCTGGCGCATGGATAGGCGGAACTGACCACTCAAAATCACCACCCAGGCGATCACGCCTGCACCCATTTGACCGCTCGGCACCCAATCCGGCCACTGGCTGTGGTGCTTGATGCCGCAGGATTGGCAAACACCCTGATAAAACTGGTGTTCCGTCACGTCCGGTGGCGGCGGTGGAGCAATATCCGTGACCTGATGGCGGTAAGGGTTTCCCCAATCAATCGCCACTGCCCCACCACAGGAACAGGTGCTTTCAGGGAAATACTGTTCGGTACGGGTCACTTGTTCGGGAGGATATAACGCCCGTTCGTGACGCGGATGCCCCGGTTGCCCACCGTGTGGGCGGCTACTCCCCTTGCGTTTGGGACGCAACGCCCGTTGTTCCGGGCTGTCGGAGGACGGCGCTTTGGAACTGTTACGCGAACTGCTGCCGAATTTGGCAACCAGTTCTTCCAGTTGTTTTTGCAGCATTTCGACTTGTTGCTCCAGCACCGCCACCCGTGCCACTTGCTTCTCCAACTCAGTTATCCGTTCCTGTTGGCGCACGATCACCTGATGCGCTTCATCCAGTGTCGTGGGTAAGGTAGGAACGGCGGCTAACAAGGGGTAAATGACTCGCTGTTGGGATGGGGTGAATTTACTACAAGTTCGCTGGAATGCCTAATAGAGGGCGTGAACGCTTACGGTGCGGGGCAAGGGCTGGGTCACGGCTGCGGTTCGCAATTTACGTTGTCCGCCGCCATGCGTGTGCTAAACCATGCCGCTGCTGCTTGCACGTCCGCCGCTTTACCTTTTAAGCCGAAGTCGATGGTGTGGCGTTCGGTGGTACTCGGCAGGCTGGAGAGGCGCACACTGGGAAAGGTGCGCAGTAATGCTTCCATCATCGGAATCAGTTCGCTTTCTTGCACATTTTGCAAGACCCAACGCTGTTCAACAGGTGGGGTAGTGTCGAAATGCGCTGAGTAATACGTATCTAATACCCATTCCACCATCGGCCACGCCATATTAGGGAAACCGGGTACGAAGTGGTGGTGTTGCACTTTGAAGCCGGGAATCTGATTGATGGGGTTAGGGATGAGGCGTGCGCCTGCTGGTAATTCGCTCATGCGAATGCGATTGGGATAAGCGTCTGCCCCAAAACGCCCTTCGAGCAATGCCACCGCTTCGGGGTGGCGGATCAATTCGACGCCCGTGGCTGCGGCGACAGCTTGGCGGGTGAGGTCATCAGGGGTTGCACCAATGCCACCGAAACTGAATACGATGTCGTTGCTTTGCAAGGTTTCATGCAAGGTTTGCAGCAATAAATCCCAATCGTCGCCAATCATGCGTACCCACGCGAGAGGCAGTCCGCGTGCTTTGAGGAAGCTCATGACTTGCGGTAAGTGTTTGTCTTGACGTAAACCGCTGAGCAGTTCGTCCCCGATGAGAATTAACCCGACTTTCATTTTTTTGCGCCTTTTTCGGTTGCATGTTGCACGGTGATTCCCGCCTGTTTTTGCTGGGTTGCTACTGACCAGTCGGCAGCCGTTTCTGCCCAACCTTGCGTATGTTGCTGAATAATGTCCGCCAGCGCTTGGATGTGTTCGGGGTTGTCGTTGAGTGCGGGGATGTAGTGGTAAGTTTCGCCGCCTGCGTGTTCAAAGTATTCACGGTTTTCCACGCGGATTTCTTCTAGCGTTTCGAGGCAATCGGCAGCAAAACCGGGGCAAATCACGTCAACGTTTTTAATGCCTTCAGCGGGTAAGGCTTGCAGGGTTTTATCGGTGTACGGCTGTAACCATTCGGCTTTGCCAAAGCGTGATTGGAAGGTGACGCGCCATGCGTTGGGGGACAGGTTGAGTGCTTCTGCCAGCAAGCGTGCGGTTTTGTGGCATTCGCAGTGGTACGGGTCGCCCAACATTAAGTTGCGTTTGGGGATGCCGTGGAACGACATGAGCAGCAATTGCCCGCGTGGGTGCGTTTCCCAATGTGTGCGCACGCTGTTGGCAAGGGCTTTGATATAACCGGGGTGATCGTGGTAATGATTGACCAGCCGTAGTTCTGGCAACCAGCGCCAGCGTTTGAGTTCGTCGAACACTTTGTCGAAGGTGGTGGCGTTGGTCGCGGCGCAATATTGGGGGTACAGCGGCAGCACGAGCACGCGCCTTGCACCAGCTTCCTTGAGCTGAAGCAGAGTGGATGGAATCGACGGATTGCCGTAACGCATCGCTAAGGCGATTTTCACCGGGCCGTTGAAGCGGATTTCCATTTCTTTTTGCAGCGCTTGTTGTTGCTGTAAAGAAATGTGCATTAACGGTGAGCCGTTTTCTGTCCACACACTTTTATATTTTGCAGCACTTTTGGCGGGGCGGGTATTGAGAATAATGCCGTGCAAAATAATAGCCCAGACGATGCGCGGGATTTCGACCACACGCGGGTCGGAGAGGAATTCTTTGAGATAACGGCGTAGTGACGGGGTATCGGGCGCATCCGGTGTGCCTAAATTAACCAGCAAAATCCCTGTGCATTCGGATTTGCCGTGGAAATAGTCTTTTTCATTGATAAATCGGCTCATGGTATCATCCCTTATTTTCGGCATGAAGGATAAACCATGTTGCCAGACCTGCAAACACTGACACAGAAGATACGTGATATTGCACGGGAAGAAATTTTGCCGCGCTTCGAGCATGTGGGGTTTGCGCTGAAGCAAGACGGCAGCTTATTGACCGAGGCAGATTTAGCCACCAATCGGCGCATCGCTGAATTTCTTGGCGAACAATGGGCTGACATTGCCTTTTTGAGCGAGGAAATGGAGAGCGCAGAGCAAGAACGTTTGCTGCGTGAAGCCGATGCGCTGTGGTGTCTTGATCCGCTGGATGGCACGAGCAATTTTGCGGCGGGGATTCCGTTGTTTGCGGTGTCCTTGGCGTTGTTTCAGCACGGTGAAGTGGTGTTGGCGCTGACGTATGACCCTGTGCGTGATGAAATGTTTACTGCGCAACGCGGGCAGGGGGCGTGGTTGAACGGTCAGCCGCTGCGTTGCCAGCCCAGTGCTTTCAAGCTGCGCAATGCGGTGGCGATTGTCGATTTTAAGCGCTTATCCTTGCCCTTGAAAAATGCGCTGCTGCACAACCCGCCTTACGGTTCGCAGCGTAATTTGGGCAGTTGCGTGCTGGAATGGGCGTGGATGGCAGCGAATCGCGGCAATGTGTATTTGCACGGTGGCATGAAGCTGTGGGATTTGGCGGCGGGTACGCTGATTTTGGCGGAAGCGGGTGGTTATGCGTGCACCTTGGCGGGAGAACCCGTGTTTGTGCCAGCACTCGCGCCGCGTTCGGTGGTGATTTCACCTGATGCGGTGCTGTTTGCGGCGTGGCTACAGTATTTACGGGAAAATCAGTAGCCTATGCCAAAGCACGAACAAGCCATCGGGGTGTTTGATTCCGGTTTGGGGGGGATTTCGGTATTACGCGAAATTCAGCGTTTGTTGCCTGCCGAACACCTGATTTACGTGGCGGATTCGGCGCACGCACCTTACGGGGCGAAAACCTCGGATTATATTCGGGCGCGTAGCAAGCAGGTCGCGGATTTCTTGCTGGAACAACAGGTGAAGGTGTTGGTAGTGGCGTGCAATACTGCCACGGTTCATGCGGTGCATTACTTGCGGGAAACGCTGCGTATTCCGGTGGTGGGGATAGAACCTGCGGTGAAGCCTGCGGCGCGATTGACGCAAACCGGCGTGATTGGCGTATTAGCCACGCAGCAAACGGTGAATAGCCCGCGTTTGCAGCATTTGATTCGTGATCATGCCAACCATGTGCGAGTGATTACCCAAGCCTGTCCCGGTTTGGTGGAGCATGTGGAAGCGGGGGATTTTCGCAGTGAGGCGGTACGCCAGTTATTGAAGCATTACACCTTGCCCTTGTTGGATGCGGGTGTGGATACGTTGGTGCTGGGGTGTACGCATTACCCGTTTCTAACGGAAGCGCTTCATGAGGTGACGCACGGCAGAATGACCGTGCTAGAAACCAGTACGCCTGTGACCCATCAGTTAATGCGAGTGTTGGATCAGCAGGACTTGCGGCGTACCGAAAACGGGCAGGGTAGCGTGCGGTTTTTTTCCAGCAAAGCCGATGCACAGCATCTGATCAGTATGCAAACCTTATGGCAGCATCCAATTGCTTTGGGCTTATTGCCGACACGCTACCGCTGACGCGCTTAGTGGTGGTGATGACCGCCTTGACCGTGCGCGTGACCGTGCGCGACTTCTTCTTCAGAAGCGGCACGAATGTCGAGGATGGTGACATCAAATGTCAGAGTAACACCCGCCAGCGGATGGTTGGCATCGATAGTGACAGTGTTTTCGTCAACAGCGGCAATGCGAATGGTTTGATGACCGTCGCCCGTTTGCGCGTGGAATTCTGCACCCGCGAAGATTTGTTCTGCTGGAATGCCTTCAAACATGCTGCGTGGGACTTGTTGCGTCATGCGTTCATCGTATTCGCCGTAAGCATCCACGGGTAGAACGGTCACGACTAAGCTGTCGTTAGCTTGTTTGCCTTCAAGCTGCTTTTCCAAACCGGGAATAATATTGCTTGCGCCATGCAGGTAAGCAAACGGTTGGGCGGCATCTGCCTGATCCAGCACTTGACCTTGGTCATCGGTGAGGGTGTAGGTCATGGTGACCACGGTGTGTTGTGCGATTTGCATCGGTTTTCCTTAGAGTAGAGGGCGTATCGGTTGCCGCCGTTTGGTTCATCCTTGTAGCGGCGATGTGTCCATAAATATTGGGCGGGGAACTCGCGTACCTGTTGCTCAATGATCGTGTTAATTAGGGTTGTGTCGCCAAGTATGGCTTCACTGGGAAAATTTTCAAGTATTGGCAGGAAACGTAACCGATAGCCGGTAGCAGTTCGCAGCGTAAAAAATGGTACAACCTGTGCTTTTCCCAATTTAGCGAGGCGGCTGGTGGCGGTATTGGTGGCGGCTGCTACCCCAAAAAACGGCGCGAAAATGCTGTTTTTGTGCCCGAAGTTTTGGTCTTGTGCGTACCACACCACATGCCCTTGTTGCAGGCTGCGCAGCATGTCGCGGATGCTGTCGCGCGGAATTGCTTTACCGTAACGTTTCGAGCGCAAGCGTGCTACGCGCCATTCGATTAATGGATTTTGGTGTGGGCGGTAAATAACGTGCAGCGGAATGTGTTGCGCGATTAAGCGTCCGCCGAGTTCGAGGCTGGTGAAATGGGCGCTAAGGAGTACCACGCCGCCGTGTTCCATGGCGGTTTGTAGGTGCTCCAACCCTTCGATTTCGGTTTGCTGTGCCAGTTGCGCATCGTTACCCCACCAACTCAAGGCTGTTTCCAGCAAGCCGCGCCCTAATGAAATAAAGTGTTCACGGTTGAGCTGAAAGCGTTCCGCTGGGGTGAGTTCGGGAAAGGCGAGTTCCAAATTGATGCAGCAAATTTGGCGGCGTTTGCCGAGCAGGTAAAACATTAGCAAGCCGAATTGCTTGCCCAGCCACATTTGTATACCCCACGGCAGTTGCACCAATAGCCACAAAAAACCAAGCCCTAGCCATGTGAGCCAGTAGCGCGGGTGTAAAAACTGTTTGCCGGAAATTCTTTCCACACGATGTCCAATACCTGAATAAGCGACGTATGGTAAACTTTTCAACCTGTTTTTTCTTGTTTTCCGTAAAGAATAATGGTGAATAATAACGATGAGCTTACAAATTCCTGCTTTTGAAAGGGCGCGTGTATTGGTGGTCGGCGATGTCATGTTGGATCGCTATTGGTCTGGGCAAACCTCGCGCATTTCCCCCGAAGCCCCCGTTCCGGTGGTGCATGTGAAGAGCAACGAAGAGCGCCCCGGCGGTGCGGCAAACGTGGCGTTGAACATTGCGAGTTTGGGCGGCACGGCGTTGCTGCTGGGCTATGTTGGCAATGACGAGGCGGGGCGTTCGCTAGCAAATACCTTGCAAGCGCGGGGTGTGGCAACGCGTTTTGTGACGTTGGAGAATGCGCCGACCATTACCAAATTACGCATCCTCAGCCGTCATCAGCAATTGATTCGGCTCGATTTTGAGGAGGGTTTTGCGGGGCAAGACCACACTGCGCTATTGCAGCATTTCAGCGAATTGCTGGACGCGGCTGATGTGGTGGTGCTCTCCGATTATCGCAAAGGTACGTTGGAACGGGCGCAGGAATTGATTGCGCTGGCACGAGCGGCGGGTAAGCCGGTGGTGGTTGACCCCAAAGCGCAGGATTTTGCAACCTATCAAGGGGCAACGGTGATTACCCCGAATCTGGCGGAATTCCGTGAGGCGGTCGGTGATTGGGCGGATGAAGCCGATTTGGTGCGACGTGGGCAGGCATTGCTGGCGCGTTGCGGTTTGGCGAATTTGCTGATTACGCGCAGCGAACAGGGCATGACCTTGTTGCGGGATGGGGTTGAGCCGTACAACTTGCCGACGCGAGCACGCGAAGTATTCGATGTGACGGGAGCGGGTGATACGGTCGTTGCGGTGTTGGCGGCGGCACTGGCGGCAGGTTTGGGCGTGGAACAAGCAATGGCATTGGCAAATCTGGCGGCAGGCATTGTGGTCGGCAAGGTCGGCACGGCAACCGTGAGCGTTCCCGAATTGCACAAAGCCTTGCAGCAACACCATGCGCAGGTCAAAGGCGTGGTCAGCGAGGCGCAAGTACTGGCATCGGTGCAAGAAGCACGTATGCACGGCGAACGCATTGTGATGACCAACGGGTGTTTCGATATTTTACACGTTGGGCATGTGACGTATTTAGAAGAGGCGCGTAAGTTGGGCGATCGACTAATTGTGGCGGTGAATACCGATGCGTCGGTACGGGCGCTCAAAGGCTCGACGCGCCCCGTGAATACGATGGCGAATCGGATGCGTATGTTGGCAGCGTTATCTTGCGTCGATTGGGTGGTGGATTTCAGCGAAGATACACCGGAACGCCTGATTTGCGCGGTCAAACCCGACTTGCTGGTAAAGGGCGGCGACAATGATCCGCAAAAAATCCCCGGTAATCGCTGCGTATGGGACAACGGCGGCGATGTGGTGGTATTGAGTTTCGTGGATGGCATTTCCACTACCAATACGATTGCACGGATTCAGAGTATGGAGAAAGAAGCCAAGTGAAAGTCGATGTGCTAATCCTCGGCGGCGGCATCGCCGGACTGTGGTTGCTGGCGGATTTGCGAGCGCAAGGCGTGAACGCGCTGCTGGCAACGGATGAACTCGGCAAGGGGCAAACCATTGCGTCCCAAGGCATTATCCACGGTGGTACGAAATATGCGCTGACGGGCAAGGTGACGGGGGCAACCTTGGCGATTGGTGATATGCCGCGTTTGTGGAAAGCGGCTTTGCACGGGACAGGCACGGTTGATTTGAGCAAGGTCAACGTGTTGACTGAATCGCAATTGCTGTGGACTTCTGGCGGGATTGGTTCGCGTATGACGGGCTTTTTTGCCAGCAAAGCGATGAAAAGCCGCATGGATGCTGTGCCGCATAATGAGTACCCCGCTTTGTTCCGCCATACCGCATTTCACGGTGGTTTGTACCGTTTGGACGAGCCGGTGTTGGATGTGCCGGATTTGCTGGCGATAATGCGCGAACAACTTAGTGATGCGCTGGTGCAGGTGGATATTGCCCAGTCGCGTTTGGCTTTGCGCGATGGCAACTACGCTTATGCAGCGGTATTGCCCGATGGCTCGTCGCTGGATGTGGTCGCGCAGCAGATTGTGCTGATGGCGGGGGCGGGTAATGAGGCATTGTTGGCGGCGTTCCCTGAGCGAAGTCGAAGGGAACTGCCCTCAATGCAGCGTCGCCCTTTGCAAATGGTGTTGGTGCGTGGCGATTTGCCGATGATTTATGCCCATGCCTTGGGGATGAGCGATAAACCGCGTGCCACGATTACTTCGCACCGTGACGCAGCGGGCAATACGGTTTGGTATATCGGCGGGCAACCAGCGGAGCAGGGTGTTGGCAAGCCAGCGGCAGAGGTGATTGCGGCGACGCAGCGCGAATTGGCGGATTTGTTGCCGTGGGTCGATTTCAGCGGCATGGCATGGGCAACTTGGAACGTGGATCGTGCCGAAGGCAGCCAGCCGGATGGCAGTCGCCCTGATCAGCCGACTTTGCAACGCTACGCCAATGTCACGGTGGCATGGCCGACCAAGCTGGCGTTTGCGCCGATGTTGGCGGCACGTTTGCAGCAGACGTGGGTGGTGCAAGCGTCTGGGACAACACTGCTGGCGGCGCATTTGCCTACGCCGCCGGTCGCTCGTTATATTTGGGATTCAGCAACGTTTACGTAAACTCAAGGATGCAACATGGATTATCTGGCGTTAGCACAGCAGGGAAAAAATCAATGGTGGCGTTATGTGCTGGGGTTTTTCCTCATTCTATTGGCGTGGCAGGGCATTGGTTTGATGCCGTTGTTTGCGATGGGGTATTGGGCAGAAGTCGATGGCGATGTGGCGACGCGCTTTAATTGGGATACGTTTATGCTGGAAGGCATTTCGCCTGCCTTGACGTTTGTGGACATGATGGCGATGTTCATTTTCCTGATGTTAGGGGTTTGGTTGGTGGTGCGGTTTCTGCATAAACGCCCGTTTTTGTCGTTGATTACGCCGTTGCAGCGCATTAGTTGGATGCGGGTGTTGCAGGGCGCGGTGGTGTTTGCAGCGATTTATTTGAGCGTGACGGTATTGGGTGAATGGTTGTTGCCGACTCCGGCGGGTGAGATGGAATATGTGTTTGATGCACAGGCATTTCTGCTGTTTTTGCCGCTGGCGTTATTGCTGATCCCGATTCAAACTTCGGCGGAGGAGTTGTTGTTTCGCGGCTATGTGTTGCAGGGCTTGGGTTTGGTGCTGCACCGTTGGGCGGCGGTACTGGTGAGTGCTTTGCTGTTTGCATTGCCGCATTTGTTGAACCCTGAAGTGTATGGCGCGAATTTGTGGATTGCGGTGTTGCCCTATTTGACGACGGGCTTATTGTTGGCGTTGCTTACGGTGCGGGATGGTACGTTGGAATTGGCGATGGGTGTCCATGCGATTAATAATCTCTTTGCGTTTTTGTTTGTGACAACGCCGCCTTACGATACTTTTCCAGCGTTATTTGTGTATCACGGTGAGCTGTTTACGTGGGAAACAGTGGCGAGTGAGGCGTTAATTGCAGTGTTGTTTTATTGGGTGATTTTCCGATTTTTTGCGCGTCCCGAAGCGCTGAAGGTTGCGCCATGATCAAAGTTACGCCGCAGGTGGATTATGCGTTTGCGCTGAAATTGTCGCGTAGCAATATGGCGGCGTATTACGACAAACACGGTTTCGTGTGGGATGACGCGTATTTCGCACGCTTTTGGGAAGCGTCGGAAAATTTCGGGCTGTATCAGGATGAGCGTTGTATCGGGGTGGTGCGAATCAGGGGTGAGGAGGATGCGCTGCATTTGGCTGATTTGCATATTGTGCCGGAGTGTCAGGGGGCGGGTCTGGGGGGGGAGGCGTTGCGCTATATGATGCAGCTTGCGAAGGTGCGCCGTAAGCCGTTGATGCGCTTGGCGGTGTTTGGGGATAATCCGGCGCGGCGTTTTTATGAGCGGCATGGGTTTGAGGTGGTCAAGCAGGAGGGGGCGTTGTGGAAGATGGCTTGTGTGTTGAGTTAAATATTGTAGCCATTAGCCACCTGCGCTATGCTGGCTCTATTATTACTAGGTGTTACCTTTTAACACTGGAGAAAGCAAGATGGCAACTACCTCTGTGAAGTTGAGCGATGACATGAGCACCCGGCTGCGGCACGTTGCCGAGAGCAAACGGCGTACCCCCCATTGGGTGATGGTGGAAGCCATCAACCGCTACATTGAGCAGGAAG
Source organism: Thiothrix fructosivorans (assembly GCF_017349355.1). Classification (GTDB taxonomy): domain Bacteria; phylum Pseudomonadota; class Gammaproteobacteria; order Thiotrichales; family Thiotrichaceae; genus Thiothrix; species Thiothrix fructosivorans. The sequence goes on from NZ_JAFMPM010000008.1 coordinate 414,322, forward strand.
AACGCAAAGCCTCCTTTTACGCGGATGCGCTGACTTCTTGGAATGAGTACCAGCAAGACGGCTTGCACGTCACTTGGAACGAGGCGAAAAGCTGGATCAGCACATGGGGAATCGCCGCCGAGAAGGAAGCGCCTAAGTGCCACAAATAAGCATCACTCGCCGCGCTTGGAACGACTTTATCCGGCTGCGGGCATTCATCGAAGAAAAGAATCCACGCGCTGCGCAACGTGCGGCGGAACGCATCACCATCGCTATTGACCAGCTTGCGGCATTTCCGCTGTTGGGTCGTCCTTGCCCAGAAGAACACTTACCCGCTGATTTTCGAGAGCTGCTTATCGGCTTTGGCAATGATGGCTATGTTGCTTTATATCGGGTAGAGGCGGCGGCGGATACCGTCACCATCGTGGCAATGAGGCATCAGCGCGAGGCGGGATTTGAGGGGCAGGGTGGGGAGGTTTAGCTGCGGAACAGGAGTCGGTAACATTAGCCGAAATTCAAGCGGTTTAACGTCAAATCGAAGACGATAACTGTCTCCGCGCCCGTCGTCGATGTCAGTTAGACTTTAATATCAAGCGCACTTTTTTATCATTACAGCTTTGCGAGGAGAAAAAGACACTTGTTTGCGCTTTGATTTTTCTTGTCTTTTTTTAATATCTTCAAATATCGCATCTAAATCGTGGTTAAACTGCGCTGCATACTGATTGCGCAACTCGCGTGTCTCTTTGATGATTGGGTCTTGCCACATAATTAACCCTCCATGAGTTCTTGTGGTGTGCAAATAATGGGTGGTTCATAGCCGTGAAGAGCCGTGAAGACGGCAAACCGCTTCTACTTTGGGGCGCATCACTGCATTGGCTATGTGTGCGCAGTTCCATGTTAGCAGGTAGTCCATTGCGTTCACGGTGGCTACGGCAATGTGATACGCATCAATCTCAGCTTTTTCAGGTAGTGAACCTTCTTTGATCAAAGCGCGTGCCAGTTCTCATGCTTCGATAGGTACATCAAGTGCATCAATGCCATCCAGTGCGGCAAGCCGACGGGCAGCAGCTTCTGGATGCCCTTGGGATGATTCAGCGATGACGAATTCTGAAATATAAAGCTCAAAGTCGGGCTTACGATTTTCCCACCACTCGATGGTCGTGTTTTGGTTCGCCATTGCCCGTATGTCATTGCTTGGTCTGGCGTAATTGATCACATCCCCACCCCTTGCGGTAAAGCGGGCAGGGCAAAGCCAGCGCGGGCAGCGGTAATAACACTGGCAAGATAAGCCAAGGCAGACTGTCCACGTTTGCGGCAAGTACCGATGATGCTGGCCAGCATGGCAAACGCACGGCTCCCCGTAGCACTCTTTGTGCCATGGTTGGTTTTGCGCAGGATCACCCAATGGCGCAACGCCCGCTCAGCCTCATTATTGGTCAAGGGAAGCCACGGGTGGTCAAGGATTCGGAAAATGGCATCCCAATCATTGATGAACTCTTTCGCCAGTGCCGCCGTCTTGTCATGGGCAGATACGGCATGGATCAAGCATAATGCCCTGAATTCCAGGAGTTTTGCCTGATGGCGTTGACGGATCACGTCGGTTTGCGTCCCCACCGTGCCGCCTGCTGCCCGCCAAGCGTAAATGTCGTCCTGTAATACCCTCAGCCAAGCGAGGGTGAAGTTGCCAAACGTCCGCCCGTCTTTGTCCAGTGATTCTGCCAGCCCACGGGCTTTGCGGATCAGGTGCGCCCAGCAACGCAAGCGTTTGGGGTGGTGGCGGTAAGCGGCATAGCCATCACTCATCAGCCAGCCCCCAAAGTGGGGGCTAATCACGTTGTCGAGCATTTCAATGGTGCGCTGCCCTACGTAGAAACAAACGCTGAGGGTGGTGACGAATGTCCATAGCCACAGGGCTTCGCCACGCTCTTTCCAAGAGGTTTCATCAATATACAGCACCCCGCCGTCAGCGGTGGCTTCTGCCAACAGCCCTTCCACCAAGGCATCTTCCAATGGAGAAGCACTCGCGGCTGCTTCCTCAAAACATTGCTGCAACACCCCGACACTTAGGGGAATGCCCAACACCTCCCGCAACAGTTCTTGTGTGCCACGCAGTGACAAGCGTGAGCGCAGCCGTAGGTGGACAATAAGTGCCGCCAGATTGCCCCCAATCAGCCGCCACTCGCCCACATCAACCTCCGGGTATAACGGGTCGGGAGCTTGGCGATGCGGGATATGGCGGCTCACATGACCGCAGGTGCATACGCTATCGTGAAGGTGGTGGCGGGTGGTGATGACGGTCAGTCCGGGGTTCCCATCCGTGCCAAACTGGATGTCCACACTGTCATAGGCGGTATAAATACGGGAGACAGCCGCATCCAGGGACCTGCCACAGGCTTCACATCGGCTGGGGTAATGGTGTTCGTCTGCATTGATGGGCGGATGCCATACCCGACCATAACCCGGTGCGCCGGGTTGTTTACCCGCTTTGCGTTTGGCTGGTTGGGCTGGCTTTGTGCCCGCCACAGCTTCTGGTTCCGGGGTTGGCTTTCCTCTGGCTGCACCCACCCCTTCTGTTTCGGGCAAAGCCACCGTTTTGGGTGACGTTTCCCACGGGAAACCGCTGCTGGGTGGTTTGGAGGAGTTGTTGGAGTTTTGGTTGATCTGTTCCCGCGCTTCTTTCAGGTCATGCAACAACTTGGTCGACAGGTGCAGCAGTTCCTCCGGCGTGAGCTTGGCAAGGTACTGGCTGTTAAGCTGTTTGAGGCTGTGGTCTTTCAGTTGTTGGGTCATCGGGGGAGTGTCGCAAATTTAGTGCGTTTGGGTAAGGGGGGACTGTTCAGTTACGGTCTGGCAGTGAGATAACTGGGGCGCTCGGCTTTATCAATTTATGCAACCCCTGCTATTTTAGCAATCGTCGTAACAAGACCACTAAGCGCCGTTGAGAACTTCACAACTTCGGTGAAATTATCCCATGAAAGTTTTTTATTCTCAAGATTTTGTTTATCTGATGGCTTTTGTGATTCAAAGGAAAAATCAGCTAAATTTGTAATTGCTTTGTTTTTTTGCTGATTGGTTAGCTCAAGGTCATTATCAATAATGACCTTGAGTTTATTAACCATTATTGCTATGGAATCTATCTCGTTAATTGAGTTGAACTCATTTACAATTTGCTTGTGTATTATTGAGTTATGATTGTTAATGGTCGCCATTATCTTATCTCCTGTATTTGCTGCTCATATATTTTTGATCCTATATTATTGACAGTGGCATCTCCGTTAACTTTAATCGCGTTTATATTAAACACAACCTGATCGGTTCTGGGTGTTATCATAGCTTGTTTTATTGCTTGTGCAGCCTCTGTTACTGATTGTTTGTCAAAAGAATGAAAGGTTGGGAAAGATGCTGAGTTTGTTTCTATTGTGAGTGAATAAGCTTTTGGTGGATCTCTCAATAAATCATTCCATATTGTAAGTTCTCTTATGTATTTTGTATTTTCTTTATTCCATTCATTCATTTTTGAAGAGTGAATTGCTAAAGGTATAAGTCCTCCTAATACAGAAAAAATTACAAGTAAAGCATTATTTGCAATTAATGATAATATAAAAGAAATAACCATTAAAAGCATAAACCAATAACTATTATTTTGCATTTCTGGTCTTTTTTTATCAAAGACTGGGGCTGATCCTGTTGGAGGAAATGTTTTTTCACCCACTGATATTCCGACAATATTTCTGATTTGCCAGACATAATCACCACTTTCAATTAAAACGGGTCCAACAGTAATGGTTTGTGCTTCAGACGGTATATATTGAGAGTAGTTCATGAATATATCCTTATCATAGAGGGAACTTAATAGTCTATTAAACAGTGTTAGTGTTTAGGAATATCGAGCCTACACCCTGCGATTAATTTGCGAGTGCATACAGTCTGTTTGGTCGCCAAATTTTGTAATTGATCACATCCCCACCCCTTGCGGTAAAGCGGGCAGGGCAAAGCCAGCGCGGGCAGCGGTAATAACACTGGCAAGATAAGCCAAGGCAGACTGTCCACGTTTGCGGCAAGTACCGATGATGCTGGCCAGCATGGCAAACGCACGGCTCCCCGTAGCACTCTTTGTGCCATGGTTGGTTTTGCGCAGGATCACCCAATGGCGCAACGCCCGCTCAGCCTCATTATTGGTCAAGGGAAGCCACGGGTGGTCAAGGATTCGGAAAATGGCATCCCAATCATTGATGAACTCTTTCGCCAGTGCCGCCGTCTTGTCATGGGCAGATACGGCATGGATCAAGCATAATGCCCTGAATTCCAGGAGTTTTGCCTGATGGCGTTGACGGATCACGTCGGTTTGCGTCCCCACCGTGCCGCCTGCTGCCCGCCAAGCGTAAATGTCGTCCTGTAATACCCTCAGCCAAGCGAGGGTGAAGTTGCCAAACGTCCGCCCGTCTTTGTCCAGTGATTCTGCCAGCCCACGGGCTTTGCGGATCAGGTGCGCCCAGCAACGCAAGCGTTTGGGGTGGTGGCGGTAAGCGGCATAGCCATCACTCATCAGCCAGCCCCCAAAGTGGGGGCTAATCACGTTGTCGAGCATTTCAATGGTGCGCTGCCCTACGTAGAAACAAACGCTGAGGGTGGTGACGAATGTCCATAGCCACAGGGCTTCGCCACGCTCTTTCCAAGAGGTTTCATCAATATACAGCACCCCGCCGTCAGCGGTGGCTTCTGCCAACAGCCCTTCCACCAAGGCATCTTCCAATGGAGAAGCACTCGCGGCTGCTTCCTCAAAACATTGCTGCAACACCCCGACACTTAGGGGAATGCCCAACACCTCCCGCAACAGTTCTTGTGTGCCACGCAGTGACAAGCGTGAGCGCAGCCGTAGGTGGACAATAAGTGCCGCCAGATTGCCCCCAATCAGCCGCCACTCGCCCACATCAACCTCCGGGTATAACGGGTCGGGAGCTTGGCGATGCGGGATATGGCGGCTCACATGACCGCAGGTGCATACGCTATCGTGAAGGTGGTGGCGGGTGGTGATGACGGTCAGTCCGGGGTTCCCATCCGTGCCAAACTGGATGTCCACACTGTCATAGGCGGTATAAATACGGGAGACAGCCGCATCCAGGGACCTGCCACAGGCTTCACATCGGCTGGGGTAATGGTGTTCGTCTGCATTGATGGGCGGATGCCATACCCGACCATAACCCGGTGCGCCGGGTTGTTTACCCGCTTTGCGTTTGGCTGGTTGGGCTGGCTTTGTGCCCGCCACAGCTTCTGGTTCCGGGGTTGGCTTTCCTCTGGCTGCACCCACCCCTTCTGTTTCGGGCAAAGCCACCGTTTTGGGTGACGTTTCCCACGGGAAACCGCTGCTGGGTGGTTTGGAGGAGTTGTTGGAGTTTTGGTTGATCTGTTCCCGCGCTTCTTTCAGGTCATGCAACAACTTGGTCGACAGGTGCAGCAGTTCCTCCGGCGTGAGCTTGGCAAGGTACTGGCTGTTAAGCTGTTTGAGGCTGTGGTCTTTCAGTTGTTGGGTCATCGGGGGAGTGTCGCAAATTTAGTGCGTTTGGGTAAGGGGGGACTGTTCAGTTACCAAATTTTTAGCATGGTCTGAAATTGTCATAGCCTTCACTCCTTTAAAAAAAGTCCCTAATGAACCCAATTTTAACAAACCTCGTGTAGCCAAAAAGTGATCACTATCACAAGAATCATTTTGAGTGCCTAAAAATCGTCAAAAGTATCAAACATCCACGTTTGTAGGTCGGACTTTAGTCCGACAATTAGGGAAGGCAGGCTATTGTGGGAATGTCGGACTAAAGTCCGACCTACGCCGAGCCGCAAATTGCAATTCCATCCCTCACGTTGCACACTGCGGCTTCCATAACCCACCATCAAGACCCCATGAAATTCGACATCCTCTCCCAACAAAATCTGTACCAAGGCTTTTTCCGCGTGGATGCCTACGAATTCCGCCACGAGCTGTTTGCAGGCGGTTGGTCGGGGACGGTCAGGCGGGAAATTTTCGAGCGCCGCAATGCCGTTGCCGTGCTACTACACGATCCCGTCGCTGATACGCTGTTGGTGATTGAACAATTCCGCCCCGGTGCTGCCTTGCGGGATGCACAAGGTGCGTGGATGGTCGAAATCGTCGCAGGCATCGTCGAAGATGGCGAAAGCAACGCCGACGTAGCACGCCGCGAAGCCCAAGAAGAAGCTGGTTGCACCCTCGACACGCTGGAACACATTATCGACTTCTACCCCAGTGCAGGCGGTTCTACCGAAATCGTCAGCCTGTATTACGCCCCGGTCGATTTATCCGCCGTACCCACCGGCATCCACGGCTTGCCCGAAGAACACGAAGACATTCGCGTATCCGTCATCCCGCGCCACACCGCGCTGGCATGGCTCAAAGCCGGTAAAATCCAAGCATCCTTAGCCATTATTGCCCTGCAATGGCTGGCGTTAGAAAAACCACCCCGTTAATGCGCTTGTTGGCGCGATTGATTCTATGCAAAAATGAAGTACTACTTCAGATTTGCAGGGTGCGTCATGATTCAACGCCACATACTTCCCATTTTATTGGCGCGTGCTGCCCAATGGCCCGTCGTGACGGTCACGGGGCCTCGGCAATCCGGCAAAACCACATTGTGTCGGGAAGCCTTTCCCAACAAGCCTTACACCAATCTGGAACGCCCCGATACCCGCGATTTTGCCCGCACTGATCCACGTGGTTTCCTCAGCCAATTTCCCGAAGGGGCGGTGATTGATGAAATTCAGCGCGTCCCCGACTTGCTGTCATGGATTCAAGTATTGGTGGATGAAAAGAATACAGCAGGGCAATTCATCCTCACAGGCAGCCACCAGTTTGAACTCAGCCGCCACATCTCGCAGTCATTGGCGGGGCGTACTGCTTTGCTAAAACTGTTGCCGCTGTCGATTGCCGAACTGTTACCAATTGTGGAAAAACCAACGCTGGATGATTTCTTGTACCAAGGTGGTTATCCGCGCATTCATGCCCAACAACTAGACCCCGCTGTGGCGTTGGGTGATTACTTTGAAACCTATGTGCAGCGCGATTTGCGTGAATTGGTACAATTGCGCAACCTCCATCTGTTTGAAAAATTTGTGCGCCTAGTCGCGGGGCGCGTCGGGCAATTGGTGAATATGCAAAGCCTTGCAGCGGATGTCGGCGTATCAGGCAATACCGTGCAAGAATGGCTCACCTTGTTGGAAGCCTCCTACATCGTGTTTCGCCTGCCGCCGTGGTTTAGCAATGGCAGCAAACGCCTGATCAAATCACCCAAGCTGTATTTTTACGACGTGGGGCTTGCCGCGTGGTTGATGGGGATTACCCAGCCCGCGTATTTGCCGACACACCCGCTGCGGGGCAATTTGTTTGAAAACCTCGTGGTGTTGGAAGTGCTGAAAACCCTGCATAACGCAGGCGCAAAACCCAATCTGTCTTTCTACCGTGATGCCAACCACAACGAAGCCGATTTGCTGCTGGAAACTGGCGACAAGCTGCAATTGCTGGAAATCAAGTCCGCGCAAACGGTTGCCAGCGATGCCATGCAAGCCGCCACACGGGTAAAAACCGCGTTGGGGGAACGGGTTGCCGGTATGACACTGGTATATGGCGGGGCGGAAGCGCAACGGCGTAGCGCGTTTGAGGTGCTACCGTATACGCAAGTCCGCGCATGGGTAGATGGTTTGTCATCTTTTTCCTGCTACAGTATCTCTATGTAAAACCGTGTGAGGAGATGTGCCATTTCTGCCCCAAACCCCTACAGCACCATTAAGGTCTACACCCTAAGCGCGGCGGCATTGTCAGCAGCGTTAGTGGCATTATTCGCGTGGTGGTTTCAGCCGCCGTGGTGGATGCTCGGTAGTTACGCACTGGCTGCTGCCTTCATTGCCCTGACCGTTCCCCGCATGTACCGCCTATTCGGCTACAAAACCGATGACGAAGCGGCATGGCTGCACGCCCGCAACCTGCGCGAACACAGCACTTTAATACAACGGTTAGAAACTGCCCGCGAAGCGCTCGTCGAATTGAAGATTCCCCAAGGCATTCAGCAAGCCAATATGCTCAACGCCATCCTCGACGATTATCGCTCGGTGGTGGAAACCCGTTTTGTGGGCAAAACCTTCACGCCGATCACCTACTTGAATGCAGCGCGGAGTGTGCAAGAACACGTCGTGCAAAACCTCACTGACATGGTAGCAGTCGGGCACAGCCTAGCAGGGATCAGCCGCCAGCAAGTGCAAACCGATTTGTACCAAGAGCAACAACAACGCCTCAGCGACCTTGCGGCAGAAAATGAACAATTCTTTACCGCCCTCACCGAAACAGCGGTAGAAGTCGCCAATATCCGTACCATTAGCCAGTTTGAGCGGTTAGACACGTTGACCCGTCTGGTCAGCCTTGCACAAACGGCGAACAACACAGGAAAACAGTAACCATGATGACTACAAAATCCTTCGGCTATTTGTTGAGTGCCTGCCTGCTCAGTGGCTGCGGCGACATCGTTAATACGGCGGATACCAAAGCGCAAGTCGAAACGAAAATCAGCGATTTGGTGCAAAACACGATTCGCCCCACCCAACACGAAAACCAGTACCGCGCCAATATCCAATTGACCCGCACCAATTTACTGGCAATGTTGCCGGATTTAGCGGAATACCCCCTCGCGATTGATGCGCAAGACAGTGCCAATACGGAAGCCGCTGAGATCTTCGCCTCATCCGACAAAGCAGGCACAGGCGTGGATGGCGTGTATCTGGAGTTGGCGGAAAAATTCAACCAACAACGCCGTACCCTCAGCAACGGTAAACAAGCGGCTATTGCCGTCCGCAAAATGGATTCGGGTTTGGGGGCGCAATTCATTATGACCGGGCAATACGTGCCGGATGGCTATTCCCCTTCCAATGCGGTGTGGGCGAATTTAGCGAATGCCAATGGGGCGAAACTTACTACCATTGCTGATGTGACCGCGCCCAGTGTGGCGGGCATTATTGTTAAAAAAGCCAAACTCGACCAAATTACTACCGATAGCAAACTCGATATTGCTAAGTTGCTCACCAATGTCAGCAACGGTTCGTTTGCGATGGGCTATACCAACCCGTATCAGTCGGCGACGGGCTTAAACTTTTTGCTGACTATCCTCGATGCGTTTGCAAAAGGTGATCAGACACAAATGCTGTCCCCCGATGTTGCCAGCGCGTTTGAAGCGTTCCAGTTGGGCATTCCATTTGTGGCACAAAACACCTTGCAAATGCGTGATGCGGCGATGGGCAGCGGTGTGCTAGATGGCTTTGTCAGTAGTGACCAAACGTGGTCAGGTATGACGGGAATGGAAGAATACCAGTTCGTACCATTTGGTGCTCGCCAAGACAATCCGTTGTATGCCACTAGCGCCGCTGACCCCAGCGAACAGGAAGTGTTGAAGTTGTTTGCGCACTTTATTGATACGCAAAAGCCTATTCTGGAAAAATACCATTTTGGTAAAGACTTGACGTATAAAAGTGCTTATCAGATACCTGATGGTGGTGTGATTGCCCAAGCGCAGAAGCTCTGGAAACAGAAAAAATCTGGCGGCAAACCCATCGCTGCGGTATTCGTTACCGACATTTCTGGTTCGATGGAAGGTGAGCGTATTAAAAACCTGAAAAAAGCCCTAATCGAATCGTCCGACTTGATCAGTGCCAATAATGCTATCGGGCTGGTATCGTATAGCGACATGGTAAACGTGGATTTGCCGATTAATCCCTTCAACGTGCAGCAAAAATCGCTGTTTAATGGTGCGGTGGAACAGCTTTCTGTGGGGGGCAAAACCGCGACCTACAGTGCGACACTGGTGGCAGCTAATTTGCTCAACGAATTCAAAAAGACCCACCCTGATTACAAAACGGTGATTTTCGTGCTGTCGGATGGCGAAACCAATATGGGCATTGATTTTCAGCAAACCAAAGCCTTGCTGGAAGTGCAGGGTACGCCGATTCACACCATTGCTTACGAACTCAGTTCAGCAGAACTCAAGGAAATGGCAAGTTTGGCGGAAGGGGCGTACACCGAATCCAGCACCGGTTCGGCATCGTTCCGCATCGGCAACTTGCTGAACTCGGAAATGTAAGCACGACAGAGGAGGTATTGCGTGAAACTGTTAAAAGTCTTTGGTCTGTTTCTCGTGCTGCACGTTGCGGCATGGGCAGGCGCACATACGTACTTGAGCCAGCATCAGCCGGATGTCTTGATCGTGGTCGATACGTCGTATGCGTTGAAACCACAATTTGCGGCGATGGAACGCTGGATTGCGCAGCGTGAAGCAACGACGCGTTACCAGCGCATCTTGGTGGGGACGGATAAAGCCTTGCTGGGTGAACTAGCCACCCTCAAATCCAAAGAGGCGATTTTCCGCACTGCGTTTGGGCGCATGAGTGCGGAAAATTTGCAACGTTACGAGGCGACCATCGCCCGTGAGAAAATCCTACTGTCGGATGGTAGTATTAAACCAGCAGGTTGGACGGTGGTCGCGTTTCCTTAGTCGCGGATGGCGTATCGTTTTGCTGCATCTTGCCGGAAAATAGGCTGGAAGCGAGGATCATGCCCGCGCCTAGCCATTCCTGCCAATCCATGCGTTCTTGGGTGAGCCAATACGCGGCGATGGCTGCCACCACCAATTCAAACAGGAAAATGACGTTGGATTGGCTGGCGGGAACGTGGGTGACACCAAATTGCACCGCATACGTCACGCTGCCAATCGCGACAGACAAGCCCAGTAACAACCAAACAGCCTCTCCCGTAAACACCACTAAGCCGCCCTGAAATGGCGCGAACACTAAGCCGACCGCCGTTAGCGTGGTGACACCTAGCCAGACGGCTAAGGTTTTCGCGCCATTACTCATGTCTGTGCCTAAATAACGCCCCGCCACAATGCTGAGTGCAAAGGTTACGCCTGCCGATAAACCGAACCATTCCGCCCGATTCGCAGGCAACGGTAGCTTGCCATCCGGTTGCCATAGCATCACCAATGCACCGCCCAGCGAGAGCGCAATCACTGCCCAGCCAAGGCGATTCAGGCGTTCCCCCAGCAAGAACCACGCGAACAACACCGTCCACAATGGTGACAGGTAAAACAGCAGCAAGACCCGCATGACTTCGCCTTCCAACGCGCCGAGCACGTAGCCAACATTGCTCCAGCCGGAGGTTATCCCCAAAATCAGTAGCCATAACCAATGCGCCCGCGCTTGCCACAAATCTTTGACATACCACCAACCGACCACGAGCGCGGGCAATAGGTAGGCAATGCACGTTGCCGTTAATCCGTCCACCCCCATGCTTTCTAACACGCGAAACGGATACCAAAACAAGCCCCACAGCGTCGAGGAATAAAACAGTGTGAGCAGCGCGAGCGTATGGTGTAAACGGGGTGATAGCATGAAACGTTTCCGGTGAATCGACAGACTATCCAGTTTACTGGAAAGCGGTGGCAGGTTTGACGTTATAATTGTTTTTGTGGCAAGCCACCCTCGAATTCATGAAAAACCCACCGGAAACCCTACGCTATGATGTTGTCCGCTGTCGTGCTGTTTGCGCAACTGCTGCAAGCTGAACCTGTGAGTACCGCGCCGCGTCCGCAATGGTGGGCGCAACCAGCGGCGGTGGTGGGCGTGCCCAATTTGCACAAGGTTAGCCACCACCTTTACCGTTCCGCCCAGCCCACGCCAGCGGGGTTTCAGGCATTGGATGCGCTAGGGGTGGAACAAGTGTTAAACCTGCGCCAATACCACAGCGACGCGGATGAAGCACGGGGTACGCCGCTGGCTTTACACCACATTCGCATCAATGCAGCGGATTTCGGGGAGCGTGAAATCCGTGATGCTTTGCAAGTGATTGCGGCGGCGCGTGAGCCAGTGCTGGTGCATTGTTTGCACGGTGCCGACCGCACGGGAACAGTGGTGGCGGTGTATCGGATGGTGTGCCAAGGCTGGAGCAAACCACAGGCGTTGGCTGAATTGATCGACGGCGGCTATGGTTATCATCGCCTGTTCGAGAATATCCCCGCGTTTTTGGAAACGTTGGATGTGGAAAAATTACGCGGGCAGGTGAGTGGCGTCGGCTGCCCTAAGGCTGAATATACACCAACGTATCCACACCCACCTGATCGAATAGCTCGATAATTTCGTCATTATTCATGCGGATGCAGCCGTGTGAGGCAGGCTTGCCTAAATTGCCTTCTTTATTCGTGCCGTGGAAATAAATGGCGCGATTAAACGTATCCACGTTGCCACCTTTATTTTTACCGCGCTCCAGACCATCCAAACGCAAGATGCGCGAGAGTACCAAGGCTTTGGTTTGGTACTGCGGTTTGGTGTAGATTTTAGCAACCGTGCCGGTTTGTTTTAAATGTTCGAAAATCATGCCGCGCTTGGCATTCCTACCGATTTTGGTGGCAATGCGGTGTGCACCTGCGGGTGTTTGGTTGCTTTCGGCGACTGCGCCCAAGCCTTTGGCAGCGGTGGAAATGGTGTAGCTGCGGATCAGTTTACCGTCGTAATACCAATACATTTGCTGCTCGCTGTTATCCACCAAAAACACGCCGTTGGCGTAATAGTCGGGGTATTGCGCCTGTAATTTCGCCAATGTAGCAGTGTGGTCTTGCGCCCACGCAGTTGGGGTTAGCAGTAATAGTGCCGAAGATAACAGCAGTCGGGTTAAGGTTTTCATGACAGTAATTTCTCCACAAAGGCGGGGACGATTTGGCTGGCTAAGCCGTTGATGGATCGGTGGAATATCTCGCTGTTGTTGCTGGGGTCGAGGTTTAGTTCCACGGTGTGTGCGCCGTTGTCGCGGGCGACTTCGACAAAGCCAGCGGCGGGGTAGACGTTGCCGGATGTGCCGATGGAGATGAATAAATCACAGTCGAGCAGGGCGGCTTCAATATCGCGCATGTATAAAGGCATTTCACCGAACCAAACGATATGGGGGCGCATTCCGCCGGTTTTGCCGCAGCTTTTGCAGGGCGTATGTGCGCCGATGTCTTCCTCACAACTATAACCCATGCCGCAATGGTTGCAGCGGATTTTGTTCAATTCGCCGTGCATGTGCAGCAAGTTGTCGCTGCCTGCGCGGTCGTGCAGGTCATCGACGTTTTGCGTGACGAGCAGCACTGAGCCGGAATGTTCGCGTTCTAGCCGTGCGAGGGCGTGGTGGGCGGCGTTGGGTTGTACGGTGGGGTCGAGCAATTGTCGCCGCCGTGTGTTGTAGAATTCGTGTACCAGCGCGGGGTTTTTGGCGAAACCTTGCGGGGTGGCGACTTCTTCGATGCGGTGGTTGTGCCACAAGCCGTCACTAGCGCGGAAGGTTTGGATACCGGATTCGGCGGAAATGCCCGCGCCGGTGAGGATGACGATGTTGGGGTAGTGGGTCATGGGGTGTACTCCGCATTCTTCAATGGATGTGCATGGGTTTCGGCGATGGCTATTTGCATAATGTCATCTTCTTGTTGCGCTGTCGTACCCGCTGATTCCTTGATCATATTGTCAAAGAAAGCATCGCGCCCAGCGGTGGTTGCCAGTGTTGGGTAGGCGGTTTGTAGTTGTGCCATTTTTCCTACGAAATCCTTCAATGCATCAGCAGGCAAGTTCAGTTTCGCGGCATTTTCGCGGCGAATTTTGTTGATGTCTTCAACAATGGGGTTTTGGATCATGCTGTACCTCCTAATTCTTCGGGTGAACAAGGCATATCTTAACATTTTATTGCATCACTCCGAATTTACCCCTCACCCTCCCCCCATAAACAGCACCCGATCCAGCAAGGTTTGCGCCCGTGACACCATGTTTTGACGGCTGAAACGCCCGTTTTCGCGTTTCATGCCATTGATCAGATCGACAATTTGCCAGCCCAAGGTCAAGTTTGCGGTTAAATTCCTGCTTCAACGGGGCTGGTTTCGTCTTTGGCTTGTGTCCAAGACCAGCGCCGTCCCCTCGACAGGCAGACACCGTGGAACTCACGGCGTAATTGGCTAAGTTAATAGCCGCATTCACTTCTCGGTCGTGTTCTGTGCCGCAATACGGGCAAGTCCACTTCCGCACGGATAAGGGTAATTTGTCTAACTTATGACCACAAGCGGGATGGGAACACGTCTTGCTGGAGGCAAAAAAACGGTCTGCCACCACCACTACACTGCCCCGCATGTCCGCCTTGTATTCCAGTTGCCGCCGGAACTCGAAAAAGCCCATGTCACTGATGGAACAGGATAAATGGCGGTTTTTCACCATGTCCGCTACATTCAAGTCTTCGATGCCGATCAGTGAAAAACGGCGCGTTAAATCGGTGGTGAGTGGGTGTAAACAATCTTTGCGAATGTTGGCTATCCGTGCATGAAGTTTTGCCAATTTCGCCTTGCGCGACAGGCTGTGCGAGAGCCGTTGTAGGCGCGAAAGTAAGGCTTTATGCGGCTTTGCCCCTGTTATCACCTCATGCCGAAGAACACCCAGCTTCTGTGCTACAATCTGGGCATGAAAACGAAACTTCCCTACGGTCTGAGCAACTTCAAAGATGTCATCCTCGGTGGCTACACCTACGTGGATAAAACCACGTATATTACCCAGTTTGAAGACAGCGGCAAATATAATATTCTGCTGCGCCCACGCCGTTTTGGAAAAAGTCTGCTGCTCTCGGCGATGGAATATTACTACGATAGCCATTACGCCGCAGACTTCGACAGCCTTTTCAGCAATCTCTACATTGGCAAATATCCCACGCCGATGAAAAGTGGCTACAGCGTACTGTTCATGGAATTCAGCGGCATTTCCACTGCAAGCTATGCCGATGTTTACCGTGCCTTCAATACCAAGGTTGAACTGGCACTGCAACGCTTTTTAGAGCGTTATGATTATCCTGCCAACGACTCAGCGAGTATTGCCGCGTACAGTTCGCCGCATGAAAAAATGGAAGCCTTTTTCAAGATTGCCGAAGGGCAAAAAATCCTCTTCTTGATCGACGAATACGACCATTTTGCCAACAGCATCCTTGCCGATGATTTGCAGCAATTTCAAGATATTGTGGGCAAAGGCGGATTTGTGCGTAGCTTCTATGAGACGATCAAAACCGCCACTCAGCGCGGTATTGTTGATCGGCTATTCATTACGGGTGTTACCCCGATCATGCTTGATAGCATGACCAGTGGCTTTAATATTGGTGAAAATGTTTCCCTGAGGGAAGAATTTAATGAGGCAATGGGTTTTACCCGTGCCGAAGTAATCCACCTGTTGCAACCTTTGGTGGAAAGCTGTGGCTTAGACTGTGATCAATTAATGGTAGATATCACCGATTGGTACAACGGCTATCGCTTCCACATTAATGCGGCTGAAACCGTCTACAACGCCAATATGGTGCTGTATTTCATCAAAAACTTTGACTACAAACGCTGCGCCTACCCACGCAAAATGCTGGATGCCAATATCGCTTCCGATTACGGTAAATTGCTGGGATTATTCAGTATCGGTAATCGTGATGAGAATTTCGCGGTGCTGGATGAGTTGCTCACCACGGGGCAGGTGGTGGCGCAACAAGCGGAAAAATTTGATTTCGACAAGGGTTTTGAGCGCGATGATTTCATTAGCCTGCTGGCGTACATGGGCTTCGCCTCGCTGCACGGCGAAACCTTGTCGGGCGAGGTGTTTGTCATTCCCAACCATGTGATGCGCGAATTGTATTTCCAATACTTTAAAGTGGAATTGGAACGCCGCAACCAGATTTCTATTCCCGACCGTGCGGTATTGCAAGCGGTGGAGGTGTTGGCGTTGCGCAATGACATCCAACCGCTGATCGCTGAATTGACGCGGGTATTGCAATTGCTATCTAACCGCGATTCCATGTGGCTGGATGAAGAACACATTAAGACGATTTTGCTGGCATTGCTGTATCAATCGTCGGCGTATTTCATTCAGAGCGAGCGGGAAATGAACCGTCGTTATCCTGACATTTTGCTGCTGGAACGCAGCCCCTTTAAGGTCAATTACCAGCATTTGATCGAGTTGAAATACAGCAAAAAAGGCGATAAGGACAAAGGTTGGGAAGCCAAGCGACTGGAGGGCATTGAGCAAGTGCAGGGATACTTGCAACTGCCCGCCATTGCCGCACTCCCCAAACTCAGCGCGTGGGTGGTGTTGACGGATGGGGAGCGCGTGGCGGTGGAGCGTATTACTGACTCACAGCCCGCCGGACATCACTAGCAATCCAAAAAACGGCGCAAGCACAATCCCACCGAGCACTGCCGTCACGCCATCCGCCGCCAATGTCAGCGGGGTCAGAGCGATTTTCGCCGCAGTATCCGCCACACCATCCGGCGCAACCACTGTCAATTCATACGGTTGGCGGAAGAATGCGGTTTGCGGCACTTTCACGCTGCCAGCCAGATAGCGCGTTCCCTGAATATTTGCGTTGTATGTCAAGGTATTTCCTTGCTGGCTGAAACCGCGTTGAGTGAGAAATTGATGTTCCGCTACGGTGAGTTTCCCGACATCGGCTGACAACGTGTAGCTACCGCTTACACCTTGCCCCGCATTCACGGTGAACTGGTTGAAGGTTGGGTTGAGTTTGGTGCGACCATTCCATTGCAACACCGATTTCAGCGGCTCATTCAGTGGGAATATGAAATGGTGTTCTTCGCCAGCCACCACTAGCGTGGACTTATCTTGTGTAATCAGGAAGCTGTTGATCTTTTCAGTGCTCACATTTTTGCTCGAATGCAAGGCGTGTGTGGCACAGCCGACGCTAGCAAAGCTCAGCACGGCAAGAAGCAGGTAACGGAATAAATGGCGCATGGTGTTCCCTCTGATGACTTGATTGATGATGGGAGCATCATGCACCATTCGCTACGCAGCAGAAAGCATCATGTAGTTAAGTAGCGAATTGCGATACTTAAAGGCGTATTATTCGCGCTGTTAAGAAATACACCTGAGACGTTTCCCAGATACTTTAGAAAGCTGATTAACCATTTGTCTGGAATTTTATAGCATTTGTCACATCTCAATCGTGTGCGACTCCATTAACTGTCGTTAGTCTACTAGTGTCTCTTGTAGACAAGCGGTCTATGTAATTTTAGCCAATGATGGAGTCATGAATATGGAGTATTCTACCAGCACACTACTTTCGAGATATGG
Source organism: Thiothrix fructosivorans (assembly GCF_017349355.1). GTDB lineage: Bacteria > Pseudomonadota > Gammaproteobacteria > Thiotrichales > Thiotrichaceae > Thiothrix > Thiothrix fructosivorans. The sequence goes on from NZ_JAFMPM010000008.1 coordinate 431,464, forward strand.
ACAAAGTAATAATGAAAGATCAGCAATAACAACGAACCAAACCAAGGTGGATACTCACCCTTTAGGTATCGATTTCCTTGGTTCTGATCAGAATTTACTGGGGAATTTGGCAAATGAATTCTTGGGGGATAATATCAGGTAGTTACGTCGTTATGGCAGATGATAGCGTACCTGAAAATAGTGACGTTTCGACTGATGCGAATGTTACTAGCCGTTATACTGGAAACTCCTGCAATTCAGAGGGCTGTAGCGGGTGCATTTGCAGGCTCATGCGGAGCACTAGCTGGGGCAGTGACAGGGGCGGCATATGGTATGATAGGCGGCGTAGTGAGTGGTGGTGTTGCCCACGAACTTGGGTGTAATTAATCCTAATTTATTGATGTTGGCAAATTCCACTAAGGATAACGATATTATGAAGACTATTTTATTACGTGCTACCCTTTTTGCTTTGTCTGCATCTATAGCTTGGTCGATTGGTATGCCCCTCGTTTGGGGGCATTATCCAGCTTTCGGTACATTGCTAAATTTTCAGTCGAGCCTGATGTGTGCGGTGATTACCTTTTTCCTCGTCGTTCTGTTCGAGTATGCGTTTCGTAATCGCAAACAGTAAGGTCATTCCGCCAACCGAATCAAATCCTTGCCCATCACAATCTTCTGCTGCTTGTACAGCAAGCCGATAGCGCGTTTGAAATGCGCCTTGCTCACCTGAAATTCGCGGTAAATGTCTTCGGGTGAGCTTTTATCGGTAAAGGTCGATGTGCCACCCCGCGCTTGCAAATGATCGAGAATCTTCTGCGCTACCGCATCCTGCACCACCGGGCTAGGCAATTGCAGGATCAAGTCGATTTTTTTGTCGGGGCGAATCGCTTTGATGTAACCCTGTACCCGTTGTCCGACTCGTAGCGGTTGGAACACTTCATTGGCATATAACAAGCCAAGGTGTGTTGCTTCAATTACCGCTTTGTAACCCAGTTCGGTGCGCTCATAAATCATCAATTCCACTGGCTGACGCGGGGTGAAGTCGCTGCTGAATTCGTTGAGGAATAAATCCAAGCGCGAGGAGGCGACGATGGTTTCGGTGAGATCATCGACGTACACACACACCACATACGACTGGCCTTCCTGCATCAGTGTTGCTTGTTCCTTGCGTGGCACGAGCAAATCTTTGGGTAAGCCCCAATCCAAAAACGCACCGAAACGGTTCACTGCGACCACTTTCAAGCAAGCCACTTCGCCGACTTGTGCCAGCGGGGTTTCGGTGGTCGCAATCAAACGGTCTTCCGAATCCAAATAGATGAACACGTTTATCCAGCTTTCGGGTTGGCAATCTTTCGGTACGTAGCGTTTGGGGAGCAAGATTTCGCCGTAATTTCCGCCGTCGACATACACCCCGAAACCAGTGGTTTTGGTGACACGCAGCAAGTTGAATTTGCCAATTTTTAACATGAGAGAGTCCTTTGGTTGCTGCCATTGATGGGGCGGGGCTAAAGCGGGATTCTAGCACCAAAATGTTTGATTCAACGTAGCAACACATCACCAATCTTGATCACCTGTTTTTCACCAATGGTTAGCGTGGCATTTTGCCCAAAGTACGCGCCGTTGAGGTGTGGGTAAGGGTTCATCGCAGTGAGGGTTTTTAGCGGTTCTTTCGGGTTGCTGATCACGCCGGTTTGCTGATCAACCGTGGTGGTTTTACAGCGTTGGCAAGGCTTGCGGATGGTAAAGCGGTAAGCTTTAGTCACAGCGCTGAGGGCTTCACAACGATCTTCGCCAAACGCTTCGATGCCGCTGATGACGATATTGGGGCGGAAACGTGTCATGGGGACGGGGCTTGCACCATGCGCTACGAGTTGTTCATTCAGGGCTTGCAGCGAGGCTTCCGACACGATCAAAAACGGGTAGCCGTCAGAAAAGGCGGTGTCGGCAGGGTCGCCGTGCATGTAATTGGGGTCAACGTGGCGGGTGAAATCGTCGGCAAACCGCACGAGGCGCAAGTCGCCGCTTTGCCATTGCCCCAGCACTTGCGTGAGCCATTGCGTGGCGGCATCACCTTCATCATCGGCGGGGCAGTGGTCGCGCCAGACGACGACTTCAATACGTTGGGCAGGTTTAGGCTGTAAGGCAATAGTCAGCGGTGGCAAGGTGTCGTGCGTCAGGATCAGCGCGTCCGCCGTCAACTGCACGCGAATTTGTGCCATCTTGGGCAGTTGGCGTTGGGTGAGAAAATGCCCGTTGGCATCGACGACCATCCATTGCCGATCAAACGCCAAGCCTTGTGTGGTCAGTGTTGCCTGTTGCAGCGGGATGCCTTGCAGGGATTTAACGGGGTAAATAGTCAGGCTGCTAATCGTGATCATGAATTTATCTCTCCTTAATGCGCGGGATTAATCACGCCGTATACTGCCATGTCGTGATATACGCCGTTCTTGAGGACTTCTTCACGCAAGATTGCTTCGTGCTGCATCCCTGCTTTTTGCATCACACGCCCTGAGGCGGGGTTGCTGACGAAATGCCGCGCGACGATCTTGTGCAAGTCGAGCACGTCAAAGCCGTAGCGGATCACGGCGCAGACAGCTTCTGTGCAATAACCGTTGCCCCAGTAGGGAACGCCGACCCAATAGCCGAGTTCGGCGCGTTTGTTGGTGCGGTGTGTGCTGAGGCTGATCGTGCCGACTAGATTGCCACTTGCCTGAGCAATGATGGCGAGGGTGACGTGTTGGTTGGTGTAAAACTGGTGGGCGTGGAGGGCAATCCAGCGTTCTGCCATGCCTTCTTCATATGGGTGAGGGATGTTGGAGGTGAAGCGGGCGATTTCGTAATCGCTGGCGAGGGCGTGAATTTGCGCCGCATCCGCGAGCACAAAGGGGCGTAACTGCAAGCGTGCGGTGGTGAGGGTGGGTAGGTGTAGCATTTTAATTACCATTGCGCATGAACATGGTCATCGTGTCGCGCTGCACGGCAACCTTGAAATTTGACATTGGCAGCTTGAACGCCTAGCCGCGTTTGTAAATGCGGTTCTAACAACACTTTCTGCGTATCCGCCGCCAGTAATTGTAGCAGGGTACGGGTACGCACCGCATCCATTTCATACGCTGCATAGCGTGGTTGCAACCAGTCGAAATCCCAACGTAAATGGCTGGGTTTGCCTAAACACGCTGCTTCTTTCGGGTGTTGTGGCTGTTCGTAGCACCAGTACCCCAGCCATGAGGGTGAGGCATTTAACGGTTCGTGGGTGTCTTTTCGCTGGTAAAAAAACGCCAAATCTACTTTGCGCCCATCGTTGTGGCTCAAATGCGGTAGCAAGGGAAAGCCGTTCAGAAACGGGAAGTTAGCATCCAAATAACGCACCGTGCTATCGGGGTGAACCTCCCGAACTTGCCGTGCTACCGTGAGTAAGCGGGTTTGAGTGGCGGGTGTTACGTAATTGCGCATCAGTAGGCAATAACCAACATTGGCAGCTTGCAACGGGGCGACATCGCTGGCAAAGCACGGCAGTGGCACTCTGCCATTCCATTGCGCCAGCGTGGGTACGAAGCTGAAGACCGACAGGGTATAAATCAGCAGGAATGCCGCGCCGCGTAGCCCTGTTTGCTGCCAGCGTGATGGGCGACGGATCAGGCGTAACACGGGCAAACTTAGCCACCCAATAATGCCGCCGAGCTGGGTGAGGGCGGTCAGGGCGAGAAAAATCAGTAGGTGGGTGAGGTGTTTCATGGCTTGCTCCATAGGCTTAATTTCCTCCATGAAGCATGGCGCGTTTTGCGCCGATAAATACACGATACGCAGGATGTTGCGCAATATTTTCCAGCCGCTCCATCACCGGGTAGCCGTTGTCTTTGGCAAGGTGGATAGCCTGCCCATCGCCGATATACACCCCAACGTGTGCCCCGTAAGGATCGGGTGTTTTGTTCCACAACAGCAAATCGCCCCACGTCAATTCCGTGACCCGGTAAGTATGGGTTGTGTCTTCCCACAATTCGCGGGAACGTAAATCTGGGACGCTGAAGCTGTTATGGCGTAGGAGTTCGTAGGCAAATTGCTGACAATTGGCTCCGCCTTCCAGCCCGTTGGTGTTCGGCGAACCGGGGTAGTGTGCGCCGTTGTAACGGATGGTCAGGAAATGGGGAGGGATAACAAATATCGAGGCAGTAGGCTGCGTCATATTATTCATTTGCGTATTCCGATTTTTCATAGCCGGTGGTTGCGCTGTCGAGCCAGATGGCGGCAATGCCGAGGAAATACAATAAAATTAACAATGAAATGATTTGAACCTATTGCCGCCAAAATCAGTACAAAAAGTAAAACCAGTAGTGTTTCCATAATCAGCGACTCGGCGGGCAAAAACCCAGAAAATCCGGTTTAGGGCAACTCGGCTCAACCCCTTTCCACTGCTGGCAATGCCCGAACGCATCTGCTTTTTCGCAATCCGGGTGCGGTGTGGCGCAGGCATTCAGCCCCAGCAGGCACAGCCAGAGCAGTAAGTGTTTTTCGTGGCGTTTCATCGTGATTCCTCCGTCACTGTTATAAGCATGGATTTTGGATTCGAGTCTGCAAAGCCGCTATCGGTTCAAGTGATCCATCCACCAGACCACGAAACACCCCGCCGCATACATCAGCACATCGGTAAAACTAAAACTTGTCCCCACCACCACCCGCGCCCAGCCGGTCAGTTGCAGCACATCAGCAATCCTAAAATATTGCACCACTTCCACGATCACCGAGAATGTAAAGATGCCGATTGCCAGCCGTTGCGAGTCAAAGTCGTACAGCGCTTTTGCCATGCAATACAGCAAAATCACCACCAAGAAATCGCCGAAATAAGCGCGGATAAAGTGATTGCCATTGAGTTTAGTGGCGATGATTACCTCGACGATGAATAAGGTGAGTGCCGCCAGTGCGTAATGTTTCTTAGTCATACTGCCTATTATTATCCGTGTGAAGACTCCGCCAGTGTAGGAGACTGATTTGCAAAACCCGTGCAGTCAATAAGGAAAATCGCTATCCTTTGTGCATGAAAAAACTCCTCATCCTCCTGCTGATTTCAGTACTGGGTAACGTCGGTTTGCTGTGGTTTGCCCAGCACCAATACCAAGACACGAATACTATGCGCCTTGACCCTTTGCAGTTAAGCCTTTACGCCGACCCTGTTCCTGGCAAAACGGCGGGGCAGCAGCGGGTGGTATTTTTCGGCGATTCACGCGCCTTAAGTTGGTCTGCGCCGGAGATGGCGAATGTCGAATTCATCAATCGCGGCATTGGCAACCAAACCTCCGAACAAATCCGCCTACGCTTTGCACAGCATGTTCAACCCTTGCAAGCGGATGTCGTGATTCTGCAACTCTGTGTGAATGATCTGAAAGCTATCGCGCTGTTTCCGCAGCGGCGTGATGCCATCGTCGCGCAATGCAAGCGCAACCTGCAAGACATTATCACGCAAGCGCGGCAAAGCGGCAGCAAGGTATTACTGACGACCGTATTTCCCTTGGGCAAAGTGCCACTCGAACGCGCTTTGTTCTGGTCGGATGCGATTGCACCTGCCATCCAAGAGGTGAACCAGTTTATAGCAGCACAGGCAGGCGATGGCGTGATGGTGTTGGATGTGTTTGCGGTACTGCAAGGTGAAAATGGCAAGATCAAACCGGAATACAGTCGCGATTTATTGCATCTGAATTCACAGGGCTATGCGGTGCTTAACCAACATCTGACGGCGGCGCTGGTTGGCTTTGCAACAAAAGACGTTCCCTGACTCTGGCCTTCACGCTATTCACCAGCGGAAGCAGCAGCAATAACACCCCACCCGGTAGCGCGATTGCCAGCAGGAACAGCAGGATTTTGGGAGAAAGTTGGATATTCATATTGGGTTCGCCTCCGTTACCAGCCGTAAGAATGCCATCAGGGCTTCACTCAGTGCTGCAAATTCCTTGCCAAAATCACCCTGTGTCCCCCTTTGTTTATTGAGGTACAGAATATGACAAATGTTTGCAGGAATGGTGCAGAGGATTAAGATTTGCTGTGTATTAAAAACTCACGAGGGCTTGCCATGATGACCACTAAACACGCTGTTTTCAGCCTACTATTGTGCGGCTGTACTGCCGCCGTTGCTAACGATTCCACTGCTACGCTGGGGGCGGGGGGGATTGAATTCACGAAAAATGCGTCGATTGCGATGGAGCAGGAAGACTTGTTTATCAGCACTGAGCAGATTCGGGTGAAATACATTTTCCGCAATAACAGTGCGCAAGACATCACCACGCGGGTCGCGTTCCCCGTGCCAGAATTCCCCGAAAATCCCGACGGCGATATTGCGATGGATACGCACTCGGATAACCCGCTGCTGTTTGCGGTGCAAGTCGATGACCAGCCGAAAACCTTTGCAACCGAAGTGAAAAAAAACGACGGGCAAGTCAAGCTGACGCACCATTGGATGCAAACCTTTCCCGCTGGCAAAGCCTTGGTCGTCAGTCACCAATACCGCCCCGTGGTGGGCGGCGAAGCCGGTTTTTGGTTTGAGGGGGAAGAACGCGCTACCCGCATCAAAAACTACTGTATCGAGCCGGATTTGCTGAAGTGGATTAAGCAAAACCACCAGCCCGATAAAGGCAAACACCTGTCGCCGCATTTTGTGGATTACATCCTCACCACGGGTGCGAATTGGCAAGGTGCAATCGGTAAGTTTCGCCTCACCCTGCAAAAGCAAACCGCCAACGAGCGCGTCACTTTTTGCGGCGAGGGTTTGCAGAAAGTGGATGCGAAAACGTTTGTGATGGAAAAGACTAACTTTGTGCCACAAACCGATTTACGCATCCTGTTTTTACAACCGAATTTACTTTGAGTTATAACGATGCCGTTATTGCCGCTGCGTCGGTTTTAAGCCGCTGGCGATTTTGAAATTCGATGCGCTCAGGGCGAGTTCTTCGTCTGCCATCATGCGTTCGTAGTCGATGCTGATATTGGTGGGGAAGCCGTATTGCGGGTCGTAGGTGACGCTCAAGCTGGCGGCGTTACGGTCGATGGCATCGTGGATTTTCAGGAACAGGTCGTCGATGGTTAATGCGCTGGCTTGGCGGTCAGCAGGTAGGGGTGTGCCGTCGGGCAAGACCGTGGCTTGCTGAACTTTGCCTCGGAAGACGCGGATTTCGATAGGTTTGCGAACTTCTGGTGTGCAGAAACACGAGCGTTGCAGGGTGTAGGCGTAGTGTATGGGTCTGATTTGTTGCCATTTGGCTTCAGCCGCTTGTAACTGGCGGGCGGCTTCGCTCAAGCCCGTGGCGGCGTTGATGCGGGTAACATCTGCAACGCCGAGGGTGCGGCGACTGGTTTCAGTATTGGCGATGCCGCCGTACATGATGGCGATGTCGCCGGGGGTGAGTTGGCGGTCGGCGTTCTGATCGAGGACGTTGACGGTAAACGCGCTGCTGGGGGTTAGCCCTAACAGAGTGCGTAAGTTGGTTTGCTGGTTGGCGTTCAGTGTTAGGCTTTGGGGTGTCACGGGTGGCGTGGCGACGCAGGCGCTGAGTGATAAAGCGGCAAACAGTGTGGCAGTGAGCAGTTTCAAGGGATTTTCCTCGCGTGACGGTGGGTTATATCTGTTTGACCTGTTTGTGGCGGGGTGGTTGCATGATTGCTTGAAATGAGTGGTGGCAACTCACGCTTCGAGTGGGGCGGGCAACCAGTGCTTTGTCTGCCATGTCCGCTTTTTTGGCGAGGGTGATGGCTGGGGTCATGGGTTAATGTCCTTCGCGATAGTGTCCATTGGCGGAATGGTACAGGCTATAAGGTTTATTCTACAATTAGCAAGAACGGATACTCTGCCCAGAATAATCAAGGAACACGCTATGCACCTCGCCATTCTCACTGCTATTGTGGTTGCCACTTTTACTTTCCTGATTGTCAGGTCGCTGCGTCGCTCCAAGCAGGCTGAGCTTTCTGATAACCGTAGCCAGCATGAAGCCTTCGTCAATGCCGACGAATTCGACGAAATGGTGTTGGAAACTTCCCACAAGACACCCGTGATGGTCGATTTCTATGCCGAATGGTGCGGCCCTTGCCGGAATCTGACCCCGTTATTGGCTAAATTTGCCGACGATTACCAAGGCGCGTTTCTGCTGGCGAAAGTGGACGTGGACAAGAATGAACAACTGAGCCACCGCTTCGGCATCCGCGCCATGCCAACGGTGCTGCTGTTCCGGGATGGGGAATGCGTGGAACGTTTTATGGGGGCAAAACTTCCGCATAGCATCCAGTACATCCTGACGAAACATCGGATTCATGAGCCGAAGGCGGCATCAAGCCAGAACGATGCGCAGGAATAGCAGCGCAAATACGCCCGTCAATGCCCACTTCAGTGCGGCGCATGTTGCCGCCAGCATGACCACGGTGGTGGGTAAATCGGCCAGTTGTTTCAGCAGGTACATTTCCAGCACATTTTCACCGACATCCAGTACGCCCGCTAGGGGCAATGCCCAGCGAGCCAGCGTAACCAGTGCCGCTGGCAAACTTGCGAATAGCCTTGACCCTGCCCACAGATAACCGGACAAGGCATACGCGGCAATGAAGAGGAAGTCGAGCGGGAAATGGTTGGCGAAGGCTTGTTGCTGATCCGCTGTCCATTGGCTGAGGATGCTGCGGAAAGCGTCCGGGGTGGATGCTAACTGCAAGCTCATGACTTCGCTGGTAGATGGCATGGGGGGCAACTTTATTAGCACCAGCAGCGTGAGTGCCAGCAACAGGGTCAACCAGCGTAGCCATGTGAGGGTTTTGGTGACGGGGTAGTTCATGTTTTCAGGAGCTTTTCAATTTTGGTGTGGATGCCACTTTGGACGCTGCCCCAAAATTTGTCGGCGGAAGACCAGTCTTCCAACGGATTGGCGTTTTCCTTGGTCGGTACGGTCAAATGCCCTAAACGTGCCTGCCAATGGGTGTGGCGGATAATGACGGGTGCAACGGGTATACCTTCTTTCTCATGGCGTTCCAACGCAATCGGCAATTCAACCCGGCAACTGTAGCGTTCGGGGTCAAGAAAATCGGGGCTGACCAGCAAGAGAATCAGGTCGGCACTGCGTAGTTCAGGCAGGATTTGGTCGTTCACGCCTTCGCCTGCATCCATCAGATGGTCGCTCCAGATGTCGAGTTTGACTTGGTGTTTGAGGGCTTCTTTGATTAAGCGTAGGTGTTTTTCCAGCGTGAGTTTGTGGTCGCGGTCTACGCGGGAGTAGGAGATGAACAGCTTGAGGGTTTTAGTGGGTTCAATTGGGTCGAGGCGTGAACTGAAGTTCTCCTCTGCTGCTTTGAATTCAGGCAAGGCTGCGCGGTTGGTTTTACCTTGTTGCAGGAATTCTTGATAGCGGCGGTGTGGGCTGATTTCGCTCACCAGTTTGCGTAAGGCGTATACCAAGGGAGCAAGCTGGTTGCCGCGCAAGTGGAAGTTGAGTTGTCCTTGGGTGGATTGTTGTTTGTCGCGGTAGGTGCATTCGAGCAATACCTGCCCGTATTCGGTGTTGCAGAAAATGCCAGTGCGCCACGGTTCGCCCTGATAGGTTTCACCTAGGCGCAGAATGATACGTTCGATAATGCTGCGGTGGAGGAAGGGGTATACGATGTCGAGTTTCCAGTCATCTGCACGGGTATTGCCCCACACGGTTTTGGCAGTACTGGATTCCGGTAACAGTGCTGGAATGATGAATATTCGGTCAGCAAATGGCGTGTCATGCTTGCGATTGGGTTCGTAGCAGATTCCGCAGTTACGCATGAAGTCGAGATAGATATTCCGCTCAATTTCATCCACCTCAGACCAAACTATTTTCGCATGTCTGCCTTTGAAATGTCCTTTTAGATCATCTTCAATAAAACTGCGTTGGTCATCAGGGTCAAATATACGGTATACGGCTTTAATCACCCAATCTTGGTTGAGGATAATTTGATCTTGGAATGCACCTTCCTGATAAAACAGTACGCCTGTTTTGTGTAGATAGCCGACGAACCATTCAGCGTGATCTATGCCTGCCTTGATGCAAAGCTGTTTGAAATGCGTGAAAGGGATGGTGTTCTGGTCGAGTTGCTTTAACTCGTGTTGTACCTGTAGCCATGAGGTTGGTAATTCCAAGCAAACTTTGTGTTTCAGTTCTTCAATCACCGATTCGATAGCACCACGCAAGGTAGGCATACCGCGATATTGCATCGCTGATATTTTCACTTCCTGACGAATTTGTTTAATACCGGGCATATCTTCTGTCAGTTCAGCGGGTCTTGTGGGTAAACGGTCAGAGCGGTCAATCTGGTTCTTGACGATAATGACTTGGCTATTGGGGGCTAAGTCATGAATCAACTCCAGCCAATAGCTGACTGGGTGACGGGTTTCGTCTGGATGTTCTTCGGTTTCTTCTGCCCACAGCAACAAGTAGAGGCAATCGTCAGATAGGAACAGGCGGTGGGTGGCGTGATAGATTTCTTGTCCGCCAAAATCCCATAGTTGTAAGGTGACAGGTTTCTCTTCACTATCCAATGCTTGCTGGATTTCTTTGATAATAATGCCGTGGGTGGATTTGAACGATTCGCTGGAGGCGCGTTTGCGTTCCAGTGCATAAGCCAGAGTGGTTTTGCCGACTCGACCATTGCCGACTAGCTGGACTTTGAGTTGCCGTTGTTTCTCTGAGCCGTTGGCTAAATCTAGCCAGTAGTTCCTAAGGTTTTCCTCGCAGGCTTCATGCTCATTACTTCCTAATAACGCTGAAGGAATCCCGCATACTGGATTGCGGTACAAACAAAGAGCCTCCATTTGTCCTGAGAGAATAAAATCTTGAATTGGTAACAAATGGCGAATTTGGTTGTAGCTACAGTAAAGCGATCGCAATCGCGGTAGGTCTCTGAGCGGCATGAGGTTGCCGATCTCATTGTTTTCACAAGAAAGTGATTGTAATCGTGACAAGCTACTGAGTGGTATGAGGTTGTTGATCTTGTTGCCGTCACAGGAAAGTGATTGCAATTGTGACAAGCTGCTGAGAGGAGAGAGGTCACTGATCTGATTATAACTACAGCCAAGTGTTTGTAGAGTTGTCAAACTTCTAAGAGGAGAGAGGTCGTTGACTTGTGTATGGCGGCAATAAAGCAATTGTAAGGCTGGTAAGCTGCTAAGGGGTGAGAGGTCGCTGATCTCATTAAAATGGCAGTCAATTGATCGCAAAGTTAACAAATTGCTGAGAGGTGACAAGTCACAGACTTGGTTGCCGCTACAGTTAAGTGATTGTAACTGTGACAAATTGTTGAGGGGTGAGAGGTCGCTGATCTGGTTAAGGCTACAGTCAAGGAATTGCAACCGCGTTAAGTCGCTGAGAGGAGAGAGATCGCCGATCTGGTTAAAGCTACAGTCAAGTGATTGTATCAGCCGTAAGTTGCCAAGGGGTTTAAGGCTGTCGATCTGGTTAGTGGGGCAATGAATAGATTGCAACTTTAGTAAGCTGTTTAGAGGAGAGAGGTCGCTGATTTTGTTGCTTCCACAATCAAGTGATTGCAATTGTAATAAGCCACTGAGAGAAGAGAGATCCTGGATCTGGTTAAGGGCACAGTCAAGCGAATGCAACTGTAACAAGCCGCACAGAGGCGCTAACTCACTGATCTGGTTAGCGCGGCAATCAAGCAATTGCAACCGTAGCAGGCCACGGATAGGTGAAATATCATCAATTTGGTTTAATTGGAAATAAAATTTAGTTAATGAGTCTAGGCGTAAAATGGTTTCAGGAATCTCCCGAATATTAGCTTTCGTCCAGTTTTCCGAATCTCCTGATACATCCAGCTTTTCCAGCCACGTCAGCTCAAACACAGCCTCCGGTATTTCTTCCAAACCAAGCCCGCTCAAATCGAGTTCGGTCGAGTGGGTACGGCGGCATTCTTCGATGCGTTCGAGGGCGATTTCCAGCGGGCTTGGGGTCATAGACATCATTAGTCAAGCATAAGGGATGATGACCGGATAGTAACCAGAATGCCGGAAGCGGGCAAACGCTACCCAAGCGGATGCACTAATGTTGTGATTTATCGCTGGTAATGACGGGTCTGGTAAGGCAGCAGTTCTTTGGCAAGCCGTTTCAAGTCCTGATCCAGCCCCCAATTTTTGGCCAGTAGTTCAACATTCGGCTTGGTGCTAGCTGCCGGTTTAAGGTGTATTTTGAGGGCAGTCACGTTCGCAAACAGGGCTTTTTTACGCTCATCCGACACACAGTTATAGCGCAATAGGCGGTCAACCAGATAGCCAGCACGGAGTTGGGATTGCAGGTTGGTTACGGGTAATTGTGTGAAGTCGGGAATAAAATCCTGATACCAAAGCCCTAACGCCACAGTTTTGACATCCTCCAGCGAGGCTTGGTCAAAGTCGTGGGTGACTAAACGCTCGAAAGCGGTGTGGACATCAGTCGGCATTTACAACTTCCGTAATTCGCGCAAAGCGTGCTTGATATTCAGTTCCAATGGCTTGGGTATTGCGTAATAGTCTAGTGCATCTTGGGCAACACTTTCAAATAGTTGCAGGTCAAATCCACCGACCTGATACAGGTTAATAATATCCAGCATGTCATCTGATGCAAGCCGTCCCAGCTTGGAAACCGCCACGTCTACTGCTGACACCAAGTAAATATGCAGCGGTTTTCCCCTGCCAAAGCCGCCTCAAAATTGCCAAAAAGCTCGAAAATGGCTTTGGCTAATGGTGTCTCAGTGTGGAGTTGATGCATGTTGTACCGTTCTTCCTGTCTGGATAAGGGCTATTCTTTCAGAAATTTCTCAACCTGTCCGCGTATACTTTATTCACGCTCCGACTTCGGGGAACGGCGCAAGCAACAAACTGATCGGCACAAAATCACCTACCCTTAACACGAGTTTCGGAAACCCTTAATACGAAAAATCGGAGTGCTTAATACGAATTTCCGAGAAATATATCCAATAAAATCAGTTTTCTAGAAAATTTCCTTGCAAAATCGATGTTCATTACTTCGCAATCTTACAACCCTTCCGTCAACCACCGATGCGGATCAACAAAAAACAACTTATTCCATGCCTGCCGCACGTTCGCGTTATACAACCACGGCTGCGGATACGGCGTGCGGATCGCGTAATGCAAATGCGGCGGCTTGCCTTTAGCATTGCCCGACACACCCACCGTGCCAATTTGCTCACCCGCTTTCACCCAGTGCCACGCCTGCGTATCAATGCTGTGCAAGTGCGCGTAATAATGAAAGCGCCACTTGCCGCCCAACACCAACACAATATTGCCACCCATGCTGTCCACCCCGGTATGCACCACCAAGCCTTGCGTCGCGGCAAGCACAGGCGTGTCTTCTTTCGCGAAAATGTCGATGCCCTTGTGTGTGCCGGAACGCCCCCACGGGTAATACCAAAACGATTGCGGATTCCAATCCTTCGTGGTGGCACCGCTGACGGGGATGCGCGGCGTTTCGGGTAGTAACGCTACCGCCGCGATGAGCGCTAGTAGCAACGCTAGCAAGGTCTTTTTCATCGGCAATTCCTGATCGGTTATGATATGCCCGTCAAGCATAGGCGAAACAGGCAGGCTATACTCGACGCTTATTCACACAAGGGAGTTTTTGATGCTTACCGTTAAGACTGTTGAACCAGCGCAAGCCATTCAGTGGATTAAGCAAGGTTGGTTCATGTTCCGAGCCAATCCGGTCATTTGGGCGCTGCTGGGCGTATTGTTTGGCAGTACTGTATTGCTATTAAGCATGTTGCCCTTTATAGGGGGATTATTGTTGAACGTGGCTATACCGGTATTGATCGGTGGCATGTTGCTGGCGGTAAAACAGGCGCATACCAGCAAAGCGGTTGAAGTCGCTGATGCACTCAAGGTGTTAAAGGATGTGCCTATCCGTAACCAATTAATGCTGGTGGGGGCGATTATGCTTGGTGCAAGTTTTGCCGCGACGCTGTTGGGCAAGCTGTTGGTTGGCGACCTGATTATGATGGATGACATCACCGGTTTGCCCAGTTTGAACCTCAACGTCAGCATGTTGGTTTTCCTGTTGATGATCAGTTTGGGCACGGGCATGTTGTTCACTTACGCGCCCGCTTTAGTGGTGTTTAAAGGCATGACGGCAATGGATGCGGTCAAAGCGAGTTTCCACGGCGCGTGGACGAATGCGCTGCCGTTTGTGGTTTTTGCGCTGATTTACGCGGGGTTGACGTTATTGGCGGCGATACCGCTCATGTTAGGGTTTGTGGTGCTGATTCCGGTGATGGTGGGTGCGGTTTACATGAGCTACAAGGATATTTTTGAATGATGAACAAGCGTCCGGTAGCGAATACCGGCATGAGCGTCAGCCCGTTGGGGCTAGGTACGGTGAAATTCGGGCGCAATCAAGGCGTGAAATACCCGCAAGGTTTTGCGCTGCCGTCGGATCGCGAAGTGCGTGAATTACTCGCGCTGGCGTTCGATCTGGGCATTAACTTGCTGGACACAGCACCCGCCTACGGTTTGAGCGAGGAACGCATCGGCAAATTGCTGCCCACTTCCCGCCATGAATGGGTGATCGAAACCAAGGTGGGCGAACGCTTTGTCGATGGCGAATCCAGCTTCGATTTCAGCGCCGCAGGCACGCGCCAGAGCGTGGAAAACAGCCTACGTTTGTTGAAAACCGATTACCTCGACATGGTGCTGATTCACTCGGACGGCGATGATGTGCGGATTCTGCGCGAAGAAGCGGTGCTGGATACCTTGTTGCAGATGCAGCAAGACGGTTGGGTACGCGCCGTCGGTATTTCCTCGAAAACTGTCGAGGGGGCGTTGCTGGCGTATGAACTGGGTTGCGATGTGGTGATGGCGGCGTATAACCCCATGTACACCGATGAATTGCCGGTGCTGGAAGCTGCCGCTGCGCAACGCAAAGCGGTATTGGTAAAAAAAGCCTTTGCCAGTGGGCATCTGGATAAGCTCGGCGGCGGTAAAAATCCGGTGGAACATGCGCTGAGTTTTATTTTGGAACAAGCGGGGGCAACCAGCGTGGTGTTGGGGACAATCAACCCCAAGCATTTGCGTGAGAATGTGGCGGTGGCCTTAGAGGTGTTGGGCAATGGAGGGTAGGTCGGACTTCAGTCCGACAAGTCGGGCTAAAGCCCGACCTACAGGGCGGCGCGTTATTTATACCGTGCTTATGTACGTGCTCACGCCGTTGTTTGTGTTGCGTTTGCTGTGGCGGAGTCGGGCGAATCCGGCGTACCGGCAGCGCATGGCGGAACGCTTTGGGTTTGCGCCAACGCTCCGCCCGTGCCTGTGGTTACACGCGGTGTCGGTTGGGGAAACGATTGCGGCGCGTCCGTTGGTGGAACGCTTGCTGCAAGCCTATCCGCACTACCCGCTGTTGGTAACGACCACCACGCCGACAGGTTCGGATACGGTGAAACGCTTGTTTGGAGCGCGGGTTGAACATTGCTATCTGCCGTATGATTTGCCGGATGCGTTGGGGCGTTTTTTGCGGCGTACTTCTCCCGTGTGTGCGATTGTGATGGAAACCGAAATCTGGCCGAATCTGTACGCCGCGTGCGCTCAACGCACTATCCCGCTGTTGGTGGCGAACGCACGTCTCTCCGAACGTTCAGTACGTGGTTATGCGCGAGTCGCTACGCTGGTGCAGGAAACCTTGGCAAACGTTAGTCTGATTGCGGCACGCGGCGAGCAAGACGCATGGCATTTTCAACAACTGGGCGCTTATGCCGAGCAAGTTAGTGTGTGCGGCAATATCAAGTTTGATTTGCAAATTCCTGCCGGTTTGGTGGAGCAGGGGCAGCAGTTACGCCAGCAGTGGGGCGCAAAACGTTTGGTGTGGGTGGCGGCGAGTACGCATTCGGGCGAAGATGAGATTATCCTACGCGTTTTTGCACAGTTGCGGGCGCACGTTCCTGAGCTGTTGCTGATTATCGTGCCGCGTCACCCGGAACGCTTCGATGCGGTGGCGCGGTTGTGTGCCGCCAGTGGTTTTGCCAGCGTGCGGCGCAGTGCGGGCGGCAGGGTTTTGCCGGAAACCGCGATCCTAGTGGGTGATAGCATGGGCGAAATGTTGCTGTGGTATGCTTGCGCCGATGTCGCTTGCATCGGTGGCAGTTGGGTGGCGCACGGCGGGCATAATCCGTTGGAAGCTGCGGCATTTGGTATCCCCGTGGTGAGCGGTGTGCATGTCCATAATTTTGCCGATATATTCCCGCCGTTATGTGCGGCTGGTGGAGCGGTTTTGGTGCAAGATGAGGCAGCGTTGTACGCACAATTACACGCTTGGTTGCACGATGTGGTGTTGCGGCAGCAAGCTGGTGTGGCGGCACAGATTTTTTTCCGACAGAATCAGGGGGCGCTGGATTGCCTGATTCGACATATCAATACATTGATGACAATAAGAGTAGGAGGTTAGTGATGAAAATTTTGACACCGATGATCATGGCGTTGGCTATGACGGCGTTAAGTTTGGTAGGTTGTGCTGAGAAACCGGATGCAGCAGCGAAACCGTTGGAACAAGCGTTTGCACCGAATTCACCCCCGCAAGCCACTGACGCGGTAGGTGGGCATCCCGGCAAAGCCGTTCACGATGCCAGTTGTATCAGTTGCCATGATTCCGGCGTGTATACGCGTGCTGATCGAAAAATGACCGATTTCACGATGCTTGCTGCGCAAGTGCGCCGTTGTGATGCCAACCTTGGCACGAAATTATTCGATGAAGACTTGAGCAACGTGACGGCTTACTTGAACGAAACTTACTACAAATTCCCGAAGCCATAAGCCGATGAGTTATACCGTCACCTTGTTGAATACCCCGTTTCGCTTTCAAGTAAACAGTGGGGAAACCGTCTTGCAAGCCGCTTTGCGTCAGGATATTCCCATGCCGTGGGGTTGTGGTGGCGGGGTGTGCGGCGTGTGCATGGGCAAAATCGTGTCGGGGGAAATGGTATACCCCGACGGCGAGCCACTGGCATTGTTTGAGGAAGACGCTGAGGCAGGTATGGGCTTGTTTTGCGTGGGTGAACCGACGTCCGATTTGGTGCTGGATATTCCTGAACTGGGGACGGATTGGGAGGCGTGAAAAAGCTAGTCCATCCCGCCCACCACGTTTTTCCACGGTTTGCCGTCTAGCAACAAGTCGCGAATAGCCGCATTGCCTTGGCTATCGACACCCAACACTAACTCACCCTTATGGTCGCGTACTTGTTGTTCCAGCGCGTAAGCATAAGCTTCGGGGATGTAAAAGCGTTCGATGCCCGCACTGAATACGCCGCCATCACATTGTCCGTGGATAAACAGTGTGCAATCCTCCGGCAGTGCTCCGGCGGGATATAGCCCTCGCGTTGGGCGCAGGCAAACACTGGCTTGACCTTGCTGTGCACCGCAACCTTCTGCCACGCCGTAATCCACTCGATAGATTAGGTAATGTCCCGAAAGCAAATCACGCGGGTCAAAGCCGCTGATGGGTAAGATGACTTCTGTGCCACGGTTGCGTTGCGCATTTTTCAGGTAGACGCTGCTTGCCAATGCCAGAATGGGTACAACCAAGGCGATGATCAGCCAACTACGTCGATTCATGCTTGTAACCTTTTTGTCCATTCGCGCAAACGGTCGCGCCCTTTGTACCACAGCCACGTTATACCAATGATCAAGCTGCCGGAAATAATCAGCCCTACGCCCGTTGCCGCCAAACCACCCATAGCTTGAAAATACAGAATGACAAAGCGCAGCCCGATCAGGAAAGTGATCAGGTTGAAAGTACGCTGATGTCCGCTATTCCCCGCGTGCAGTGCGTACAAAAACAGGATGGTGAGGGTCAAGAGGGGAGCACGGATGTCATCGGCTTGCCAAAAACCAACGCCTGCGTGCGCTTGCGACCCAAACAGGCTATAGCGGCTTTGCCCGTTAAACAGCAAATCAGGGTGGTAATACAGCAGTAACAAACCCAGCGCACCCAGCAAAAGCAGTTTGTTCAACCAGCGATACTCCTTGTGCAGCAGAATCCCCACGGCTAGCAGCACCGCAGCCACATACGCAGGCACAAACCACGCCACTTGATAATCTGTCATTTCCCCGCCGGAGCGCACAATGTCCGCAAACGCTAGGGCGATAATGGCGGCGATTTGAAACCAGAAAAACAAGCTACTGGTAAAACCCCGCAGCAGTTTGCTGTGCGTAGTGGCGTAATACAGTACCGCAATCAGCAGTGGCGCGAGTAATAAGACCGACGGCAAGGCTTCCCAATGTTCACTGATATTCGGGTTGGTCAGTGCCACTAAACTCCAAATCAGCCCTTGCAGCAACAGCGTTACCCAGAAAAAGCGCGTGAACAGATTGCGGGCAAACAGGCTGAGTAAAAACGTTATCGCCGCCCAAAACAGCAGAGCGTGATACCACTTGCCACCGAGGTGAAAGACTTGCGCAATCAGCCCAATACTGGCCAAACACAGCAGCATGAAACCGACCAGCAGCACTTCAAACCACACGCCGTTGTGACGTTTGGGGTATTGCCAGAACACGCCAAGAGCCAGCAGCGTTAGCAGCGCAAAATCCACCCCCAGCTTGACGGTTTCGGGAATAGTCGCCCAATTCGCAGCAATCAACGAAATCACGCCTAAGCCAATAATGGCAGCGCCGAGGATCATGAAGCTGTACAACCAGCCGTTGGAATGCTGGCGGTGCTCGGCTTCAAAGCTGAGGATATTGGCGTGTTGCGCGGGGGTGATTAGCCCGGCTTGCAGCCATTGGTTGAGTTTGGTGATAGATGTCACAGTTTTTAGATAAAATTGGTTTATGATATTGCGTGGTCAGTGTATGTTTTTTGGGGGTAATTGCTCCCTAGTTTACTGCCGGTTAGGGGTTATATGAAGTTTATTCTTTCGTGTCATAAAGGGGAGATGCCATGAAGCGTAGTGTGCAACTTGGGGTTTTGCTGGTGTGTTGGTTGTGGGTGTCGTTGGTATCAGCGGCGTCTGGGGTGGTTAATCTATCACCCGTTATCGAGGGGGTGCCAGCAACCAGTGTAACGGCAAATTCTACTTACAGTTTTATACCAACTGCTAGTGATCCAGAAGGGTCAGTACTGAAATTCAGCATCGCTAAAAAGCCGAAATGGGCAACGTTTGATGCCGCGACGGGGGCATTGACGGGTACACCCACTGGTGTGCAAGCAGCGACTTACAGCGGTATTGTGATTACGGTGTCCGATGGCAAACTCAAAAGCAGCTTGCCAGCGTTTAGTATTCAAGTGAATAACCCCGCGCCTACCATCAGTGGTACGCCTGCCACCAGCGTACAGGCTAATTCAGCCTACAGTTTTACACCGGATGCCAGTGATGCGAATGGCGACAAGCTTACTTTCAGTATTGCTAAGAAGCCTGCGTGGGCAGCCTTTAGCACAACGACAGGTGCATTGACAGGTACACCGCCCAGCGCCAAAGCGGGTCTTTACAGTGGGATTATTATCACGGTTTCGGATGGTAAAACGAAGGTGAGTCTGCCTGTGTTTAGTATTCAGGTGAATAATCCAGCGCCTACCATTAGTGGTACGCCTGCAACCAGCGTACAAGCTACTTCGCCCTACAGTTTCACACCAAGTGCCAGTGATACGAATGGTGACAAGCTTACCTTCAGTATTGCTAAAAAGCCTGCGTGGGCAACCTTTAGTACAACGACAGGTGCATTGACAGGTACACCGCTTGCTAAGCATGTTGGGGTAACCAAGGGAATTAGCATCGCGGTGACTGATGGTAAGAATAAAGTCAGTTTGCCTGCTTTTGATCTGCAAGTGTCTGCGGTTGCTCTTAATAAAGCGCCGGTGATTAGCGGTAGGTCTGCGACAACGGTCAATGTGGGAAGCGCTTACAGTTTTATACCAACCGCTAGTGATGCGGATACAAGTGACATCCTCACGTTCAGCATTACCAACAAACCCACATGGGCAACGTTTGATACAGCAACGGGGCAGTTGAGTGGTACGCCTGTGTTGGCAGATGTGGGGACGACCAGTGGTATTATCATCAGTGTTTCCGATGGCAAGCAAACAGTCAGTTTGCCCGCATTTGCGCTGCGCGTGATGGAGTCGATTAACCTCGCCCGCCAGTTTGGGGTGGCAACACAAGGGGCTGATTACGACAGCAGTTCTGCCGCTTCGTTGGCAATAGATGGCAATGCGAGCACTTTCAACCACACGACTTGTACTGCCCAAAAGAACTGGTGGCAAGTCCAATTACCGAATCCAACCTTGATTTCCAAGCTAGTGGTTACTAGCCGCAATTCATGGACATCGCGGATCAATGGGGCAGGTGTTTATGTTAGTAATGCTCCCTACAATGGCACGCTGAATGAAAGCGACAAAGTAGCCACGCTGAGTGGTGTTGCTACCGCGCAAATAACAACATTCAGTACACCAAAGTCAGGGGCGTATGTCATCGTCAAAGCAGCGGCGGACAATTGTTTGCACATGAGTGAGGTAGAGGTGTATGGAAGCGCACCAGCATCACCACACTTGGATCAATCAGCTTATACTTTCCAGTTGAGTAATAGTACTGCGATTGGCAAAACGGTGGGTACGGTCAAAGCGGTTGATTACCAGTTGGATAGTATTAGTTATGCGTTGGAGGGGAGTTCGATTCCCTTTGCGATTGATGCACAAGGTAAAATTACCGTGAAAGCGGCACTGCAAGCGGGTGTCACCTATACCTTTGATGTGGTCGTCAGTGATGGTGCGAATGTTAGCCGTGCGCCCATCACTGTTAACGTGACAGCCAGCTCGTCGGTGGAAGATGCCTTGCGTACTGGGGATGCCAGCGTTGCTACTAGTGAAGAATTGCTGGATGAGACCATTTCCGCGTTAGCTAATAAAAAAGCTACCTCGTCATTACTGACCGCGTTGTATGGCTCAGATCCCATTGCCTATGCCCCTGGTAATAGCACCCAATGGCTGAACTTAAAATCATGGGTTGATACGACTTATCCGATCTTGACAGGAACGCAAGGCAATACCTTGGCGATGGCAGGCGCAACTGCCAGTACCCGTTATGCTGCTTTTGGTGTACCACCGACTGATTTGTTTAAGGCTAACCAGAGTTTAGGTTTTGAAGCACCGTTTAGTCGTTTGCTGGCGTGGTTATTAGCGGGCGAACCTGTCAATACCGCTGTGTTGACGAATAGCCGTACTATTGCGTTGTCTATGAGTGCTTCGGGATCACGCAGCAATTTCAAAACGTGGATTACTCAGAAGTACCCTAACTGGACAGTTGTGGATTGCAATACAGTTTCTGCATTGGCAACTTGCTACAACGCTGCTGCAATGGTGGTGACTGATGGTGGTAGCAGCAGCAGTGCCGATGCGACCCCTGTTCGGCAAGCGTTGGCGAATGTGATGATGGCTGGTAAGCCCATTTTGTATTTACATACTGGAACATGGGGTTCTAATAGTGTATCGCTTGCTATTGCTGATTTGCTGAATTTCAGTCTGCCGTATGGCGGTAATTTTTGGGCAAATGATGCGGCTAATTGGACAAATGTCACGGCTATGCAAACGGCTACTTGGGAAAAGCAAGGCTTGGCAGGTGTTGAAACGATGCTAAAGCACTTTAAAGCCAATGATTACAGCATCGCTACGCGGAATACAGAGTTCTATCCGGGGGCAAATAAGGTACGTGCGGTGATGACATCGTTGGATGAGAGCAAGATCAACCTGTTCCAAAGCAATGAGTCACGTTTGTATCGTTTGTTAGCGCTATTGGGTGACAGTTATCGACAGGAAGTCGTTTTCCCGATGGATATGGACGCGACTAATCCCAATGTCTTCCTGAAGTCCTTGTTTACGGATCATGCGGTTTATAATTATCGGACTCTGAACCGGGTGCAAGCGGACATGGGGAATTTCAGTCGCAGTGATTTCAGCCATATTACCCCCGTTACCAAAACAGTCACACTGACTAGCCGCCAAAATTTCCGCGCGGCTGGGGTGTATGCTCTGCCGGGGAAAACTGTTCGTGTTACCCGTACTGATAACAGTAGTACGACAACTAAGGTGTTTATCAATAGTTTGCGGTCAGGTTCGACGCATGAGTTTGAGGCGTGGGGTTACAAACGTCCCAAATTTTTGCAGTCTGCCCACGTACCGATCAAATCGGGTGAAACCATCACCCTCACATCCCCTTATGGTGGTTCGCTACAGCTTGAGTTCAGTACCAATGACCAATCAGTCAGCTTTACCTTTGAACAAGTGGGTGAACATCCGTTCTGGGATGATACCAGCGACAATGCGACGTTTACCGCAAAGTTGGCGGCGGGTGAATATGATTGGGCGGAGTTTGTAACCCCTGCCTTTGAAATCCATTCCACACTGGAAAAAATGCGTGAATCTGCCGCTGATACCCGCTGGGGTGGAACGTTGGAAGGGTTTGCAGCGGCTACCATGCGCTATATTCATAATTTCCCGCACGTATTGGCTGGCTTCCAAGGGCCTAATATTGATGTTGTACCTGAGATTCATGATTTTGCTACCGCAAATGATTTCACCATTGAAAACTTGGATTTGGTCAAACACATGAATGCAGATCAGGCAACTTGCGGTTCTGGTTGTTCCGGCAACCCGTATGATGCGTATTGGGCATTCAGCCCTATCGGTCACGGGGATATTCATGAACTGGGGCATGGGTTGGAAAAGAGCCGCTTCCGCTTAGAGGGGTGGAATTATCATGCCTCTACCAACCCTTATTCGTATTACAGCAAAACGCAGTACTACAAAACCACGGGTGGCAATCCTGATTGTCAGTCATTGCCCTTTAAAGACGCGTTTGTTGCGTTGCAAGCCAGCATTGGACAAGCTAATCCAGCAGCTTATCTGAAAACCAATTACTGGGATGCGGAGAGTGATAACTGGTCGCGTGGTGCGAGTATGACGATTCAGATGATGATGATCGCAGAACACCAAGGTGCATTGCAGGATGGTTGGCATTTGTTGGCTCGCTTGCATATTCTCGAACGTGAATTCAATCGGGCAAGGAGTGATACAACGACATGGGATGCGAAGAAAACCAGCTTGGGTTTCGCTAGCTATTCCAAAGCGGAAGCCGATGCTATCAGTAGTAACGATTGGATGGTGATTGCCGTCTCGAAAGTGACAGGGATGGATTACCGCGACTATTTCAGTATGTGGGGTCAGGCTTTCAGTACAAAAGCCAATGACCAAGTAGCGGCGTTTAACCATGCTGCTGCTGAACGTCGTTTTTTCATCACCAGTCCCAATGGTTATTGTAAGGGCGAGGGTTTTGATGGGAACAACTTGCCCGTCAATGGCGGTCAGGTATGGCCGTTAGCAGGTGCTCAGCCACGCTTGATGGGGGATAGCTTCCGCTAATCCATTGCTGAAACAGAAGCCGTGCCGTTAATCGGTTACGGCTTCGGCGTTAGTTAAACGTTGTTATTATGCTGAACATATCAACATAATAACAACGACTTACACCATGAAACGATTTGGGTTGACGTTTGCTTTATCCTTCTTTTTTTCGCCCATCCTGCTTTTGCCGATGTCACCCTGCAAGCTAAAGCCTTGCTGCAAGGTGCATACGAGACTTCCAGCGGCTTCATGCGTGACGATTTGCGCAGCAAAGGCTATTTGCCGGATGCAGGGGATCCGCTGACTTATTCGGGTGAGGAAGTTGCCAGTGAGGGCGTTCTGGCGGTCACGGGCGAAAATGCTGTGGTGGATTGGGTGACGTTAGAGCTGCACGATGCTACTGATAGTACCTTGCTTTATGCAAAACGAGGTTTGCTGCTACAGCGTAACGGTCAGGTGATTGTCCCCAACGACGGGGCGAAAGATATTGTATTTGCAGGCGTTGCACCGGGCAATTACCGCGTCAGCATTCATCACCGTAACCACTTGGGGGTAATGTCTGAGGGTGCGCTGGCTTTAAGCGCGAATCCGCAACTGCTGGATTTCTCCGACCCAGCCTTGGCGGTACAGGGCGGCGCATTGTCACGTTATGTATCCGGTAACAAAGCCATGCTGTGGGCAGGTGATGCCGATGCCAATGCCCGTATTATTGCCAATGGTCCTAATACTGACCTTAATACCCTGTTGGGCTATGTGCTAACCGAACCCACGAATACCCACCAAGATACCAATTTCCGCTTGAATGGCTATTTCAATACTGACCTGAATCTGGATGGTGTGACAATCTACGCAGGCCCCGGTACGGATGCCAATTTGCTGATCGGCAATGTGTTGATGTACCCCAATAACCAAACGGTCAGCCTGAATTATGTGGTGGGTATACCAAAAGAGGAAATTGTTACCCCGCTGGTTAATGTTGCCCGCCAATACGGTGTGGCAACGCAAAGCACTACCCTTTCAGATAATGACTCCGCCGCTCAAGCGATTGACGGTGATTGGGGAACGATCAGCCATACCAATAATGTAGGCGGTGATTGGTGGCAACTGAAATTGCCCACCGCTGTCAATATCGCCAGTATCGTGATTTATAGTGACTCGCACCCCTTATTTTATAATTGGATGGCGGGGATTACAGTGTATGTAAGTGATTCACCTTACAGCGATGCTTTGAGTGATGCGGACAAGGTGGCAACCCTGAGTGGTGTTTTTATCAATACCATTACGCTCAATCCAGCACGTAGCGGTGCTTACGTGATTTTGAAGGCCAATAGCGCCAACTACCTGCGTATG
Source organism: Thiothrix fructosivorans (assembly GCF_017349355.1). Classification (GTDB taxonomy): domain Bacteria; phylum Pseudomonadota; class Gammaproteobacteria; order Thiotrichales; family Thiotrichaceae; genus Thiothrix; species Thiothrix fructosivorans. The sequence continues at coordinate 456,147 of NZ_JAFMPM010000008.1, forward strand.
GCAGAAGTGGATGTGTATGCGCAAGCGCCAGATGGGGGAATCATTCCTGTCGACAAGCTCTTCAATTTGAATGGTCAGCTACAACGCCGCCAACAGTTGCGATGATGCCAAGCTGGTAACGTTCTTTTATCGGTCGATGGCGGGCAAGTCTGGCCGTTGGCAACGCAAAAAGTCCGGTTGATGGGGAATAGCTTCCGATAGCACGAACAAGGCACAATAGGTCATGATCGAATTACGGCAAACCTCAAGAGATGGTGAGCTTCACCTGCATCTGCACGGTGAGTGGACGTTTGCGCAAGTGGTGGCGATTAAAGCGGCATTGCAGCAAGTTCAGCCTAGCGCGGGTACGTCGTTGGTGGTAGATGCGCAAGCGGTGGCGCGATTGGACGTAACGGCGACGTGGTTTGTTTATCAGCAGGTGCAACGCTGGATGCAGCAAGGCTATACCGTCCGTTTCGACCATTTCCCCGCCGAATATCTGGGATATTTCGCCGCCACAGCAGCCTCCGACTCTTCTCCCTCCCCCGATAAGGGGAGGCTAGGAGGGGTTTCTTTCTCTCACTCTCTCACCACGCTCCGTTCTTTCATCACCTTTTTCGGACACAGCCTAGCCGCGTTATTCACCAGCCTGTTTTCCCCACACCTGTTCCGCTTCCGCGCAGTATTTCACCACGTTTTCACCACTGGTATTAGCGCTGTGCCGATTGTGGCGCTGATTGCTTGCCTGATCAGTATCGTGATTACCTATCAAGGTGGCGGGCAATTGCGTGATTTGGGGGCGGAAATTTATACGGTGGATATGGTGACGATTTCGGTCTTGCGTGAACTTGGCGTATTGCTGACCGCGATCATGGTGGCGGGGCGTTCGGGCAGTGCGTTTGCGGCGGAAATTGGGCTGATGAAAACCAATCAGGAAGTGGATGCGTTGCAGGTGATGGGCAAAGACCCGTTTCTGATTTTGGTCGTGCCGCGTTTGGTGGCGTTGGTGATTGCCTTGCCGTTGTTGACGGTGCTGGCGGACATCGTAGCGTTGGCGGCGGCGGCACTGATTTCATCGACGATTCTGGATATTTCGTTTGTGCAGTTTTTTTCCCGTGTGGCGGCGAATATTGAGTTTCGCACCTTCGCCGCCGGTTTGATCAAATCGCCGTTTTTTGCGGTGGTCATTGCGCTGATTGGCTGTTGGCAGGGGATGCGGGTGACGGGTTCTTCTGCAAGCCTCGGCGAACACACCACTAAAGCGGTGGTCGATGCAATTTTTGTGGTACTACTACTGGATGCTTTGTTTTCCGTGTTGTTTTATCGGCTGGGGTTTTAGCGATGGAAATGCTGATCGCGATTCACGACCTTGTTAACCAATTTGGTACGCAGCGCATTCATGATGGGTTAAATCTGGATATTTACCGAGGTGAGGTGTTGGGAATTGTGGGCGGTTCGGGGTCGGGTAAATCGGTGTTATTGCGCACGATGTTGGGCTTGAATACGCCGTACAGTGGCACGATTCAGTTTCAAGAGTCTGCGCGGCTGAAACAGCATTGGGGGGTGATGTTCCAACGCGGTGCGCTGTTTTCTTCGCTGTCGGTGGCGGACAATATCCAGTTTCCGTTGCGTGAGTTTACGGCACTGACACCGGAGGAATGCCACGCCTTGATGCTGGTGCGCTTGGCAATGGTGGGGTTGGAGCGCAGTGTTGCCGCTAAATTTCCAGCGGAATTGTCGGGTGGGATGGTCAAGCGCGTGGCATTGGCGCGGGCGTTGGCACTCGACCCCGTGGTACTGTTTTTGGATGAGCCAACCTCTGGGCTTGACCCAGTATCCGCTGAGGAATTTGACCAGCTTATCGGCACTTTGCACCGCAATCTCAAGCTAACGGTTGTCATGGTGACGCATGACTTGGATAGTTTATTCTCAACGTGTGACCGCATTGCGATGCTGGTCGATAAGCACGTAATCGTGGGGACGTTGCAAGAAATTCTGGCTAACCCACACCCACAAATACAAGCCTATTTCAGTGGCGGACGTGCGCGTGCGCTGCTGCGGGGGAATTGATTGGAACGGGATGCCCACTATTTTTTGGTTGGTCTATTTGTTATCGCCATGGCGGTGGTAGGCTTTTTCTTTGCCAGTTTGTTTTATGACAAACCCTCGACGGCAACGCTGGGCTATGACATTCACTTTGATACGCCGGTCGACGGTTTGGAAAAAGGCGGTGAAGTCCGTTACATGGGTATCAAGATGGGCGAGGTGACGCAGGTTTTTTTATTGCCAGCGCAGCCTTCCCGCGTTGGGGTCAGGGTGATGCTGGAAACGGGAACGCCCGTGAATACGGCGACGGTTGCCACCTTGCGGCAGCAGGGGTTGACGGGTGTACCGTTTATCAATCTTGCGCAGGATGATGCGCTCAAACCTGCGCCACTGCTGGCTGCGGCAGGACAGACGTACCCCGTGATTCGTTCCAAACTGACGGAAATGGATGCGTTGATGCAGCAATTACCGGATTTGGAGAAGAATCTGTCGGTATTGCTCAGTGCCGCGAATGAGGTGTTGAATGCTGAAAATCGTGCTAATTTCGCGGGATTATTGCACAATATCAATGTCGCATCGGCGGATTTGCCTGAATTAATCGCTAATCTAGAGAAAACTAGCCTGCAATTGCGAACCTTAATGGCACATGTGGATACGGCTCTCCAGCGTTCCGAGCGCGGCTTGAGTAGCAATATGCAGGAACTAACGGCAACGTTACGTGCCATGCGCACCACGTCACAGCATCTTGATACGCTGGTGCGCGACATTGATCGGGTAGTGGTGGATAATGGCGGTAATATTCAGGGGGTGCTGGAGGAATCACGTAAAATGGCGGCGTCTATTCGTCAATTGAGTGAAAGCCTAGAGCGTAATCCTTCGCAACTTATTTATCAGCCTGCACCGCAAGGCGTGGAGTTACCACCGTGAAATTAGCAAAATACCCCAGTGGTTTTATATTACGCTATCTTATTTTGTCTTCAATTTTACTGTTTTTCATAACGGCGTGTGCATTTCCATTGAATAGCCATGTACCGACAGAACAAGTGTACCGCTTAGCACCACGGGTGGGGGTAATGCCGCAACGCGCACTGGCGCATTTGTACTTGCCCCGCATTCAGGTATCACCTGCTTTGGATACATCACGTATCACGCTAGTTAGACCGGGATTCCAGCAGGATTTCATTGCAAACAGCCGTTGGCCGGATAGTTTGGCGATTTACCTGCACTCGGTTATGTTGGATACGCTGTCACACAGTGAGGGTTTTCTCTCTGTTTCTGACCAATTGCTCAGTAATAACGAGGTTTACAAGCTGTTGTTGCGAGTATCCGCTTTTCATGTTGAATATCCTCCGTCAGGGCAGGGCAGAGCGGCAGTCGTGGTGGGGTTAGAGGCGATTCTCGTGCGAGAACAAGATCAACGTATGATAGGGCAATACCGCGCTGATATTCGCAAAGAGAATACTCAAGTGAGCACGAGCAAAATCGTGGAGGCTTTGAATCAAGCATTAGGCGAGGGTGTGACATCGTTGATGACTGATATGGCGAACGATCTGCCGATTTTGCGTTGAATACGGTAAGGTTTATGTCTCTCTACTCCTTGTCGGATGGCTATATTGTTGATGGCAGCCATCACGCACTGTTTTAGATAGTGTGGTGGCGGTTCATCACGGTTGATAGCATGAAGGTTTTCCAATAGTGTATTTAACATCCTCTCTGCATCAGCAGTTTTTTTCATCGGTGTCTCTCAGTTTCATCCAGCCTGCATTTGACTAAATCAATGAGCTTCTTGTTCCTGTATTTGACTTGTTCTAGTGTCAAGCCAAGGTTAGTCGCCATTTCCTGCATTGAATATCCATAACAATATAATTGATTAAATGTTTCTATAGCAAGGTTAGTGTCTTCCTCTACCTTTTTTTTGCGGTGAAGCGCCAGTTTCTTTTCTGCAATACCTGTAGACTTATGTACCAATTCTTTTGCTTTTGCTAAGGGTTTCATAATCATTCTGATTACATCATCTTGTTCGGCTATTTTGTCAGGGCAGGCATGATCACTGCCGATAATGCTGTCTTTATCATTATTTTCCTCATGATCAAGAGCTATATTGGTCTTGTCAGGGCAGCTACGCAGGTAATCAATGTAGGATGTCTCTAATATGGTGTAAAGATAACCTACTTGATACTTGCTAGGATCTTCACTGTCGATAACCCGTAAGTAGAGTTTGACAAATACCTCTTGTACCAGTTGCGCGGCTAGTTGAATATTTTGACATTTACTGAGTGCCTTATTGTATATTCTTTTTTCATGTCGATCATAAAAGTGTTCAAAGGCTAATTTGTCACCTTTGGCCACTAAGTAGAGCAATTCTCCATCAGATAGATGATATGTTTCACAATTGATGGTCTGACGGACTGTTTCTAGCTTTTTCCTACTGGGAAAAACAGCGATGTTATTATCTAGTATGGTCATATAAGCATCTTTATAAATAGGTATTGGTATGCCACGTTTCATACCTAATTATAAAGCCTGCTTGTTCACTACCTCTTAAAATACCCGATGAAGCGTTTCTCCGTTGGTCGCTTACTGGCGGAAATGTTGTTCCATCATGCGCCGTAGTTCAGCTTGATAGGCCGTTGTACCTGTATTGCCATGCTCAGTTTGATCTTCCGCAATTTGTATGCTTTTCGCTGCTATCGCACTCAAGTCCGTCCATGTGGTAGCGTCCGGTGGATTGTTGCCTGATTGCATGACTATTGTATTTTGTTGAGAGATGACGGTTGATCTACTGCTCGTTGCCTGCTTTTCTGCCATTTTTATCGCTTGATTGGCTATGTCGTGCAAATCATTGTCTGACGAGTGTTTATTGCTTGAAATGTTTGGTTTTTTAGGGACTGGCTTTACTGTGGATGTACCGTGAGCAGGCGTAAGCGACGGTTTGGGTATGTGTTTACTGTCTGAGACGGGGGCTTGCTCTGTTTTTATGAAATCTCCTGCAACTGAGGTATTGCCGAGCATTTGACACCCCCCTCCTAAAAGGGGAGTAATCAACAATACTGTGCGAATACTGACTGTAAAACTTGATTTAATATTCATATTCACGCTTCTATAATTTTCGTCACTCAAGGATAAGTCAGAAGAAAAAACACATCATTACAGGCTTTCACCAAAGGATACTTTAGAGGTGTATTGAATATCGGAAGTACTTTCTTCCTCTGCCTTCTTAGTATTAGCAGTAGGTGCTGTTTGTGTGAGTTTTGTAGTATCTACTTGTACAACTTTAGCATTAACACAAACTTGTTTCATACCATCGACATCATAACCGCAAAATGCCTGCTCATCTTCATAGGTGTCAACCGTATAAGTGACGACGGGTTTTGCGGGTGGAGGGGGAGGGCAATCTGTTTTACAGTGACCTTTTGCATGGGAAATACCTGAAAAACTCATCAGTAATACAGAAGAAAATAGCGCATTAATCATTTTTTTTGAGATCATCATGGTCATATCCTTGATGTTTTTCTATGGTTAAAACTAAAATCAGCGAGATCAAGTCTACCTGAGTATAAAACTTGATCTGATATGGGCTGTTTATTGTGCGTAACGTTCTTCAGTGACCGTTGCCTTACTCTGTTTGGTTGTATGCGTTTCCCATGTGCTACTGCCGCCTGTTGATGAGGTAATATCTACGCCAACCTTAACGGACTTACCAGCAACATCCAAACACCCTAAAACCTTACCGTTGGCATCCATTGGTAATAGTTGCTCATGAAATTCGCCGTATTGCGGTTCATGGTAAGTCACTGTGCTGGCTGTGGTACTGCTAGCGCATTTGCCGCAATCGCCTGCTATAACAGAACCTGCGCTACTGAACGCGATTACTGCGGTGATGCCCAATGTAACTAAGCGAATTTTGCTTGTCATATCATATTCTCCTTCAATCAGTGGATGTTAGGTTTGCTATGTGTCTTACTGATAGAACGGATGAGAGAGTATTTATGTGGAAAATAAGTTACTTTTCCGTGAAAAATTTGGATGTCACTGCCAATTATCGCATGATCGGGCATAATGTCTGCAATCTTGCAACACACTGAAAACAACATGGCAAACAATCACATCATTCCACGCCACCGCACTGTTCCTGTGAAGGTGGGCAATGTCACCGTCGGCGGCGAATTTCCTGTCGTCGTACAATCCATGACCAATACCGATACAGCGGATGCGGTGCGTACTGCGGCGCAATGTGCCGAATTGTTCCGTGCAGGTTCGGAGTTGGTACGCATCACCGTCAATTCCTTGGAAGCGGCGCAAGCTGTCCCCGAACTCCGCGAACGCCTCGACAAAATGGGCTGCGATGTACCGCTGATTGGCGATTTCCATTTCAACGGGCACAAGTTGCTGACTGCCGTTCCTGAATGTGCGCAAGCACTCGCCAAATACCGCATCAATCCCGGCAACGTCGGGCGTGGCAAAAAGCGTGATGAACAATTCGCGCAAATGATCGAATTTGCCTGCCGCTACGATAAGCCTGTGCGTATCGGTGTGAATTGGGGTTCGCTCGATCAGGAATTGCTGGCTCGCAATCTGGATGACAATTCCAAACTGGCGCAACCGCTGGAATTGTACGATGTGATGCACGCCGCGCTGATCGAATCCGCGCTGACCAGTGCCGCCAAAGCCGAAGAATACGGTTTGCCACACGATCACATTATTCTGTCGTGCAAACTCAGCGAAGTGCAGGGTTTGGTGCGTGCCTACCGCGATCTGGCGAGCCGTTGTGATTACCCGCTGCATCTCGGTTTGACCGAAGCAGGCATGGGTAGCAAAGGTATCGTGTATTCAACAGCGGCACTCGCGCTGTTATTGCAAGAAGGGATTGGCGATACTATCCGTATTTCCCTCACCCCTGAACCGCACGCCAAACGCGAAAAAGAAGTGATCGTTGGGCAAGAAATTTTGCAGGCACTGGGTTTGCGCTCGTTCACGCCGCAAGTGGTGGCTTGCCCCGGTTGTGGGCGTACCTCCAGCGACTATTTCCAACGACTTGCCGAGCAAATCCAAAACTGGCTGCGCGAGCAAATGCCGGTGTGGAAAGATCAATACGCAGGCGTGGAAAGCATGTCGGTCGCGGTCATGGGCTGTGTGGTTAATGGGCCGGGCGAAAGCAAACACGCTAATATTGGTATCAGTTTACCGGGCAGCGGCGAAGTTCCGGTTGCCCCCGTTTATGAAGACGGACACAAAACCGTTACGCTGAAAGGCGATAATATTGCACAAGAGTTTCAGGCACTGGTCGAAACTTACGTGCAAAAAACGTATGGATGACCCCAAAGGAGAACGTTACATGAAAAAAATATCCCTGCTGGCAATCGCTGGCTTATCCCTGCTGGCAAGCAACGTCATGGCAGCCGTCAAAAGCGAAGCCGTACCCTATGAACACGACGGTACAAAATTCGTCGGACAAATGTATTACGACGATGCCATCACCGAAAAACGCCCCGGCGTATTGGTCATCCACGAATGGTGGGGTTTGAACGACCACGCCAAAAACCGCGCCGAAGCATTGGCTAAACTGGGCTACGTGGCGTTTGCGGCGGATATGTACGGCGAAGGCAAATCCACCGACAAGCCAGAACAAGCCAAGGAATGGATGACGGAAGTGACCTCCGATGTTGACGCATGGCGTGCCACCGCCAATGCGGGTCTGGAACAGCTCAAGAAAAGCGACAAAGTAGACGCGGCAAAACTCGCGGCGATTGGCTATTGCTTCGGCGGCGGCACGATCTTGCAGATGGCTTACAGCGGTACGGATATTGACGGCGTGGTGAGCTTCCACGGTTCATTGCCGTCAGCACCGGATGGTACGGAAATCAAAACCAAAGTGCTGGCGTTCCACGGCAATGCGGATGCGATGGTGCCGCCTGCAACCGTGAATAAGTTTACGGAACAGATGGAAAAAACGGGTGCGGATTGGCAATTTGTCGCGTATGGCAGCGGCGTGCGTCACGGTTTCACCAATCCGAATGCGGGTAAGTACGGCATTGAAAACCTGAAATACGATGAACAAGCTGATCAGCGTTCTTGGGCAGGAATGCAGGCGTTTTTCAACGAAATCTTCAAGTAAGGTGCAGCGTTAACGCGCCACGCGGAAGCCACGGAAAATCTGGCGACCGCTCGGATAATCTTTGACTCGATAGGCGGCGCGTAAATAGCGCGGTCTGTCATTCCATGAACCGCCACGCAGCACGCGCTCGTGGTGGTTGCCTGCTTCTTCCCACGCTTGTGCGTTGACGGGTGCGCCGTGGTAGGAATCGTGCCAGCAATCTTGTACCCATTCCCACACATTACCGCATAAGTCGTGCAAGCCGAACGCATTCGCGGGGTATGTGCCGACGGGTGTGGTCATGCCGTGCTGCATCGCGTGGTTGGCGTGTTGCGCGGTTGCCTGCATTCCCCACGGGTACGCCGCGTTTATACCGCCACGGGTGGCGTATTCCCATTCCGCTTCGGAAGGTAGGCGGTAATGTACGCCGTTCAAGGCACTGAGCCAGCGGCAGTAGGCTTGCGCATCGTCCCAACTTACATTAATCACCGGATGCTTGCCGCGTCCCCAGCCTTGGTCGTCGGGCAGTGGAAAGCCCATTGCTTCGCAAAATGCATCGTATTCTTCAAAAGTAACGGGGTAGCGCCCTAGTGCAAAGGCGGCAATGTACACATAACGCGGCGGGCGTTCGTTGATGGTGCAACCGCCTTCCACAGCGTCGCGTTCATCTAGCCCGCCCATGAGAAAACGACCCGGTGGAATGTTGACCATGCGGGGCAAGGGGAGGGCAATGTTGTAGTCGGGTAATGTTGCATTCATGCACTTATCGTAAAGCAACGCCGTTGCGCTTTCCTGTTTGGCTGACAAGCTGTCTGTGATAACTTTGCGGCTTTTAGTCGCTAAGGAATCATGGCTATGCGCTGTCGGGTAAAAGTTTGCGGAATCACCTCTGGCACAGATGCGGCAATGGTCGGCACTGCGGGTGTGGATGCAGTGGGTTTGGTGTTTTATCCCAAGAGCAAACGCAACTTGAGCATCGCGCAAGCGGTGGAGATTTGCCGCGCTATACCACCCTTTGTGACGGTAGTCGGCTTGTTTTTGGATGCAGATGCGGACTTTGTGCGCAACGTGTTGGCAGCCGTACCGTTGGATGTTTTGCAATTTCATGGTTCGGAAACGCCAGAGTATTGCCGCCAATTTTCACGCCCGTACCTGAAAGCGGTGGGGATGAAAGGCTTGGCGGAATCGGGTGGTTTTGCGGCGTATGCGGATTGTTACCCTGATGCGCACGGCTTTTTGGTGGATAGCCATGCACCGGGTGCTGCGGGCGGCACGGGCGAAACCTTTGATTGGACACAAGTGCCGCAGGACTACCCTAAGCCGATTATTCTGGCGGGCGGGTTGACGGCGGAGAATGTGGCGGAAGCAATCCGCACCAGTCGTGTATATGCGGTGGATGTCAGCAGCGGGGTGGAATCCGCGCCCGGTGTAAAGGATGTGGCGAAGGTGCAAGCCTTTATGACAGGCGTGCGGCTGGCAAATTATTTGGCGATTCACCCCGCGATTACTGAGGCGGAAGTGTTGCAAGCGCAGCAAACGTGGGCAGACGGTTTGGTGGCGATTGGCAAACTCGCGGGTGATGCAACGGCGGCGAAAGCAGCAGCGCAAGTACTGGTGCGGCGTTTATACAATTACGGTGAGGGCAAGGTGTTGTTCAAACCGACCAAAGCGGCGCATGACCAGTTCCGCGAAACGTTTGAGCAGGCGCTTTCGTATTTTGTGGGCGGCGATCACCACGAAGATCATGGGTTTGCGTTGCATCCGTGGGCGGCGGTGCGCTTTGAGAATAACAGTCTGTTTTTGGATGTGGATTCGGCGGGGGCGATGGGGAATTATTATTTCACCGATGCAAAAACGGGCGCGGAGACCAAAGTGGAGTTTACCTTTGCGTATCGGCGGGCGAGTGATGGGCGGCTGGTGATTTTCTTGCACCATTCGTCGTTGCCGTATGAGGCGGAGCATTAAGCGCCCATGATTGAGGGATTTTTGGAAACGTTGCAGCAGTTTGGGCGCTGGTTGTTGGGCATTGTGGTGCTGGCAGGGGGTGTGTGGGCTTATCCTACGGTGAAGGATTATTGGGCGGGTGAGCCAAAAGTGGTCGCCACCACACCTGCTGCGCCAGCGTTCGGTTTGTTGCCAACCGTTATGTTGATCAAGGCAGCAGAACCGGCGGTGGCTGATCCACGTGGTTGGGCGAGTGATGTGTTGGAGGTGCTGCATTCGCACGGCCTGCCGCAGAACCGTGAAAACGTGTGTGCGATTATTGCGGTGGCTGACCAAGAATCGGGCTTTGTGGCGAACCCCACGATTCCGAATTTAGGTAAGATGTCTGAGAAGGCGGTGGTTGAGAAGCTCAGTAAACTGTCAATTTTACGCGGTGGGGCGCTTACCTTCCTTAACCGTTTTCCCAGTGCGAATGACAGCTTTATGCAGCGTATTCGTCGTGCCAAAACCGAGCGCGATTTGGATCTGGCTTACCGCGAGTTGGTGGCGGGTTTGGGCGATTATGCGCGGCAATACAAGTTGGGCTTGTTGGTAGATAACCGCTTTGCGCGTGATTTTATCGAGGGCAGCAACGAAATTGACACCATCGGCTCGATGCAGGTGGCGGTGGATTTTGCGGTACAGCAGGAAACCCAACGGCGCGGTGGTAAGGTGTTGTCGCTGCAAGAGATTTACCAAATCCGCGATAAACTTTACACCCGTAAAGGGGGCTTGTATTACGGGACGTTATTGTTGTTGGGGTACGAGTCGGGCTACGACAAAAAGCTGTACCGTTTTGCGGATTTTAATGCGGGGCGTTACAGCAGCCGCAACGCGGCGTTTCAGACGGTGATTGCGGCATTGAACAAGCAGCCGTTGGCAAGTGATGGCGATTTGTTGATATACAAAGCCGATGGCAGTGCTGCTATCACCGTGAGTGGTACGGAGCAGGCGTTACGCACGATTAACAAAACCTTTGCACTGAATTTGAAAGACTGGCAAATCCGGCGGGATTTGATGCAGGAAAAACGCTGGGTTTCAATGATACCCCGACTTATAAGCTGATTCGGGCAACGTATGCGAAGGCGACGGGCAAAATGCCGGTGTATGCGCAAGTGCCTAGTATTACGTTGCATAGCGAGAAAACGTCACGGATTTTGACGACGGGGAAGTTCGCGGATACGGTGTATGGGCGTTATCAGCGGTGTTTGGCGGTGAGAAATGGCGGCTAGACCAGTTCAAAATCCACGTCTTCGTAAATGTCTTGCATTGGGCAGTGAAAGTTGATGCTGGCAAATTCGACTTCGGCATCAGCACCTTCAAAATTGAACAGTTCCCAGCGGTTTTGTGGGGTGCGGCGGAATACGTCGACGCGGTAGGTGCGTGGGTCAATCAGTACGTATTCTTGCAAGCTGGTCAATTGGCGGTAACATGCCCGTCACTCGCGCCTGCCATTGCGTAGATTTCGCCTTGCACGTATTCGCTGCGGGTGGGCGCATCCATTTCTGTGGCGAGGTAGTCTTCTGGGGTGATTTTCAGTTGCTGGCATGGGAATGCTCCGTCGTGTGTCTTTGGGAATAGTAGACCGTTTCAGGGGGCTTGGCAAAATCAGGGTTGCCTTCGGCTATGCTCAGGCAACGAGAATGACGGGGGTCGGAAATAACAACTACTATTTTTGTGGCGCTGGCAGTGCCGCTAATTTTTTTAGATTAATAGCTGTGTCAATGTAGCTGTTTACTATAGGTAAAAAATGACTTGCCAACCGCAAGGTATCCCCGATGTCATTGCCTATCGTTTGTATAGATGGCTGGTCTAGTGAGTGCTCACTATTTATTTCTCTAGGTTCGCCAATAGGCAGGATACCTAACAGGCTATACTGCACACAGGTTGTTGTTTTATATTCTTTCTTTTTCCAGAATATTAGATGGCTATCTTCCCTGCTAGCTCTTTTCTCAAAAATATCAATCTTGATGATTAGTGGAAGGAAAGCAGCAATCGAGCCGATAATAATCAGGGTATGAGCACTATAAGAGTCAATGCTGAATAATTTGATCAAGGAATCAAGTACAAATCCGTATGCGACAATGCTGATCCCATTAACACTGAGCATTATCATGTTCCTAAAATGGCTACTTAAATAGTTCATTGCTCTACACTCTTATAGATGGCTATTGGGTAAAATAATGTATTTCACCCTTTCCGTCGGTAGTTGATGTGCTACAGAGTTGAATGATATCGGTGATAAAGACAGGCTATTTTGATCATCGTCATCATCAAAAGGGATGCTGCAATAGCAGTTTTCCCTGCTTCTACCGCAGTCCATACAAGTGCTGTCCCCTGCATCGTTGATGGTGTTTTGTTTAATCATTTTATCTCTCCAGTAAAAAATTTAAGAATGAACTTTTATTCGGAAAAACTATGTGAGCACTGTAAGCAGGTATAATTGTCTAAAACATGGTTATCTATTACTTCCCCTGCTTTTGCCCCAGCAGCGCCTCCCGTGAAAGCACCGAGAATAGCGCCACTAATTAACCCAAGAGTTGCTCCGGCAGCGGCTCCCACTGGGCCAGCAATGAGACCTACAGCAGCTCCTGCTTCAGCACCGGCTGCTGCTCCAGATGCTACACCTAAGTATCCACCTACCCCTCCAGCTACTCCTCCAATAGTAGCCCCAGTTCGCTTGCCATAATTTTTCTTGTCTATATTTGTAGAGCGGCATTTTGGACATGTTAAAGGCATTGTAGACTCCCCATTGTAAGTTTATGAATTTGGGGTTGAGGTGTTTTTGATAGATGCTGATTCTCAACCCAAGCTGGCACATTAATTCGATAAGATTATTTAATATGCTAGCATCTAGCATCTAGCATCTAGCATCTACAAGAAAATTTTGTTCAAAAAAGCAACTATTTTTAGATGAATAATGTGATTATTGTGATGAACGTCACGGATTAGTGGTGAACCTTATGCCTATCACAAACGGATTTGAAAGCAGACTTACACGCCGCAGGAAAACTCGCGCAACACACAAGCTATCAGGGTGAAACCCTCAATTTCTAAACCCCTGCGGCATTCTTTTCCCGCCTGACCGAACGCCGTTGGGACATCGTAAACGTTTTGCAATAAGAAGGCTCAATGGGCGTGCGCTAGCTTGCCTGTGAAACAAGCGGCGTAATTTCCTAATCCGCTAGCCCATCAAACGGGTCAACAATCCGTAACAAACCCTCAATGATTTGCCCATGCTGCATATCTTCGGAATACAAAACCGTACAGCCCTGTTCCAGCGCACTTGCCAACATCAGGCTATCAAAATAGCTATAGCGGTAACGTTCCCCCAGCAACAGGGCTTGCTCAATCGTCTTGGTTGTCACGGTGGTGATTTGGAAATTGCTTTGCAATTCGTGGATGACATTCAAAATATCCGCGTAAGCCTGCTTTTGTTTGCGGCGCAAGACATTGCTGACCTCGTTCAATACCTGCGTACTGATCCAAGCGTCCGGTTCTTGAGCGCATTGTAGGGCAAGTGTCGCCTTTTCTGATTCATCTTCCGAATACACATAAATCAGCACATTGGAATCAAGGAAAACCTTAGCGGGCATTGGCATCCTCGCGGTCAAAGCGATAGCCACGTGTTTTTAACCGCAGTGCGTTGAATTGTTTTTGCACAGGCTGGTTGGCATCCAGTTGTTGCAAGCGGTTTTCCCGCATCAATTTTTGCAGGTAATCAAACGTCAAACCGGGGTGCAATTCCGCAAGCCTGCCGATTTTTGCCCAATAATCCACTTGTCCGCCCAAGGTGCGCTGAAACACTTGCGCCTGTTGCCGTGCGGATGTAACGGTTTCGTCGGAAAGTTTTACGCTGACTGCCATATCGTCACCATTAGTTACCAATGGTTTCCATATTACACTCTGTTTGTTTGCCTCGACAAGTAGGTTGCATTCACCTTCTCCTTGCTCTAGCATAGGCTTGTGTATATGCCAGATCAGGAGGTCAACATGTTAGCCGAACGCCACGTCCGCCTGTTCCGCAACGGGCGCAACCAAGCCATCCGCATCCCCCGCGAATTTGAATTGGCAGGGAATGAAGCGATTATTCGCCGTGAAGGCAACCGTTTGATCATCGAGGCCCTGCAACGCCCCTCATTGCTTGCCTTTCTCGCTGCTTGCAAACCATCAGATATAGATTTCCCCGACATAGACAATCTACCACCGCTGGATGATGTGGTGTTTTGACGATGACAAATTACCGCTACTTGCTTGACACCAATATCATTTCCAATCTATTTCGCGAACCTCAAGGCAACGTCTACCAACATTTGCAGCGTGTCGGTGAGGGGGCTGTCTGCACGAGTATTATCGTTGCCGCTGAATTGCGTTTTGGCGCAAAGAAACGTAATTCCCCAGCCCTGACGGCGTGGGTGGAACAAATACTTACGATGATCGACGTACTGCCGTTTGATGCCTCAGCAGACCATGTCTATGCGGAAATCCGTGCCTATCTTGAAGCTGCTGGGCAGATTATCGGCCCGAATGATTTGCTGATTGCAGCCCACGCTTTGCATTTGGGTTTGGTGGCTGTTACCGATAATACTGACGAGTTTAAACGCGTGCCGGGGTTGGTCGTGGAAAACTGGCTATTGCCATAAGTTGGCTGTTTATCAGTCTTTCGCGTAAAACCTCGTCCTTACTTCGACAAGCTCAGCACAAGTCAGGGCGGGGATGCAGAGCGAGGGTGGCATCGCTGCCCCTCTTCCGTTTGTCGGCTGAAACTCGACGGCGAGCAACAGCGCAACTTGCGCCGTTACGCGGGGTTGTGTCGGTTTGTTTACAACAAGGCGTTAGCGTTGCAGCAAGCCAACCATGCAGCCGCTGGCAAGTTCATCAGTTATGTGACGATGGCGGCATGGCTTCCCGTTTGGAAACGAGAACAGGGTTCGGCATGGTTAAAGGATGCGCCCTCACAAGCCTTGCAACATGCCCTCAAAGATTTGGAAAAAGCCTACAAAAACTTCTTTGCCAAACGCGCCGACTTCCCGCGATTCAAGCGCAAAGGCAATGGCGACAGCTTCCGCTACCCTGACCCCAAGCAAATCAAGCTCGACCAAAGCAATAGCCGGATTTTCCTGCCCAAACTCGGCTGGATACGCTACCACAACAGCCGCGATGTGTTGGGTGAATTGCGCAATGTCACGGTTTCCAGCAAGGGCGGTAAATGGTTTGTGAGCATCCAAACCCTTCGACAGGCTCAGGGCATTGCCCAGCGGGAAGTGGCGATTGTTCCTTCAACAGCGACTACGGCTATCGGTGTCGACCTTGGCATAGCCCGCTTTGCCACGTTCTCGGATGGCACATACATCGAACCGCGAAACAGCTTCAAAACCAAAGCCGCTAAACTCGCCAAATACCAACGGCGCATGGCGCACAAGCAAAAATTCAGTAACAACTGGAAAAAAGCCAAAGCTAAAGTTCAAAAAATTCACATACAAATCGCCAACGCCCGCCGCGATTTCCTGCACAAGGCAACGACCACGCTCAGCCAAAACCACGCGCTCGTGTTCATCGAAGATTTGCAGGTAGGCAATATGTCCAAGTCAGCGGCAGGCACAGCAGAAAACCCCGGCAAGAACGTTGCCCAGAAATCCGACTTAAACAAAGCCATCCTCGATCAAGGTTGGGGCGAATTCCGGCGGCAGCTCGACTATAAGCTGGCATGGAAAGGCGGCATGTTGTTCGCTGTGCCACCACACTACACCAGCCAAGAATGCCCCGAATGTCACCATGTGGCGGCGGACAATCGTCAGACGCAAGCGCAGTTTGTGTGTGTGCAATGCCATTACGAAAATAACGCTGATCATGTCGGCGCAATCAATGTTTTAGAGCGGGGATACCGCTTGTTAGCTTGTGGAGATGCGGCACTAAGTCGCTCTGTGAAGCAAGAACCCACCGAAGTAAGTCAGTTATCTAGCTGAATGCAGTAGGAATCCTCTTCCTTTTGGGAGAGGAGGATGTCAATTGCGTAATGCCTGTAAAGCCTTCAGGTGTTGGCGAGCCTCTTTGGCGGCTTTGGAATCGGCTAGCGGCGCAAGAATGCTTTGCCATTCTTTCAACTCCACGTCAGTGTGTTCATCCGGCTGGTTTTTCCATTCCTTCCTGATGTATGCCAAGCTGTTGTTGGCATGTTGTAAGGCCGCTTCGACATGCTTGCCCTTGGGGTAACGCTTGAGGTATTCGCCTTCCATCATCAGGCTGCGCCCGGACATGCAACTGATGGAACCTTCACATTCACCACCGACAAAAGCATTGGCTGCTTGCCACGCAATGGCATCACCGATGGTGTCCTGTTTGTGGCGGTCGGCGAGTTTCCAGTAATTGTCCGGGTTGACGAGGTATTCAGCACTTGGCTCCGTATAAAACACTTTTTTGCCGAGCTGTTTTAGCCATGCGGCGTAGGGGGCTTTGGTCGCTTGTTCTGATTGAATTTTGAAGAGTGAAATTTGTATGGCTCGCCAGTAGGCTAGTTCCAGTTCACCTTGGGTTTCGGGGTTCTTGCTGCTGGCTGCGGCGCGGTTCGCAAACTGGCTGACTTCCACTGCATCGGCGAAACTGAGCGGCGACTGGTTTTCGTGGTCGCTACCATAGAGGCCGCCGTATACTTTGTCTGCCTCACCGAGTTTTTCACGTATCAGGGCGAGGTGGGCAGCATCGGCTTTCGCTGGGTCGAAACTGCGTAACAATCCGCCGAATACCCAGCCCTTGAGCGGCGCGTCCAGCCGATACCAATAATCAGACTGGCTGCCTATTTTTGCTTTGGTCGCAGTATGTTGGATGGAGGTGAAGTTTGTCCCCAGCGGGAGCTTGCCTGTTTCAACGGCGCTGGTGGCGGGCGTGGTGCGTACCCTGACACCTGTGCCAATCGTAATTTTATCAGCTTTTTCTGCCACGTAAGCATCAGCGGCGACGCCCGAGCCTGCCCATAACAGCATGGTAAGCGTGGTGAGCAATAGGGGGAGGGTTAGTTTGCGTAACATGGTGTGTTTCCCTCAGTCAGCTAAAAGTCAACGATAACATAATGCGCCTATCGCAAGGCAGATAACCCAACCGTAACATAGCTAGGTTTTGCCGCTTATGATAACTTACCCCGTTTTTACGATCTTCTACGTAGGAGCGCGGTAACGTGAAATTCAGCGAATTCAACTGGAATGCCATGCCGGACAAAGCCGGGCATTTTGGCGCATACGGCGGGCGTTTCGTCGCAGAAACGTTGATGGAACCCATCTACGAACTCGAACAAGCCTACGAAAAGCTCAAAAACGACCCAGCCTTTCAAGCCGAATTCGACCGTGACCTTAAATACTACGTCGGTCGCCCCAGCCCCCTGTATTTGGCGGAACGCTGGACACGTGAACTCGGCGGCGCAAAAATTTATCTCAAGCGTGAAGACCTGAACCATACCGGTGCACATAAGATCAACAACACCATCGGTCAAGCCTTGCTCGCCAAACACATGGGCAAGAAGCGCATTATCGCTGAAACGGGTGCAGGTCAGCACGGTGTCGCCTCCGCCACCATCGCCGCCCGCCTCGGTTTGGAATGCGTGGTGTACATGGGGGCAGAAGACGTGCAACGCCAAGCTCCCAACGTGTTCCGCATGAAATTGCTCGGTGCTACCGTTGTCCCCGTCACTTCCGGCTCAAAAACCCTCAAAGACGCTTTGAATGAAGCGATGCGCGACTGGGTAACAAACGTTGATGACACCTTTTATATTATCGGCACCGTCGCAGGTCCCCACCCATACCCCGCGATGGTGCGCGATTTCCAATCCGTGATCGGGCGTGAAGCGCGTGAGCAAATTCTGGAGCAGGAAGGGCGTTTGCCGGATGCGTTAGTCGCTTGCGTTGGCGGTGGCTCGAACGCCATCGGCTTGTTCCACCCCTTCCTCGCGGATGAATCCGTCGCGATTTACGGCGTGGAAGCAGGCGGCGATGGCATCGAAACCGGCAAACATGCCGCCCCATTGTGCGCAGGCAAACCGGGTGTATTGCACGGCAACCGCACTTACTTAATGGAAGACAGCAACGGGCAAATCATCGAAACCCATTCGATTTCCGCCGGATTGGACTACCCTGGTGTTGGCCCCGAACACGCTTGGTTAAAGGACATCGGGCGTGCCAATTACGTATCGGTGACGGATGTGGAAGCGATGCAAGGTTTCCACGCTTTAACCCGCATCGAAGGCATTATTCCCGCGCTGGAAAGCAGCCACGCGCTGGCTTACGCGATGAAACTTGCGCCTACCATGTCTAAAGACCAAAGCATTATCGTCAACCTCTCCGGGCGTGGCGATAAAGACATCAATACCATTGCACGGCTGGAGGGCATTACGCTATGAGTCGCATCGCCGCTTGTTTCGCCGCCCTCAAAGCACAGGGCAAAACCGCATTGATTCCTTACGTCACGGCGGGCGATCCGCACCCATCCATCACTGTGCCACTCATGCATCGTATGGTGGCAGCGGGTGCAAACATTATCGAACT
This sequence comes from Thiothrix fructosivorans, assembly GCF_017349355.1. Lineage (GTDB taxonomy): Bacteria > Pseudomonadota > Gammaproteobacteria > Thiotrichales > Thiotrichaceae > Thiothrix > Thiothrix fructosivorans. The sequence goes on from NZ_JAFMPM010000008.1 coordinate 474,780, forward strand.
CGGTGTGCCGTTTTCCGACCCGATGGCGGATGGCCCGACGATCCAGCAAGCGCACGAACGCGCCCTGAAACACAACACCAGCCTGCACGACATCCTCGGCATGGTCGCAGAATTTCGCCAAACCGACGCCACCACGCCCGTGGTGCTGATGGGCTATTTGAACCCGATTGAAATCATGGGTTACGTTGAATTCGCCAAAGCAGCGGAAGCAGCAGGCGTTGATGGCGCGTTGACGGTGGATTTACCGCCGGAAGAGGGCATGGGTGTATTGCCGTTGTTCCGTGAGCACGGCATTGACCCGATTTTCCTGTTGTCGCCGACTACGCCGGAGCGGCGTATTACAACGGTGGCGCAAGCAGGCGGTGGCTTCATTTACTACGTCTCACTGAAAGGTGTGACAGGCGCAAGCACCTTGGATGTTGGGCAAGTCGCTGCACATATTGCCAAAATTCGCCAACACACTGATTTGCCATTAGGCGTAGGTTTCGGCATTAAAGACGCGGCAACCGCCGCCGCTGTCGCGAAAACCGCCGATGCGGTGGTAGTCGGTAGTGCGGTGATCAAACAGATCGAAGCGACACCTGACGACCATACTGCTATCATGAATAACATCAGTGACTTGCTGGTCTCCATGCGTACTGCGCTGGATGCTTGAACCTAGGGGTAAACAGAATACATGAGCTGGTTTGAAAAACTGCGTCTACCATCACGCATCCGTACCGACGCGACCAATACCGAAAAGAAATCCATCCCAGAAGGTTTGTGGCATCAATGCCCATCCTGCCAAGCGGTGCTGTACCGTGCGGAATTGGAACGTAATCTGGACGTTTGCCCCAAGTGCAATCACCACATGCGCCTGTCTGGGCGGCGACGCTTGGAGGTGTTTTTGGATGCGGCAGGGCGTGAAGAAATCGGTGCGAATGTTGCGCCGACCGACATGCTGAAATTCCGCGACACCAAGAAATACAAAGACCGTTTAGCGGCGGCGCAAAAAGAGACGGGCGAAAAAGACGCGCTGATCGTGATGAAAGGCACAGTGTTGGGCGTGTCATTGGTTGCAGCGGCGTTCGATTTCCGTTTCATGGGCGGCTCGATGGGGTCTGTGGTCGGCGAACGTTTTGTGCGCGGCGCAGAAGCGGCGATGACGCAAAAGATTCCGTACATTTGCTTTGCGGCGAGTGGCGGGGCGCGGATGCAGGAAGCGTTGTTCTCGTTGATGCAAATGTCCAAAACCAGCGCGGTCTTGACGCGTTTGAGTGAAAAAGGTGTGCCGTTTATTTCGGTGCTGACTGACCCGACAATGGGCGGGGTGTCGGCAAGTTTTGCGATGTTGGGCGATATCCACATCGGTGAACCGAAAGCCTTGATTGGCTTTGCGGGGCCGCGTGTGATTGAACAGACAGTACGTGAAAAACTGCCAGAAGGTTTTCAGCGCAGCGAATTTCTGCAAGAAAAGGGCGCGATTGACATGATCGTGCATCGCAAAGATTTGCGTGAAACCATTGCGGATTTGGTGTCTATCATGCAGCACAAACCCAGCCCCCTCGGTGAGTCAGTGTTGGATGCGGCGTGAATACACTTGATGATTGGCTGCGCTGGCAGGAGCATCAGTTCCTGACAGCTATCAAGTTGGGGTTGGGGCGCATTCATGACGTTGCGGAACGCATGGATTTGCTGCAACTCCCTGTCCCTGTGATGACTGTCGGCGGGACGAATGGCAAGGGGTCGACTTGTGCGATGCTGACACGCATTCTGATGCTGCAAGGCTACCGTGTCGGCACATACACCTCCCCTCATTTGCTGCGTTATAACGAGCGCATTGCCGTCAATGCTGAACCTGTCAGCGATGCGGCGATTTGCCAAGCCTTTGCAGCGATTGATCATGCGCGTGATGATATTGATCTGACGTATTTTGAATTTGGCACATTGGCGGCGGTGTATTGTTTCTTGCAAGCCAACGTTGATGTGATTGTGTTGGAAGTGGGGTTGGGTGGGCGGCTGGATGCTTGCAATCTGTGGGATGCGGATGTGGCGGTTATTACCAGCATCGGCATTGATCATGTGGATTGGCTAGGTTCGACCCGTGAAGCGATTGGACGCGAAAAAGCGGGGATTATGCGAGCAGGCAAGCCAGTAGTGTGTGGCGACCCACAGCCGCCCGCGATTATTGCGGCAGAGGCAGCGCGTATCGGTGCGCCGTTGTTGCAATACGGTCAGGATTTTACCAGTGCAGGTATTCCGCAACCTGCGTTGCTGGGGGATGTGCAACGCCAAAACGCGGCGTGCGTGGTGACAGCGTTGCAACAATTGGCGGAGCGCTTGCCAGTTTCGGCGGAAAATATTCACCAAGGGTTGCAATCCGTTAGCCTCATGGGACGAATGCAGCGGGTGCATGAGCAGCCCGAAGTGATTGTGGATGTGGCGCATAATCCTCATGCCGCCAAAGAATTAGCGGCTTGGCTGAAAAAAAATCCGTTAAACGGTAAAACATTTGCAATTTTTTCTATACTTGCAGATAAGGATATTGCCGGAGTGGTTGAAATAATGTCAGCCGTGCTGGACGAATGGCATGTGGTGTCCTTGTCAGGGAATCGTGCACTTAGCAGTGATGCGCTTGCAGATAAAATAAAAGCAAGTGGGGTGCAAGTGCCCATTTATACCTACTCGGATTTTCAGTCAGCGTGGAATTCTGTGTACTTAAGTGCAGAAAAACAGGCTAGGGTAGTGGCTTTCGGCTCTTTTCTGGTAGTATCTGGTATGCTGGAAATTCTCGTTCCCCAACGAGGCTGAGCTTGCATCCGTCGCTAAACAGCGCGAATCAATAGTTTTCGAGTGTCAAATAGAGATTAAGGAGCAGTGAATTACATGGATAATAAAGCCACAACCAAACGTATGATTGGCGCGGTAGTGCTGGTGCTGGTTGCTGCGTTGCTGTTGGCATGGTTGCTGAAAGGCAAGAACCGTGAAGGTCAACAGGACATGGCAATGAATCAAACCGGTGAAACCAAACCGATTCTGGGTTTCCCCGGTATCGGCGATGCGCAAAAGCCTAGTATTGTCGGTGAAGACCCGAATGCCGCTCAACAAGCGGGTGCTGGTCAAGCAGCAGGCATTGATGTTACCCAGCAGCAAGGTGCTAACGCCCAACAAGCGGCGGCGGGCGCTGGTCAAGCCGCTGGCACAGGTGTGGCTAACTTGATTCCCGGTGTTGATGTGAAATTGCCTGAGACGGTGGCGAATACGACGGGCTTTGATGTACGTCCAGCCGGTACTAACGGTGAAGTACGTGATTTGGTTGATACTGACGGTAAAGTGAAAGACGGTACGGGCAGCATGGGTACAGGCAATGCGAAAGCGGGTTCTGTTGCACCAGCACAGGCTGCGCAAGGTCAAGGTTCTGCCGCGCCTGCCGCTATTCCGGCAGTACCACAACAAGCGGTTGCTGCTCCTGCGAAAGCTGCTGCCCCTGCGGCTCAGCAAGACAAGGCTGCCAGCAATAACGATGCTACTCCTGTTGAGAAAAAAGCCAGTTCCAAAGTGGTGTTGGTAAACGAAAAGCCAGTGCCTAGAGCCGCATCAGAAGCTGGTGCAAAAGCGGCGGCTGATAAAGCAGCAGCGGTTAAGAAGGAAGCAGAAGATAAAGCGATTGCTGCGGCTAAGCTTGCGGCTGAAAAAGAAGCGGCTGCTAAATCGTTAGCATTGGCGAATGCAAAACCGGGTGCGGCAGCAGGTGGTGCGGGTAGCTTCTCTATCCAAGTATTGGCAAGTGCCGACAAGGCTAAAGCCGATGCAGCAGCAGCGCCTCTGAAAGCGGACGGTTACAATGTGGCGGTCTCCACGGCGACCGTGAATGGCAAGCCTGTTTACCGTGTCAATGTGAGTGGCTTTGCTAACCGTGCGGATGCTGATGCCGCACAAGTTAAAATGAAGTCACGCTACAAGCAAAATGCGGCGATTCAAGGCAGCTTTGTGACTAGCAGCAAGTAATCCATGACAGCAGATATTCTGGATCTCAGTATCATTGTCCTGATCGTCTTGTCCGCTATTATTGGTTTGGTCAGGGGATTTGTCAGGGAAGCACTTTCCTTGGCAACATGGCTAGCGGCACTGGCATTTGCGTTTCTTTACTACAAAGAATTAGCGGTGCATGTGCCGTTTGCGGTGCAGGATAAGATCGGACAAGTCGTGATTGCCTTTGTGGTCATTTTCCTTGGGGTATTGATTGTTGGTTCTATCATCAATCACCTGCTCAGTGCTGCGGTGTCATCCGTAGGGCTTGGGGGCGTTGACTATTTGTTGGGCGGGGCGTTTGGCATCTTGCGGGGTGGCTTGATTGTGACGCTGCTGGTGTTATTGTTTGGTGCGGTGGGAAATTTCTCCAAAGAAGCGTGGTGGCAAGATTCGCGGTTAATGCCGTGGTTCGAGGAAACCGCTGGTGTTCTGAAAGAGATGATTCCCAACAAACTGCCAGAAGATCTGCCAGGTATTTTTTCCAGCAAACCCTAAGTGTAGGGAAATGCTCCGTGAATCCAGCAGCCATGTACGATCGTGCATGGCTGTTTTGTTTTGACGGGGTTAGAATATGACGTTTTCGTTTCACCGGAAGACTTGTTATGTGCGGAATTATCGGGATTATCGGTCATGAATCGGTTAATCAGGCCATTTATGATGGCCTGACGGTTTTACAACATCGTGGACAGGACGCTGCGGGGATTGTGACCAGCGACGGCAGAAAGTTGTATCTGCGCCGTGACAATGGCTTGGTGAAGGACGTTTTCAATGAACGTCACATGGCGATGTTGCAAGGCAATATGGGGATAGGACATGTGCGTTACCCAACGGCGGGGTCATCGTCTTCTGCTGAAGCACAGCCGTTTTACGTGAATAGCCCTTACGGTATTTCCTTGGCACACAATGGCAACCTCACTAATGCCCATGTGTTGAAGAAAGAGTTGTATCGACAGGATCGTCGCCAAATCAATACGGAATCCGATTCTGAAATTCTATTGAATATTTTTGCGCAAGAGTTGCTGCGGCAAGATGCGCTGCATGTACGCCCCGAAGATATTTTCTCAGCAGTCGAAGGGGTGCATCGGCGTTGCAAAGGTGCATATGCGGTTGTCGCCATGTTGACGCGTGATGGCTTGGTGGGTTTTCGTGACCCGCATGGCATTCGTCCCTTGGTTTATGGTGTGCGTGAAACGCCGCACGGTAAAGAATTCATGTTGGCTTCTGAAAGCGTGGCGTTGGATGTGCAAGGCTATCGTTTGGTGCGCGACATTGAACCGGGTGAGGCGATTTTTATTCGCCCCGATGGTCAAGTTTTCACGCGCCAATGTGCGCAGAACCCGCGTTACAGCACCTGCATTTTTGAATATGTGTATTTTGCTCGCCCCGATTCGATTATCGATAATGTATTCGTGCACAAAGCGCGGATGCGCATGGGGCGCAAAATGGCGGAAATGGTGATGCGCGATTGGCCGGATAATGACATCGACGTGGTGATTCCGATTCCTGACACCAGCCGTACTTCGGCATTGGAAATGGCGTATACCTTGGGCGTGCCTTACCGCGAAGGTTTTATCAAGAATCGTTATATCGGGCGCACATTTATTATGCCGGGACAGGCGAAGCGCAAGAAATCGGTGCGGCAGAAACTTAATCCGTTAGCCTTAGAATTCAAGGGTAAAAACGTGATGTTGGTGGATGATTCGATTGTGCGCGGTACGACTTCCGGCGAGATTGTGCAAATGGCACGCGACGCGGGTGCTCGAAAAGTGTATTTTGCCTCGGTTTCGCCGCCGATTAAGTTCCCAAACATTTATGGCATTGATATGCCTGCTGCTAAGGAACTTATTGCGCATGGGCGTACCGAAGAAGAGGTGGCAGAAGCGATTGGGGTTGATCGCTTGGTGTATTTGCCACTGGAGGACTTGATTGCAGCGGTGAGCAAGGGCAATCCGCGCTTGAAAGACTTTGACTGTTCCGTTTTCACCGGGCATTACGCGACGGGAGAAGATGAGAATTATTTTGCTGAACTAGAGGCTTTACGTAATGACGCAGAACAAACAAAACGCGAAAAAAACATGGCTGCCATTGATATTTGTAACAGTGATGAGTAGTGGGGCAGTTATGGCTGAACCGGATGCAGCGCCTTCGCTGAATTTACCACCGCCCATACAAGTACAACAAGCGCCGCTTGCTGCGGCAGCGGATGGGCGTTTTACGTCGATTATTGCTAAGTTGGCGCAAGATTTTCCGAGCCACTCGACAGCAAAAGTGTTGGTAATCGACGCTACCGCCCAAAAGCTATTTCTGCTGGAAAATGGCGTGGAAACGGGTGCTTGGGATATTTCTACGGCGACCAAGGGTTTAGGAAGCGCAAAAGGCAGCGACCAAACGCCTTTGGGTGTCCACCGTATTGCGCAAAAGATTGGTGATGGTGCGCCGTTGGGCACTATTTTCAAAGCCCGCCAAAATACGGGTGAGAAAGTACAAATTCTTACGACACCGGGAGCAGATAGCCCTGATGATTACGTGACTAGCCGAATTATGTGGCTGGATGGTTTAGAGCCGAGTAATCAAACCTCCAAAGAACGTTTCATTTATATCCACGGTACAGGGGAAGAGGGCAAAATTGGTACGCCTGCTTCTCACGGCTGCATTCGGATGCGTAACAAGGAAGTGATTGATTTATTTGAGCGCGTGGATGAAAACACGCTGGTGGTGATTACCCAAAAGCACGAGGGATAAGCATTGATCGACAACGAGTGGGATTTTGAAACACTGGCAATCCGTACCGGACATGTGCGCACGAATGAAGGCGAGCATTCGGAGGCAATTTTTCCGACGTCCAGCTTTGTATTCAGGAGTGCGGCTGAAGCGGCAGCCCGTTTTGGGGGGAGTGAGCCGGGTAATATTTACGCTCGTTTCACCAATCCGACGGTACGCTACTTCGAGGATCGCTTGGCTGCTTTAGAAGGTGGTGAGGCGTGTGTCGCTACCTCCACGGGCATGTCAGCGATTTTGGCGGTCATGCTAGGTTTGTTGAAAGCGGGGGATCACGTCGTGTGCTCCCGTGCGGTGTTTGGTACGACTACTTTATTGTTGCAAAACATTGTGGGTAAATTCGGCGTGGCATTTAGCTTCGTCGATTTGACCGATATGGCAGGGTGGGAAGCGGCTTTGCAGCCGAATACGCGTTTATTGTTTGTGGAAACCCCTGCGAATCCCTTGACAGAAATTGTTGATATTCGGGAATTAGCAGATTTAGCACACCGTAACGGTAGTCTGTTGGTGGTCGATAACTGCTTTTGTACGCCTGCGTTGCAACGCCCGCTGGAATTGGGCGCGGATATTGTGGTGCATTCTGCTACCAAGTATCTGGATGGGCAGGGACGTGCCTTAGGCGGTGCTGTTGTCGGCGATAAGCAACGGGTTGGCAAAGAGGTGTACGGCGTATTACGCAACGGTGGTGTGAGCATGAGTCCCTTCAATGCGTGGATTTTCCTGAAAGGTCTGGAAACCCTCTCCTTGCGGATGAGGGCGCATTGCGATAATGCCTTGCAACTTGCACAATGGTTGGAAGCACATCCCGCTATTGAGAGGGTACACTATCCGGGGTTGGCATCGCACCCCCAACATGCACTGGCGCGGCGACAGCAAAGTGGTTTCGGTGGCATTGTGTCGTTTATCGTTAACGGTGGGCAGGATGCGGCGTGGCAAGTGATTGATGCCACGCAGATGTTGTCGATTACGGCGAATTTAGGTGATACTAAAACTACGATTACCCACCCCGCTACCACTACCCACGGCAGGCTAACACCTGAGCAAAAAGTGCAGGCGGGTATCGCTGACGGTTTGGTGCGGGTGTCGGTCGGGCTGGAAAGTATTCGGGATATTCAGCGCGACCTTGCGCGTGGTTTGGTGGTCGCTTAATCAGGTAGGCGAAAGGCGGGGAGGTTAAATTCCCGCCTAATGTCATTCAATTCCAGAAATGTATTGCGCTCGGCAGGTATTAGCTGGAAACGGTAGCCGCCATCGCCGGGGTAAGGCTCGACGTGATCACACTTGCCATCCATAATGGCATTGGGGATTTCTTCGAATGCCTGACATTCTCTGTCGAGGTTATTCTCCAGAAAATGTTGGCAAAATACGCAAACGGGAGGCAGCATACAACTCATACTTTAATTTCCCAGAGAAATTAATGACTAGTGATATTGTCGCCCTAATTCGTGTACGGCGTCTACTAGTACAGCGACGTTTTCGGGGTTAATATGCTGATGAATGCCATGCCCCAGATTAAACACATGCCCAGACCCTTGCCCGTAACTTGCTAAAATGGCAGCGACTTGCTGACGAATCACCTCCGGTGACGCATACAGCACGCAAGGATCCATATTGCCTTGCAACGCAACTTTATCACCCACACGGGCGCGAGCATCGGCAATATTAATCGTCCAATCCAGCCCCAAGCCATCACAACCCGTATCTGCCATCGGTTCAAGCCATTGAGCCCCACCTTTGGTGAATAGGATGACAGGAACTTTGCGCCCATCGTTTTCGCGGGTCACGCCATCAACGATCTTTTGCATGTAACGCAGTGAAAATTCACGGTAAGTGGCGGGTGTTAACGAGCCACCCCACGTATCAAAGATCATCGCGGCTTGCGCACCGGCGGCAATTTGCGCATTTAGGTACAGGATAATGCTGTCGGCGAGCTTGTCCAGCAGCAAGTGCAGGGCTTTAGGGTTGTCATACAACATACCCTTCACTTTGGCGAATTCCTTGCTGGAACTGCCTTCCACCATGTACGTGGCCAGTGTCCACGGGCTGCCGGTGAATCCGATCAGCGGCACGCGTCCGTTAAGTTCGCGGCGGATGGTGCGGACTGCATTCATCACGTACTGCAATTCGCCTTCGGGGTCGGGAATGCCAATCTTTTCAATATCCGCCATGCTTTGCACGGGGTTAGTGAAGCGCGGGCCTTCGCCTTCCGAGAAATACAAGCCTAAGCCCATGGCATCGGGGACGGTGAGAATGTCGGAAAACAGGATTGCCGCATCCAGTGCGTAACGCTCTAGCGGTTGCAGGGTGACTTCGCAAGCAAGGTCGGCATTTTTGCACAAATCCATGAAGCTGCCAGCGCGGGCGCGGGTAGCACGGTATTCAGGCAAATAGCGCCCAGCTTGACGCATGATCCAAATGGGCGTGGTATCGACTGGCTGTTTCAGGAGTGCGCGTAAAAAACGGTCGTTTTTAAGATCGGTCATATCGACACCCCTGAACTAAATGCGTAGAAGATTGGCAGGTATTAGCCGCCGAGACGGGTCTTGATCAGTCCGCTCACTTGTCCCATGTCGGTACGGCCTTGCGCTTTGGGTTTTAGCCATGTCATGACTTTGCCCATGTCGCGTACAGAGGTTGCGCCCGTTTCAGCCATCGCTTGCTGGATGAGGTCATCCAATTCGGCGGCACTGAGGGGTTGTGGAAGGTAAGTCTGGATAATACCCAGTTCGTATTCTTCCTGAGCGACCAGATCAGTACGGCCTGCATCGCCGTATTGACGGATGGATTCGCGGCGCTGTTTGGTCATTTTGTCTAACACCACCAGTATGGCGGTATCATCCATTTCGACGCGCGTATCCACTTCTTGCTGCTTAATTGCCGCGAGAATCAGACGAATAACACCAAGCTGCGCCTTTTCATGCGCACGCATGGCGGTTTTCATGTCTTCGGTGATTTGTGCCTTGAGGCTCATATCAGAACAGACGCACGCGACGGTTTAGGTCACGAGAAATGCGCTTGAGGTTGCGCTTAACAGCTGCAGCACGCATACGCTTGCGTACAGAGGTGGGTTTTTCATAGAATTCACGAGCGCGAACATCAGCTACAACGCCAGCTTTTTCACAGGTGCGCTTGAAACGGCGCAGAGCAACTTCAAAAGGCTCGGTATCACGTACTTTTACACTAGGCATACAAATCTGTCTCAAATCCACAATTGAGTAAAGCGCGAGATTATACCCGCCTGCCAGCTAAATGCAAAACATTCAGGAGGTTTTGTCGTTTTCTCCGACAAACTCGCCGTAGAGGATCAAAGAATGATCGGTGATGCGGAAGTTATGCAGCTTTGCCAGTTCGAGTTGACGTTGCTCGATAATGGGGTCATGGAACTCGACCACTTTGCCGGTTTTCATGCACACCATGTGGTCGTGGTGATCTTCGGTTGCCAGCTCAAACACGGCTTGACCGCCTTCAAAATGGTGGCGATGCACCAAGCCTGCGGTTTCAAATTGGGTGAGGACGCGGTACACGGTAGCTAGACCAATTTCTTCGCCGTTGCCAATGAGTGACTTGTAAATATCTTCAGCACTCAGGTGATGTTCGCGAGAATTGCTTAATAAATCGAGGATTTTAACCCGTGGTTGGGTGATTTTTAATCCGACGCGTCTAATATCCTTCTCTTCCACTCTGCACTCTCCATCCTGAATAGTCTATTATGATGCCCATGTTTACTTTGGACGATACAAGACTAACATGATAAAGCCTATCATTTCACTCACCCTTTCTGCCGTCCTGTTATTGGGCGGTTGTAGCTCTTATAAAATGGAAATTCAGCAAGGTAATTACATCACCCGTGAAGAACTGGCATTGGTGAAACCCGGCATGAGTGCGAGTCAAGTACAAGCCACACTGGGGACGCCCTTGTTAGTCGATGATTTTCATAAAGACCGTTGGGATTATGTGTTCTACCTGAAAGCGCCTGAAGGCACGGTACAGCGTAGTAGCGTCACGGTGTTTTTCCAGAATGGTGTAGTCCGCGATATTCGTAACGATGTTGCGCCCGTGACGGTTAAGCCGAAATAACGGTAATCATAACCACTGACGTAAATAAAAAATGTACTGCCCTTCGGACGATTTTGAAGGGCCTTGTACGATAGCGGCGACCCGTTTGTCATCATCGCGTGCAGCGTCTAGGGCTTCTTGTGCGGTGGGGTAGGCGGTAATGCAGCTCGCTGGGAAACGGTTGCGGTTGGCTTTGCGTTTTGGCATGTAGACGGTAGCGTATGCTGCTTGTGAGACACCTTCACCCGATGGGTCAGGTGGCACCATGCCGTGCATTACGCGTCCTCCGGCGTGCTGGTGTCGTTACTATTGCCGCCTTTTTTCATGACCTTGCCCTCAGCCGCCCGTTGTTTGCGCACGGCTTTAGGATCAGCAAGCAAAGGGCGGTAAATTTCAATGCGGTCACGTTCACGTAACGGTGTATCGAGTTTGGCTAGCTTGCCGAAAATACCTGCTTCTAACGTATCCAGAGCCAGTTCAGGGTAACGCCCCAACACACCAGAGGCTTGGATACCATCGCGTATGCTAGCGCCTTCTGGCACTTGTGCAGTCAGGATCAACTGCTCGTGAGGTAAGGGGTAGACAACTTCAATGCGAAGCGTTTCAGGCGCTGCCATACACTTTTCTCGCTCGTTCGACAAAAGAATCCACTAGCGTATTGGCAACCTGATTAAACACAGGACCAACCACTAGGCTCATGATCTTGTTGGAAAATTCAAAATTCAAGTCCAGCGAAACTTTACACGCACCTGCCTTGAGTTCATCAAAGCGCCAAAAACCATGCAGGTGTTGAAAAGGCCCGTCAATCAGGCGCATTTCAATGGTTTTATTGTGTTGTAAGCGGTTTAGGGTGGTGAATCGTTTGTTCACTGCCCCTTTGGCGATTTCGATACTCGCTTTGACTTGATCGGCATCGCGTTGGTGTTCCACCGCCGTCCTGCACCACGGCAGGAACTGCGGGTAAAGACTAATGCCATCCACCAATTGATACATCTGTGCCGCGCTGTACGGTACTAATGCACTTCGATTAATCTGCGCCATGCAACGTTACTTAGCGGGTACAGGAGCAGCCGCTGGTGCTGGCGTTGCGGCGGCGGGTGCAGCAGCAGGGGCTGGGGCTGGGGCAGAGTTATTCGCTGGGGCGGCTGTCGGTGGTGCAGCGGCTGTCGGTTCAAAGACGGCAAAGCCGGTTGGAATCGCGAAGTCGGTATCGGCTAACGCGTCTTTTTTCAAGCTACTCAATTCGCTACGTGGGCCTTCTGGTAAGGCTTGAATACGTAACGCTAAACCTTCGCGGTGTAAACTGGCTGATCCTTCGCTCGGTGGGGTTGCGCCTTGTGCTTTCGCCGATTCTGCTGCAATGCTGTCCATGTATTCAAACATGCTAACGAGCATTTTGTGGTCAGCCTCGTCCATGCCGCTGGCAGCGATGCACACATCACGCACGGCTTTGTCATCCATTTTGACCGTGGAAATACTGCATTCCATGCCTTGAATGGTTTCTTTGCGTTCGGTTTTTTCCATTTTGATGGCGGGCGGCGGCGCTTTGAGTGCCGCTTCGCTTTGTTGGATTCGTGCTTCAACCTGCTTGCGTTGGTCTTCCGGCATGGAAGCCATTTGCTTTTTCATTTCTTCTTTGAACTGGTTTTGCATTTCGACCACTTTGGTCATGCGTTCACGGGTTTTATCCGGTGTGGTTTCAATGAATTGCTTGGTTTTGGTATTGATGGTGTACAGGGTCTTTTTGGTATTGTCGAACAGCGAGTAAATATCGCTACCGACTTCACCCATGCGCACTTTGTCGCCGTGAATCTGGATGATGGTTTGACGCTCTTGGGGAGCAAACCCGGTATCGGTATAGGTCAATTTAGTGTCTGCTTGAGCAGCACCGACTATGCCGACAGTCATTGCGGTCATCAGGCAACGTGACAAAAAGTTATGATGCATTTTCGACTCCATGTTTTTTTGAGTAGTCAAGCAGGGCTTGTACCCTTGCTAACGGTAAACCTTCATTAACGCGAACTGTTACATAAGGCTCGTTATCCTGCAATGGTTTGTAGTGGGTTAATTGTTGATGCAGCACGGCAATATCGGCATCTGAAGCATCATTGCCCGCTTGTTGACGCTGTAAAATATTGCGTTCCAGTTCAGCGGGAGTGCCATCGAAATGCAGGATGAGGAAGGCGACCTGCATCATACGCGCCAGTTGCTGGAAACGTTGACGTTGTGCGTATTGCAAAAAAGTAGCATCCACGACCACCGCATAGCCATTAGCCAGCGCAAGGCTTGTCAGCTCTGCCAGCCGGTCATAAGTGCGGGTGTTCATGTCCGTGCTGTACAAGTCTTGAGGTGTGCCGTGGTAGTTACGTTTGCGTTCGATGTCCGCCCGTAATTGGATGCAGCCAAGTTGTTCCACTAATGAGCGGCAACCCCACGATTTTCCTGAACCACTCAAGCCGTGCGTAATCAATAACACAGGGTGTTGGGGTTGGGTATACGACTCAGCCAGCGTCAGGTAGTGAGTGCACTGGCGCAGGCAAGCCTCTCGTTCGGTCGTTTCCTGAAGCTGACTGAGCCGCAAGGCTTGAACTTTGGCGCGTACCATGGCGCGGTACACTTTGTAAAACGTGAGCAATGGCAAGGCGGCGTAGTCGCCACTTGCCATTAGCCACTGATTCAGCAGCCGGTTCGCCCATGCGGGTTTGTCTCGGTCTTCTAAATCCATGATCAGGAAAGCGCCATCACTAGCCGTGTCAATCCAACGTAACGCTTCGCTGAACTCGATTCCGTCGAAAAAAGTGATTTCAGCGTCAATCAGGGCTATATTCCCCAAGTGCAAGTCGCCGTGGCAGGCGCGGATGTGTCCGTTCTGTTGGCGCAGCAAGAGTTGATCATGTAGGCAGGCGTAGGTTTGTTGCGTCCAGTTTTCCAGTGAACTCAGGCGTTCTAATAGTGTCTGCTCATGTAGATGCTGGCGTAATGCGAGGAAATTCTGCTGCATTGGGGCGAGCACATGAGTAGGTAGACCATAAGCACTGTCGCTAGGTGTCTGTTCTGCTTGTTGATGAAAGTCCGCAAGACGTGAGGCGAGTACGTCCATGTGTTCCAATGGCAACAGGTTGGCTGACAATAAGCAATCCAATTGCTGGGTGGGGTCGAATTGCCGCATTTTGACCGCATATTCGACAATGTTGGTTGTGTTAGCGGCGCTCGACCCTAAATGGTAATGCCCGTCATGGTATAAAATAGGCACAACTTCCAAGTACAAATTGGGGGCAAAACGGCGGTTAAGGCGCAGTTCCTCTTCGCAAAAGTATTGCCTATCAGCCAGTTGAGAAAAATTGAGAAAGCCAAAGTTGACCGGTTTTTTTATCTTGTAAGCGAATACGCCCGTCAGGAATACGGTCGATATGTGGGTGTGAATTACTTGTATATTGTGTGTTGTATGTGGGTAGAATGCGGGTTTGCGCATTGCCTCCCACAGCGTGTCAGATGTGTGTGAGGACATGCTCCGTCTCTCTTATATGACCCGAAAATATAAGCATAGCAGGAAAATAGTTTGAGTCAGGAAGTAATACAGGAATCCGCCACGCGGCGTTTCTTCAAAGGGTTATGGTTTACCTTGTCGTTATTTGGGCGAGTGTTCCGCATCCTGCTACTGGTGGCGCTGGTACTGGGTTTGCTGCTGGGTATTGTGTATACCTTGGAGCTGGATGAAAAAGTCCGTGATCAATTTGAAGGTAGGCGTTGGGAGTTACCCGCACGGGTTTTTGCCCGCCCTTTGGATATGTACGAAGGCCAGCAATTGTTCGCTGATCACTTGGAAGAAGAGCTAAAGCTGCTCAACTATCGCTCGATTGATAAGCCCATTGAAACAGGTCAGTACCACCGCGAAGGCAGTAAATTTGTCATTAATACCCGTGGTTTTCAATTTGCTGACGATAAAGAACCAGCGCGTAGCATTAAAGTGAATGTAGCGAATGGCAAAATTGCCGCATTAGCTTACGCCGATGGTAAAAATTCGCTCGATTTAATGCGCCTTGAACCGGTCTTGATTGGTAATTTTTACCCACGCAAAAACGAAGACCGCGTATTAGTACGCCAGAAAGATGTGCCGCCGCTGTTAGTGAGTGGTTTGGTGGCGGTCGAAGACAAAAAGTTTTACGAGCATCAAGGTGTGAATCCGCTCGCGATTGGTCGGGCGCTGGTCGCGAATGTGAAAGCCGGTCATACGGTACAAGGCGGCAGCACGCTGACCCAACAGTTGGTAAAAAACTTCTACCTGACCAATGAGCGCAGTTGGCATCGTAAGCTCAAGGAAGCCACGATGGCGTTTCTGCTGGAAATGCGTTACACCAAACAAGACATTATGGAAGCCTACCTCAATGAAATCCATTTAGGGCAGGATGGTGAACGTGCGATTCACGGGTTTGGTTTGGCAGCGCAGTTTTACTTCAACCGTCCGGTATGGGAATTGAAGCCTGACCAAATTGCCTTGCTGATTGGTCTTGCCAAAGGCGCGGGCTATTACGACCCGCGTTTGCACCCTGATCGCGCTTTGGAACGGCGTAATTTGGTGCTGCAAGTGATGCTCAACGAAAGAGCCATCACCCCGGCTATCTATCAAGAAGCTCTGGCGCAGCCGTTAGGTGTTAGCGAGAAAAAGCCTTCAGGGAATAGCCCTTTCCCAGCGTATTTGGATTTGGTGCGCCAACAATTGCAGCGTGATTACAAAGAAGAAGATGTGCGTAGCCAAGGTTTGATGATCTTTACCGCGATGGATCCTATCGTGCAATTGACGGCAGAAACGATTCTGCAAAACCGTGTCGGACGTTTGGAACGTGCTGAGCGCATTCCCAAAGGCAAGCTCAACGGGGCGTTGATTATCAGCAGCGTACAGGGCGGCGAAGTCATGGCATTGGTGGGGAGTCGCGACGTGCGTTACGCGGGGTATAATCGTGCGTTGACCGCGCAGCGGCAAATCGGCTCATTAGTCAAACCTGCCATTTACTTGGCTGCTTTGGAAAATCCGCGCAAATACAACCTCGCCACCCGCATCAATGATGGGCCGGTAACGGTGAAATTAGGGTCAAAGAAATATTGGCAGCCACAAAACTACGACCATTCCAATATGGGGGCGGTGACGTTACTGAAAGCGATTATGCTATCCCGTAATACCCCAGCGGTGCGGGTGGGTGTCGGCGTGGGTTTGGATAAGATTGTGCAAACCCTGCATGATCTTGGTATTGGCGGCGACATTCCTGCTTACCCCTCCATTCTATTGGGTGCGTTAGAAATGGCACCTATCGACGTGCAGCAAATGTACCAAAGCATTGCGGCGGGTGGCTCTTATTCACCGCTCAAAGCGATTCGCAGCGTCATGAATCCACACGGTCAAGTGCTGACGCGCTACCCGCTGACGGTCAAACAAGTGGCTAGCCCTGAAGCAGCGGATTTGCTGACCTATGCACTCCACCGTGTCACGATTGATGGTACGGCTAAAGAAATTGGTGCAACCTTGCCGAGTTGGAAAACCGTTGCGGGTAAAACGGGGACGACCAACGACAAAAAAGATAGCTGGTTCGCAGGTTTTTCGGGTCAGCATGTGGTGACCGTTTGGGTTGGGCGTGATGATAACAAACCCACCAATATGACCGGCGGTACTGGTGCGTTGAAAGTGTGGGCGGATTTGTTCAAGGTCTTGCCCACTAAGCCGCTGCAAGTCGCCAATTCGTCGCGGTTGGTCTGGGTTGACGTTGACCAGTCTACTGGACTGCGCTTTAATCCGGCGTGCGGTAAGGCAGTACGTACCCCGTTCATCAAAGGCACGCAGCCCCAGCAAACCAGCTATTGTGCGCCACCCGCGTCTGCCGGACCGACCGATCCCGTTGCTGCGCCTAGTGCTGCTGCGCCCGCCGCACCAGCACCCGCTGCCCCTGCAAACAAAAAGACTGATCCATCCGGTTGGATCGACAACTTAATGCAATGAGAGTAACCATGACGCTAACGCTTCGTCCTTCTATCGCACTCAGTTTCTTGCTAGTCAGTATTTTATCGGCTTGTTCACCTAATCCCACGGTGTTACAGGATCGGGTCTACGGTAGTCGTGCTGTGCCAGCCCCCGCACCAGCGCCTGTGCAGAAGAAACCGACGGCGGCGGCTAAGGTTATTGCGCCCCCAAAAGTGGTCGCTGCTCCCGCACCGCAACCCAGTAAGGTGATTACGCATCAACCCATGCAAACCCCGCCACCCGTACCAGTGGCGGTTGAAGAACCCACGGTTGCGCCGCCTGTCGTCGAACAGGTTGCGGTGACACCCAAAGCGTATGCGTCGTCACCCGCTGTACAGGCATTGATCAGAACCGCCGATGCTGAAGCCGCCAAGGGTAGTTTAGATAAAGCCGCTGACACGCTGGAGCGGGCGTTACGTATGGAGGGCGATAACCCCGATTTGTGGATGAAACTCGCCAAAATCAACGAGCAGCAAGGCAAGCATGACCAGGCCCTTGGCATGGTGAGCAAGGCGCAAGCCTATCGGGAGCAGCTCAATTAGTTCTTCTGCTGTTATTCAACCAGAGCTGGATCTACCCGATCTATTAGGTGAGTCGGGGCCTTTTGCCGATCTGATCGACGGTTTTCAAGCCCGCCCGCAACAGCAAGCCATGCTAAAAGCGGTGCAGACGGTGATGAAAACACAAGGCACAGCGGTGATCGAAGCGGGGACGGGCGTGGGGAAAACCTTTGCCTACCTCGCGCCTGCCTTGCTGTGCGATGAGCGTGTGATCATTTCTACGGGCAGCAAAACCCTGCAAGACCAGCTTTACCACAAAGATTTGCCCTTGGTTCGCAAGGCGTTGAAGAGTGCAGTCAAAACCGCTTTGCTCAAAGGGCGGGCGAATTACCTGTGCTTACATCGTCTGCAAGCGACGGTGGATGAAGGGCGTTTGCCGGATCGTAAAAGCGTGACGTGGTTGCACCGCATTCGTGATTGGTCGGAATTGACCAGCAAGGGCGATATTGCGGAGCTGTCCGCCGTGCCACACGATGCCGAAATCTGGGGGCGTGTCACCTCGAATACCGAGAATTGTCTAGGGGCGGATTGTGGCGATTACCAAGAATGTTATGTGGTGAAAGCGCGGCGTGCGGCGCAAGAAGCGGACATCGTGGTGGTCAACCATCACCTATTTTTCGCGGATATGGCGCTCAAGGAAGAGGGCTTCGGCGAATTGCTCCCGCTTGCGAATGTGGTGGTGTTGGACGAAGCGCATCAATTGCCTGAAATTGCTTCCACCTTTTTCAGCGATACGTTCAGCAGCCGTCAGTTGCACGATTGGAAACGCGATACCGTGGTGGAGGCGTTGGAAGGTGCTTCCGATATGCCGCAAATCCGTGAATTTCTGGATCGGCTCGAAAAAGCGGTGATGGATTTGCGGCTGGCAATGGATACACCGGGGCAACGTGCGCCGTGGGTACGGATTAGTTCACAACCCGCCATCGTCAAATACATGGAAGAACTTGAGACTTGCATGAAGGATTTGGCGGCTTTGTTAGAACATGCCGCTGAGCGTAGCAAGGGTTTGCAATCTTGCTATGAGCGTTTGCTGGAACAGCAGGCACGGCTAGGGCGTTTGCACAATCCGCCACCCGATACGGTGCAATGGTTTGAAACTTTTACCCGTGGGTTTGCGATTACTACCACGCCGTTGGATGTCGCTGTGCCGTTCAAAAAGTGCATGGATGAGTTGCCGTGTAGTTGGATAATGACCTCGGCAACGCTGGCGGTGGGGCAGTCGTTTGAGCATTTCAACCAGCGTATGGGGTTGGATACAGCGACGACCTTGCAACTCGATAGCCCGTTTGATTATTGGCATAACTCGTTGTTGTATCTGCCTGCGGGGTTGCCTGAACCACAGGATGCGGATTTTGTGTCTGCCTTGGTGGAGGCGGCGATTCCGGTGATTAAAGCGTGTGGCGGACGCACGTTTATGCTGTTTACCAGCTATCGGGCGCTTAATGAGGCGGCGGAATTGTTGCAAGACCGTTTTGAGTATCCGCTGCTGATTCAAGGGGAATCGCCGCAACGCGATATGATTGAACGCTTTCGTGAACTGGGCAATGCGGTCTTACTGGGGACGGCGAGTTTCTGGGAAGGCGTGGATGTGCGTGGTGAGGCGTTGAGTTGCGTGATTATCGACAAGCTGCCGTTTGCTGCCCCCAACGATCCGGTGATGGAGGCGCGGCTGGACAGTATTCGCAAACGTGGTGGCAATCCGTTTGGCGAATACCAGATTCCGCAGGCGGTGATTACCTTGAAGCAGGGCGTGGGGCGGCTGATTCGTGATCAACAGGATCGTGGCGTGCTGATGATTTGCGACGTGCGCTTGCGTACCCGCAGTTATGGCAAGACGTTTTTGGACAGTTTGCCGCGTATGCCACGTACCCAGAAGCTGGACATCGTGGAACGTTTTTTTGCTGGAAATTTGAATGAAACTACTAGCCCTTGATACCTCGACCGAAGCCTGTTCTGCTGCTGTGTATGCGGATGGCGCGACCTTTTGCGAATTTGCACTGACCCCACGGGCGCATACCCAACTGATTTTGCCGATGGTGGAAACTGTGTTGGCGGCGGCGGGGCTGCGGTTGGCGGATGTCGATGCGCTTGCCGTCGGGTGTGGCCCCGGTGCGTTTACCGGCATTCGTATTGGCGTGGGTGTGGCGCAAGGCTTGGCAATGGCGGCGGATAAGCCCGTGATTGCGCTGTCTACGTTGGCGGCATTGGCGCAGCAAGCATACATGCAGCACAGCGCAACACAGGTGTTGGTGGCGTTGGATGCGCGGATGAACGAGGTGTATTGGGGGCAATATGCGTTGCAGGATGGGCTGATGCAATTGCAGGGTGTTGAGCAAGTGTGTGCTCCGGCGGATGCACCATTGCCTGCAACGACGGGCTGGTTTGCGATTGGGCACGGTTGGTCGGCTTACGCAGAGGCTTTGCAAATGCGGTTTGGCGACAAACTCAGTGGGGTGGATGCGGAATCGTTGCCTGCCGCTGAATTTATGTTGCCGTTAGCCATTGCCGCGTGGCAAGCGGGTAGGGCAGCCGCGCCGGAAGAGGCGCAGCCGGTTTACTTGCGGAATAAGATTGCGTTGACGACGCAGGAACGCTTGGCTAGTCAACGCCAAGGTTTGGTGGCATAGTCAAACTGTCATCTGATAAATGCTAAGTGAGGAAAAGTCATGGAGTGGCAAGCTGTTATTGACAACCCGTTGTTGCACGATCTGCCTTTTAAGATTGAACTGAACAAATGGGGAAAGATCCTGATGAGTCCTGCGAGTAACAATCATGGGCGGTTGCAATATTTGATTGGTTCACGGCTGGAAAGAGGCAAAGGCGGTGGGACAGTCATCATGGAATGTTCCGTCCAGACTACCGATGGCGTGAAGGTTGCTGATGTGGCGTGGGCATCTGATGCCTTCATCGCTGAAAATGGTTTCCAGACACCCTACAAGGTTGCCCCTGAAATTTGTGTCGAAATCACCAGCCCTTCCAATTCCAAAGCGGAAATGGAGGAGAAAGTGCAGCTTTATCTGGCAAAGGGCGCAAAGGAAGTCTGGGTGTGTGATGACCGTGGGCAAACACGCTACTACGCCCATATTGGTGAGATAGAGCGTTCCTGTGAAATCTTAGACGGTTTTTAGAACAACTCTATCTTCGTATTACAATCCCAGTATACAAAAGCCTCCATGCGTATTGAGGAGCTTTTCGCAGGAACTAGCTAGTTCTAGCAGCATGTTAGCAATTCTCACTCTATTCTGTTCAAGCCACGGCTCTTTATCTTTTCTATATCGAGAACATTTATGATGAAGTATGTTAGATGCTTTACTGTCATCGTTGACAAGCAAGTATGCGGCAGTCCTCCACTCCATAATAAGCATTTGACCAACAGTTGTTGATATATCGGTTACTCCATAGGGGTTGTAGTTTGAAACACATTTATCAATAAGGCTCTCCGTTACATTAAAGTCATCTTCTGCGATGAATAAAGAGCTAGGTTGCCAGTGTTTGCCCAAATATGCTCTCGGCGCAATCTCGATGTAACATGTACCTTCAAAATCTCGTGTGTGATGTATAACGAATGCCATTTAATTTCTAGATAGTGTTTTGACCCATAGCGCCGTACCACCCGCTACGCCGACAGGCATGGCAAAGAAATTCAGCACCGGAATCGCAGTCATCAGCGACAGCAGCCACCCAAATCCCAACGCTTCGCCGCGATTTTTCTTCAACGTCACCAGCTCATCTTTGAAAAACAGGTTGTGGTTGCCCATCGGGTAATCTGCGTATTCAATTGCCAGCATCCACGCGCCAAACAGCGTCCACGCCACGGGCGCAATGATATTAACTACGGGAATCATGGTGATAATCAGCACTAAAATAAACCACTTACCCATGTACCACAGCTTGCCGAGTTCGCTGCGGAAGGTGCGCACGATCAGCGCGGGCAGGCTTTTGTAACCTTCAAATTCAGGGACGGGCTGCCCGTTCAGACGTGCTTCCACCCGTTCCGCGAGTACCGAATTGAAGGGTGCGGCAAGAATATTGGCGACGATGGAAAATACGTAAAACACCACGAAGAAAATCAGCACGGCGAAAATCGGCCACAGCAGCCATTCTAACCACGTCAACCAGTTGGGCAACAGGCGCGTCATCCAGTAGTCGAGTTGACTTTTTGCCAGCCAAATCCCACCAGAAAACAATACGATATTGATTAGCAGTGGCACGACCACAAACGGGCGAATACCTTTTTGTGTGATGAGTGATAGCCCGCTAAACACGTAGCCGAAGCCTTTGAACAATCCCGTTATCATTGTGTATTCCCTGTTCCCGATAGTGATGGTGTGGCTATACTGTAGCGCATTTAGCGAACCGATTTAAGTTAAGGAGTTTTAACCATGCAGCCATTCATGCAAGCGATGACGTTCCGCCATGCCTGTAAAAAGTTCGACCCAACTCGCCAGATTCCAGCGGATGATTTCCAGCAGATTTTGGAATTCGGACGTTTGTCGCCGTCGTCTTTTGGGATGGAGCATTGGCATTTTGTGGTGGTGCAAACGCCGGAATTGCGCGAACAGTTGCGGGAGGCTTGCTGGGGGCAGCCGCAAATTACCGAGAGCAGCCATGTGGTGGTGATTTTGGCGAAAACCGCAGCGGTCGAACCGTACAGTGCGTATGTGCAGCGTTTGTTCGGGCGACGTGGTTTGCCAACTGAGGCGGAACAGGCGTATTTGGCGCGGTATGCGGCGCACAATGACAGCGAAATCAAGCCGTATTTGAATACTTTCGCGTGGAGTTCCAAGCAGTGCTATATCGCACTGGCGAATATGATGACGGGTGCGGCGAGTATGGGGATTGATTCTTGCCCGATTGAAGGTTTCTCGAAGCCGGGGGTGGAAGAATTGTTGGCAGTGGATACCAGCCAATACGGCGCGGCAGTGGTGGTGACGTTTGGCTATCGTGCGGGCGAACAGCCAGCGAAATTGCGCCAGCCCTTGGCGGATTTGGTGGAATACCGTTGAACACATAGTTATGTGCTACACTCTATTCTGTGTTACTGACAAGCGAGCTTTCCCATGTCTACTACCGTCAATTTCACGGGTTCTGTTGACCGCGATTTGTTGCGCCGTGCTAAGGTGATTGCGGCGAAATCCGATACTTCCATTAACGCACTGTTCAATGCTGAATTACGTTATCTGGTGGAAACTTTTGAAGCGGCGGAAGTTGTCAGTAACCAGAATTTCCGCACGCTATTGAATTTTTCATTGGGCAGAATCGACGATCTGCAAGCAATGGAAGCTTTGGGAATTGAGAGTGCTGAAGATTTATTTCTGTTGATGGTGCAGGCACACCTTCCCATGCCGCGCTTGCCGGATAGCGTGACCCAGGGGATGGTCGAGGTTCTGAATGCGTTGCCTCTGGCGGCGGTCGCACATGGCTGATCGTTCCGTCATCCTGCTGGCAGATGCAGGCCCGTTGATCACTCTGGCTTACGCGAATGCGCTGGATGTACTGCTGTTACCCGGTTGGTCAGTGCAAATGGTCGATATGGTGCTGTATGAAGTGACTCGTCATGCAACGCCTACCAGTCAAAAAATTGCCCAGTGGGTGGCACAACAGCCTTTAGTTGTGCGGGAAACTCGTGTTTTCCAACGTTACACGCAAGCCTTAGCGACGGGTGCATTACCTCGTAAAGCCAATCTCGGCGAACTGGCTGTGCAGGAAGTGATGACTGATTTTGCCCTGATTCCTGAGCCGCCGACGGGTATTTTTCTGTTTGAAGATCACAAAATTGCTCGTGCCAGTTTTTTGTTGCCGGAACAGTGTCACAAGATCAGCACCCGTGCCTTTTTGCAATTTCTGGAACAAAAAGGCTTGGTGGAATCGGCGGCTGAGATTGAGCGTAGGGCAATACAGGCAGGTCGGGCGTTTTCGCAGCTACGGTTTCCGCCTGCGTAACACAATTGAGGAAGTCAAAATACATGAACCGACAAGGCAACGTCATTTTCTACACCACCTCTAAGCAACAAATCCGCGTTGAAGTGCATTTCGAGGATGAAACCTTCTGGCTCACTCAAAAGCGCATGGCGGAACTGTTTGGTGTTCAAGTACCAGCTATCACTAAACACCTGAAAAATATTTTTGCGGAAGGTGAATTGCTGGAAAATTCAGTTATTTCCATTTTGGAAACGACTGCCGCTGACGGAAAACGATACCAAACCCAATTCTACAATCTCAGAGTGGGATGAATACAATGATTGATTACCTCAAAGGTGCGTTTACTTATTTATTGGTGATGTTCCTGATAGTTACTTTGTATACCGAGTTATCCCATTATTGGAGTACCATCGGTGGCGTTAGGGGAGATCTGGTCAAGTTTGAAATCCCATTGGTGTTGCTCCTGTTATTTATTTTTTATTTTCCAACCATAAATAATAGAATTATTCGATATTTATTTCCGGTAGTGCCTGTTCTTGTTTTATATCTGTCGGTAGATATTTTCTATGGATTTTTGGGGCGTTCTCCCAGACCCTCTGATTTTCAAAATATTAATATGGTTTCTGATTTCTCAGTTGGATTGATGTTTTTGATTTTTTTCTTGGGTTTTCTGATCTGCTTTCCTGTTGTGATGCTTTTTTATAAGGCATATCAAAATCGTTCATTTAAAGATATAATATATTCTGTATTATTCAGGGTGCTGTCGGTTTCTCTTGTACTATTTGTATTTTTATCTGATACGTTTGCTGACTATCGTGCTTCTAGTTATCAATATACGGAATGGTCACAAGAAAAGTCTATAAAAGAAAATGGTAGATTTTCCAGCTTTATTTTTTATGGTTATCAAGAAAAGAAAAATTTTTCTCTTCTTAATGAGTATGGCAAGAAAAATATAGATATAAAAGAAATCTTGTTTCCTAATATAGTTCGGCATCCTCGTAATATTCATATTGTTGTCTTGGAAAGTTTTATTGATCCAAGACTCTTGCTCAATATTAACTTTAACCGTTCTCCTTTAGCGAATGAGTTGATATCTTATTTATTGCCAGCTAGTTATAACTTCTCTCATGTCATCTCCCCTGTGTATGGTGGTAATACTGCTCAGGCAGAGTTTGAATTGCTGACTGGCATGTAACTGAACAGTCCCCCCTTACCCAAACGCACTAAATTTGCGACACTCCCCCGATGACCCAACAACTGAAAGACCACAGCCTCAAACAGCTTAACAGCCAGTACCTTGCCAAGCTCACGCCGGAGGAACTGCTGCACCTGTCGACCAAGTTGTTGCATGACCTGAAAGAAGCGCGGGAACAGATCAACCAAAACTCCAACAACTCCTCCAAACCACCCAGCAGCGGTTTCCCGTGGGAAACGTCACCCAAAACGGTGGCTTTGCCCGAAACAGAAGGGGTGGGTGCAGCCAGAGGAAAGCCAACCCCGGAACCAGAAGCTGTGGCGGGCACAAAGCCAGCCCAACCAGCCAAACGCAAAGCGGGTAAACAACCCGGCGCACCGGGTTATGGTCGGGTATGGCATCCGCCCATCAATGCAGACGAACACCATTACCCCAGCCGATGTGAAGCCTGTGGCAGGTCCCTGGATGCGGCTGTCTCCCGTATTTATACCGCCTATGACAGTGTGGACATCCAGTTTGGCACGGATGGGAACCCCGGACTGACCGTCATCACCACCCGCCACCACCTTCACGATAGCGTATGCACCTGCGGTCATGTGAGCCGCCATATCCCGCATCGCCAAGCTCCCGACCCGTTATACCCGGAGGTTGATGTGGGCGAGTGGCGGCTGATTGGGGGCAATCTGGCGGCACTTATTGTCCACCTACGGCTGCGCTCACGCTTGTCACTGCGTGGCACACAAGAACTGTTGCGGGAGGTGTTGGGCATTCCCCTAAGTGTCGGGGTGTTGCAGCAATGTTTTGAGGAAGCAGCCGCGAGTGCTTCTCCATTGGAAGATGCCTTGGTGGAAGGGCTGTTGGCAGAAGCCACCGCTGACGGCGGGGTGCTGTATATTGATGAAACCTCTTGGAAAGAGCGTGGCGAAGCCCTGTGGCTATGGACATTCGTCACCACCCTCAGCGTTTGTTTCTACGTAGGGCAGCGCACCATTGAAATGCTCGACAACGTGATTAGCCCCCACTTTGGGGGCTGGCTGATGAGTGATGGCTATGCCGCTTACCGCCACCACCCCAAACGCTTGCGTTGCTGGGCGCACCTGATCCGCAAAGCCCGTGGGCTGGCAGAATCACTGGACAAAGACGGGCGGACGTTTGGCAACTTCACCCTCGCTTGGCTGAGGGTATTACAGGACGACATTTACGCTTGGCGGGCAGCAGGCGGCACGGTGGGGACGCAAACCGACGTGATCCGTCAACGCCATCAGGCAAAACTCCTGGAATTCAGGGCATTATGCTTGATCCATGCCGTATCTGCCCATGACAAGACGGCGGCACTGGCGAAAGAGTTCATCAATGATTGGGATGCCATTTTCCGAATCCTTGACCACCCGTGGCTTCCCTTGACCAATAATGAGGCTGAGCGGGCGTTGCGCCATTGGGTGATCCTGCGCAAAACCAACCATGGCACAAAGAGTGCTACGGGGAGCCGTGCGTTTGCCATGCTGGCCAGCATCATCGGTACTTGCCGCAAACGTGGACAGTCTGCCTTGGCTTATCTTGCCAGTGTTATTACCGCTGCCCGCGCTGGCTTTGCCCTGCCCGCTTTACCGCAAGGGGTGGGGATGTGATCAATTACACTGGCATCCATGCTTTTGCAAAGATAGGTAGTGCAGAATTTAATATTCTACAAGGTGGAAAAGCGAATGGATTTGTTGGCGTATTGAACCAGCATGGGTATAAAAGCATTGCTACATTAGCAACTGGTTCAGGATACTATAATTCAGTTTTGGCTTATAAGAGTCTGGGTTTTGATGATGTCTTGTTTCTGGCAGAAAGCGGTATAATTACTGATAAGGAGAAAGAGCGAGGAGTTTCAGATGCGGGAGTGCTGAAACATAGCCTTTCCAGAATCAAGAATGCTTTAAATACTGCTACGCAACCTATAGTCAGTTACACTTTAGGCATGTATGGGCACTTTCCATATGAGCGTGATTTGAGTGATGAACCAGACATTATTAATTCTGATCATCAGGATGAGCGAGTCAAGAGAATATCAAACCAGTTTTATTACCGGACAAAGGCAGTAGCTGATTTTATCAAGCAACTGACGGCAATTGATTCAAGCTCCATTATTTATATTACCAGTGATCATATACCTCCATTGCTGGATGACAATATCCACTATGGTTTGGATAGGTATGAGAATATTTCTCTTTTTATCAATGATGGACATGCAGTTGATGTTTCCGGGAAAAGGTATTATGAGATTCCTTGGCTAATATGGGACGAATTAACGGGTTTAAAGAATGCGAGAAGCTTGTCAGACAAGGATAGAGAAGAACTCTATTTCAAGCTTTTATTTGAAAGTATCCAGTCTAGGAATCATTGATTCTTGTAACAGGCTCTTCCTTTAGAATAACCCCTGAAAGGCTGATTCCAAAAAATCACCTCGAAACACTGGTAACTGATCGAAAAATTGCAGGAAGCCGGAGCCTTCAGTACCAGCGAACTGGCACGGCTGCTGAAGCGTGATTTTACGCTCAAGACCAAGGCTGCCTGATTTCCCCTGCCAAGCTGCGGACGCGCCCCGCCGCAGTTGGCACGGCAATCGCCTACAATCCCGCCCCACTTTCCGCTATCATACCCTCCTTGATGAACTGCCCATTGGTTTACCCCCATGCTGATCTTCCCCGGTAGCGTTGCCCTCTCTGATTTCCGCCGCAACAAGCTGTTGAGCGCCTTGCAAGCCATCGTGCCCACGATCACTGCTGTGCAAGCCGAATACGTCCATTTCGTGCGCAACAGCCGCGAATTGCACCCCGACGAACACGCCCAGTTGCAAGCGTTGCTGACCTACGAAGAAGTGCAAGGCAGCCACGCTTTCAGCGGCACATTGCTGCTCGTCACCCCGCGCAAAGGCACGATTTCGCCTTGGTCAAGCAAAGCCAGCGACATCGCCCACAACTGCGGCTTGACGATGGTGGAACGCATCGAACGCGGCATTGCCTACGACATCCAAACCACTGCCGCGCTGTCTGAAGCCGAGCGCCTCGCCATTGCCGCGCTGTTGCACGACCGCATGACTGAAATGGTGCTAACCGACCTGCAAGATGCCGTCGTCCTGTTCAGCGAAGCCGAACCCGCCGCCTTGCGCTACGTCGACATCAGCAATGACCCCAAAGCCGCACTCGCCAAAGCCAACACCGATTGGGGCTTGGCACTCTCTGCTGATGAAATCGACTACCTCGCGGAAAATTACGCCGAACTCCAGCGCAACCCCACCGACGTCGAATTGATGATGTTCGCACAAGCCAATTCCGAACATTGCCGCCACAAAATCTTCAACGCCGACTGGATTATCGACGGCAAAGAACAGCCCAAATCGCTGTTTGCCATGATCCGCAACACCCACGCGCACGCGCCCGAAGGCATCCTTTCCGCCTACCATGACAACGCCTCCGTCATCGAAGGCCCCTTGGCAACGCGCTTTCTGACCGACGTAAAAACCGGCGAATACCACTACACCAACGAACCCGTCCACATCCTCATGAAGGTGGAAACCCACAACCACCCCACCGCGATTTCCCCGTTTGCGGGTGCTGCGACCGGTTCGGGCGGCGAAATTCGTGACGAAGGCGCAACCGGCAACGGCTCGAAACCCAAGGCTGGCCTGAGCGGTTTCTCGGTATCCAACTTACGCATCCCCGGCTACGCCCAGCCGTGGGAACACGATTTCGGCAAACCCGACCGCATCGTTTCCGCCCTCGACATTATGCTCGAAGGCCCTATCGGTGCCGCCGCGTTCAATAACGAATTCGGACGCCCTAATATCACCGGCTATTTCCGCACCTTTGAAATGCAAGCCCCCGGTGCCAAAGGCATCGAACTGCGCGGCTACCACAAGCCGATCATGATTGCAGGCGGCATGGGCAATATCCGCGAAAACAACATCAACAAAAACCCACTGCCCGAAGGTACGCCAATCATCGTCCTCGGTGGCCCCGCCATGCTGATTGGTTTGGGCGGTGGCGCGGCTTCCTCAATGGCAAGCGGCACGAGTGCAGAAAACCTCGACTTTGCCTCCGTCCAACGCGGCAACCCTGAAATGCAACGCCGTTGCCAAGAAGTCATCGACCGCTGCGTAGCCTTGGGTTCAGAAAACCCGATCCTCTCGATCCACGACGTAGGCGCTGGCGGCATTTCCAACGCCATTCCCGAAATCGTCAACGATGCCGGACGCGGCGGACGCTTTGAACTCCGTGCCGTTCCCAACGCCGAACTCGGCATGGCTCCGATGGAAATCTGGAGCAATGAAGCGCAAGAACGCTACGTCCTCGCCATTGCCGAAGACCGCCTCGACACTTTCCGCGCCCTGTGCGAACGCGAACGCGCCGTCTACGCTGTGGTCGGTAGTGCCACGATCGAACAACAATTGCTGGTCGGTGACTCGCTGTTTGACAACAATCCGGTGAATTTGCCAATGAACGTGCTGCTCGGCAAACCGCCGAAAATGCTGCGCGATGTGCATCACCAGACTTTCCACAAACCAGAAATCGACCTCAGCGGCATTGAACTGGGTGAGGCGATTGAGCGGGTGTTGCGTTTGCCAACCGTTGCGTCCAAATCCTTCCTGATCACCATCGGCGACCGCACGGTAACGGGCATGGTCACCCGCGACCAAATGGTGGGCGCATGGCAAGTGCCGGTGGCGGATGTGGCAGTCACCTCCAGCGATTACACCACCAATTTCGGCGAAGCGATGGCGATGGGCGAACGCACCCCGATTGCGCTGGTGAATCCGGCAGCGTCTGGGCGTATGGCGATTGGCGAAGCCCTCACCAATATCGCGGCGGCAGACATTGCCAATATTCGCAACATCCGTTTGTCGGCGAACTGGATGGCGGCAGCGGGTTATCACGGCGAAGACGCGGCATTGTTTGACACCGTGAAAGCGGTCGGCGAAGAGCTTTGCCCACGTTTGGGCTTGGCGATTCCGGTTGGCAAAGACTCTTTGTCGATGAAAACGGTATGGCAGCAAGACGGCGAAAACCGAGAAATGATCGCGCCGTTGTCACTGATCGTCACCGCGTTTTCACCCGTGCAGGACATCCGCAAAACCCTGACTCCGGCATTGTGTAGCGACGTTGGTGATACCGATCTGATTCTGGTGGATCTGGGCAAAGGGCGTAACCGCTTGGCGGCTTCTGCACTGGCGCAAGTCTACGGACAAGTCGGGCATCACGCGCCGGACGTGGATAACCCTGCCGCCCTCAAAGCGTTCTTTGACACCGTGCAGGATTTGCGTGGCGAAGATCTGATTCTGGCGTACCACGACCGTGCTGATGGCGGCTTGCTGGCAACACTGGCAGAAATGAGTTTTGCCGGGCATGTGGGCGTGACCGCTTGCATCGGGCAAGTGAGTGAGCAATTGCTGCCTGCGCTGTTCAGCGAAGAACTCGGCGCGGTGCTGCAAATCCGCCATTGCGATACCGACGCGGTGTTGGAAGCGTTCCGCGAGGCAGGGCTGGCGCATTGCACCCACGTCATTGGCGAATTGAACGACAGCGATGAGCTGGTGCTGACCTTTGCCAACAAGGAAGTGTACCGTGCGCCGCGTGCCACGTTGCAGAAGATCTGGGCGGAAACCAGCTACCGGATGCAGGCGTTGCGTGACAATGCCGATTGTGCCGCGCAAGAGTTTGAGCGACTGGATGATGCGCAAGACCCCGGTTTGCCCTTCGCCCCAACCTTTGAGTTGGATGAAGATGTGGCAGCGCCGTATATCCGCACTGGAGTACGTCCCACAGTTGCGGTATTGCGTGAGCAAGGCGTGAACGGGCAGGTGGAAATGGCGGCGGCGTTCGACCGTGCTGGTTTCAAGGCGGTTGACGTACACATGACCGATATTATCAGCGGGCGGGTGAAGTTGAAAGATTTCAAAGGCTTGGTGGCGTGTGGCGGCTTTTCCTACGGTGACGTGTTGGGGGCAGGCGGTGGCTGGGCGAAAACGATTTTGATGAATCCGCGTGCTAGTGATGAATTTGCAGCGTTTTTTGCGCGGCAAGATTCCTTCGGGTTGGGCGTGTGCAATGGTTGCCAGATGTTCTCGCAATTGCGTGACATGATCCCCGGTGCTGCGCATTGGCCACGTTTCTACCGCAACCGTTCCGAACAGTTCGAGGCGCGTTATTCAGCGGTGGAAGTGTTGGAATCGCCGTCGCTGTTCCTGCAAGGCATGGCTGGCTCGACACTGCCGATTGCAGTGGCGCATGGCGAAGGGCGGGCGGTGTTCGACACGGCGACGGCTGAAGGTATGTTGGCGGAAGGGCTGGTCGGCTTGCGTTACGTGGATAATCGCGGCAATGCCACTGAGCATTACCCCGAAAACCCGAACGGTTCGCCGTTGGGGATTACGGGTGTGACCACGGTGGATGGGCGTTTCACTATCATGATGCCGCACCCCGAACGCTTGTTCCGCGCCGTGCAGCATTCGTGGAAGCCGGATGATACGGGTGACGATGGCGCGTGGTTGCGGATGTTCCGCAATGCGCGGGTTTGGGTAGGCTAACGCGTTTGTGCTATGCTGATGCCATGTAATTCTTACGAATAGGAGATGATGGTTATGTCAGCATCACCCGAAGTTATGCAATCCTTAATGGAAAAAATCCGCAACCTTCCTAGTGAACGTGTTGCGGAAATCGTCGATTTTGTTGAGCGTTTACGCGATAAGCTGGCAAAACAAGGCGATATTGGCGTTGTAAAACCCGCCTTCGAAATCCCCGTTTTGCCAGTTAAGAAACCCGTTTTGCCAGTTAAGAAAAATGTGACCAATCCTCTTCCTGTTGTAGGTGGAGTAGCCTTCGAAATAGCTTCGGTGGCGCTAACAGGGGTGGCATATGGTGTTTACAAGAGCTTCAATGAAACAGATTTAAGTTTTAGCCGTGAAGGAATGTATGACGATGATGGGCGGTAAGCTATTTGTTGATACCAATGTGTTGATTTATGCAAGCATTGCCGAGTCTCCTTTTCATCAGGCAGCGCGTCAAGCGTTAGCGGATGCTTATCAAACTTACGATAATCTGTGGATTAGTCCGCAGGTTATCCGTGAATTTTTGGTGGTATTGACCCGTCCACAGTCAGCGTTTGGTGAAGTATCGCGAGAGGCAGTGATGAGCCAGATTGCTTATTTTTATCAAAACTTTGCGATTGCTGAAGATTCTGTGTTGGTGAATCAGCATTTGTTACGACTAATCGAAGATTTTCAAGTATCGGGTAAACAAGTACACGATACCAATATTGTCGCTACTATGCAGGCTTATGGTATTAACACCTTGCTGACCCACAATACTAAAGATTTCAAACGATTTACGTCATTGATTCAGTTGCACGAATTGGTTTCGTGAATTACCTGATCGTTGCTACAGCAGGAGTTCGTCGTGAGTCAGCACTTCATTGAAAATATAAAAATCGAAAATTTCAAATGCTTCGAAAATCTCGAAATCAACGATTTCAAGCGCGTGAATGTTTTCGGCGGCAAAAACAACGTCGGCAAAACCGCACTGCTCGAAGCGATTGAGCTGTTGGTAAAGTCGGTTGAACCTAATTCATTGATTTATAATTCTTATTTGTTATTGAAAAATAGGCAGCAGCGTTCAAAGAATATAACGTTGGATTTCTATAAAGATTTTCCTCATCGTTTCGAGATAAAATCTAATATACGAACTATCAATATTGCAGTTGATAATCTTGTTGAGTTTCATACGACAAATACATCCATAGCGAACATTGAGTTTTCAGTAAATCACGGAAAAAGCAATTTTTCTACAGAGAACTTTTCCAATGGTAATCTTTATGGCGCATTGCATGATTATTTTAAAAATATTATATTTAACAGTTATTTTATTAAATCTTCAAAGATTGATGATAAATTTTTGAGTGTATTGTACGGTTTTGTTTCCGAGCTTAATAAAGAGGATTTTGTAAATAATTCCATAAATAATTTTGACTCATCAATAATGACATTCAAAATCATTCAAACAGAAGATGAAGCGATTCCAAAATTAAAAATTCAAGGACGAGATAAGTTAGTTCCGTTGTCTGAAATGGGTGATGGGATTAGTCGTTATGTGACGATTCTCTGTGCGATTTGGGCAAGTCAGAACGGTTTTTTGTTCATTGATGAAATTGAAAATGGTATCCACTATTCAAACTATAAGAAATTGTGGGAATTGATTTTCATGGCAAGTGAGCAAGCGAATTGCCAAGTGTTCGTTACGACACACTCTAAAGAGTGTATCGAGGCGTTCAACAATGTGCAGCAAGAGCGTAATGATGATACGGGTCGTTACTTTGAGTTGTACCGAAGTGAGAAAAAACAACGAATCGTGGCGGCTGTTCGTGATGCCGAACAACTTCATTATTCTCTGACTCATGGGGCAGCTATTCGTGGCGAATAAACATATCTTGGTCGTAGAAAGTCATAATGACAAACTGTTTATTGAGCAACTGATAGTTCATCTGAAAAATATCAATCTTGAGGTGTCGCCACCAATTTGTAATATTGACGAGTATGAGTGTCTGAGTGGTAACTGAACAGTCCCCCCTTACCCAAACGCACTAAATTTGCGACACTCCCCCGATGACCCAACAACTGAAAGACCACAGCCTCAAACAGCTTAACAGCCAGTACCTTGCCAAGCTCACGCCGGAGGAACTGCTGCACCTGTCGACCAAGTTGTTGCATGACCTGAAAGAAGCGCGGGAACAGATCAACCAAAACTCCAACAACTCCTCCAAACCACCCAGCAGCGGTTTCCCGTGGGAAACGTCACCCAAAACGGTGGCTTTGCCCGAAACAGAAGGGGTGGGTGCAGCCAGAGGAAAGCCAACCCCGGAACCAGAAGCTGTGGCGGGCACAAAGCCAGCCCAACCAGCCAAACGCAAAGCGGGTAAACAACCCGGCGCACCGGGTTATGGTCGGGTATGGCATCCGCCCATCAATGCAGACGAACACCATTACCCCAGCCGATGTGAAGCCTGTGGCAGGTCCCTGGATGCGGCTGTCTCCCGTATTTATACCGCCTATGACAGTGTGGACATCCAGTTTGGCACGGATGGGAACCCCGGACTGACCGTCATCACCACCCGCCACCACCTTCACGATAGCGTATGCACCTGCGGTCATGTGAGCCGCCATATCCCGCATCGCCAAGCTCCCGACCCGTTATACCCGGAGGTTGATGTGGGCGAGTGGCGGCTGATTGGGGGCAATCTGGCGGCACTTATTGTCCACCTACGGCTGCGCTCACGCTTGTCACTGCGTGGCACACAAGAACTGTTGCGGGAGGTGTTGGGCATTCCCCTAAGTGTCGGGGTGTTGCAGCAATGTTTTGAGGAAGCAGCCGCGAGTGCTTCTCCATTGGAAGATGCCTTGGTGGAAGGGCTGTTGGCAGAAGCCACCGCTGACGGCGGGGTGCTGTATATTGATGAAACCTCTTGGAAAGAGCGTGGCGAAGCCCTGTGGCTATGGACATTCGTCACCACCCTCAGCGTTTGTTTCTACGTAGGGCAGCGCACCATTGAAATGCTCGACAACGTGATTAGCCCCCACTTTGGGGGCTGGCTGATGAGTGATGGCTATGCCGCTTACCGCCACCACCCCAAACGCTTGCGTTGCTGGGCGCACCTGATCCGCAAAGCCCGTGGGCTGGCAGAATCACTGGACAAAGACGGGCGGACGTTTGGCAACTTCACCCTCGCTTGGCTGAGGGTATTACAGGACGACATTTACGCTTGGCGGGCAGCAGGCGGCACGGTGGGGACGCAAACCGACGTGATCCGTCAACGCCATCAGGCAAAACTCCTGGAATTCAGGGCATTATGCTTGATCCATGCCGTATCTGCCCATGACAAGACGGCGGCACTGGCGAAAGAGTTCATCAATGATTGGGATGCCATTTTCCGAATCCTTGACCACCCGTGGCTTCCCTTGACCAATAATGAGGCTGAGCGGGCGTTGCGCCATTGGGTGATCCTGCGCAAAACCAACCATGGCACAAAGAGTGCTACGGGGAGCCGTGCGTTTGCCATGCTGGCCAGCATCATCGGTACTTGCCGCAAACGTGGACAGTCTGCCTTGGCTTATCTTGCCAGTGTTATTACCGCTGCCCGCGCTGGCTTTGCCCTGCCCGCTTTACCGCAAGGGGTGGGGATGTGATCAATTACTCTGAGTGGACTTTCAGAGAAAAAACTGAGTGATAAATTGAACGATTTGCGTATAGCTAGCGATAAAGAAGGTATCAGTAAAATTGGCATTATGGTCGATGCCGATGCCAACGGAATTGATGCTCAACTAGCATTGGTCAATTCATCACTCAAAAAAGCAGGCTTCACTATCGCTATCCCATCAGTGAATACTTGGATTTATGATGAGAGTCATTCTTTGAATATTTCATGTCATGTGTTAAATGTTGGTGGATGTGGTGAATTAGAAACGATGTTGCGGGCTATAAAATCTAATGAATCAGTTGTAGCTGATTGTTTGGAGTCATGGCGCGAATGCCTTAATGATAAAAGTAAGACGATAAAGCAAAAAGATTTTGATAAATTTTGGGTGAGTGTTT
The DNA here is from genome assembly GCF_017349355.1 of Thiothrix fructosivorans. GTDB lineage: Bacteria > Pseudomonadota > Gammaproteobacteria > Thiotrichales > Thiotrichaceae > Thiothrix > Thiothrix fructosivorans. Next base: position 509,934 of record NZ_JAFMPM010000008.1, read on the forward strand.
ATCAGCGTTTTGATTGTTGTTCAAGAAATGACAGAAAGCAAGCAGATCGAAAATGTTCTTTTGAAGCCAGCATGAAAAAGCCTATTTGGGACTTTGAGCACACTGCCTTGGCTGAACTCAAAGCCTATTTGGGGATGTTTACGTAAAAAGTGTGGATATTTTCCGCCTTACCCCTTCCCAAACGCTGCTATCAACATCTCCACCATCGCTTTGCGTGATTTGTAACGGTTGCAAAAATCCTTGACCAAATTATGCGCCATGTTTGCTCCATCGGGCATTTTGGCGAGCACGTTCAGCTCGTCAATGACTCGCTCGTAGGCCGTCCTTCCGGTGTTGTCACGCAGGTAATCACAAATCTGGCTGGCGTAGGTTGCTTTAACTTCGTGTGGAAACGCTGTCGCCAGCAAGGGAGCATAGCGTTTGAAAAGGGATGCGCTTTGACCGGGGATCGAGGGCTGTTTGATGAGTTCATAGAGCGCGGGAATATCATTTTCTTCCTGCAATAGCATGGCTCTGGCGGAGTCGTAGCCGCGTGGAACAGGAATCATCCCATACAGCCGTTGCTGTGCACTTGCCCATTCTTCCGCTGGATAAGTCGCTTTGAGTTTGCGGTAATGCTCCAGCGAATACTGAGTGATTTGATACAAATGTTCCAGTTCGGTGCGAATGGTGGGTATATCGTCCTGCAAATAGGCGATTTCTAATAAACGCTTGCGCCATCGGCTAATTGTTCCTGCATTTTTTTGTTGTTCTGCCAAGCGGATACCCGCTTGCAACAGGCTGCGGGCTTTGTCGTAGTCTTTAGCGTCGATGGCTTTCTGTATGAAGGTGTCGCGGAAGTCAGGAATTTCCATGTGTGTGGTCGCAACCGCTTCCATTTCGTCCAGCCTGTTCCACGTTTTGAGTAACGCCATTTTTTGACGCAACAAGGCATCACGTCGCCAATCATTGGGGCTGGACTGTACGTGTTTGTCTAACGCTTGCAGATAAATGTTCTGATCGGTTTCACTGTGTTGCGCCCATTCTTCCAGCAGTTTGGTAAAAGTATCTTCTAGCCCGTATTCGCTGTAGCGGGAGTCAAATTGGGTGGCGAGTACGCGTTTGAACAAGGCGGCTTGTTCAGAGGTGGGAAGTTGTGGATAGGCGGTGGCGAGTTCATCCTTGATGCTGTACATCAGGCTGTTGAGTTCGCCGTTGGAATCGTCAACGTCGTTTGCAATACCTGCGATGCCTTGGGCAATGGTGAAGCAGATTTCTACTTTGGCAGCAGAAGCAAGGTTAGAGGCTGATAAGGTGTCCAGCAGTTCCTGCACTTCATCCGCGAACGCGCTGGCAGCGTCTTCGTCGATGTAATCATAGCTGGAATATTGACGGGCGATTTTATCAAACAATTGCTGGTATTGTTTGGTGGGCGCTTCTGTAGTGGGGGTAACGACTTGGAAACGCAGCAAGAATTTATCCAGCAGCTTGCGGTCGTCGTGCAGCAGTTGGCGGATATAGGTGGCTAAGTCTTCCCGTTTGAGGGTGTTTAGTACCTGATCCAGTTGTTGGCGTTTGGTGGGTGGCGCTGGGAAAGTTGGTTTTACCCGCAACTGCTGGCGTATATTGAGCAAGCTGGCAGCGACGTGCTTGCAAATGTAGCCATCATAAGGGCAGGTGCATGACCAATCGCTGATTTCCTTGCCATCCAATTGGATTTCTACATCGTAAGTGCGCGTCCCCTGTACATCCGCTTGCCAGAATTCAGGTTCAGTTTCTTCCAAATTGTGGACGTATTGCGTGTAGCTTCTGCCGCGTTGCATGATGACCGCATTAATGTGTTGCTCAAAATTATCCAGATTCATGGTGTGTCAGTGTGGTGTCGATGCCTGAATTATAGTGAAGTTTACGGTGCTTTTGCGGTATCAATTCTGTCTGCGCATCACGTAAACCGGTTGTGCAGCCAGCCAGCTACGTAATACTACCAATGTCAATGCGCCGATAAAACACGCACCTTCGGTGAGCGTGCGGATGAGGTTGCCATTTGCCCAACCATCCCGCGTGCTTTGCCAGTCTGAGGGTAGTGCTGCTGGATTCCAGCCCAATATTTCTTGATGCAGCGGAATGTTGATGACGATGCTGACCCAATAGACCCCGATGAAATGCACCAGTGCCACGATCAGCCAATACAGCGCCACGCGGCGTTGGCTTTTCCACGCTGCCATGCCTGCCGAGACAAAGGGAAAGAGGGTTGCGCCGAAAAACAGTAAGGCAAAACCGAGGTTGCGCGGGGTTTGGTTGAGGTGTTGCTGCATTTGGGTGTACGTGGTGGCATCCACTTGTTGAAGGGCGGGGGCAACATCCAGCGTGAAGGCTGTAAATACGCCACAGAGGATGCCTAGCAAAATGGTGGCGAGGAGTTGCGGGATGAGGAGGATTTTTGGGTTCATGGTTTTGGGCTAAAAAGGGGTAGAGTATACGCGTCTGGATTTTTGGAGTCAGTCTAATGAAGCATCAACGTATTCCCATGACTGTCGAGGAGTACCATCTGATGGAGCAGCCGTTCGGTTACAAGGTGGAATATTGGGATGATCATGCGGTTATTACGCCGCGTGAAAATCATGTTGTTACCCAGTTAAGGGTGGTGGCACGGGTAGTGTCGCCTGTTTGCCGTTTGGTTGCGCTTGACCCTAGCCGACAGCAAGAAATGGCTGAAACCTTCTTTGACGCTTTTCATGACACGGTTGAATTCTGTGACTGGAACGAGAGCCATGTTCGGGAGTTCGCTGCCCATAGTATTAGCGGTTATTTTGCTGGGAAGCGCGGCGTACCATATCCTGCTTCTGTGATGGCATTGGCTGAGGATGGTAGCATTATTGGGCTGACGTTATTGCTGACAGACGAGGCGGGGGAGGTGTGCTTGGATTTGTTGTGTGTTGTGCCTGCTTATCAACGTCAGAAAATTGCCACCAGTATGGTTGCCTCGGTGGTTAATCATCTCGCTGTGATGGGTGTCGAGACATTGAGTAGTGCTTACCACATTTGTAACGACAGTAGTCGTCATTGGCATCATCTGTTTGGTTTTGTGGATGTTTATGACCAGATGTATATCCGCTTGAAATATGCTTGGTATCGGAATGAAGTTTGGCGGCGTGACAAGTTGGGGCTAGTCGATGGGTTGGATGCGCTGAAGGCGGAACGGGATTTTTGGTTGGCGCAACTTGATGAGTCTGCCCGATATTAGCTGAATATCGGAGGGCATCCACGATCTTTACTCAATTTTGCCTGTGTTTACACACCTAAAGCATCCAGTTCATCCAGCAGTTGTAATGCCCGCTTGGGGTTGCCGCGTAACTTTGCCGCTATAAAGCGTTGTTTGGCTTCTTCCTCAGCTAATACTTGCACCGATAATTCAAACATGAGCTTGTTCAGGCTGATGTCGCGGAATTTGGCGATACGCTTGAGCTTTTCCGCCATGTCTTCGGGTAAACGGATGGATAACGTTGTCATGCTCTTAATAACCTCAGTATCTGTTCCGGTGTGATGACTTCATAGCCCAAACGCTTGAGTTCCGCACGGGAAATTACAAGGAAATCGGGATATATTCCCCGATTTCCTATCTTGATCGTTATTCCATCAGTTGAACACTTAAACACGATGAGTTACTTAACTCTCCACTATAAGTATCACGAAGTGTTATTTGCTGACTAGCGGGGTCTAAACCTACAATAGTATAAGTGTGCAAGTTCGTGTTAGAAGCACTCATGCCAAAGAGGCTTATTGTGTTCCTAGTTCTACGCTCAACTTTTTTGTTGATGTATAGTCCTGAACAGCCTTTGGCGCTTGCTGCTGATCGTCGTTGGCTTTCAGCCTGTGCCTTTCTTGTTTCTTGCTCTCTAGATTCTGCTGCCTCGTGAGCTTCATCCACTTTTTTCTTGGCTTCCGCTTGTGCGTGGCGTGTTTTCAAGCTCCAAGGATCGCCAGCTTGCTCGCTCATGGATTTTTTTCTGGAATCGTAGGTTTTGTTGCAATTTTCGCTTTTCATGCTGACATTGCCATCTTCTACTTCAGCCGTGCCATTCACGAGCTTACTGGTTACGCTGTATTGCTTTGCTGGGGTGCAGCTTTCAACGTATTCGATGACAGGTGAAGTGTCGTTGCTGCCATTCGACCAAAGATAAGTGTACCCCGGTTTGAGTTCCAAGGTTTTGGTTGCCTGTTGCGTGGCGGTTTCTTCCGCTTTAATTGCTTGTTGTGTGGCGCTTTCTTCCGCTTTAGCAACGCTTTGGCTGTGCAGGCTCATGATTCCACCTAACAAGAGAAGTCCACCCACCACAGCGGCGGCTTGCCCATCTGACATTTCACTTGTACTAGAAGATGATGAGCCACCAGTAATAGTTTGGTCTGCGAAAACGTATGAACTGTTGGCAATAAGCGAGATTGCCAAGCATGTGCTGAGGATATGCTTTTGCATAGGATGATGCTCCTGATGATTATTAAGGAAGTAAATGCCCGGTACATCATCAATTCTACGAATTACGTAGAGAATGCTCAAGTAGAATTTACGAATATCGTAGGATGTCAAAGCATCCTCAATCATTATTCGGTTCTCGTTTGCGTACAGCGCGAATACGTGCCGGTTTACCGCAGGATCGTTTGGGTGTGTTGATTGGGTTGGATGAGGGATGCAGCAGCGCCCGAATCAGTCGTTACGAAACTGGGACGCATGAACCGCCTTTCGAGACAGCTAAAAGTTTGGCAGCAGCATTGGGTATTCCGGCAGCATATTTCTACTGCGTATCAGACGAACTGGCGGACATCATTCTGGAGAGTCACGACTTATCCGTTGATGAATTAATCAATGTTCTGGAATGGTTGCGTCATCTGAAGCAAGCACATGTAAGTCAATAAACATGATTTATATAAGATTTTTCATTGCGGTACAATCACTCGTGGCACTAACCCCAGTCGCTTGGCACGGCGGGCAAACTTCCGATCATCAAAAGAAGCCATCGCTTCACAATCCCGATAACTGGCATGATGCAGAGCATCGGCAAAATCCAACCCCTGTTCAAAACTGGCAATCGCTTGTTCAACCACATTTCGCTCTTCCAGTGTGATCTGCGGCAATGTGAGCAAATGTTTGAAGACGGTCACAATCTCAGCAGCTTCAAAATGGTAATAACCGCGCATTACCCATTCAAATTCCAGCATGACAGTTTTGGCTACCATCAACGGCTTGCCTGACTCGATGAGTCGTTGGGCGGCTAAACGCTGATGCGTGGCTTCCTTATCGTCCTCATCCTCAATGTAATAGCGGGCAAGAATATTGGTATCTAGTCCAATCATTTTTGCAACAAACTGGCAGGGTCAAAGTCAGCAGGCACAGCTTTACGCTTGCTTTTTAGCAAACCAAATCCGCTAGAGGGAACATCAACAGGCGTGCTTTTTACCTTGATTTCCAGATGATCACGCACCCACTCAAACACCACTTTGCTGCCTGCACGAATGCCCAGTTGCTGGCGGAGTTTCAAGGGGATAGTGACTTGTCCCTTACTGGTGACGGAGGTAACGATTGCCATGAGAATACCTTCAAAAGTAATACCCAGTAAGAATAGCATCGTGTTTTGATTTGGACAACAAACCTGACCTACATCAAACTTATCCACAACCTCACCTTGAATTCCCCCACTTCCCACCCCAGATTTGTCTCATCCGACGCACTCGCGTCCAACCCACATAAACAGGTAGCCCACATGAGAATGGACAAACTCACCAGCAAGTTCCAACTCGCCCTGCAAGACGCGCAATCGCTCGCGTTAGGGCGTGATCACCAATTCATCGAACCCATCCACCTGATGATTGCCCTGCTTGATCAGGAAGGCGGTTCTACTCGCGGTCTGCTGACCAAAGCTGATGTCAACGTCAACCAATTGCGCTCGAAACTCGGCGAAGCGGTTGAGCGTCTTGCCAGCGTTTCCGGCGGCGATGCGGGTAGCGTGCATGTGTCCAACGACCTCAGCAAGCTGCTGAACGTTACCGACAAAATCGCTCAGCAACGCAAAGACCAATACATTTCCTCCGAACTCTTTATCCTCGCCGGACTGGAAGACAAAGGCACGCTCGGCAATCTGTTGCGTGAAACTGGTGCAACCAAAGGCGCGGTGGAAAAAGCCATCGAAGGGATGCGCGGCGGACAAACGGTCAACGACCCCAATGCCGAAGACCAACGCCAAGCCTTGGATAAATACACCATCGACCTCACCGAACGCGCCGAACAGGGCAAGATCGACCCGATCATCGGGCGTGACGAAGAAATCCGCCGCATGGTGCAAATCCTGCAACGCCGCACCAAAAATAACCCCGTGCTGATCGGCGAACCGGGCGTGGGTAAAACCGCGCTGGTCGAAGGCTTGGCGCAACGCATCGTTAACGGCGAAGTGTCCGAAGGCATGAAAGGCAAACGCCTGCTCTCGCTCGACCTTGGCGCATTGCTGGCTGGCACAAAATACCGTGGCGACTTTGAAGAACGCCTCAAAGCCGTGCTCAACGACATCGCCAAAGCCGAAGGCAATATCATCCTGTTCATCGACGAATTGCACACCATGGTCGGCGCAGGCAAAGCCGACGGCGCAATGGACGCAGGCAATATGCTTAAGCCTGCCCTCGCACGCGGTGAATTGCATTGCTTGGGTGCTACCACGCTCGACGAATACCGCCAGTACATCGAAAAAGATGCCGCACTCGAACGCCGCTTCCAGAAAGTGCTGGTCGATGAACCGACGGTGGAAGACACCATCGCCATCCTGCGCGGCTTGCAGGAAAAATACGAAGTGCATCATGGCGTAGAAATCACCGACCCTGCGCTGGTTGCAGCAGCCACGTTATCGCACCGTTACATTACCGATCGCCAGTTGCCGGACAAAGCCATCGACCTGATCGACGAAGCTGCATCCCGCATCCGTGTCGAAATCGACTCCAAACCAGAAGTGATCGACAAGCTCGACCGCCGCCTGATCCAGCTCAAGATCGAACGCGAAGCCTTGAAAAAGGAATCCGACGACGCTTCCAAAAAACGTCTCGCCGACTTGCAGGCTGAAATCGACCGTCTGGAAATCGAATCTGCCGATCTGGAAGAAATCTGGAAAAGCGAAAAAGCCGACGTGCAAGGCACATCCCACATCAAGGAAGCCCTCGACCAAGCGCGGCTCGAATTTGAAACCGCCCGACGTGCGGGCAATTTGCAACGCATGGCGGAACTGCAATACGGGCGTATTCCTGAACTCGAAAGCCAGTTGGCGCAAGCCGACGATGCCGCCGCCCACACCGAATCCAAAGCGCCCAAATTGCTGAAAACCAAGGTGACGGAAGACGAAATTGCCGACATCGTGTCACGCTGGACAGGCATCCCCGTCAGCAAAATGCTCGAAGGCGAAAAGGACAAGCTGCTGAAAATGGAAGAAGTGCTTGCCAAGCGCGTGATCGGGCAAACCGAAGCGGTGGTCGCGGTATCCAACGCCATCCGCCGTGCGCGTGCTGGGCTTTCCGACCCTAATCGCCCCAGTGGTTCGTTCCTGTTCTTGGGGCCTACGGGCGTGGGTAAAACCGAACTCACCAAGGCGTTGGCGACTTTCCTGTTCGACACCGACGACGCGATGGTACGGATTGATATGTCCGAATTCATGGAAAAACATTCCGTTGCCCGCCTGATCGGTGCGCCTCCGGGTTACGTCGGCTATGAAGAAGGCGGCTATTTGACCGAAGCGGTGCGCCGCCGCCCGTACTCCGTGATCTTGCTGGACGAGGTGGAAAAAGCCCATCCCGACGTATTCAACGTGCTGCTGCAAGTGCTGGACGACGGGCGTTTGACCGACGGGCAAGGGCGCACCGTGGATTTCCGCAACACCGTGATCATCATGACCTCCAACCTTGGTTCGCACCTCATTCAAGAGATGTCGGGCGAAGCCAACTACGAGCGCATGAAAGCAGCGGTGATGGAGGTGGTCGGCACGCATTTCCGCCCTGAATTCATCAACCGCATTGACGAAACAGTGGTATTCCATCCGCTGGATCAGGCAGAAATCCGCAAGATTGCGGATATTCAGCTTAATAACCTTCGTAAGCGGTTGGCGGCGCGGGATTTGGGGATTCAGATTACCGATGCGGCGTTGGATTTGTTGGCGGAAGCGGGCTTTGATCCTGTGTATGGTGCTCGTCCGCTCAAACGCGCTATTCAGCAGCAAGTGGAAAATCCGCTGGCACAGCAAATCCTCAGCAGCAAGTTTATGCCGGGGGATACGATTGCGGTGAATGTGGCAGATGGCAGGCTGACGTTTACGGCGTTGGTGGAGCCTGACCAAGCCTAATCTTCTTGCGGCGGGTGGTGCTTGAAGAGCTTCACCCGCCGGATCGTGGTTTTAGGCAGGTTCTGCCGTTGTCAGTAGCGGATAGCATGGTGAAAGCTGATCATCAACATGTAGTAACTGAAACGCTGCGGGTATACCCCTCACAAAACTAAACCTGATTTCATCAGCGGATGACATTTCGCAGTACAACGCCACTTCACCCGGTGGAAGTTCCACTACTGCACTGTCCTCAATGCTGGCAATTTCCACTTGCCCGGACGCTGGTATACGAAAAGGAACTTGAATGCTACGGATACTGTTTGGTGACGGAGAAAATGTTGTGGCATCGGATACCACAATATTGCAGCGCATAACATCCCTGAGTGTTCTGAAAGATACGCTGCCATCCCGCCACGCAAAGCCTTGTGCTGTATGTGCTGGAGACCAGTTATTAAAAGGTTGAGACAACGCTGGGTCAAAAACAGCGATTTGTGCGTAACTGATATTCACAGTGATTTTCTTCATACTGGATTACTCAGCTGTTATTTTAATCTTAGAACCATCGACAAGTCCTCTGCACTGGTTGCCTATGCACGCTCCCGCGCCCATGTTATCACTAGGGTTAACAGCTTTTACACTAGCTCCTTGACCACCTTCCTTAAACATTGCGGGTGGATATTCATCCAATTGTTTGTTCGGTACTTTTTTATATCCTTCAAGTGCTGCTGCACGTCTTGCCGATGCTTGACTTCGATCAATGGTCAGCACATCGGGATGACCGGCTTGAATAGCCTCTCGGATATGTTGAGATGTTTCTGGATATTTTGAACTTGAAACAACAACATCCTTTGCAACAGTAAGGCTATCAGCTTTGCTTGCTATTTTTGCAACTTTTCCGGCCGGAATGTTCTCCACTGTTCCAGCCAAAACAGCCCCTGTCGCTGATAAATATTCTCCTTCATTCCACGACTGCTGGGCTTTAATCACATTTTCCCCGATGCCCTGAATGTCTGGAAAGAGCGCTTCCACTAAGGGGCGGATAAACTCCATTCGTGCTTTCGCAGATTCCAATGATTGCCCTTCAGACCACGACAAGGCTTCCTGATATTCTTCATGTGTTGGAGATCTGGGATTTGTACGTTCAGACAATGCTTGTTCAAAATTACCATTGCTTTGAGGGGATTGTAATGGCCAATGCTGTGTGTAATTAGTAGAGGGTGAAGGTGATGATGAGCCTGTTATTGTGTCTGCCATATTGCTTCCTGCAAAAAAAGTCTTTAATCACGGTGGGGCCTATGTCATAAAGTTACAAAATATTGGCGTCTATATGATTGGTGGTGTTTTTCTTATGATAAAAGGTTGTTTATCTATTATTGATGATTATTTCTTTCAAATAGTGTAATTGCGTAGAATGGGGTGAGGGACGACACCCATCCTACGTTTTATCCCCCCTCAAAATAATCCGTATCCACCTTCTTCACCTCGTAATGCTCAACCACCGATACGCCCACATTGTATTCCACCATCAACGCCGCGAGCTTTTCGCCGTCAATCAAAATAATCCGCGTCTCAATCGAGCGAGCATATTCCTTAGCCTCACGGGAAAAGTTGGAGGTCGTCATGAATATCCCTTTCTTGGCACGTTGCCCTTGCAACGCCCCTGCAAACTTCTGAATTTCAGGGCGACCCACCGTCGCTTCCCAGCGTTTGGCCTGCATGTACAGCACATCTACGCCCAAGCGGTCTTCGTTGATGATACCGTCAATGCCGCCGTCGCCGCTTTTGCCAATGGCGCGACCGGCATCCTGACGATTGCCGCCGTAACCCATTTTGATCAGCAAATCGACCACCAGTTTTTCAAAGAAAGTCGGCGAGGCTTCTTTTACGGTTTCCAGCACTTCTTGTTCAAGGTTGCGGCATAACAAACGGTGGGCGGAGGCGAGGATGTCTTCGGGGGTATCGTCGAAAATCACCTCGGAATCCATGTTCAGTGTTTGCCCGTGGTCGGTTTTACTGGAGTGGCGGCGGTTTTTGAAGTCCTGAAATTCGGGGAAGGCTGCTAGAGTGGCAATGCGGATGCTGACTGGGTTAGCGTTGAGTAATTGCTGCCCGCGTGTGGTAATCACGAAATAACCACGTCGGGGTGAACGTAATGCCCCCGCTTGTTTGAGATAGGAACGTGCCCAACCTACGCGATTGCCAAACACCGATTGCGTGCCACTGGGGAGAATTTCGGTGCGTTCGGCTTCCGTCAAGCGGTATTGGTTGGCAAGCGTGGCGACGGCATCGCGCAGTTTATGTTCTTGTCCATCTGCCGCGAGTTGCAACAGGGGGCGCATCAAGGTTTGGTAGTCAGGTATGGGCATATTTCTCTATCACACAAAAAGCGCGACCAAGGTCGCGCTTTTGTTGGTATGTGGGGAAGATCTAAGCGTTTAAGCGGCTCGCTTGACCAACCCAATAATGAACAATAGGATAACCGCACCTATTACAGCCCAGATCAGCGTGCCAAGCAATGGGCCAACGCCTAAATTAACCGACAAGATGCCACCCACGAATGTACCGATGACTGAGCCAACGATACCGACAACGATGTTACCAATCAGGCCAAAACCTGCGCCTTTCATGATGATCCCAGCTAACCAGCCAGCAACTGCGCCGATGCCCAACATGATTAGAATTTGAGTAATCTCCGCACTCATAAGTAGACTCCTTTGAACTGTGGTAAATTTATGTGTTTCGGCAACTGCCAACAAAGAGTATAGGCATTAATTTTGGCGATTTTATGTAATTGTATTTATTAGGACTATTAACGGTCGTGTTCAGGTGATGAATGACAGAAATAAATAAAAAAGGGTGGCGATTAATCTTGCTGTGGTTATTACCGTTCATGGGAATATCGGACAGCATGGCAGCCACGCGACCGCTGTTGGAAGTGCAGAGTAGCGTCACGATACCGCCTGAGACCATCAATGGCATCACCATTGCTGAATTGTCAGGGCTGGCATGGGATAGCGATGAACAGTTGCTCTACGCCATTTCCGACAAAGGGCGTGTGTTCCATTTCCGGCTGACGTTGGATGGCAATCGCATCAAGGCGGTTGACCCCGTGTATGCGGCTAATCTGAGCGATGCCGAGGGGGACCAGGTGAAAAAAGGGCGGCGCGATTCGGAAGGTTTAACCCTGTTAAATGCTGCCAATGGGAAGCGGGGTGATTCCCAATTGGTGATTGCGCTGGAAGGCGTGCCGCGCATTATTCGTTTCACCCCGCAAGGTCAGGCGCTTAATAATGTCGAATTACCGACAGCGTTGCGTGATAAACGGGCGTACCAGCACGGCAATGATTCGTTGGAGTCGGTTACTTTTCACCCGCGTTACGGCTTTATTACCTCGCCCGAACAGCCATTGCGTGGGCAAGCAGCGGATGTACACACGCTCTATTCCACCAAAGGGCAACGTTGGTCATTCAAAGCCTATCCGACCGACAATAGCGGGATTAGTGCGTTGGAAGCCTTGCCTGACGGCAATATGCTCATCATAGAACGGGCATGGTCGGGCATTCTTAGCCCATTGGTGGTGAGCTTGCGTTATTTGGATTTGCAGCACTGTGCTAAAGCGGGCATTTGCGCGGCACAGGATTTGAAGGTATTTTCCAACTATGTGCTGGTTGATAATTTTGAAGGGCTAACCCATATTCAGGGCAATCAATATTTGATGGTTAGCGATGACGGCGGCGAGGATTTCTTGTCAACAACCTTGACCTTGTTCACCCTTGATGTAGGTACTTAAGTGTATGCGTGATAACCGTTCCGTGTCAGTGTTTCTGTGGGTTTTGTTGGCGGTATTGCTGCTGTGGGTGGCGCAACCGGTGTGGGTGGCGTGGTTTAATGGCGATAGCAGGGGCACACCGCGTACTGTGACCGCACGGGGTGATTTGGCGGAAGCTGAGCAAGCGACCATTGAGATTTTTGAGCGTAATAGCCCTTCGGTGGTGTTTATTACCACGGTGGAGCGCGTCTTAAATCTGTGGAGTCGTGATGTACGCGAAATTCCACAAGGCACAGGGACGGGCTTTGTGTGGGATAAATCGGGGCATGTCGTGACCAATTACCACGTTGTGAAAGGGCAGGATACGGCGAAGATTCGCCTTGCTGATCAGCGTGTGTTTGATGCGGATGTGGTGGGTGCAAGCCCTGAACATGATTTGGCGGTATTGCGTTTGCGTTCATTAGCGGATATGCCACCACCCGTGCAAGTTGGCAGCAGCAGCGATTTGCGCGTTGGGCAGCATGTGTTGGCGATTGGCAATCCCTTCGGCTTGGATCACACCTTAACGGCGGGGGTGATTTCTGCCTTGCGGCGCAGTATTGATGCGGAAGAGGGTGGTAGCATGGAGGGTTTAATTCAAACCGATGCAGCTATTAATCCCGGCAATTCTGGGGGACCATTGTTGGACAGTGCAGGGCGCTTGATTGGGGTGAATGTGGCGATTTATAGCCCATCCGGTGCATCGGCGGGAATTGGATTTGCGATTCCGGTGGATGTGGTAAACCGTGTCGTGCCGCGTTTGGTGAAAGATGGGCGTTACACGCGCCCTGTGCTGGGTGTGGCGATGGATGACACGATCAGCGAAAAAATTAACGCCAAACTGAATACTCAAGGGGTGTTAGTGCTGCGCGTACAACCGAATTCACCTGCTGCACAAGTAGGGTTGCGCGGGACGCAGATTACCGCAAATGACGACTTAATACTGGGCGACATTATCCAAACGATTGACGGTAAGCCTGTGAGTAATACCAATGATTTAAATAGTCTTTTGGATAATTACACCCAGAACAGCACGGTGCGGGTAGGTTTGTTGCGCGAGGGTAAACAAGTGCTGGAAGTGGATGTGGTGCTGTCGTTATTGCGTTAGCCGCTGAGAACAGTTTATCACTTTTGTTCAGTTATCATTAAGATTAATGAGTTGTTTTATATAGAAATAAATCATGACCAATTTTTCTAATCAGCTTGTATAATCCAAGCCACTGAATCTCCTTATCTAGTGACTTGGTTGAGAAGCTTTCAGAACTTTACGCCCATCGATTCCCCCTGTTTCGATGGGCGTTTTCCGTTATGCCTCGTGGTAGAGTTTGCCACCCAATTTCACGAATTCCACCGCTTTTTCCTGCATACCCTTTTGCTGTGCGGCGTAATCGCGCACGTCTTGGGTGATTTTCATCGAGCAGAAATGTGGACCACACATCGAGCAGAAGTGTGCCACTTTGGCAGAATCTTTCGGCAAGGTTTCATCGTGGTATTCACGCGCCCGATCCGGATCTAGCCCCAGATTGAACTGGTCTTCCCAGCGGAACTCGAACCGCGCTTTCGACATGGCATTATCGCGTATCTGTGCGCCCGGCCAGCCTTTTGCCAGATCTGCCGCATGAGCGGAGATTTTATAGGTGATAATGCCGACGCGCACATCTTCCTTATTTGGCAAGCCCAAATGCTCTTTGGGGGTGACGTAGCACAGCATCGCGCAACCGTACCAGCCAATATTTGCCGCACCAATGCCAGACGTAATGTGATCGTAACCGGGTGCAATGTCCGTGACCAAAGGCCCCAAGGTGTAGAAGGGCGCTTCAAAGCAATCCTGCAATTCCTTGTCCATGTTTTCTTTGACCATGTGCAAGGGGACGTGACCGGGACCTTCGATCATCACTTGCACGTCGTGTTGCCATGCGATTTTGGTCAATTCACCCAAGGTTTCCAGTTCAGCAAATTGCGCTTGGTCATTGGCATCCGCAGCAGAGCCAGGGCGCAAACCGTCACCCAGCGAGAAGCTCACGTCGTAAGCTTTCATGATCTCGCAGATGTCTTCAAAATGGGTGTACAAGAAGTTTTCTTGGTGATGCGCCAAGCACCATTTCGCCATGATTGAGCCGCCGCGTGACACGATGCCCGTGAGGCGTTCTGCCGTCATGGGTACGTATGCCAAACGCACGCCTGCGTGGATGGTAAAATAATCCACGCCTTGTTCGGCTTGTTCGATCAGGGTGTCGCGGAAGATTTCCCACGTTAGATCTTCGGCTTTGCCATTCACTTTTTCCAGTGCTTGATAGATGGGCACTGTGCCGATAGGCATCGGGGCGTTGCGCAGAATCCATTCGCGGGTTTCGTGAATATTTTTGCCAGTGGATAAATCCATCAAGGTGTCGCCGCCCCAGCGGGCAGACCATGCCATTTTTTCGACTTCTTCTTCAATGGAAGAGGAAACGGCTGAATTGCCGATATTGGTGTTGATTTTGACGCGGAAATTGCGCCCGATAATCATCGGTTCGAGTTCGGGGTGGTTGATGTTGGCAGGGATAATCGCTCGACCCGCAGCCACTTCGGAACGCACGAATTCTGGGGTGACTTCCGCAGGCAAGTTTGCGCCCCATGCTTGTCCGCCGTGTTGACGCAGTAACTTGGTATAACGTGGGTCATTGCGCAATTCTTGCAAACGCAAGTTTTCGCGGATGGCGACGTATTCCATCTCCGGCGTAATCATGCCTTGGCGGGCATAGTGCATTTGCGAGACATTTCTGCCTGCTTTGGCGCGACGCGGCGCACGCAAATGTGCAAAACGTAGGTGCGCTAATTTCGGGTCATTCTGGCGAGCCGTGCCGAACTCGGAGGTGGGACCGCCGAGCTGTTCGGTGTCGTTGCGTTCCAGAATCCAGTTCAGGCGTACATCGGGAATGCCTTCCAGCAAATTGATGGTGACGTTGGGGTCAGTGAACGGACCAGAGGTGTCATATACCGGAATCGGTGGGTTTTCTTCCGCACCAAAACTGGCAGCGGTGGCGGATTGGTCAATTTCACGTATCCCAACGCGTAGGTCAGGGCGTGAACCTTGCACATACACCTTGCGCGAATTAGGGAACGGTTGGGTAACTTCGCTGGACAGTTCAGCGGTCTTTTTGAGGAAGGACTCGGGTATTGCACTCATTCGTGTTTATGCTCCATGACACATAGGTGGTGGACTGTAACAGATTCATCACCAATCAGGTATAACCCGCAGGTTGTCCTAGGAATCGGTAGCCTTAGTGCGAATCACCAGCACATCGCAGTGCGCTGATTTGACCACTGCATCTGCCGTTGAGCCAAGAAACCCCAAAAACCCTTTCTTGCCACTGTGCGCGAGCACAATCAGATCAACCTGCTTATGCTCAGCGAAGGCTAGAATACTGCTGGTGGTAAAGCCTTCTGTGACAGCCTGCTCCACATGCAGAGGTAAGTTAAATTGCAGGGCTAACAACTGCAAGTCATCTTTGGCGGCGGTGAGTTGTTGCTGATGCAGCTCTTCCGTCAGTAACAGGCTGGAGGTGTCGCCGAACGGTTCTGCGCCGAGGGGGATTTCCTCCACCACATGCAGTAGGCTGAGGCGGGCATCGTAATGTTCGGTCAATTCGCGGGCGCGTTGTACAACTGTGTGGCTGGTGTCAGCAAAGTCAATTGCGGCAAGGATGTGTTGATAGCGGTACATAGTCGTCTTCTCCTCAGTAGATTTTTGTCTGGGATCACAACAATTTTAGTGTAGCGCAAAGCAGATAGACTTGGTTTGAGCTATATCTGTACTTCTCATGATTCAACGGTAGAAGGAGTGTCTGTGTGTAAGTGGTTCGTTAGTCGCGTCACCGATGTGTTGATTGCTTTTGCGTTAGCAACTTTATTGCTGTTGTATGGTGCGTTTAGTCATCCTGACATTTTTCCGCAGCGTTTTTTCGATTATTGGACGGTTGCTGCCCCGAATGCAGTGCCAGCAGCCACTTCTCAGCAAGTTTCTGCGGTCATGCAGGTGCAACGTTGAGCATTATCTGGTATGTTGCGCCCCAGAGCTGATCGGGCAATCGCGGTTTCTTATGCAAGTGAGAAATGGAGGAAAGTCCGGGCTCCATAGGGTAGAACGCCAGATAACGTCTGGGCAGCGTGAGCTGACGGAAAGTGCAACAGAAAGTAAACCGCCTGTGAGCTTGCTCATCGGTAAGGGTGAAAGGGTGCGGTAAGAGCGCACCGCGTCGCTGGTAACAGTCGATGGCACGGCAAACCCCGTTCGGAGCAAGACCAAATAGGAATGCACTGGTGTGACCCGCACTGCATTCGGGTAGGTTGCTAGAGGTATACGGTGACGTATATCCCAGATGAATGATTGTCCAAGACAGAACCCGGCTTACAGATCAGCTCTATTTTTTCTCTACATCTTTTCTCTATTTGCCTTATCTATAATCTTTAAAAAGCGATAATGGCAATTCAGAGCTTAAACTAGTTTCTCATGATTTTTTTTTAACTTATTGATTTTTAATGGCCTTTATTAAAGCATTTCTAGGGTATTTGTTTTATTTTTGGCCTTCATTATTTTATTTAAAATGATTTTTCTCTGATTTTATTGACAGAGTGGGGATGTCTGCCTATATTTCCTCACAAGTGGAAAAAAGTGGAAGAAAGTGGGGGGATTTCCCATTTTGAGTGGAATTAAGCCGTATGTTTCGTGGTATTTCTAGTCTCTCGATTGATCCTAAAGGCAGGCTTGCCATGCCAGCGAAATACCGGGAAGCCATGATGGATAAGGCTGCTGGGCAGATCGTTATCACCGTTGATCACACCGATAAATGCTTGTTGGTGTACCCCTTGGATGAGTGGCTGGCGGTAGAAAAAACCCTCATGTCACTGCCTAATGTGAACAGACGGGTGCGTAATATGCAGCGTCTGATTTTGGGTCACGCCGCTGAATTAGAACTTGATGCACAAGGGCGGCTCTTATTGCCCGCGCCGTTGCGTGAGTATGCGGGGCTAGATAAAAAAGCAGTATTGGTGGGGCAGGCTAACAAATTGGAATTGTGGGATGCTGATAATTGGGAGGCAGCCCGTGCTGCTTGGTTGCAAGAAGCGCAGGACGATGCTGAAGTGAACGATATTTTGAATCAAGTTTCCATGTAAGGACGCTAAACAAGTGATTGATCCCAAGTGGAAACACGACACGGTATTATTGCAGGAAGCCGTGTCAGCCTTGGATGTGCTGGCCGAGGGCATTTATGTCGACGGCACGTATGGTCGTGGCGGTCATTCTGCGCTGATTTTGGAACAGCTCAGTGTAAACGGACGTTTAATCGTCATTGATAAAGATCCGGTTGCCATTGAACACGCTCGCGCCCGTCATGCGGATGATCCGCGTGTGTTTGTCTGGCATGGTTCGTTCCGTGATTTTCCCGAAGCACTCAGTGCAGCGGGGGTGACGGATAAAGTCGACGGTATTTTGCTTGATTTGGGGGTGTCTTCCCCACAGTTGGATGACGCAGAACGTGGTTTCAGTTTTATGCGTGAAGGACAATTGGATATGCGCATGGATACGTCACGCGGTGACAGCGCTGCACAGTGGTTAAATCGCGCCGATGAGGCGGAGATTACCGATGTGCTGTGGCGTTACGGTGAAGAGCGCTTCTCACGCCAAATTGCCAAAGAAATTGTGCGCTCGCGTGTACAGCACCCCTTGGAAACCACAACACAACTGGCGGAGCTAATCGCTAGTGTGATTCGCAAGCGTGAGCCGGGTAAAAATCCCGCTACCCGCAGCTTTCAGGCGATACGTATCAAGGTAAATCAGGAACTGGATGATGTTGAAGCGTGCTTGCAACAAACGGTTGATTCTCTTGCCCCCGGCGGACGCTTGGTGGTCATCAGTTTCCATTCGTTGGAAGACCGCATTGTTAAACACTTCCTGCGTGATGTTTCCTCCCCGCCTCGGCTACCAAAAGGGTTGCCAATAATGCCTGAATTTGCCCAACCCCCTATGAAAATCCTTGGCAAAGCCAGCCGCGCTTCAGATGCTGAAGTTGATGCTAACGTGCGTTCTCGCAGCGCGATTATGCGAGTAGGAGAGCGTACTGCATGAGTCGTGGCGGCTTGTTAGGCTTATTACTGCTGTATGTGCTAGTGATTGGCATGGCATTGCTGGTGGTGGTTAATCGCCATCATTCGCGGGAATTGTTCGCTGAGTTACAACGCCTCGAAAAAGAGCGCGATGAACTCAGTGCCGATTGGAGCCGTTTAAAATTGGAACAAAGTACCTTACTCAATCAAGTGCATGTGGAAACGCGTTCCAAAGAGGTGCTGAAGATGCAAAAACCGTCTGCTGGTAATATTAAGGTGATACGCGAGTGAAGCGTAAACAATTGAAATCACCCGTTTTTCAAGGCAGACGGCTGTTCTTGATGCTGGCATTATTAGTGGTCATTGGTGGCTTGATGTTGCGTGCGGCATGGTTGGAAATTTTCCAGCAGGAATGGTTGCAGCAGCAAGCGGATAAGCGGCAGATGCGCGTGGTTACTGTGCCTGCTTACCGTGGCATGATTACCGATCGTAACGGTGATCCGATGGCGATCAGCTCCCCTGTTTCTTCCTTGTGGTGCAATCCACAAGATTTTTTGCGGGCGCGTGAGGACTTGCGGCATCAAGCGGCGCAAGTGCTGGGTGAGCCGCCACCTGCGGCTGCCAAGCCCGCATTGCTTGATGCTTACAATGCTGCACGCGGCGGGCGCGAAGTCGCCGCTGAAAAGCTTGCTAAACTTGAGGCGGGTTTGCAGCATATTGAACAAGAACTAGAACTGAAGCCAGGTGAATTATCCACCAAATTAGCGCAAGCCAGCGACAAGCAGTTTTTTTATTTAGGGCGGCAATTGTCACTGGAAACCGCGCAGTCGATTCTCGATCTAGATTTACCCGGTGTGGCGGCGACGCGTGAATACCGGCGTTATTATCCGCTGGCAGAAACGGCGGGGCACGTCGTTGGCATGACTAACATTGATGGCACGGGGATTGAAGGCATTGAAAAAGCCCAGAATGACTTGCTGGCGGGTAAAAACGGCAAAACCCGTGTGGTGCGTGATGCCAAAGGCAAATTAGTTGAGAGCGTCATCAGCGTGGAAGAAATGCAGCCGGGGCAAAACCTCCAACTGAGCATTGACCGCCGTATCCAATACCTCGCCTATAAAGAGCTGAAAACGCAAGTATCCCTGCTGAATGCTAAAGCAGGCTCGCTGGTGGTGCTGGATGCGCATAACGGTGAAATTTTAGCGATGGCGAATGTACCATCGTTCAATCCGAATAATCGCAAAGAACTCGAACCTTATTTGTACCGTAACCGTGCGGTGACGGATAAATCTGAACCGGGCTCAACCATTAAACCGCTGACCATTGCTGCGGCATTGGAGGCGCGTGCTATTGGCGCTGAAGTCGAAATCAATACCTCACCGGGGCAAATTAATTTTGGGAAATACAGCGTCAAAGACCCGAAAGATTACGGTTCAATTACCCTGCCGACCTTGCTAGCGAAGTCGAGTAACGTGGGGGCGAGTCGTGTGGCGTTGCTCATGAATGCGCGAGATCAGTGGATGTTCCTGAGTCGTGTCGGATTTGGCAGTGTGCCTAATGCGGGTTTTTCCGGTGAAACGGCGGGGCTGCTGACCAACTATACACAGTGGGGCAAGGTGGATCGTGCCTCCCACGGTTACGGTTATGGGCTGTCGTCGAGCTTATTGCAAATTGCTCATGCTTATGCGCCGTTTGCGGCGAATGGCGTGTTTATGCCGACCTCTATTTATAAGCTGAATAAACTCGATGTCGGGCAACAAGTCATGAGTCCCGATACGGTGCGTGCCGTGTTACGCATGATGGAAGCGGTAGTGCAAGACGGCGGTACGGGTGAAAAAGCGATGGTTGATGGCTACCGTGTAGCGGGTAAAACGGGTACGGCGTACAAGTATATCGATGGTCAATACCGTAACGATCGTTACCTGACCAGCTTTATTGGGGTTGCCCCCGCGAGTCGTCCACGTTTAGTGGTGGCGGTACAAATCGACGAACCGAAGACTGATGACAGCGGTGGTCGTGCTGCTGCCCCTGTATTCTCAAAGGTGATGGCGGAAGCACTGCGCTTGCTGGATGTGCCACCGGATAATTTACCCAGTGTAGCGCAACAGCCTACTGCACCCGCGCCAG
Source organism: Thiothrix fructosivorans (assembly GCF_017349355.1). GTDB lineage: Bacteria > Pseudomonadota > Gammaproteobacteria > Thiotrichales > Thiotrichaceae > Thiothrix > Thiothrix fructosivorans. Next base: position 530,280 of record NZ_JAFMPM010000008.1, read on the forward strand.
CACCTGCGCAACCACCCCTACCCGCAATACCGTCTACTACGCCTACGGCAGGAGGGGCAACATGAAACATTCGCTCTCCCTACGTACTTTACTGGCAGGTATCGTAACGGAGGCTCCCGATATTCAGATCACCGGTTTGACGCTGGATAATCGCCACATTCAAGCGGGTATGGCATTTGTGGCATTGCGTGGTACGCGCCAGCATGGCTTGGCGTATGCGGAAGCGGCAGTGCAAGCGGGTGCTGCCGTGGTGCTGTACGAGCCAGAAGACGGTTTACAACAGCCACCCTTGTCGGTTGAATCAGTGCCTGTGCCTGCTTTGCGGGAACAGTTAGGCATACTCGCCGACCGTTTTAATGCTAGCCCTAGCGCCGAACTGTTCATGGTGGGTGTGACGGGTACAGATGGTAAAACCTCGGTCAGCCATTTCGTTGCCGAAGCCTTGAACGCTGCGGGGGCGGATGCGTCACGCACGGCGGTCATTGGTACGTTGGGTATCGGTTTGCCAGGGGCGTTACAGCCTGCGACGCATACCACGCCGGATGCGCTAACCGTGCATACGTTGCTACGTGACTTGCAAGCAAGCGGCTTTGGCACGGTAGCGATGGAAGTATCATCGCACGCGCTGGATCAAGGGCGTGTCAACGGCATTCGCTTTGATGTCGCGGTATTGACGAATTTGACCCGTGACCATTTGGATTACCACGGCACGGTCGAAGCCTATGCGGAAGCCAAGCGCAAATTATTCCATTGGTCTGATCTAAAGGCGGTGGTGCTGAATGTGGACGATGCGTTCGGGCGGCGTTTGGCGGCGGAAGTAGCTACACAGTCGCTCGCGATCATCGGTTACGGTGTTGGTGCAGTTGAGGACTATCCTGCGGGTACATTAGTAGCAACCGATCCGATATTTGACCACAGCGGTATTTGCGCCACAGTGGTGTACGGTCAAGAGACGGGGCTTTTGCAAGCGCCGGTATTGGGGCAATTCAATCTGCATAATTTGCTGGCAGCACTCGGCGTATTGTTGGCGAAAGGTGTGCCGTTCCACGCCGCTTTGCAGCGATTACAGGCGGTGTGGGTTGTGCCGGGGCGTATGGAACGGGTCATTGTAACGCCGCTCAGTGACCGTTTGGTGGTGGTGGATTACGCGCATACCCCCGGTGCGTTGCAGCAAGTCTTGAAGGCAGTGCGGGTGCATACGCGTGGACGTTTGCTGTGTGTGTTTGGCTGTGGCGGCGACCGTGATCGCGGTAAACGCCCGTTAATGGCAAAAATAGCTGAATCGGATGCTGACGTGGTGGTCATAACCGACGATAATCCGCGCTCTGAAAATCCGCAGCAGATATTTGAGGACATTATGCAAGGCATTCACAACAAAGCGAGCGTGACCTTAGAACACGACCGCGCACAAGCCATTCGCCTCGCCATTCGGCAAGCACAACCCGGCGACACCGTGTTAATCGCAGGCAAGGGTCATGAAACCGTACAAATTTTAGCGCATGGCACCGTGCCGTTTGATGACCGCCTCCAAGCAGCGCAAGCGTTGCAGGCGTGTGGCGCATGACGTGGCTAACGCTGGCGGACATCGCGCAGATGACAGGTGGCACGTTGACTGTTCCCTTCGACTTCGCTCAGGAAACGCCGATTGAACGGGTTGAACGTGATTCTCGCACTGTACAGGCGGGCGATTTATTCCTTGCGTTGCAGGGTGAACGTTTTGATGCACACGATTTTGTACCGCAAGTGGTAGGCAAAGCCAGTGCTGCGTTGGTATCCCGCGTCGTCGATGCCGCCATTCCTCAAGTCGTGGTCGATGATGTGCGCTTAGCGTTAGGGCGTTTAGCCGCAGCCTGGCGCAAGCATTTCTACCAACCACTGGTCGGTCTGACGGGCAGCAATGGCAAAACCACCCTGAAAGAAATGCTGGCAGCGATTCTCGCCAAACAAGGGCAAACCTTGGCAACGCTTGGCAATCTGAACAATGACATCGGTATGCCGTTAACGTTGCTGCGCTTGCGTGACAGCGATGCGTTTGCGGTGATCGAAATGGGTTCAAACCATTTCGGTGAAATTGATTACTTAACCCGTATTGCATGTCCGGATGTGGCGATTATTAATAATGCGGGTGCATCGCATTTGGAAGGCTTTGGTGACATTGCGGGGGTGGCGCGTGAAAAGGGCGACATCTGCAACGGTCTGAGCGCGAAGGGCGTGGCTATTTTGAATGCCGATGATACTTACGCGGATTATTGGCGTGGCTTAAATCCGCAGCGTACCGTATTGAGTTTTGGCATGAAAAATGCGGCGGATGTGCAGGGTATCAGTACTGTCGAGATACCTTTTGCTGTACAGGTACAAGGGCAAACCGTGCCAGTGAATTTGAAATTGCTGGGGCATCACAATCAGATGAATGCCTTGGCGGCGAGTGCTGCCGCTTTAGCTCTGGGGGTGAACCTCGCTACCATTTGTCAGGGACTGGAATCCTTACAGCCGGTGAAAGGGCGTTTAAACCCCAAAACAGGTCAGCATGGCGGTACAGTGATTGATGATACTTATAATGCAAACCCCAGTTCGACCGCCGCAGCGGTGGATGTTTTGGCGCGTTTGCCGGGCAGAAAAATCTTGGTATTGGGTGATATGGGCGAATTAGGTGATAACGGCGAGCAACTTCATGCCGCGATTGGTCAACAAGCAGCCGCAGCAGGGATTGATGCACTGTTTACCTTGGGGCAATTGAGTGCGAATGCCAGTGCAGCATTTGGTCAGTCTGCCGTGGCGTGTACTGACTTGGAAAGTTTGTTGACTGCGTTGCAACCTACCTTGCAGCCCGGTGATACCGTGTTGGTGAAAGGTTCGCGTTCCGCACGGATGGAACGCGTAGTAGATGCACTGACAGCCGTGGCTGTGAAGGAGGCTGCGTAATGTTGGTGTGGCTATTTGATTACCTAAGCGATTTTTACCGTGGTTTCGGCGTCTTCCAATACCTGACATTGCGCTCTATTTTGGGCTTGTTAACCGCGCTGTTCATTGCGTTGTGGACGGGTCCTGGCATGATTCGCGCCTTAACCCGTTTGAAGATTGGGCAATACATCCGTGAAGATGGCCCGCAGCACCAAATGAAGGCGGGTACGCCGACGATGGGTGGGGTGATGATTATTCTGGCGATTGCCGTGGCAACGTTGTTGTGGGCAGATTTGGATAATCACTACGTGTGGGTGGTGCTGTTTGTCACTGTCGGGTTTGGTTTGGTCGGTGGCTTAGATGATTACATCAAGCTCAAAATGCGTCGTAATATGGGTCTGACGGCACGGCAAAAATACGTGGGGCTGAGTTTGATCGGCTTTGCGGCGGCGGTGTATCTGTTTATGGCGGCAGAAACCACCACCGAAACCACGTTTTTCTTGCCCGTTTTTAAAGATGCGCATTGGCAAATGGGTTGGTTGTTTATTCCGTGGGTGTATTTGGTCATCGTCGGTTCGAGCAATGCGGTGAATTTAACCGATGGCTTGGATGGTTTGGCGATTATGCCGACAATTTTGGTCGCGGGTGGTTTGGGTATTTTTGCTTACGTCAGTGGACACGCCACCATTTCCAGTTATTTGGGTGTGCCGCGTGTGGCGGGCGCAGGTGAGTTGTTGGTGTTCTGCACGGCTATTTTTGGCGCAGGCTTGGGATTCTTGTGGTTTAACACCTACCCTGCGCAAGTGTTCATGGGTGATGTCGGCGCATTGGCGTTGGGTGCAGCACTTGGCATTGTGGCAGTGATTGTCCGGCAAGAAATCGTCTTAGCAATCATGGGTGGGATTTTCGTATTGGAAACCCTTTCGGTGATCTTGCAAGTCGGGTATTTCAAAGCCACGGACGGCAAGCGCATTTTTCGCATGGCACCGCTGCACCATCACTACGAGAAAAAAGGTTGGCCTGAACCACGGGTCATTGTGCGCTTCTGGATCATTACCGTGATTTTGGTAATGGTCGGTTTGGCAACGTTGAAGATTCGGTAACGCATGGGTAACGCAAGTATGACAACGCAAGCGCATCACTGGCAAACGCTGGTCGTCGGTCTCGGTCAAACCGGGTTGTCAGTCGCACGGCATTTACAAGCGCGTGGCGTGGCGTTTGCGGTGGTGGATAGCCGTGCGAATCCACCGGGCAAGGACGAGTTGCTGGCAGAGTTTCCTAATACGCCGTATCACTTCGGGGCGTTTGCCGAAGCAGCCGACTGGTTTGCAAGTGCTGCCACGTTGGTGGTTAGCCCCGGTATTGCGATTGCGACCCCCGAAATTGCGTCAGCAGGCAAGCGCGGCGCGGCACTCATCGGCGACATCGAGTTGTTCGTGCGTGAAGCCAAAGCACCCGTGATTGCGATTACCGGCTCTAACGGCAAAAGCAGCGTGACCACTTTGGTCGATCTGATGGCGCAAAAAGCGGGGATGAAGTCTTACGCAGGCGGTAATCTAGGCTATGCCGCGCTGGATTTGCTAGCGCAACCAACCCCAGATTTGTACGTGATGGAGCTTTCCAGCTTCCAGTTGGAAACCACGCATTCCTTGAAAGCAGTGTCGGCGGTGGTTTTAAACGTTAGTGAAGACCACATGGATAGATACCCCAGCTTTGCAGATTATGCGGCCACCAAGCAAATTGCGTACCAACATTGCGGATGTGCGGTAGTAAACCGTGACGATGCGGTGGTCATAGCGATGCTTGATAGCGTGAAACCTAGCTGTAGCGTCAGTTTTGGCTTAAACATTCCGACGGACGGTCAATATGGTATTCGTGAATTTAATGGTAAACGCTGGCTAGCGCAAGGTGAAACCTTGTTACTGGCAGTGGATGAGATGAAATTGCCTGGTGAACATAACGACGCAAATGCACTGGCAGCATTGGCATTGGGTGCAGCGGCGGGGATTCCATTGGCAGGTATGTTAGCTGCTTTGCGCGAATTCACAGGATTGTCGCACCGTACTCAGTGGGTGCGCGAACGTGCGGGTGTGAACTGGTACAACGATTCCAAGGGTACGAATGTGGGGGCAACGCTGGCGGCATTGGCGGGTTTGCCTGGTAAAACCGTATTGATTGCGGGTGGGCAGGGCAAGGGTGCGGATTTTGCGCCGTTGCGTCCGGTGGCGGCGGAAAAAGCACGTGCACTGGTATTGATCGGCGAAGATCGCGCCAAGCTGGCGGCGGTGGTGGAAGGCTACGCACCGTATGTGTTTGCAAGCGATATGGCGGAAGCGGTGACAGTAGCGGCTGATTTGGCGCAAGCAGGGGACAATGTATTGCTGTCTCCGGCGTGTGCCAGCTTCGATATGTTTAAAGGCTATGCGCATCGCGGTGATGTGTTTAGCGCTGCGGTGAGGAGCTTACCATGAGCGCGATACCTGCTAGTCCGCTGGAAACGGTTGATACGAACCCTTGGGTGCGTTACGTGGATCGTGACTTGCTGATTGCGTTGCTCGCCATTATTGGTATTGGCATTGTTATGCTGGCTTCCGCGTCGATGTGGGTTGCACAAAAGCAATATGACGACCCGTATTTTTACCTGCAACGTCAGTTGTTTTACCTGATGCTGGGGTTGTGTATGGCGATTGCTATGTACCAGATTCGCGTGGATTTCTGGCAGCAACTCGGTGTGAAGCTGTTACCGCTGGTGCTGGCATTGTTGGTGCTGGTACTGATTCCGGGCATTGGTAAGGAAGTGAACGGCAGCCGTCGCTGGTTGAACTTTGGTTTTATGGCGGTGCAAGTGTCCGAAATGGCGAAACTGATTATGTTGCTGTATTTGTCAGGCTATTTGATTCGACATGGTAAAGATTTATCGACGTCACCCTCGCATCAGCCTTTGCTGATTCCGTTGTTGGTACTGGGTTTGACGGGCGGGTTGCTGTTGTTAGAACCGGATTTCGGTTCAACCATTGTTATCTTTGTGACGGGTTTGGCGTTGTTGTTTCTCGGTGGTGTGCCGTTGAAGCGTTTAGGCATTTTGCTCGGCGGGGCTATTCTGGTGATGATTCCGGTATCCATGATGGGGTATCGCGGTGATCGTTGGGATGCATTGATGAATCCGTGGGCGCATGAAGCCGACAAGGGTTATCAGACCGTACATTCCTTGATGGCGATTGGTGATGGCGGTTGGTTTGGCAATGGGCTGGGTGGCAGTATCCAGAAGTTGTTCTACCTGCCGGAAGCGCACAATGACTTTATTTTCTCGATTTTGGCGGAAGAATTCGGCTTTATCGGGATGCTAGTGGTGCTGTGTTTGTATGGCTGGCTGGTGATGCGTGCCTTTGTGATTGGTTTTCAAGCCGACAAGGTGGGCAAACATTTCGGCGCTTATGTCGCTTACGGCATCGGTTTTTGGATTGGTTTTCAAGTCATTCTGCACATTGGGGTCAACTTGGCAGTGTTGCCACCGAAAGGTTTGACCTTGCCGCTGATGAGTTACGGCGGCAGTAGTTTGATGATTACGTTGGCGGCATTGGCGTTGCTGATGCGCGTACACCGTGAAACCCAGCTTGCGCAGTTTGGTTTGCCGGAGCGCCGTGTGCTCAAGCCAACCAAAGTGCGTCCTGTAAAGAGGACAGCCCGTGGCGAATAAAATACAACGCCCTATTATGATTACCGCTGGTGGCACGGGTGGACACGTTTACCCCGGACTAGCGGTGGCGCGTGCATTAATTGCGCAAGGTATCCCCGTGGTGTGGATGGGAACGCGTAAAGGTTTGGAAGCACGCGTGATTCCTGAAGCAGGTATTGAAATGGCGTGGCTGGATGTGAACGGTTTGCGTGGCAAAGGCTGGCAAACCTTGCTGCTCGCACCCGTGAATCTAATGCGTGCGTTGTGGCAATCGGTACAGATCATGCGCACGTACAAGCCTGCGGCGGTATTGGGCATGGGCGGTTTTGTCGCGGGTCCTGGCGGTTTGATGGCGGCGTTGCTGGGTACACCAGTCGTGATCCATGAACAGAATGCGGTGGCAGGTTTAACCAATAAATTGCTGTCGCGCTTTTGCCGTCGCGTATTGGAAGGTTTTCCGGGGACGTTTGCCAGCAGCCAGAAAGTCATGGCAACGGGCAACCCCGTGCGTTTGGATATTGCCAGCTTGTCCGCTCCGCTGGAACGTTTGGCAGATCGCGACGACCAACCCGTCCACATTCTGGTCGTCGGCGGTAGCCTCGGCGCACAAGCCTTAAACCAAATTGTGCCGCAAGCCTTGGCGCAATTCGCTACCGCTAGCCGCCCTGTAGTGCGTCATCAAGCCGGTGTGAAAAACATTGATGCGGCACGTAGCGCATACGCCGCCGCTGCTGTGGATGCGGAGGTGATGCCGTTCATCGAAGACATGGCGGAAGCCTACGCGTGGGCAGATTTGGTGATTTGTCGCTCCGGTGCGCTGACGATTGCGGAATTAGCCGCAACGGGTGTTGCTGCGTTACTTGTGCCGTACCCTTATGCCGTGGATGATCACCAGACGGCTAATGCGAAATATCTGGCGGATAATGGCGCGGCGTTGCTGCTGCAACAACGTGATTTAACGGCCGATACATTGGCGGGTGTCTTGAAAGCTTTATGTGCTGACCGTGCACAGTTGCGGCAGATGAGCGTGGCGTCGCGTGCGCTAGCAAAGCCTCATGCGACTGCACAAGTTGCTGCCATTTGCGCGGCGTATGCCGGTTACGACTTCAATAACAATGCAGGAAAACAACAATGAAAATTGGGAATGACGATCTGGCTCGCAAACGCATCAACCGCTTACATTTCATCGGTATCGGTGGTGCGGGTATGGGCGGGATTGCCGAGGTCGTGGCTAATTTGGGCTACAACGTATCCGGTTCGGATGTGGCAGAAGGGGCAATGACGCGCCGCCTGCAATCGCTGGGTATCACTGTTTACAAAGGTCATGCGGCGGAAAACGTCGAGGGCGCGGACGTAATTGTGGTGTCTACCGCGATTGATAACGCTAACCCTGAAATCGTCGCAGCGCGTGAAAAACGTTTACCGATTGTGCGCCGTGCGGAAATGTTGGCAGAGCTGATGCGTTTTCGTCAGGGCATTGCGGTTGCTGGGACACACGGTAAAACCACCACGACTAGCTTAACCACGAGCTTGCTGGTAGAAGGTGGTATGGATCCGACTTACGTGATCGGTGGCAAACTAAATAGTTCCGCCAGCAATTCCAAGCTAGGCACAGGTGAATATCTGGTGGCGGAGGCGGATGAAAGCGATGCGTCATTCCTGCACCTGCAACCGATGATTGCGGTGGTCACGAATATCGACGAAGACCATATGTCAACCTATGGCAACGATTTCAATAAGTTGAAGCAAACCTTCGTGGAGTTTTTGCATCACTTGCCGTTCTACGGGTTGGCGGTATTGTGCGTGGATGACGAGTATGTGCGCGAAATTATGCCGGATGTGGGGCGTCCTATTGTCACTTACGGCATTGATCAGGAGGCGGATGTACGTGCCACGAATGTGCGTTTTGTGGGGACACAAAGTCATTTCAGCGTACAGTGTGTGAAAGGCAACCGCACGTTGGAGATCGTGCTGAACTTGCCGGGGCGTCATAACGTCTTGAATGCGTTGGCGGCGATTGCGATTGCGGCGGAATTGGATGTGTCTGACCAAGCGATTATGGACGGTTTACGCAAGTTTGATGGTGTCGGTCGTCGTTTCCAGCAATACGGTGATATTACCTTTGCGCTGGGCAAATCCGCGACGTTAGTGGATGACTACGGGCATCACCCGCGTGAAATGAAAGCGACTTTGGATGCAGTGCGTAACGCATGGCCGACGCGTCGTTTGGTGCAAGTCTTCCAACCGCACCGTTACACACGTACCCGTGACTTGTTTGAAGATTTTGCACAAGTCTTGTCAGAAACGGACGTGCTGGTGCTGATGGATGTGTATCCGGCTAGCGAACAGCCGATTCCGGGCGCTGACGGGCGTGCCTTGGCGCGTGCGATTCGTATCCGTGGCAAGGTAGACCCTATTTTTGTGACCGACGTGGAAGACGTACCGGGTGTGTTGAAGCATGTGTTGCAAGACGGTGACATTATTTTGACGCAAGGCGCAGGCAGCGTGGGCGCATTAGCCGCCGGTTTGCCTGAAAAATTGAGCCTGAAGGCAGGTGACGTATGAATGCAACGTTACACCAAAAATTCGGCAAGGTAGCAGTCCTGTACGGTGGTTGGGCGGCGGAACGCCCCGTTTCCTTGAAAAGTGGCGCGGCGGTGCTGGCGGCATTGCAAGCTAGCGGTGTGGATGCGCACGGTATTGATGTTGACCGTAACATTATTAAGATACTTCAAGAAGGGGGTTTTGATCGTGTATTTAACATCCTGCATGGCGCAGGCGGTGAAGATGGAGTATTGCAAGGCGCATTAGAAATCCTTGGTATTCCGTACACGGGCTGCGGCGTGATGGCATCGGCGATCAGCATGGATAAGCTTATGACCAAACGGGTCTGGGCGGGGGCAGGTTTGCCAACGCCTGCTTACCGTGTGCTGACAGCCACGACGGATTTTGATGCCGTGGTGGCGGAGTTGGGTTTGCCGCTGATGGTGAAGCCAGCGACCGAAGGTTCGAGCATTGGCATGAGTAAGGTAAAAGCGGCGGCTGAGCTGGCAGGTGCTTATCACAAAGCAGCGGAATGCAGCACGGTAGTCATTGCTGAGCAATGGATTAGCGGTGCGGAATACACTGCTGGTATCGTTGCAGGTGAATCATTGCCCCTGATTCGCTTGGAAGTGCCGGGTGAATTTTACGATTACCAAGCCAAATATATTTCGGATGATACCCGTTATTTCTGCCCGTGTGGCTTGGAGAGTGTCGAAGAACAAGCCATGCAAACACTGGCACAGCAAGCATTCGCTGCTGTAGGTGGACGTGGTTGGGGGCGCGTGGATTTGATGCGTGATGCCCAAGGTAAAGCATGGTTGATTGAGGTCAATACCAATCCTGGTATGACCGATCACAGTTTAGTGCCGATGGGTGCTCGTGCCATTGGAATGGATTTTAACGCGTTAGTCGTGCGCATCTTGGAGACAACCCTGTAATGGTAACCCCACGCCGTCAAACAATTAACAAACGTACCGTGCCTTCTTCAGGTTTTCATCTGACGGATGTACCGCCACGTTTGTTGAAATTGATTGCGGCGTTTGTGGTGTTATTGATGTTGCTGGCGGGCGTACTGGGAGTACGCGCTATGCTGAATAACCCAGAAAACCTACCTATTAGCAAGATTGATCTTCAAGGCGACCGTAAATTTATTAAAGATACTGATTTACGTGCGGTTATTGATAAATACAAGCAAACCAATTTGCACCTGCTGGATGCGGATGCGTTGAAAGCGGATTTGGAAACCTTGCCTTGGGTACGTTCGATTACATTGCGTAAGGCCTGGCCTGATCAGTTGATTGTCATGGTTGAAGAACAATCGCCGGTGGCTTTCTGGGGGCGTGAGCGGTTGATGAATAAATACGGTGAGTTGTTTGTTGCCGAATTACCCTCCATGCGCGGTGTATTTCCGACACTTTATAGCCCGGAAGATAATGGACGTAAAATGGGTGAACGTTATTTGAGCGTCAAGGAATGGCTGAAAGGGCTACCGTTGGAGTTATCCGAACTGACTGAGGATGAAGGTGGCTCGTGGCGGGTTAAAATAAAAGAAGGGCCAGAGGTGATGATCGGCAGTGAAAACCAAGCACTGCGGATGCAGCGGTTCAGGGTTGGTTTTCAGCAAGAACTAGCCAAAAAACTCAATAATATACGGCGGGTTGATTTGCGTTATACCAACGGTTTTGCAGTGGAATGGAAAAAATCCCCAGTCGGCTCGCGGGATTCAACGGACGGAGTCGCAGGAGTGAGTGATGTCAAAGAAAGAACATAACGTGATTGTAGCGCTGGATCTGGGTACATCGAAAGTGGTGGCGTTGGTCGGCGAAATCAATGACGCCGGACGCTTGGAAATCATTGGTCTGGGGTCATATCCGTCACGCGGCATGAAAAAAGGTGTGGTGGTGAATATTGAATCCACTATTCAGTCGATTCAACGCGCCGTAGAAGAAGCCGAATTGATGGCGGGCATCCAGATTCGCACCGTGTACGTGGGGATTGCAGGGAGTCATGTGCGTAGCCTCAATTCCAATGGGATCGTGGCGATTAAAGATAAAGAAGTGACTATTGGTGATGTGGAGCGGGTCATGGATGCGGCGCGTGCTGTGGCAGTGCCTGCTGATCAGCGTATTCTGCATGTCTTGCCGCAAGAGTATATCATTGATCAGCAAGAAGGTATTCGTGAACCAATTGGCATGTCGGGGGTACGTATGGAAGCCCGCGTGCATCTCGTCACTGCTGCGCACAGTGCCGCGCAAAATCTGGTTAAATGTGTAGAACGTTGCGGTCTACACGTTGAAGACATCATTCTGGAGCAAGTTGCGTCCAGTTACGCGGTGTTGGAAGAAGATGAGAAAGAGCTAGGCGTGTGCCTAGTCGATATTGGTGGTGGTACGAGTGACATTGCGGTGTTCATGAATGGTTCAATCCATCACACGGCGGTGATTCCGATTGCGGGTGATCAAGTCACCAATGATATTGCGATGGCGGTGCGTACACCGACACAGCACGCCGAAGAGATTAAGATTAAATACGGTCGGGCGTTACGTCAGCTTGTCGAGGAAGATGAGTTGATCGAAGTACCCGGTGTTGGGGAGCGTGAACCACGTAGCTTGTCAGTGCAAACACTGTCATCCGTGATCGAACCCCGCTACGAAGAATTGTTTTCACTCGTGCTTCAGGAACTGCGTCGCAGCGGTTACGAAGAACGCATTGGTGCTGGCATTGTGTTGACAGGCGGCTCTTCCAAAATGCGCGGTGTGCGTGAGTTGGCAGAAGAAGTCTTTCATATGCCCGTGCGGATCGGTATGCCCCGCAATATCGGCGGCTTACGCGGTGAAGTTGAAAACCCTATCCATTCCACTGGGGTAGGACTACTGCTGTACGGGATGGCGCAGCAGGCATATGGGACCAAGCGGAACGGCTCTACCACGGTGAGTGTCATGTCATCATCAACGGATGATGGTTGGTGGGATCGCTTGAAAAGCTGGTTTAACGGTAATTTTTAACAGTCGGAGATACGGGCATGTTTGAATTAATGGATAGTGCAGCCAAAGGTGCTGCAATCAAAGTTATTGGTGTCGGCGGTGGCGGTGGCAATGCTGTCAAGCACATGCTGGCATCCGGTATCGAAGGTGTCGAATATATCTGTGCCAATACCGATTCCCAAGCCCTGTCAGGCATTGGAGTCAAAAGCGTCCTGCAATTGGGCACATCGTTGACCAAAGGTCTGGGTGCGGGTGCAAACCCTGAAATCGGGCGGGAAGCCGCCATTGAAGACCGTGAGCGCATCAAAGAACTGGTTAGCGGCACGGATATGTTGTTCATTACTGCCGGTATGGGTGGTGGTACAGGTACGGGTGCTGCGCCAGTCATCGCTGAAATTGCGCGTGACATGGGTATTCTGACCGTGGCAGTAGTAACACGTCCGTTCCTGATGGAAGGTTCACGCCGCAAGAAGTCTGCCGATGCGGGGATTGCGGAGTTGCACAAGCATGTTGATTCCCTGATTACTATTCCGAACCAGAAGTTGCTGACTTCGTTGGGTAAGAATGTGTCGTTGATGTCAGCGTTTGAAGCGGCTAACGATGTATTACTCAAAGCGGTACAGGGCATTGCGGAATTGATCACCAACCCCGGTCTGATCAACGTGGACTTTGCTGACGTGCGTGCAGTCATGTGCAACGGTGGTGTGACCATGATGGGGTCTGGTGAAGCGCAAGGCGAAGACCGCGCTTCTAAAGCTGCCCAAATGGCAATTTCCAGCCCACTGTTGGAAGACATCCGTTTGGATGGTTCACACGGTATTCTGGTGAGCATCAGCGGTGGCATGGATATGACCATGCACGAGTTTGAGGAAGTTGGCTCTGTCGTAGGGCAGTTTGCTGCCGATGATGCGAATGTGATCATTGGTACAACCTTGAACCCTGAGCTGGGCGATAAAATCCGTGTCACGATTGTGGCGACAGGCTTGGAAGAAGCGGGTTTAACGACAGCGACACGTCCTGCGTTGTCCGTGGTGAGCCAGCAGCAACCCACCCGTGGGATGGATCGTCATGATCGCGGAATGGATCGTCATGCCCAGCAGCAAGCCGTGCTGAATGAGCAACGCAATCGGGTACGTGATTTACCGCCCGTTGAATTGGCGCGTGATATTCCCGGCGTGAAATCTTATGGACGCGATACGGCTTATAGCTCGCGTGGTATTGAAAGCAGCTTGGATATTCCCGCGTTCCTGCGTAAGCAGGCTGACTAAGGTTTAGTACTTGTTTCGTTGATAAATCGACATGCCCGTCGCGGCATTGGGGGAACGCCCCAATGCCAACGGAGTACCTGTCGGGCAGTTTTTTAGAAAATGTTGAAACTTGTTCAGACTGTAACAAGTCATATCGACTAGACTTCACCTATTCTAAAAAGTAACGCGCCAACAACGAAAGGGAGTATACCTTGTTAAGGCAACGGACATTAAAAGCAACGGTATCAACGCTTGGTATCGGTTTGCACTCTGGCAAAAAAGTCTCGATGACTTTACGCCCCGCACCGTCTAATACCGGCATTGTGTTTCGCCGGATTGATATGAATCCCCCCGCGTTGATCGAGCTTCACCCTGAACGGGTAGGCGAGACCATGCTTTGTACCGCTTTAATTGACAAAGACGCAAGGGTTTCGACCATTGAACACTTGCTGTCGGCATTAGCCGGTTTAGGTATCGACAATCTGTACGTGGATTTGGATGCCGCTGAAATTCCCATTATGGATGGCAGTGCCGCTCCCTTCCTTTACTTGTTATTGTCGACAGGTATTGAAGAATTGAAAGCACCTAAGCGCTTCATTCGTATCAAAAAAACGTTAGAAGTGAGTCGTGGTACGGGTTGGGCAAAGTTGTTGCCGTATGCTGGTTTCAAAGCCAGTTTCGAGATCGAATTTGATCATCCAGCGGTGAGTGCCACCGGACAATCTTTGGAAATCGACTTTTCGCGCCAAGCGTATGCGAGCGAAATTGCGCGGGCGCGGACGTTCGGTTTCATGCGTGATGTTGAAATGCTGCGTTCCCGTAATCTGGGCTTAGGCGGTAGTTTGGAAAACGCCATTGTGCTGGATGAATTTCGTGTATTAAATCAGGATGGTTTACGTTATAGCGACGAGTTTATTCGCCATAAAATTTTGGATGCGATTGGTGATTTATATACCTTAGGTCACGGTATTATTGGTGCTTATGTTGGTTATAAATCGGGTCATGCCATTAATAATTTGCTGGCGCGTGAATTGCTGCAACAACAAGATGCGTGGGAAATGGTCACGCTCGACAATAAACAAAAAGAACAAGCGATCTTTGCGGACAGTTACGTGTATGCGAGCATTTAAACGCGTGGTCGACTGAGTGTCTTGGCAAGTCGCGTTACGGCATCACTAAGTTCTTTATCTTCAATGCCTTGGGCGATACTTTGCATAATGTGTGCAGCATGGTTAGAGGTGCGGAAATCGCCCATTTTTTGCTCGGTACTTGCAAGATGTAAGCCGATGACCTTAATATCAATGCCGCGAATGTTAATGTTTAAGCATTTGCTTAAATATTTGCATAACAAGTGCTGCTGAAAGCGGGCTTGCGTAGCAAAATGAGGGTCGTCGGTGAGGAGTGTTATGCGTTGGTTTTTCAACAAAGGCCAAAAGCGATTTTCAACAGAAATGGAAAAGAAGTGAGCAATGATTTCTGCAAGTGTGTCCATTTGGTGAAGTTTTTGATCAACACTTCGGTTAATCAGTTGATTGATTTTTTTCATCGTATTTGTTTCTCCCCCGAAACCAGTAATCTTCTATTATAAACGCTATGGTCGCATTTTGTGAGTTAGTGAGAAATCCAAGAGATTTACTATCATGCAGGTAATCTGTCTTAGTGATGATGGCTCGCGCCGTTCATCGTTTATGCTCCACCCGTGGAAGCACCTTATTATCCCCGCTGGCATTGTCGCCTTGCTGTTGGTGGGGCTTTCTGTCAACCAAATGTTTGGGCTGTATCGACTCGATGCAACACCTCAACATAGCGCCCTTTCCGGTAATGATGCGGGAAAATTGTTGTCAGCGTTAGAGCAACAAATTTCCACGGTTGACCAAATTAAGAAAACCTATGCCAACTATACGGTTGATGTGGATACCTTGTCCGTGCGGCTGGGAAATTTGGAAGCGGAAATAGCGCGTTTGAATGCGTTGGCTAAACGCGTCGCCGACAAGGCTAAGCTCGACCCGCAAGAGTTTGCTTTGGATACCAAGCCGGGGCGCGGCGGTGTTGACCAAGAGGTATTATCGGGTCAACACAAAACGTCTTCCAATGAATTATTGTCTGCTTTTCAAGATGCTGAGAATAGCGTAGATCGCCAGAAAGGCATGTTGTCGACGCTAGAACAGATCCTTGAAGGTGTTACTTTGCAACAAGAGGTCTTGCCGTCTGGTCGTCCGGTACACAGTGGCTATATTTCTTCCGAATTTGGTTTCCGGCGTGACCCTTTCAATGGTCGTCAGAAAATGCACAAAGGGGTCGATTATGCAGGGCCACAGGGTACGGATATTTTCGCGGTTGGCGGTGGAGTTGTTTCCTTTGCAGGCAACCGTAATGACGGTTACGGCAATGTGGTGGAAGTTGACCACGGTGATGCCTTGATTAGCCGTTATGCGCACTTAAGTACGACGAAAGTGGTTGAAGGCGAAGTCGTGAAAAAAGGTGATAACGTGGCATGGATGGGGAGCACCGGGCGTTCGACCGGCTCGCACTTGCATCTGGAAGTGTTAAAGAATGGTGCACCCGTCAACCCGCGTGAATACTTGGGACACGAAGAATAATTCACCGTATAGCCAGTTAAACTGTATATAATACGGTGCAAACCGTCACACAAGAGAGAAAAACGTATGTTGGGTTCTGTAGCCAAAAAGATTTTTGGCAGCCGTAATGACCGTTTGGTCAAGTCTTATTCTAAAGCCGTTAAGAAAATCAATGCATTTGAAGAGCAGTACAAAGGCTTATCTGACGCGCAATTAGCGGCTAAAACCACCGAGTTCCGTCAGCGATTGCAGAAGGATGAAACCTTAGCAAGCCTGTTGCCCGAAGCGTTTGCGGTGGTGCGTGAAGCCAGTCATCGTGTCTTAGGGTTGCGTCATTACGACGTACAGATGATCGGTGGCATGGTGTTGGATGACGGCAAAATTGCTGAAATGAAAACGGGCGAAGGTAAAACCTTGGTCGCTACGGTGGCAGCTTACCTGAATGCTTTGCCCGGTAAGGGGATGCACGTTATCACGGTCAACGACTATCTGGCGCAACGCGACGCGGCGCAGATGGCGAAGTTGTACGGCTTTTTGGGCTTAACCACTGGCGTGATCATCAACGGGTTGAGTTCCGAAGAACGCCGTGCAGCGTATGGTTCGGACATCACTTACGGCACGAACAACGAATTCGGTTTCGACTATTTGCGTGACAATATGGCGTTCCGTAAGGAAGACCGTGTGCAGCGCGATTTGTACTACGCGATTGTGGATGAGGTCGACTCGATCTTAATCGACGAAGCGCGTACTCCGCTGATTATTTCGGGGCCTAGCCACGATGCGTCCCAGCTTTACATGGCTATCGACCAGCTCATCCCGATGTTGGTAAAGCAGCCGGAAGAAAATGCACCCGGCGATTATTTGGTCGATGAAAAAGCCCGTCAGGTCTACATGAGCGAAGCAGGGCAGGAACGTGCTGAGCAGTTGCTGTGGTCAGCGGGTGTGCTGCCGGAAGGTCAAGGCTTGTACGATACGGTCAGTATCAGCGTCTTGCATCACTTAGGCGCGGCACTGCGTGCTCATGCGCTGTTCCAACGTAACGTCGATTACATTGTGCGTGATGGAAAAATCGTCATTGTTGATGAGTTTACTGGGCGTACCATGCCGGGACGGCGCTGGTCAGAAGGTTTGCATCAAGCTATTGAAGCTAAAGAGCATGTTGAGATTCAAGCGGAAAACCAAACGCTGGCTTCGATCACCTTCCAGAACTATTTCCGTCTGTATGAAAAACTTTCTGGTATGACGGGGACGGCGGATACGGAAGCGTTTGAATTGCAACAAATTTACGGGCTGGAAGTCGTGGTTATTCCTACGCACCGTCCGATGAAGCGTATTGACTCTAACGACTTGATTTACCTGACAGCGGAAGAGAAATACGACGCTATCATCAAAGAAATCGAAGAGCAGGTGGCAAAAGGTCGCCCTGTGTTGGTCGGTACAGCGTCGATTGATACGTCGGAATTGGTTTCCAATAAGCTCAAAGAGTTACGGATTCCGCACGAAGTCCTCAACGCCAAACAACACGAACGTGAAGCGCACATTGTTGCTAATGCGGGTCGCCCTGCGGCGGTGACGATTGCGACTAACATGGCCGGTCGTGGTACGGACATCGTGCTCGGCGGTAGTATGGATGAAGAGCTGAAGCAACTCGGCGAAACCCCCAATCCTGAAGCCGTGAGCCAAATTAAAGCCCTGTGGCAGAAGCGTCACGATGCAGTGGTGGCTTCGGGTGGTCTGCATATCCTCGGTACAGAACGCCATGAATCGCGGCGTATTGACAACCAGTTGCGCGGTCGTGCAGGTCGTCAAGGCGACCCCGGTTCTTCCCGTTTCTTCCTGTCATTGGAAGATAATTTGATGCGTATTTTTGCCTCTGATCGGGTGAAAAGTATGATGCAGCGCTTGGGGATGGAAAAAGGTCAGGCGATTGAAGCCGGTCTGGTATCCAAATCCATTGAAAATGCGCAGCGCAAAGTTGAAGCGCACAACTACGACATCCGCAAACATTTGCTGGAATACGACGATGTTGCCAACGATCAGCGTAAGGTGATTTATTCCCAGCGTAACGATTTGCTGGAAGTGGATGACATTAAAGACACCATCGACGCGATTCGCGAAGACGTGGTAGATGTGATGTTTGCGTCGCACATTCCGCCCGGTAGCCTTGCTGAACAGTGGGATGTGGACGGTCTTTATAAGCAGCTTTACACTGAGTTTGGCGTGGATTTGCCGCTCAAAGAATGGTTGGCAACAGAGAAAAACTTGCCCGAAGAAAGTTTGCGTGACCGTGTGCAGGAACAAGTTGCTGCTGTCCTCCAAAATAAAGAAGAGATGATTGGCGACCCGAACATGCGCCGTTTGGAACGCGATGTGATGCTGCATGTGCTGGATGGCGAGTGGAAAGAGCATCTGGCGGCGATGGATTACTTGCGTCAAAGCGTTGGTTTGCGCGGTTATGCGCAGAAAAACCCGAAGCAGGAATACAAGCGCGAAGCCTTCGAGATGTTCGAGCAATTGCTGGAACGTATCAAGCATGACGTTGTGGCGTTTCTGATGCGCATCCAATTGCAAGAGCCGCAACAGGCAATGGCAGAGTTGGAAGAGCATGAGCCGCAAGCGATGGCGTTTACGCATCCCGATGCAGGTAACGCGTTTGAGGACGAGGAAGTCGTGGATGCCGTCGTTGGTGATAGCAGCAATCCTTACGAGCGTGATGGCGTAAAAGTTGGGCGTAATGACCCATGCCCGTGTGGCTCTGGCAAGAAATTTAAGAGTTGCCACGGTCAATTGGTCTGAGTTCGTTTGGTTTTATAAGGAAGTAGGTAACATGGCAGTCAACTTACACGCACCCGACACCTTATTGCCGATTGCTGGCGTGCGCTTGGCATCGGTAAACGCGGAAATTCGTTACAAGAATCGTAACGATTTACTGCTGATTGAGTTAGAGCAGGGCAGCCACACCGCTGCCGTGTTTACCCGCAATGCGTTTTGTGCCGCACCTGTGCATGTGTGCCGCGCTAACTTGCTGCATTCCAATACGCGTTACTTGCTGATCAATGCCGGTAACGCGAATGCGGGTACGGGTGAGCCGGGTATGGCGGCAGCACGGGAAAGCTGCGAACAGGTGGCAGAGCTGGGTGAGTGTTGGGCAGAGCAAGTGTTGCCCTTTTCAACCGGTGTGATTGGGCAGCAATTGCCTGTTGAAAAAATCACGGCTGCATTACCTGAAGTCTTTGCCAAGCTCGATGCTGATGCTTGGATGGAAGCCTCGCGCACGATTATGACGACGGATACGATTGCCAAAGCGATTAGCCGTCAGGTGGAAATCTTCGGCGAAACTGTGACGATCACGGGAATTGCCAAAGGTGCGGGCATGATTCACCCCAATATGGCAACCATGTTGGCGTATGTGGCCACCGATGCCTTGGTTGAAAAAGAGACGCTGCAAACCTTGTTGAATGAAGTGGTGGAAGAAACCTTCAACTGCATCACGGTGGATGGTGATACGTCTACCAACGACTCACTGATCGTGATGGCAACGGGCAGTTCAGGCGTTTACGTGGGCGGCGATGGTTTGCCTGCGTTCCGAGCCGCTTTGCTGGATGTGTGTTTGTATCTGGCGCAAGCGATTGTGCGGGATGGCGAAGGCGCAACCAAATTCATCAGCATTGATGTGCAAGGCGCGGCAACGCGTGCGGAAGCGCGTATTGTCGGCAACACGGTGGCACTGTCGCCGTTGGTAAAAACGGCTTTGTTTGCCAGTGACCCGAATTGGGGGCGCATCCTTGCCGCAGTCGGGCGCAGTCATGTGGATGCGTTGGACGTGAGTCGTATCAGTATTTGGTTGGGTGAAACTTTGCTGATCGAAAACGGTGAACCTGCGCCGACTTATCGCGAAGAATTAGGCGCGGCAGAAACCAAACGCGAAGAAATCGACATTCGCATCCATTTAGGGCGTGGCGAAGCCAGTGCGACGACGTGGACATGCGATTTTTCCTACGATTACGTCAAAATCAATGCCGAATACCGCAGTTGAGTATTTGCATGTCGTTGCGGCGGTTATCCGTGGCAACGATGGTCGGATACTGTTAGCGCAACGCCCTACCCACCAACATCAGGGTGGTAAATGGGAATTCCCCGGCGGTAAAGTCGAATCCGGTGAAACACCTTTGCAGGGTTTGAGCCGCGAACTTCACGAAGAACTCGGCATTAACGTGCAACAAGCGCACCCGCTTA
Organism: Thiothrix fructosivorans; assembly: GCF_017349355.1. Classification (GTDB taxonomy): domain Bacteria; phylum Pseudomonadota; class Gammaproteobacteria; order Thiotrichales; family Thiotrichaceae; genus Thiothrix; species Thiothrix fructosivorans. The sequence continues at coordinate 550,447 of NZ_JAFMPM010000008.1, forward strand.
TCAAAGTTCGCTACGTGTATCCAGAACGGGCGGTGTTGCTGGATGTGTGGGAAGTCATCGCTTTCAGTGGTGTTGCACATGGGCGCGAAGGTCAGCTAGTGGCGTGGTATACCGCCGAACAATTGCCTACTCTCGAATTTCCTCCCGCGAATTACCCGATTATTACTGCTGCTCGCCTGCCTGAGCGTTGCCTGATTACACCTGAACCGCACAATACTGCTGAGTTTTTACACCAGTTGGAGCAGCGGTTGCACGCGGGAATTCGTTTGGTGGTGTTTAGGGCGAAGTCGCTCGCGGCTGATGATTACGTGGCGCTGGCGCGGGAAGTTATCGCGTTGGCACATGAATTTGAGGCGAAGGTTGTGTTGAATTCACCGCCTATCCCGATAGCGGAAGCGGATGGTTTGCATTTGACCAGTTCCCAACTATGGCATACGCCCCGACGGGCAGGGCAATGGTTGTCGGCTTCTTGCCATGATGGGCGGGAATTGCAGCGGGCGGCAGAGATTGGGGTGGATTTTGCTTTGCTGTCGCCGGTCTTGCCGACGCTATCGCATCCGGGGGCGGCGCATTTGGGGTGGGCGGCGTTTGCGGCAGCGGTGGAGGACGTGAATTTTCCGGTATATGCCCTCGGCGGTATGGAGAACAGCCACGTTGCAACGGCGCGGCTGAATGGTGGGCAAGGCATCGCCGCCATCCGCAGTGTGTGGGATGGCGTTTAGCGCACGGTGTTAAGCGTTTAAGTCGGGAATCAACTGGCTGTTGAGTCGTGCAATCATATCTTTCAACAATAATTTGCGTTTCTTTAAGCGCGATGCCTTGAGCTGATCGTAAGGAGGCTCTTGCGTGACTTGCGCAATCGCCTCATCCAGTTCCCGGTGTTCTTGGGTTAATTCCGCGAGTTTGCGGTGCAGTTCTTCCGTGTCTTGCAGCATATTGATGTATTTACTTGGTCACGATACGGCGTTTTTCCTTGTAACGGATAACGACTTGTTTATCTGTTTTAGGTTTTTCACCCTGTTGCGTATAGTCAGGTTTTTCCCAACTGCCAATTTCGTAAGAGCCGCCTTGGTCACGACGTGGTGCAGGATTGCTGCTGCCGGTGTAAGAGCCGCCTTCGCGTTTGCGTTGTGCGCCCCCGTTGAGACGACCGTAAGGACCTTTGCGCTGTTGGCGATCCGCAGGCATATTGGCGTTGGTTTGTGGTTGCTGGTCTTGCCCTTGCCCTTGCCCTTGTGCGGGGCGGTTGTCAGGACGGCTATCGCGGCGACCACCTTGACCTTGCTGTTGATTTGGATAGCTGCGTCCGCCGCCACCATTACCGCCTTGCCCTTGATGGGGTGGGCGTTGTTGGTTTGCACCGCCGCCGGAACGACCTTGTTGGGGGCGAGCACCACGGTCACGTTCGCCGCCTTGTCTGCCGCCATTGCCGTTGCTGAAGCGTTGTCCTTCGTGGTTGTTGCGAGGTGCTCGCGGTGAACGCACGGCGGGGGTGAAGCCGGAGGTATGTTCCAGTGGCGCAAGACCCGGTAGGGTGCATTGTTCGATGGAATCCCCCAGAAACGTTTCTATCAGTTTCAAGTTGTCACGTTCACGCGGCAAGACCACGGCGATAACCGCTTCTTCGCGGGAATCGGGGTTAATATCGTGCAAGCGTTTTTCGTAATCTTCAACTTTTTGGGGCAATTCAAAGTTGATAATGTGTTCATCACCGTGCAGATTCGGCGGCAAAGCGTCTTGGTCTGCGTAGATGAGAATCGGTGATGCGCTGCCGTTGCGTTCGGATTCGGGCAGGTCTGCCGCCACTTCAGCCATGTGTCCGTGGTTAGCGAGGCTTTCTGCCAACGCCTTGGCGACTTTGCTGGTAATGGTAAAAATGACGGTCGGTTCGCCGGAAAATTCATCCAGCAAGTGATCCATTAGCGCAATTTTGTGGGTGTAATCGTCGGCGAGGTGCACCACTTGCGGAATCAAGCGCAGTGGGTTGCGGTCATCGTCAACTTCGATTTCTTCAGCACCCGCCAATACTGCACGGGCGTAACCGGCAATGTCATTTTCGGGGCGTACAAACGCGATAACCGGACAAGCGGTGGTACGTTCAGCAAGAATTTTGTTGATCAGCCCATGCAAACCTTTGTGGTAGATAGCGCTTAGGTCGTCAATTACCAGCATTTCCAGCTTGGAAAAGTCGGCTTTGTTGTTGTCTACCAAGTCGTTTAATCGCCCGGGGGTGGCTATCATTAAGTCCAAGGGGCGGCGTAACAAGCGCATCTGTGGCTGATAAGGGCGACCGCTCACAATGAAGCCGGAGCGAATTTGCTGCTCATCTCCCATGAGACGTTTAATCGTGTAGTTGATCTGGTTCACGCGATCACGGCGTGAGGTCAAGATCAAGATACGGGTATGCCGTTGCTCTTCGATGGGATGCGCCAACACATGGTTGATGGCGGGTATCAAAAATGCCCCGGTTTTGCCGGAAGCCGATTGTGTCCAGATGATGACACTCTTGTTTTGCGCCACGAGCGGAATCAACTGTTTCTGTAAGTCAGTCGGATTCTCGTAACCAGCAGCCTCAATTTTCGCCGCAAAATCTGGATTTAAGCCTAATTCTGAAAAAGACAAGATGAGTACTCCCCGTCTGTGAATGTGGGTGAGAGTAATGAATAAGTACTATCAAACTGGAGAGAGAAAGTTAGCAACAAGATGCCCTCAACGACTGCCCGTACCTGTGTTTGTAACGTTTATGCGGCCCGAACCTAATAATAAAATTATTATATCTGTTGTTGAGAGTCAACAATTATGCACGTTATTGTTGCGAATTTACATCACAATTTCTATCGCTTTCTCCAATCTGGCAACGGCGACCACCTTCATTCCCTCAATGGGGTGACGTGGTTTGTTTCCTTTCGCTACGATAGCCTGTTTAAAACCGTGTTTGGCAGCCTCACGCAAACGCTCCTCACCGTTTGGAACTGGGCGAATTTCGCCAGCCAGCCCAACTTCTCCAAAAACCACTAGATCAGCAGGCAGAGGACGGTTGCGAAAACTCGAAAGTGCCGCTAACAACAATGATAAATCAGCAGCGGTTTCTGAAATCTTAACACCACCGACAACATTAATGAATACGTCTTGGTCAAACATTGAAATTCCGGCATGACGATGTAGCACTGCTAAGAGCATGGAAAGGCGATTTTGTTCCAAACCCAAGGTAACGCGACGTGGTGCTGCCCCGTGACTTTGGTCGACGAGAGCTTGTACTTCGACCATCAGTGGGCGTGTGCCTTCGCGTGTCACCATAATGACGCTGCCGGAAACGGGTTCTTCGTGGCGCGAGAGGAAAATGGCGGAAGGATTGCTGACCCCTTTCAAGCCTTGCTCGGTCATGGCAAATACGCCGAGTTCGTTGACTGCGCCGAAACGGTTTTTGACAGCGCGAATAATCCGATAACGTCCACCGGGGTCGCCTTCAAAATACAGCACGGTATCGACCATGTGTTCGAGGACGCGGGGGCCTGCGAGTGTGCCTTCTTTGGTGACGTGACCAACAAGAAACATAGCGGTATTGGTTTGCTTGGCGAAGCGTACTAGCTTGGCAGCGGCTTCACGGATTTGGCTGACTGAGCCAGGAGCGGCTTGCAAGCTGTCAGTGAACACGGTTTGAATCGAGTCGATCACCATCAGATGCGGCTTTTCCTGCGATACCAGCGAGAGGATGCTTTCCACGCAGGTTTCGGTGAGCAGGCGTAAGTTATCGGTCGGTAGCCCTAAACGGCGGGCGCGTAGACCGACTTGTTGCAAGGATTCTTCGCCGGTGACATACAAGCTTTTTAGTTCGGTCAACGTAGCGAGCGTTTGTAGCAAAATGGTGGATTTGCCGATGCCGGGGTCGCCACCGATCAACACTACTGAACCTGCGACTAATCCGCCACCCAAGACGCGATCCAGTTCGGGTTGGTGGGTGAGGATGCGGGGGGTTTCGGTCAGGCTGACTTCGTGTAGGGAGCGAATGACGGGTTGTTCGCCTGCGTAGCCCCCTGCACGGGTATTGACGGGGTTTTTGCTGGCGGGAAGGCTGAGGGCTTCTTCCAGCGTATTCCATGCGCCGCAATCGCCGCATTGTCCGCCCCATTTGGTGTGTACGCTGCCGCAGGCGGTGCAGTAATACTGGAGTTTGGCTTTACTCATTGTTGTTTATCCGTAAACGCTGGATTTTGGGGTGGATGATCAGGGTCTTGACCGCATTATTGCGCGTTTTGCGGATTTCCAGCGGGTAATCGTCAATGAGAACGGTCATGCCGGGGACGGGGATGGATTCGAGGTATTCTAAAATCAAGCCGTTGAGCGTGTTGGCTTCTTCGGCAGCAAAGCGGCTACCGAGTTCGCGGTTGATGTCGCGAATACTGGCAGCACCGTCTACCCAGTAACTGCCATCGTTGAGTGGGCGGATTTCATGGGTTTGGGTGGCGGGTGTTGTCGAAAATTCGCCAACAATTTCTTCGAGGATGTCTTCCAGTGTAATCAGACCGAGGATTTCACCGTATTCATCCACGACTAGCGCGATGCGGCGATTTTCTTGCTGAAAGTTTAACAATTGCTGGGTCAGTGAGGTGCTTTCTGGGATGAAATAGGCGGGGCGGATACTGGCTTCAAAGCGTGTTCGATCCAGATGTCCATCGCGAAACAGCGGTAGAAGTTTGCGCAAGTGGACAAAGCCAATCACATTGTCGAGGTTTTCACGGTAAACCAGTAGGCGGGTGAAATGGCTGTTAATGAGTTGTTCTTCCAGCTCATTCCAGTCATCGTCTAGGGCTAGGCCTACCAGTTGATTGCGCGGAATCATGATGTCGCTGACAGTCGTGGTTTCCAAATCCATGATACGTTGCAGCATCTCGACGTGGTTTGGGGCAATACGCGGCGGCTTGTTGCGGCAGCAATCTAACCAGCGTCGCAGCCATTGCAAGGAAGCAGCAACATTCACAAGGGCTTCACCAGAAATTCCAGCACAAATTTGCTGCCGAAGAACGCGAGCATTAGGATGAAAAAGCCGCTCAATGTCCAACGAATGGCGATACGTCCACGCCAGCCATACTGCCAATGCCCGACTAGCAAGACCGTAAAGACAATCCACGCGATAATCGACAAGATGGTTTTGTGGACGAGGTGTTGGGCAAAGAGGTTGTCGATGTACAGCACGCCGCTGAGTAACCCGAAGGACAGCAAAATAATGCCCAGCAATATTAGTTTGAATAGCAAGGCTTCCATATCCAGCAAGGGCGGCAGGGTGCGAATCAATCCCCCCGGATGGTGGTTATGTAAATGCCGATTTTGCAGCGCTAGTAACAAGGCTTGCAGCGCCGCTAAGGTCAACATGCTGTACGCCAGCAGTGAGGTGAAAATATGTACGCCTAAGCCGTTATTGAGATTAATGGTGGGCGTTTGCGCGGGACTCAGTAGCGGTAGCAGCATCGCGCTCAAGGTAATCGGTACGACAAAAATACCCAAGGTTTCTAACGGACGGCTCAACATGGTGATAAACAGCAAGAGATTGCATAGCCACATAACAATGGAGCTGGCTGCCGCAAAACTGATGGATATGCTGCCCGCTTGCCAAACCTGATGCAGGATAGTGCCACCGTGCAGCCCTAAGGCGACTACCCACAGGACGATGAGGGCATGACGGTGTTTGGGGGAACGGGTTTGTAGGCGGTCACGCAATCGCCCGCCAATCAGCAACCATGTTGCCAACCAAGCCAGTGTGGCGCACAAATTAAGTGTTATTGTCATTGTCAAACGGGTTTCACCGGTTAGCTACAAAATTCAGTTAAGTGTTATGATAGCAACTTGTGCCTGAATCGGACTAGCAAGAAGTCAAATCATGTTTGAGAATTTAAGTGAACGTCTTTCGCAGACGGTAAAAAAACTGCGCGGTCAGGCACGTCTGACCGACGATAATATTAAAGATGCCTTGCGTGATGTGCGGATGGCGTTATTGGAAGCGGACGTGGCGTTGCCGGTGGTGCGTGAGTTCACCAACAGGGTGCGTGAGCGTGCGATTGGTCAGGAGGTGTTGGAAAGCCTTAGCCCCGGTCAAGCTTTAATCAAAGTTGTGAACGACGAGTTAGTTGAGCTGATGGGCAAAGCCAACGAAAATTTGTCATTGAATGCCCAGCCGCCAGCGGTCATTTTGATGGCAGGTTTGCAAGGTGCAGGTAAAACCACCACGGTGGGCAAGCTAACCCGTTTTCTGAAAGAGCGCCAGAATAAGTCGGTGATGGTAGCGAGTTGCGACGTTTACCGTCCTGCGGCGATCAAGCAGCTTGAAACCATTGCGGGGCAAACGGGGGGAGTATTCTTCCCCAGTGATGCGGGGCAAAAGCCTGTAGACATTGCTAAAGCGGCTGTCGCGCAAGCCAAGCTCAAGTACATGGATGTGCTGATCATCGACACGGCAGGGCGTTTGCACGTCGATGCGGAGATGATGGCAGAAATTCAGGCTATCCATGCCGCTGCAAATCCCATCGAAACGCTATTCGTGGTGGATAGCATGACAGGGCAAGATGCAGCGAATACCGCGAAAGCCTTTGGGGATGCCTTGCCGCTGACGGGCGTGATCTTGACCAAGGCGGATGGTGATGCGCGGGGTGGTGCGGCACTGTCCGTGCGTTACATTACTGGTAAGCCGATCAAATTCATCGGGATGGGCGAAAAGCTGGATGCGCTTGAGCCATTCCACCCTGATCGGATGGCATCGCGCATTCTGGGTATGGGCGACGTATTGAGTCTGATTGAAGAGGCGCAGCGTCAAGTCGACCACAAAAAAGCCGCGCAACTGGCGAAAAAACTCAATAAGGGTAAATCGTTCGATTTCGAGGATTTGCGTGACCAGATGCAACAAATGCTGAAAATGGGCGGCATGGCGGGCTTGATGGATAAATTGCCGGGGATGGGTAATCTACCTGCCAATGTCAAAGATCAGGCAAATGACAAAGAAGTGCGTCGCATGATTGCCATTATCAACTCGATGACGTTGGAAGAGCGGCGCAACCCCGATTTGATTAAGTCCTCCCGCAAGCGCCGTATTGCCGCTGGATGTGGCTTGCAAGTGCAGGATGTGAACCGCTTGTTAAAACAGCAATTGCAGATGAGCCGGATGATGAAGCAGTTTTCCAAAGGTGGCTTACGCAAACTGATGAGCGGTATGACAGGAAAATTACCGACGGGCGGTGGATTTCCACCTATGGGTGGCTTTCCGGGGTAGCTATATTAGGCTTTTTCGATATTTCTAGCGACCATTAAGGAATTTTGCGCTAAGATGGGTTTGCCTAGTGGATTGTCTGGTTGTATGATGCGCATCATCCAGAAAATTCATGGTCTGGATTATAACTTATGTCCATGCCAATTCTGGTTAGACAAAGTTTTCCCTTTCCAAATCAATTGTTTAGAGAGTTTTACTATTATGAAAATCAAATCTCAAGTGGCTATCGCTGGTATTTTGTTCGCTGGTCTGTTGACAACAGGTTGCCAACAAATGGGTGCTCAACAGTCTACTGGTCAACAAGTAACTGAAACGCCAAAAGTTGATGTTCCAGCTGTTGTTACTCCTCCACCAGTTGCTCCTCCTGTTCGTCAAATTCAGCCACGCGTTCCGCAAGTGAAAGCGAAAGGCAACTACAAAGGCCCAGTCGCACAAGATGCAGCTTCTGCAGCAGCAATGAAGCAATACCAGAAGTAATCTGGTTTGCCTAAAAACACAGTTCTCGTTACGAGCGCTGTGTTTTGCAAAGCCTCTTGACTCGTCAAGAGGCTTTTTTTTGTCATAAGTTTTTATTTTGGTATAAATATATTTTTGTTTGAAGACTGGTGGTATTTGATGCAACCTATTTTCCGGTTTTGAATGGGGTATATCTGAATCTATAGGTGGGATAACTCACGTTTTTCATAGGTTTTTTGTGCGCATTCGTGCTAAATTTGCGCGGAGTAGTGCGCAAGAACATCCGAATTCTTTGCTACACTTCGTATGTTTTCCTTAAACAATGAAAGAGACTAAGACGATGAAAATCAAATCTCAATTGACACTCGCAACCCTGTTGGTTGCCGCTATGTTTGCTACTGGTTGCCAACAAATGGGTGGCATGAGCCAACAAACGGCTCAACAAGCAGCACCTGTTACTGATACAGCAAAACCTGCTGATAAAGCAGCAAAACCTGCTGGTCAGCATTGCCATGACGAAGCACCTGATTGCGCTCAAAAATGCCACAGCCACCCCGGTGATGTTGCTGGTCATAAGCACGTTTACGGTTGTGTTGCTGGTCAAGGCAATCGCCCAGTTGTACCTAAAGTGAAAGCCAAAGGTAACTACAAAGGCGCAGTTTCTATGGATCAGTCTTCTAAGTCGGTCATGCAGCAATATCAGAAGTAATTATTTCTGGTTAACGTTATCGGTGGTTGATGCGCAAGTTTTTACCACCAATCTCGCATAAAACTGCTCGGTTACGGCGTGACTGGGCAGTTTTTTATTGAAATTATCCATAAGTCAATCTACGCTAGCGGTCTTTGGGAACTTATGGGCTTTTCTCCGGTCATTTAGGCATGGGTGAGCCTGTTGGCGTCTGTTTATTTAATGTTCTTCTGATGAACCGTATCAAGTTGTAAACTTCATGAAAAAAATGTTTGCTTTGGCATTTTTGTTTGCCGTCATTTCGTCGATGTCTTCGATGGCATCCGCTGCCGTGTGGCCCAATGAGAACGAGTGGGATAGTTCGTGGGAAGATCGTTACCGCCAGTGGGTACGTACTGAGTGGAAAGACGATATTTTCATGGATCCTGCTAAGCCGATTTATTACAAATTCGAGAATGATTGCGCGGATGCGGTGTACGCCATGCGTCTCATCTTTGCCTTTGAACACCGCCTGCCTTTTGTGATCAATAATCGTGATAAAGCGGGTAAGTTGGTCAACAACAGCATGTCGACGTGGGATAATTTGTCCCCTGATCAGCGTGTCAGACAGTTCATGAATCACGTAGCTGATATGACCAGCAGTGAGTCCTTGCGAAATGATACTTATCCAGTTGCGTTGAATGATATTAAACCGGGTGACGTGTATGTTGCGCCGGGTGTGCATTCTTATCAAATTGCGGATGTAACGGAAGCGGGTATCGCCGAAGTGATGGCTTCTACGACACCTAAGCAAGCCCGTTATTTGTTACGTACCCCGTCTTTCCCGTTCTATGTGCCGGAAGATAAGCGTTTGGGGGATGGCTACCGTCGTTTCAAGCAGCCGCAAAACATTATGCGTGCAGCCATTGAGCAACCGGGTTACAGCGAAGAGCAGTTTCAACTGGCGGCAGAGCTTCAATACGACTATGTAAAATTCACGGATGTTATTTCCGGTAAGTTAGCGAAACGCCCTGAAACGGCAGATGAAAAGACGCAACGTTTGTTATTGGCGTTGTGCATGTATGCGAATGACCGCGCTGTTTATGTCTATGATGCGCAGTGGTATTTGCAGCAAATCCGTGGTCAAGGTCGTCAGTGCATGAATGCAAAAGAATACGATGATCATTCCACGCCGGGTCGTGATAAGCGTTTAACCATGTTCTTTGACTCTATTCGTCGTCATTTGGATCACGTTGGTCGGTTTGATCCACGTTCACAGCCTGCACGTTGGGCAAAAGCGGTCTTCTCTCAAGATCAACCACCACCACAAGAAATGAAAAGTCTGAATGATTTCTGTGAGGTACAAATGACCTTGGTGGGGGAAGGGGAGCAGGATTACAAGATGACTTTGCGTGAATTACGTCAGAACGTCGAAGCAGGTTCGTTGATTTCTGATCCACATGCGCCATTACCGTTCCGCTGGGGGATTGTAAAAGAACCGTACCGCGCTGAATGCCCTACCTATTAAGGTTAGGTGTGTTGTCACAGGGTTAAGCTGGCATTCTGCCGTGGGATATTATAAAAACCATTATAATGACTGATTGTTTTGGTGAGTCCGGTTTTATTGGGGATGTCAGGATTAGGAGTGGCATAACATGAGTGGTGTTTTTCAAGTGCTGCGTTTGTCGACGTGGCGCTTTTCAGCGGTGCTACTGGGTGGCTTAATGCTATCGGGTATGGCAGGGTGTTCCAATCAGCAGGTTGCTGAAAAGTCTGCTGACGTAAAACGTTCGCAAAGTGCTCGTGGGAATGTGGCAACGCCAGAGCGTTTGTCATATGCAGCATTGGATCGTTTGCGACATCGTGTGGTATACGATGGGCGTTATATGCCGATTGGCTATCCGAACGGTGACGTGCCTGCTAACGTGGGGGTGTGTACGGATACGGTGATTCGTTCCTATCGGAAACTGGGCGTTGATCTCCAGCGCTTGGTGTATGAGGATATATCACAGAATTTTTACTCTTATCCTAATCTTCCCAAATGGGGCTTAGATAAACCCGATCCGAATATCGACCATCGGCGTGTGCATAATCTAAAGGCATTTTTCACTCGTCATGGGGGAAGAGTGCCAGTGAGTGGCAACCCAACCGATTACCGTGCGGGTGATTTGGTGACATGGAGCTTAGGTGGCGATCAGGAACACATCGGGATTGTGGTGAACCGTAAATCCACGGCTGATCCAAACCGGCCCATGATTGTGCACAATATCGGGGAAGGTGAGAAGATTGAAGATGTGCTCTTCCAGATGCCCATTACCGGTCATTATCGCTATTTCCCCGGACGCAGTGGTGCGCAATACGCTGCTGCTCAATGAATTGACCTTCGTTAAAGCCGATTTATCAGGAAGCCTCCGCGAGTCGGGGGCTTTTTTGTGGGTAAGAAGCTAATGAAGACTTCACTTTTTCTGAAATTAACGTAGAATTGCGCGTTTACTTCGGGCAGCTCCGGTTGCTTCGTATTAACCGCATTTTGTAAGGTCTTCACATGGTCAATATTCGTCTGGCTAGAGGTGGTGCGAAAAAGCACCCGTTTTACCACATTGTCGTTAGCGACAAGCGCAAGCCGCGTGACAGTGGTTACATTGAACGCATTGGTTACTTCAACCCGGTCGCCCGTGGTCAAGAAGTACGTCTGCACATTGAACAAGATCGCGTTGCCCATTGGGTCGCTTGCGGCGCTCAACCAACCGAACGTGTTGCAAAGCTGCTGAAAGAATCCGCAGAAACAGTGGCGGCATAAAGCATTATGTCCCAGCCTGATATGGTAACACTCGGAAAAATTTCCGCTGTTTTTGGTATAAAAGGTTGGGTCAAAGTGTTTTCACACACGCACCAATTGGATGGGATTTTAGGGTATGCCCCTTGGTCTTTGAAGGTTGCAGGTGAATGGCAGCCTTGTAAGTTACTAAACGGACAAGTGCAGGGTAAGGGGATTGTTGCGCAACTAGAGGGTGTGACAGACCGAACCCAAGCTGAGAAGTTTATCGGTTGCGAAATTGGTGTGCCGCGTGATCGCTTACACAAGTTGGATGCAGATGAGTACTACTGGGCTGATTTGATCGGCATGGATGTGGTGACGGTTAATGGCGTGATGCTGGGCAAAGTCGACCACTTGTTTGAAACTGGTGCGAATGATGTATTGGTTGTGCAGGGTGAGCGGGAACGTTTGTTGCCGTGGGTTTTGCATGATTTCATCAAGTCGGTTTCACTGGATGACAAGCGTATTACGGTGGATTGGGATCCTGAATTCTAATGCCAATGCGGTTTGATGTTATCACGCTCTTTCCTGAATTGGTCGAGTCCGTCATCAGCAGTGGTGTTACGGGTCGGGCAGCAGAGCGCGGTATCATCTCCCTCACGCAATGGAATCCACGCGATTACGCCACCGACGTGCATCGCACGGTAGATGACCGCCCTTACGGCGGTGGTCCCGGCATGGTGATGAAGGGCGACTGTTTGTTGCAAGCTATCCGTGATGCTCGCCGAGAGAATCCGGGAAAAGTGGTTTACCTTAGCCCACAGGGAGCACCCCTGAATCAGGCTTTGGTGACTGAGCTAGCAGCAGCGCAACACCTGATTTTGCTGTGTGGTCGCTATGAAGGTATCGACGAACGCGTTATTGCCTTAGAAGTCGACATGGAATGTTCCATTGGCGACTATGTTCTCAGCGGCGGCGAGTTAGGCGCAATGGTATTGATTGACGCAGTGACCCGCTTATTGCCGGGGACGTTGGGGCATCAGGAGTCGGCAGCACAGGATTCGTTTTTTGATGGATTACTGGATTGCCCTCACTATACCCGCCCAGAAGAACTGGAAGGGATGCCATTACCAGCCATCTTAAAAAGCGGTAATCATGCCGCAATTGCCCGTTGGCGCAAAAAGCAAGCGCTGGGAAAAACATGGCGACGCAGGCCGGAATTGTTACAGGCACGACAGTTGACCGACAGTGAGCGTGTGTTGCTGAACGAGTATATAAACGAGTTTGAAAGCAGTGAAGAGCTGCATTAGAGGATTATCATGAACACGATTATTCAACAACTTGAACAAGAGCAAATGACCAAGGTAATCCCGGATTTTAACCCCGGTGATACCGTTATCGTTCAAGTGCGTGTCAAGGACGGCGATAAAGAACGCCAACAGGCTTATGAAGGTGTAGTGATTGCGAAGAAAAATCGTGGTCTGAACTCCGCTTTCACAGTACGCAAAATGTCTTACGGTGAAGGCGTTGAGCGTGTATTCCAGACATTCAGCAACAGCATCGCTAGCATTACCGTTAAGCGTAGTGGCGATGTGCGTCGCGCTAAGCTGTACTACCTGCGTGGGCGTACTGGTAAGTCTGCACGTATCAAAGAAAAGCTCTAAGCTTTTTCTGCTCGATATGCTCAAACCGACAGTGTTAAATCAATACTGTCGGTTTTATTGTGTCTGTCATTTTTAGGTCGAAATACTGGGCTGAAAAACGTTTCGTCGTGCAAAACTGTACAGGTTAGCTATTTGCGCCTACTATGCAAGTCATAGAATAGTTCATAAGATAATACGCTATGCTAGGTGGGGATTTGTGTGGGCACAATTGCTGATTTTTCATCTAATATCGTCCTGAGTGGGGGGATATTGGTGGTTGGGTCTGTGGCTGCCATGGTCTGGTGGTTTTGGTCTGCACGGCGTCAATTCAACATTCAATTACGCTTGGCTCAACAAAATATGCTGGTTTCCTCGCTGGCGGATGTTCAGGAAGCGGCTATTCTAGTAGATGCTAAGGGTGTCGTTGATTTTATCAATCCCGCCGCTGAAAAAATTCTAAAATATAAAATTCGTAGTGCGCGTGGGAAACACTACGGTGAATTATTTTCCTTAATTGATTTGTTAACGCGTAATCCGATTGCGTGGTTGGATACAGCAAAACGCAATGACCGTCCGTTGTTACGCAATGCCTTGCTGAATGCCGCCGGTTTAAATGATGTACAGGTCACTTACACTGTACAGCCAATTTTATTTGAAGCCGTTGATCATCCCTGTTATATGCTGATGGTGCGTGATCAAACCGAACTTCATGCCTTGCAAGTGCGTTTAGATCACGTACAAATGCATGATCCCCAAACCATGTTGCTGAATCGTAAGAGTTTTGAGTTACGCTTAAAGCTTGCGATTGATCAGGTACGCCAGCATGGCGTTAAACATTCCTTCTGTCTCATTTCGATGGACCAGTTCAAAGTGGTGAATGACACGATGGGGCATAATGGGGGTGATGCATTAATTGAGCGCATTGCACGAATGCTCAAGGATGAAATTGATTCTCGCCGTGATATTTTGGCACGTTTGGGTGGTGATGAATTTGGGATTCTGTTTCAAGAAATTGAACCAGCAGTTGCGATTCGGGCGGCGGAACAAATTCGTATTAAGTTGGAACAATACGCGTTTGACTGGAATAAGATGCGCCAGAACGTCACCGCGAGTATTGCGTTCGTCCCCTTGTATAAAGCCTTGAAAACACCGAATCGTTTGCTCTCAGAAGCGGATGCGGCGTGTCGCGTTGCTAAGGCGAAAGGCGGTAATCGCATTCATATTTACAAACCTGATGACCCCGAAGTACTCAAGCAACGTGGCAATATGGTTTGGTTGGATCGCCTGAAAAAAGCCTTTGAAGCCGGTAACTTTCGCCTAGTTGCGCAACCTATTCACGATTTGCGCCCCGCCGAATTTAAAAAGCCGTTTAGCCATTACGAAGTGCTGATTCGGTTGTATGATGAGAATAATCAGCCTGTACCACCGGATGAATTTATTCCGGCGGCTGAATATTATTCCATGATGCCACGCTTGGATCGTTGGGTAGTGCGTAAATTGCTCCAGACCTTGAAGGAAATTACCCAAAAAGTTCCCCGCCCGATCTTTGCAGTAAACTTATCAGGGCAAAGTTTGGATGAACCGACCTTTCTGAAGTTTGTCTTAGACGAAATTCAGGAAGCGGGTATTAGCCCTGCCATGCTTTGCTTTGAAATTACCGAACGGGTCGCGATTCATAACCTCGAATTAGCACAGCACTTTATCGAAACCTTGAAAAATTTGGGCTGTAGTTTCTCGCTGGATGACTTTGGTACGGGCGTTAGTTCTTTTGGGTATTTAAAATCCCTGTCGGTAGATTATTTGAAGATTGACGGCAGTTTTATTAAAGACATTGCCAACGATGATATTGCCCACGCAATGGTGCTATCGGTGACGCAGGTTGGGCATTTGATGGGCTTGAAAGTCATTGCGGAATACGTCGAAACGGATCGGGTCATACAAATTTTGCGCGAGATTGGTGTAGACTACGGGCAAGGTTACGGCATCTCCAAACCGATTCCCATCGAAGAAGCCGTGCGTAATCACACAAGTTAAGGTCTATAGATTCGGATGAAAATTCATATTCTGGGTATTTGCGGCACATTTATGGGCGGCATTGCCCTGTTGGCGCGTGAACAAGGGCATCACGTTACGGGTGCGGATAGCAACGTTTATCCGCCGATGAGTACCATGCTGGCAGAGCAAGGCGTGGATATTATGCAGGGTTTTCAGCCGCATGATATACCACCCGATACCGATACACTGGTCGTTGGTAATGTGATGCGCCGTGGTTTAGACATTGTGGAACACGTGCTTGACCGTAATCTGCCGTACACTTCAGGCCCACAATGGCTGGGCGAACATATTTTGCGGGATCGTTGGGTACTGGCGGTGGCGGGGACGCACGGTAAAACCACCACCGCGAGTATGTTGGCGTGGATTTTGGAATACGCAGGCTTGCAACCCGGTTTCTTGATTGGCGGTGTGCCGGAAAACTTTGGGATTTCGGCGCGTTTGGGCGCTTCACCGTTTTTTGTGGTGGAAGCTGATGAATACGACACCGCATTTTTCGACAAGCGCTCTAAGTTTGTGCATTACCACCCGCGTACCGTAATCCTCAATAACCTCGAATACGATCACGCGGATATTTTCCCTGATGTGCAGGCAATCAAAACCCAGTTCCATCACCTGATGCGTACCGTACCGAGCAGTGGCTTAGCGGTAGTCAATGCACAGGAGGCGAATCTTAAGGATACGCTGGCAATGGGTTGCTGGACTCCGGTGGAAACGTTTGCGGACGGCGATTGGCGGGCAGAATATTTGCAAGCCGATGGCAGCGCATTCCGCGTATTCTGCAAAGGTGTCGAACAAGGCATCGTCCGTTGGGATTTGCTGGGCGAACACAACGTTAATAATGCACTGGCAGCGATTGCTGCGGCACGTCATGCAGGCGTTCCGGCGGAACATGCGATTGCGGGTTTGGCAGAGTTCCAAGGGGTGAAGCGGCGGATGCAGGTGCGTGGTACGGTACGTGGCGTGACGGTTTACGATGATTTCGCGCATCACCCGACCGCGATTACCACGACGTTGGCAGGTTTGCGGGCAAAGGTGGGTAAGGCGCGAATTATTGCGTTGTTAGAACCACGTTCTAACACCATGCGAATGGGAACGCACGGGGCAGCAGTCGCGGCGGCTTTACAAGTGGCTGATTATGCTTTTATTTATCAGTTGCCAGAATGGGATGATATTGATGTGTTGGTCGCTACCGTGGCGCAACTCGCGCAAGCAGGAGACCATGTTTTAGTTATGAGTAATGGCGGCTTCGGTGGGGTTCATGACAAGCTGTTGGCGCAATTGGCTAACTGAGATGCTGAACACTTGAAAACCATTACTTTGATCATGACGGGCGCATCCGGTGCGCAATACGGCTTGCGTTTGCTGGAGTTTTTGCTGCAAAACGGGCATCGCGTGTATTTGCTGATGTCACGCCCTGCGCAAGTCGTGGTTAATATGGAAACGGAGCACCGTTTGCCGGGGCGTGCCAGCGAAATCCAAGCGTATTTCAGCGACCTCTACAGCGCACAGCCGGGGCAATTGCAGGTTTTTGAGCGCGAACAATGGGCAGCACCGATTGCTAGCGGCAGCGGGGTGGCGGATGCGACCGTGGTTTGCCCTTGCACCACCGGAACGCTCTCCGCGATTGCCTGTGGCAGTAGCCGCAACTTGATCGAACGTGCTGCCGATGTCTGCTTGAAAGAGCGCAAAAAACTGATTTTGGTGGTGCGTGAAACCCCGTTTTCCGAGATTCATTTGGAAAACATGCTGAAACTGGCACGGATGGGGGTTATTATCATGCCCGCCAATCCGGGCTTTTATCAACGCCCGACATCCGTGCAGGAATTGGTTGATTTCATGGTGGCGCGGGTACTGGATCATTTGAATATTCCGCATAGACTGCTACCCCGTTGGGGCGATGCACTACAGGTGGAATGACTGTATTTTTGATGTAATTTTATTGAGGAGTATGCCATGGCAGCCGAAGAAATGACCGTACAGAGTTTTGAAGACACCATCACGACCAATGACATCGTGATCATCGACTTTTGGGCTCCATGGTGTGGCCCTTGCCGTTCCTTTGCGCCGATTTTCGAGAAAGTGTCTGACAACCACACGGACATCGTGTTTGCAAAAGTGAACACCGAAGAAGAGCAGGAGTTGGCGGCGAATTTCCAAATCCGTTCCATCCCGACGCTGATGATTTTCCGTGAGCAGGTCATCCTGTATGCAGAAGCGGGTATGTTGAGCGAACCGCAATTAGAACAAGTGATTGCCAAGGTACGTGAGCTGGATATGGACAAAGTACGTGCTGACATTGCTGCACAAGAACAGCAAGCCTAATTTAGGTGAGGGCGTGATGCATCACGCCCTCTTTTTCAAATGCCCCACAGCGCGAAAAAGCTCACAAAGCCAATCGCGAGAATGCTGTAAAGCTCAATGGCGCGTCCTCTACCGACAGGCAATAATGCCGGACGCATCCCTGTCTTGGTTTCCACAAACCGTACATTATCCAAATCATCCAGCAGTAAATGCAGCAAATAGCTGACGCTTGACGCTAGAAATGCTGGTAGAGCAGCGGCACTACCGACGGTTAAATACCCTACCCAAGCCACTCCCAGTGATAAGCAAACCGCTGCAATCACCGAGTGCGTATGCCCCCCCCGTTTGACGATTTGACTCAAGACCTCCCAAAAGCGCGATACCATGAATAAGGCAATCGGGATAGCCAGCAACAAATCGGTAGGTCGGTAGAAAAACTGAATAGCAGGTACTAGCACGGCTGCTAAGCGGCTTAGTCGTTGCACGACATGGAAACTACTGGAGTTGGTATCGTCAATATCGGGTAGCAAGCCGCCGACATAGCCGCTCAGTGCGGTAATACCGATGACTTCCAAACCCAAGTTGGGTGCGATAATGGAGGTGACGGCGGCTGCACCGACCCCTGCCGCCACTGCTGCCAGATGGTACGTATGGTACTCTGCCATGATATGTTTGCCCCTGTTAATCGTATTGTGCTTATGTCTCTATGCTTAGAAAGATTCGGCCGGATAAGTTCCGGCCATCTTTATCCCCTTTATATTTAAATGTGCTGCTTGCGGGGAACAGGCGCACTCTCCTCTCCTAGCGATTGATTCTTGATGTGATTGCGTGAAGCCAGGTTAAAAAGAGGGGGACATGTGCTCCCCCATTCGGGCTTTTGCGTCGGTTTGACACTGTAATTTTTATGATGTGTGTGAGCAATCTTATAACAAGCAAGCTGAATGGGAGATAAATAAGCAGCATGAAAAGGACTGCAAGGGGCTTTAAATAGCTGCTACAATCACCCGCATGTCAGGAAATACCTTTGGAAAACTGTTTACCGTGACCTCCTTCGGTGAGAGTCATGGACCCGCAATCGGTTGCATCGTGGATGGCTGCCCGCCTGGACTCGCCCTCACGGAAGCCGATATTCAAATTGACCTTGATCGGCGCAAGCCGGGGCAAAGTCGTCACACCACCCAGCGGCGCGAAGCCGATGCGGTGCAAATCCTATCGGGCGTATTCGAGGGTAAAACCACGGGTACAACGATTGCGCTGCTCATCCAGAATACGGATCAGCGTTCTAAGGATTACGGCGACATTATGGATCGCTTCCGCCCCGGTCACGCCGATTACACGTATTACAAAAAATACGGCTTCCGCGATTACCGTGGGGGTGGGCGTTCCTCTGCACGGGAAACTGCGATGCGCGTGGCTGCCGGGGCGATTGCCAAGAAATGGTTGCTGGAACGTTACGGTGTGCTGATTCGCGGCTATTTGTCGCAATTGGGGCCAATCGTTGCAGAAACCTTGGATTGGAACGAAATTGCCAATAACCCGTTCTTCTGCCCCGATGCCAGCAAAGTGCAGCCGATGGAAGATTACATGGATGCATTGCGTAAGGAAGGCAATTCCGTCGGTGCGAAAATCACCACGGTCGCCTCCAACGTACCTCCCGGTTGGGGCGAGCCGATTTTTGATCGACTGGATGCGGATATTGCGCACGCGATGATGTCGATCAATGCGGCGAAGGGCGTGGAAGTCGGGGCAGGTTTCGATTGCGTGGCACAAAAAGGCACGGAGCACCGTGATGAAATCACCATGCAGGGCTTCCTTAGCAATCATGCTGGCGGGATTCTAGGTGGTATTTCGTCGGGGCAGGAAATCATTGTGCATACCGCGTTCAAGCCGACTTCCAGTATGCGTTTGCCGGGGCGTACCGTGAATCTGGATGGTGAAGCGGTGGAAGTGATCACCAAAGGGCGGCATGATCCGTGCGTGGGGATTCGCGCTACACCGATTTGCGAGGCAATGCTGGCGATTACGCTGATGGATCATGCCTTGCGGCATCGGGCGCAAAATGCGGACGTCACCACTAGCTTGCCGGATATTCCAGCTTCAGCGTGAACAACCCTTCACCCCCCAGCTCAAAGCCGCCTTATGGGCGGCTTTCGATTTTCTACTTCGTCTACTTTACGGCGTTGGGCGTATTTGTACCCTATTGGACAGTCTACCTGAAAAAAGTGGCTGGATTTTCACCTGCACAAATCGGTGAACTCATGGCAGTGTTCATGGGGACAAAGATTATTGCGCCTTTCATCTGGGGTTGGTTAGCCGATCATACGGGTGAACGGTTGCGCATTATTCGTGGTGCTAGCTTGCTGACGGCAGTGTGTTTTGCGGGAGTGTATTGGCAACACAGTTTTGGCTGGATGGTGGTGGTCATGGCAAGTTTTGGGTTTTTCTGGAATGCCTCCCTGCCACAATTCGAGGCGTTAACCTTGAACCATTTGGGCAGCGATATTGGGCGCTACAGCCGGATTCGGTTATGGGGTTCAATCGGTTTTATTGTGATGGTGGCAAGCCTGCCTACGGTATTGGAACGCTATGGTGTGGCGTTGGTGGTGGATGTCATCTTATTGCTGTTTGTGGGGATTTGGTTGACGACTTGGTTTGTCGAAGATAAGCCACACGCTATTCATACTGAACAGGTGGGGCGGTTGCGGGAAGTGTTACGTCAGCCGACGGTGTGGGTATTGTTGTTGGCGTGTGCGTTACAACAGGCGAGTCACGGTGCTTACTACACGTTTTTCAGTATTTATCTGGAAGATCACAGTTATTCGCGTAACTTCACGGGGTGGATGTGGGCGTTGGGTGTGCTGGCTGAAGTGGGCTTATTTTGGGTCATGCACCGTTTAATGGGGCATTTTGGTGCGGTACGGCTGTTTATCTTGGCGCTGTTTCTGACGGGGGTACGCTGGCTGATCTTGGGAACGTGGGTCGATAATGTGGCTGTGTTGATGCTGTCGCAGTTATTTCATGCGGCGACTTACGGTTTGTTTCATGCGGCAGCGATTCATCTGGTACATCATCAGTTTCCGGGGAAATTACAGGGTAGGGGGCAAGCATTGTATTCAGGTTTGAGTTACGGTTTGGGTGGTGCAATGGGCAGTTTGCTGAGTGGTTATGCGTGGCAATATTGGGGAGCAACCGATACGTTTTACGCGGCGGCTTTGCTGGCAGGGTTAAGTTGGGTGCTGGCATTATTGTATGTGCGGGAGGATGCGCATGTTGCCCGTGCATGATGCGTTACAGGTAGCGGACATTCGTGCGCACTTGGATGCGGCGACGTTACACACCTTGCGTGATATTCACGTTTTTTCCACACTCGACTCGACGAATCGTTGGGCATTGCAGGCTGGGCAATGCGGTGAGGCGTGTTTTGCGGAACAGCAAACCGCTGGACGTGGGCGACGTGGGCGGCAATGGCAATCGCCTGCGGGGGTGAATCTGTATTTGTCGGTGCGTTGGTGTTTTGCTGCTGTGCCGCCGCATTTGCCACTCTTGAGCCTAGTGGCGGGCTTGGCGGTGGCGGAAGCGCTCGAAGATTGCGCGATTCACGGGCATGGTCTGAAATGGCCCAACGATGTGTACTATGCTGGTAAGAAGCTCGGCGGTATTTTGTTGGAAGCGGTCGGTTCGTTGGAACAAGTGGTGATTGGTATTGGTTTAAACGTCAATATGTTGCCGGAAGCTGGAGCGGATATTGACCAGCCCTGGACGAGTTTGCAACATATCACGGGTGAGACACTGGTACGCAATACGCTGGCAGCGGCATTGTTACAGCGTTTGGTTAAACGGTTGCACGCCTTTCCGCAATTGGATATGGCACAATTCCAGCATGACTGGCAGCACTGGGATGTGCTGGCGGGGCAGCAGGTACAAGCCTTGATGGGAACGGAAACCTTGCAAGGGCTTGCATCCGGTGTCAATAATCAGGGACAATTACGAATAATTTTACGTGATGGATTCATAAAAAATCTATCGTCAGCGGATGTATCGGTACGAATGTAATGGTTTTGCTGGTAGATGCAGGCAACTCACGCCTGAAATGGTCGGAGCTGGATGCTGCGGGTAGACCTTCTATCCAGCAGGCTGCTGCCTATGGCGACCGCCCTGCTTTAGCAGCTTTCCTTGATCTATTAGATGCTTATCCCAATGTCGGGCATATTACCTTGGTGCATGTACTCACGCACTTGTTTGCCGAAAGTGTGCAAGCGGCTTGTGAGCAACGCGGCGTGCATTTACACAGTGTGCGTTCGGTGGCGCAGGCTTACGGCATTACCAATGGCTACCAAAACCCGATGGCATTGGGGGCGGATCGCTTTGTCGGGCTAGTGGCCGCGCACCGTTTAGCCAATGGGCAGGCAAGCATTGTGATCGACTGTGGCACGGCGATTACCGTGGATGCGGTGGAACGTCAGGGGCAACATTTGGGCGGGTTGATTTTGCCCGGTTTGCGCTTGTCGGCGGATGCGTTAATTGCCCGCGCCCAAGGCAAGCTGAGTTTTTCGCTGGAACAACCCACTATTTTCGCGGATAGCACCAGTAACGCCATTGGGGGTGGGTGCTTGTTTGGGTTGGTCGGCGCGATTGAGGGCATTTGCACGCGAATGCAGCAGAATATGTCCAGCCCTGTGGTGCGGGTGTTGACGGGGGGAGATGCGGAATACTTAAACGCATGGTTGCCGGGGGATTATTGTGTGCAGCCGGATTTGCTGATGCATGGTTTGGCGTATATTACCGAGCAAACCTTATGCACCAGTTGCTGATTGCCTTGCTGTTTTTAAATATTACCGCTTTCACTTGGAACGCCGTATTAGCCCCGAATCCGCAGGATATTCGTCCCGTTCTCGTCGAACCGTCGATTCCAGCGTTGGAATTGCGTCAAGATGTGGATGAGGTGGTGTATCGCAGTAGCACGGCGGGTACACAAAGCAGTTGTTATACCATTGGCCCGTATAACAGTGAAAAAGCGGCGCAATTGGTGGCAAACAAAGTGCGCGGTTTTGGGTTGTCGGTCGAGATTCGCCACATGCGCAGCATGGAAACGCTGAATTTTTTCGTCTATATCCCCCCGTCTGAAGATGCCGTGCAAGCCGAAAAGATTGTGCAAGACATCGCGAAAAATGATGTACAAGACGTGCAAATTATTCACGATGGTCCTTACCAAAATGCCATTTCGTTGGGATTTTTCAATAACTTGACCAAAGCGAAACGCCATGCGGAATACATTCGCTATTTAGGCTATGATGCGCAGTACACCGAACAGCAAGCACCGCGTGAAGTTTTTTGGGTCGATTACGACGAACCGTTCGGTAGTAATACGCCAGTACGGGAGTGGAGTACAGCCGCAGACCCTACCTCTGAAGTGCAGCGCATTCCGCGTGCTTGCCGATAATCAGAAAAATTTGACCGTGCAGGTGATCATTACCCAGCAATTTCGCTATTCATAATCTATATAAATACCTCAAATCGTGTTTTTATGTCGTTGGGGTGCTGTATGGTGAATGTCGAAACATCCGCTTATAAAACGTGGCAACAGGTGTTGTTTTGGATTGGCTGGTTGTCGTTGTTGATTCCAGGTTATTTCATCAGTTACGGGTTTACGTTGGTGGGTTCGCTGGTGTTGAGCGGCTACAACGAAACGGTGGATTTGGTACTGGTGCTGATTATGGGGACGGCGCTGATTGAATTATTACTGATCGGGATTTATACCTTAACGCGCTATTGGTTTCAGAAATCGAAGTTTGGGCGCTTGGTGTTGTGGTTAGTCTTGGGGGCGGCAGGTATTCCCTTGGCGGCGTTGTTGGGTTGTGTCTATGCTTACGCTAAACTCGCGTTGTATCAATAGCTGCTGTTTGGGAGGATTCGTTATGCGTCACATCACCTTGTTTGCCCTTGCCTTGTTGTTGGTGCTGCCGGTGCAGGCTAAAGAGACGGGAAATACCATCGACTTGACCACGGAAAGTTGCCTGAATAGCAACGAATCCACGGCGGGCATGTTGGAATGCTTCAGCCGTGCGGAAAAAGACTGGGATACAGAACTCAACCGCGTCTACAAAGTCTTGCAAAGCAAGCTCAAACCGGCGGGGCAGGATGCGCTTAAACAGGCACAAAAGGCGTGGATAGTGCAACGCGATAAGGAATTCGAGCTGATCAATGCGCTGCACACTCAATTGGATGGCACGATGTGGATTGCGGTGATGGCAGAGAAACGCGCCGATGTGGTCAAAACACGGGCGCTGGCGTTGCAGTCTTACGTGGATTTGCTGGTAGAAGGCGCGAAGTAAGCTACAGCCACTTCCGCCATTTGAAGGCGGCGAGCATTGCCACTGCCAGCGCAATCATAATGCCCCACACGCCGAAGTAGCCATTGTGCCATTTTAGTTCGGGCATGTGCTCGAAGTTCATCCCGTACACGCCCACGATAAAAGTGAGCGGGATGAAGATTGTGCCAACAATGGTGAGGACGCGCATAATGTCGTTCATGCGATTGCTGACGCTGGATAGGTAAATATCCAACATGCCACTGAGCATTTCGCGGTAGGTTTCAATCAAGTCAATGACTTGCACTGCGTGGTCGTAACAGTCGCCGAAATAGGGGCGCATTTCTGCATTGACCAGTTCGCCATCGTGTTGAATCAGGCGGCTGATGACTTCGCGTTGCGGCCACAAGGCGCGGCGTAGCAGCAATAGGTCACGCTTGAGTTGGTGTAAGGTGTTGAGCATGGCTTGATCGGGGTTTTCCAACACTTGTTCTTCCAGTGTTTCAATGCGTTCACCTAGCTCTTCCAAGACGGGGAAAGCGCAGTCAATCACCACGTCCATGAGCGTATACAGCAGGTAATTCACGCCACGGGTGCGGATGCGTCCAAACCCTTGCCGCAAGCGGGCGCGGATTGGCTCAAAGGCTGTGCCATCACCGCTGCAAAAGCTGAGTAAATGTCCATCGCCGACAAACAGGCTAACTTGTTCTAACGTGATTTCATCGTCGACTAAGTGCGGCAGGTTGAGGATCAGGAACGTATATTGCCCGTGGAAATCGACTTTAGGGCGTTGCCCGCTATTGAGGATGTCTTCAAGGGCGAGCGGATGCAGCCCGAAAGTTTCCCCCAAAGCGTTGATAGCGGTGGGATCATGCACACCCGTCACATCCAACCAATCCGCTTGCGTGTTGTGGGCAGCCTTTTGGCATTGTGCCGGTGTTGGGGCAGGGGTTTCGGTGAATTGCTTGTCGTCGTATTCAAACAAACGAATACGGGTAACACCGCCTGTGCCGTGACGGGAGAGTGTGCCGGGTGGCGTGCCGGGCGGGTGATAGCGTTTGCCGAAAGTTTCCATGTGATTCCGAGTGTGTAATGACTTAAGCTGTCACACATACATACCTTGATAGGGTTTCTGTCAGGTGTTTAAGGGGTGGGCAATCCTAGTCAGTCAATCACTGGACTCCCTAGTGGACTCCGAAACGGAAAAAAGTGATAGAAACAAAAAAGGGCTACAGCGAAAACACTGTAACCCTTTCATTTGTCTGGTGCCGGCACCACGAATCGAACGCGGGACCTACTGATTACAAGTCAGTTGCTCTACCAACTGAGCTACGCCGGCCTTAGAAGCTGCGCATTTTATAGAACCTTGAAAGGTCGCGCAACAATTTTTTTAGCTTTTTGTGATGATACCTATTAAGTGGTCTGTTAGAGCAGATAAACGGTAGAAACTTGCCATTTTGTTTAACACTACTGCACCTCCACCTTAATCAACTCCTCCCCATCCGGGTCAGTCACATGCACCGCACACGCAATGCACGGGTCGAAACTGTGGATAGTGCGCAAAATCTCCACCGGCTGTTTCGGGTCGTGCAACACATGGCCTTGCAACGACGCTTCATACGCCCCCGCCTGATTCTGCACGTCACGCGGCCCCGCATTCCAAGTACTCGGAACGACAGCCTGATAGTTGGCAATCTTCTGATCCTTAATCACAATCCAATGCGCCAGCGCACCACGCGGGGCTTCCATGTAGCCCACGCCTTGCGCTTTGGAAGGCCAGCTTGACGGCTCCCACAAAGTCTCGTTGAAGGTTTTGGTGTCGCCCGCCTTAATATTGGCAATCAGATGATCGAACCACGTTTGCATCTTGTCGGCGATGATCTTGGTTTCCAGCGTGCGGGCAGCCGTGCGCCCCAAGGTGGAATATAGCGCGTCCACCGGCACATCCAGATACTTCAGGGTGTAATCGACCAGCGATTTAGTCTGTTCGTGCCCAGTGGCATACAACATCAACACCCGCGCCAATGGTCCCACTTCCACCGCCTGCCCTTTCCAGCGCGGCGATTTCATCCACGAATACGACTGATCGACTTCCAGTTGCTTATACGGTGGTTTGGGTCCAGTGTAATTCAGCTCCGTTTCGCCCGCGTAAGGATGCAAACCTTTGTCCTTGCCCTCGCTGTAGTCGTACCAAGAGTGCGCGATGAACTCCTGAATCTGGTCTTCCGCATTCAAATCCACCGGATGTATTTTCGATAAATCGCGGTTAAGAATCACGCCGGAAGGAATCAGGAACGACGCAGGGTCATCCATGCCTTTTTCCGGGAAATCGCCGTAGGTCATGAAATTGCCCAAGCCTTCACCCTGCTTGAACCAATCCTTGTAAAAACTGGCAATCGCCAGCGTATCCGGCACGTAAACCTGATCGACGAACACCTGCATTTTCTTGATGATGTCCTGCACTTGCGACAGGCGTTTCATATTGAGGGCGGAATCGGAATTCAGGTCAATCGGGCAAGGCACACCGCCGACGAGGAAATTCGGGTGCGGGTTTTTACCACCGAAAATAGTGTGCAATTTCACCACATCGCGTTGCCATGCAAGGGCTTCGAGGTAATGCGACACCGCCATCAAATTGGCTTCAGGTGGCAATTTGTAGGCGGGATGTCCCCAATACGCCTTGGCGAAAATGCCCAACTGCCCCGCTTCGACGAACTTTTTCAGCTTGGCTTGCTGGTCGGCAAAATAACCAGCGGAAGAATTCGGCCAGCTTGGGGAAATCTTTTGCGCCAACTCAGAAGTCGCTTTGGGGTCGGCCTTGAGCGCGGATACCACATCCACCCAATCGAGCGCGTGCAAATGGTAGAAGTGCATTACGTGGTCGTGCACGTATTGCGCCGCAATCATCAGGTTGCGGATCAGTTGCGCATTGGGCGGAATGCTGTAATTCAGCGCATCTTCCACCGAGCGCACCGAAGCAATGCCATGCACCAGCGTACACACGCCGCAAATGCGTTGCGCATACGCCCAAGCGTCACGCGGGTCGCGTCCGCGCAGGATGATTTCGATACCGCGCACCATTGTCCCGGCGGAATACGCCTGTTCGATGGTGTTACCGTTCATTTGCGCTTCAATGCGTAAGTGACCTTCGATGCGGGTGATAGGGTCTACAACGACACGTTCAGTCATTTTAGTATCCTCAAATGTCGTTCAGGAATTGCTCAAGGAGGCGATACTGTGCTTCGCTTTCCTCGTGCATGGATTCGTCGGAGGCATCAATGTGCCCACAAGTACGCGCCATCCGCGCATTGACTGCGGCTTCCCACGCGGGTGCTTTGGCCTGCTTGTCGGGGGCAACCAAGGCAGTGGCAGCACGGGCAACGAAATAACCTGCTTGCGCTTGCCAATCGCTGTCCGAACCGCAGCGGGTATGGCTATCGAGCGCAGCGGCTTTGGCTTGCTTGAAAGCTACAGCGAATTCGTCGGCAGTAGTGTCTTCGTTGGCAGCAGCGTCTACCGCTTTGGTGACGGCGGGGTTGAGTGCCAACACATTGCGCACGAAAGCTGCACCAACACGGCGTTGTTGCGCCAATCCCAACTTATCGAGTGCCTGTTTGAAATCGGTATCTTGGGTGATCATGCTGCACCTCCCTTACGTTCGACCAAATGTTCAGCAATCATTTCGGTCAAGCCCAACACCGGGATGTCCATTTGGTTAACCTCCATGCCTTCTTCCAACTGGATGCGGCAGTTAGCGCACGCCGTTACCAGCGTATCCACATGCAATTCGTCCAATTGTTTTTTCTTGCGTTGAAAGGCTTTCAGTTTCACTTCTTCGGCATCTTCGTTGGCACTCACGCCACCGCCTGCGCCGCAACACCAGTTAAGCGTGCCGTGATCCGCCATTTCCACGAAGTTTTTCGCCACCATATTCAGCAAGTTGCGCGGCTGCTCGACCACACCGCCACGGCGCACCAATTGGCATGGGTCGTGGAAGGTGAGTTTAGATTCCTCGAAGCCTTCGGTTTGCAGCAAGCCTTCTGCCCGCAATTCGTCCAGCACTTCGACGATGTGTTTGGCAGCAAAGGTGTAAGGGCGACCAATCAGATTCGGCCCTTCCCAACGCAATGCGGTGTAAGCGTGCCCGCATTCGGGGCTGATCACGGTTTTGACTTTGAGCTTTTCGGCAGCAGCCACGACGCGGCTCACCAGTTCCCGCGCAATGTCGGATGAACCGATTTGGATGCCGGAATTGGTGGCTTCAAAGCATTCACTGCTCAGCGTCCAGGTTTTGCCTGCATTGGTGAGGATTTTGGCGACTGCCCCCAAGTATTCAGGGTAGTTCATGATCTCCATCGACGACAACATCAGCAAGTATTCCGCGCCTTCCTTGTCGAAGGGCACTTCTAGACCGCTGGATTTTTCCAGATGGCGGACTTGGGCTTGTAAGGCTGGGAGTTTGACCCCCATCGGGCTACCAATGTTTACCGCACGGGTGGATGCGCCGATCAAGCCTTCCGGCGCGTGACCCGAAGCTACCATGCCTTCGCGCATCCGGCGAATCATGTAGGTAATGTCGTTGCCGACCGGACAAATCAAGGTGCAACGCCCGCACAGCGAACAGTTGTTGTAAACCAGCTCCTGCCATTCGGCGAGTTCCGCATCGGTGACGGGTTTGCTCAACCCCAGCTTGGCTTTGAGCTTGCCGATCAGGGTGTATTCTTGCTCCCACACGCGCCGCAACGGTTCGAGTTTGTAAATCGGCGTGTGACGCGGATCGGGGTTTTCGGTGTAAAACAAGCAGGCTTCCGCACACATCCCGCACGATACGCAGGAGCTGAAGAAACTTGCCATTGGTGCATCAATTTGCGCTTTGAAGGCATTGATGCCGCGTTCGAGTGTTAACGTACTCATGATTTCACCCCCCGCAAGCCCATCGAAGCCCCGTTATACCAACGCGACAGGAACACCGTGAACGTGTGCATCAGCTTGGTGAACGGAAACACGATCAGCAGAACTTCCACACTCAAGATATGCAGCCCCAGCATCATCTGCGGCGACAGCAACAAATGGTGGTAGGCCATATAGCCCGTCAGTAACGGCACAAACGTCACCGCCCACGCCACGTAATCGCCAGGGCTGGAGAGGAAGCGTTTCACCGGATGTTGCAAGCGATGAATCAACACCACCACCAACGCAATCATGGTGACAACCGCAAACGCATCCACCACGGGCGTAGACAAGTTAGGCCAGCCGAAGCCAAGTACGCTTTTAAACACTTCCACATGCGCTGCCAGCAAAAAGATCACCACGAACAGCCCGATGTGAAACACATACCCAGCCACAATGGTAATCATCGAACGCTGGAAGGTTGCTTTGTCCGTCCCGAAGCGGCGGAAAATTTCACGCAACCCGCCTTGCATCGGGTCGCCTTTCGGCACGGCGTAATTCACTTTCCTGCCCAACGACAGGATTTCAAACAGGCGCAGCACTAGCCCCGCCACAAAGATAAATAGGGCAATGTTGAAGGCCGAGCCTTTGACCCATAGCAGGAAATCAACTTCGTTCATGATCCTGACTCCTGATTCAATTCCTCGACGGTGACAGTTTGGTGTGAACTTGCCGCCTCCGCCTTGGATTTTTTGTTCATCGCACCGATGGCAACCCCGGCAGCAATACCCGCTGCGGCGGCATACACCGCGTTCTTGCCCGATGCACCTGTAGGAATGGACAGCGCCTTATAAAAGCCACCGAAATCCCAGAAGTTGGGTTCGGAACAGCCGATACAACCATGCCCGGATTCAATCGGGAAGCTAGTCCCATCATTCCATTTAGTAGTGGCGCAAGCGTTGTAGGTCACAGGGCCTTTGCAGCCGAGTTTATACAAACACCAGCCCGCTTTTGCACCTTCGTCATCAAAGGTTTCGGCAAACAAGCCGCGCTCGTAAAACGGACGGCGGTAGCAACGGTCGTGGATGCTTTGCCCGTAAAAAGCCTTCGGACGACCCAAGCTATCCAATTCGGGCAGCCCGAAGGTTAGGAAATGGGCAATCACGCCGGTAATCACCACCGGAATCGGCGGACAACCGGGAACGTTGATAATCGGTTTGTCTTTGATAATGTCGGATACGGACACCGCCCCTGTCGGATTCGGATCAGCTTTTGGCAAACCACCGTAGGCAGCGCATGTGCCGACCGCAATAATGGCAGCAGCACCGGCAGCGGCTTCTTTGAGCATATCCAGATTGCTGATGCCTGCAATGGTGGAGTAGCCGGGGTTATCGAGTGGGATAGAGCCATCCACCACCAGCACGTATTTGCCGTAATGCTCTTTCATCGCCTCTTCACGCGCGTGTTCGGCAGCGTCGCCCGAAGCAGCTTGCAAGGTGTGATGGTAATCCAGCGAAATCGCGTCAAAGATCAGCCCTTCGAGACTGGGGCTGTGCGAGCGGGTTAAGGATTCGGTGCAGCCCGTGCATTCCTGAAAGGACAGCCAGATCACCGAGGGACGTTTGGCTTGTTCCAACGCCTCGGCGATTTTCGGGATCATGCTAGGGGCAAGCGCCATGCTGGAAGCCAGCAGGCCACAAAATTTCAGGAAACTCCGCCGCGAAATGCCCTGCGAGCGCAGGTGTTCGCCTAGGGTTTGCTCATAAGGACTAGGTGTTTGCATCCTCATTATTGTCTTCCTCCATCGCCAGAATTGTGGTCATTGCCGCCAAGCCTTCCTTAATGTCGTCGCATTGGGAACGCAAGATTTCCGGCACATGACCAATTTCGATGAAATAACCGATACGTTTGTCGTTGTCGTCAAAGTGTTCAATGCGCCAGACACCCGCGTAACCGCTTTCGCGCAAACGGGTTTTGCCCAGCACATTGAGAGTAAGGTCGATTTCGCCTTCACCCAGAAATTCATCCAGAGCAGCATATTCCTGTGAAGAAAAAGGTAAGCTGTGCAGATCAATCATGCCGTGTGTGCCGTGCGCCATTAACTCGCTGAGAGCGTGGCGGATTTCGTGCAGCACGGGGCGTAAATTGCCCGTAACAACGGTTGCAGGACGAACAGGAATATCGTTTAAGCTCATGCAGCTATCTCCAATTTAGGTACTTGACGCAGCGGATGACACGGCGGGTATGCTTCGAACTCCCATTGCAGCAAGACATTGGCAGCTAACCGACCCGCCAGCGGGATATTGTGTTTGACGGCGCGTGTCGGCTGCTCGCCCCAGCCGAACGTTTGGTATTGGATGCCGATCAACGCACGGTGCGTGGGTAAATGCCCAGTCAAACGCGCAATGTCCATCAAGTCCAATAAACCGACTTCGTGGGCGCTGCGCTTGGCTGTACCGAGGAAATGATCCATCGCTTCCCCTTGGTAATAGCACACTGTACCAGGTTCGGCTTGTAATTCGACGGCATCCAGCACTAAGAGATGATCGTGCTCTTCAATCTCACTGGCGAGGGTAAAGCTAAGTGTGCCACCATCCAGATAGGTGACATCAGGGAAAGTCGGAAAACACCTCTCCATGAAGTTGAGAAGATGAATACCAATCCCTTCGTCCTGTAACAGGATATTGCCAATGCCTAACACCAACATAACGCGATCCACTTATAAATTTAATTGCCACTGCGGACATTGTGGACACTTTCGTTAGTGGGTGCTTGACATTGGTCAACACAAATCCGTATCAAGCCTGCAAGATGGCAGAACCTTGATCTGGATTAGGAAATTAAGACTTTCGGTAACGGATAGCGTGACCAAACAAGTAAATACACACGGGCAACCCCAAGATCAGCCCCCAGATATTGAACAACTTGCCACCAACGGTGAGGATAATCAGCACAATCACCGGGTTCACCCGCAACCGCGCCCCGTAGATCAGCGGGTTCAGAATGTAGCCTTCCACCAAATGAATGAAAATAATCATCCCGATCCCCAGCAGCATCAAATGCGCACCGCCGGTATTCAAGGCAATCAAACAAATGGGCACGGAACTAATGAACACACCCGCCACGGGCACAAAGCTAAACAAAAACACCAAAACAGACAAAAATGCGACGTGTTCGCTCATCCCCAGTAACGACACCCCAAGCGCAGTCAGCACAGTATTCACGCAAGCAATGTAAAATTGCGCCTGCATCGAATGCCCTAACACCTTCCCAAATTGGTAAATATTGTCCGCCGCTTCCACGTAAATAAAGCGTAGTCGCGTGTTTTCCAAATCACGCACACTTGCCGTCAGGTGCGGTAAATCCAACACAATCAAAAACGCAAACAACAATGCCAATAAGAATGTCGTCAGAATACCCACTGCCTGACCGCTAAAATGCGTGAGTTTATCCAGCACCGCCTTGACACCTTCGCGCCCATCGACCGGCTTACCTGTGCCACCGTTCAATAAACCCAGCAATAAACTGGTCGGTGAATCGCGGAATGCTCGCGTGGGTGCTGTAACCGGAGCAACTGGCACCGGTAGTGCATTCGCAACAGGTGCTGCCGCCCAATCAGGCACAGCAGGTGTCGCTTGCACTGGCACGACCGGACGCCGTAATTCAGGAATAGCTTCTTGTAATACGGGGTAGCGTTCCGCCAATTTCAGCACCTCCATATCAATGCGCTCCGTGTACACGAAAAAGCCTTTCGCAAAACCCGTTGCTTGCTGGTAGACCTGTGGTGCAAGGAACAAACTAACGGTAATAATGGCCCCTAAAAACAACGTCCCCACCAATATCACCACGGGAACACGTAACCAGCGCATCCGCTGCGTTAACATATCCACAATGCTGGATTGCAGGTAGGCAAACACAAACGTCAGAAAAATCAGGGTAAAAAAAGAACTGAGCAAGGTCAATAAGCCAAAAATAATCCCCCAGACCAACACACGACTCAGCAGTGGTAACATCAATTCCCAGCGCACTCTCGATTGGGGCGGAGAGGCTGGAAGAAACAAACCCGAATTAGTATTGTCATTATCCGGCAGCATCAAACAATTCTCTGCAAAGGTGAATTGGTGCAGTATAGCATTTTAAACAGAGCGGACTACCATGCCAGAATCGCGCCTTCTGCCTATTGCTCAACAGGGCGAAATCATCCTGCAACAAGCTGCACACGCCGTGGTGGATGT
Organism: Thiothrix fructosivorans; assembly: GCF_017349355.1. Lineage (GTDB taxonomy): Bacteria > Pseudomonadota > Gammaproteobacteria > Thiotrichales > Thiotrichaceae > Thiothrix > Thiothrix fructosivorans. Next base: position 583,015 of record NZ_JAFMPM010000008.1, read on the forward strand.
CCACGCCCCCGCCATTCAAACACTCATTGATGACATGCTTGCCACCTTGCTAGCAGCTAACGGCGTAGGGATTGCTGCGCCACAAGTCTTTGTTCCCTTACGCATTATTATCGTGGCATCGCGCCCGAATCCACGTTACCCCGATGCACCGTTGATGCAACCGCTCGCCATGCTTAACCCGGAAATTTGCTGGCAATCGACAGACACTTACTCTGGCTGGGAAGGTTGTTTGAGTGTGCCGGATGCTCGCGCTCCGGTGAATCGCGCCAACCGTTTGCAGGTTCGCTACCTGACCCGTGAAGGGGAAAGAATGGAAGCAGACTACGCTGGCTTTGTGGCGCGGATCATTCAACACGAATGTGATCATTTGGATGGCATCCTGTTCCCTGAGCGGGTCGAGGATGCCAGTGAAATCGTCAGCGAGGCGATCTTTCAGCAGATCTTCGCTGTTACGCCCTAAGTTATCCCTTGCGTAATCTGCCGGACGGGGAACATTCGAAGTGTAGTCTTCGATACTTTTATCCACTTTAATCAAGGACAAGGTATCCGGCATAGCGTACCGTTATAAGCATCAAGGAATACATGGATGCCTGTATGGAACGCTACTTCCGAGAACCCCATTCATCTGCCACACCGCTGCCTGTCAATAGTGGCAACGTCATAGCAGTGCGGGGTAGCGTGATTGATGTGCATTTCCCGCAACGCCTTCCCCATATCCGTACCTTATTACGTACTGGTGAAAATCAGCAAATCGTTCTCGAAGTCCTCACCCAACTGGATAGCCAACGGGTGCGAGCCATTGCCCTCACCCCAACCGCAGGGCTGGCGCGGGGAATGCTGGTAGAGGATACCAATGCACCGCTAATGATACCGGTAGGTCACAATATCCTATCACGCATGTTTGACGTATTCGGTAAGCCCATCGACTTATTGCCTGCGCCTGAAAACGTCGAATGGCGTTCGGTACACCACGCGCCGCCCTCGCTCTCCTGCCGCTCCACCCACTCCGAAGTGTTTATCACCGGCATTAAGGTCATCGACGTACTGGTTCCGCTGGAACGTGGTGGCAAAGCCGGACTCTTCGGCGGCGCAGGCGTGGGCAAGACCGTGTTGCTAACCGAAATGATCCACAATATGGTCGGGCATCACCACGGTGTCAGCCTGTTCTGCGGCATCGGCGAACGTTGCCGCGAAGGCGAGGAACTCTACCGTGAAATGCGCGATGCAGGCGTATTGCCCGGCATGGTAATGCTGTTCGGGCAAATGAACGAACTGCCCGGCTGCCGCGCCCGTGTTGGTCATGCCGCACTAACCATGGCGGAATATTTCCGCGATGATGAAAAACGCGACGTGCTGCTGCTGATCGACAATATTTTCCGCTTCATTCAGGCCGGGTCGGAAATTTCCGGGCTGATGGGGCAAATGCCGTCACGCCTTGGCTACCAACCGACGATGGGGACAGAACTGGCGCAACTGGAAGAACGCATTGCCAACACCGCCGCCGGGGCGATTACCTCAATTCAGGCGGTGTATGTGCCTGCGGATGATTTCACCGACCCGGCGGCAGTGCATACGTTCTCGCACCTGTCGGCGTCGATTGTGCTGTCGCGCAAGCGGGCGAGCGAAGGCTTGTTCCCGGCAGTCGACCCGCTGCAATCATCCTCCAAAATGCTCACCCCCGGCATTGTCGGCGAACGCCATTACCATCTGGCGCAGGCGGTACGCCGTACCCTGACGCAATACGAAGACCTCAAGGACATTATCGCCATGCTGGGGCTGGAACAGCTCTCGCAGGAAGACCGCAAGGTGGTATTGCGGGCGCGGCGGCTGGAACGCTTCCTCACCCAGCCGTTTTACACCACCGGGCAATTCAGCGGCATGGCTGGCAAAACCGTCAGTCTGGAAGATGCCTTGACGGGTTGCGAACGCATCCTCAACGACGAATTCAAAGACTTCCCCGAAAGTGCGCTGTACATGATTGGTGCAATCGACGAAGCGAAACAGCCCACGCCGGAGGCAAGTCATGCCTGAACTGATGCACTTGCAAATCCTGCTGCCTTTTACGGTGTTTGCCGACAAGACCGGGGTGCAAAGCATGGTAGTGGGCACACCCGAAGGTTCTTTCGGCCTATTACCCCAGCGGCTGGACTGCGTGGCGGCACTGGAACCGGGCATCCTCGCCTACACCACCGAAGCGGACGGCGAAGTTTTCATCGCGGTGGATGAAGGTATTCTGGTCAAAGCCGGTCAGGAAGTGCGGGTATCAGTACGCAATGCGCAAGGCGGCGCTGATCTGGGGAAACTGTACGCAGCGGTGAAAGAGGAATTCCTCAATCTGGATGAGCGCGAACGCGAACTGCGGGCAACCTTGGCCAAACTGGAAAGCGGTTTCATCCGTCGGTTGAGCGGGATGCAGCAGACATGAGGCAAGCAACATGAAAATGAATGACGATGACAGCGCTTTCCTGCGCAAACTGGGCACGAAAGCCACACGCAAGCTGAAAGCCCAGCGGCAGGGTAAACCACGGGTGCTAAGCGGGTTGGGTTTGCTGGGCATCGTCGGCTGGTCAATCGCCGTACCGGTATTGTTAGGGCTGGTGCTGGGCTGGTGGCTGGATCAATGCTGTCCCGGTCGCTTCGTTTGGACGCTGAACCTGTTGATGGTGGGTCTGTTGCTGGGCTGTATCAACGTCGTTTTCTGGGTCAGGAAGGAATATCAGGCCATGCACGATGAACAGGATGACAAGGAGCAACCTCATGATTGAGAACCTGACATTACCGCTGTTGGCTGGTATGGCGCTGGGTGGCTTTTTCTTCGGCGGGCTGTGGTGGACGGTGCGCAAAGGCAGTACTGCCCCCAACCCTGCGCTGTGGTTCATCGGCAGTTTCATCCTGCGCACCGGCGTTACGCTGGCTGGGTTTTATGTGGTTGGGGCGAGTGACTGGCAGCGTTTGCTGGCGATGGTGGCAGGCTTTGTGTTTGCACGAATACTGTTGACCCGATTTGCGGCTTCGCCACAGGAGGTAAATCATGCACCTTAGTTCCGACGATCTGGTGCTCTGGGAATACGGCTGGGTAAAACTCAACCTGACCATCATTACCACCTGGATACTGATGGTGGCGCTGGGTGGCGGTTGCTTCCTGCTGACCCGCAGGCTGAGCAATGCCATCCACATTCCGCGCTGGCAACATGTGCTGGAAGTGGTGCTGCTGGGGATACAGGCGCAAATTGAAGAAGTCGGTCTTGCCCAGTCACGCCGCTATATCAGCTTCATTGGTACGCTGTTTCTGTTCGTGGTGGTGGCGAATCTGGCGGCAATCATTCCCGGTTACGAGCCGCCGACAGGTTCACTGTCTACCAGCACTGCGCTGGCGATTTGCGTGTTCATTGCTGTGCCACTATTTGGTATCCGTGAAATCGGTGTGCTGGGCTACCTCAAATCCTATTTGCACCCGACACCGGTGATGTTGCCGTTCAATATCATCAGCGAAATTTCCCGCACGCTGGCGCTGGCGATCCGCCTGTTCGGCAACATTATGAGCGGTGGCATGATCATCGCCATCCTGCTGACCATTACCCCGTTCTTTTTCCCGGTGGTGATGCACGCGCTGCACTTGCTGACTGGCTTGGTGCAAGCCTATATCTTCAGCATCCTTGCCACGGTGTACATCGCTGCCGCCACACGCGGGGAAGGCGCTTGACCTAATGTCTGACACTACAAGGAAATACTCATGGACATGATCACCCTCATTGCGATTGCCTCCATTGTTACCGCCGGGCTGACGATTGCCATTGGCGGCATCGCCCCGGCACTGGGCGAAGGCAAGGCCGTCGCTACTGCACTCAGCGCCTTGGCACAACAGCCAGACGCTGCTGCCACCATCACCCGCACCCTGTTCGTGGGGCTGGCGATGATTGAGTCGATTGCGATTTACTGTTTCGTGGTTGCCATGATCCTGCTATTTGCCAATCCGTTCTGGAACCACGCCATTGCTGCTGCCAGCGGAGGTTAAGCCATGTTGATTGACTGGTTCACCGTCGCCGCTCAGGTGGTCAATTTCCTGATCCTGATGTGGCTACTGAAACGCTTCCTGTACCAGCCGGTGCTGGATGCCATCGACGCCCGCGAGGAGCGCCTCACCCAGCAGATGCAAGCCGCACAGGATACGCAGGCTGCTGCCGCTGCGGAACGCAACAAATACGAGCGCCTGAATGCCGAACTCGCACAGCAACAAGCCGGTTTGCTGGCGCAAGCCACTGCCGAAGTAGAAGCTACCCGCCTGCAATTGCTGGAAGCTGCCCATAATGAAACCGCCAGCTTGCGTAGCCAATGGCAGGATGCCCTGCTCAAGGAACAGCAAAGCCTGACTCAGGGCATTGCCAACCGCACCCGTCAGGAAGTGTTCGCCATTACCCGCAAGACCTTGGCTGATCTGGCTGATACCGGGCTGGAAGCACGCATGGTGGCAGTCTTCATCAACCGCCTGCAAACGTTGGGTATGGCGGAAAAAATACAGATGTCCCCCCCTGCCGGGCAAACGGATTGTCAGGTGCTGATCCGCAGTGCCTTCCTGTTGCCACCCAATGAACAGAAAGCCCTTGGGCAGGCCGTGCGTAACCTGCTGCCGATTCAGCCGACCATCCGTTTTGAACTGGCATCTGATTTGCTCAGCGGTATCGAACTGATCAGCAACGGACACAAACTGGAATGGAGCATTGCCGAATACTTGGCAGCACTGGAAGCCAGCATCGGCGAACTGATCCACACTACTTTGGTGACTAATGCTTCCGTCGCGCCCCCGGAGCCTGCCCATGCATGACCCCAACCTGCACACTACCCTAGACGCCACCTTCCAAAGCATCCGCGAAGCACGCGAAGCCTTCACCCCCAGTTTACAGGCTCGCGAAGTCGGTCATGTCAGCAACGTTGCTACGGGCATTGCCCGCGTCACTGGCTTGCCGAATGTGGGCTTTGAGGAACTGGTGAAATTCCCCGGCGGGCTGTACGGCATTGCCTTTGACCTCGGCGAAACCGACATTGGCGTGGTACTGCTAGGCGATTACTGGCACCTGCAAGCCGGGGACGAAGTGGAACGTACCGGCAGGGTAATGGATGTGCCAGTGGGCACTGACGTGCTGGGGCGCGTCATCAATCCGCTGGGTGAGGCACTGGATGACCGGGGGACGCTGACCTGCGTCCAACGCTTGCCCATCGAGCGCCCGGCTGCCCCTATCATGGATCGCGCCCCGGTCAGCGTGCCCTTGCAAACCGGCATCAAGGTGATCGACGCACTGGTTCCCATCGGGCGCGGGCAACGCGAACTGATCCTCGGCGACCGCCAGACCGGCAAGACCACCATTGCGGTAGATACTATCCTCAACCAGCATGACCAGAACGTGGTGTGTATCTACTGCGCGATTGGTCAACGGGCTTCGGCAGTGGCTAAAGTGGTCGCCAGCCTGCGTGAGCACGGGGCGATGGCCTATACCACCGTCGTCGTCTCCAAAGGCAATGACCCTCCGGGGCTGACCTATATCGCGCCTTATGCCGCCACCAGCATTGCTGAACATTTCATGCAGCAAGGGTGGGATGTGCTGGTTGTGTACGACGACCTCACCAACCATGCCCGGGCTTACCGCGAACTCTCCTTGCTGTTGCGGCGTCCACCGGGGCGGGAAGCGTTTCCGGGCGATGTGTTCTACATCCATTCACGCCTGCTGGAACGTGCCACCCGGCTGCGCCCGGCGTTTGGCGGCGGTTCGCTGACTGCCTTGCCGATCATTGAAACCGAAGCGCAAAACATGTCGGCCTACATCCCCACCAATCTGATTTCAATCACCGACGGGCAGATTTACCTGTCGCCCAAACTGTTTGAACTGGGGATATTACCGGCGGTGGATGTGGGGCGCTCGGTGTCGCGGGTGGGCAGCAAGGCGCAACTGGCGGATTACCGCAAGGTCGCAGGCAGCCTCAAGCTGGCTTACGCGCAATTCGAGGAACTGGAAGGTTTCGCCCGCTTCGGCACGCGGCTGGACGACAATACCCGCAAGATTCTGGCACACGGGCAACGCATCCGCGCCTGCTTGCAACAAGCCGAACACGCGCCCGTGCCAGTTGCCGCCCAGATCAGCCTGCTGCGGGCGCTGAGCGAAGGCCAGTTTGATGATGTCCCGTTGGCACAGATGCGAGCTGCCGAACAGCAAGTGTATGCCGCCGCCGGATTCAGGCCACTGCCATGAGCGACGGTATTGAAGCCCTGCGCCACCGCATCGATAGCACCGCCGACCTCCAGTCCGTAGTGCGCACCATGAAGGCGCTATCCGCTTCCAACATCGGGCAATATGAACGCGCCGTCCACGCGCTGGAAGAATACAACCGCACGGTCGAACTGGGACTGATGGCCTGCTTGCGCCAGCCGGATGTGCCGCTGCTGGTGACAGAACCCCAGCCTGCCGCCCATGTGGCAACCGGGGTAATTGTGTTCGGCACCGATCAGGGGCTGGTGGGGCAATTCAACGACCTGCTGGCAGATTACGTTACCCATTCGCTGAGCGCCTTGCCGGGTGACAAGCAAGTGTGGGTAGTGGGTGAGCGGATGCGTGACCGACTGGAAGACAGCACCTTACCGCTGGTGGATTTGCTCCATGTACCCAATTCACTCAATGCAGTCACAGCGCTGGTCGGGCAATTGGTGGTAGCAGTAGAAACAGCACGTGAACGCGGCAAGATCAGCGGCCTGTACCTATACCACAACCGCCCCGGCGAAATTTCCGGGCATTATGAACCTGTCAACCAGCGCCTGTTGCCACTGGATGCGGCTTGGCAACAGCACTTGCGGGCACAGCCGTGGCTGACCAACAAACTGCCGGAAACGCTGGGTTCCAGCTTGCAGACCTTGGCAGCCTTGATTCGTGAATACCTGTTCGTGTCACTGTTCCGCGCCTGTGCCGAATCGCTTGCCAGTGAAAATGCCAGCCGTCTGGTCACCATGCAGCGGGCAGAGAAAAACATCGGTGAAATGTTGGAGGGGCTGACGCACAGCTACCACCAATTGCGGCAGGAAGGGATTGATGCGGAGTTGTTTGATATTGTGGCGGGGTTTGATAGTCCCTCGTGAAAAACACCTCTAAAATCAATGGCAAAGTTTGGCTGCAACACAATGGCACGGAAGGCGATATTGCTCAGGAGTTGATGGCTGGCGGTGTGGCACGGGAAGATATAAGAGGGTGATTCCACGTCAATCGCCGCCGCCGCGTTAGGCGATATTGCCCGCGCTCGTGGCATGGCACAAGTACAACTGCACGTAGCACCAAAAGCAGCATAGCGGCAATTTAGGATTTTCCGCTATAATCGCACCCTTTCCAACAGCCCAACCCCGTGGACACCATGACCGACCGCCTAACCGAAACCGCCCGCCGCCGCACCTTCGCCATCATTTCCCACCCGGATGCCGGTAAAACCACCATGACCGAAAAGGTGTTGCTGTTCGGGGGCGCAATCCAGCTTGCAGGCACGATCAAGGGGCGCAAAGCCGGTCGCCACGCCACCTCTGACTGGATGACGATGGAAAAAGAACGCGGCATTTCCGTCACCTCATCCGTGATGCAGTTCCCCTACAACGGGCGCATCGTCAACCTGCTCGACACACCGGGGCATGAAGACTTCTCGGAAGATACCTACCGCGTACTAACCGCCGTCGACTCCGCCCTCATGGTCATTGACGTGGCAAAAGGTGTCGAAGAACGCACCATCAAACTCATGGAAGTGTGCCGCCTGCGTGACACGCCGATCATGACCTTCATCAACAAGCTCGACCGCGAAGGCAAAGAGCCGATTGAATTGTTGGATGAGGTCGAAACCGTCCTCAATATCCAATGCGCCCCGATTACGTGGCCTATCGGTATGGGCAAGCGCCTCAAAGGGATTTACCACCTCTACGCCGACAAAGTAATCCTCTACAAACCCAGCACCGAACGCCGTCAGGATTACGATGAAATCCAAGGGCTAGACAACCCCGAACTCGACAAGTTACTCGGTACGCAAGCCGCCGAATTACGCGAAGAAATCGAACTGGTGAAAGGCGCAAGCCACGAATTCGACCTGCAAGCCTACCTCGACGGCAAGCTCACCCCTGTGTATTTCGGCACGGCGTTAAACAGCTTCGGCATCCGCGAATTGCTGGACGGTTTCGTGGAAAATGCCCCCGCCCCGCAAGCCCGCCCGACCACCACCCGCAAAGTCGAAGCAGCCGAAGAACCATTCACCGGCTTCGTCTTCAAGATCCAAGCGAATATGGATCCGCAACACCGCGACCGTATGGCATTCATGCGCATCTGTTCCGGCAAGTTTGAAAAGGGCATGAAGGTCAAACATGTGCGCATCGGCAAAGAGGTGAAAATCCCTGACGCGCTCACTTTCATGGCGTCCGACCGCGAACACGTCGAAGACGCTTACCCCGGCGACATTATCGGTTTGCACAACCACGGCAGTATCCGCATCGGTGACACCTTCACAATGGGCGAAAACCTGCAATTCACCGGCATTCCCAACTTCGCGCCGGAACTGTTCCGCCGTGCACAACTCCGCGACCCGCTGAAAATGAAGCAGCTGCAAAAAGGTTTGGAGCAGTTGTGCGAAGAGGGCGCAACCCAGCTTTTCAAACCGATCAACAACAACGATCTGATCCTCGGCGCAGTTGGGGTATTGCAGTTCGACGTGGTGGCGCAACGTCTGAAAGACGAATACAAGGTTGATGCCATGTTTGAAGGTGTGAACGTGCAAACCGCGCGTTGGGTTACGTCCACCAACGAGAAGAAGTTTGAGGAATTCAAGACTAAGGCGGCGCAGAACTTGGCTTATGATCATGCGGGGGAGTTGGTCTACATCGCGCCGACGCGCATCAACCTGCAAATGGCGCAGGAAAAATGGCCGGATATTAAGTTCCATTCCACCCGCGAGCATGGGGTGGCAACAGGCTGACTTCTTAGGTCAAAAAAAGCTACCCGCTCTCGTAAGTAACGCTTGGTTGTTACCACCACCCCAATAAAAAACGGTCTGACCTCAAACCAATGAAGCCAGACCATCGTTGTTACCCTTTTGGGGGATGGGGGGTTACTTCGGAATACCCCCGTTGATCACATAGTTAGCTGCAAAAGTAGCATTGCCCGGATGTAACAAGACGTTGCCCAGCAGTGGGTTAATATCGTTATTAGGGCCTGCATACAACGTGATGCCATCCAGATTCACGTCGGTATTGTAATACCCCGGCAAACTGTAGTTGACGTTAGAGTCACTATTGTTTGCCTGTGTCAGGATAGTCCCCAATATCAGGTTAGCATCGTTACCGTTGCCGTTGGCGACAATGCTGCTGCTGATATTGGTATCACCCGCCCACATCAGCGTGACGGTTGCCGCATCCATACGGTCATGGATACCAAACGTAGTGGTGGCTGACTTCGTGAAATCCACCACGGTTGGTGTATCGCTGGACAACAGTACCGGCAGTTTGGTGTTAACCCCCAGATGGTTACGGTGGCGTACCGTCACGTAGAAGAGACCTGTCTTAATGCCACTGAAGCCCAAGGTTGCCGCGCCGGTGTTGGCATCCACAATATCACCATCCCGTTGCAGTACTGCCGCCCGTGAAGCCACGATCTTGGTGGGCAACAGCGGGTTACGCAGTTCCACCAATACCCAGTCGGTCATGGCATCGTTGCCCGTCATGGCTTTGACCGCCACGCTCACCTTTTCAGAGCCAACGTAGTTCCACGGTGCTGCCGTATAAGGCTGGTTGTCAGGGATAAGCCCTTTACTACGCAACTTATCGTGCATCAGCGCATCGGTGCGGTTGTAAGCACCTTGCAAGAAGGCACGCGCTTGCACCTTGACATTGGCGATATTCCCGCAATCTTGTGGCGTACCGTAGTTGCCCAAGTAGTGGTTTTCAACCGCTGTTCCCCAACCGACGTTGTTGAACTGGTTGCCGGGATTGGTGGTGGCAGAATTGGGTAGCGTGTTGAACGCATCCGTATTCTCCATCACGCTCACGTCACCGCTGCACTCATTGTCATTGCTGAAGTTGAAAACTTCGATTTCCTTGCCTGCCTGCCAGCCGAAGGCATTGCTGCCGCCCGGTGCGAAGGTGAAGGACAGGTAATCAGCGCCTGCGGCTTCAGTAGGTGCATCGCTGCGTGAATCCAACGTCCAAGTTACATTGCTCACCGTACTCTTTAAGTCATTGACAGCAAACAGGCTTGTACTACCCGTACCGTGCGGCACTTTCAGGGTGATTTGCCCCGTCATGCTCAGGTTGGTGACAGGTGTAGCGGTTGGACGCATATACACGCGGTAACGGTTAGAACCCGCATCGCGACGGATACTGTATTCCAGTACCGCTTCACCCACACTGGTAATGCCCACGATGATGACTTGTGAGGTACAGACATTGCTGCTGTCACAGGCTTTCAACATGACGATGTAGGCGTTGTCCTTGTTGGTATCCTTGGGTGACTCATAATCGGGTGCTGCTTTGAAGGTCAGCACGCCGGTGGTCGGGTCAAGGTTGAACAGGGCATTGTCTGTCACCGCGCTGTTATCCAGCGTGTAAGTGACAGCACCTTCGTCGGTGGCTGTTACCGTCATGACTGCGCCCGTGCCATTTTCAGCAAAGGTTGCACTGTTACCGGAGGTGAACTGTGGTGCAGTGTTGGGTTTGCTGTTGGCATCCAGCGGGTCAGTGCCAGCGGTTTTTTCTGCAAGGTTGCTATAGCCGTCGCCGTCGGAGTCGTTGTTCGGGTTGGTGTTTTCAGCATCCAACTCGTTGACCACGCCGTCGTTGTCACTGTCTACCTTGTTGGATTCGATGGCATCAATTTTGTTGTCGCCGTCGGTATCCACTGGGGTATTCAGGTTGGCACCGACTTCGGTTTTGTCGTCTTTGCCGTCGCCATCGGTATCGGTTTGCAGCGGGTCAGTCCCTAAGGTCTTTTCGCTGATATTGCCGAGACCGTCACCGTCGTTGTCGTTGGTGGGGTCGAGGTTGTCTTTGTCTAACTCGTCCACTACGCCGTCGTTGTCGCTGTCTGCCTTGATGGATTCGATGGCATCGGCTTTGCCGTCACCGTCGGTGTCTACTGGGGCGTTTACGTTTGCGCCGACTTCGGTTTTGTCGTCCTTGCCGTCGCCATCGGTGTCAGCCAGCAGCGGGTTAGTCCCAGCGGTGGCTTCGTCGGTGTCAAGCAAGCCGTCGTTGTCATCGTCGGTGTCGGTCACGTCAGGTGTGCCGTCGCCGTCGGTGTCGGTCGGTTTGCTGGTCGGGTCAAGTGGGTTGCTGCCAGCAGCGGTTTCGACGCTGTTGTTGAAGCCGTCACCGTCATTGTCGTTATCAGCGGCGTTGTTCTTGTCCAGCTCGTCAACCACGCCATCGCTGTCGGTGTCGATGAGGATGGATTCGAGCGCGTCAATAATCGCGTCGCCGTCGGTGTTGGTCGGGGCGTTGAGGTTTGCACCGACTTCTGCCTTGTCGCTTTCGCCGTCTCCGTCGGTGTCAGCCTTGGTCGGATCAGTGCCGAGAAGGGCTTCTTCTGCATCGTTAAGACCGTCGCCGTCGGTGTCGGGAATGTCAGCATCAAGTTCGTCCATGGTGCCGTCGCTGTCGGTGTCGATGATGGCGGATTCTACCGCGTCGATCTTGCCGTCGTTGTCGGTATCAAGAGGCGTGCCGATGGTTGGGCCTACTTCGGCTGCGTCGGTTTTACCGTCGCCGTCGGAGTCTGTTTTCAGTGGGTTAGTGCCGAGCAGTTTCTCCTGAGCATTGGTTAAGCCATCGCCGTCAGTGTCGTTGCTGCCGTTGGCATCATCGCTGTCAAGTTCGTTGACGACGCCATCGCTGTCAGCGTCAAGGTCATCGGATTCGAGCGCGTCATTGCCGCCTGTACCGTCGGTGTTGATTGGGCTGAGAGGGTTTGCACCGACTTCCACGCTGTCACTTTCACTGTCGTTATCGGTGTCCGTTTTCAGCGGGTCAGTACCTGCGAGTTGTTCAGCCGCATTGCTCAGACCGTCGCCATCGGTGTCGTTTTCATTAGTGGTGTCGTCGCTGTCGAGTTCGTCCTCTACGCCGTCGCTATCAGCGTCGGTTTTGATGGATTCGAGCGCGTCAATTGCACCTGTGCCGTCGGTATTGAGCGGACTGGCAATATTGGCTCCCACTTCGGCAGCGTCGTTTTCACCGTCGTTGTCAGTGTCAGCCTTCAGCGGGTTAGTGCCGAGAGTTTTTTCCTGTGCGTTGGTGAGGCCGTCGTTATCGGAGTCGTTGTCAGGGCTGGCATCATCTGCGTCGAATTCATCCTTTACCCCGTCGTTGTCAGCGTCGAGGATGCTGGATTCTTTCGCGTCGATTTTGCCGTCCTTGTCAGTATCCAGCGGTGTGTTGACGTTCGCACCCACTTCGGCTTTGTCGTTTTCGCCGTCACCGTCGGTGTCCGCCAGATTTGGGTCAGTACCAAGGACTGCTTCTTCAACATCCGTTAGACCGTCACTGTCAGTATCCGTGGCAGCAGGTTTGCTGTTGGGGTCGAGTGGGTCAGTGCCTGCCAATTTTTCCGCAGCGTTGCCGCTACCGTCAGCGTCGGAGTCGTTGTTGGGGTCAACGTCGTCCGCGTCGAACTCGTTGGCTACGCCGTCATTGTCAGCGTCAAGGATGCTGGATTCAACCGCATCGTTTTTGCCGTCATTGTCGGTGTCAAGTGGGGTTGCCACGTTACCAATTTCTGCCATGTCCGCCTCACCGTCACCGTCGGTATCCGCCTTCAACGGATTGGTGCCAAGGGTTTTTTCCTGAGCATTGGTTAAGCCATCGTTGTCGGAATCATTGTTGGGGTCGGCATCGTTGGCATCGAACTCGTCCATTACACCGTCGCTGTCTGCATCCAGAATACTGGATTCGACCACATCGTTTTTGCTGTCGCCATCGGTGTTGAGCGGGTTGGTGACATTGCTGATTTCTGCCATGTCGTTTTCACCGTCGCCATCGGTATCCGCTTGCAACGGGTTGGTGCCAAGGGTTTTTTCCTGAGCATTGGTCAAGCCGTCGTTGTCGGAGTCGTTGTCGGTAGAAGCGTCGTCCGCGTCGAGTTCGTCTACTACGCCGTCGCTATCTGCGTCGAGGTCGTCGGATTCGAGTGCATCGTTTTTGCCCGTGCCATCAGTGTTCAGCGGGTTGGCAGGGGTTGTGCTTACTTCCACGCTGTCGCTTTCACCGTCATTGTCGGTGTCGGCTTTGAGCGGGTCAGTGCCGATGGCTTTTTCCTGCGCATTGCTGAGACCGTCGCTGTCGGAGTCGTTGTCAGCCGACGTGTCGTCCGCGTCGAGTTCATCCACTACGCCGTCAAGGTCACTGTCGAGGTCGTCGGATTCGAGCGCGTCGTTTTTGCCAGTCGTGTCAGTGTTCTTCGGGGCGTTGACATCCGTGCCGATTTCCACGCTGTCACTTTCACCGTCGTTGTCGGTGTCAGCTTTCATCGGGTCAGTGCCAAGGATTTTTTCTTGGGCATTGGTTAAACCGTCGTTGTCGGAGTCGTTGTCAGGGCTGGCATCATTGGCATCGAATTCGTCCATCACGCCGTCGCTGTCAGCGTCGAGGATGCTGGATTCTTTCGCGTCGATTTTACTGTCCTTGTCGGTATCGAGTGGCTTGGCTACGTCTGCGCCCACTTCCGCTGCGTCGTTTTCGCCGTCGCCGTCGGTATCCACTTGGTTTGGATCAGTGCCAAGGGTTGCCTCTTCTGCATCGTTGAGACCATCGCTATCGCTGTCACCGCTGACGATTGCCTTGACCGTTACCGCCGTATTGTTGGATTTCATTGGTTTGGGCAGGAACACCATCGGGTTTTCGTCAGGCGTGATTTCCGCTGCTACCGTCATTACCGTGTCAATTGCCACATCGTTGCTGTTGGCTTGGATGGTGATCGTGGACGTACCGACTGGCAGTACCATGCCGTCGATTTGCAGGTTGCTTTCGGTAGCGTAATCACCCATGACTGTGCCGCCATTGTTATTGGTCAGCGTGTTGGCAACGAAGCTAGAGCCTGCCCACGGTGCAGTACGGAAGTTCACTTTGACCGGACTAGTTTCAGTGTTATTGAAGGTAATGGTGTAGGTGAACGTGCCATTTTGTGACACGGTGGCTTTGTCGGCAGTCATGGATACCGCGACTTTAGCCGTCGGGTAAGGTTGCGCACTAATCACCACGGGTGTCGGGTTCGCCGCGCCTGCTTGTGACGGATCATCCGACAAGTAGTTGTTGCCGTTAACCGTAACACTGGCTTGGTTTTGGAACGTACCCACGGTGGCGGCACTCGCATCCAACATCAAGTAAGACTTACCGGGTGGCAAGGTAATGCTGGTGTTGAAGCTCTGGCTGCCTTTGTAGTCATTGGTGTTAGCCAGTGTCAACGCCGTTGCCAGTGAATCATCTGCCCATGTCAAACCCGCAGGCAAGGTGTCACTGAAGTCGATGGTTTTGTCGCCGCAGTTCAGGTTTTCCAACTCGAACTTGAAGGTGATGTCATCGCCAGCAAAGTGACTGCCGCCGGATACCAGCTTGCGCAGGTATACATTGTCCGGTGTGGGTGGTGGCGGGGCTGTTTGGCATTGCACGTCAATGCCTTTCACCTGAATGTCGTTGAACAGGTGCGGCAGGTTGTAGACGTTGTTGACGAGGGTGTAGTCGATTTGCACGGTATCAACCGGGCGATCAAAGTCGATTAGGACACGCCCTGGATTCAAGCAATCCCAGTACAGTTTGCCGCCTTGTGCTTCGTTAATCGCGGGTAAGGTTGCTGCCCACTGCGCGTAATACGGTGTTTTTGCCAGCGTGAGCTTCGGCATAACCGTAGTGCCACCCAATTTACCGACAATGTTCAGATGGTCTTGGTTGGCGTAGTTGTCTACGTCACACACTTCCATGCTGACACTCATCGCGGGTTTGCTCATTGCCATTTTGAAGGTGATGGGTTGTGCCGCTTGTGCAGGGGTTGACCAGCGCGGAATCCACAGGCTTTTCCAATAGCGTACTGGGTAATAGTCCTGTTGCAGCAAACCGAGGTTGCCCGCTTTGCCGTACCAGATGTCGTTACCTGCCGCATCCACGGTAATGGTAAAGGTTTGGTCGCCTTTGGTAATAGTCTTGCTGTTCGTGCCCCAATCCCAACCGTCATCCCACCAGTCGATGCTTTTGCTGCCGCCGGTACAGATATTGGTCGGCAGGGAGGTATTGCCCGCAAAAGTAATGTACTGGGTGCTGTTCGCGGGGAAGTTGTAGTGGGTCAAGAACTTGCCGTCAGTGGTCGCCGTCACCGGAATGGATGCATACGTGGTGAAGGCGGCACTGTCCGATACCAGCATGAAAATCTGGGCACTGGTGTTGAATGGCAGCGAATCCAGTTGCAACTGTACTGTGCCGACTGTGTTGGTTGCCTGCACTGTCCAGATACGTTCCACGCGCTTCTCGGTGACACCGGGGGCGGGGCAAGCACTGGTATCCAAGTTGACCAAGGTGGCAACGTTCTTGCCGTTATCACCCCACACCAAGTAGCTGGCATTGTTGGCAAACGTATTCGCATTTGTTGCATTGTCAGCCGCAATCGCCCCTAACCCAACGGTTAACTGTTCGCCACCGTTGACGGATTTGGATTGCTTTTGGTTCAGTGAGGAAACGTCATCACGGGCAATACCTGCTACATTGTTGTGGTATGCCGCATTGGCAGTTTTATCCCATACTTTGGTTGTGCTATCCGCTGCAATGTAATCGTCACTTAGGGTAATACCATACTTGATGGCGAGGTAGGTGTTCACCTGCATCATTTCGGTATTACTTAGATCGCGGTTGTAGACGATGCTTTCAGTCATCAGACCATCCAGAGCCTCATTAGCCACGTCAGTTTCACCGCCAATGGTTAACAAGTTGGATCCACTGGAAGCAGGGAACGAGCCATCTGCACCGGTGAAGCTTTTCTGGTTGACCAAACCGTTGTAGCCCAGACGGGTGTCTTGCGGGTTGGCGTTGTTGGTACGTGAGTGCATGATGGTGGGCGTGTTAACGGCAACATCGTCGTCATGCAGGTTGTGAACTGTGGATACACCGTCAATGTAAAGGTTCGGCTTCTGGTCAAACCAGTGTAGTGATGGGTAGTCGGCGGCACCAGAAAATGAAACCAGCGTTTTCCATGCGCCGCCTGTGGTACGGTTGGTGGAAACCGAGACGATACTCACTGGGTCGGTTTCATTCGGAATGGTTTTATTCCCGCTGTTAATGCCACTCAACACTTGCGCACCAGCAAAGTCTACTGCCGGGTTAAAGTTTATCCCATTGGCAAGGAAGTTAGGCTGACGGGTAACAACTGGTTGGCTCAGGTCGTTCTTGACTGGGCTGCTGTCTGCCCAAGTGCTGACATCGGCGTTATTGGTGGTAGTCGATGTACCTGCATCAGCTTTCAACCATAACCCTAAGCCATTGGCAACGCCACCCGGTGCGGTCAGTTCTGCTCCGAAGGTGAAGTATTGCCCGTTGCTGAAGTCAATCGTGGCAATGCCGTTGCTGGTAGCAATTTCGGTCACGCCTGTTGCAAAGGTAGGGTCAGTGCTGACCAACAGGTGTTTAGCGCCTGCTGCTTGCACTTTAACGTTGCCGACTGTGCCAGTTTCCTGCACTTTCCATACACGAGCCATGCGATAGTAACCCGTGGTTGGTGTGTAACTGTTTGGAGCATAAGCCGTACCAAATGTGGTAGCGTCATTATTATTACCCCACACAAGGAAAGATAGGTTATCTGCAAAGGTATTGACGTTGGTGGTATTAGAGATGGCAATCTCACCCAACCCTAGTGTTGGTTGGAAGCCTGCATTCACGGATTGTGACTGCTTCTGATTCAGAGCGGATGCGTCATCGCGCCCAATGCTGGCAATGTCATACGCATAATTGGCATTGGCGGTTGCATCCCAAATCACACTGCCAGTACTGGTTACATAGTTGTAATTATTGCCATTTTTACGTACATGCCCATTACCTTGTCCTAGTGTTGCGCCGTATTTAATCGCAAGGTAGCTATTCACTTGCGCCATTTCAGCATCGCTCAACTGACGGTTGTAAACCAAAAACTCTGGGATACGCCCTTTCCATAACTCCACATTAATGTCAGCGCCAAGAGAGGTTTGGGTGAAAAACTGGTTGCGGAAAACCAAACCATCTGTAATAGGACTCCAGTTAGGATCATCTTTAAAGCCGTCAGTCCAAGTGTAAAAACGATCTGTTGTCGCACTGTTTTCGGACATAAATCCGACAATTTGTGGTTGTGCGTGATTTGTTTTGCTATCACTGGTGAAGTTTGTACCGTTCCAATAGCCATTTGCCCCGCCTGCTGGTGAGTATTTTGTACCCTTACCCATGCTGCCACGGTCACCAATAAATGGAGCACTGTGAGATTGTCCGCCAACAGCGTAAGGAATCCAGCCATTGTCCCCCGTTGCCCCCCCTTGCTTGTACAGATTGAAGTAATCAACGATCGCTTCAGAACTGAACAGATTGCTGTAACCTAAGCCAGCATCTTCATCCATACCGACTGCCATGAACGTATAAGGTGAACTGCTTGCCATCAGCTCACTGGTGTTGCGTAAATATCACCTGTACCGTCAAAGTCAATAGATGGGTTGAAATTCAATAATTTGCTTGGATTGCTGCTGTAATAAGTCGGTTGTGCCGTCGCAGTTGCTTGGGAAAAGTCATAGGCGTTCTCCGATTGGTCAAGCCAAGATGCGACACTTGCACCATCTGTTGCTGCGATACCCGCATCGGCTTTCACCCATGTTTCAAGACCTCCGGCAACACCACCCGGTGCCGTGGCGATTTTGCCTCTGAGTGGTGCAATAGCGGGATTGTTGTCAGGGTCATTGCTGGTAATTTGTAAGGCGGCTGATTTTTCACCAAATACGGTGTCAGTGAATGTCATGTCCACGGTACAGGCTTGGTTAGCATTCAATGTGGTAGCATTGGCGCACGTACCGCCTGTCACTGAGAATGCCCCAGCATCTGTTCCGGTAATATTTACGGCCGATGAGCTGGCAAGGATCAGCGGGTCTACCGTAGTAGCAACCAACGCCTCGGAGGTTAAGCCGGATGCATCAACGGGTGAATTCTGGTTGGTGATGGTGTTGTCACCCAGTTGACCATAAAGGTTATAACCCCAGCATTTGATCCCACCTGCTGTCGTGGTTGCACAGGTGTGGGAAGCATCATTATTGTCATCCACATCAATGGCTTTAACACCGCTGCTCAAACCAGTAACACTGACAGGCGTGGTGCGCTGTGTGACAGAAGCATCACCCAGTTGGCCGTAACCATTGTCGCCCCAGCATTTTGCACCGCCATTGACAACAGCACAGGCATGATAGCGCCCCGCATCAATCGCAGTAACACCGCTGCTCAAACCCGAAACATCAACAGGCGTGTTTTTAGTGATGACAGTGCCATCGCCTAATTCACCATGACCATTATAGCCCCAGCATTTTGCCTTCCCCTCCAATGTGATGGCACAGGTTTGCAGTTGTCCTGCTGAAATGGCAGTAACATTGGATAGACCAACCACATCTACAGGTGTCGTGCTGTTGGTGGTAGTGCCATTGCCTAACTGACCATAAAGGTTATAACCCCAACATTTTGCTCCTCCTGTATCGGTGGTAATGGCACAGGCATAATCCCCACCAGCAGAGATGGCGATAGCTTTGGTAATGCCTGTAACCTTGATGGGGGTTGAGCTGTTGCTGGTCGTGCCATCACCCAACTTACCGTAGGTATTTTGTCCCCAGCACGTAATTGAGCCATCACTGATGAGAGCGCATGAATAGTTCTCACCACTGGAAATGGCGGTTGCGTTAGTCACGCCGGACACTGCGACCGGGGATGTTCGTTGGATTGTTGTACCATCACCTAACTGACCCTGGGCATTGTAACCCCAGCATTTGACGCTACCATCGTTGAGTAATGCACAGGCATGGAGGTTGCCTGCCGACACCTGAACGGCATTGTTGATACCTGTAACGGCGACAGGAATTTTACTGTCAGTGATTGCGCCATTACCTAGCTTCCCATTGGCTCCATTGCCCCAGCATTTGACCCCACCGGAGGATTCGACCGCACAAGAAAACCACGTGCCAGTTGTGACAGTGGCAGGCATTGGGTTGTAGTTGAGTACTGTAGCGATTCGTGTGCTACTGCCACCTTTTGCAACAGCGCCGAAGTCAATCGCGTTTTGCTCAATCAGGATATTGGGCGCTGTCGCAAACGCTAGCATAGGGAAGAGGAAGGTAGTGAGCAGTAACAACAGGGAATGCCACAGTGACAATCTCTTGTTGTCCATCCGTTGATAAGGGAGTGGGTTTTTCATTATGATCCCCGTGCTATTGGATTGTTTTTGACGAACAGCGCAAATTTTTATGTATGTTCTATTGTCCAATTAATAGAGTCAATCGGCAAGTTAAAGCCGATAAACGCGCTAATGCACGGCGATAACGGAAGCAGCGACTCGCCAGAATGCGTTCTAGCTCTGCTTGTATGTTGGTGTTATTAATATTTATAAGCATGAATAAGCATCATCGGGGCTTGCCAGTGGCAACAGAAATTGCTTTACAGTGTAGCAACGTGCACGGTTGATTAGCTAAAAAAAGCTGCTCAAAGAAACCTCTAAGCAGCCAGAACTTAACGTAAAGACGTTAGAGAGTGTAACATCAGCTCATGAACGCTAAGGATAACAATTTATCCATGATGCTAATAGTAACAGTGCTTTGTAACATTATTGAGGACATCCTATGAGTAATCCCATTAATCTCGTTTGCCCCGCGTGCGGCGTTACCAACCGTATTCCTGCCGAGCGTATCAGCGAACACCCCAAATGCGGCAAGTGCAGCAGCGACTTATTCAACGGGCATCCCACTGAACTCAGTGGTGCGAATTTTAGCAAGCACATCGCCCGTAACGACATTCCGGTACTCGTTGATTTCTGGGCACCGTGGTGTGGACCTTGCCGTCAGATGGCACCTGCTTTTGAGAAAGCCGCTGCGCAACTCGAACCTAACGTGCGCTTTGCTAAACTGAATACCGAAGACCACCAGATGGTGGGGGCGCATTACAATATTCGCAGCATTCCGACGATGGTATTGTTCCGTAATGGGCAGGAAGTGGCGCGGCAGTCCGGTGCAATGGGGGCGGCGGATATTGTGCGCTGGGTGGAGAGTCAGCGCTAAAAACTTAATGCTTCGCGATTTATGGTTATGATAATGTCATCGCTTATTTTTTATGAAACATCATGAGAGAGGCATTCGTCATGTTCGCAAAGCATAGGTTAGCGGTCGTCTTGTTGGCGGCAATCGGTTTCATGGGCGTGGCGGCGGCGGAACAACTGACCGCGCCCGTTGCCCCGACTGCCCCTCTTCCGCCGATGCCCCCCGTTGCCCCACAGGTGACCATCGCTACGGTTGCCCCTAGTGTTGCCGCACCTGTCACTGCGCCGATTACTGAGCAAGAAGTCGAGCAAGCCCAGCAAGCATGGGCAGCGAGTTTGGTAACGTTGGGGCAATTGCACCAAGCGGGTGGCGATGTGCAAAGCGCTGCGCTGCAATTGCTGAATCGCCTGTATGCCTATGACGAAGGCAAGGTGATATTCAAACCCACCAAAGCCGCTGTGGATGAATTCCGTGAAACCAAAGAGCAAGCCTTGTCGTATTTTGTAACGGGGCAAGTTGCCGAAGATCATGGTTTTGCGTTGCAACCGTGGTCAAAGGTACGCTTTGAAAATCACCAGATTGTGATCAATGCAGACACGGCGGAAGCGATGGGCGTGTATTTCTTTACCGATGCAAAAACGGGCGCGGAAACCAAAGTGGATTTCACGTTCGGTTATAAACGTGCCAAGGCAGACGGTCACTTAGTGATTTTCCTGCATCATTCCTCCTTGCCTTACGAGCCAAAGCACTAATCCTATGGAAATCTACTGGCAGCAATTGCTGGAGACAGTCGCACAAAACCCGTGGCTGGCGATTACGCTCGCCTTCGTGGTGTCGATGGGCGAAGCCTTGCTGGTGGTAGGGTTCTTTTTCCCCAGCACGATTACCTTGGTGGCGATTGGCGGCATGGTCGGTTTGGGTAAACTGGCGTTCTGGCCGGTATTCATCGCGACCGCCTTGGGGGCAATCGCGGGGGATGCGGTGTCGTATTGGATCGGTTTCACCTACCGCGAGCGGCTCTATAATATGTGGCCGTTTTCGCGCTACGCTAATTTACTGGCATCTGGTGAAGCCTATTTTGCGCAGCATGGCGGCAAAAGTGTGGTGCTGGGACGTTTTATCCCCGGTGTGAAATCGGTCGTACCGGGGGTGGCGGGGATGATGGGGATGAACCCGACCCGCTTTACCTTTTTGAACGTGGTATCGGGTTTTGCATGGTCGGCAGCACATTTGTTACCCGCGATGTCGGCAGGTTTGGCGATGCACGCCTTAGGGCAAATCAGCCAGCGTTTGGCGTTAATGCTGGGTGTCGTGCTGGTGTTAACCACGTTGCTGGTGTGGGGCGGTAAGCACGGTATTGCCTTGGGGTTGCGGTATTTGCCGCGTGGTTTGCTGGCGTTACTGCATTGGGCGCAAGTGCATGACACGCGCATCGGGCGCGGCATCCGTCGTTTGATGGCATCGGAACACGCGGATTACCGGCTGGTGTTCTTGCTGAATTTGACGGTGGTGGTCGTCGTGATTGGTTTTGTTTGGTTACTGGAAAGTGTCGCACATCAAGGCGGGATGATTGGGTTTGACCATGCCTTCAGCCAGTCAATTCAAACCTTGCGGATGAATTGGATTGACCCGCTGATGTTGAGTGCTACCTTGCTGGGCGATGGTATTGTGGTCATGGCGGTATTGACAGCCATGCTGTTGGTGTTGGCGTGGTGGCGGCAATGGTGGTTGCTGGCGGGGGTTGCGCTTGCCTTTGTCGTAGCTGTGCTGTTCGTGGATGGCATGGCGTGGTTTGTACACGTTGTCCGCCCGACGGATGATGGCGACATTGGCTTTTTAGCGTTTGTCGTGCCGAGTGGCCATGCCACGGTGAGTTTTACCTTATTGGGTGTGTTGACGTGGTTTGCGCTGCGTGGCTGTCGGGCGTGGTGGAGCAATGTGGTGCTGGCATCCCTGTTGACTGGCATGGCGGTCATGGTGGCGTTTGCGCGGATTTATTGGGGGGCGCATTGGCCTTCGGATGTATTGGCAGGTTGGTTGTTTGGGGTCGGTATTCTGGCGGTATTTGCACAAATGTTTCGGCAGGAAACGGTATCGCGAGGCTTGACGGCGAGTATCTTGCTGGCAAGTGGCTTGGCCTTGATGCTGGTTGGCGGTTGGCACCTGAAGCACGAATGGGCATCGGCAAAAACGCACTACACTCATCCGCTTGCGCCACCGCTAAACTTGGCACAGTTACCGCCTTGCCGTGCGGATGTGGCGGGGCAGTGCGAAGAACCGTTTGTATTGCGCTGGTATGGCAACCCCGCCGCCGTGTTGCCAGCGTTGCCGGATTGGGTGCAAGCACCGGATTGGTCATTGATGGTGTTAAACCGTTTCGCGTTTCCTAATAGCACGGCGACGCAATTGCCCGTATTGCCCAAGCTCAACGGTGGCAAAGCCGAAGCGTTTGCGTGGGTGAAACCGAGCGTGTTGGCGGGGATAGAAGGGCGTTACGTGTTGCGCCTTTACCCGCAGCCCGTGCAGGACGGCGCAGCCCCCGCTTTCACGCTTTGGCAAGGCACGCTGGTGTTTGAAGGTTTGCACCATCCGTTTGGGCAATTGAGTGGACTGTGGTCGCCGCCTGCGGGTGTGGCGTGCGTGGCTACGCCGTTGCTGTTAGGGTTGCCGCGTGCGCAAGCCATTGGTGATGTGTTGCCCAGTACGGAGGCGGGCGTGTGTGGCGGGCAACTGGTGGTCGCAGGGTAATGCTATACTGTGCCTATTTACCGTAACGTGTAGCACGCCATGCAACTGGAAACCTTCACCAAAGCCCTCGCCGATCAAACCCGCTTACGCATCCTGCTATTGTTGGTGGGTAAGGAAGAATTGTGCGTGTGTGAACTGACGCAAGCCTTGGAACTGGCGCAACCGAAGATTTCGCGCCATCTAGCGGTGTTGCGGGAAAGTGGTTTACTGCTGGATCGCAAAGCGGGGTTGTGGGTGTATTACCGCTTGCACCCTGAGTTGCCGTGTTTTTTGCTGGATGTTTTGGAGAACTTGCGGCTAGGCAGTGAAGGTGAAGCGCTGTTTCATGCCGACCGCCAACGGCTAGGGAGTGCGGAACGTCAAAGCGGTGTATGCCTGCCGTGTACATGAATCTTTTGTGACGAAACATAAAAAACGCCACTACATCTGATTTGACAGATATAATGAGCCACACTTTATTTATGTTAAGGATCAGCTCATGGCAAACATCGGCATCAACGGTTTCGGACGCATGGGGCGTTTAGGCATCCGCGCAGCATGGGTCAACCCCGCTTTCACCTTCACGCAAGTCAATGAAATTGCAGGCAATGCCACCACCTCTGCGCACTTGCTGAAATTCGATTCCATCCACGGCATCTGGTCGCCGGAATGCAGCGCCGATGATGACAATATGATCGTTGATGGGCAAACCATTGCCTACAGCTCCAACAAAGCCATCGAAGACACCGATTGGTCAGGCTGCGACATCGTGCTGGAATGCAGCGGTAAATTCCGCAAAATCGAGCAATTGCAGGCGTATTTTGATCAGGGTGTGAAAAAAGTCATCGTTGCTGCCCCCGTTGAAGGCGCGTTAAACATCGTTTACGGTGTGAATGACGATTGCTACAACCCCGAAGAACACCATTTGATTACCGCCGCTTCTTGCACCACCAACTGCCTTGCACCCGTGGTCAAAGTCATGCACGAAAAGGTCGGTATCAAGCACGGCTGCATGACCACACTGCACAATATTACCAACACCCAAACCATTATCGACAAGGGGCATAAGGATTTGCGCCGCGCCCGGGCGTGCGGCGAATCCATGATCCCCACCACCACGGGGTCTGCCAAAGCCATCACCAAAATCTTCCCCGAACTGGCAGGCAAGCTCAACGGTCATGCGGTGCGGATTCCCTTGCTGAATGCCTCCCTCACCGATTTTGTGTTTGAGGCGGCGCGTGAAGTGACGGCGGAAGAATTGAACGGCTATTTCAAGGAAGCCTCAGAAACTTACCTGCAAGGCATTTTGGGTTACGAAGAACGCCCGCTGGTGTCAGTGGATTACAAGCATGACCCGCGCTCATCCATTATCGACGCGCCCTCCACGATGGTGATCGACGGTACGCAGGTGAAAATCTATGCGTGGTATGACAATGAGTGGGGCTACATGAACCGTATGATGGAATTGACGGCGAAAGTCGTGGCGAGTTTGTAAGCATGACGCTCGATCTGCGCAATTACCTGACCGTCACTTTCGGCTACTGGGCATTCACCCTCACCGATGGTGCGTTGCGGATGCTGGTGGTGCTGTATTTCCACCAGCTCGGTTATTCGCCGTTTCAGGTGGCGATGCTGTTTTTGTTCTACGAATTTTTTGGCATTGTCACCAACTTGGTGGGCGGTTGGCTGGCAGCACGGCTGGGGTTGAATGTCACCATGCACGTCGGCATGGCGATGCAGGTCTTGGCGTTAGGGATGCTGATGCCGACCGCATGGTTATCCGTGCCGTATGTGATGTTCGCGCAGGCATTGTCCGGCATTGCCAAGGATTTAAACAAAATGTCGGCGAAAGCGAGTGTGAAAACGCTTGTACCTAAGGATGCGGATGCGAAGCTGTTCAAGTGGGTGGCGGTGCTGACGGGTTCAAAGAATGCGTTGAAGGGCGCGGGTTTTTTCCTTGGAGCGGCATTGTTGCAAGCGGTGGGTTTCCAGACAGCCTTGCTGATACTGGCGTTGAGCTTGTTTGTGATCACGATTTTGACCTTGCTGTTATTACCGAATGAGTTGGGCAAGTCGAAAGCCAAACCGAAATTTACCCAAGTGTTTTCCAATAATGCGGCAATCAATTGGCTGTCGGCGGCGCGGTTCTTTTTGTTCGGGGCGCGGGATGTGTGGTTTGTGGTCGCCGTGCCAGTGTTCATGGTGGGTGTGTTGGGCTGGAGTTTCATGCAGGTCGGCACATTCATGGCGGCGTGGGTGATCGGCTACGGGGTGGTGCAGGCGAGTGCGCCGGTCTTGTTGGGCTTGAAACACCATGCGCCGGGGGCAAAAGCGGCGCAGTTTTGGGCGTTGGTGTTGCTGCTGATTCCTGTGGGCATTGCGTTGGCGTTGGGTCAGGGTTGGGAGGCAACCACGGTATTGGTGGTGGGTTTGCTGATTTTCGGCGTGGTGTTTGCGATTAATTCCGCGCTGCATTCTTACCTGATTTTGGCTTACGCGGATCATGACAAGGTGGCGTTGAAAGTCGGGTTTTATTACATGGCGAATGCGGGCGGGCGCTTGGCGGGTACGGTGTTGTCGGGGTGGTCGTATCAGCACTACGGGCTGGAAGGCTGTTTGTGGTTGTCGGCGGGGTTTGTGTTGGCAGCGTTGTTGTTGTCGTTGCGCTTGCCGATGATAAGCAGTACGGCTTGAATAGTCTGTTTTTCTGTATATTCACTTAATCGAATATAGTATGCTTGGCTATCGCTAAGCTAACAGGAAAAACGTATGAACGCATCCTCACCTCCCTTGCATTCTTCCATCGTGGCCTTGGTGTCACTCGCGGCAGGTATTGCCGCCAAACACCCCAGCATGGGGCTGTGCCAAGTACAACGCCTGCGCTCCTTGGGTGTGTCGGAAGACCACATCAACACGGCGGTGGAAATTGCCCGTCATATTCGTGATGAAGCTGCGCAAAAGCTGGATGTGGCATTTGATGAGCAATTTGCCGGTGCGCCAGTGGTGGAGGCAGGCGGTGTTTGCTGTACGCCGACCGTATCCGGGCAAGCGTGCTGCTGATGACATTCCTAACAAAACCGTGGTTTTTACCAGTGATGGCGGCTGTTTGGTGGTTGCTCTACCAAGCTTTATTACCTGCCTCCGAGATAATGGTTGATTGGTTGCCCTTGACGCAAGGTAGCCATCTTGCTGGGGCATTACAGTTTTTCCTTTACGACACTCCGAAAGTATTGCTGCTGCTCACTGGCATTGTGTTTGTGATGGGCATTATCCACACCTTCATCTCACCGGAACGTACCCGTGCCATGTTGTCCGGTAAACGCTTGGGCGTAGGCAATGCAATGGCGGCAACGTTGGGAATTGTCACCCCGTTTTGCTCCTGTTCCGCTGTGCCATTGTTCATCGGCTTTTTACAAGCGGGTGTGCCGCTGGGGGTGACGTTTTCCTTCCTGATTTCTGCACCGATGGTCAATGAAGTCGCCTTGATCCTGCTATTCGGCTTGTTTGGCTGGCAGGTTGCCGTGCTGTATTTGGTGATGGGTTTGTTAATTGCGATTGTCGCCGGAATGCTGATTGGCAAGCTGAACATGGAGCAATACCTCGAAGACTGGGTACGCAAGATGCAGAACACCCAATCCGCTGGCAATGTCGGTGCAAGCGCGATGCCATGGGCGGAACGTATCCAGCACGGTTTCCAGCATGTGCGTGAAATTGTCGGCAAGGTCTGGCCTTACATTGTGATTGGCGTGGGCTTGGGTGCACTGATTCACGGCTTTGTGCCGGAAGATTTTATGGCATCTTTCATGGGTAAGGATGTGTGGTGGGCAGTGCCTGCGGCGGTGTTGCTGGGCGTGCCGATGTATACCAATGCCGCTGGGGTCATCCCCATCGTGCAGGCATTGCTGGCAAAAGGTGCGGCATTGGGTACGGTGCTGGCATTCATGATGAGCGTGATTGCGCTGTCTGCGCCGGAAATGATTATTTTACGCAAGGTATTGAAACCGCGTCTGATTGCCACCTTTATTGGCGTCGTGGCGACGGGTATCTTGCTGGTCGGGTATATTTTTAATCTCGTTTTGTAACGTTTACTGCATCAAGGAGCATTTTATGCAAATCAAAGTTCTCGGCACGGGTTGTGCCAACTGCAAAACCACCTTCAAGCTGATCGAAGACATGGCTAAAGAAAAAGGCGTGGCGGTGGAACTGGAAAAAGTCGAAGACCTGCCTTCCATCATGGGCTATGGCGTGATGTCCACCCCCGGCGTAGTCGTGGATGGGAAGGTGGTTCATGCAGGCGGCATTCCTTCCAAAGCGGCGGTGGAAGGTTGGTTGGGTGGCGCAACAGCCGCAGCACCAGCAGCGGGTGGCTGTTGCAGTGGCGGCAAGTGCTGCTAAGGAGGTGTCTCATGAAACGTTTTCACGCTCACATTGCCGTTGATGATCTTGCCAAAAGCATCGACTTTTACAGCAAGCTGTTTGGACAAGCACCGACGGTTGAACGTGGCGATTACGCCAAGTGGATGTTGGATGATCCACGCATCAATTTTGCCATTTCAACTCGTGGTCATGCGGTCGGCTTAAACCATTTTGGCTTTCAGGCAGAAGATGCCGCCGAATTGCAGGAACTACGGCAACGCGCTGACGCAGCCGCTGGGGAAGCCGTCCTAGATCAGGGGGAAACCCTCTGTTGCTATGCTGCCAGCACCAAACACTGGACAGTAGACCCGTCGGGTATCGCTTGGGAACATTATCAGACGATGGGGGAAGTGGAGGCATTTGGCTCTGACACGGTTAGCCAGTCGGGTGGATGTTGTGTGCCGGGCGTTGCCGCAGCGGATAAAACCTGCTGTGTGCCCGACACGCTTTAAGGTAATTGAGTGAATTGGCGGCGGAATTGCGGGAGCATTTTGACATTCATCATCCGACGGTGCAGATTGAAACGGTGGCTGGTGAATGTGGTTGCCCACAGGGATTTTAGCGAATGTAAACCGCCACAGGCTATCCGTGGTTCAGATTAGTCCACGGTGGGTAGGTTTACGCCATCATCTCGACTACACTTGGCAGGTAATCCCGAATGAGTAATCAGCATCATGCAAGCCCCCGAAATCCTCGAACGCATTCAGCGCGGTGAAAACAGCACCACCCAGTTTAAACAGGATATGACCGATGCCAACCGCTTAGCAGATGAGTTCGTCGCCTTCTGCGACAAACGCCGTATGTCACCAGAGGAACTCCGGCGTTTGTTTGCCGAATCACACCGGCTATTTGCTGACGAAGAAGCTTTGGACAATAGTGATATTACCGATTTGAATGCGGAGGCTTTTTATACGTTCCTTGACCGCGATAACCACGATGTTTACGAAGATCTCAAGCTCGGTAAATTAGAACTTGCTACCGTTCTGCAAAACCTCGGCTTGTTACGAGATACGCATCTGACACTCGCGGGCAACTTGATTTTCGGTAAAATTCCGTCACGTTTCAGTCCGTCTTTCTACGTCGATTGTGTCAATTTCGACGGCGATGACGTGGATGTGGATGGTTTTATTGCCAAATCGACTGTCAAAGGCAGTGTGCGCCAACAATATGAAGGCGGTATGCAATTCCTGCAAAACAACCTACGCCGTGTTCCACTTACGACAGGTTTCAATGCGCAAATGCGTCTGGAAATCGACGAAAGCGTGTTGGGTGAATTGCTGGTGAATGCCTTGGTGCATCGGGATTACTACATTCAATCCTCTGTCAAAGTGTTCGTTTTCAAAACGCGGTTAGAAATTATCAGTCCCGGTAAATTGCCGAATTCCTTGACCGTGGAAAAAATCAAAAGTGGCTTGTCAGTACACCGTAACCCCATTCTGAATTCAGTGTGTAAAAGCGTGTTACCCTACAGCGGGTATGGCAGTGGTATCAAGCGGGTGTTGCGACTGAATCCCGCCGTGACATTTTTCAATGATCTGGATAAGGAAGAATTCCGTTGTGTGATTCCTCGGGAAGCCGTGACGCATTAGTGATAACAGGATGGATAGCGCCGTGTCTGCAAATTTTTTGAATGGTATTACGCTATTATTGGCGTACCAATTAGTCGGTGAGGTGAGCGCTCGTTTGCTGAATTTGCCGATTCCGGGGCCGGTGATTGGCATGTTGTTGCTGTTTTTTAGTTTGCTGGTGCGCGATAGCTTGGCGCAGGTGGTTGAGCCTGCCGCCAGTGCATTGCTGAGTCATTTGTCCTTGCTGTTTGTGCCTGCCGGTGTGGGGGTCATGGTGCATTTTGGGCGGATTGGCGAGCAATGGTTGCCGATCACGGCGGCATTGTTGGTGGGAACGCTTATCACGTTAGCACTGACGGCGCTGGTGATGTTGGGTGTACAACGCTTGCAGCGGCGGAGTGCTCACCATGACGCATGAGTATGATTTGGCGCAAGTGTGGGTCTACCTGTCAGCTTCGCCGTTGTTTGGGCTGACCATGACCTTGCTGGCTTACGGGCTGGCGTATCGGGTATACGTATGGGGGAAATCCAATCCTTTATTAAATCCGGTAGTCACGGCGGTGGCGTTATTGATTGCGTTGCTATGGCTCACGCACACACCGTATCAGGCGTATTTTGAAGGCGGGCAATTCGTGCATTTCCTATTAGGGCCTGCCACGGTGGCGTTAGCTTTGCCCCTGTATCGGCAATTCGGTAAGTTGAAAACCTTGTGGCTTGCGGTGCTGATCGCATTACCCGTGGGTGTCGCGGTGGGCGGCGTGAGTGCGGTGGGCATTGCGTGGTTGCTGGGAGCGGATACGCAAACTTTGCTGTCGCTTGCGCCGAAATCCGTGACTGCCCCTGTAGCGATGGGGATTGCGGAACGCATCGGCGGCATTCCTTCCCTCACCGCTGTTTTGGTGGTGACAACAGGTATTATCGGCGCGGTATTTGGCACGAAATTGTTCGATGTGCTGCGTATTCGCGATGATAGCGTGCGCGGCATTGCGATGGGTGTCGCGGCACACGGCATTGGGACGGCGCGGGCGTTTCAAGTGAGTGCGGAAATGGGGGCGTTTGCGGGTTTGGCAATGGCATTATCCGCGTTCGTCGCCTCGGTGATGTTGCCGTGGTTAGTGAGTTGGTTGAGGTGAGCATGAAATTAAGCAAGGCGTTGGCAGCATGGGGTACAGCCGATTTTCCGGCAATATTTAAAGCGGAAGTGCAGGCATTAGGTACAGCAGCGTTACCGTTGCAAGCGGGCATGGCGTACAGCAGCCACGTTAGCGGGGATGCCATGACGGTGATGGTGTTGGATGCAGCGGAAACGCCAACCCTGTTACACGTCAGGGCTGGCATTTTTTATGCAGGCGTGATTGCTGGAAGTTGTTGTTCAGATGACCCCAGCCCGGTGTGTGAGCAGCCGGAGTATTGCGAGTTGCGTTTCGACATCGACACCGTAAGTGCAGCGGCAAGTGTTACCTTGCTGGGCTAAGGGAAGTTAACGCTGACTTGCGGTGCGGTATTCGCCTTGCTGAGTTGAATAGGGTGGGACGCGTTGGCGTCATCGTAATAACCACTGATACTGCCTGCGTCATTAACCATCAGGTAGAGGCGGTGTTGACGCTGCTTGTCGATAGCATCATCCGCTTGCAGATAGAGAAACGGGGCGGTGGCAAGCTGCCCGTTGAAGTATTCGGGCGTGGTGTCGGTATAGGTTTTGCCGTCAATGGTGAAGCTGGCAGCTTGCGGGGTGATTTTCAGGGAAATGTTGGGATCTGGGGTGCTCCATGCGCCATCATAAGCCGTTTTTTCCACGGCGAAAGCAGGGTTACCACCGATTGCTGCGGTCAATACGCAGGTATACGCCCACGCGGCGGGGTTGAACCGTTGTTCCAATTTCATGATGCTCTCCTAGCGTTTTGGGTATTATTGATTTTCTGCCATTTTAGTTTATTTACACCGATAAAGGAAAACAGGGCTTGATGAATCTTACCGCAACTACCCGCCAGCGTTGGGCGTGGGCGTTCTACGACTGGGCGAATTCGGCGTTTATCACTACGGTGGTGGTGGCGTTTTTTCCGATTTTTTTCCGCAAATATTGGGCGAATGGGCTGCCATCTGAGGACATTACGTGGCACTTGGGTACGGCGAATGCCTTGGCTAGCCTGTCTATCATGCTGCTTGCGCCGTTTTTGGGCACAGTGGCGGATCAGGGTGGCATCAAGAAGCCGTTAATGGCAGGTTTTGTGACTTTGGGTGTTTGTGCCACCTTAGGGTTAACCATAGTAGGTGAGGGGCAGTGGCAGTGGGCGATGTTTGCCTTCGTACTTGCCGTGGTGGGCTTTTTGGGGGCAAACATTTTTTACGATTCCCTGTTAGTCGATGTGGCGGAAGAAAAAACGTTTAACCGCGTGTCTGCCTTGGGGTATGGCTTGGGGTATTTAGGCGGCGGGTTATTGTTTGCCTTGTGTGTATTGTTGACCCAGCAGCCGGATTGGTTTGGATTAGCCGATACAACGGCAGCGGTGCGCTGGGCATTTGGGGTGACGGCAGTGTGGTGGGCGGTGTTTTCGATTCCGTTGTGGTGGTGGGTGCGGGAACGTGCACCTAAACAGGCGGTGCGTCCACCCTTCTTAACGTTATTGCGGCAGTCATTAACACAGTTGCGGGATACGTTTCGGCATATTCGCCAGTTGCGGGTGGTGTGGTTATTTTTGCTGGCGTATTGGTTTTACATCGACGGTTTGGACACGATTGTGGTGATGTCGGTGGATTACGGGAAGACGCTGGGGTTTCCCGATGACAGCTTGATTAAGGCATTGCTGATTACCCAATTTGTGGCGTTTCCAGCGGCATTGGCGTTTGGTTGGGTCGGTAATAAATTTGGCGCAAAACGCGGGATTTTGGTGGGGATTGCGTGGTATATGGTGCTAACGGTGTTGGCTGCACGCATGACGCAAGCCCACGAATTTTACTGGCTGGCAGCAGGGGTGGGCTTGGCGCAGGGTGGGGTACAGGCGTTGAGCCGTTCCTTGTATGCGAGTTTGATTCCACAGGAACAAGCGGGAGAATTCTTTGGCTTTTACAATATGTTGGGGAAGTCGGCAGCGATATTAGGGCCGTTATTGGTCGGTGGCGTGGGGGCATTGAGCGGCTCACCGCGTTTGGGCTTGCTGGCAGTATTAGTGTTGTTTGCGGTGGGTGGTTTCTTATTGTGGAAAGTGCCGCGTCGTTGAGTCATTGCGGTAGCCAATCGGGGGATCCCCCGATCTCAGCTAGATGTGCCGCCGTATTTAGGCGGATGCGAAATGCTTAGGGTTATGGGTGGTCGTCATTTGTTGGGCGGGGAAAGGTCTGCCCACCATGTGACCAGCGGCATCATAACGGTAAATCAGTGTACCTTTTTGGACGTTCACGGCGGTGGGGGTGTAACTTTTCAAGCCATCTTCAGGCCAACGTCCGGGGGCGGACACTGACATCACTTGTTTGCCTTGTTGGTCGTAAATATAAATTAACGATCCTTTTTGAACGGCATGTCCAATACTCATGAGTTTCTCCTCGTTTGGTGATGTTTTTTAATATTATGTGCGCTTCGGGATATATCCCTTATAGGGTATCATATCAGTGTGAGGCATAAGGTGGAATCCGATGAACGTAGGGTTTCCCCCTGTTGCTTTGTCGCTAAGGTGTTACACCTTCACCACTTTACGGTAAGAGATTGCTATGACGATTAAGCGTTTTGAAGACCATATTCCTGAGATTCACCCCACCGCCTATGTAGACGACATGGCTTACGTGAGTGGGCAAACCACACTGGCAGAAGGTGTTTCCGTGTGGCCTACCGCTGTCATACGCGGTGATGTTAACTACATCCATGTTGGGCGGCTTACCAATGTGCAAGACGGCGCGGTATTGCACGTTACTCACAGCGGTGAATTCACGCGCCCCGGTGGTTTACCGCTGCTTATCGGTGAAGAAGTGACTATCGGACACCGTGCGGTGTTACATGCTTGCACCATTGGTAATCGCTGCTTGATTGGGATGGGTGCAATCGTGCTGGATGGCGCAATCGTCGAAGATGAGGTGATTATCGGCGCAGGTAGCCTCGTTCCCCCGGGCAAGGTACTGGAAGGTGGGCATCTTTATGTTGGTAGCCCAGTCAAGCAAGCACGAGCATTGACTGCCAAAGAACAGGCATTTTTGCGCTATTCCGCTGAGAATTACCGCAAGCTAGCGCTACGCACGCAAGCATCTGATGCGCAGCGTGCGTGATGTGGGCTTACTTTTTGACGATGCGTCCACCAGCGGCTTTTAAGCCTTCAATACCGCCTTCGATGAAACGTGCTTTCACGCCGTCGGCTTGCAAACGGTCAACCACGCTATTGCTGATCCCACCACCGCGCACACAATAAATCACTACCTCATGTTTGCGCGGTATGGCATCTATCCATTGGTCAAGCTGGGTCGGGTCTTTCCAGATGGCAAACGGTACGGTTTCGTTGGAGGCGGCACGGTCTTCCAAACGGCGCACGTCCAGCACCATTGCAATATCGGCAATCGCGGCAAAATCTTCCGGTTTAATAGTACGCTCCATCTCACATTGCTCCTATAGTCAGTGTATAACCTAATCCTAACACGGCACATACGCCGATAACTTTCATTACGTCCACCTTGTATTTCCACAAGGCGACAAATGCACCGACTGCCACCACCACGGCGAACCATTCAAACGGCGTGGCAAATGGGGTTGTTCCGGTGGCTTGCGGGAAGAAAGTATGCCATGCGAAAAACACCGCCAGATTCATAATGACACCCACCACCGCTGCGGTCACGCCAGTCAAGGGCGCGGTAAATTTGAGATCATTACGTGAGCTTTCCACCACGGGTCCTGCCGCGAGAATGAACAAAAATGACGGTAAAAACGTGAAAAAGGTGGCAACCGCAGCCCCTGCAAAACCCGCTGCAATCGGGTTGGCTATGACTGTTTTTGCCACACCGCCCAGATAACCCACCCAAGTAACGACCATGATTAACGGCCCCGGCGTAGTTTCACCCAGCGCCAAACCATCCATCATTTGCGCACCCGTCAACCAGCTATACTGCTCCACCCCACCTTGGTACACATACGGTAGCACCGCATACGCCCCGCCAATGGTCAGGAATGCCGCTTTGGTGAAGAAGTTACCCATCTCGCTCAAGGCTTGATTGCCACTCAGCGCGAACATCGCGACTGCCCAAATGCCGATGAAAGCGATGATGGTGATGCTAAGTTTTGCCCACGAAAATTTGGCATGTGCTGGCGTTGGGGTATGGTCATCAATCACCGCCGCGCCATATTGCTTGTCAGATGCACCATGCCCACCGCCGCCTTTGAACTTGTCCGGCATGATCTTGCCACCAATCACACCCAACAAAGCGGCTGCCAACACAATCCAAGGGAAACCGATTCCAAACACAAAAATGGCAACAAAAGCCGCTGCTGCAATACCCCACAAGACGCTATTTTTCAGTGCCTTCGAGCCAATCCGCCACGCTGCAAACAGCACAATCGCCACCACCGCCGGTTTGATTCCATAGAATAAACCCTGCATCAGCGGCACATCGCCCCACGCCAGATACACCCCTGCCAATACCGACAGCAGCAAGAACGCAGGCATAAAGAACAACACCCCCGCCATTACCGCGCCCACTACACCGTGCATTAACCAACTAATGTAAATCGCCAACTGGATCGCTTCCGGCCCCGGCAAAATCATGCAGAAATTCAGCGCATGTAAAAAACGGTGTTCCGAAATCCAGCGTTTCTTTTCCACCAAATCAGTGTGCATCAGCGCAATCTGCCCCATCGGGCCACCAAAGCTGATGAAGCCCAGTTTTAGCCAGTATTTAAAGGCTTGTCCCAGCGTCGGGGCTTGGGGTGCAGTGTTATCGTGTGGTGCATCGCTCAAGATACATTCTCCTGTACAGCGTAAGCATTATAAAAATCGTCCAGTATCCGCCCACCTTCGAGCAGCAGCGTGTCATCGTTGGGGAGGCGGCGTTTCAAGCCTTTCAGCAATAAAGCAAAGCCCGCCGCTTCGGGATTCGTGCCGCCGACATCCAGCGTGTGTACCAATTTGCCGAGATGTTGCAGCCCACTATCTTGTTCCAGCCCAAAACTTGCCATGAGGGTTTCAAAGGTGACGCGATTGCCGATATGGGTGAAGGTCGCCCCGTCAAAGTCAAAACCGAACATATCGGCTGGGCAATCCGCAACGTTTTCCAACCAACAAAACTGCGCTTGTGGATCAATGAAGCGGCGGATTAGCCATGCCGAAGCGAGGCGGTCTACCCACAAATCACGGCGCGTTGCCCACGTTTTGCCTTGGAAATCGCTAGGTTGTAGCGGTGTCGGTTCGCCACTACGAAAGCTGGGTTCAGTGTTGAAGCGGGCTTGCCATGCGGATTCAGCGGCGGCAAGGCGTTCGCGTACCTGTATTTGCAAGGGTTGGGGGAAATAATCGGTGTCAGTGATAGCCGCCAAACGTTTGGCAAAACTTTTCAACAGCTTGCGGGTAGCGCTGGCATCGTCTGCCAGTGGGTCAAACTGTGCCACTTCATCCAGCAACGCGCTGTAATCAGGGCTGCGATCAAATAGGGTAGGGAAGTATGCAGCTTGTGCAGCATCCGCTTGCAGATTAAGTACCCACGCTTCGCCGCCGGATTTGCGGGTATCGTCCGCCAAAGCATCCAAGCTCGTGCGGGTATTATTTTGTGCAGGTAATAGCCACACGCCATCGCGCAAGCTGGCGCACCCCAGGGCTTTGGTGGCACGCCAGATACGCATTCGTGCCGTGGCATTTTCAGTGGGTAGAGAGAGGATCAGAAGTAACCAGTTCATATTAAGTAGTATATATTACAAATTTGTAAAAGTTACTACTTTATAATATGCGGATGACTTACCTCACAAGTCAGACGTTGGATGCCTGATAGCTCAACATTCCCACCACGGCTAATGACGCTAAAGCAATGAGGGTTTGCAGCCAGTTAATGCGCTGAATATCTTCCTTGCTGCGCACTTCGCATACCCCACCGGGGCAGAGGGTCGCAGGTGTTTGCCGGATCAGGTTGTGTAGCCAACAGCCAATGCAAATGCCAAAAGCGGTTTCGCTGAACAGTAATATCAAGCAGGTGATGCAAATGTAGATTTTGAGTGGTGTCATCATTTCCACCACCACGACCAACCAGAACATAACGATCGACAAGGCTAAGCCAATGCTCCACGCAAACCGCTTTTGTGCCGCCCCGACGTATTCGGGTTTTTGCCGTGACACAAAGAAACGCCCCACAATCAGGCTAGGTGCGTATTTGGGGTTTATTAATACGCGGATAAAAAAGTCCACCATAAAAAACGTGATGAAAATACTGGTATAGCGAAAATCCATCGTGCGGTACGCATACAAAAACGACAGGATCGCAAACACAAATAATAGCCCAGCGCCAGCACGGGCTTCGCGTTCATTCAATACACGGACGGCATAGCCATCCACCACTTCGCCAAAATAGAAATGCTTGTTCATAACAGCCTCTTGAATTCATTTTCAATAATGTAAATAAATGAGATGAAAACAAGACTAAGCGATGGGAGGGCGATACAGTACGTCGGTACGTTCAGGTAACGGTTGAAGTGACAAGGCAGGTGGGATAAACCGAGTGGTTGGTGCAGCGGCAAGCATTTCCGGCAGGCTCAAGATAAATTGGGCGTGTTGGAGTTGATCACAATGGCAGGTATCCGCTGTTGTTGAATCTTGAAGCTGTTTTTGCATTTCCAGACAACATTGATGCTCGCCATTCTGCATTTCTATCATCTGCGGCACGCTTTGCACATGATGACACACCATCGACGCTGACCAGACGGGCAACACAGCCATGAGCAAGATGAGGAAGGTGATGATGTGTTTACGCATAAGTCAGCACTCTAGCAGAAGCCTGTTGTTCATGCAAAAAGTGTGCTTTGTGCTAGTGCCGCGAAAAACGTACGGTTTCATGCTGACGGTTTGCCGTTCTTTTAAACTTATACAAACTTAACCAAGGTCAAGTTTGCGGTTAAATTCCTGCTTCATTGGGGCTGGTTTCGTCTTCGGCTTTCGCCCAAGACCAGCGCCATCCCCTCCACAGGCCGACACCGTGGAACTCACGGCGTGGTTGCTGAGCGTAGCCGAAGCGTATTCTTGCAAATTATTGGCGGCATTGATGTCACGGTCATGGACTACAGCACAAATGGGGCAAGTCCATTCACGTACCGACAGCGGCAGCTTGTCCACTTTATGCCCACAGCCAGCAGCAGAACAGGTTTTGCTGGAGGCAAAAAACCGATTAGCCACCACAACCACCGCACCCCGCATATCGGCTTTGTATTCCAGTTGACGACGAAACTCGAAAAAGCCCATGTCGCTGATAGCGCGGGATAAATGACGGTTTTTCACCATGCCTGACACGTTCAAATCTTCAATGCCGACGGTGTGGAAACGGCGGGTCAAATCCGTGGTGAGTTGGTGCAAACTGTTTTGGCGGATGTTGGCGATACGTGCGTGAAGTTTTGCCAACTTCTGTTTCGCCTTGTGGCGGTTGGCACTGCCTTTGACTTTGCGTGACAAGCTGCGGGATAGCCGTTGTAGGCGGGAAAGCAAGGCTTTATGCGGTTTCGCTCCGACCACTTTTTCCCCCGTTGACAGGGTTGCCAGTGCAGATACGCCCAAATCCACCCCCACCATGCCTTGGTTTTCGGCAGGCGGGAGGTGGTTTTGATCCGTATCCACGGTGATGCTGGCGAACCACTGGTCAGCGGTGCGGGAAATCGTGGCAGAGAGGATTTTACCGGAAAAACGTAACGTTTCCCGCATCCGCACTAACCCAAGGTTGGGAATGCGGATGCGGGATGCGTTAAGGCTGAACTGGTCATTGGTGAGGGTGAAACTGTCGCGGCTCTTGCCTTTCTTTTTGAACTGCGGGTACTTGGCACGTCCCGCAAAGAAGTTTTTGAAGGCTGCACCGAGTTGGATAATTGCCATTTGTGGGGCATTTTTGGTGACTTCCAGCATCCACGGAAATTGTTCGCGTTTGATAGCGTTCAATTGACGGCGCAACGACATTTGAT
This sequence comes from Thiothrix fructosivorans, assembly GCF_017349355.1. GTDB lineage: Bacteria > Pseudomonadota > Gammaproteobacteria > Thiotrichales > Thiotrichaceae > Thiothrix > Thiothrix fructosivorans. The sequence goes on from NZ_JAFMPM010000008.1 coordinate 621,121, forward strand.
TGGGTTTGGGTTGGCTGTTGTCTTCTTTCCATACGGTATATTGGGTTTGCCACTCTGCCAATGCCCAGTTGTAGGCAAACCGCGCTGTACCTGCGGCTTTCACCAAGTACGTGGCTTGCTTATTGTTCGGGTTTAGACGGATTTTGTGGCTGATAATCATGAGAAATAGGATGCAATGCGGCGGGATTTTTGTCTAGTAGCAGAAGTTTTTGATGGTGCTATCGACAGATGAACGGTAGCCTGTGCTTTATAACCTCTCCAAAATGACCAAGATTGGAGAGGTTTGGGTGGGTTTTATGGTAACTGCTTCAAACCCCCGAACCTATTCAAGTATTTGCTGGGCTGCCCGCAAACCAGACAAGTACGCCCCATGCACACTGCTGAAATGCTTGCGCTCGGTGGCTTCCCCGGCAAAAAGCACCATATTGCCCAGACTTTCCGCCAAATGGTCACGCATGGCTGGCGTTGAACCCACGCTGTTGAAGGAATATGCCCCCCGCGCATACGGGTCAGCGTTCCAACGGGTAAGCTGGTAATCCACAGGATCAGGGATGTTAGCCCCGAACAGTTTGCGTAAGGTTTGCATGGCATCGCTCACGACTTGCTGGTCTGTCCATTGCTCAATGCGCTTACCGCGTTCTGCCGCATTGAAACCCAGCAACACTGGCCAATCTGCTACCCGTGTTAGGCTGACCCATTCTGTCCATGCGCCTGCTTCGCTGGGAATGTATTCCAACCAGTCCTGATCATCCGGCCAGAAGACAGTAGGAAATTGCAGGTAGCACTTGTTTAACGTGCCCATCCCCAGCGTTGCAATGGCTTGTTGCTTGCGGGCAGGCAATGGCGGGGAAAAGGTCACTTGCTCGCTTTGCAGCACACCCAGCGGCAAGGTGATGATGGCGTGATCGGCTTGAAACGCGCCCCGGTCGGTCTGCACAGTCACTTGCTTATCTGACCAAGTGACCTGTTGTACGACGTGTTGCAAGCGCACATCCAGCCCCTTCGCCAGATGATCGACGATGACCTGATAGCCATCAGGAAACAGCGCATCATCGCCTTTGAATGCGGCTGCTGCATCATGCCAGTGGGCGGAAAGCTCATGGATGCCGCCTGCGTACTCCTGTTCCAACGTGCTGTTGAGGATAAAATGCACCAGTTGACGTTCGCTTGCCTTCAGGCTATTCCAGCCCAGTGCTTTTTCCACAGCAGCTTGTACGGATTGATCCGTGTCGGCGGTTTGTGCCGCTTCTAACGCTTTGTCGATACGCGCTTGCCATTGCTCCAACTGGCGGATTTCGGCGTTGTTCAAGGGTTTGCCAGCGGTGTTGTAGGTGGTGGTGTTTGCGTAACGGGTAATCAAACGCTTTGCGCCGATACGGTCAGCCAAAGCGGATAAGGGGTTATCTGTTGCACCGTGAATCCACGTTGCTCCGAGATCTACGGGCATGTGTTGCCAGCGTTTGCTCGTCCACAAACGCCCGCCCAAGCGGTCACGCGCTTCCACAACGGTCACGGAATGCCCTTGCTGGCGCAGGGTTTGTGCGGCAGTTAGACCGGCAATGCCTGCGCCGACTACCACAATGCGTTTGGCGGAAGCGGCAGACAGTGGTGTAACGCTAGTGCTTGCTAGCAGACCAGCGATTAGGTGTAAAAATTTCCGGCGACTCATCGGGCTTGTTACCTCGGCTCTTGTTGGGTGGTGCAATGAATCCCGCCGCCGCCAGCCGCTACGCCGTCGATGTTGATTTGCACAATGTCCCGGTCAGGGAACAACTTTTGCAGGGTATCGTGGGCGGCTTTGTCCGCTTTGGCATCGCCGAATTCGGGGGCAATCACTGCGCCGTTGCACACGTAGAAGTTGATGTATCCGGCGGCAAAATCGTTGTTGGCGTATTGCTCACGCACCTTGGAAGGAGCTGTCATTACCGCGACTTCCAGCTTGTTGCCCTGCGCATCCGTCGCGGTTTTGAGGATGTCCAGATGGCGTTTGGTCACGGCATGGTCGAACGATTGCGGGTCGGGGTCGTAGCCCGCGACCACCACACCGGGGCGGGCGAAACGGGCGTAAAAGTCGGTGTGTCCGTCGGTGATGTCTTTGCCTTTGATGCCAGGTAGCCAGATGATTTTCTGCAAACCCAGCAAGCGTTTGAGTTCGGCTTCGCATTCCGCTTTGCTCACGCCGGGGTTGCGGTTGGCGTTTAACACGCAGCTTTCGGTGATGATGGCTGTGCCGTGTCCGTCCACTTCGATGCCGCCGCCTTCCAGCACTAAATCGGTTTCCAGCAAGGTTACGCCTGCGGTTTCTGCCACCAAGGGGGCGACTTCAGCATCTTGGTCGAAGGCTTGCTTTTCGCCCCAGCCGTTGAAGTTGAAATTCACAGCGGCTTTTTTGCCGTTGGCGTTGGTGACGAAGACCGCACCGGTATCGCGCATCCACAAATCATCCAGCGGTGAGATGATCAGTTTGACGGCGGAATTCCCCAGTAGCTTTGCAGCGATGGCGTAATCTTCTTCGCGCACCAGCATGGACACAGGTTCGTAGCGGGCAATCGTGGTGGCGATGGTGGCAAGGTTGCGGCGCACTTCCGGCAATAGTTTTTTGCCCCAGATGGCTTTCGATGCGCCGAAAGCCATCCAGGTGCGGGCGTGTGGTTCGCTTTCGTCGGGCATTCGCCAGCCGTTGCCGGACGCTGCCCAGCCCATGCTTGGCGTGCCGAAAATGCTACCTGCGGATAGCAGCAGGCTGGTGCTGAGAAAATGGCGACGGTTCATTCTGCAATCTCCACGTTATTGATTAGTAAGCGGTTGGCTGTTGCTGGGTCACGCAATGTACCATGCCACCGTTGGCGTACAGGTTGCGCACGTCGATCCCCACTACGGTGCGGGTTGGGTAGAGCGACTGCAAGATGTTCCGCGCTACGGTGTCATTTGCATCCTGATAGGCTGGCATTAGCACCACGTTGTTGCCGACATAATAATTGACGTAAGAGCCTTTGTAACCGAGGTTTTTGCCGTAAGTTGTCACCACGTTTTTGGCGGTCAGCGGCAATTTCACGATATTGTAGGGTGTGCCGTTGGCATTTTTCGCGGTGTACAGGGTGTTGATGTCCTTACTGGAAATGCTCCAGTAGTTGAGGTCGGTGGCACTCATGGTGACGAGGGTGCGTTCGTCGCCGAAGCGGGCGAAACCGTCGATGTGGGTGTCGGTGATGTCTTCCTTGCCGCCGGGTGCGCCATCCAGCCAGATAAATTTGCTGATGCCGAGGTTGTTGGACAGGGCTTGTTCCACTTGCGCTTGGGTCAGGTTGGGGTTGCGCTTGTTTTGCAACACCGAGCTTTTGGTGGCGAGTAATGTGCCCTTGCCATCGACTTCGATCGCGCCGCCTTCCAGCACCACGTTGTTGAGGTTGACGGTGGGCATGGCAAGGCTTTTGCCGACGGCAGTGGGGATGAGGTTATCTTTGCTGTAAGGCGTATCCAGCCCCCAGCCGTTGAAACCCCAGTCGGTAATCTGCAATTGTCCGCTCTGATTGCGCACGAAGACCGGGCCATTGTCGCGTACCCACACGTCATCGGTCGGGCTGATCAGGAAGCTGACGCTGGCAAGGGGTACGCCTGCGTTCAGCAGCAGGTTCTGGATGCGGGTTTTCTCGGTGGCGTTGTAGGCGATGATGTGGACGTTTTCGCTTTGCACCAGTGCCTTGGTCATGGCTACCCATGTCGTGTCGAGGCGGTTGCGGTAGGTTGCGCCGTAGGTGTATTGGTGCGGCCATTGCAACCAAGTGCCTTCGTGGGTGGCGTTTTCTTCTGGCATGTAGCTTTGGCTGGCGGCGTAGGTGGCGGTGCTGGTCATCGTTCCCAAAACGCTCAGTGAGCAGATCAGGGTGGCAAGCAGGGTTTGGCGGATTGCGGTTTTCATGGTGTTGTCTCCATCGGTTGGTTGTCGATGGGGACAGATTACGGGGGAAAGCTGATATTTTGCTGACAGTGGGTCAGTGTTTTTTATCGCGGATCAAGCTGGTGTAACTCCTCTGCCGTGACCAGTCGGTAGCTGATTTCATGGAATTTTTGAGCTATTTGTGACGATAAACACCCGCATTATTACCGTTTATCAGTTAAACTTTACCGAATTTCGATCAAATGGGCTTCTGAATGACTCGCACAAACCACCGCGCTTACGGTAGCTGGATTTTCGGCGCAATCCTGTTGATTTTTGTCTTCGCTGTTTTCTGGCTTGCACCGGATACTTTGCCGTCTTTCAAACAACAGATTCTGGCATTTTCGATGGCATTGCTGGCGGGTTTGTTTGGCTTTTTCCTGACGGGGGATATGACGCTGGCGATGCAGCATAAGGAGTCCAGCACATCATTGAAAGCGGCGGGTGGGATTGCGTTGTTTGTGTTGGTGCTGGCGTGGTGGCAGTCGTCGGCTGCGCCAGTCATTGCAGCGGAAGCAGCACCGCAAGCGACGGTTAAACCGGTTGAAAAAGCGGTAGCTCCCAAACCAAGCCAATCCGTTCCGCCTACACAAATGCAAGCACCTACAGCGGCTGAAACCCAGCGTGATAGCAGTATTCATTCCAACAAAGATGCCAAAATCCGTGCTGCAAATGAGGGTGAGGTCAATGTCATCACGGGCAATGGGCAGGTGGTGCAAGGCAAGCAAACGGCTGGCGAATTCAAGAAACAACCCGCGACACCCAGCAATTCCAGTATTAGCAGCGACGGCAATCTGGTGATCGAAGCCACGGGCAACGGCAAGGTCAATGTCGTGACGGGTAAAGGACAAATCCAGCAAGCGGAGTAAGCTATGAAACATAAACTTCTGATTGGCATCTTCGCATTATTGCTCAACCAACATCTGGCATGGGCAGAAACTACCAGTGCTAACAGTAGTATGACTGTTGGCGGTAATTTCACAGCCAAAGTTGAAGATAACGGTTCAGTCATTATCATGACGGGCGGGCAGATTACTCAAATCATTGACAAAGAGTCCGTTGAAAAACTTGGTGTTGCCAAATCGGCGGTGGGTAATTTCCTAAAAACTCTGCAAGAGCAAAATATTCCACTAGAAGATTTAGATAAGAAACTGCGGGAAATCGCTGCTAATTATTTGCTTTTCAGGCAACAGGCCAGCCAGGTTTCGACCAATTCACTCAAAGGTGAGGAACTTAAAGCACAAGCCGAAAAAGCTATTGATGATGGGGAGTTCGATAAGGCTGAGGCGTTGTTCAGGGATATTCGCCAGTTGAATATGCAGGCAGCCGCACAAAACATCCTGTTTGCCGCACAAGCCGATGCCGCCAACGGTGCGTTGGCTAATACTCGCTTGCAGTACCAAAAAGCGGGCGAGTATTACGAGCGTGCCGCACAAGCCCTATCTACGCTGGGCAATGAATACCATGTGAAGTTGAGCGAATACCTAAATTGGGCAGGTGATGCTTTTAGTAGCGCTGGGCAATATAACTCCGCACAGCCGCTTTATGAAAAAGCACTCGCCCTGCGGGAGAAATCCCTACCTGCTAATCACCCAGATGTTGCACGATCGCTCAACAATCTGGCGGTCTTATACGATGTCAAGGGTCAGTACAAGAAGGCTCTGCCGTTACATGAACGAGCATTAGGCATTAGAGAAAAAGTCCTCGGCAAAGATCACCCAGATGTTGCCGATTCGCTCGGCAATCTGGCTGCGTTGTACCACGCCAAGGGTCAGTACGAGAAGGCTCTGCCACTGGCTGAACGAGCATTAGGCATTGGGGAAAACGTTCTCGGCAAGGGCCACCCAGATGTTGCAACCTCGCTCAACAATCTGGCTGCTTTGTACCAAGCCAAGGGTCAGTACGAGAAGGCTCTGCCGCTGTATGAACGAGCATTAGGCATTAGAGAAAAAGCTCTCGGCAAAGATCACCCAGATGTTGCCATCTCGCTCCGCAATCTGGCGAATTTGTACCATACCAAGGGTCAGTACGAAAAGGCTCTGCCGCTGCATGAACGTGCCTTAGGTATTCAGGAAAAAGTCCGTGGCAACGATCACCCGGATGTTGCCCTCTCGCTCAGCGGTCTTGCGAATTTGTACTATGCCAAGGGTCAGTACGAGAAGGCTCTGCCACTGGCTGAACGAGTCTTAGACATTAGGGAAAAAGCCTTCGGCAACGATCACCCATATGTCGCCGACTCGCTCAATAGTTTGGCTGCTGTGTACCACGCCAAGGGTCAGTACGAAAAGGCACTGCCGCTGTATGAACGTGCCTTAGGCATTAGGGAAAAAGCCCTTGGCAACGATCACCCGGATGTTGCCATCTCGCTCAGCGGCCTTGCGAATTTGTACTATGCCAAGGGTCAGTACGAGAAGGCATTGCCACTGGATGAACGAGTCTTAGGCATTTGGGAAAAAGCCCTCGGCAACGATCACTCACGTGTCGCCGACTCGCTCAATAGTTTGGCTGCTGTGTACCACGCCAAGGGTCAGTACGAAAGGGCACTGCCGCTGTATGAACGTGCCTTAGGCATTAGGGAAAAAGCTCTCGGCAACGACCACCCGAAAACTAAATATGTGCGGGCAAACTATGATGCGTTGTTGAAAGAGATGGAGCAGGCGCAGCGTTAACCACACGGGGTGAGGCTCAAACCACCTTCACCACTTCCACCCTCACCCCATCGCTCACCAGCAACCACGCCGACAGCTTCGGCAAACGTGCAATCTCCGGCAACTGCAAATAGCCTTGCACTCAAACGGCGTTTTGCATTGCAAGGTCACGAAGCCCACATACTTCTGCTAGTGAATTTTGTATTCGTATACACTATCATAAGTGCATGATAGTCACACTCGATACCAACGTACTACTGGCAGCATTGATCAGCGCGAACGGTGCGTCACATTTCATTTTGAATCTGATTCTAGAAGAAAAAATCAGGCTTGCACTGTCTACGTCAGTGGTGTTGGAATACGACGATGTACTCAAACGCCCCGACATCCAAGCATTGCACCGACTGAGTATTGCAGACGTTGATGACATCGTGGATACCTTGCTGTTATTGGCGCGAAAACATGCCATTTACTATCGGCTACGCCCCAATCTGGTGGATGAAGGCGACAACCTGATATTTGAATGCGCGTTTACCAGTAATAGCGATTACTTGATCACATCCAATATCAGAGACTTTACACATGCAGAATGGCGCGGTGCAGCCTTCGAGGTTGTTACCCCCAGTGATTTTTGCAAACGATGGAGAAGCACACATGAGTGAATCTTGCCTAATCAAAACACAAGTTGTCACCTTGCGCGTACCCAATGAGTTAAAAAGTCGCTTGGAACAACAGGCGAAATTTCAAGGGGTTTCGCTGAATAACTTGGCTAACTACTTGCTGACAACGCAATTAAGCCAGCTTGAAACTTTTGCGGGTATCGAGCAACGGTTGCGCACTAAAAACCTTGGCGACTTGAAACAGAAGATCGCGTCATTGTTGGATAAAGTGCCACACAATCCTAGCGTGCCAGAGTGGGATCGGTTGTGATGGTAAGAGTTTAAAAACTCACCGTCACCCGCGCACCACCCTCCACCCGATTTTCCAGCCGCAACGCCCCGCCATGCAGCCGCGCCACCATATTCACAATCGCCAGCCCCAAACCCGTACCACCTTGCGTCGGCGACAGTGCGAAATCGGTTTCCCGCCGTGCCAGCAATTCGGCAGCAAAGCCCTTGCCCTGATCTTCAACCGTGACTTGCGTCCCCGCCACGGTAACGTGGATGTGTGACTGAACGGAGGCAACACCGTGCTTGCGGGCATTTTCCAGCAGATTGCGCACCGCCACCGTTACCAGCCGGGGATCGAGATTGACCACCGTGGCAGCCGCATCCAGCGTTACCGAATCGTCGTCGGGCAGCAGGGTTTCGACCAGCAAATCCAGCCGCACGGGTTGGCGTTCCAGACTTGCCCCCGCATCCAGCCGCGCAAACAGCAGCAGGTCTTCCAGCGTGTGGGTGGCGCTGCGCAACAAGCCATCCATGCGCGTCAGGGCGAGTTGCGGGGCTTCGTCGCCACGCTGGGCGGATTCGCAAATGCTGCGCAAGGCGGCAACCGGAGTACGCAATTCGTGGGCAGTGGCGGCGAGGAAACGTTCGCGCTGGCGTAACGCAGCCAGTACCGGGCGCAAACTCCACGCTGTCAGCCCGACCCCGACCAGCAGACCGAGAATGCCCAGCAAGGCGCTTGCCCCGACAATCCGCTGCACGAATGCCTGATACGCCGCTTGCCCCGGTGTCGGGTCGGCAATGGTAATGATCATGGCTTTAGGGCATCTCCTTATACACAAATCAATCCATTCCCAACTCACTAGCCATCTGAATACCATAAATACAGTCCAGCACTCGTGAATAGCCCAACCAGATACTTTTAGCCCCCGGTTCGCCATCGGATTTTCTGCCCAAAAAGCCACCCAGTTCTGCCAGATTGCGGATCACTTGATTGAGGGTAGGTATGCCATCGGGTAGTGCTTTTTTGCCGAGCCGGAAGGATACTTTCCATTCCAGCGGGTCAAACACCAGATCAGCCGGAAGTTCTGGGCAGGTACGCCCCAACCGCATCAGAAACATAATCCGCCAAGCCACCATGATGTAGAGCGCGAGGGCTTTTTCGATGCGCTCTTTGGTCTCCAGTTGCAGTTTTTCGACGCGACAGCCAACTTTCAGGACATCAAAAAACATTTCGATTTCCCAACGCGCTCGATACCAGTCGATAAGTTCACAGGCAGCATCGGCTGTTTCCACACAACGGTTGGTGACTAAACGCCAAATGAGGGGCGATTTTCCGGCGGGTGGGTTAATTTCTTTGGCTTGAACCAAGGTCAATAGCATCGGATGCTGACTCTTGGGACGCAAGGTATAACGTAACACCTTGATTTCTTGTACCACTTTGCGGGGCTTTTCACCCTGCTTGCGCGGTTTGGTAAAGGTGATACGGGTCAACGCCTGTTGTTGCTCAATGGCATCCCACAGTTTGAGGTCATCTCCTAATGCACGGTTATGTTGCGCCCGTATCAGCAGGTCAGCCGGGTAATTCAAGGCTTGCGCCCGTTGGAGCAAGTCGTAAAAGTCGCTTTCACGGTCGCCAGCATAGATGAAGCGGTGTTCAGGGCAGCGTGCCGCCAGTTCGGCTACCCGTTCATACCCTTCAATCCAACGACGGCTTTCTTTGATGCTGGGGTTGGCTTGGTCGGCCGCTTTGCTCAATCCCCGTGACCACATCCACGTATCGGTGATGCCCAACGGCAAACGTTCTGGGGTAATACACAAGGTCGGATGCAGGTACATCCCGCGTTGCTTATCGTAGGATAACCGCCCCAAGCCCTCGGTTTCCTGTCCATTGAAGTCCAGTTCGGTCGTATCTTGAATACACAGGATAATCCGCGAGTCTTGTTGACGAATTCGGCACTCTGTCGCTTCAAAGTGGGATGCCATCAAAGCATCATGGCTCACCGCTTCATTCCAGAAGAAACGGTACGTCGCCAAGGTGCTTGACCAACTCTGGCAAGCCTTGGGGATACTGGATTGGGGCACTTTTAGCATGGCGTTGAGAATATGGGCTGCGCGTGTTTCGAGGCGCTTGTCTCCCAAATCAAGATCGGTGAGTTCGCTAGATGACCAGTTCATGGGTGTAAATTGCTTATCTTACATCAGCTTGGGAACTTGTGTATAAGGAGATGGCTTTAGGGGTGCTGGTGTCGCCCTGATCCATAAAAGTGGGGATGGCGTGCAGGCGGTACGGCTTGCCGTCGGTATCCTGTCCGTCAAGGTAAACATCCTGCCCTTGCCCCATCACGGTGGTTTGCAGTTGCGTGAAATCGGTGAGGTTGAAACGCGGGTGCGCCGGGGTGAAATGGCGGGTGGGCGGATTGCCCGGTTCGATTACCCAAATATCATACGGCGCATCCAGCAGATCGTGTTCCAGCCGCAATACTTCGTCGTGGAACTTGCCGTGCTGATCAAACCACGTCAGGCCGTACACCGAGGTGGCGTAGAGGGCAAGTTCGGTATCGAGGTCGGTTTCGCGCAGTTCCGCCCGCAAGTCGATGGCGACTTTGGCAAGGATGGCAATGCCCAGCAGCCATGCCACAGCCCACGCCAACAGCAGCGGAATGCCCAGCCGTAACAACCGCGCCCGCTGGCTGGAGTCAACTTTCATGGGCATCGTCCAGCTTGTAGCCGTGACCGCGCACGGTCTTGATCAGGGCAGGTTCGCCCAGCTTGCGCCGCAGCGAGGCAATGATGGTTTCTTCGACATTAGAGGCGGGGCTTTCCAGCGTATCCCAGCAATATTCGAGAATGTCGTTACGCGACACGGCGCGGCGGTTGCGTACTGCCAGCAGTTCCAGCACGGCGTATTCCTTGGGGCGCAAGGGAATCAGCACTCCGGCGCGGCGGACTTCATGCCGCCCGCTATCCACTTCCAGATCAGCGATTCGCAAGATGGTGTCGCGTAACGGTTCGCCACGTCGTGCCAGTACGTTGATGCGGGCCATCAGCTCATCCATTGCGAATGGTTTGACCAGATAATCGTCTGCACCGACTTGCAAGCCTTCCACCCGGTCTTCGATGCGGTCGCGTGCGGTCAGTAGCAGGATCGGGGTGCGGTTGGCGGCATTTCGCAATGCTTGTAACAGGGTGAGGGAATCGCCGTCGGGCAACATGCGGTCAAACACGCCTACGTCGTAGTGTGCACCGTTTAGGTAGGTGCGGATTTCGCGGATGCTGGATACTTCATCCACGCTGTTGCCGAGAGCGCGTAAGCGTCGGGCAATGGCTTCGCGGAGTTCGGTATGGTCTTCAGCAAGCAGAATACGCATGGGGAGCCTGGGCAGTGTCAGCGCTTAGCGTTTCAGCTTCGCCGCAAATGCAGCAAGTGCTTGCATTTGCACGCCGAGTTGTTGTTTGAGATTGGCGTCGATCAGATTGCCATCCGCATCAAACCCGCCCGCAAACGCATTGGCGAAGAATTCCGGCTTGTTGAGCACATGAATATCCACATACACGCACACTTGACGTAAATGATACTGTGAACGTGCTGTGCCCATGCCACCGCCTGCGCCCACAATCGCCGCCGTTTTGCCTGCTAATAAGACGTTATTGGGTTCACGCGATGCCCAGTCGATGATGTTTTTGAGGGCAGGTGCCAGCGAGTAGTTGTATTCGGGGCAAGCGAATACGAAGGCATCCGCTTCAGCCATTTGTGCCAACACCTTGCTAACGGCAGCCGGTTTTTCGGTGAGGTCTTGGGTATAGAAGGGTACTTCGCTCAAATCAGCGATTTCCAAACTCACGCCTTCCGGCAATACGCTGGATACAGCACGTAATAAGCCAGTATTGGTGGAAGCACGGCGTAAGCTGCCGGAAATGCCCAGTAATTTTAAGGTGGTCATGTGAGATTCCTTGCTTTAATGATGATCTATTCTCGATCACGAAGTATTTCATGGATGATCAACCCGCGCCGCTTTAATTGCGTTGAAGTAGTGTTAACCTGTCGTTAATTCAAATAATGAGTTGTTAGAAATTATCCACCTGCCTGTCGTCGCTGTATTGCCGTGCTACAGTCTGGCAACGTTACTCTATAAGGGATTCACTTGACTGCTTATTTAACGGGCTGGTTGAACACGGGATTATTGCTACTGGATGTGTTCATCATTGCCATTTTGCTGCCGACAGTGGTACAGCAACGCCGTGAATCGGGGGCAACGCTGGCGTGGGTGCTGGTGATTGTATTGCTGCCGTTTATTGGCTTGCTGAGTTTTTGGGTGTTTGGCACGACGCGCCTGTATTTCCGCCGCCGTAAGCGCCGTAAAGTGGAGGCTAAACTGGCGCTGGCGCTCGCCGATGTGCAGGTCAATCTGAATGGTGAGCAATACATTACGGGCGTTTCTCCCTCCTTATTAACGTTAGTGAATAAACTCGACGATGTTGGCCCGTTAGCCGGTAATGCAGTGGACATTATGCGCGAGGGTGAGCGGTTATTTGATGCGTTGGAAGCGGCATTTGATGCAGCGACGCACCACATCCACTTAATCTATTACATTTGGGAGGCGGATTACACGGGTGAGCGTTTGCGGAATGCCTTAGTGAGGGCCGCGCAACGTGGGGTGATCGTGCGTTTGTTGGTCGATGATGTGGGTTCGCGTCAAGCTAACGCTCGTTTCTTCCGGTCATTGTCAGCAGCGGGCGGGCAGGTATCGCGTTTCCTGAAAGTGAATGTGCTAAGCCGTCAGTTGAACCTCAATAACCGTAATCACCGCAAAATTGCTATTATTGACGGTGGACTTACCTTCACGGGCGGTATGAATGTGGGCGATGTGTACGCGGGCAGGGGTGAGCCGTGGCACGATTTACATGCGCGTATTCAAGGCCCTGTGGCGTATACCTTGCAGGAAGTGTTTTGTCAGGATTGGTATCACGCCACGGGTGAAGATTTGGTGAGCGATACGTATTTTCCGCTGATCCCTGATGCGGGGACTATTTATGCGCAGTTTCTTGCGAGTGGCCCGGCGGATGAGCGTTGGCAAGCGATTCATACCGTATTGTTTGCAGCGATGAATTTAGCGGCGTACCGGATTTGGATTGAAACCCCGTATTTTGTGCCGGATCGCCCTATCCTGATGGCGTTGCAAACGGCGGCGTTGCGCGGCGTGGATGTACGTTTGTTGTTGCCGGGGCGTTCGGATCATCCTTTAGTGTTGTATGCAGGGCGTTCCTTTATAGATGAATTGCTGGATGTGGGGGTGCGGGTATTTGAAATGCACCAAGCGATGCCGCACGGTAAGGCGGTGATGATTGACGGGCATTTTGCAACCTTAGGTTCGGCGAACATGGATCAGCGCAGTTTCCGCCTGAATTTCGAGGGCAATATCTTCTTTTACGGCACGGAGATTGCGAGCAAGTTGGAAGAAGATTTCCTCGCGGCATGTGCTGGTGTGCAAGAAGTTACGCTGGTACAACGCAGCCAGTTAAGTAAGTGGCAACGCTTGGCGGAGAGTGCCGCGCGGTTGCTTGCACCTTTATTATAGAGTGGTTGAACGTGGATCAAGTGATGCCAGCATTACCGTATTACCTTGGTTTACCGTTATGGGCGAACCCGCAGTGGAAAGGTTCAGTTTTTCCTGTTGACGCGAAAGCGGCAGATTTTCTAGCGCACTATGCGCAGGTGTTTAATGCGGTGGAAGGGAATAGCACGTTTTATTCTGTACCCTCGGTTGAAATGGTGAGCCGTTGGCTGGCGGCTACGCCAGAATCGTTCCGGTTTAGTTTTAAGTTTCCGCGCACGATTACCCATCAACATCACTTGAGCCAAGCAGCACAAGAAACGCAGGTGTTTTTGCAACGCATGACACCGCTGGGACAACGCCTAGATGGGTTGATGGTGCAATTGCCAGCAACGTTTTCACCGGCTGATTTGCCAACGTTGGAAACGTTTTTGCGACGCTTGCCAACAGATTTTACGTATGCAGTGGAGGTGCGGCATCCCGCGTTTTTCACGCAGCCAGCGGTGCGTGCTGCTTATAATGCGTTGCTGGCAACGTTGGGGGTGGATCGGGTGATTTTTGATAGTCGCCCGTTACATTCTGCCGCGCCTGTCGCGGAGGCAACCCGTGATGCACAGCGCCGTAAACCCCGTTTGCCGGTGCAATTGGATACGCCGGGAAATCAGCCGGTCATCCGTTACATTGGGCATCCCGTGTTAGCGGAAAACCACGCGTGGTTGGAACGTTGGGTTGCGCAAACGGCGCGTTGGTTGATGGAAGGCAAATGCCCGCGTGTTTTCCTGCATACGCCTGATAATACCTTTGCGCCTGCATTGGCACGGCTGTTTCACCAGCAGTTACAACAACGTATCCCAACATTGCCGGATTTACCTGCTTGGATAACAACACCGCAACAAGCTACGCTTCTATAAAAAAAATTCCCGCTGGGTTGCTTGCAGAGGGGGCTTCTGGTATCCTCACGCGCCTTTAGAGTTCAAGAATCGCAGATCTGGAGTATCCCGATGTCTCGTGTATGTCAAGTAACAGGTAAGCGTCCCGTCACAGGTAACAATGTGTCGCACGCTAACAATAGAACCAAGCGCCGTTTCCTGCCTAACCTGCACGCGAAACGCTTCTGGGTCGAAAGCGAAGGACGCTGGGTTCGCCTGCGCGTTTCTGCAAAAGGTATGCGTATTATCGACAAGTTAGGTATTGATACCATTCTTGCCGACATCCGTAGCCGTGGCGAAAAAGTTTAATCTACCGGAGGTAACAGCGAATGGCTAAGAAAGGCGGTCGTGATAAAATCAAGCTGGTTTCTTCCGCAGGAACTGGATTTTTCTATACTACAACCAAAAACAAGCGGACTACGCCGGACAAATTAGAGTTCAGCAAGTACGATCCGGTTGTGCGTAAACATGTTATGTTTAAGGAAGCTAAGATCAAGTAATTGATCGGTTTCCTGCGATTCTTTCAGAAGCCCGGCCATGCCGGGTTTTTGCGTTTACGAAAACGACGATGAGACACCCTATCATGTGGATTGTAATAAGCATCGGTATCCTGCTGGCACTGATACCGTTTTTCGTCGGTCTATTGATGACACCGTATCAACAAGTTACGCGAGTGGAGTTAATCAAAGCACCCGCAGCCGCCGTATGGGAGGCGTTAACCGACTTATCCCAGCACGCGTTGTGGCGTACTGATTTGGCGAGTATGCAAATGTTGGACGATGATGACGGTTTGCGTTGGGTCGAAAAAACTGCCAGCGGTCAATCAACGGTGCTGCGTAAGCTTAAAGAAACGCCTTTGAAAGAATTACTGCTCGACATGCAGCGCAGTGGCAGCAAGGGTTCACGCCAAGTACGCTTTAGTGCTGTACCGGGTGGCACGCGTGTGACCTTCACGGAAATGTTGGAAACCCGCACCGCGTTGGGGCGCATCAAAACGCGTCTGGATGGCAATCCCGATAAGCGTTTAGATCACTTTATCCAGCAGTTGAAAGCGCATTTCACTGTGTAAGTGCGTCGCAATTCAGTGTAACCACCTGCATATCAGCACGGGATAACGTTGATGCCAGTGCCAACGCTGCGATACTGCATTGCAGGGCAGGGTGCTGTACGGTGGGGGCAATGTCTGCCAGCGGAAAAAGCACGAAGGGGTATGTCACAATATCGTTGTGTGGCAGATTGTGTTCGGGTTGCAGATTCAGCGCATCGTAGAGCAATAAATCCACATCCAGTGTGCGTGCGCTGAATTTTTTCTCGCCTCGTACCCGCCCGTGCGCCGTTTCTAATTGCCGTAAATATTGCTTTAACGCACTGGGTGTGAGCGTGGTGGCGAAACCGGCGGCTAAGTTTAGGAACGGTGTGCCGCTGAATCCAACAGCAGGCGTTTCGTAGACAGGCGAAAATACGACTTTGCCGAAGTCATGTTGCAGGTGTTGCATACACGCGCACAGGTTGGTTTCACGGTCGATATTGCTGCCAATGCTTACGTAGACGCTTGCCATTGTCGATTGCCTCGCTCAATTTTAACACCGACTTCGCTTGAGCCGCGTACTGCACCGGGTTTGCCAACGGTCACTTGAATCCACGGCACGTTTAATTCGCGCATGAGTGTTGTGGCAATGGTTTCGGCAAGGCGTTCGACCAGTTCGTAATGCGTGCCTTCCACCAATTGCATGACCAGTTTGGCAGCAGTTTTGTAGTTGAGGGTATCGTTGATGGCATCGCTAGCGGCAGGGATGCGGTTATCCCAACCCATTTCGAGGTCAATGCGAATTTTTTGCAGGATACGCTTTTCCCATTCGTAAATGCCAATACGAGCATCCAGTTTTAGGTCGCGTACATAGACTATATCCATACCGTACTCTTGTTGTCAGTGTTGGTGTGGATTGTAATACAGAAACCCACACCCTGTGCAAAAGGGTATGGGCTGAAGGGATTAAAGCCGGACGAGCCGTACTTTAATTAGTAGCCACGGTTATAAGGGACTGGCTGACGCGGTTGCTGATAGTAACGGTCTTGCTGTGCGCCGACCTGACCACCTACTGCGCTGCCGACCATTGTGCCAACGATAGTTGCAGCCGTTTTACCTTGACCTTGACCCACTTGGTTGCCAGCAACACCACCGAGGACAGCACCCGCCATTGCGCCCGTCTGTGCATTGCTCATCGGGGCAACGCCACAAGCACTCAGTGCTGCTGCCAATGCGATAGCGCTTAGTGAATAAGTCATCATTTTCATGTATAGCTCCTTAAGAAAATTCATATTTTTTGGGCTTTCGCCACGTTTTCCACGTTCTGGTGATTGGTTAGAGTGACCACCATGCAAAGTAGTTCAGGCAAATTGCCATTATTTTTGTATCTTGCCCATAAAATTTACCATAATTGCGAGCTTATCGATAATCTTTATTCATTTGTTCTATGAATAAGAATATTAAGTTAATATACAGGTTTTCAGGGCTTTAGAATTTGGGAGAAACCCATGAAGATGATTATGACAGTCAAAGTGGTGGCTGCGTTGTTGTTGAGCGTTGCGACATTGATTGTGCCTTACACTGGCAATGCGGCTGAAAAAATCACCAAGCCGTGGGTAACGGGATATTTACCCGGATACGAGCAAAGTTCCACGGGCAGTTTCGGGTTTATGGATACCGATGACTGGAATATGCTTACCCATGCTGTACATTTTGCTAGCCGTATCAATACGAATGGCACACTCGATTTCAGTACAGAAAACATGAGTGCTACTAATCGTGCAGCGGCTATAACGGTTGCCCATCAACACAATGTACCGCTTGTACTCAGCGTTTTGGCTTGGTACGACGTTTATGAGCCTGTGATTAAGAACGCGAGTACCCGCCAAACCTTGATTAACCAATTGGTGGCAACGGTTAAAGAAGGTTATGACGGTGTGGATTTAGATCTTGAGCCTATCCGTGCGGATCAAGAGGCAGCCGCTTATGAAACCTTTGTGAATGAATTGCAAACAGCATTGAAGACGGTGAATAAAACTAACAATCCTAAAATGATAGTGGAGCGTCCTTTGCTGACGGTGGCGACAGGTGTTGAGAATGTGGCTGACAATAGTGCGAGTAAATTGCGCACACTCTTGGCAAAAATTCAGGATAAGGTTGATCAGATCAATGTCATGGGCTATGACTTATCCTCGACGGCGGATGGTATCGTTTGGCACGATTCTGCGTTATACGATGGGGGACAGAAATATCCCAGTTATGCCGCTCGTTCGGTCGTGTCGGTGAGTCGTGCGATTCAGCAGTTTATTGATGGCGGGGTGCTGCCAAGTAAGTTGGGTGTGGGGATGAGTTTGGAAATACGTATCTGGCAGGGAGGGCTTGCGAAAGGCTCGACTACAGATGGTGTTACTGCCCCTATGCAGGAGTGGACAGATCCCAACAAAACATTCCAAAACTGGAATAGCACGACCTTGCGTGGCAGTGTGGCTAATTTGATGAATCCTACTTATCAATGCATGAAAAATCCAGTGACGAAAGTGATTAATTCAGCCTACACCTGCGGGTATACAGCGGAAAGGTATCGTTGGGATGACAAAGCTAAAGTCTCTTATCTGACTATTAATAACCCCGATCCTGCTTACGATGCATTCATTTCTTACATTGATGAACGGTCGGTTTATGAAAAAGTGAAGTTCACTCGAGAGAAGCAACTCGGCGGGTTAATGATTTGGCAAATGCGCTTGGATTACATGGCAAATAAACCAGCGGGTCAGCAACGCCCTATTATGAAGGCGTTGCGAAAGGCATTGCATAATACTAGCACGATTAAATACAAGCCATTGCTAGTGCCTTAACAGCACAAATGTTGCACTAGCCGCACCCAGTAACTTGCCCCTAGCGGCAAGATACTGTCGTTGAAGTCATAGTGCGGGTTATGCAGGGCGCGGCTTTCGGTCGCATCGCCATTGCCGATCCAAATATATGCGCCGGGGCGGTGCTGTAGCATGTACGCGAAGTCTTCTGCCCCCATGCTCGGCGGTGGATTCCATTGCACCGCTGCTTCGCCGACCAATTCGGTAGTGACTTGATAGCAGGCTTGCGCATTAGCAGGGTGGTTAATGGTGGCAGGGTAGCCTTCCAAAAAGCGTACCGTGGCAGTGGCATGAAAGGCTTGTGCGGTATGTTCCACCAACGTTTGCAAGCGTTGCTTCAGCAAGTGCCGATCTTGCGGGTTTAAGCTGCGAATCGTGCCGTGCAAGCTCACGGTTTCGGGAATAACATTGTACGCACTGCCGCCGATCATGCGGGTAATGCTGATAACGCCGCCGCTGGTCGGTTTCAGATTCCGCGCCACAATGCTTTGCGTAGCAGTAATCATATGACCTGCGACTAAAATCGGGTCAGTCACCGTATCCGGCATGGCTGCATGACCGCCATTGCCGTGGATTTCAATATCAAAGCTATCCGTCGATGCCATCACCGCCCCGGAATGTACCGCAAAGTGTCCCGTAGGAATTCCTGGCCAATTGTGCATTCCGTACACCTCGGCAATCGGAAAACGCTCGAATAACCCTTGTTCAATCATGCGTTTTGCGCCTGCGTTACTTTCTTCAGCGGGCTGGAAAATAAAGTAGACGACACCTGCAAAATCAGGGTTTTGCGCCAGAATCGTCGCTGCACCCAGCAGCATGGTGGTATGTCCATCATGACCACAGCCGTGCATCTTGCCGTGATGGCAGGAAGCGTGGGCAAAGGTATTTAATTCAGTCAACGGTAGGGCATCCATATCCGCCCGTAACCCAATGTGTTTACCACCGGAATATTTGCCGTGCAAAACACCGACCACACCCGTTTCGCCAATGCCGGTGTGAACCTCTAGTCCCAAAGCGCGTAAACGTTCGGTGACGCGTTCGCTGGTGCGGAACTCTTCGTAAGCCGTTTCGGGGTGGTGGTGAATATCACGCCGCCATTGCTGCATCTCGGCGTGCAGGGCGTGGCTGGCGGCAATGGGGTCAAGTCTAGCGGTCATGCTGCAATCCTTTCTTTTCGTGGGTGGTCGCGATTTTAGCGGGTAGGTCTGGTATTCTTCTCATATTACTATTCTCAGGTCGTAATCTCATGAAAACAACACAAAGTATCCTGCTGTTAGCAATACTCTTGGCGGCAAGTCATGCGCAAGCACAAGAGCCAGCGGCAGCACCACAGCAGAATCTAACGTTCCCACCCCAGCCTGTCGTGAACAATCAAGTCTACTATCCGGGTGTTGCACCCACTGGGCCGCAATTCCCGAATCAAGCGTACATGCAGAAACCGCCAATGGCGTACCCTTACGCGGTTCAACAGCCTTATGCTGCGCCCAGTTATTATTACCCCTATGCGCAACAACAACAGGCATACCGCCCGTATTATTATCCTTACCCGCAACAGCAGCAAATGATGACGCCTTACCCGATGCGTCAACCTATGCCTATGCCGCAGAAAAAAGAAACGCACGCGTGGGGCGACACCCGTTACCTCTGGCCGGATTTCTATACCGATTTCACAGGTGATTTCTGGGATAAAATGATCAATGCACCTTACGATATGGGGCGGATGCCGGGTGGTTGGCAGTTTCCCTCAATCAGTACCCCAGACCCTGTAACGGTGAGCGATGCGATTGCCAACCAAGTGCCCCCGTTTGCGGAAGAAGCAGCCAAGATGGTACCAGCAGATGATGTCGGTAATATGAGACCTTTTTAAGCTGTTATTGGCATGTTAGACTATTCGCCAGTTTTTTCTTAAAAATAATCTTAGTCTATGATGGAGGCTTGCATGTATTTGCCAAAAAATTCTATTGCTCGGGGGGCAATGGCATTACTGGTGTTGAGTTTGGGGGCGTGTAGCTCAGTACCAGAAAAAAAGGACACGGCGGATAGCAGTGCTCAGCAAGTGACCAAATCGGCGCAAGCTGCATCCAAATCCGATCAGGCACAAGCGGTCAGTTACGGCGGAAAAGGTGTTGGCAATTACTCGGCGGGGGCGTTGAGTGGTGATTTCGCGGGCGATCAGCGTTTGGTGAATTTCATCGAAAATTTGGTGCAAACGCAGGGGTTTGACCGCCAGTATTTATACGGCGTATTTTCTCAAGTGCGTAACCGCGATGACGTGTCGCGCTTGTGGGCAAGTAGCAGCAACGATCCGGGTAGCCCAAAAGGGTGGAACGCTTACCGTGATCGCTTCGTGACTGCCGCGAATATTCAACGTGGCACTGAATTCTGGCAGCAAAACGCACCTTACTTGCAACGGGCGCAACAGCAATACGGTGTTCCCGCCGAGTACATCGTTGGCATTATGGGCATCGAAACCCGTTGGGGGCGTATTCTCGGTAAGCACAAAGTCATCGACGCACTAACTACCTCGGCGATTACGAATGAGCGCCGTAGCCAGTTTTTCTTCGATGAGCTGAAAAATTACATGCTGATGACGCGCAGCGAACGTATGGATCCGCTCGCACCCAAAGGTTCATTCGCAGGGGCAATGGGTTACGGTCAATTCATGCCGAGCAGTTTCCACGGCTACGCGGTTGACTTTAATGGCGATGGGGTACGTGATTTGTGGAACCCACAAGATGCGATTGGCAGCATCGCCAATTACTTCGCCAAAAGTGGCTGGCAGCCGGGTGGTGAAGTGGCTGTGCCTGCGGAAGTCACCTCCAACACTTATGCGAGTGTGCCGGATGGCTACAAGGTTAAATACTCCATGGCTGAGCTGAACCGCATGGGCGTTGCGCCTAAATACGGTAATGGTTCCGCAGGCTCAGTGCATTTGTTGGCGTTGAGCACAGTACCGAATGGTTATAAAGAGCCTTGGGTGGGTTACAAAAACTTCTACGTGATTACGCGTTACAATCACAGTAACTACTATGCCATGACGGTGCATCTGCTGGCGCAGGCGGTACGTGAGCGTGTTGGTAAGTAAGTTTTAGGCGTGTAAACAGAGGGGCGAAAGATGTTTCGCTCTTCTGTTTGGTGTTACATCCAGCCCTTACGCTTGAAATACCAGTAAGGCGTTATCCCCGCCAGAATCATCAAACCCACTGCCATCGGGTAACCAAATACCCAATCCAATTCCGGCATCACCCGGAAATTCATCCCGTACAAACTCGCTACCAAGGTAGGTGGCAGGAATACCACGGCGGCAATTGAGAACATTTTGATGATCTTGTTTTGTTCGATATTAATGAAGCCCTGCGTGGTTCCCATCAGGAAGTTGATTTTATCGAACAGGAATGTGGTGTGTGACATCAGCGTGTCAATGTCGCGGATGACTTCGGGGATGATTTCCTGCCCCGCCTGCGTATCGCGCAATTGGCGTTGCAGGAAAGAAATCGAACGTTGCGTATCCATCAAACACAAGCGCACTTTGCCATTGCTGTCCTCTAAGGCAGCCAGATCGTCGATGGCACTTTCTAAATCGGTGGCGGTTTCCTCCAGCACTTTGTGGCTGATGATTTCCAATTCGTGGTGCAAGTCTTCGATGGTATCGGCGAGGTTTTCGACTTTTTGTTCAAAGATCGTCAGGAGCAAATGCCGTGGGGTGCGTACTTCCACTTGCCCCCGTCGCGCCCGCATTCGGAGCAAGCGGAAGTCGGCAAGTTCTTGTTCGCGCACTGTGATTAGGCGTTCGGGCTGAAGAATGAAGGCAACGGTGGTGGTTTCCATGCGCCCTTCGCTTTGTGTCACGAACAGGGAATGCACATGAATGCCGCTGCTATCCGTGAAATAACGTGCCGACGATTCGATTTCCTCAACATCGTCAGATTCGGGGAGTTCGGTGTGTAGGAGGATTTCGAGGCGGTCACGCTCTTCATCCGAGGTATCTTGCGCGTCAATCCAGCCAGTATGGGCAATCGCATAATCCAGCAGCTTATCGCCGAGTTTGTGTTCGACCAGCCTGCCATCCGTAAAGTCGAAAAATCGTAACATTGCCTGTCTCCGGTTGATGAAGCCGTCAAATCCTGCTCCTGCAAGGCGCGGCTATTGTAGCAGCCTTCGGTGAGGATGCCAGTGACAGGTGACAAAAAGGATTTTGGCAAACAGGATTCTGGACAAACCCCGTGCTGTAGTATAAACCTACGCCTTTTTTACCATCCACCCGACTGTTCATCGGGTACACAGGAGTCCTCATGTCCACTCGCCCCAGCAAAGACCTTGAAACCTTTCCCAACCCTAATCCACAACGCGATTACACCATCCGCATTGATCTGCCGGAATTCACCTGTATTTGCCCGAAAACAGGTCAACCGGATTTTGCGCAATTCAAGATTGAATACGTAGCGGATGCGCAATGCGTCGAGCTGAAATCCCTCAAGCTCTACATGTGGAGCTACCGTGAAGAGGGCGCATTCCACGAAGCCGTTACCAACAAAATTCTGGAAGATTTGGTTGCCGCCACCGACCCACGTTTCATACGTTTGACCGGCGTGTGGAATGTACGTGGCGGGGTTTACACCACCGTGATCGTCGAACACCGCAAAGCGGGTTGGCAGCCAGCTCCCAAGGTTGAACTGCCTTAGTGGGTTGGAAAAACAGGTGGTGCGCGGTATGATGCGCACTGTTTAAACACCAATAAATACAGGGCAGATACACAATGAAACGTCTTTTTACCATTCTTTTTGCAACAATGTTGAGTTTTGCGGCTACGGTTGGCGTTAACGCTGCCGAGCAAGCTACTTCTGGAGATAACATGTCTACTATTCTGATCGAAACCACCAAAGGCAATATCAAGGTCGAATTGGATGCGAAAGCTGCACCCAAGACCGTTGAAAATGTGCTGGCTTACGTCAACGAAGGGTTCTACAACGGCACGATTTTCCATCGCGTCATTCCCGGCTTCATGGTGCAAGGCGGTGGTTTTTCTGAAACGATGAAAGAAAAAGCCGACAAGCGTGCGCCTGTGAAAAACGAAGCGAACAACGGTCTGAAAAACGAACGTGGTACGTTAGCAATGGCACGTACTAGCGACCCACATTCCGCGTCTTCACAATTCTTCATCAATGTCAGCAACAATGACTTCCTGAACTTCCGCTCAGAAACCTCACAAGGTTGGGGTTACGCGGTCTTCGGTAAAGTGGTTGAAGGCATGGATGTAGTGGATGAAATTGTTAAAGTGAAAACGGGTCAGTTTGGCCCACACGGCGATGTACCTGTGCAACCGATCATTATGAACAAAGTTTCTGTGGTCGAATAAAGTGCATAGCAAGGGAGGAGTTTATCCTCCCTTGTGTTTTTTGATGTTCTCTATCCGCAAAATCTGAGCAGCTCCATAAAAGTTATCTAAACTTGTGGGATGCTAAGAAAATACCTGAAAATTTTACTCCTTCTGGTCGCATTGCTGTTTTTACTGCAAAGCAGCTTATACCTTTATCGTGTTTGGCAAGGCAGCCCCGCCTTACCGAAGACGACTGTTACGTCACCCCCCGCTGCACCCGTCGTGCTCCCAGTGATTCGACAAGCTGCTTCTCTCGGCATTAATACCAATGAAATTGGTTACACCGATGCCAGCATTCCGTTTGTCGATTTATTCCGTTCTGCCAATCCGTTTCAGGAAAATGTGCTGCACCTGAAGGCGGAAGCCGTTACTTATGACGCAAATGGTTGGCCGACTAATCTGAATGGCGGCGAAGTGGGCACGCGCTTTTTGGGTGAATTACCAGCGGATGCTATTCCGGCAGGTGAATACACCGTGCTGTATGAAGGCGATGGCGACATTCGCTACGGCAACGATGCCAAGCTCGTTACCCATACTGCTGGGCGCGATCTCATTACGTTAGATGCTGGCAGCAATGCTCGCTTGGATGCCAGCCTCATGGTTACGCGCAGCAATCCAGCTGATTACCTGCGCAATATTCGCATTCTGCCTGCGGGGGGCATTTGCCAGCATAACCCCCTTAAACGCGTTACAGATGCCAATGCGTGTGGCGGTGAGGCGGGGATGTACCTCGCTTTTGTGGATCATTACGCCAGTATCGTCTTTAACCCTGCTTATCTGGATTTTATGAAGGATTTCAAAGCGATTCGTTTCATGCCGATGTCGGGTATTACGCGTAATCCAGCCGCGCATTGGCAAGCGCGTCCGCGTTTGGAAGAGGCGACGTGGGGCGGCACGTATGGCGCACGCGGTACGCCGCTGGAAATCATGGTGGAATTGGCGAATCGCTTGCACAAGGATGCGTGGTTCAATATGCCCCATGCGGCGGATGATGAATACGTGCGCGAATACGCCGCTTATGTGCGTGATCATCTCAATCCTGAGCTGAAAATCTACCTCGAATATTCCAATGAAATTTGGAATACTAACTTCAATCATGGCGAATATACCCAGAAAAAAGGCATTGAACTGGGGCTGGGGCTAAATGCGGCAGAAGTCGGGTATGAGTATTACACCATTCGCGCCCGTGAAATATTTGCGGCGTGGGAACAGGTGTTTGGCGGGCGGGAACGTTTTATACGGGTGCTCGGCGGCTGGGATACGCGCCCCGATTTTGCCGAAAAAGTGCTGAGTTATAACGATACCTACAAAGACGTAGATGCGTTGGCGATTGCGCCGTATTTTGGCGGCAATATCAAAGGCTACCGTGAAGCGACGACGGTGGATGAGATTTTTGCGTTAACCACCGCGCCAGATTCTTACCGTTCCTTGCCCGAAGTGCTGGAAAAAGTGCAGAAGCACGCCCAACTCGCCGAACAGTTCGGTGTGGATTTGCTCGCTTACGAAGGCGGACAAGGTTTGGTGGATTGGGCAACGCGTAAACCTGAGCAACACCCCAACCCCTTATTTTTTGCAGCAAATCGTGACCCGCGTATGGGGGAGCTTTACCAAGCGTTTCTTGCGGGGTGGCAGCAGGCGGGCGGTAAACTGATGATGCTGTTTGCGGCGCCGCGTGTGTGCCAGTGGTACGGTTGTTGGGGATTGAAAGAACATATTAATCAGCCGCGTGAACAAGCGCCGAAATACGCCGCTGTGCTGGACTTTATGGCAACACATCCGCCGGTGGAACAGATGCCTACGCCTGCGAAACCCGCGCAGAATCCGCTGGCAACCGCGCCGCGTGACTCGAATGAACCGGCGATTGTGTGGCGCCCCGCCCCTGATCCCGACCGCGTATTTTTTATCGAAAACCCGATTACCTTGGATTTATTGTTGGAAGGTACGTCATGGGATAAGCGTAACCTGTTCGGTAAGTGGCAAGGCAAGTGGGATAAGGATTTTCTGTTTTTAAGCGTGCGCGTTTACGACAGCAAACGCGTCGCGGATTCGGAGAACCCTGCGGACGATGATTCGATTGGGTTTTTTATTGATACCGACAATAGCCGTAACGGTACGTTGGATGGCAAAACCGACTTCCACCTGCTGTTTGGGTGTGGTGCCGATCAAGTCGTGTTGGGTGATAATTCCGCGCCACTGTCTACCACTGCTTTGCGCAGTATCCGCTTTGATACGCGTGCGCTATACGACGGTTATGTGTTGGAAGCGTGGATTCCGTGGGCGGCGTTGGGGATAAATCCCGCCATCAAGGATCGGGTTAGCGTCAATGTCGAAATCAACGATGACGATGATGGCGGGGCGCGTGACGGTAAAATTGCGTGGATGGCGCAAGACAAACAGGCATTAACCGATCCCAAACAGTGGGGCGTGGTGTTATTTAGTGGGCGCTGAGGCATTGATCAGGCGCGGTTTGCCTTTTGGCGTGGGTGTGGTGATGAGGAGATTTTTGGCTTTTTCTTGACGCAACCGTAATACATAGCCACCTAATGCTCCACCTGCGGTGGTTAGCATTAATAACCCTAGCGTGATGAATTGCGTCAGTAGCAGCAAGCCGCCGATGCCTGCCGCCCCCGCAAAGGCTATGCCGACCTTGATATTGGCTTCGGTGGAAGAACGGCGTACTTCTTGGATCGTTTCCTGATGCGCTTGTTTGATCACCTTGGTTTTGGCACGCTCGGCATTGATGCGCAGGGCTTCGCGCTCTTTGGCGTGGCATTCTTGCAGGCGACTGAGTTCATCTTTGTTGTGGTGTGCCGCCATTGAATTGAACCACGCGGCAGTGAGTACGCCCGCAATGCCGACGGGGATCAACAGCCGCAACCAGCCCAAGCCGCTCAATTCGGCGGGCGCAATCAATACTAATACCACGGTTATGACTTGTAGCAATAAAATGCCGGGTAGAAATTTCAGCACTGTGAGTGTCCTTTTCTTCTGTCAGGTTCGGATTCGGGGATTATAATGCGTATTGGATTCAATAGGACATTACCATGCTGCCGAAAGACCTTGTGGATGAACTCATGCACTTCCGCGCCGAACGCGATTGGGCGCAGTTCCACACCCCGCGCAACCTTGCGATTTCGCTTTCGTTGGAGGCGGGCGAAGTGCTGGAATTGTTTCAGTGGGAAGACCGGCGGGGTGCGGCGTTGGATAAAATCATGCCGCAATTGCGTGATGAAGTGGCAGATGTGGCAACCTACCTGACGTATTTGTGTGCGGATTTGGGGATTGATTTGGAAGCGGCGGTGCGTGCGAAGATGGTGCAGAATCGCCGTAAATATCCGGTGGCATTGTCGAAAGGTTCGGCGAAGAAATATGGCTCTTTGGGAATTCCCGTGGAAGCCACAACATGTAGTATCATGAGGAAAACCGAGCACCCCTAGCGAGGATC
The DNA here is from genome assembly GCF_017349355.1 of Thiothrix fructosivorans. Lineage (GTDB taxonomy): Bacteria > Pseudomonadota > Gammaproteobacteria > Thiotrichales > Thiotrichaceae > Thiothrix > Thiothrix fructosivorans. The sequence goes on from NZ_JAFMPM010000008.1 coordinate 647,799, forward strand.
CCCCATGAACAGTAGCCTGCAAATCCCGCTTGATCTCCCCAACGTCCGTTTACAGTCGAGTTCCCATGACGCACAGGGCAATTTCATTCTGGAAGTGGAAAGTAGCCTTTCATTCACGAAGTGTCGTTGCTGTGGGCACAAGATTACCGAATTCCATGGCTACGACCGACCGATCCGTTTGCGCCATTTGCCGATTCTGGGGCGTGATGTCTGGATTGAAATCCGCCCCAAACGTTACCGCTGCCGCCATTGCGAAGGTGACCCGACCACTACCCAGACGCTGGAATGGTATGACCCACGCAGCCCGCATACCCGTGCTTTTGAGGACTGGCTGTTGAAGATGTTGGGCAATTCCACCGTCATGGATGTCAGCCGCCGCTGTGGTGTCAGCTATGGTGAGGTGGAAGGGGTGCTGAAACGTCGTGTCAGCACCCAAGTGGATTGGTCTGGTTTTAAGCAATTACGCACCTTGGGCATTGATGAAATCGCCCTGAAAAAAGGCCATAAGCACTATGCCGCGATTATCAGCTCACTGGATGATCATGACCGTCCGCAGGTGTTGGCTGTGTTGCCTGACCGTCTCAAAGAAACGGTAGCTGCCTTCCTGCGCAGCATTCCTGAACACCTGCAAACCACCGTGTGCGGGGCATGTTGTGACATGAACGAGGGTTTTGCCAATGCCGTCCGGGAAACCTTGCCCAAGGTCGCTATCGTGGTAGACCGTTTCCATGTCGCACAATACTACAACCGGGAGGTGGACAATTTCCGTAAGCAGACCTTGCAGGAACTCAAACAAACACTTTCGGCAGATACCTACGCTACCTGTAAGGGGACACTCTGGCTGTTCCGTCACCACTACTGGTCATTGACCGCAGAACAGCGTGGGCAACTGGAAGAATTTCTGCTACTCGCCCCTGAGTTGAAAGATGCTTGGCTACTGCGTCATGAACTGAACCTGCTATTTGAACAGGAACAAACCAAGGCACAAGCCCAACAACAACTACAAGACTGGAAGGCCAAGGTTAAAGCATCAGGGCTGGCCTGTTTTGACAAATTCCTCAACTTGCTGGAAACATGGCAGGATGGCATCACCAACTACTTTGAAGATCGCAACACCTCCGGTTTTGTCGAAGGCATGAACAACAAGCTGAAAGTCATCAAGCGCCGCTGCTATGGGTTGTTGGATGTGAAGCGTTTCTTCCAACACATTCAGGTGGATCTGGCATTTTCAAGGAAGCAACCAGCATGAGGCTAACACTACATCTGGTGGCTTCCACGGGAATTCCCAAAGAGCCAGAAATATACCGAATTGCAAGCGGAGGGTGGCGAATGATTACCGAATTGCGTTTGGAAAACTGGAAGAGCTTTGGTGAGGCTACGCTGTATATTGACCCGCTCTCCATACTGATTGGCACGAATGCTAGTGGCAAGTCGAACGTGCTGGATGCACTTCAATTTTTGCAGAATATTGCTTCTGGTATGAATGCTAAAAATTCTCTAGAAACTATTAGAGGAGGATTGGAATGGGCGACTAGAAGACCTAATAGGAGTTTTAGGCTTGATGTTGTCATTTTAGAGAGTAATATTCGATATGATTATTGTGTGCAGTATTCAGTCGATGATTTATTGTTGCGCAATGTTTTTCCCGTGAAAATAAGAGAAGATGAGCTGGATGATGCAACTCAGAAAATATGTAAAAATTTGAGGGGTATTTTTGTTTTAGAACCCAATCCTAGTGAAATAACTGGGTATTCCTTGCTTTCTGATAAGTTGAATAACGACGCTAGTAATATAGCTGGTGTATTAGCGGCACTGCCAATAGAACGACAAAAAGAAATCGAAGATACGCTGACGCAATACGCTAGTCGTTTACCTGAGCGTGACATTCACCGCGTCTACGCCGAAAAAGTCGGGAAACTGGGTAAAGATGCAATGCTTTACTGTGATGAGAAATGGGGAGAATCTGGCGAGGTATTTACTGTTGATGCTCGCGCCATGTCTGATGGCACACTACGTTTTCTTGCCATCCTTACCGCTTTGCTGACCTTGCCGGAAGGCAGTTTGTTGGCAATCGACGAAGTGGATAACGGTTTCCATCCTTCCCGCGCCCATTTATTACTGGAAGCCCTGCAAACCATCGGCAAGCAGCGCAATATTGATGTATTAGTCGCCACGCACAACCCCGCATTACTAGACGCATTGGGAACAGAATTTGTGCCATTCGTCACCGTTGCCCACCGCGATAGCATCACGGGCGAGAGCAAACTGACGTTATTGGAAGACATCGAACAACTCCCCAAACTGTTGGCGCAAGGCACTGTCGGCAAACTTTCCACCCAAGGCTTGATTGAAAAGTCGCTGAACATGAAGCCACTAAATCAAACCGTGAAGGCTGAATTGTATGTACATTGAAAAAATCAAAATCGACAAATTTCGTGTCTTGGAAGACATCGAAATTCACTTTCAGCCGCCGGGTGGTGCAACTGCTGATCCTGAAACAGGCAATGTGGTTAATGTGATTGCAGGCGTGAATGGCACGGGTAAAACTACCATTCTTAATTTTATTCATGATTGCTTGTTTAATCCCTATGAATTTACAGCAATTAAAAAATATGGAGATGCTTTTCTTGGAGATATAGTTCTTGAAAATGATAAGATTGATTATCATTGGAGAGTTAACTCGAATTATAGAGATCAGATGCGACAATATGAAGGGATGAGTGATGTATCTAGTCATTCAAGACTGATCTATTTACCTGCTCAACTTTTTTTTAATTATCAAGGTGTTTCTTTTGATTCTGCTGAATATAAATACATTAATGTAATTAATACAAATAATATATTGGGTAATGCGGAAACTTATATTAAAGAATTCGTGTTTGCCAAAGAAAGGTCAAGCATGTTGTCAGATCCAAAAAAGAGAGCTAGTTTTGCTGTTGAGGAATTTAACAGCAAGTTCTTGAATATGCACATTCTCACTCGCTTACTTGATCTTGATGCTGCAAGATTAAATCGCCCTGTTTTTGAAAATTCTAAAGGAGATAAAGTTACAATTGATCAATTAAGTGATGGTGAGAAACAATTATATGGGCGTGTAATTGCATTAATGATATTAAATCCAAGTAATTCAATAATTTTGATTGATGAGCCTGAAATTGCATTGCATCCTGCATGGCAACAAAAAATTATGCAAATTTACAGCCGAATTGGAAAAAATAACCAGTTCATCGTGGCTACGCATTCCCCGCAAATCATTGCTAGTGTTCCCTATAAAAATCGTATTTTGTTACGCAAAGAAAATGGAAAAATCCAACCTGTTCATATGAATCAACCACCCTCTGGTGTCGATGTGAACTCTATTCTTTCTGAAATCATGGGTGCTGACCCACGTCCACCCGAATTATTGAAGCTGTATGCACAATATCGCAAACTTGTCGAAGAAAAGAAAGAAAATACACCAGAAGCATTGGCAGTGAAAGCTCAGTTATCCGAAGAGAGTGATCACTCCCGCTTCATGCAGGAAATGGCTTTTCTTATTGAGCTACGGGATGCCATCTGATGCGTCATGTGAAAAAAGGTAATAGTCCTGATTTTTTTGAAGCCTGTAAGACCAATTTGCCAGAAAATGCGGAATGGCATGAGTTCTCTGAGAATCAAGAGCTTAGTGAATGCAAAAAAGTGTTGCATCAACACTTGATAGCTGAACAGGCAGAGTTATGTATTTATTGTGAGCGCAAGATAGGCAAAGACATTTCTCATGTTGAGCATATTCACCCCAAAGATGTAAGCGGTGAGTTTGCGCATCTTACTTTTGCTTATACAAACTTAGTTGTTTCTTGTAACGGTGACTTATGTGAAACTGACAACAAAAAGATTTACAAGCCAGAGGATGTACATTCTTGTGGGCACAAAAAAGCCAATTATTTCAATGCGACACAGTTCCTGAATCCCGTACAGGATGAAAATGTTGGTGAGTACTTTGAATATAATAAAGATACTGGTGTGATGTCTGCTGCTAATGAAGATGCGAAAGCCGATTACACCATAAATTTACTCAATCTTAATTGCATCCGTTTACAAAATGATCGTGTTAACGCGGTGCAAGCTGTTTTTGATGTAATTCTTAAAACCAATAACCCTATGTTCCGGCAATTGAGTAAGCAGGAAATGGTGCGCATCTTATTGAAGCGTAATCCTCCTTTTCCGTTTATCTCCTTTCTGCGTTTCTACTTTGCTGCACATCAAGCGAGTACACCATGACCCCATTCGTCCACCTCCGCCTCCACACCGAATACTCGCTGGTCGACAGCACCATCCGCATCAAACCGCTGATGAAAGTCGCCGCGAGCAAAGACTTACCCGCCCTCGCCATTACCGACCAAAACAATTTCTTCGGCTTGGTAAAATTTTACAAAGCTGCGATGGGCGCAGGCATCAAACCCATCTTCGGTCTCGACCTGTTGCTAGCCGACGAACAAGGCACGGATACCTTATTCCACGCCATCCTGCTGTGCCAAAACAACATCGGCTACCGCAATCTCACCAAACTCGTGTCCCGCGCTTACCAACAAGGGCAAGTACTGGGTTTGCCGCGTGTGCAACGCGAGTGGATCAAAGAGTTCAGCGACGGCGTGATCATGCTCTCCGGCGGACGCGATGGTGATGTCGGGCAAGCCTTGCTCTCCGGCAACCAAGAACTCGCCGACAAGCGTCTGCAAGAATGGCTGGAAACTTTCCCCGATCGCTACTATTTAGAGCTGCAACGCACCGGGCGCGATGGCGAAGAAGACTACATCCACGCCGCCATCGACCTCGCCCTTGCGCACGACATCCCCGTAGTCGCCACCAACGACGTGCGTTTCACCGCCGAATCCGATTTTGCTTCCCACGAAGCGCGAGTGTGCATCCGTGACGGCTATGTGCTGGCAGACCCGAAACGCCCGAAACGCTACAGCCCGCAGCAATATTTACGCACGGGCGACGAAATGGCGGAACTGTTCGCCGACATTCCCAGTGCCATCAGCAACACGGTCGAAATCGCCAAACGCTGCAACGTGTCGCTGACTTTGGGCAAAAACTACCTGCCACAATTCCCGATTCCCGCAGGGCTTACCGAAGCCGAATACTTCTGCCAAGTCAGCGAAAAAGGGCTGGAAGAGCGTCTCGATTTCCTTTACGGCGACAAATACCCACGCGGCACGCCCGCCTTTGCCGAAAAGCGCAAGGTGTACGATGAACGCCTGAAAATCGAACTTGATGTTATCAATGAAATGGGGTTTCCCGGCTACTTCCTGATCGTTGCCGACTTCATCCAATGGGCAAAAGATAATGGTATCCCGGTAGGCCCAGGGCGGGGTTCAGGTGCGGGTTCACTGGTGGCGTATGCGCTGAAAATCACCGACCTTGACCCGCTCGCTTACGACTTGCTGTTTGAACGTTTTCTCAATCCAGAACGTGTGTCGATGCCAGACTTCGATATCGACTTCTGCATGGATGGGCGTGACAAAGTGATTGATTACGTTGCCAGAACTTACGGTCGCAATCAGGTGTCGCAAATCATTACCTACGGCTCGATGGCAGCAAAAGCGGTGGTGCGCGACGTGGGGCGGGTGTTGGGGCATCCCTACGGTTTTGTGGATCGGATTGCCAAACTGATTCCGTTCACCATCGGCATTACTCTGCAAGATGCCTTGGGGATTAGTGAGAAATCGAAAAAAGATTCTGAACTGATTTCCCCCGATTTGATTGAATTGTCCGAGCGCGACGAAGAAGTTAAATCCTTACTGGACTTGGCAATTTCACTGGAAGGTTTGTCACGTAACACCGGCAAACACGCGGGTGGGGTATTGATTTCCCCGACTGACTTGACCGATTTCACCGCGATTTGTTGCGAAGAAAACGGCGAAGGCGTGGTCTCGCAATTCGACAAAAATGACGTGGAAGACATCGGGCTGGTCAAGTTCGACTTTTTGGGTTTGCGCAACCTCACCATTATCGACTGGGCCTTGCAGACCATTAACCGTCAGCAAGCGGCGAAAGGCTTGCCGCCCGTCGACATTAACCGCATTCCGTTGGACGACAAAGCCAGCTTTGATTTGCTGAAAGCACAAAAAACCACTGCCGTGTTCCAGCTTGAATCACGCGGCATGAAAGACCTGATCCGCCGCTTGCAGCCTGATGTATTCGAGGATGTTGTGGCGTTGGTGGCACTGTTCCGCCCCGGCCCGTTGCAATCGGGCATGGTGGACGATTTCATCAACCGTAAGAAGGGGATTGCCAAGGTCGAATACCCGCACCCCAGTTTGGAGCAAATCCTCAAGCCGACTTACGGCGTGATTGTTTACCAAGAACAGGTTATGCAGATTGCGCAAGTCCTCGCTCAGTACACGCTGGGTGGTGCGGACATGCTGCGCCGTGCCATGGGTAAAAAGAAACCGGAGGAGATGGCGAAACAGCGTTCCATTTTCATGGAAGGCTCGCGTAATAATAATGTCGATGACGCACAGTCTGGCTATATCTTTGATTTGATGGAGAAATTCGCGGAATATGGCTTCAACAAATCGCATTCCGCCGCCTACGCGCTCGTCGCCTTCCAAACAGCATGGCTAAAAGCCCATCACCCCGCCGCATTCATGGCAGCGGTGATGTCGGCGGATATGGACAATACCGAAAAAGTCGTCACGTTGCTGGATGATTGCCGCCAATTGAATTTGCAGGTGTTGCCCCCCGACATTAACCGTTCCGAATACCAGTTCACGGTGGATGATCAAAACCGCATTATCTACGGTTTGGGGGCGGTCAAGGGCGCAGGTGAAGCGGCGCTGAGTGTGCTGGTCGAGATTCGCAACAAAGACGGCGCGTTCCAATCATTAACTGACTTGTGCCGCCGTTCCGGTTCACAAAAAGTGAATCGCCGTGTGTTGGAAACGCTGATTAAATCCGGCGCGTTCGACTCATTAGGCGGTACACGTCGCGCCATGCTCGAATTCTTGCCTGAAGCGATGCGGATGGCAGAGCAATACAACCGCAACCAAGGCACGGGGCAAACCGACTTATTCGGCGGCTTATTTGGCGGTGGCGTAGCGGAGTCGACTCCCGAAGCCACGCTACCTACGCGTGACGAGTTCCCCGAAAAAGAACGGTTGCAGCTCGAAAAAGAAACCTTGGGGCTGTACTTGACGGGGCATCCACTGGATGAATACAAGGAGGAGATTGCGGGGTTAGGCAGCCGCAAAAAGTTAGCCGATATTGCCGAAGACGATGGCACAAAATACCGCCGCGAAGCCGTCACGCTTGCCGGATTAGTCAGCAGTGTGCGTACCCAGCATACCGATAATGGCAAACGCGCCTTCGTGCAGCTTGACGACAATACCGCTTATTACGAAGTGATGATTTTCACCGATACCTTCACCCAATACGGCGCATTGTTGGAAAAAGAAGCCTGCGTGGTATTGGAAGGCACGCTCGACACCGATCAGCGTACTGGCAAAACCCGTTTGCGGGTGGAAAAAGTTCATGATATGAAATCAGTGCGGGAAAACTTCTTGCGTAAGTTGCTGCTGAAAGTGGATGCAACGCAAGCCGCGCAACACGCGGTATTGGCAAATTTGCAGCAATGCTTACAACCTGCCACGGCAGCAGGCACATTCCCGATTGCCATTGAATACCGCAATGCGGCGGCGCAATCGGAATTACGCCTCGCAGGCAGTTGGACGTTGCCGCTGGATGATGCCGGTTTACGTGATTTGCGGCAGATGTTGGGCAAGGAAAATGTTAGTTTGGTGTTTTAGACGCGACTAACGCACCTTCGTCATCACCACACCAATCATATTGGTGCGCGATTGCTTCAGCCGTTCATACGCGGCATGAAGTGGGCGGCGGCGTGTTTCATTACACGCTACCACCAATAACGTGGCATGGACGCGGTTGCCAATCAGCAACGCGTCCGCCATGCCCATCACGGGCGGTGAGTCAATAATGACCAGATCAAAATCGACATTGCCTTGCTCAGCATTCGTGATCAATTGGCTCAGACGTTCGCTGGAAAGCAATTCAACCGCGTGCGGCGTAATGGGGCCAGATGAAATGATGTGCAAATTCGGGATAAACGTCTTGCGGATCAAGCCATCAAGCGTGTTCTCCATCCCCGCGAGGTAATTACCCAAGCCTTTGGTATTGTCGCAGCCGAAATGTTTGTGCAAAGTAGGGCGGCGCAAGTCGGCATCAATCAGTAAGACTTTCGTGCCTGCTTGCGCATATTGTGTGGCGAGGTTGATACTGGTGCTGCTTTTTCCCTCAGAGGCATCCGTGCTGGTAATATTGATGACTTTGGGTTGGCTTTGCTGGGTCACGAGTAGTAAATTGTTGTGCAAGGCACGGAAGGCGGCGGCAACGGCTGAATCGGGGTATTTGGCACTTTGAAACGCATAGCTACCTGCCTGTTTGTTAATTACTGGCGCAATACCCAACAGTGGGATGGGTAAGACTCGCGCTAACATATCCCGCCCTTTAATGGTGGCATCGCTGCCTTCGCGGATAAACGCGGCAAGCACACCCGCGCACAACCCGAGGATAAAGCTCAGCACAAAGTTGCGTGGCAGGTTAGGTTGCAAACCTTCTAGTGTAAATAAGGTGAATAAAAAAACCGTGAGGTAGACACCCAGTAGGGTTTTTTCTCGCCGCTGGGTGATAACGCGAAATTTGTGAAGTTCTTCACGCAAGGATGTGCCACCTGTTTCAAAAGCAGGCACTTGGATAAAGCCCCGTTCGGATTTTTCTATGCTCATGATTGCCCCATTCCCCAATTTAGCCCTGAGTTAGTTAATTATACATAAGAAAATATAATTTGCATGACTCTGATACGGTTTCAATAAACATAATTCATTCCTCTCTATACAATAGATCAGTTCATTACCATTAAGTTTCCACGAAACCTTACATAGACACTCTGTCGGGCAACGCGTAAAATGCACTCCTACTAAATTCTTTCGACGGGATGAGCCAAGCCTCATCCCGTTTCGTATGTAGACTTCGGAGGTTCTTTTGAACAAGCAAGCACTGCTGGTGCTGGAAGACGGGAGTGTTTTCCACGGGCGTTCCATCGGCTGTGATGGCCAAACCACAGGTGAAGTGGTCTTTAATACCGCACTGACAGGCTATCAGGAAATCCTGACTGACCCGTCGTATTCACGTCAAATCGTCACGCTGACTTACCCGCATATTGGTAACGTCGGTGTCAATCAGGAAGATTGCGAATCTACCCAAGTCCACGCGGCTGGGCTGATCGTGCGCGATGTGCCAGCGGTTTACAGTAGCTGGCGGGCAGAAGAATCACTGCCTGACTATTTAGCACGCAACAACGTTGTCGCGATTGCCGACATCGACACACGCCGTTTGACGCGCATCTTGCGTGAAAAAGGCGCACAACGTGGCTGCATCATGGCAGGTGAAAACTTGTCCGTGGATGTGGCACTGGACGCGGCACGTTCCTTCCCCGGCTTAAAAGGCATGGATTTGGCGAAAGAAGTCACCGTCAAAACCAGCTATGTGTGGACAGAAGGCAGTTGGCAATTAAATCCCGCCACCCCACGCCCATCAACCGCTGACAATGCCGAATTCAATATCGTCGCTTACGATTACGGTATCAAAACCAATATCTTACGCATGTTGGTGGATCGTGGTTGCCGCGTCACCGTTGTGCCTGCACAAACCCCCGCCGCAGATGTACTGGCGATGAAACCAGATGGCGTATTCCTCTCCAACGGTCCCGGCGACCCAGAGCCATGCGATTACGCCATTGCTGCAATCCGCGAAGTATTGGAGCAAAAAGTCCCCACGTTCGGTATCTGTCTCGGTCATCAATTACTCGGTTTAGCCAGTGGCGCGAAAACTGTCAAAATGAAATTCGGGCATCACGGTGCAAACCATCCGGTGCAAGATTTGGACAGCAAGCGCGTGATGATCAGCAGCCAGAACCACGGTTTTGCGGTCGATGAAACCACGCTGCCTGCCAACGTGCGTGCTACGCATCGCTCCTTGTTTGATGGAACGTTGCAAGGCATCGAACGCACTGACTGCCCCGCAGTGAGTTTCCAAGGACACCCCGAAGCCAGCCCCGGCCCGCACGACGTAGCCCCTGTATTCGACCGTTTCATTGAGATGATGAGAGCCGCACATGCCTAAACGCACTGACATTAAAAGCATTCTGATTATTGGTGCAGGCCCGATCATTATCGGTCAGGCGTGCGAATTCGACTATTCCGGTGCGCAAGCGTGTAAAGCCTTGCGTGAGGAAGGCTACCGCGTCATTCTGGTCAACTCCAACCCCGCGACCATTATGACCGACCCGAACATGGCGGATGCGATTTACATTGAGCCAATCCGCTGGGAAACCGTCGCCAAAATCATTGAAAAAGAACGCCCTGACGCATTATTGCCAACAATGGGTGGGCAAACCGCGCTCAATTGTGCGCTTGATCTTTCCCGCCACGGCGTGCTGGAAAAGTTCGGTGTGGACATGATCGGTGCGAACGAAGTCTCCATCGACATGGCAGAAGACCGCCAGAAATTCAAAGTAGCGATGGATGAAATCGGTTTGGAATCCGCCCGTTCCGGCGTAGCCCATACGATGGACGAAGCCCGTGCGGTGCAAGCCACCCTTGGCTTCCCCGTGGTTATTCGCCCCTCATTCACGATGGGCGGCAGCGGCGGCGGTATTGCCTACAATAAGCAGGAATTTGAAACCATCGTGGCGCGTGGCTTGGATATGTCGCCGACCACCGAAGTTTTGCTGGAAGAATCCCTGCTTGGCTGGAAAGAGTATGAAATGGAAGTCGTGCGTGACCGCAATGACAACTGCATCATTATCTGTTCCATCGAAAACCTTGACCCGATGGGGATTCACACGGGTGACTCGATCACGGTAGCCCCTGCGCAAACCCTGACCGACAAGGAATACCAGTTACTGCGCAATGCGTCGATTGCAGTTCTGCGCAAAATCGGTGTCGATACTGGCGGCTCTAACGTGCAGTTTTCGGTCAACCCGAAAAACGGGCGCATTATCGTGATCGAAATGAACCCGCGTGTATCGCGCTCTTCCGCACTGGCTTCCAAAGCGACAGGCTTCCCGATTGCGAAAGTCGCGGCGAAACTGGCGGTTGGCTACACGCTGGATGAATTGCGTAACGAGATTACCGGCGGGGCAACGCCTGCGTCATTCGAGCCGTCCATCGACTACGTTGTGACCAAAATCCCGCGTTTCACCTTCGAGAAATTCCCGCAAGCCGACTCGCGTTTGACCACGCAAATGAAGTCCGTGGGCGAAGTCATGGCGATGGGGCGCACCTTCCAAGAGTCGTTCCAGAAAGCCCTGCGCGGTTTGGAAACCGGTATCGACGGCTTGAGCGAACGTATTGATCCACAAGACCCGGATGCGAAAGACACCTTGCGTCGTCAACTGACCGAAGCCAGTTCCGAACGTATTTTGTACGTGGCGGATGCCTTCCGCTTGGGTCTGAGCATCGAAGATTTGTTCGCGCAAACCAGCATTGACCCGTGGTTTTTGGTGCAAATCAAAGAGCTGGTCGATATGGAAAATGGTTTGAAAGACCGTTTGCTGAATAGCATTAGCGTCGACGAAATGCGGGCATTGAAGCGCAAAGGCTTCTCCGACCGTCGCTTGGCTAAACTGTTGCACGAAACCGAGAAAACGGTGCGGGTGGCACGTCACAAGCTCAATGTGCGCCCGGTTTACAAGCGCGTCGATACCTGCGCGGCAGAATTTGCCACCAATACCGCGTACATGTATTCCACTTACGAAGAAGAGTGCGAATCCAACCCGACCGACCGTAAGAAAATCATGGTGTTAGGCGGCGGCCCTAACCGTATCGGGCAAGGCATTGAATTCGACTACTGCTGCGTCCATGCCGCGTTAGCGTTGCGCGATGATGGCTTTGAAACCATTATGGTCAACTGCAACCCGGAAACCGTTTCCACCGACTACGACACCTCCGACCGTCTGTATTTCGAGCCGCTGACGCTCGAAGACGTGATGGAAATCGTCGATCTGGAAAAGCCTTACGGCGTGATCGTGCAATACGGTGGGCAAACCCCACTGAAACTGGCGCGTGATCTCGAAGCTCTGGGTGCGCCGATTATCGGTACCTCGCCCGATTCCATCGACTTGGCGGAAGACCGTGAACGTTTCCAACAATTGATCCACAAACTCGGCTTGAAACAGCCGCCGAACCGCACCGCTAGAAGCATTGAAGAAGCGGTACGTTTGGCAGACGAAATCGGCTACCCCTTGGTGGTGCGTCCGTCTTACGTGCTGGGCGGACGGGCGATGGAAATCGTTTACCACGAAAACGAATTGCGCCGTTACATGACCACAGCGGTGTCCGTGTCGAATGATTCGCCGGTATTGCTCGACCGTTATCTGGATGATGCGATTGAAGTGGACGTGGACGCGATTTGCGACGGCGAAAACGTGCTGATTGGCGGCATTATGCAGCACATCGAACAGGCGGGTATTCACTCCGGTGACTCGGCATGTTCCTTGCCACCGTATTCCTTGCGTGCGGACATCCAGGATCAATTGCGCGAGCAAATGGTACGCATGGGCAAAGCCCTCAACGTTATCGGCTTGATGAACGCGCAATTTGCCATCAAAGGCGACGATGTTTACGTGCTGGAAGTGAACCCGCGTGCCTCACGTACCGTGCCATTCGTGTCCAAAGCGATTGGTCGTCCGCTGGCAAAAGTCGCGGCACGTTGCATGGCTGGTCAAAGCTTGGCAAGCCAGAATACACTGAACGAAATCATCCCGTCCTACTACGCGGTGAAAGAAGCGGTATTCCCGTTCATCAAATTCCCCGGCGTTGACCCCATCCTCAGCCCAGAAATGAAATCCACGGGCGAAGTGATGGGCGTTGGCAGAACGTTTGCTGAAGCCTTCGGGAAAGCGCAATACGCAGCGGGTGAAGTTTACCCAACGTCCGGCGTGGCGTTCATCAGTGTGCGGGAAGCTGACCGCCGTCACCTGAAAGAAGTGGGTGATATGTTGATCGGACAAGGTTTCAAAGTCGTTGCCACCCGTGGTACGGCACGCGAATTGCAGAACGTCGGGGTAAAATGCGAAATCGTTAACAAAATGCGTGAAGGTCGTCCTAATATCGTTGACATGATCAAGAACGAGGAAATCGACCTGATCGTGAACACGACCGAAGGTGAGCAATCGACGCGTGACTCGTTTGAGATTCGCCGCGAAGCCTTGCAGCACAAAGTGACCTACACCACCACGATTGAGGGTGCGCGGGCGTTGTGCATGGCGATGGCCTACACTGACAGTGAACAGGTTTACTGTTTGCAAGATTTACATCGGGAAATAACAGAACAAGGGGTTTGAAGCGATGAGTACAAGACCACCGCTAACATTAAAAGGCTCAGAACGCTTGAAGGCTGAATTGCAGCGTTTGAAAACCGAAGATCGCCCGCAAATTATTCAGGCGATTGCGACAGCGCGGGAACACGGTGATTTGAAAGAAAATGCTGAATATCACGCAGCGCGTGAGCAGCAAAGTTTCTGTGAAGGACGCATCAAGGAGCTGGAAAGCAATTTGTCGATGGCGCAAATCATTGATGTTGCTGTGGTCGGTGCTGCCAACCCCGGCAAAGTCGTGTTTGGTGCAACGGTTGAGCTGGAAGCTGTCGAGTCCGGTGAAACCATCACCTACCAAATCGTGGGTGACATTGAAGCGGACATTAAGCACAACCGTATTGCTATTTCTTCGCCGATTGCGCGTGCCATGATCGGTAAGGAAGAGGGCGATGTCGCGGTGGTGCAAGCGCCCAGCGGTGTGCGTGAATACGAAATCGTTGCGGTTACTTACCAATAGTGGCTAATCACTTTACCCACATCGGCTTGCTGCAACACGGCGCGGTGGAAGCTGGGGACGTATTCTGCGGTGAATTGGAAACCCCGTTAAGCAAAGCGGGCTGGAAACAGCTTAAGCAAGCTTTCGGAAAGGCTGGTGCGGACTGGGATGCCGTTATTACGTCACCGCGAATGCAATGTGCTGCCTTTGCCGAATGGTTTGCGCAAAAGCATGATTTGCCGCTGGTGCGGGATGAACGCTTGCGGGAAATCCATTTCGGTGAGTGGGAGGGGCATACCCCGCAAGCCGTTATGTCAACCGATACCGAAAAGTTAGCCGAATGGTGGGTGAATCCTGCCCAAGTTACCCCGGCGGGGGGCGAGAGTTTTGGCGATTTTCGCGCTCGCGTCTTGGATGCTTGGACAGAATTAGCGCGGGCTTATCGGGGTGAACGGGTACTAGTGGTGACGCACGCAGGCGTGATCCGCGTCATTATGGCGCACGTTTTGCAAATGTCCGATGAGCGTTTGTTGGCATTGAATGTTGAATACGGTGCGTTGACGCGTTTGCGGGTGTTGCGTGACCGTGGTGGCGAGTGGGCAAGCCTGATTGCTCACGGTTGCTAATGTTGAGAACACTGCGCCGCTCGTTTTTAGTGGCGTTGTCAGTGTTGACGTTAATGCCAGTACCCGCTGTTGAGACGTTTTCGGTGGAGGAAAAAGGTCTGGGGTTGATCTGGTTTCCTGCGTTGGGAGCGTTGATGGGTGGGTTACTGGCGTTAGCCGCTTGGCGGTTGGAAGGGATTGAGCCGATGTTAGCATCGGTGATTTTGCTGACTATCTGGCTATTTATCAGTGAGCTGCACCATTTAGATGCGTTGGCTCACAGTATTACAACGTGGTTTTTTGGTGAAAGTGCGTTGCCCAACCCGCATTTTGGGGTTATGGGCGTCATGGCGCTTGTCATGATGGTGAAGTTTGCTGCGCTTTCGGTATTGATCGAATACAAGTTGTGGCCGTACATCTTAATGGCACCGCTGGCGGCGCGTTTATTGGTGATGGCGTTGATTGGGTTTACCCCGATTGCCCCAGCCGAAACGCAGGCGCAGGAATTCCGTGCTGAATTTCCTTATGTGGCTTTGTTTATTTGGTTGTTATTGGCATTACCGGTGGCATTGGTCGCGGGTATTCCGCTGTTTGCTTTGTTTGTGATGCTGTTGTTAATTCGTTTGCGGATGAGGCAAACCAGTGGCGGGCTGAAGTGGGAAGCGCTTGGTGCAAGCATTGTATTGCTCGAAGCGGTTGGCTTGTTTGTGGCGGCATTGACGGCTTGAATCCCCACCTTAGTGGTATGGTATTGGCTTGACTGTTAGGATAATGTCCTTACTTTGCAGGTTTTAAAGGCTTTACGCACCATGTCTGAAGAACATTTCTCCACAGAAAAACGCATCCTGATGGCGATGCGTAAAACCCTCGGCGGCATTATCCGCGATTTAACCCCTTCCGATGCCGCGACCCGTTATCCGCTCTCCGATGCGACGGTGGAAGACGTGAAAAAGTGCTTCGATCTGATTGCGGCGCGGGAACGTGAATTGGCGCAAGCAGCGGGTGTGCGTGAAGAACGCCCGCATTTTACCGATGAAGTCAGTGCACCCAAAGTCGTCTCCATTGCTGGTCTGAAAAAGAAGGATTAACCATGCAAACCTTTTCAGCCGAAGAAATGAGCGCCTTGACACGCGCGGTGATCAGCCACATGGACGAGTGGAAAATCAGCGCCGAACATATGTTGACGATTTTGGGATTGGATGCAGAAGTTCGCCCACGTCACTTACAGCAATACCGCCAAGGCGATAAAGCCTTCCCACAAACGCCGGAAATGATGGATCGGATTGATCACATTGTCGGTATTGCGGATGCGTTACGCACCACCTTCCCGTTCAGCAGCCAAATGCGGGTGATGTGGTTAAGCAAGCCGCATCGCCGCTTTCAGCGTCGTGATCCGTTAACGGTGATGTTGGAGGAAGGGGTGGATGGCTTGATGCGTGTGCGAATAGAAGTAGATTGCGCGTATGGCTATGCGATTAACGACGCACTACATGCCGCCGCAGCAGAGAAGAAAAAAGCGGTTGCTTAACACGCGAGGGCAGGGCTTGATGATTCAAGCCCCATCCTTGTTAACATTGCTTATGCGGCCGCGTCGCCTTCAGTTGCTGCGCCTTTAACCGCCTCTTTGACCATCTTCTGCAATTCGCCGTTCTGATACATTTCCAGCGTAATGTCGCAGCCGCCGATTAATTCGCCGTTGATGTAAACTTGTGGAAACGTAGGCCAGTTGGCGTATTGCGGTAAGTCTTGGAAAATTTCAGGGTCGCCCAAGACGTTAACGTAAGCAAACTCTTCGCCACACGCCATCAGTGCTTGTGACGCACGGCTGGAAAAGCCACATTGCGGCATTTGCGGTGTGCCTTTCATGAAAATGACGACAGCGTTGCTTTTAACGGCTTGGTCGATACGGTCTAGTGCGCTCATTCAAGTATTCCTCGTTATTGATAGGTGCTGGATTACATTCTACCTGTTGCCTGAAATAAATAAACGTCAGATTCCGTGAGGAATAGCGCCAACCTAGTGTTTGCGGCGTTGTTTCATGGCGGCAAATTCGGCGGTGTCGATATAACCGTCACGATTGGTGTCCACGTTATCGAATATACGGCGCGGGTTGAGACGCCCGGAGACGGGATTTTTGGCGGCATATTCCGACCAAGAAATTAGCCCATCGTTGTTGGTATCTAGGCGTTTGAAGTCTGGGTCAGTGGCAGCGGCAGCGTTACCTGCGCTAAGCAGTAAGGCAACGCTGAGAGAGAATAATGTTATCGTGTTCATAATGTACCCCTGTTTGGTTGATTTGTTGTCGGTGGAAGGGATTAACGCGGATTCTGTGGCAACGTTGACAGTCTTGCGCCAGAATGTTGGTTTTTTTCTCCACTCAACATCAGCATAGTCTCGCTATGCCAACAGGGGATGAACATTTAAGACGTAGTGGTTGGCGTTAGCCACTGTTGCAGTTTTTGCCGCAAGCTTGCCATTGAAATAGGTTTGGTCATGTAGTCATCCATGCCTGCTTGCAAGCAGTTTTCGCGGTCGCCCTGCATGGCATTGGCGGTGAGTGCAATGACGGGGGTGCGCGGTGTGTAGCGTGCTTGTTCCTGTTGACGAAACAGGCGGGTAGCTGCGTAGCCATCCATACCGGGCAATTGGCAATCCATTAGCACGAGGTCGTAGCGGTTTTTATCCAGCATAGCGACGGCTTCATGCCCATCCATCGCAATATCGAAGCTCATCCCTAGTTTGGTGAGCATGACATGCGCAACTTTGATATTGACCAGATTATCTTCAACCAGCAGCAAATGCCCATCCAAGGTGGCAGCAATAGAGCCGTTTGCTTTGGCTTGCGGAGGTTCGGGGGAAAGGCTTTGGGGCGGGTTATGTTTGTCGAACGTTAGATCGAAGTAAAAGGTGCTGCCGTGTCCCTGTGTGGATTTTACCCGAATGCAACCACCCATGAGTTGCACCAATTCTTGGGCAATCGTTAGCCCTAGCCCTGTGCCACCGTAAAGGCGTGTGGTGGATTCATCGGCTTGGCTGAAGGCGTTAAACAACACTTCGAGTTGTGCGGGGGGGATGCCCGGCCCAGTATCCGCGACCAATAAACGCAATTGGGTTTGCGTGACGTGTTCTTGCAAGCATTCAACGTACAGCGATACCGCGCCGCTGCTGGTGAATTTGACAGCATTGCCGAGTAAATTTCCCAGCACCTGTTTCAGGCGAATGGGGTCGCCGTAAAGCCATGTGTGGCAGTCTTCCGGTAGATGGCTATTCAGGGTCAAGTGCTTTTTGGTGGCAGAACCACTGAATAATAGCACCATATCGTCGGTCAACTTGCGCAAGTTGAAAGGAATACGTTCCAAAACCAGCTTGCCGGATTCAATTTTGGAGAGATCCAATACCGAGTTGATGACATCCAGCAAGATTTCCGAGGAGCTGTAAGCGGTGTGCAGGTATTCTTGCTGCTGCGGGTCTAGCGGGGTTTTCGCTAAAATATCCAACATGCCCAGGACGCCATTCATGGGGGTGCGGATCTCATGGCTCATATTGGCGAGGAAGCGCGATTTTTCTTTGGATTGTTGCAGGGCGCGAATTTTTTCCTGCGATTCTTGTTGGAGGGTGGCGTTAAGCGCGTGCATTTCTTGCGATGACACTTCTAACGAGCGTTCCAACACGTAATAAGCGTGTTTGTGCTCGTGATATGCCTGATTCACGCGATTCAGAAACGTTTGCCAACTGGCAGCATCGGGTGGTGCGTCTGGCGTTAATCCCAGACTCCGTAGCTGTCGGTTGAGGGTACGATCGTAATCACTCATGAATGGTGGTCAATGTCATGGTTTGGTTATGCAGGTCGCAGGTGCCTTTGGAAAACGGTGAAATTTCCCCGTAAGAATAAAAGCCGATTTGCGTGGTGTTTTCTGGTAGGTTATCCAACACGGCTTCGACTTCTTCCTCGGCATCTGCGCCCATGACCATGCGGCGTCCGACGCAACTGATGGAAATACACAACACGTCCTTTTCAGTGTCGGTAGCACTCATTAAAGCGGCATCTTCTGCACCTTCTACCAATTGTTCCAGATTGGCACGCATTAATTGTGCGTAAGCTCCGACGGGAATATCGCCTGCAAAAGTGAGCGATTGCGTAGCTTCGTCAACGGCGAGAATGGTACGCACCAGTTCTTTGGTTTCACCCGGTTGGCTTAAGGCGAGAGGGAAACGCAGACCTGCTGCGGGTAAGCCCTCTGCCATTTCGCCCAGATAGGTTTTGTATAAGGCGAGCGCAGGTTTGCCTGCCAATTCATACAGGATATTATGTTCGGCACGCGTCACTTCGCGGGCAGGGCCAAACGGTTTCCAGCCCCCTTTTGAGCCGTGACCAATGTTTACATTGCCGTATAAACCTAAGGCTGCCACGATGCCAGTGGTGGGTTTGCCGTTTTGCAATACCCATGTTTTGGTGAAGTGCTCTCCATCACCCGCTAAACCGCCGGTAACGGTGATGTCTGTTTTGACTACATCATTAAAGCCTTGGGTCAGTTCACTGCCGTTGACGCGCAAGCCGTCGGATAAGACAAAAATACCTTTCAAGTCATCCCGTTCTAGGCGATCTGCTAGCAATCGTCCAATATTGCGCGATTCTTTCGGGTCGTGAATACTGATGTGCGTCATGCGCAAAGTGGTGGATTCAAATTGCACCAAAGCAATCACGAGGCTACGGTCGTGAATGCTGTTGTTCAGAATCTCACCGGCACTGGAGCACCCCATGCAAATGGCTTGCGGGTACTGGGCTAACAGAGACTCGAAGGGTTTGGAGTGATCCAAGAATTCGGAATGACCGAATAGCAGAATCAAGAGCTGTTTCGATGAAATACTAGGCAGTTCCGAGGAAAAACCACCCTCAACGGTATAGGTCAGCGTATTAATTTTCATGGTAATGGTATTCCCTCAACTGTGTTTATTTTTACTGTATTATTAATACAAATAATGACACAGCTTACTGAGGTTCGCCACCCCTACGGATGGATGGAAGCCTTGAATGTTGCGAGCAGTTGGCTGTTGGTATCAATGAATTCACGCACAAAGGTTTTATTACGCGCACTGCTAAAGCGTGCGACTTCTTGACCGTTCTCGATCAAGAGCACGGTGGGAAAACCGCGTACTTGATTGCGTCCGGCAAGTTTCATATTTTCGTCTTCTTCGGTATCGAGTTTGGCAAGCAAAACGTTGCCTTGATAGTCAGCGACGACAGCTTTCAATACGGGGTCAAGGAACAGACACGGGCCGCACCAATCCGCCCAAAAGTCCACCAGAATAGGGGTGTGGGCGGAGGCTTTGAGAACACGTTCTTCAAAGTCAGCAATGCCATTAATCTCGATAACAAACGGGTGTGTGGTCATGGTGGTTTCTCCAGTTAGAGGGTGGGGCGCAATTATAGCGGCATGAGCGCAGATGTGTATAATCCTGAGCCTTACCCACAGGAATTGACGCTTATGCGAAGCCTTGTTACTGCCAAAACGGTTTTTTCGTCACCCGTACACTTTCTCGCCTTTGGGTTTGGCAGCGGCTTATCCCCGTTTGCCCCCGGCACAGCAGGCACATTGGCAGCAATTCCGCTGTATCTGTTGCTAGTGCAATTGCCCTTCTGGGGATATGTCGCGGTGTTGTTGGTCATGTCGCTGGTGGGTATTTGGATTTGCGGCGAATCGTCGCGACGCTTGGGTGTACACGATCACGGCGGCATAGTGTGGGATGAATTTGCGGGATATTTGCTAACTATGTTGGCAGCGCCCGCCGGGTGGGTGTGGATGGTGGTGGGCTTTTGCTTGTTCCGCCTGTTCGATATTTGGAAACCGTGGCCAGTACGCCGGGTGGATCGTGAGGTATCCGGCGGCTTTGGTATCATGTTTGATGATATACTGGCGGGTATTTATGCGTGGCTTGCGCTGCAAGTGTTGGCACGGTTGTTTGGCGCGTAAAGTACCCAGACAGCAGAAAGCCTTCCCGAAGGAAGGCTTTCAATACACGAAGCCTGTTATTATCATTAGGCGCTTCAGTGCGGAATAAAAAAGAAGGGGCGTAGCCCTGTTATTATTCTTCTACCCCTTTAGCCCTTGAACGAGGCTGATTATGCGAGGGTGGCACTGAATTTTAACTGAATATTTCGATTATTTTTCATTCAGTTATGCTTAAGGTATTATTTAAAAATCAATCACTGGAATGTCATGAACGTCAGAACTCGCTTTGCCCCTAGCCCGACGGGTTATTTGCACATTGGTGGCGCACGTACCGCGCTGTTTTCTTGGCTGTACGCCCGCAAGATGGGCGGCACTTTCATTTTGCGCATCGAAGACACCGACCGCGAACGTTCGACGCAGGCATCCGTGGATGCGATTTTGGAAGGCATGGCGTGGCTGGATTTAGGGCATGACGAAGGTCCATTTTACCAAACTCAACGCTTCGACCGTTACGCGGAAGTGATTGAGCAATTAGTGGAGAGTGGTCACGCCTACCGTTGCTATTGCAGCAAAGAAGAGCTGGAGCAGATGCGCGAAGAACAAATGGCGCGTAAAGAAAATCCACGTTACAACGGGCTATGGCGCGACCGTCAGGACGAAACACCGCCCGCTGGGATTGCTCCGGTGATTCGTTTCCGCAATCCGCAAACGGGTGTGGTGGAGATTAATGATTTGGTGCGCGGCAAAATCACCATCAGCAATGCCGAACTGGATGATTTAATCATTGCGCGTTCTGATGGCACGCCCACGTATAACTTGACCGTGGTGGTGGACGATATTGATATGCAGGTGACGCATGTGATTCGGGGTGACGACCATATCAGCAATACGCCGCGCCAGATCAATATCATGCAGGCATTGGGCTTTGAACCGCCCAAATTCGCGCATTTGCCGATGATTCTGGGGTCGGATGGACAGCGTTTATCCAAGCGTCATGGCGCCGTGAGTGTGATGCAGTACCGCGACGAGGGTTTCACCCCGCAAGCCTTATTGAACTATTTGGTGCGGTTGGGTTGGTCGAATGGCGATCAGGAAATTTTCTCACGTGAGGAAATGATCGAGCTGTTCTCGTTGGAAGCCATCAACCGTGCGCCGTCGGCATTTAATGCGGATAAATTGCTCTGGCTCAACCAGCACTATATCAAAACATTGCCGGTAGAAGAGCTAGAAGCGCAATTGCAATGGCATTTGCAGGCGCAACAGTTGGATGTCTCTAATGGGCCTGCGTTGGCTGATGTGATCGACGCACAACGCGAACGCGCCAAGACGCTGGTGGAAATGGTAGCAATTAGCCGTTATTTCTACGAAGAGTTTGCAGAATTCGATCCTGTTGCGGTGCAAAAGCAGTTCAAAGCGGATACGGCAGACAATCTCCAAACCGTGCATGACGAACTGGCAGCATTGTCGGCATGGCAAGGCGAACCGATTCACGCCGCTATCCAAGCAGCTTGCGAAAAGCTTGGCTTGAAACTGGGTAAGGTCGGCCCCCCATTGCGCGTGGCAGTAACAGGAAGTGCTTCTTCGCCTTCTCTGGAAATCACGCTCGAATTAATTGGGCAAGCGCGTGCTTTGGCGCGTATCCAGCGGGCGATTGGCTTTATTCGTGCGACCCAGTTTTAGGATTAATCAGCAATATCCCCCTAAGCTAATACGATTTGTGGGGGATTTTATGCTATGTTCATGTGACTGCAACCTAGCATAAATGAGGAGGATAAATGAAAGTCAAAGACATCATGAATAAAAGCGTGAAAACCGCTAATCCCAATACCCCAGTACGCGATCTTGTTGAAGTCATGTGCTTCAACAAAATCAGTGGTATGCCGGTGGTAGATGATAACAATAACGTCGTCGGTGTGATTTCTGAAAAAGATGTGTTGCGAAAAATGTTCCCTGACATTTCAGAGGTTGCTCGTGAAGAAGGTGTGCCCGATTTCGAGAAAATGGAGAAAGGCTACAGCGACGCTTTGAGCTTAAAAGCCAGTGATCTGATGAGCAAGTTGGTTGCCTCTGCAAGCCCTGAAATGCCGCTAATGAAGGCGGTTTCCATTATGTGCGTGCAGAAAATTCGCCGTATTCCTGTCGTTGAAGCAGGCAAGTTGGTAGGCATTATTAGCCTTGGCGATGTGCATAAAGCAATCTTCGCAAATTCTTTAAAAGGCGCTTGACAGAAGCGGCGGATTCCTTCAGAATTCGCCTCTCTTTAGCCGTGGGGCTATAGCTCAGCTGGGAGAGCGCTACAATGGCATTGTAGAGGTCAGCGGTTCGATCCCGCTTAGCTCCACCAAATTTGACCGATGTGCGAGGTTTTTATGGATCGCCTAGGTCGTTACAGCTTAATTGCTGGTCTGGTTATCACTGTGGTTGGCCTGATATTCGGGTTTTACTTCATGTTTACCGACAGCGATGAGCTGGCGAAAATGTTTTTAATGGCAGTGCCACTCGGTTTTTTGATTACATTTGCCGGGTTATCTACCATCATCCTGTTTTCACCAAGAGACAGTGATGAATAAGTTTTGAAAGTTTATATCAGCGACCCTATCGTCTAGAGGCCTAGGACACGACCCTTTCACGGTTGTAACTGGGGTTCGAATCCCCATAGGGTCGCCACTTTTTTCAAAGCTATGCTATACGTAGCATTACAGGTTCAATCAGCGACCCTATCGTCTAGAGGCCTAGGACACGACCCTTTCACGGTTGTAACTGGGGTTCGAATCCCCATAGGGTCGCCACTTTTTTCTCCCTCCGAATACTTCCTCTCCCCATCCCATTCTCAAGTCAAAAAAGTTTATACTACTGGCTTGCTGTGCACCTTACTCTTGCAGGGATGGAGAATAATAATGGGTTATCAATTTCGTCGCATTTTGTCTTGGTTGTGTGTCGGTCTGCTACTGTTGTCATTCGGGCAAGGTAGAGCGGAAGACGTAGCCGTAGCACCTGCTACGACACTGCCACATTACACGAACGAAGAGCTACTGACGCAAATGTTAGTGGTGGATGTGTCAGAACGTACCTTGGACAATAGTCCCGCATTAGCGGTAACGTTTTCACAGGATCTTGACCCTACCCAAGATCACAATAGCTTCATTACGCTAACGGCTGCCGGTAAGAGAGTCGAAGGCAGTTGGGTACTAGCGAACGAGCCACGCCGTCTATTTTTCAGCAATATCAAGCCACAAACAGATTATCGGATACAAATCAGACCGGGTGTGACCAGCAAGAATGCGCTTAAATTGCACAAGCCGTCGGATAGCACTCTGAAAACCCGTGATATGACACCCGCGTTTGACTTTGCCACTACTGGGAGTATTTTGCCCGCTAAATTGACGGGTGGTTTGCCAATTCGCGTGGTGAATGTCGCGGAATTGGATATTGAACTCCTGCGAGTGCAACCCGAAAAGCTGCCTGAAATGTTAAAGACCGTTTCACTCGGTGGACGCTTATCACAGTGGCAGCTTGACGATATTCACGCTGTTACCGAAAGTGTTTATTCCCGTCGTTACGTCACTGATGCCAAGCCTAATGCGCGTACTTCCTTGCTCATTCCGGTGGAAGATATTCAGGAGTTGAAAACGCCGGGGCTGTATTTTGCGGTGATGCGCGAACCGGGTCGTTTCAATGACGAGGCTTACCGCATTACCCAGTTTGTGGTGACGAATATTGGTTTGCATGTCCGTCTGTATTCACGCGGCTTAGAAATATTCGCCAATGCCTTGGATACCGGCAAACCCATGCAGGGCGTGCAACTGAAATTACAGGGCGAAAAAGAAACCCTGACGCTGGAAACGGATGCAGCGGGTCATGTCAGTTTTGAGCATCGCCCACAAGGGGAACTCTTGCTGACCGCACAGCATGAGGCGCAATTTGCCTTCCTTGATATGCGCGAATCCGCCTTGGATTTATCAGAATACCCCGTGACGGGTGTTGCGGATAAACCGATTGCCCCGTTTGTGTACAGTACGCGTGACTTATTCCGTCCCGGTGAACCGATGGACTTGTCGGTATTGTTGCGAGATCGTGATGGCAAGGCGGTTTCTGCCAACAACCTGCATTTACGCATTGTGCGCCCCGATACCAAGCCCTTGTTGGAAGAAAATCTCTTGGCGGCGAATGCTGATCTGGGTTTTTTCACCTACCGCTTAGCGATTCCTGCGGATGCGCCGACCGGAAGCTGGAAAGCAGAAATCCGTATTAACGCCAAAGATACTGCCCCCATCAGTAGTTTCACTTTCCATGTGGAAGAATTCATGCCAGAGCGCATGAAACTGGCGTTGAGCGTTGAAGATAAGCTATTGATGAAAGGCGATAAGTTGGTGGTTGCTGCGCAAGGGGATTACTTGTACGGCGCACCTGCTAGTGGGAACAAGTTGACAGCAGCACGCACGGTGAGTGTGAATCGCCATCCACTGGACACTTTCAAGGATTACTATTTTGGTGATCCTGCCGATGACAAATTGGTGAGCCACGAAGATTTGCCTGAAGTGATCCTCAATGCCACGGGTGGTGGGTTTGTGGAAAGCCCTGCCTTGGAAGGTAAGATCAGTTCACCCTTAACCATGAGTGTGATTGGCAGTTTGCACGAAACCGGCGGGCGTAGCGTAACCCGCACACTTGATGTCCCGTTTTGGCCGAGTCAAAATTTAGTCGGTATTCGTCCGTTATTTAGCAAGGATACCGTCGATGGCAATAGTGAAGCCGCCTTTGAGCTGGTGCGTCTGAATGCAGAAGGCAAAGCCGCTCCCGCCACCCAGCCGTTAGCCGTGACCTTGGTGAGTGAAGAAAAAGACTATTTCTGGGAATACAACAGTGCGGAAGGGTGGCAGCGGAAGGATATTGCCAGCGAATATCCTACCGTCCAGAAAAAAATCACGCTGGATGCGAATGCACGCGGTCAGGCGGCGTTTGCGGTGCAATCCGGTTATTACCGCTTGGAAGTGGAAGATGCGGAAACGGGTTTGAAAGCGGTTTACCCGTTCCATGCTGGTTGGGATTGGGAACAGAGTGAAAATAACGCTGCTCGCCCCGATCAGATCGAATTAGCCCTCGATAAAGCCAAATACCGTGCGGGGGATGTGGCGAAATTGAAGATTACCCCGCCTGCTGCGGGTGAAGCGCTGGTCGCGGTGGAAGGGGAGTCGTTACTGTGGTCAAAGCACCTCAGTTTACCGGCGGAAGGGCTGACCGTGGATATTCCAGTCGATGCGGCGTGGGAGCGGCATGATTTATACATCACTGTCACCGCCTTCCGCCCTGCGAGTCGCCAGCAAAACATCACGCCCAATCGAGCGCTGGGCGTGATTTTCCTGCCCTTGGATCGTGAAGAGCGGCGATTGAACGTGAAGATTGCTGCTGCTGAAAAAGTTCGTCCTGACCAAACGGTCAGCGTGACGGTGAGTGCGGATAACCTCAATAACGAAACCGCACTAGTGACGTTAGCGGCAGTGGATGCGGGTGTCTTAAGCATTACCGATTTTAAAAGCCCTGACCCGTTGGCATTTTATTTTTCACAGCACGCTTATGCGGCGAGTCTGTATGACGCTTACGGCAAGATTATTGAAAGTGTCGAGGGCGCCCCGTTGCGGCAACGCTTCGGTGGGGATGTGGCAACACGGCGCGGTGGCACATTGGCACAAGCGGATGCGCGGATTGTGGCGTTGTTTAGCGGTGCAGTGGTGTTTAACGCGGAAGGCAAAGCCAACATCGACCTGCCGTTACCGGGGTTCGATGGCACGTTGCGCTTGATGGCAGTCGCCGCTTCGGAGGAGCGCTTTGGCAGTGCGGAACGCGAGATGACCGTAGCCTCGCCTGTGGTGGCAAGTTTAGCGGCTCCACGTTTTCTGGCGGCAGGTGACAGCAGTTTCTTGACGGTGGATTTGAACAATACGACCACCGAGGCACAAACCGTGCAGGTAAATATTACCAGCAATGCGTTGCTGACGGGTGTGACAGATGCGCGTGAAGTCATCTTGGCGGCGGGTAAGCGCGAAACCTTGCGCTTACCGTTGTCAGCGCATCAAACCTTCGGGATGGGGCAGATTAATTTGGAACTGGTGGGCAAGGGTTTCACGGCACGGCGGCAGCTTCAGCTCGCGGTGCGTCCTGCCTATCCGGCGCAATACTTGGCACAAAACCGTGCATTGAAAGCGGGTGAAAGCATGGTGCTGGATGCTACCACGTTGCAAGGTTTTCTACCGGCTGGCTTAAAAGCCAATTTGAGTCTGGCGGCAACACCCGCGTTGCCTATGCGCAGTGCTTTGCAGGGCTTGTTACAGTACCCCTACGGTTGTTTAGAACAAACCACTAGCAGTGCATGGCCTTACTTGTTTTTAGATGCGAGTGTGTCCGAACAGTTAGGTTTGGCGCCGCTAGAAATGAAAGAACGCAATGAACGGGTGACAGCAGCATTGTTGCGGCTATCCGGTATGCAGTTAGCGAACGGTGGTTTCACGCTGTGGGGCGAGGCAGGTGGTGCGCAGGAAGAGTATTGGTTGACGCCGTATGTGACGGATTTCTTGCTGGATGCGCAAGAGCAAGGCTTTATCGTGCCGGATTGGTTATTGCAACGCGCTTTGCAAAATCTGGAAGAGCGCTTGGCGGAAGGCGAGCACGATACTGCCAGTCGCTATGAGTTCTCTGAAACACCGGAGCATGTGGATTTTGCGGCACGGGCTTATGCGGGTTACGTCTTGTCGCGGGTCAAACGTGCTTCGCCCGGTACGTTGAAAGTGCTGTACGACAAGGATGCAGGCAAAGCCGTCGCCGGTTTACCGCTGGTGCATTTAGGGCTGGCACTACGCAAAGGCGGTGATTTGAAGCGCGGTGATGACGCGATTCAACGCGGTTTGGCGCTGGTGCGCGATGAGCAGAAATACTTAGGCGATTACGGAAGTCGGTTGCGTGATCAAGCAGGGATGTTGTATTTGTTGTTACGCCATAAAATAGCGCTGCCCAATCAAGCGACTGAGATTACCAAGTTGGCGGATTTGCTACATAACCGTAATTATTTCAGCACCCAAGAACAATTGTTTGTGTTCTTGGCAGGTTTGCAAGTGCAGGAAAAAGCCAAAGCAAGCTGGCACGCTGCCTTGAAAGTGGGCAATGACAGCGTGGCTTTGTCAGGCAGTAAAGCTGCGTATCGTGCGGTGACGGCAGAGGAATTCCAGCAAGGGCTGAGCATTACGGCTACCGACCCGTTATACGTTGCATTGAGCGTCGATGGTTATCCCGTAGCGCCGCCCGCACCCGACAGTGACCCGATTGAAGTGCAGCGGCAGTGGTATGGGATGGATGGTAAGCCCGTCAAGCCGGAGGCGCTGCAAGTCGGTTCACTATTGTTAACGCACTTGATGGTGAGCAGTAGCACGGATATTAACGATGCGCTGGTGGTGGATTTACTGCCTGCGGGTTTCGAGCTGGAAAATACCAACCTGCAAACCAATGAGTCGCTGGAAGGGTTGCAATTGGAAGGCATGGATAAACCCGTGCTGGAATTACTGAGCAGTAGCGTGCCGCGTACTCAAGAATTCCGTGATGACCGTTACGTGGCGGCATTGCCGTTAAAAGCGAAGACCCGCCACCATTTGTTCTATCTGACGCGGGTGGTTTCCACGGGTAAATTCAGCGTGCCGCCGACCTATGTGGAAGACATGTATCGCCCAGAATTGAATGGTGTGGGGGCTACACCGGCGGCAATGGTGATTCCATAAGCGTGCTGAGGTGGCAGGTAGGGCGTTACGCGCTGTGGTTAGTTGGCGTGCCAATGCTGTGCTTGCTGCTGTTTTTATTAGCGGATCGGTGGTGGGCATTGCCTAACCCTGAGCGGGTACGCAGCGTGTTGATTCTGGCTCAAGATCGCACGCCGTTACGCGCCTTTGCGGACAGTGACGGCGTGTGGCGTTACCCCGTGACCTTGGATGAAGTGTCGCCGCTGTACGTGCAAGCCTTGCTGGCATACGAAGATCGTTGGTTTTACCAGCACCCCGGTATTAATCCGTTGGCGTTATTGCGGGCGGGGTGGCAGTGGCTGCGCGGCGGACGGGTTATTTCGGGCGGGTCAACCTTGACCATGCAGGTGGCGCGTATTCTTGAGCCACATCAACGCAATATGGGTGGCAAGCTCTGGCAAATGTTCCGTGCTTTACAGCTTGAATGGCATTACAGCAAGGCGGAGATCCTCACCTTTTACCTCAATCTTGCGCCCTTCGGGGGGCCGATTGAAGGCGTGCAAACCGCGAGCTTTGCGTGGTTACACAAACCTGCCTTGGCACTGAGTCATGCGGAAGCGGCTTTGTTGGCGGTATTGCCACAAGCGCCGTCACGCTTACGCCCCGACCGTCACCCCGAATTGGCGCAACGTTACCGCGATAAAGTGTTACAACGTATGGCAACGCAAGGCATTTGGACGCAGGCGGTGGTCGATGATGCCCTGACTGAACCCGTGATGCGTTCCCGCTTTCAACAGCCGCTGGTTGCGCCTTTGTTTGCTGAGCGCATGAAAGCGCACGCCGTTGAGCGCAAGGTGGCACGGCTGCAAACGACCTTGGATACCAATGCGCAATGGGTGGTGGAAAATGTCGTGCGGACGCGGGTGGAGAGTTTGCCGGATAAAGCGTCCATCGGTGTATTAGTGGTGGAAAATAAAACAGGGTATGTGCGGGCGTATGCCGGATCGGCTAATTTTCACAGCGTGGAACGCTTTGGGCATGTGGACATGGTGCAGGCGGTGCGTTCCCCCGGTTCAACCTTGAAGCCATTTTTGTATGGCATGGCGTTGGATGATGGCTTGGTGCATTCCGCCAGTTTGCTGAGTGATGTGCCCGTGAAGTTGACGGATTATGCGCCGCAGAATTTTGTACGGCACTTTTCGGGTGCGGTGAGTGTGGCGCAGGCGTTGCAGCAATCCTTGAATATTCCGGCGGTGGATATGCTGCAACGCTTGACCCCGACGGGTTTTGTGGCAAGGCTGCGCAATGGCGGGGTGGTGATTACTTTTCCAGAGCAAGCCGAACCGAATTTGAGCGTGATTTTGGGTGGGGCAGGCACGACGCTGGAAGATTTAGTGCGTGGCTTTAGTGCCTTTGCGCGGGCGGGGATGAGCGTTAAACCGCGTTTTCTGGCAGATGAGCCATTGGTCGAGCGGCGGCTATTATCAGCGGGGGCGGCGTGGATTATTCAGGCAATTTTGCGGGATATTCCTGCGCCAGAAGGCAGTGTAAATAGCGCGGGGATTGCGTGGAAAACAGGGACAAGCTACGGTTTTCGGGATGCGTGGGCAGTGGGCGTGAGCGATGCGTATACCGTGGGCGTGTGGACAGGTCGCCCGGATGGTACGCCGTTGCCGGGAAGTATTGGTGCGGCGGCGGCGGGACCCATTTTGTTTGATGTGTTTCGAGCGCTACCGAAACAGGCAGTAGCAAACATGCGGCATCGTCCGGCGGAAGTGACTTCAACCGATATTTGCTGGCCACTGGGTGAAAGCGCGGCAACAACTGCGCCGGAACATTGCCATGTGCGCCAGCAAGCGTGGATTTTGGAGGGGCGTGTGCCGCCAACTTTGCCACATTTACAGCACTATTCGTGGTCGGCTGGCTTGCAAACCTATTGGGTGAATCCGCAGACGGGCTTGCGCGTGACGGCTGCTTGCACTGCTCCGCAGCGGGAAACGTGCCAAGTGGCACAATGGCCGCTGGAATTGCAGCCCTGGTTGGCGAATACGGTGTTGGAACAAATCCGTTTACCCGTATTTGATGCGAGTTGCCCATCCGGTAGTGAGTATCAGGGCGGGGCGCAATTGGCGATGCGTCATTTGGATGACAGTACGCGCTTATTTTTGCCTAAAGCCCGTGCAGGGCAACCTGCTACAGGTGTGACCGTCGATTTGCGAGCAGAAGGTGGGGTGGGGCAGCATGTTTGGTTGGTAAATGGTGCACTGGCGGGTGTTGATGCAACTCAGCACGGCTTGCGCTATACGTTTACGCGTGCGGGTGATTACGATTTAACTGTATTTGATACGGCGGGATCGGTGGATAAGGTGGTGATTCGGGTGATCAGTCCGCCGTAAGCCGTGGTTATGGTTATGCAGGGGAGTTACACGGGCAGGTGGATGCGGACGCGTGCGCCGACGTAAGGCGATACCAGCAATTCGATCTTGCCACCAATCGCGGAGACGATTTCGGTGCTGACCGCCATGCCAATGCCTTGTCCGTCGCTTTTGCTGTCTTCACGCACGCCGCGTTGCAGCAATTTGGAGGGATTGTCAATCGGGAAGCCTAAGCCGTCGTCGTCGATGTCAATGACCAGCATATTGTTGTCTTGGTGGGCGGAGACTTCCACAATATCTTGGCAGAAACGGCAGGCGTTATTCAGCAGGTTGCCGAATAATTCCATCATGTCTTCCGCATCCATCCGGCACTTGGCGTATTCGTCAGCGGTGATGCGAATCTCGAATGGTTTGTCACGGTAAACTTTCTGTAAGGTTTCGCGTAAGCGGAACAGCACAGGGCGAATCGGTTGTGACAGAATCATTGCGCCTTGATTCGTGACCATAGCACGGCGTAATTGATGCCCGATAATTTCACGGATACGCTCAATTTGTTTTTCAAACACGTTAATCGCGATGCCGACATACGGGTCATGTTCAGCAGCATCGCGATGCAATTGATCCAGTTGGTGTTGCATCGCCGTCAACGGTGTTTTGATGCTGTGAGCTAGGTCATCCAGTGTGTCTTTGTAACGTTGTTTTTGACCTTTTTCGTAGCTCAGCAAGCCATTCAAAGCATTTTTAACGGGGAGTAATTCTTCGGGGTAATTGTCTTCAATCGTTTCCTTTTCGCCCGCTTCAATCGACTTGACTTCTTTTTCAAACTCTTTAATCGGCGCAACTACCCAGAAACTTAGGGCTAGCTGGGCGATCAGCACCAAGACGGCGGATAGGAAAAACAGTACCGCAAATTTCTGGCGCATGTCCTGCATTTCTTTTTCAATGTCCGCAATGGCAACGCCAACCACGAACTGATACAGACCGAAATTGGGCTGCGAAAATGTTTGAATTGCCAGTACGTATTGCTGGTTATACATCTGTTTGATGAGCGGGTCATCTTCGAGTCTCGCCGAATTTTGGGGCGGCAGTGGGTGCAGTTTAGCAAAATCAGGCTCAAAGCTGCCCGCTTGTTTTTTCTCTAAATTAAAGCGTAGGTAGTAATCATCTTCGACCAAGTCATTCGGCTTACTTAAAGTGGAAGCGCTCCAGACCACTTTACCCGTGTTAGCATCCAACACATAAGCAAAGTGATTTTGTGTGACATCATCGAGCTTATGATCACCGATCATTTTTTTCGCATTCGCCTGCATATCAGCATCGGGTAAGATCTCGAATCGACCATTCCCAACATTAAAGTTCAGAAAACCCAGTACATCGTAGGAAATTTCTTTTAGCTCATTTTGCTTTTGTTCAATTTTATAGCTCAATGAGAACCAGTACAACATGGCACCGAGCATGACAATGCCGACCATAATGACACCGAAGCCACTGATTAATTGGCGACTACGAAGGGAGCTGATCATAGGAGCGCTTACCCGATTTATTATTTATTATGTACGTGCGAGAGTGAAACGGTAGCCACGTCCACGCAGGGTTTCGATAGGTTTCAACGTATCGTCTGGATCGAGTTTGATACGCAAGCGCCGAATAAACACCTCGATAACATTGCTGTCACGGTCAGTGTCTTCTTCATACAAACTGTCGGTTAGACGCGTTTTGGAAATCACTTCGCCCGCGTGCAAGATGAGGTGTTCCAGTACGCGGTATTCGTAAGCCGTTAAAATGACTTCGGTTTCATTCACATATACGCGTTGTTCGGAGGTGTTCAGGCGAATTGGCCCACAATGGAGTTCGGCTTGTGTCCAACGCCCTGTACGGCGCAATTGCACACGCAGACGCGCAATCAATTCTTCCGTGTGGAATGGCTTGGTTACGTAGTCGTCAGCGCCTGCTTCCAAGCCCTCGACTTTACTTTGCCAACGGTCACGGGCGGTCAGAATAATGATCGGATAGTCCAAACCCTTAGCACGAATGGCACGGATAATGTCCAGCCCCAAATCATTATTAACAGCCCCACCTTTGGAATTAGGCAAGCCTAAATCAATGACCGCAACATCAATCGGGTATTCGAGGGCAACATACAGCCCTTGAGAGCCATCCGCAGCGAGGTCTACCGTAAAGCCACTTTTTTTAAGGTCTTCCGCAACCTGTTCGCGGATAATATTTTCGTCTTCTATGATGAGTACGCGCATGACAACGATTTTTCCTGTTCGTCAATCGTAATGGTTCAATAAAAAAGCAATCATACACCAGCTTACGGGGAATAAAAAACAATCAATAGTGTTTATTAGTAAAAATTATAAAAAAATACCCGGCGATTCGTGTGAATGACCGGGTATTCAAGTGAAATATTAACTGCTTTCAATGATTTTTAGCTGATACTTCAGCTACTACACGCAACCTTTATTGTTAGGTATTCCCCTTCCAGCGAGAGCATCCTAACAACATGACAATCGGGAAAACCGGGCAAGGGCTTTTCCTGAATTGACAATACTCGACCTTTGTATGTTGCTCTGACTTTCGACAGCACAGCATCGCGCCCGATGGGCTCATCGGGTTTGCTGCGTTGCAATGAAATTTTCTTTTCACTGTCCGCCGCATTCGCAATACCCGGTAGCATGGTGGTAGCAGCACCCGCAACCATCATTACGCCGCAAAATGCGGCAAGCATGGATCTTTTGGAATCCATCGTTTTTCCCCTGTTACATAAAAAATAAGCATAAGCCGCAAAAGCTATCTCTATACCGAGATGAGTAAATTATTGAGTAGTATATTAATCACTCAAAACTGAATGGGCGGTGAATACCTATTAGTTAAATTTATTTATCGTTATGATAAATATAGGAAATGCTTAAAGGATAAGCGAAACTAATTTTCTATTTTCTGGTCGTAAAAACCCCTGTTTCTAACAGTTCTTGCAAGGTGTCGAAGCACGCTGATTCCGTCAAAAAATGGGCGTAATCTTTGGGGATGAGCACGGAGGATTTGCACAGGTATTCAATAAATTGAAGGTGTTGGCTAGCAAGGTCATAATGGTTTCCATTCGCAAACAAGTGCAGTTCGTTGCCTGATAGAAAGTACATAAGCCGCGCATCTAGTGTTTTTTCAAACTTTTTTTTCTGCCGGATGAGTCTGCTCAGTTCGGCACGGCTGACCGCTTCGCCTTCTGCTTGCACGGCATTGGCTTTAGGGGAGGTTAGGTACTTTCCTAACCATTGTTGCAACGACTGTTCATCTTGCGGCAGTGCATCGACTAAAAAATCGACTAAACGATCCATATCCGTGGCGGTTAGTTCACCGGGGTTGCCTTGCTGCTGGCGTTCAGTATCGCTGAAACGTTGTTTGAGGCGTTCATCGTCCAAGGAATCTTCGAGCAACTTTTCTAGCATATCGGCTTGAGAAGGGGCGCGGAAACCAACGGAATATGTCATGCACTCGTTCAGTGCGACCCCATAATGTGGCACATTGGGTGGCAGGTAGAGCAAATCGCCCGGCTCGACAATCCACTCCTGTTCCGCGCTGAAATCACGCATGATGCGTAATTCCAAGTCAGGCAGGAAATTGTCTGGGGGCGTGGGTTGGGTGGTGATTTGCCAGCGGCGTTGCCCTTGTGCTTGCAGCAGGAATACGTCGTATTGGTCAACATGCGGGCCAACCGAACCGCCTTCCACCGCAAAGCTGATCATCAAGTCGTCGATGCGCCAGTCGGGGATGAAGCGAAACGGCTCGATAATGGCTTTTAATTCGGGCAAATGCTGATCGGTATCGTTGACTAGCAATGTCCAATGCGTTTCTGGCAAATTGCTGAAATCGTCGTCGTCGAACGCGCCGTGGCGGACTTCCCACGGGTGTGCGCCGCCTTGTTCGATAACGATACGAGCGGCATCGGTTTCACACGCCAAACCCGCGAGTTCGTCTTGCGTGATGGGCGATTGAAAATTCGGGAACGCATTACGGATTAGTAAAGGCTTTTTTTGCCAGTAATCACGCAGAAATTCTTCAACGGAAATATCACCAAACATGCCAGCCATGTTACACCGCCTTGGCTTGCGCGATGGCATTACCGATATATGTTGCTGGTGTCATCGCTATCAGCGCATCTTTGGCTTCCTGCGGCATATCCAGCGTATTGACGAATTCGCGCAAGCCTTCGGGCGTGATGCGTTGCCCACGGGTCAGAGCTTTGAGCTTTTCGTAGGGCTGTTCGATGCCGTAGCGGCGCATCACGGTTTGGATGGGTTCGGCAAGTACTTCCCAGTTGGCATCGAGGTCGGCAGCGGTGCTGGCGACGTTGACTTCGAGTTTGCTGATACCTTTTAAGGCGGATTGGTAGGCAATTAAGGAATGCCCCAAGCCTACGCCGAGGGTGCGCAACACCGTTGAGTCGGTGAGGTCACGTTGCCAGCGCGAAATCGGCAGTTTTTGTGCCAGATGCGTCATCAGCGCGTTGGCAATGCCGAGGTTGCCTTCGGCGTTTTCAAAGTCGATGGGGTTGACTTTGTGTGGCATGGTGGATGAACCGACTTCGCCCGCGATGACTTTTTGCTTGAAATGCCCTAGGGAAATGTAGCTCCACACGTCGCGGCAGAAGTCGATCAGGATAGTGTTGAAGCGCACCACAGCATCGAAGGTTTCGGCGATGTAATCGTGCGGTTCGATTTGGGTGGTGTACGGATTCCACGTCAAGCCGAGGGAAGTGACGAATTGTTCGGCGGTGGCTTGCCAGTCAATGTCGGGGTAGGCGCTGAGGTGGGCGTTGTAGTTACCGACTGCACCGTTGATTTTGCCGAAATATTGGGTGGCAAGAATCTGTTGTTGTTGGCGTTGCAGGCGATAGGCGGTATTCGCCATTTCTTTGCCCAAGGTGGTCGGGGTGGCGGGTTGTCCGTGAGTGCGTGAGAGCAGCGGGATCTCGGCATAGTCGTGCGCGAGTTGGCGGATCGCACCGAGGGTGGCAGCGAGTTCCGGCTGAATCACCTGTTCCATGCCGCCTTTGAGCATGAGGGCGTGGGAGAGGTTGTTGATGTCTTCGGAGGTGCAGGCGAAGTGGATGAATTCGCTGACGGCTTCTAGCGCAGCTTGCCCTGCAATTTTTTCTTTTAAGTAATACTCGACGGCTTTCACGTCGTGGTTGGTGGTGCGCTCGATGGCTTTGACGCGCAGCGCATCGGTTTCACCGAAGTTGCTGAGGATGCTTTCTAAAAAGGCGTTGGTGTCGGTAGAAAAGGCGGGAACTTCGCTGATTTGCGGGTGTGCGGCGAGCATTTGCAACCAGCGGATTTCGACGAGTACGCGGTGGTAAATCAAGCCGTATTCGCTGAACCACGGGCGTAATGCCGCTGTTTTGCTGGCATAACGCCCGTCAGTAGGGGAAAGAGCGGTGAGTGCAGAAAGTTCCATGCCGTATCCTGAGCCAAAAGTCTGAAAGGCTGGGATTGTACCGCAAATTCATCGGGTGTTAAGCCTGTTAATGTGGGTGGTAAGAGAGAATTGAGGGGATTCGATGAATAATTTTTGTTGTCATGGGCATAAGATGTGTTAAATAATGCGCATCAAGCAAAGTTTACAATAGGGGGCTGTATTGGAACTTTTACGTCCGATAGCGCATGTGCGTTTTGATGAAAAGGGGCTGCCAATTGAGCATTGGTTGGATGAACATCTGCACGACGTTGCTAAATTAGCAGCAGGCTATGCAGCATTGTTTGGTAAGGATTGGGCGCATGTTGCCGGAATCTGGCACGACTTAGGCAAATACAATCCTGAATTCCAACGTTACATCGGCGACAGAACTGGCTACACCGCCGCCAATGCCCACATTGAAACCGATCATGCTCCCGGCAAGGTCAATCACTCCGCTGCTGGTGCGTTGTATGCCGTGCAGAAACATTCTGCGTTGGGCAGAATTCTTGCCTATCTGGTTGCGGGTCATCACTCCGGTTTGCCGGATTGGGTGAAAGATGATGCTGACGGACGTTCATTGGAAGAAATCCTGCAAGACGGTATTCATCTGACTAAAGCCCTGCAAGTACCTATTCCTGATAACATCCTGCAAACGCAAATGCCCAAGTCTTCGCCAGTAGGTGGCATTGATAATGCAGCCTTGTGGATACGGATGCTTTTCTCCTGCCTTGTGGATGCGGATTTTCTGGATACTGAAGTCTTCATGCAGCCCGAAAAGCAGGATTTGCGCGGGCAATACCCTGACCTGAATAGCTTGCTGGCTCGATTCAACGACCACATGGCAGGCTTTGCAGCAAAAGCAGCAGATACGCCAGTTAACCATTTGCGGACGCAAATCCTACGTGATTGCCGGGAAGTCGCAGCAAAACCACCGGGTATATTTTCCCTGACCGTACCAACAGGCGGTGGTAAAACGCTTTCTGGCATGGCCTTTGCGCTGGAACATGCCATCCAGCACGGCAAGCAGCGCGTCATTTACGCCATCCCCTACACCAGCATCATTGAGCAAACCGCCAATATTTACCGCAGCATTTTTGGTAATTGCGTGGTGGAACATCACAGTAATCTTGATCCTGACAAGGAAGATGCCCAAAGCCGCTTGGCAGCGGAAAACTGGGATGCGCCGATTATTGTTACTACTAATGTGCAACTGTTTGAATCACTGTTTGCCAGCCGCACCAGCCGTTGCCGTAAGCTACATAATCTAACCAACAGCGTGATTGTGTTGGATGAAGCGCAATTGTTACCGCCGGAATTCCTGAACCCGATTCTCGGCGTGATGAAAGCCTTGGTGGAACACTACGGTGTGACGTTTGTGCTATCCACGGCTACCCAGCCTGCCTTGCACACTTACCACGACCCGTTTGGCAAAGCCGTAGTGCAAGGGTTTGAAGCCGAGCAAATCAGCGAAATCATGCCAGACCCAGAAGCCCTGTTTGCTGCACTGGAGCGGGTGGAAGTCGAGTTGCCAGATGATTTGATTACCGAACGTTCGTGGGAAGATTTAGCGGAAGAAATAGCTGAACTGGATTCCGTGCTGGTCATTGTCAACACCAAACAGCAGGCAGCAGAACTGTGTCGCTTGTTGCCTCCTGAGACTTACTACCTGACGACCAATTTGTGTGGGGAACACCGTTCTGCGAAATTGAAAGAAATCCGCCAGAGTTTGCAAGACGGTAAACCCGTGCAAGTAGTCAGTACGCAGTTGATTGAAGCCGGGGTTGATGTGGATTTCCCCGTGGTTTACCGGGCGTTAGCTGGGCTGGATTCGATTGCACAAGCGGCGGGGCGTTGCAACCGTGAGGGCAAGCTGTCGGAAAAAGGGCGCGTGGTGGTGTTTGTGCCGCCGCTCAATGCCAAATTACCGGGGCATCTGGGGCGGTCTGTTGCGGTGAGCCGTTCCCTGCTACCGACTTTCGCCGAAGCGCCGTTGCACCATTCGCATTTTCAGATTTATTTTGAGCATTTCTATGCACGGGCTGAATCGCGGGATAAACATGGCATTGTCGATTTGCTTGCCCAGAATGCGCGTGAACTGAAAATCCAGTTCCGCACGGCTGCCCAGCGTTTCCGGCTAATTGATGACGAAGGTTCAGCAGTGCTGGTGACATACGGTGATGGTGCAAAATTGATTGAGCAACTGAAAATCATCGGGCCGAAACGTAACCTGATGCGCAAGCTACAACGCTACACCGTGACGGTGCGTGAACAGGTGAGAAAGCGTCTGTTGCAAGCGGGTGACATTCGCGAGCTTGCCAATCTGCCCGGTATTTACGAGCAAATTACCCCCGGCCTGTATGACGACAAACTTGGATTATTGGTCGATGGCGTATCGCTGTCTGCCGAATCCTTATACCTATGAGGTAAAGCCAATATGCAAACGTTTTGTCTGGAAGT
The DNA here is from genome assembly GCF_017349355.1 of Thiothrix fructosivorans. GTDB lineage: Bacteria > Pseudomonadota > Gammaproteobacteria > Thiotrichales > Thiotrichaceae > Thiothrix > Thiothrix fructosivorans. The sequence goes on from NZ_JAFMPM010000008.1 coordinate 686,242, forward strand.
AGCAGGTGATTTTGCCTGTTTCACCCGACCGGAAATGAAGGTAGAGCGTGTGTCTTACGATGTCATCACGCCTTCTGCTGCCCGTGCCGTATTCGAGGCAATCTTGTGGAAGCCTGCGATTCGTTGGCATATCCGCAAAATTGAAGTGCTGAAGCCCATTCGCTGGATCAACTTGCGCCGTAACGAAGTATCAGGGGTTGTACCTGCTGGGGCAGTCAAGTCTGCAATGAAGCAAGGCAAAGGCAACCTCGGTATGTATATCGAAGAAGACCGCCAGCAACGGGCAGGCTTGTTCTTGCGGGATGTGCGTTACCGACTCCACGCTGAGTTTGAAATGCTGGACAACAACCCGGAGAACAATCCGGTCAAGTTTGCTGAAATGTTTAAACGCCGTGCCAGCAAAGGGCAATGTTTCAATCAGCCGTACCTTGGCACACGCGAATTTTCCTGTGACTTCCGTTTGGTTGAAGACGAAACAGTTCTCACACAACCATTGGCAGAAACACGGGAGCTGGGCTGGATGTTGTACGACATGGATTTTGCCGATACAGCCAACCCGATGCCGCGCTTCTTTCAGGCAAAAATGCAAGACGGTGTGATTCACGTCCCCGCATGGGACAGCGAGGAGATACGCGGATGATTCTGCAAGCACTCTACGATTACTACCAACGCAAATCAGCCAGTGCAGATTCTGCGTTAGCCCCCGCCGGATTTGAGTACAAAGAAATTCCCTTCATCCTGGAAGTCACTGCCGATGGCAAACTGGCGCAGATTGAAGATACCCGCACGGGTGATGGCAAAAAGAAGCGGGCAAAGTCTGAGCGTGTGCCGCAAGGTGTCAAGAAAACCTCCGGTGTTGCTGCCAACCTGCTGTGGGATAACGCCGAATATGTGTTGGGCATTGATACAAAAGGCAAGCCTGAGCGGGTAAAGGAACAGCAAGCCGCTTTTGCCGAACGTATCCGCCAATTGGCTATTACGGAACAGGATGAAGGCATCGCTGCGGTATTAGCTTTTCTGGAAAATCTGGATACCGAAACGTTACAGCAGCAACCGCAATGGGAAGAGATTGCTGCCACCAATCCCAACCTGACGTTTCGTTTGCAAGGGCAACTGCATCTGGTTTGCCAAAGCCGCAAGGTTCAAGCAGCGTTGATGAGTACAGGCGGTGACGATAACGCTAAAGCCACTTGCCTGTTGACGGGTGAACAAGCCGAAATTGAACGTCTGCATCCCTCCATCAAGGGTGTGTGGGGAGCGCAAAGCTCAGGTGCGAACATCATTTCTTTTAACCTTGATGCGTTTACGTCTTACGGCAAGAGTCAGAGTTTCAATGCGCCTGTCAGTAAAGAAGCGGCTTTTGCCTATACCACGGCGTTGAATCACTTGCTGAGTAAAGATTCTACGCAACGGATGCAGGTTGGTGATGCTTCCACGGTTTTCTGGGCTGAGCAAGAACATGCGCTGGTCGATGATTTCACCGCGCTATGGGGTGCTGCGGATAACAATAAAGATGACCCAGACCGCAATACCAATGCGGTAAAAGCCTTGTACAAAGCTGTCCAAGAATACGGGCGCAATCCTGCATTGGGCGAAACCACCCGCTTTTTTATTCTGGGGCTTGCACCCAATGCGGCGCGTATCAGCATCCGTTTTTGGCATGTGGGAACAGTACGGGAGGTCAGCCAGCGTATCGTCGATCATTTTGAGTATTTACGGATTGAACGCAGTGAACGCGATGTGGAATTTCTGCCGCTGTGGTTGTTGTTACGATCAACCGCGTTGCTGGGTAAAACGGAAAATGTGCCGCCTAATCTAGCGGGTGACGTTATCCGCTGCATTCTGGAAGGCTTGCCTTACCCACAAACATTATTGGCTTCGGCTGTGCGGCGTATCCGTGCAGAACAGGAAGTCACTTACCCACGGGCGGCTTTGATCAAAGCCTATTTGAACCGACTTAACCCAACGGAGAATCTTGCCGTGTCACTTGATCTTGAAAATTCAAATACGGGCTACCGTTTAGGTCGTCTGTTTGCGGTGCTGGAAAAAATACAGGAAGAAGCCCAACCCGGTATCAATGCCACCATCCGTGACCGTTATTACGGGGCAGCTTCAGCCACACCTGTCACTGTGTTTTCCACGCTGTTGAAGTTGAAAAATCATCATTTGAGCAAGCTGGATAACAAGGGGCGAGTCAGCAACTTTGAAAAGCTGTTGGGCGAAATTATGGGCGGCATTGTCGATTTCCCAGCCCATTTGCCATTGGCTGATCAAGGGCGTTTTGCGATTGGTTACTACCACCAGCGTCAAGATTTTTTCAAGAAACACACTAAAACCGAAACTACCCAACCTGAATCTGAGACTGGGGCACAAGGAGAATTGTTATGAGCCTGCAAAACCGTTATGACTTCGTACTGCTGTTTGATGTGAAAGATGGCAACCCTAATGGCGACCCGGATGCAGGCAATTTGCCGCGTGTCGATGCAGAAACCGGGCAAGGCTTGGTGACGGATGTTAGCCTGAAACGCAAAGTCCGCAATTTCATAGGATTACTGAAAGAAGAACAGCCGCCGTATGAAATCTACGTGAAGGAAAAAGCCATTCTGAACAAGCAACACGAACGCGCTTATCAAGCTATTCCCGGTGGTGCTGAACTGTTGGCTGGTGATGACAAGAAACGTAAAGGCGGCGACAAGGTGGAGGAGGCACGGCAGTGGATGTGCCATAACTTCTTTGACGTGCGTACTTTCGGCGCGGTCATGTCTACGGGGGTGAACTGCGGTCAGGTACGTGGGCCGGTACAAATCACCTTCGCCCGTTCGGTTGATCCTGTTATCGCCAGTGAACATTCCATTACCCGCATGGCTGTAGCAACGGAAAAAGAAGCGGAAAAGCAGGATGGTGACAACCGCACGATGGGGCGTAAATTCACTGTGCCGTATGGTTTGTATGTTGCGCACGGTTTCGTTTCTGCACATTTAGCCGATCAGACAGGTTTTTCAGAGGGTGATTTAGAACTGTTGTGGCAAGCACTCGGCAATATGTTCGAGCATGACCGTTCCGCAGCGCGTGGTGAAATGGCGACCCGTGGTTTGTATGTGTTCAAGCATGAAAGCAAGTTGGGTAATGCGCAGGCGTTCAGTTTGTTTGAGCGTATTAAGGCTGAATTGAAAGACAAAAACAGTGTACCGCGTAGCTTCGGTGATTATGCCGTAACGGTGGATGAGGCTGATTTGCCAAATGGTGTCGAACTGTTGAAGTTGGTAGGCTGATTTCCTACTTTGCGCTACCTGAAAAATGCTGAAATGGAAATGGTGAGGTGTTCATTATGACAAGCAAGCAAGATGAGAAACGCTGGCAAGATACACTTGATGCTTTGGAGTCAGTCAAAGTGGGTAAGGTCATTGATGGAGAGAAAGTTCACGACTGGCTAGAAAGCTGGGGAACTGCCCAAGAACAAAATGCTGCTGACGAGGTACTGGCAAAAAATCAGAAGTTGTTGCAAACCTTAGGCGGTATTCTGTCTATGCCTGCGGATGGTTCAGTGAACTACAAGCATGATGTGCAGCGTTATCTGGATGAGAAATTTAGATGACTGAACTCCTCCCCATCATGCTTTCGGCGCTGCAACACTACAGCTATTGCCCGCGCCAGTGTGCGTTGATCCATCAGGAACAGACGTTTGATGACAATGTGCATACGGTGCGCGGCAATTTGGCGCATGAGCGCGTGGATAGTGGTGAAAGTGGCACGGAATACGGGGTGCGGGTGGAGCGTTCGTTGCCGTTGTACAGCGAGCGTTATGGGCTGACGGGCAGGGCGGATGCGGTGGAATTTCTCGACGATGGCACGCCTTACCCCATCGAATACAAGCAGGGTTCGCGCCAGAAGAAGATGCACGACGATGTGCAATTGGTGGGGCAGGCGTTGTGTTTGGAGGAAATGACGGGCAAGGCTGTGCCGGAAGGGGCGGTTTTTCATCACAAAAGCCGTCGTCGCCGCGCTGTGCCGATTACGCCGGAATTGCGTGAATTCACCATTGGTTTGATTGCGCAGGTGCGGGCGTTGCTGGAATCGGGGCAGATGCCGCCGCCTGTGGATGAGCGGGCGTTATGTAAGGAATGTTCGTTGCAGGACAGTTGTCAGCCGGATTTGTTGGGCAATCGGGGGCGTATTCGCCGTTTGCATGAGCGTTTGTATGACGCGGATGATGAGGGGGATGCGTGAAACAATTACTCAATACCTTGTATGTGTCGACGGATGGGGCGTACCTGAAACTAGAGGGTGAAACGCTGGTGTTGTCGGTGGAGAAGGTGAAAAAACACCAAGTGCCGCTGCACCATTTGGGGGCGATTGTGTGTCTGGGGCGGGTGGCGATTAGCCCAGCGTTGATGGCGCGGAGCATGGAGGATGGGCGCAGTATCGTGTGGCTGAGCGAACACGGGCGCTTTCAGGCGCGGGTGGAAGGCCCGGTGAATGGCAATATTTTGTTGCGGCAGGCGCAGTTTCGGGCAGCGGATAAAGTGGAGATTGCGCTGGAGATCAGCAAGGCGTTTATTGCGGGTAAGTTGCGCAATAGCCGCAATGTGTTGTTGCGCAGTGCGCGGGATAGCAAGGATGAGGAGGCGAAAGCGCAGTTGGTGCGGGCGGCGAAGTCGCTGGGTATCAATTTGCGCAATTTGGCTCATGCGGAATCGGCGGCGTCGGTGTTGGGGCTGGAAGGCGATGCGGCGCGGGTGTATTTCGAGCAGTTCAATACCATGATTAAGCCGCAGATGCGTGAGGAGTTTGAGTACAAGGGGCGGAGTCGCCGTCCGCCGAAGGATACGGTGAATGCGCTGATTTCGTTCTTGTATGCGTTGTTGCTGAATGATTGCCGCAGTGCGTTGGAGACGGTGGGGCTTGATCCGCAGTTGGGATTTTTCCATGTGGTGCGCCCCGGTCGCCCGGCGTTGGCGTTGGATTTGTTGGAGGAGTTTCGGGCGGTGCTGGGGGATCGGCTGGCGTTGACGTTGATCAATCGTGGGCAGTTGCGCCAGAAGGATTTTGATTTTCGCCCCGGTGGTGCGGTGATGTTGAATGATACGGGGCGCAAAACGGTGATTTTGGCGTATCAGGAGCGTAAAAAGGAAACCTTGCAGCATCCGGTGTTGGAGTCGCAGGTGGAGATTGGGTTACTGCCGTTGCTTCAGGCGCGGATGTTGGCGCGGTATTTGCGCGGGGATGTAGAGGCATATATCCCGTTCTTTAACAAATGAGTGAAGAATTCCCCCCATCCCCAACCCCTTCCCCCACAAGGGGTGAAGGGGCTTTTTTGTGGAGTGAGCGATGTTGGTTTTGGTGAGTTATGATGTTTCTACGTTGGAGGCGGCGGGGCGGAAGCGCTTGCGGCGCGTGGCGAAGGTTTGCCAGAATTATGGGCAGCGGGTGCAGAAGTCGGTGTTTGAGTGCAAGGTGGATGCGATGACGCTGGAAATTTTGCAGGATGCGCTGCTGAAGGAAATCAGTCTGACGGAGGATAATTTGCGGATTTACCGTTTGACTGAGCCGCTGACCAAGAACGTGAAGGAGTTTGGTAAGTTTCGGGCGACTGACTTTGATGCGCCGTTGATTTTGTGATTGGCGCTTGTGGAAATGCGTTGTAGATCATAATCCTAGCGCACAACTTGTGAGTTTATGGTATAATTGGCGCTGACGTGTATTGCGCGAACCCGTAGCGATGGCGAATTCGCTGGGGGTTTCGCGGGATCATAACTTGTTGATTTTACTTGGAATGAAACCATGAACCCTCGCCGCGACCCATCCCTCTCATCCCCGCCTGATCGGTTCGCGCAATCTCGTCAAAAATCTCTTATATTTTATGCCCTTACACTTGGGCGATTCTCCCGGCTTTATTAGTCGGGAGTGGATTGAAACTATCAGTAAAGTGGCGGCGCGACGGGTTGCTGCGATTCTCCCGGCTTTATTAGTCGGGAGTGGATTGAAACTGTGCGATGCACCCCGTTTTCGTGCTCGGCTAGCATTCTCCCGGCTTTATTAGTCGGGAGTGGATTGAAACGCCGTATTCGTCTGGGCTTACTTGGATGCTATTGGTATATTCTCCCGGCTTTATTAGTCGGGAGTGGATTGAAACACCGCTCATCACCCCGGCAGCGTAGGCGCGTGCGTATTCTCCCGGCTTTATTAGTCGGGAGTGGATTGAAACTTTCGCAAGTTTTGCCGCCAGTCGGTGATATTTTGCATTCTCCCGGCTTTATTAGTCGGGAGTGGATTGAAACATCAATTCGTCTAAATGAATGTCCTTATTTTGCTATTCTCCCGGCTTTATTAGTCGGGAGTGGATTGAAACACGATATGGGGATGAAAAGTGAAATTGAACAAGCACATTCTCCCGGCTTTATTAGTCGGGAGTGGATTGAAACAATGTAACTCATGCGATTGGTCTGGCGATAGTGATATTCTCCCGGCTTTATTAGTCGGGAGTGGATTGAAACATCAATTCGTCTAAATGAATGTCCTTATTTTGCTATTCTCCCGGCTTTATTAGTCGGGAGTGGATTGAAACACACCAAAGCTGGGGAATACGCGTGGAAGGACCATTCTCCCGGCTTTATTAGTCGGGAGTGGATTGAAACATCCAAAGCGAATCAGTGAATATTCCCAAGGATATTCTCCCGGCTTTATTAGTCGGGAGTGGATTGAAACGCCGGTGCCGAGGTATTTAACGGTATTGTCGGCATTCTCCCGGCTTTATTAGTCGGGAGTGGATTGAAACAGCGAAAACCCTGAATGAATCAGCGAAGGCGGTGATTCTCCCGGCTTTATTAGTCGGGAGTGGATTGAAACCCGGAAAACCAACTGGCTATTTTGGCAGGGTCGAATTCTCCCGGCTTTATTAGTCGGGAGTGGATTGAAACAAGCGGGGCTGTACCGAAGTGTGTGAATTCCACAATTCTCCCGGCTTTATTAGTCGGGAGTGGATTGAAACAGGGCGCGGGTGGTGCTGGCACTGCAAGAGCGCAATTCTCCCGGCTTTATTAGTCGGGAGTGGATTGAAACACCGCATGGCCCGGTAACACGATGACTGAACACACGATTCTCCCGGCTTTATTAGTCGGGAGTGGATTGAAACTTGTACAACGACTTGTGCATCATCATCAGGGTTTCATTCTCCCGGCTTTATTAGTCGGGAGTGGATTGAAACATGAGCATTAATGACACGGGACGGCATTGTTATAAGGATTCTCCCGGCTTTATTAGTCGGGAGTGGATTGAAACCCGTGCAAAGTGGAACGTCGCCCCAATCTGGCGAATTCTCCCGGCTTTATTAGTCGGGAGTGGATTGAAACAACATCGTATTTTTTACGCCAATAGTCAGGGCCATTCTCCCGGCTTTATTAGTCGGGAGTGGATTGAAACTAGCGCTCAACTGGTTGTCACGCAGATAAAAATATTCTCCCGGCTTTATTAGTCGGGAGTGGATTGAAACCTTGATCTCTTGAGCGAACGTCACCGTAATGGCCCCCATTCTCCCGGCTTTATTAGTCGGGAGTGGATTGAAACGGCGCGTAGCTCGACCTTGAATCCGTGGTTGTAGTATTCTCCCGGCTTTATTAGTCGGGAGTGGATTGAAACATCGCGGAATGCACGGAGTGCGACTAGATTTGCGTATTCTCCCGGCTTTATTAGTCGGGAGTGGATTGAAACACGGCAGCGCGTGCTGCCCTCTCCAATATGAGTTGGGATTCTCCCGGCTTTATTAGTCGGGAGTGGATTGAAACCCTGAAAATTGCGCTGGATGCGCCAGAAATCACATTCTCCCGGCTTTATTAGTCGGGAGTGGATTGAAACAACGCCGTGCCAATCCCGCAGATATAGCGGCGCAATTCTCCCGGCTTTATTAGTCGGGAGTGGATTGAAACCTGCAAGAAAAGCTCGTGCCAACTGTCGAGTAATCAATTCTCCCGGCTTTATTAGTCGGGAGTGGATTGAAACAAAGAAGCCCGCCCCGTGCGGGCTTGTTTGGTATATTCTCCCGGCTTTATTAGTCGGGAGTGGATTGAAACTGCAACGGCTGAGTTCGGCGAGTCGCTGTATTTGCATTCTCCCGGCTTTATTAGTCGGGAGTGGATTGAAACCAGTCATCCATCAGCGTGTTAAAAATCACGGATGCATTCTCCCGGCTTTATTAGTCGGGAGTGGATTGAAACACAATGCCTTTCAGGTGATCAATGACCGCAGGAATTCTCCCGGCTTTATTAGTCGGGAGTGGATTGAAACAGATGAAATACTGTCTACTCGTGAAGAGGGTGCAGCATTCTCCCGGCTTTATTAGTCGGGAGTGGATTGAAACGCTCTCCACCAATAACCCCACTGTCCAGACCAAATATTCTCCCGGCTTTATTAGTCGGGAGTGGATTGAAACAGCAAGACACCGCCACCGCCACCAAAGCGGGTAGAATTCTCCCGGCTTTATTAGTCGGGAGTGGATTGAAACCAGCCTTGGGTGCTTGGTTAGAGTCGCGCCTGCATTCTCCCGGCTTTATTAGTCGGGAGTGGATTGAAACTCCGCTTCCGCGCCTGCAAGCCCTCCGTCCAGCATTCTCCCGGCTTTATTAGTCGGGAGTGGATTGAAACCATGAGCCATTGCAGGCTTTCAGCGGCGTATTGCTATTCTCCCGGCTTTATTAGTCGGGAGTGGATTGAAACGCGCTGCATCTTGTTCATCGGCACGACCTGACCCATTCTCCCGGCTTTATTAGTCGGGAGTGGATTGAAACATGTGCTGGTCAAAGGTGAAGATCAGCGGCTTGTCAATTCTCCCGGCTTTATTAGTCGGGAGTGGATTGAAACACCACGGGGGTGGTAATTGATCACATCCCCACCCCTTGCGGTAAAGCGGGCAGGGCAAAGCCAGCGCGGGCAGCGGTAATAACACTGGCAAGATAAGCCAAGGCAGACTGTCCACGTTTGCGGCAAGTACCGATGATGCTGGCCAGCATGGCAAACGCACGGCTCCCCGTAGCACTCTTTGTGCCATGGTTGGTTTTGCGCAGGATCACCCAATGGCGCAACGCCCGCTCAGCCTCATTATTGGTCAAGGGAAGCCACGGGTGGTCAAGGATTCGGAAAATGGCATCCCAATCATTGATGAACTCTTTCGCCAGTGCCGCCGTCTTGTCATGGGCAGATACGGCATGGATCAAGCATAATGCCCTGAATTCCAGGAGTTTTGCCTGATGGCGTTGACGGATCACGTCGGTTTGCGTCCCCACCGTGCCGCCTGCTGCCCGCCAAGCGTAAATGTCGTCCTGTAATACCCTCAGCCAAGCGAGGGTGAAGTTGCCAAACGTCCGCCCGTCTTTGTCCAGTGATTCTGCCAGCCCACGGGCTTTGCGGATCAGGTGCGCCCAGCAACGCAAGCGTTTGGGGTGGTGGCGGTAAGCGGCATAGCCATCACTCATCAGCCAGCCCCCAAAGTGGGGGCTAATCACGTTGTCGAGCATTTCAATGGTGCGCTGCCCTACGTAGAAACAAACGCTGAGGGTGGTGACGAATGTCCATAGCCACAGGGCTTCGCCACGCTCTTTCCAAGAGGTTTCATCAATATACAGCACCCCGCCGTCAGCGGTGGCTTCTGCCAACAGCCCTTCCACCAAGGCATCTTCCAATGGAGAAGCACTCGCGGCTGCTTCCTCAAAACATTGCTGCAACACCCCGACACTTAGGGGAATGCCCAACACCTCCCGCAACAGTTCTTGTGTGCCACGCAGTGACAAGCGTGAGCGCAGCCGTAGGTGGACAATAAGTGCCGCCAGATTGCCCCCAATCAGCCGCCACTCGCCCACATCAACCTCCGGGTATAACGGGTCGGGAGCTTGGCGATGCGGGATATGGCGGCTCACATGACCGCAGGTGCATACGCTATCGTGAAGGTGGTGGCGGGTGGTGATGACGGTCAGTCCGGGGTTCCCATCCGTGCCAAACTGGATGTCCACACTGTCATAGGCGGTATAAATACGGGAGACAGCCGCATCCAGGGACCTGCCACAGGCTTCACATCGGCTGGGGTAATGGTGTTCGTCTGCATTGATGGGCGGATGCCATACCCGACCATAACCCGGTGCGCCGGGTTGTTTACCCGCTTTGCGTTTGGCTGGTTGGGCTGGCTTTGTGCCCGCCACAGCTTCTGGTTCCGGGGTTGGCTTTCCTCTGGCTGCACCCACCCCTTCTGTTTCGGGCAAAGCCACCGTTTTGGGTGACGTTTCCCACGGGAAACCGCTGCTGGGTGGTTTGGAGGAGTTGTTGGAGTTTTGGTTGATCTGTTCCCGCGCTTCTTTCAGGTCATGCAACAACTTGGTCGACAGGTGCAGCAGTTCCTCCGGCGTGAGCTTGGCAAGGTACTGGCTGTTAAGCTGTTTGAGGCTGTGGTCTTTCAGTTGTTGGGTCATCGGGGGAGTGTCGCAAATTTAGTGCGTTTGGGTAAGGGGGGACTGTTCAGTTACCGGGGGTGGTGTTGGCAGAGGTTGCCTTGCGATTCTCCCGGCTTTATTAGTCGGGAGTGGATTGAAACTCCCGCAGTTGGGTACACCAACCGCACGGCAGGATATTCTCCCGGCTTTATTAGTCGGGAGTGGATTGAAACAGGGGAAAGCCCAAAATGCTTGGCAAGATCGTCCATTCTCCCGGCTTTATTAGTCGGGAGTGGATTGAAACTTCGCCGTCCATGCCCTCGAATTGCAGTGCGTACAATTCTCCCGGCTTTATTAGTCGGGAGTGGATTGAAACCCCCGGTGCGTTGGCACTGGTCGAGCAAATGCAGATTCTCCCGGCTTTATTAGTCGGGAGTGGATTGAAACGCGGTCGGCTTTTTCCATCTCTGCCGCCAGCTCATATTCTCCCGGCTTTATTAGTCGGGAGTGGATTGAAACGACCGCCACCAAACCCACCCAAAATACAACGACTAATTCTCCCGGCTTTATTAGTCGGGAGTGGATTGAAACAACGTAGTCATCAACCTTGATGAGCGCGTCAGAGGCATTCTCCCGGCTTTATTAGTCGGGAGTGGATTGAAACGATAATATCGACTTCCACAGCGTCCATTTCAACGGCGATTCTCCCGGCTTTATTAGTCGGGAGTGGATTGAAACCGAATGAAACAGGTGCAATAGGTCTTCGGCTGGTACATTCTCCCGGCTTTATTAGTCGGGAGTGGATTGAAACACGCACCAGATCAGCATTGCTACGCTTGCCAATGCATTCTCCCGGCTTTATTAGTCGGGAGTGGATTGAAACTAAAGCCGCCTGCTATGGGATAATGGCTAACGTGGATTCTCCCGGCTTTATTAGTCGGGAGTGGATTGAAACAACTGTAACAACGCTTACCGTCAAGCCTGACAAGCATTCTCCCGGCTTTATTAGTCGGGAGTGGATTGAAACAGTTTCAGATTGGGTAGAGAAAAATTAAACGGTAGTATTCTCCCGGCTTTATTAGTCGGGAGTGGATTGAAACAGCGACTCAGTGGTCGAATCAATGGTTGCTTGATAATTCTCCCGGCTTTATTAGTCGGGAGTGGATTGAAACATAAATGGAACTCGGACATGCGCTTGTGCATCCAAGATTCTCCCGGCTTTATTAGTCGGGAGTGGATTGAAACCGTGCTGACCTTGGTTGGCGGCCCCGTGGGTGCGTATTCTCCCGGCTTTATTAGTCGGGAGTGGATTGAAACCGTGCTGACCTTGGTTGGCGGCCCCGTGGGTGCGTATTCTCCCGGCTTTATTAGTCGGGAGTGGATTGAAACCCAGTGAGCAAGTTTGTTTGATTCAAAAATCTCATTCTCCCGGCTTTATTAGTCGGGAGTGGATTGAAACCCCAGCGTTTCAGCGCATACCCAGCATTCTGTGTACACATTCTCCCGGCTTTATTAGTCGGGAGTGGATTGAAACTGACTGCCTTACGCACCTTGGGTATGCGCCTGCGAGATTCTCCCGGCTTTATTAGTCGGGAGTGGATTGAAACCACCAGCTTAGTGGCATGTGCAGGCGCTCTTACGGATTCTCCCGGCTTTATTAGTCGGGAGTGGATTGAAACAACATATCCCCTTTGCGCTGGAACATGGCACCGTATTCTCCCGGCTTTATTAGTCGGGAGTGGATTGAAACAGGTTTAATGGTTTTTTGTACTATGCCGTGTTCAATTCTCCCGGCTTTATTAGTCGGGAGTGGATTGAAACCGTGGGAAAATGATCGAAGGATCAAAGCTCTGCATTCTCCCGGCTTTATTAGTCGGGAGTGGATTGAAACCCTGTGCCCATCGGTAATGCGGTGATCGGGATGGCATTCTCCCGGCTTTATTAGTCGGGAGTGGATTGAAACTGATCGCCGTAGCAACCTTGGTTGTGGTTGGTCTGATTCTCCCGGCTTTATTAGTCGGGAGTGGATTGAAACATCCCATGCTGCTTCCATTCGTGCTTTGTCTGCATTCTCCCGGCTTTATTAGTCGGGAGTGGATTGAAACTTCGGTGACGTTGATAACGATATGTCGCTAGATACATTCTCCCGGCTTTATTAGTCGGGAGTGGATTGAAACGTTCGTTGTCTGTGAGACATTAGGTTCAGGCGACATTCTCCCGGCTTTATTAGTCGGGAGTGGATTGAAACCCGTTTTGTAAGCGAAACGTTATCAGCGGTCTGCATTCTCCCGGCTTTATTAGTCGGGAGTGGATTGAAACAGAGGATCACGTAATAACCCCGGAACGTAACAGTACATTCTCCCGGCTTTATTAGTCGGGAGTGGATTGAAACGAGCGTGCGATATTGGTGCGCAACAAGATAAGAGAATTCTCCCGGCTTTATTAGTCGGGAGTGGATTGAAACCTCAGTAATCGCCCGCTCTTGATTGTGCCAGCCTAATTCTCCCGGCTTTATTAGTCGGGAGTGGATTGAAACTTGAGTTTGCCTAAAGCAAACCGCGATAAAACCACCATTCTCCCGGCTTTATTAGTCGGGAGTGGATTGAAACCGACTGGTTAAGTTGTGGCTTGCGTGTAGCAGGATTCTCCCGGCTTTATTAGTCGGGAGTGGATTGAAACACCGTCTTTGCTGTATCACCACGGCTTACCCTACATTCTCCCGGCTTTATTAGTCGGGAGTGGATTGAAACACGCAGCAGCAGTGCCTTCCCCGTTGCGTTATGCAATTCTCCCGGCTTTATTAGTCGGGAGTGGATTGAAACTTTTTGAATTGATTCTTTAGTCATCAATTCTTTTAATTCTCCCGGCTTTATTAGTCGGGAGTGGATTGAAACACTATTACAACGCTTCACAGCGATGGCAAGTTACATTCTCCCGGCTTTATTAGTCGGGAGTGGATTGAAACACCTGTGCATACCGAGGGTATCCGATTGCGCCAATATTCTCCCGGCTTTATTAGTCGGGAGTGGATTGAAACTGCCATGATCTGGCTAAGTCCGCCCACGCCTTGTTATTCTCCCGGCTTTATTAGTCGGGAGTGGATTGAAACAATGGCGCGATGTGGATGATGTTGGTGTTGGGCGATTCTCCCGGCTTTATTAGTCGGGAGTGGATTGAAACGACTGTAGACTGCATTGCAGCCAGCTTGGATTTAAGATTCTCCCGGCTTTATTAGTCGGGAGTGGATTGAAACATGCCAACATAGCGACAAACGCCACGCTAATGAAATTCTCCCGGCTTTATTAGTCGGGAGTGGATTGAAACCAGCAAATCCAGCAGCCCAGCCGTTACATAGCCAATATTCTCCCGGCTTTATTAGTCGGGAGTGGATTGAAACCTCGGAATACTCAATCCACACATCACCATGACAAGGATTCTCCCGGCTTTATTAGTCGGGAGTGGATTGAAACTGGAGTACGGAGGAACTTGCCTACTCCATCCTCAATTCTCCCGGCTTTATTAGTCGGGAGTGGATTGAAACATCTGTGCATAGCATATATGCTCTAAGGAACATAATATTCTCCCGGCTTTATTAGTCGGGAGTGGATTGAAACACCTAGCATACACAGATTAGCATATTCGCGCCACATTCTCCCGGCTTTATTAGTCGGGAGTGGATTGAAACAACTGGCATGAGCTGCAAGGTGTACGTGTAAATACATTCTCCCGGCTTTATTAGTCGGGAGTGGATTGAAACATATTTTGGGATATTCGCGACTGCTCACAATGGTTATTCTCCCGGCTTTATTAGTCGGGAGTGGATTGAAACCGTAAGTGGACAACCGCACGTCATACGACATACTAATTCTCCCGGCTTTATTAGTCGGGAGTGGATTGAAACTTCCATCGCCTGCTGCGCCACGGCTGCTTTAACATTCTCCCGGCTTTATTAGTCGGGAGTGGATTGAAACACAATCTGTGGCATTGGCATTGCTTGCCATAATCGCATTCTCCCGGCTTTATTAGTCGGGAGTGGATTGAAACACCCTGAGAGTGTTCTTTAAACCGAGGACTACGATTCTCCCGGCTTTATTAGTCGGGAGTGGATTGAAACCTATCCCAACACTCGCTAAACGTTGGGCAATAAACCATTCTCCCGGCTTTATTAGTCGGGAGTGGATTGAAACGTTAACACGGATGGCACACTCTCAAAACTGGTACATTCTCCCGGCTTTATTAGTCGGGAGTGGATTGAAACACCCTGAGAGTGTTCTTTAAACCGAGGACTACGATTCTCCCGGCTTTATTAGTCGGGAGTGGATTGAAACACCTGCGAGGGGTTAATTTATGAGCATGAAAACCGAATTCTCCCGGCTTTATTAGTCGGGAGTGGATTGAAACTCCGTATATGCGACGTTCTCCGAGCCATAATACTATTCTCCCGGCTTTATTAGTCGGGAGTGGATTGAAACAAGGGTACAACGTATTGACCGTTAGACATTGGCAAGATTCTCCCGGCTTTATTAGTCGGGAGTGGATTGAAACCACTTATCCATACACATACACCTCAGGTAGTACCATTCTCCCGGCTTTATTAGTCGGGAGTGGATTGAAACAGGGTCAAACCGTTGCGCTGGCGTTATCCCTAGCTCATTCTCCCGGCTTTATTAGTCGGGAGTGGATTGAAACACCAGTAACCAACGGCGGATTTGGTCAATCGGCGGATTCTCCCGGCTTTATTAGTCGGGAGTGGATTGAAACTTTGAGAAAATACCAATACCGGTATCATCGTTCTCATTCTCCCGGCTTTATTAGTCGGGAGTGGATTGAAACGTTGGTCGGGAGCAAAATCAACTCACCTGCAATGCCCGCTCCAACGCTTGCCGGATCTGTGTTTGTTGTACTTCATCGGTGATCATGTAGCAATCCCGCGTGGTGACGTAGAAAATATCCTGCGCCTGTTCCCCCAGCGTATTAATGCGAGCGTTATGCACCCGTATACCCAACCCATCCATCGCTTCGCCGAGTCGTGAGAGCAGCCCCGGCATATCGCCCGTATTGATTTCAATCAGCGTCAGGTTTTTTTCTGGTTGCTGGCTGAAGTGAATGCGCGTCGCTACGTCGAAATTGCGCAAAATGCGCGGCTTGCGGTGCGTTGAGTAATAGGGTTTTTCGCGCTCCAAATTTTCCGTCATGGTTTGGATAATGTGCTGCTGATCGGTATCGCTGATAATCAATTGGTTGTCAGAGCCAAGGATGTGCAGGGTATACAGGTCGAAGCCGTCCGTGGTCGACACAATCCGCGCCTGCACAACGTTGAGGTTAAGCTGTTCCAATGACGAAACCACGCGTGAAAACAAGTCATCGCGGTCGCGGCTGTAGACAAACAAGACATTGCTGCTGCCGGAAAGGGTGCGGCGGATATGAATCAACGGCGTTCTAAGCGGCGCTTCCGTGAGGATATGACGGGTATGCCACAGCACCGATTCCACCGAATGTTGCAGGTGATAATCCGCGCCCAGTTTATGCCATAACGTCAAACACTCGGTTTCCGTAAAGCCTTCTTGCAACAATTGCTCTAACGCAGCATTGCGTTTTTCCTCAATCAGCAAGGTGCTTTCGTGCGATTGCACGGTGCGATTACTCAGCAAGCGCCGCGTCGAATGGTATAACTCATGCAGCAATGCCTGTTTCCAGCTATTCCACAACTTAGGGTTTGTGCCACGAATATCTGCCACCGTCAGCAAAAATAAGCAATCTAAGCGGCTTTGCGAGGCGACAATGCCCGCAAACTCTTGCACAACGCAGGGGTCGCTAATGTCTTTGCGTTGCGCGGTCATGCTCATCAGCAAGTGATGGCGAATCAGCCAACTGACCAGCGACGCATCGTGCAAATTGAGGCTGTGTTCGCGGCAAAACGCATACGCATCGTGTGAACCCAGTTCGGAATGATCGCCTTTGCGCCCTTTGGCAATGTCGTGGAATAGCCCCGCCAGATACAGCAATTCGGGGTCACGCAACGTTCTGAACACTTCCGCGCACAACGGCAATTCCTGAGCGCCAATCGCGGTGCTGTAACGCCGCAAATTGCGCACCACCAGCAGGGTATGCTCATCCACGGTGTACATGTGGAACAAGTCATATTGCATCCGCCCGACAATATTAGCGAAAGCGGGGATGTACGCCGCCAAAATGCCGTAACGGTTCATCAAACGCATCACAAAGGTAATGCCTTTGGGCTGGCGCAATATTTGGATGAACAATTGGCGGTGACGTGCTTGCTGGCGGAAACCGGCATCAATCCGGTGCAAGTTGTGGCGGATGAGGCGCGTAGTATCCGGCGTTAGCCCCGTGACCCCTGGCATCATTTGCAGCAACAGAAAGATTTCCAGCAGCGCAGTGGGGTAGATGACAAACACATCCGGCGAATTCACCGAAATCAAATTGCCGCGCTTTTGATACCACTCGCCCAGCATTTCCGGCGGCGCAGGGTGCAGGGTGAGGATGCGTTCGCGGAAAATCCCCATCAGTATATCGCTCAAGCGTTCCAGCTCGGTGATGGTGCGGTAATAACGCTGCATAAAGGCTTCCACGGCGGCGTTATCCGTGTCATCGGTATACCCAAACAGGTGCGCAAGGCTACGTTGGTAATCAAATAGCAGCCGATCTTCTTTACGCTTGGCTAGGATATGCAGGGCAAAGCGGATGCGCCACAGGAATAAACGCCCTTCGCGCAAGATTTCAAATTCATCGTATTCCAGCAAGCGCTTTTCATGCAGTTCTTGCAAGGACATCGTGCCGTATTCCCGGTGTGTCACCCAACTGATGGTTTGAATATCGCGCAAGCCCCCACGCCCTTCCTTGAGATTGGGTTCGACGCGGTGCGAGGTATCACCGAATTTTTCGTAACGTTTTTGCTGTTCTTCCACCTTTGCTTGGAAAAATTCGCGGCTATCCCACATCTGTGTCGGGGTAATACTCGCCCGCAAGGTTTGGAAGAGGGCTTCATTACCGCACAAATAGCGTGATTCGATCAGGTTGGTAATAACGGTTTGATCGCTACGCGCCGTTTCCAAGCATTCATCGAGGGTACGTACACTGTGCCCCACGTCCAGACCGATGTCCCACAGCAGGGTGATGAAGGCAGACAGACGTTCACCACAGGCCGCTCCCGGCGTTTCCGTCAAGAGAATGAGCAAGTCAATATCAGAGGCAGGGTGTAATTCACGTCGACCGTAGCCCCCTACCGCGATGAGGGTGGCTTGCTGGTGTTGCGCGATGCCTGTTTCATGCCACAGGTGCTGCAATAATTTGTCGATGAATTCGGCATGATTAAACAGCAAACGGCGGATTTCTTGCCCTGCGTGGAAGGCTTCTTCTTGCTGTTTGCGGGCATCACGAATCGCTTGGGCGTAATCACCGATTTGGAGCTGATCACGCGCCACGAGGTCATGGTAAATCGCCAGTAATGGGTTAGCTCGCATCATAGGGTTGCTTGCCAATGGGCTTCTTCTTCACGCAGGGTGAGGATCTCAAAGCCGTCCTCTGTGACCAGTATGGTGTGTTCCCATTGCGCGGAGAGCTTGTGGTCTTTGGTAACGGCAGTCCATTGATCCGGCAGGATTTTGAGGTGGCGTTTGCCTTGATTGATCATCGGTTCGATAGTGAAAATCATCCCTGCTTCCATAATGATTTTGTCACTGTCTTTGCTGTAGTAATGCAGGATTTGCGGGGCTTCGTGGAAGCGGCTGCCGATGCCGTGTCCGCAGAATTCTTCGACTACGCTGTAATGGTGTGCGTGCGCATGTTTTTGGATGACTTTGCCGATCTCGCCAAAGGTTGCGCCGGGGCGAACTTGCAAAATACCGAGGTATAGACATTGCTGGGTGATGTGGCTTAAGCGTTTGCCTGCAATGGTCGGTTCGCCAACGTGGAACATTTTACTGGTGTCACCGTGGTAGCCGTCTTTGATCACAGTAATGTCGATATTCAACGCATCGCCGCTTTTCAGTTTTTTGTCGCCAGGGATGCCGTGACACACGACGTGGTTGAGCGAAGTACAGATGGATTTAGGGAAGGGCGGTGTACCATAGTTTAACGGGGCTGGAATCGCTTGCTGCACATTAATAATGTAATCATGGCAAATTTTATCCAACGCATCCGTGGTGATACCCGGTTTGACGTGTTCTGCAATCATATCCAGCACGTCGGCTGCCAGTTTGCCTGCTACGCGCATTTTGGCGATTTCGTCGGCTGTTTTGATAGTAATCGCTTGATCGCGTTGTGTCTTTGCCATTTGTGGTTGTTCCCGGTAGCACTGAAAAGCGTTTCATGGTATAAAGCCGCCGCGATTTCCGCAAATTGTTTTACATTAATCCACACATACATCGACACGACACGCAGGGTGCTTGCCTTAAAAACAAGTTGCGTTTGCCGGGATGTATGGAGGCATAACCCATACAGGAGCTTATCATGCCTAAAGTTACTATGCGCCAAATGCTCGAAGCAGGCGTCCATTTCGGTCACCAGACCCGTTACTGGAATCCAAAAATGGGCCAGTTCATCTTCGGTGAGCGCAATAAAATTCACATCATCAACCTTGAGCAGTCCCTGCCCATGTTCAATGATGCGACTAACTTCATCGGCAAGTTGGCTGCTAAAGGCGGCAAAATCATGTTCGTTGGCACTAAGCGTTCGGCGCGTGATGCGGTCAGCGAAGCGGCGGCTGCTTGCAAAATGCCTTACGTCAACCATCGCTGGTTGGGTGGGATGCTGACTAACTTCAAAACTGTTAAGCAATCCATCAAGCGTTTGAAAGATCTGGAGCGCATGGCTGAAGACGGCACGTTCCAGAAATTGGGCAAAAAAGAAATTCTGACCTTGACCCGCGAATCCGAAAAGCTGGAACGCAGCCTCGGCGGGATCAAAGACATGCGTGGTCTGCCGGATGCGATTTTCGTTATCGACGTAGGCTACGAAAAAATTGCAGTACAAGAAGCGAACAAGCTGGGCATTCCGGTCATTGGTATCGTGGACACGAACAACTCCTTGCAAGGCGTTGATTATGTGATTCCGGGCAACGATGACGCGATTCGCGCTATCCAATTGTACGTTTCTGCCGCTGCTGATGCGATCAACGAAGGTCACACGGCTGCTGCTGTTACCCCAATGCCTGTTGAAGCACCAGCAGAAGTTGCTGCTGACGAAGCACAAACCACTGACGCTGCTAGCGAATAAGCTAGCCCGTTCAAACAAGGAGTTACCCCAATGGCAATTACTGCTGGAATGGTGAAAGAACTGCGCGAACGTACTGGCGCAGGCATGATGGAATGCAAAAAAGCCCTGACTGAAACCAATGGTGACATGGAAGCGGCGATTGACCTGATGCGCAAATCCGGTGCAGCGAAAGCTGACAAGAAAGCCGGTCGTGTAGCAGCAGAAGGTCGTGTGGTGATTGCACTGACAGTTGACGCGAAACGCGCAGCGGTCATTGAAGTCAACAGTGAAACAGACTTTGCGGCAAAAGACAGCTTCTTCGTAGCGTTTGCTGATGAAGTGGGTGCAACTGCATTGGCAAACAATGTCGCTGACGTTGAAACCTTGTCAGCACTCACCGAAGCTAGCCGTACTGCTCTGATCGCCAAAATTGGTGAAAACGTGCAAGTGCGTCGTTTGGTGTGGGTTGATGCGGGTGACGGTCAACTGGCTACTTACCAACACGGCGCGAAAATCGGCGTAGTGGTTTGCATGGCAGGCGATGATGGTGAAGCAGGCAAGCATGTTGCGATGCACATCGCTGCGAGCCGCCCGGCTTGCGTTGACGAATCCGGTGTACCGCCTGAAATGGTGGAGCGTGAGCGCGAAATCCAGATCGACATCGCGATGCAAAGCGGCAAGGCGCGTGAAATTGCTGAAAAGATGGTGGTCGGTCGCATGAAGAAATTCATGGGCGAAATCACCTTGGTGGGTCAGCCGTTCGTGATGAACCCTGATCAAACCGTTGGCGAATTCCTCGCATCCAAAGGCGCAAGCATTTCTCAGTTTGTGCGTCTGGAAGTAGGCGAAGGCATCGAGAAGAAGCAGGATAACTTTGCTGAGGAAGTAGCGGCGCAAGCGGCTGCGGCGGCGGCAGGGAACTAAGAACCCCTCACCCAGTCCTTTGCAGGGGCATCCCTCAAGGGGCGATGGGCTAAGAGAGACGGTTTTGATAAAGGGGCATTTGCCCCTTTTTCTTTAATAGCCTGCGTGATCAGGTGGGATGGAGTCTTTTGCGGCAATCAGATAGCGCCTGCCCATTAGCCTGTCTGGCAACATGCAATCTGGGTCTAAGCCATCAATATATGCGTCCCATCCCCAATCTAGCAGGATATTTAGTAGTTGATTGTATTGGTGAACAATTTCTTCGGATCTTTCTCCTAAGCCTTTCAGGCTGCGCCATTCACCTGATAAATCTCCTAATGCCCGTTGAATATTTAACACTGCTTTATGGTTTAACATTTTTACTTACCTTATCTTTTTTGCGCCTTGATCTTGCATAGCTGGAATATAATTGATTAACTTTCCATCTTTTGATGGAATGGAAAGCCCACACTCGCCGAATGCAGTAGCACAGTTGCGAACGGTTTCTGTTGGGTGAGTGGCTTCTGGAAAGCCATATCTAACGCCACTAATTTCCCGTTGGTTAACAGCTCTATTTAGATGAGTCATCACATCCGGTGGAGTTTTGGTTGTCATGACGTACAGGTTAATTGGTGGGGCATTACTGGGATCATACTTTCCAGCGACCACATCGCGAAATAGTGTGGAGTCGTCTGTAATGACTCCAGAATAGGTTTGGTGATTCTTTAGGTTACTAATAACGTCCATTTTGGTTTCATTGCTAGACACTTTAGGGCCAAATCCATAGATGGTTTTGCCCTTATCCAGAGAAACCCCTATGTGTCCGGTATAGGCTTCTGCGCGAACGTTTGGATCAGGATTGTTTAGTACACTGCTTCTCGTGTCCCCCTTGCCTCCACGAAATCCCCAGATTTGCACTTCTTTGCTGCCAAGGTCTTTGATAGCAGAGGCGAGTTTGGGGACTGACTTTAGTAGTTGAGCACCGCCCAATATTGCTGAGCTGACTTCAGATGTGGTGGAAACATCACCAAGCGTAAAGGTCTCTGAGCCAAAGAGCGGAGTTTCAGCATGGGCATCAATGTCTGCTGTATTTTGAATCGTATTATCGCCGCCGTACAGAGATCTAACTTTATTGAAAATGGAGGCATGTTCGCTATTGGTTAATGTTGTTGGAAATAGCGTGCCGAAAGACAGACTATTAGCTGTTCTTTTGGTTACTCCGGCCATTATGTCGCCATGAATGGCGTATGCAGCGCCCTGTAAAGGAGAGTTTGTTATATTGTTGGCTTGATGACTAGCAAGTGATGCTATTCTAGAGCGATTACTAGCCAGTTGTGCATCATCCGCGAAGGAAAAATTTTTGGGGCAGTATTGTGGTGATTGTTGTGCTAGAGAGCTACTGTCACTTGGCCGATAATGTTGGGCAGCAAGTATTTGAGTATTCTTGCCCGTATTCCAATTGCTGTTCTTAGTCGTTGCTTCCATGCTGTTTTCTCCATGATCGAAGCTAAGACCGTAGCAATATTGGCTGTGGCGTATGACGGTGGTAAACGCCAGTGGTTGCCTATGGCAGATGGACGGTTGTTTGATAAGGTCATCCATCGCTTGCCCCATCTTCCCACCACCTGTATAAATGCAACCACTTTTAATCACCGTAGGTGCGCCCATGACCTCTCCAGCATCCAACCCTGCCCTTCGTTTCCGCCGTATTCTCTTGAAACTCAGTGGTGAAGCCCTTTTAGGCAACCAAGATTCCGGCATCGACCCCGACATCCTTTACCGCGTCGCAGGCGAAGCGCTTGCCGTACAACGTTCTGGCGTACAAGTCGCAATCGTCATCGGCGGCGGCAACTTGTTCCGGGGCGCGGGTTTGGCAGAAAAAGGCATGGATCGGGTACGTGGTGACCAAATGGGCATGTTGGCAACGGTGATGAATTCCCTCGCCATGCAAGACGCGATCGAAAAACTCGGCGGGAATTGCCGCGTGCTTACCGCGCTCGGCATTGATCAAGTCGGCGAACGCTACTCCGCGCATCAAGCCCGCCGTTATTTAGAGCAGGGCGACATCATTATTTGCGCCGCAGGCAGTGGCAACCCGTTTTTTACCACTGATACGGCTGCCAGCTTGCGCGGGGTTGAATTACAATGCGACTTGTTGCTGAAGGCGACCAAAGTGGACGGTATCTATGATGCTGATCCGAAAAAAAATCCTACGGCGAAACGCTTCGATCGGTTATCCTTCGAGGACGCCATCCAGCGCCAATTAGGCGTCATGGACTTAACGGCAATGGTCATGTGCCGTGATAATAAACTGCCGCTGGGTGTGTTCGATATGTTCGCACCGGGGGCGCTTGCTGCGATGGTTCGTGGTGAGATTGTTGGAACATTGGTTGAGGTTTAAGGTAATGATTGCAGACATTAAAAAAGATGCAGAGCAGCGGATGCACAAAAGTATTGACGCGCTACGCAATGATTTGACAAAAATTCGCACAGGTCGCGCTCACCCCAGTTTGCTGGATCAAATCACCGTGGATTACTACGGTTCGGAAGTTCCTTTAAGCCAAGTGGCGAATATCGGCACGGAAGATGCGCGTACCTTGAAAGTCACGCCGTGGGAAAAGCCAATGGCGGCGAAAATCGAAAAAGCGATCTTGACCTCCAATTTGGGTTTAAACCCGTCTAGCGATGGCAATGTGATTCGTGTGCCGTTGCCTGCTTTGACCGAAGAGCGTCGCCGCGATTTGGTGAAAGTGGTGAAAGGTGAAGCCGAAGGTGCGCGGGTCGCTATCCGTAATATTCGCCGTGATGCCAATTCGGACTTCAAGGCATTGCTGAAAGAGAAAGAAATCTCCGAAGATGAAGAGCGCCGTGCGACTGACGACATTCAGAAGTTAACCGACCATTTCATCAAGGAAGTGGAAACGGTGCTGGAAACCAAAGAAAAAGAATTGATGGTCGTGTAATAACGCCCGCTACCTTGAGTCTGGCGGCGGCGGATGGGGCTAGAATGACAAATACAACATCAACAGATGCCGTTCCCCGGCATGTCGCGATTGTGATGGACGGGAACGGTCGCTGGGCAAAAGCCCGTTACTTGCCGCGCCTGATGGGACACCATCGCGGTGTGGAGGCGGCACGTAAAGTGATCCGTGCGTGCAGCAGCGCAGGTGTTGAATGCCTGACGCTGTTTGCGTTCAGCAGTGAAAACTGGCGTCGCCCTGAGGAAGAAGTCAGCGGTTTAATGTCGTTGTTCATGACGGCATTAGAGCGCGAGTCTGCTGCGTTGTTTCGTCACAATGTCAGGATGGCGTTTATCGGCGACCGTAGCGAGTTTTCCGCGAGCTTGCAGGACAAAATTCAGCAAGTAGAAGCCATGACCGCGAGTTGCACCGGAATGCGCTTGCTGATTGCGGCAAACTACGGCGGACGTTGGGATATTCTGCAAGCAGTACGCACGTTGGCGACCCAAATCGCGGCGGGTGAGTTGGATGCCGCGATGCTGAATGAGCCAATGTTCGGTCGTTTGCTGTCGACGGCTGGCGTGCCCGAACCCGATTTGTTTATTCGCACAGGCGGAGAAAAACGCATCAGCAATTTCTTGATGTGGCAATTGGCATACGCGGAATTGTATTTCACGGATGTATTATGGCCGGAATTCGACGAAAACGCCTTGTCCGAAGCCTTTAAAGACTTTGCGCGACGGCAGCGGCGTTTCGGCATGACGGGTGAGCAGGTATCAGGAGGAAAACATGCTTAAACAACGAGTGATCACGGGATTGGTGCTGATTTTACTGGTGTTCGCCGGTATCCGTTTTTTGCCGACCGAGTTGTTCGGGTTGTTTTCATTGCTGTTTATCGTGGGCTTAGGTGCGTGGGAATGGGCGGGTTTGACCGGCTGTTATTTGCCCGAAAAGCGCATGGCGGGGACGATGATGATTTTGCTGGCATCCGTGCCGCTGGTATTTATTCGTCCTGATCCGGTGTGGGTCTTGGCGGTCAGTGTGCCGGTATGGCTGGCAATATTGGTAGCGTTGAAGGTGTATCCACGCAATGCGGGCTTTTACAAGAAACACGCGCTGGCAATGCGTCTCTCCGGTATTCTCGTGCTGCTACCCGCTTGGTACGCGCTCATGCACTTACATAGTATTCACTACTCCTATGTTATCTATTTGATTACGCTGATTGCGTTGGCGGATACAGCGGCGTATTTCACTGGGCGTAAGTTCGGCAAAAATAAATTAGCTCCTGATTTAAGTCCCGGTAAAACCACGGAAGGTGTCTCCGGCGCGGTGGTGGCAACGGCGCTGTGGGCAGCATTGGCGTCGTTCTGGTTGGCTATTCCCGACGGCAAAGGCTTGATATTTATGGTGCTTTCCATGTTCATCGTTTTAATGTCCGTGGCAGGTGATTTATTTGAAAGTCTGTTGAAGCGCGAAGCCGGTGTGAAAGACAGCGGACGTATTTTGCCCGGTCATGGCGGTATTTTGGATCGTATTGACAGCTTATTAGCCGCCGCGCCCTTGTTCACGCTGGGCTTGTTGTGGTTGGGGATTTACCGTGGTGTCTAAAGGAATAACGATTTTAGGGGCGAGCGGCAGCATTGGCGTGAGCACCTTGGATGTGTTGGCGCGTCACCCTGAGCGCTTCCATGTTTATGCGCTGACTGCGCATAGCAATGTCGAGAAGCTATTCGAGCAATGCCAGCAGTTTCAGCCACGTTACGCGGTGATGGTTGACCCGGTTGCAGCGGCAGTGCTGGAAAAGCGTTTGCAAGCAGCCGATAGTGATGTGGTGGTGTTGGCAGGTGCGGAAGCGCTAGATGCAGTGGCAAGCAGTCCCGATACCGATTACGTTATGGCTGCGATTGTCGGTGCAGCCGGTTTATTACCCGCGTTGGCAGCGGCACGGGCTGGCAAGCGCGTGATGTTGGCGAATAAGGAAGCCTTGGTGATGTCGGGGCAATTGTTCATTGATGCGGTACGTGAACACGGTGCGGAATTGTTGCCGATCGACAGTGAACATAATGCGGTGTTCCAATGCCTACCGAGTGACGGCAAGAATGGTGTGGAAAAGATTTTGCTGACTGCCTCCGGTGGCCCCTTCCGTACATGGGCTGCCAGCGATTTGCACGATATTACCCCCGAACAAGCTGTGGCACACCCGAATTGGTCAATGGGACAAAAGATTTCGGTCGATTCCGCTACCTTGATGAACAAAGGGCTGGAAGTGATTGAGGCGTGCTGGTTGTTTAACCTGCCTGCCGAGCGCGTCGAAGTGGTGGTACACCCACAAAGTACCATTCATTCGATGGTGTCCTATAATGATGGTTCGGTTTTGGCGCAATTGGGGAATCCCGATATGCGTACCCCGATTGCGTATGCGTTGGGGTGGCCGGAACGTTTGGCATCTGGCGTTGCGCCGTTGGATTTGTTTACGACGGCACGCTTGGATTTTGAACGACCGGACATGGCACGTTTTCCGTGCCTGCAACTGGCTTACGATGCACACACGCGTGGTGGTTATGCCACGATTGCCCTGAATGCCGCGAATGAAGTGGCGGTGAAAGCCTTTTTAGGGCGGGAAATCGGTTTTACGGATATTCCGTTACTGGTTAAGGATGTGATGCAACAAGCCTCGGCAGGTACACCGATGAACCTTGACGATATACTTATTCAGGATGAAGAAAGCCGTGCGCGTTCAGTATCTTGGATAAAAAACAAGAAAATACACTAAATCATGAATTTGCTGCTTACCATTCCTGCGTTTCTTCTCGCCATCGGTGTGCTGGTAACAGTCCACGAATTCGGACACTTTTGGGTTGCCCGTAAACTGGGCGTGAAAGTGCTGCGCTTTTCGATTGGCTTCGGTAAACCGCTGTGGCGGCGGGTGTCTAAAGATGCCGATAAAGTGGAATACGTGTTGGCAGCGCTACCGTTCGGCGGCTACGTCAAAATGCTGGATGAGCGTGAATGCGAAGACGGCTGTGAGATTCCTGAGCATGAAGTGCATCGTGCCTTCAATCGGCAGGTGTTGTGGAAACGTGCTGCGATTGTGGTCGCAGGACCGGTTGCGAATTTCTTGTTAGCGATTGCGGTGTACGCGCTGGTCTTTATGTTGGGTCAGGAGGCGATGCGTCCTTACGTCGATGTGGCAAAAGATTCTCCCTCAGCGGCAGCAGGTTTCCAACCCGGTGATCAAGTGGTGGCAATTAATGGCGTGGAAACGGCTTCGTGGGAAGATTTACGCATGTTGCTGGTCGAGGAATACCTGAAGTCCCCGCAATTAGTCTTCAGTGTCACCACGCCAGAGGGGACGCCCGTGCAACGGGATTTGAACCTGCAAGGCTTGGCGATGTTCAAGGAAGAGTCAGGGACGCTGGATAAAATCGGCATGAAGCCGTGGTTGCCACCCTATGATGTCGTGGTGGAGCAGGTTGTGCCGAATACCCCCGCTGCGCAAGCGGGTTTGCAAGCGCACGATAAAATTCTAGCGATTGATGCATTAAAACCCACAGGCGGACGTAGCTTCGTTGAGTACATTCAAGCGCACCCAGACCAAGCCGTGACCTTAAAAGTGGAACGGGCGGGAGCAGCACAAGTGCTGACAGTTACACCGCGCATCAGCACGGGCGCAACAGTGGCTACCATTGGTGCGCAATTGGCTGCACCCCCGATAACGTTACGCGATAAAGTGTATTTCACCCAGTCGTATGGCGTAATGGAATCGCTGTGGCGTGGGGCGGCGAAGACGTGGCAAATGTCCGTGGTGACTTTAAAATTGATGGGGCGTATGCTCACGGGCGAAGTTTCGCTGAACAATGTCAGTGGTCCGGTGACAATTGCCCAATTTGCAGGTCTCTCCGCGTCGATTGGGTTGACGTATTACCTCGGTTTTTTGGCGATTGTGAGCGTGAGCCTTGGTGTGTTGAATTTGCTGCCTGTACCCATGTTAGACGGTGGGCATTTGTTCTATTACCTGATCGAATGGATAAAAGGTAGCCCGGTATCAGCAGCGGTAGAAGCGGCTGGCTTCCGGTTAGGAATGGCAATCATTGGCGGACTCATGGTGCTTGCTTTGTATAATGACTTTACACGGTTATTAAATTAATTATGAAAAAACATACACTTGTAATTTCGGCTGTAAGCTGTTTGCTAGCGGTTTCACAGGCTGCTTGGGCTGCTGCATTTGTAGTCCGCGACATTGAAGTTAACGGTTTGGAACGCGTGGCAGCGGGTACGGTATTGAATTACTTGCCTGCGCGGGTCGGCGAGCAGTTTAACGATGCTAAATCCGCTGATGCGATTCGCGCTCTGTTCCAAACAGGTTTGTTTGAGGATGTGCAACTTGGTCGTCGTGGCGATGTGCTGGTGGTAACGGTGGTCGAACGCCCTGCCATTGGTGAGTTAAAAGTCACGGGCAACCGCAAAATTCCGACAGAAAAGCTCATGGAAGTGCTGAAGCTGCGCAATATCAGCAAAGGCGACACGCTCGACAAAGCCGCCTTGGCGACCATCGAACGTGAATTGGCAGAGCAATACCAAGCGATGGGGCACTACGGTGTTGCCATCAAAACCACGGTAGAAGCCTTGCCGCGTAACCGTGTCGGTGTCAATATCGCCATCAACGAAGGCAATGTTGCACGCATCCAGCAAGTGAAAATCATCGGCAACAAAGCCTTCCCCGAAGCGGTATTGTTAAAGCAACTGGAATCGGGTCCGCGCGGCGCGTTTTCTATCCCCTTCCTCAGTGACAGCGATAAATATTCCAAAGAAAAGCTGATAGGCGACTTGGATGCGCTCAATAGTTTTTACCGCGACCGTGGCTACATCAACTTTGAAATTACTTCGGCTGATGTATCCATGTCGCCGGACAAGAAAAACATTTTCTTGAATGTCAGCGTCAACGAAGGTCGGCAATACCGCATTGGTGATGTGAGCATGTCAGGCAACCCCGGCTTGTCACAAGAGCAATTGGGTAAAGCGATTAAGTTGCGTAAAGGCGAAGTCTTCTCGCAAAAAGCTTTGGAGGAAACCCGCAAAAATCTCTCCAGCAAACTGGGTTCGCAAGGTTACGCTTTCACCAAAGTCACTGCGACACCGGATTTTGACGAAGCCAATGGGCAAGTTGGCATTTTGTTATCCGTTGACCAAGGCAAGCGGACTTACGTGCGCCGCATCGACATCCGTGGTAATAACCGCACCAAGGATGAAGTGTACCGCCGTGAATTACGTCAGGTGGAAAGTTCATGGTTCTCTAAAGAGCAGGTCGAACGCTCCAAAACCCGTTTGGAACGCTTGCCGTATGTGGAAGAAGCCAGCATTGAAGCTGAACCTGTCGCGGGTACGGAAGACCAAATCGACTTGATCGTGACGGTCAAAGAACGCTCGTCTAACCAGTTTCGCGTCGGTGCAGGTTTTTCGCAATCGCAAGGCGTGTTATTCAACGTTAACTTGAATCAAGACAACTTCATGGGGACGGGTAAAAAGCTTGACGTGAACGTGGACAACAGCAAGGTTAACAAGAATTACAGCATTGGTTACACCGACCCGTATTACACACCGGATGGTATCAGCCGTGGTTTCAGCGGCTATTACAAAGAATACGATGCGGAAGCGGAAGACATTTCCAGCTATGCCTCTAACCGTTACGGCGGCAGCGTTAACTACACCGTGCCAATGAGCGAACACGATTCTGTGTATGCTAGTTTGGGTGCGGAAAAGCGTGAAATTGTGTTGGGTTCAGAACCGGCGCAACGTATCAAAGATTTCGTGGCGAAAAATGGCGAGGAATACACGCAATTACCCGTGACAGTGAGTTACGTACACGATACCCGTAACCGCACTGTTTTCCCGACCGAAGGGCAGCGCCATCGCGTTTCCCTGCAAGCGAATGCGCCTGGCAGTGATTTGCAATACCAAAAGCTGAGTTATGATGGCGCGACTTACCACCCTATTACCGATAACGTGACGTTTGTGGCAAAAGGTAAAGTCGGTACGAGCAACACGTCGGGTGGCTTGGATGAAACGCCGTTCTTCGACAAGTATTACGCGGGGGGCATTAACAGTGTGCGTGGTTTTGACCAAAGCACCTTGGGTAAACGTGATGAAAAAGATGACCCTATCGGTGGGGATTTGATGGTCACGGGTACGGCTGAAGTGCAATTCCCTGTGCCGTTCGCGGAAGATGTCAAAGGCTTGAAAATGAGCACATTCGTGGATGGCGGGAATGTGTTCGAGAAGTCCGGTGATTTTAAAAGTGATGAACTGCGTTATTCCGCTGGGGTAGGTGCAGTCTGGTTGTCGCCGATTGGCCCTCTAGAAGTCAGCTACGCGAAGCCTTTGAATGCTAAAGACGACGATAAAGAACAGAAAGTCCAATTCAGCATTGGGGCATCGTTCTAACACATGAATATACGGGGTGTGCTAGGGTTGTGGTTGGGGCTGATTCTAGCAAGTCAGTCGGTCGTGTGGGCGAATGACACGGCAACCCAGCCCGTGCGCATTGCGATTGTGAATGTGGCAACATTGCTGGATAATACCCCACAATCCAAAGCCGCCGAGGCAAAGTTAAAGCTGGACTTTGTACCCCGCGAGCAAAAACTGGCAGCCGATCAAAAGCAGATGCAGGCATTGGAAGATGACCTTGCGCTGCGTAATGAGGCGGGTTCGTTGCCCGAAGATGAAAAGTTACAGCGGCAACGTGAGTTGCGTGATCGGCAACGTAAGTATTCACGCGAGATGGAAGATTTCCGTGAAGAAGTCCGTGCTGCGCGTGATGCTGCGATTGATGCGCTACAAAACGGCATTATTCAGGCGATTGGCGAAGTCCGCGCACAGGAGAAAATCGACTTGGTATTGCGTGAGAGCAATTACATCGTTGCCAGTGACCGCATCGACATTACCAGCAAGGTCATGCAGCACTTGGAGCAAAAGTTTCAGGCACAAGCCACCCTCGCGCCACCTGCTGCTGCCGCGCCTGTCGTTGTTCCCCGCAAGCAGGAGTAAAGCCATGACACAAGGTTGTACGTTACAGGAACTCGCGGATTTCACGGGTTCGGCGTTGCAGGGTAATGCGTCGGTGCGGCTGGTATCCGTGGCTTCTATCGAAAAGGCGGGGGCGGGGGAGATTAGTTACATCCGCGATGCAAAATACCGGCATTACTTGGAAGATTCCAACGCCAGTGCGTTGATTTTGCCGCCGGATATGGCGCAAGGCTATGCAGGCGATTGCCTGGTTAACCCGAATCCTTACCTTGCGTATGCAAAAGCGGTCACCTTATTACACCCTGTGCCGCGTCCTGCGGTCGCAATTCACCCCTCGGTCGTATTGGAAGACGGTGTGGTTTTGGGCGAGGGCGTGGTGATTGAAGCGGGTTGTGTGATTGGGCGCGATTGCCAGATTGGGGCGTATAGCTGGTTGCACGCTAACGTAACCCTGTATGCTGACACGCACATCGGCAAACGCTGCATTATCCATTCGGGTGCAGTGTTGGGCGCTGATGGGTTTGGGTTTGCACCTGACCGGAAGACATGGTTTAAAATTCCGCAAGTGGGCAATGTCGTGCTGGGCGATGATGTCGAAATCGGCGCGAATACCACAATTGACCGTGCCGCGCTGGGTTCAACCCTGATCGGTAATGGCGTAAAGCTGGATAACTTGATTCAAATCGGGCATAACACCCAGATTGGTGATTATACTGCAATGGCGGCGTGTACGGCTGTGGCAGGCAGTGTGCAAATCGGTAAGCATTGTCAAATTGCAGGCATGTGTGCAATTGCGGGGCATTTGAGCATTGCGGATAATGTCGTGGTAACGGGGACGAGCATGGTGTCGCACTCGATTACCAAACCAGGGGTATATTCTTCTGGTACAACAATAGAGGAAAATGCGGTCTGGCGTAAAAACGCAGTACGTTTTAACCAGTTAGACACATTAGCACGCCGTTTACAGGCTTTAGAAAAACAGCTTGCGGCTTTACAAGAGAAAGGGAGTAGTTGAGCGCGATGGGTACAATGAACGTTGAACAAATTAGAAATTACCTGCCACACCGTTACCCGTTTTTGTTGGTGGATCGCGTGGTGGAATACGAAGTCGGTAAATCACTGACCGCGATTAAAAACGTTACCGTGAATGAGCCGTGGGTCAACGGGCATTTCCCGCATCAACCGATTATGCCGGGTGTGTTGATCATTGAAGCATTGGCACAAGCCACCGGCTTGCTGGGCTTTCGCACGATGGGTGAAGAGCCGCAAACCGATACGCTGTACTTGTTGGTAGCCGTCGATAAAGCCCGTTTCAAGCAGGCTGTTGTCCCTGGCGATCAATTGGTGATGAAAGTTGAATTGATTAAGCGCAAAGGCATTATGTGGGTTTTCAGTGCGGAAGCACGCGTTGATGGCAAACTTGCTGTATCCGCTGAACTCATGTGTGCCGCCAAAAAAGAGACGGCCGCTTGAGCAGTCTGATTCACCCTACCGCTATTGTACACCCGTCAGCGCAACTGGCTGAGGGTGTCGAAGTGGGGGCGTATAGCCTTATTGGTGCGGATGTGCGTATCGGACGTGATACCCGTATCGGTTCGCATGTGGTGGTAGAGGGACCTACGCGTATCGGCGCGGAAAATCACATCTATCAATTTGCCTCGGTGGGTGCAGCCCCACAGGATAAAAAATTCAACGGCGAACCCACCGAGCTAATCATTGGCGACCGCAATGTGATCCGCGAATGTTGCACCTTAAACCGAGGCACAGCGCAGGATAAAGGCAAGACCGTTATCGGTGATGACAATTGGATCATGGCGTATGTTCACATTGCGCACGATTGCATCATCGGCAATAACACCATTTTTGCGAATAGCGCGACCTTGGCAGGGCATGTGGAAGTGCGCGACTGGGTGATTCTGGGTGGGTTTACCTTGGTACACCAGTTTTGCACGATTGGCGAACACGCGTTTACCGGCATGGGGTCGGCAATTTCTAAAGACGTGCCGCCGTATACGATGGCAACGGGTACACCCGCTGAACCACGCAGTATCAATTTGGAAGGCTTAAAACGGCGGGGTTACACGGCGGAAGCGCTGCACCGTATTAAAGAAGCGCATCGTATTCTTTATCGCCACAACCTGACCATGCAGGAAGCCTTAGTCAAGATTGACGTGGATTACGGTGAATTTGCCGACATCCGCTTATTACTCGATTTCTGTCACAACAGCCAGCGGGGGCTGATTCGTTAAGGCATGAAGCGTATTGCCATCATTGCCGGAGAAGCATCGGGAGATTTGCTGGCAGCGCGGCTGATTCTAGCACTGCGTGAGCGTTGCCCTGACTGCCAGTTTGAAGGCATTGCTGGCACTGAAATGCAGGCGGCGGGTTGCCACAGTTTGTTTCCGCTGGAAAAACTCTCGGTGATGGGGCTGGTCGAAGTGTTGGTACATTTGCCTGAATTGCTCTCAATTCGCAAACAGTTGTTTGAGCGGTGGCGCGATAATCCGCCCGATTTGTTCATTGGTGTGGATGCGCCCGATTTCAATTTACCCCTCGCTGCCAAACTACACACTATTGGTGTTCCCACGGTGCATTACGTTAGCCCGTCAGTATGGGCGTGGCGTGCTAAGCGAGTACGCAAAATGCGCGGGAACATTGATCTGATGCTCACGCTATTTCCGTTTGAAGTGGATTTCTACCGCGAACATGGCATTACGGCTGCATTCGTCGGGCATCCGTTAGCGGATGAGGTGGTATTCGATGCGAGTCGGACAAGTGCGCGGCAAGTCTTGGGTTTGCCACAACAGCCCCGCATTCTGGCGATATTACCCGGCAGCCGTAGCGGCGAAGTTAACCGTCTTGCCCCCGATTTCTTGCAAGCGGCTTGGCAATTGCAGCAAAAATACCCCGATTTACAGTTAGTAACCCCCGCCGCGACACCGCGTTTGCGCCAAGCGTTGGAAGTTATTCGCCAACAAGTGACCCCCGCTTTGCGCCTGACCGTATTGGATGGGCAGTCGCGTACTTTGATGCAGGCGGCAGATTACATTCTGCTCGCGTCTGGCACAGCGGTATTGGAGGGAATGCTGGCGGGGCGTTTAATGGTGGCGGCGTACCGCGTTGCCCCGCTCACGGCATGGCTGATTCGTACCTTTAAGTTGCTGAAAGTGCCATTTGTGACATTGCCGAATAATCTCGCGGGTGAAGCACTCGTGCCAGAACTCTTACAAGAACAGGTTACGCCTGTGCAACTCGTCGCAGCGCTGGAAAATTTGTTTACCTTATCGCCTGAACGTCAGCAGTATATCTTGCAACGTTTCCAAGCATTGCACACGCAATTGCGCAAAAGCGCCAGTGACAGCGCCGCCAATGCTATTCTTACCCATTTTTCGCTCAAAGAATCTTAGAGACACTACATTATGGTCTACCTTACCAAACTCAAGCACACCGGCTCCGTCATCAGTTCCAGCGATAAGTTTGGGGCGAAAATGTTTGAAGTCGCGGCACGTTATTTTTCTCAGTATGCTCGCGGTATCTTTATTGGCACGGGCAGCGGGGTGGTGGCGCAATATTTCATGCAACCGCCGATTCCCTTTTCATTTGTGGAAAAACACCCGTCGTTTGTACGCCAGTTTCATGAGCGTTTTGGCGCTGATACCCCATTGTTAGCGAAGGATTTTTTCACCCTGCCCATCGACGAGAGCGAAGAAGGCTTGGGCAATTGTGTCTTGGTGTCGTGTATGCCCGTGACGGGGATGTTTTATTCCGAAAAGTTGGTGGAACAGTTCCGCGATTCCCTCAATAGCGGCTCGACGATTGTGCAGATGAGCTATACGCCGTTTATTAAGCAAATTCGTCTGTTTGACCGTTTGCAGCGTGAAGGCTTTAAAGTGCAACGCGTGAGCACGGTGTTTTTCAATATTCCACCCGCTTCCGTGTTTGTACTGAGGAAAGCGTGATGTTGATTGCAGGGGTCGATGAGGTTGGGCGCGGTCCCTTGGCGGGGGCTGTGGTTGCGGCGGCGGTCATTCTTGACCCGAATCGCCCGATTGCAGGCTTGAACGATTCCAAAAAACTTACCGCGAAACGCCGCGAGCAATTGGCGTTTGAAATCCGAGAGAAAGCGCTGGCGTGGAGTCTGGGACGAGCCGAAGTGGAGGAAATTGATGCGATCAATATCCTGCAAGCCACGTTTCTAGCCATGCAGCGGGCGTTGGAAGGTTTAGCGGTGCAGCCCGATTTGGTGAAGATTGATGGCAATCGGTGTCCGCCATCGGCGTATAAAATGGAAGCAATCGTTGGCGGCGATGCAACGGTAGCAGAAATCAGCGCTGCGTCGATCATTGCGAAAGTGGCACGGGATGCGGAACTGGTGGCGTTGGATGCGGTGTATCCGCAGTATGGCTTTGCCAAGCACAAAGGCTATGGGACAGCGGTGCATTTGGCGGCATTGCGCGAGTTTGGGGCAACGCCTATCCATCGGCGCAGTTTTGCACCCATTAGGGATATATTGGCAGCAGTTGTTTCAACTTAGAGCAAGCATTGCTCAGTATAATCGAGATTTCGCTACTATTTCGCTAGTCTCGGTAACTCTCCCCCATTCTTGGGCATGAATCTTGCTAGATGAATGACAACAATAAGGTTTGCAGGCTTTTCAAAGCCGCTATTTACAACATCGACTCCTGACTGGAATAAGTCTATGAAAAAAGAATGGAATCAATACGACCCCGGTGCGTTGTATGACGAACTGATTGCTGCGGTGCATCAACCGCGTGAAGCGAGCTACAAGCTGGTCGAGTATCTACGTCACCTTACCCCCGAACGTTTTCGTCAATGTGTGCAAGAATCCGAGGCTGTTATCCGTGAAATGGGCATAACGTTCACGGTTTACAGCGATGCGGGCAACATTGACCGCGCTTGGCCATTTGACATTATTCCACGCATTATTCCAGCAGCAGAATGGGATTGCACCGAAATAGGGCTGAAGCAACGCATACGTGCACTAAATATGTTCATCCAAGACATCTATAACGGTGGCAAGATCCTCAAAGACGGTGTAATGCCTGCGGACATCGTGCTGCAATCCAAAGGCTACCGCCAAGCGTGCATCGGTATGACTCCGCCGCACGGTG
The DNA here is from genome assembly GCF_017349355.1 of Thiothrix fructosivorans. Lineage (GTDB taxonomy): Bacteria > Pseudomonadota > Gammaproteobacteria > Thiotrichales > Thiotrichaceae > Thiothrix > Thiothrix fructosivorans. The sequence continues at coordinate 721,888 of NZ_JAFMPM010000008.1, forward strand.
TTTGGGCGAATATTTGCGGCTCGGATTTAGTGCGTCATAGCGATGGCGTGTTGTATGTGCTGGAAGATAACTTGCGTGTGCCGTCTGGTGTGGCGTATATGCTCGAAAACCGCAACATTACCAAGCGCGTGTTGCCGGAAATCTTCAACACTTTGCCGATTCGCCCCGTTAGCAATTACCCTGCGCAATTGTACGAAATGCTCGCATCGTTGCGCCCTGATCTGGATGACCCAACCATCGCACTGATGACTCCGGGCATCTACAACTCGGCCTACTTTGAACATGCTTTCCTCGCGCAACAAGCGGGTTTGGTGCTGTTGGAAGGTGCGGATTTGGTGGTCGGCAAAGACGAGTACGTCTACATGAAAACCATCAAAGGCTTAGAGCGCGTCGATGTGATTTACCGCCGTATTGATGACGATTTCATTGACCCCGAAGTATTCCGCGAAGATTCGATGCTCGGCGTTCCCGGTATTATGCGTGCATGGAAAGCGGGCAAGGTTGCTATCGCCAATGCACCGGGATGTGGCGTAGCAGATGATAAAGTCATCTATGCCTATGTGCCGGACATGATTCGTTATTATCTCGGTGAAGAACCAACGCTGCCGAACGTGCCAACCTATGTGTGCCGTCGCGATGAAGACCGCGAATACGTGCTGGAACATTTGGCAGAATTAGTAGTGAAACCCGCCAATGAATCCGGTGGTTATGGCATGTTGGTGGGGCCGCATTCCACGCCGGAAAAAGTTGAGGAATTCCGCACATTGATTCAGGAAGACCCTAACAATTACATTGCCCAGCCGACCTTGAGCCTGTCGGTCACGCCAACGTCATGTGAAACCCCCCATCAAGAACGCATTAAAATCGCCCCGCGCCATGTGGATTTACGCCCGTTCATTCTCAGCGGCAAGGATATTTTTGTCACACCGGGTGGTTTGACCCGTGTGGCATTGGTGGAAGGTTCGTTGGTGGTGAATTCGTCGCAAGGTGGCGGCAGCAAAGATACGTGGATTGTGGGCGATGTCGTGGAAGGGGAGGAAGTCTGATGTTATCCCGTGTAGCTGAACGTGTTTACTGGATGGCGCGTTACTTAGAACGTGCCGAAAAAACTGCCCGCCTGATCAACGTGCATACCGCGTTGCTGATGGATTTACCGGGGCGCATGGAAATCAACTGGTTCACCCTGATTCGCTTGTTCAATGCTGAAAAGGTCTTCAGCGAACATTACGAATGGGGCAATGAAGCCAATATCATGCAATTCCTGATTGCGGACACCAACAACCCTTCATCGCTGGCAACGTCCTTGGCGAATGTGCGCGAAAACGTGCGTACTTCGTTGGATGTGTTGCCGGAAGAAATTTGGGAACAAGCTAACCAGATTCATTTGCTGATGACCAATAGTTTGCCGCGCATTGCTGACCGTTACGCGCGGCAGATTTTCCTGCGCGAAGTCATGAAGCATTGCCAGTGCATCCGTGGCGCGTTGGACAGCCATATGAGCCGTGACCACAGCTTCGATTTCATGCAAATCGGCAAGCATCTGGAACGCACCGACATGACCAGCCGGATTCTGGAAATGACATCCTTGCTGTTGTCGGATGATCGTAGCGACACGCTGCGTAAATATGACGGCATCTTGTGGACAAACTTGCTGCAAGCATTGAGTGCGCGGCAGATGTATTTGCAGCACATCCATTCACGGGTGGAAGGCGCGAGCGTGATGCGCTTTTTGATGAATGACACCGTATTCCCCGGCTCGGTGGGTTATTCCTTGGCGGCAATGAGCCGTCGGATGCGCTATTTGCCTGACCCCGACATGCCGATGACGATGGCGCAACGGGTGCTGGAACATTCGCAAGCGCAAGACGTTGGCGCGATTCCGGCAGAACAGGTACACACCTTGATGGACTATTTGCAGAGCGAACTGGGCGTATTGCACGCCGAGATTGCCAAGACATGGTTTTATCCTGATCGTAGTGGTCAACAGCAAACACAAGGGCTTTAAATGAGTATTCACGTCGCTTTAAACCATTACACCGGGTATAAATTTGATCGCCCGGTAAGCCTGTCGCCGCATGTGGTGCGTTTGCGCCCTGCGGTGCATTCGCGCACACCGATTCTGGCGTATTCGCTGAAAATCAAACCGGAAAAGCATTACATCAACTGGCAGCAAGACCCGTTCGGTAACTGGCTGGCACGCTTGGTGTTCCCCGAAAAAACGATGGAATTCAGCGTGGAAGTTGATGTGGTTGCCGATATGGTGACGATCGACCCGTTCGATTTCTTTGTGGAAGAGTACGCGCAGAAATTCCCGTTCAAGTACGACAAAGCCCTGCAAAAAGAGCTGATTCCGTATCTGGAAATTGCTGAAGATGGCGAGTTGCTGAAGGAATGGTTGAAAGGTGTTGACCATAAACAGCCCAACACCGTGCTGTTCCTGGTGGGAATCAATGGTCGCTTGCAGCAGGACATTGGTTACAACATTCGCCTCGAACCGGGCGTGCAATCGTGTGAAGAAACCCTGACCACGAAAACGGGTTCATGCCGCGATTCGGCGTGGTTGCTGGTACAAATTTTGCGGCATTTGGGGCTGGCGGCGCGGTTCGTGTCAGGTTATTTGGTGCAATTGACGGCTGACCAAAAGGCGTTGGATGGCCCTAGCGGGACAGAGGTGGATTTCACTGACTTGCACGCTTGGACAGAAGTGTATTTACCGGGTGCGGGCTGGATTGGGCTTGACCCGACTTCGGGGCTGTTTGCAGGTGAGGGGCATATTCCGTTGGCGTGTACGCCTTCGCCGGGTAGTGCTGCGCCGATTGATGGTTTCACCGACAAGTGCGAAGTCGAGTTCGATTTCCACAATAATGTGCGCCGGATTCTCGAAGACCCGCGTGTGACCAAGCCGTATTCGGATGAGCAATGGGCGGACGTGCTGGCACTGGGCAATCAGGTCGAAGCCGATTTGGTGCGCGGCGATGTGCGTTTGACGATGGGCGGCGAACCGACCTTTGTTTCCATCGACGATATGGATGGTGCGGAGTGGAACACGGCGGCGTTGGGCGAACACAAGCGCGAACGGGCGGGTGTGTTGTTGCGGCGGATGCAGAAAGTGTTTGCGCCGGGCAGTGCGCTGCAATTTGGGCAGGGCAAGTGGTATCCGGGCGAACCGTTCCCGCGTTGGGCGTTGGGTTGTTTCTGGCGACCGGACGGCGTGCCAGTGTGGAAAGATCCTGCACTGGTGGCGGACGATCAGAAGGATTACGGCTACAACGATACGCACGCGAAAGTGTTTGCTGAAACAGTGTGCGCCAAGCTGGCGTTGAACAAAAAGTACCTCGTGCCGGGTTACGAAGACCGTTTGTATTACTTGTGGAAAGAAGCGAACCAGCCTGCGAATGTGGATTGGTTGACCCTGAATTTGCGGGATAGTAAGCACCGGAACGATTTAGTGATGGCGTTGCAGCGCGGGTTAGATGTGCCGACAGGTTTCGCGCTGCCGTTGCGTTGGGATGATGCGACGAAAAGCTGGGCGAGTGCGCCGTGGGAATTCCGTCGCCAAGAGATGTATTTGATTCCGGGCAATTCGCCGATGGGTTTCCGTCTGCCGCTGGATAGTTTGGCGTGGACGGCTGAAGACGAGCGCGAAGTCGAGGCGCAGCCTTGCCCGTTTGAAGACCGCCCAACGTTGGCGGATTTCCACGGCGAAGTCGAGCAGCGTTACAGCGCGTATGTCGCGCCGCCTGAGCCGACCTTGCAGCACGCCGATGCGACCAAAACGATGGTGAAGGAATGGCGCGAAGTGCCGCGTACTACCTTGTGTGTGCAGGCGCGGGAAGGGCGTTTGTATGTGTTCCTGCCGCCGTTGCATTTCTTGGAGCATTATCTGGATTTGGTGGCGACGCTGGAAACCACTGCTGCTGAACTGAAGATGCCGATTTTGCTGGAAGGCTACGAGCCGCCGTCTGATCCGCGTTTGAAATCGTTCAAGGTCACGCCTGATCCGGGTGTTATCGAGGTGAATATTCACCCGGCGACGACGTGGAAGGAATTGGTTCAGAATACTGAGTTGCTGTACGAAGAGGCACGGTTGTCGCGGCTGGGTGCGGAAAAATTCATGCTGGATGGGCGGCATACTGGCACAGGCGGCGGCAATCACGTCACGCTGGGTGCGGCTACGCCGAGCGATAGCCCGTTCTTGCGCCAACCGGATGTATTGCGCAGTTTGTTGACGTTTTGGCAGCACCATCCGGCGTTGTCTTACCTGTTTTCGGGGATGTTCTTGGGGCCGACTAGCCAAGCACCACGGGTGGATGAGGCGCGGGATGAGAGTTTGTATGAGCTGGAAATCGCGTTCCAGCAAATGCCGAGCGGACACAATGATCAGCCGTGGTTGGTTGACCGTTTGCTGCGTAACTTGCTGATTGATATTACGGGCAATACGCATCGGGCGGAGTTCTGCATCGACAAGCTGTATTCGCCGGATTCTTTCAGCGGTCGCCAAGGGCTGCTGGAATTCCGTGGCTTTGAAATGCCGCCTCATGCGCGGATGTCGTTGGTACAGATGTTGCTGATCCGTACCCTGATGGTGCGTTTCTGGAATACGCCGTATGCGCATCGCTTGGTGCGTTGGGGCACGGCGTTGCACGACCGTTTCATGTTGCCGCATTACGTGTGGGAAGACATGAAGGATGTGTGTGCGGACTTGCAGGCGGCGGGGTATCCGTTCCAGTTGGAGTGGCTTGCGCCGTTCCATGAGTTCCGTTTCCCGGTGTATGGGCGCGTGCAATATTGCGGCATTGAGCTGGAATTGCGGGCGGCGCTGGAGCCGTGGAATGTGTTGGGCGAGGAGTTGAGTAGCCAAGGCACGGCGCGGTTTGTGGATTCGTCGCTGGAACGGGTGCAGGTGAAAATCAATGGTCTGACCGATTCGCGCTATGTGGTGGCGTGTAATGGGCGGCGTGTGCCGATGAAGGCGACGGGCGTGAAGGGTGAGTATGTGGCTGGGGTGCGTTTCCGCGCTTGGCAGCCGCCTTCCGCGTTGCATCCGACCATTGGGATTCATGCGCCGTTGGTGTTCGACATTATTGATACGTGGAATGGGCGTTCGGTGGGTGGGTGTACTTACCATGTGTCGCATCCGGGTGGGCGCAATTCCGAGATCTTCCCGGTGAATGCGTATGAGGCAGAAAGTCGGCGCTTCTCGCGCTTCCGTGAAGAGCATACGCCGGGCGTGATTGAGCCGAAGTTCTTGTCGGAAGCGACGCGGGCGTTCTATGAACATGGGGCGAAGCCGCAGCCGATGAGTCCACCGCCTGAAGAGGTGAATGCGGATTATCCGTATACGCTGGATTTGCGGCGAGTCTGAACGGGGATTCAGGATGGAAGGATGGGCGGGATGCTCATCCTTCTTCGACCACCCAATCATCCACGCTTTTGGTCTCGCTGCTGAAATTGATGCCGATCAGCACTTTTGGGCGCGGGTCAGTGGCGTACTCACCCGCATACCCCCGGTTTTTAATCTGATCCATTGCCGCTTTCGCAGTCTTATCCAATTTGAATTCGAGGATGAAAATGTGGGTTGGGGTCTTCACCACGCAGTCGATACGCCCATTGCTGTCGTTGACTTCTGCCTCGGCGTATTGCCCCAGATAGAAAAATGTCAGGTAAATCAGGCTGTGGTAATAGGCTTCGCGGTCTTGCAGGAAAATTTGGTAAGGGACTTTCTTGAACACCGTTTTGATGACTTCAATGATCGCAGGCACATCGTTGTCATCGAAGGCATCACTGAGTTGCACCACCATCGGGGTGGTATAGGATGGCTCGACATGCGCCCATTCTGACATCAGGAAAATCAGCATGGAATTACGCACTTCGCGGTTGGGGTAGTCCAGCCAATACATACCGCGCTTGTCTTTGCTTTGCAACGTCAAATAACCCGTCTGGAACATGACCGGAATCAGTTGCAAGGTTTCCAGATCGTAATTACCCAGCATTAACTCATCCACTTTGAACTTATCCAGCCGATACACCTTATCGCGGTGCATCAACTTGGGTAAAAACGTCGGCGTACCGGATTCAAACCAGAAATTGCGGAAATCCCCGTTCGCAAACAGGTTTAGCACCGAAAATGGGTTGTACAGGGAGGTTTGTAAATCCCACGTATAGCCGTTGTACCAATAACGGATTTTTTTCAGCAATTCAGCGCGGTTGAGTTGGCAATGCTGCTCCAATTCAGGCATGTACGGCGCGAAATAATGCTCCAATTCTTGTTGGGTGTAACCCGTCAAGGTGGCAAAACGGCGGTGCATGGTTAAATCCGCCAGATTATTCAGGTCGGAAAAAATCGACACGCGGCTGAATTTCGATACGCCCGTGATCAGCAAAAATTCCAGATACGTGTCACTGTCTTTGATGACAGAGTAGAACGTTTTCATGATCTGCTGGTTGGCTTTTGCCTGCGGGATGTCATCGAGATAGTCAATCAGCGGCTTGTCGTACTCGTCGATGAGCAGCACCACATTGCTGTGTTTGTTGGCGAGTTTTTCCAGCAATTCAGTGAACAGATTTTTCAGGGTGAGGCTGTGTAATTCGACCTGATAGTGTGTGGCGCATTGGTGTAGGGCTTGTTGCAATGCCGCATCCAGCCCTGAACCTTGATAGTCCAGCTTGTTGATGGAGAGATGCACCACCGGATGCACCTTGCCCCAATCCCACTGATCGGCAATCCACAAGCCGTCGAACAGGGCGCGATTACCTTGGTAAATTTCTTTGATGGTAGATAGCAATAGCGATTTTCCGAAGCGGCGCGGGCGCGACAGGAAGAAGTATTTCCCTGTCGTAAGTAAGCGGTGGATGGCTTCCGTTTTGTCCACATACAGGCAGTCACGGCTGCGAAGCTCGGAAAAGGTTTGGATACCGACGGGTAAGCGTTGCAACATGGCGGTGGTCTGTTTTCAGTGGCGATGGGGCTAGGATAGCATTTTCTGGGTATTTCTGATTGATGCTATCTGCCGATCATGCCACCGACCCAACACCGCCAGCGCAACCACAGCCCCCAGTAACGCCAGCGCCATATCCGATTGCGTATCCCATACATAACCTTGCGTACCCAAAAACGCTTCCGCCGATTCGCCCGAAAATGCTGCGACCGCCCATTCAATCAGCTCGTAGAGTACGACGAGTGCTGTTAAGCACGGAGTGGATGTCCGTGGTATATTGATGATTCATCGACAATCTGAGGAAATTTCGATGCAAGCCAAAAACATGACCCATTACAGTCTAGGTGAAGAAATTGCCAATGCCGTCACGCATGGCTTGGGTACTGCGGCAGCGATTGTGGCGTTGACATTAATGATGGTAAAAGCGTCAGGGACACTAGACGCGGCTAATATAGCCGGAGTAGCTGTGTATGGCGCGAGCTTGATCATTCTGTTCCTGTGTTCCACCCTGTACCACAGTTTTTATCACCCGACCGTCAAGGCAGTGTTGAAGCGGCTGGATCACAGCGCCATCTTTGTGCTGATTGCGGGAACCTATACGCCGTTTTTGATGATTACCCTGCATTCCCCATTGGCACGGGTACTGCTGTTTGTGATCTGGGGAATGGCAGTGGCTGGGGTGTTGTTCAAGGTGTTTTTTATCCACCGGCTGAAACGTGCATCCTTGGTGATTTACCTGCTGATGGGCTGGTTGTCGTTGCTGGTAGTGTATGAGCTGTATGTGGCGTTGCCAGCCCCCGGTTTTGCGCTGCTGGTGGCTGGCGGGCTTGCCTATACGGTTGGGGCGCTGTTTTATGCGGCGAAGCAATACCACTACACCCATGCTATTTGGCACCTGTTCGTGCTGGCTGGGGCTGCTTGCCATTGCGTGGCGATTGCGGTGTATGTGATCCCGGCGTAAACGCTTTGTCCAATGGCTAATAGTCAACTGGACTTGTCTGTGCCTGCCAGCCGCAAGGTTTACATCATCGACGAGCTTGACCGCAGCCTGCACACTGTCAACTGCCGATCATGCCACCGCCCCAACACCACCAGCGCCACCACAGCCCCCAGCAACGCTAGCGCCATATCCGACTGCGTATCCCACACATAGCCTTGCGTACCCAAAAATGCTTCGGCGGATGTACCCGAAAATTCCGCGACCGCCCATTCAATCAGCTCGTAGAGCGCACTGAATGCCAGACAGAAACTCACAATGAAGAAATTCATCCAGCCGCGCCCGTTAATGATGGCTTTGCGGATGAGGATTTCGCGGGCAATCAGCGCGGGCACGAAACCTTGCACAAAATGCCCTACTTTGTCGTAATTGTTACGCTCAAAGCCGAACCATTCCTTGAACCAGTCAAACAGCGGCACTTCTGCGTAGGTGTAATGCCCACCCACCATCAAGATGATGCAGTGGAACAGGATCAGCACGTACACCAGCGGCGTGAGCGGAAATGACCTGTAGGTAAACGCCAGCACTACAAGCCCAATCAGCGCAGGCACCACTTCCAGAAACCACGTGAAGTAGTCTTTTGGATGGATGCCTGACCATAACAGCGTGGCAGCAAAAATACCGAGCCAAAGCGTTTTTAACATGCGTTGTGTGCGTCCTGTTGATTGTTATGAGCGCGGATGTCCGTGGTATATTGATGCTTCACTTATCATCTGAGGAAATCCCGATGCAACCCAACGATATTACCCAATTTTGGGGTGATGGATGAAGCGTTTCCACTGTGTCTGCGGGCAAGAAGTCTTTTTTGAGGATAAGGCATGTTCCTATTGCAACAACCCGTTAGGATTTAACCCCGATACCCTGAAAATGGTGGTGCTGACGCGTTCAACGCTGCGTACTTGTGGTTTGCGGGATCATGCGGTGGGGTGTAATTGGCTGATTGCAGCGGGGGATAGCCATAAGCAATGCCGTTCTTGCCGCTTGACGCGCACTGTTCCGGCGCAAGATATTCCAATCAATGTGCGTCGTTGGTCTGTGTTAGAAAGTGCTAAACGGCGCTTGGTGTATTCGTTGATTGCACTGGGCTTGCCGGTGGTGAGTCGCACGCAAGATCTCAACTACGGGCTAGCGTTTGATTTTCTGGAAGACCAGCGCACCAATCCCTTGGTGAAAAAATCGCTGGTGTATACGGGGCATCATAACGGGGTGATTACCCTGCACGCGGTGGAGGCGGATGAAGCACATCGAGTAACCGCCCGCGAACAATTGAACGAACGTTACCGCACGGTGTTAGGGCATTTGCGTCATGAAAGCGGGCATTATTATTGGGATAAATTGATCCACAATTCAGCATGGTATTCGCGCTTTCGCTCTCTGTTCGGTGACGAGGAAAACTACCGGCAAGCGTTGGATTATTATTACGCGTGTGGCCCTGCGCCGCATTGGCAAAAACGCCATATCAGCGCTTACGCCAGCTCGCACCCGTGGGAGGATTGGGCAGAAACGTGGGCGCATTATTTACACATCATGGATACGCTGGAAACCGCGACCGAATTCGGTTTAATCCAGCAAGATGCCGTCGACGCCAGCGGTTTTACACTGTTAATGCAGGAATGGCGGCAATTGACACTGATGATGAATGCGCTAAATCGCAGCATGGGGCAGCGCGACGCTTACCCCTTCACGTTATCACGGCAGGTGATTGTGAAACTGCGGTTTATCCATCAGTTGGTGATTGGCTCAGATTGAATGCAGTGAATTGTCGGGTTGCGCGTGGTCTTGTAACCGTGGCATCGCCCGGAAGGCATGGTTCAACTGGTTCGCCCATTCGTGGCGGATAGCGAGTAAATACGGGTTTTCCGCATCCAATTTGTAATGGATGGGGGCGTTGAATTGGTCACGCGGGTAGAGCAGCATTTCAATTGGTGGCCCCACGCTGGCGTTACTTTTCATGGTGGAATCCATCGAAATCAGCGAGCACACCGCCGCATCTTCCAGCGAGGTTTCGAGGGTAAGAAAACGGTCAAGCACGGGTTTGCCGTATTTGCTTTCGCCGATTTGTAGGTAAGGTGTGTCTTCCGACGAGGTAATGTAATTGCCTTGCGGGTAGATCATGTAAAGATTGGGATTGCGTCCGCGAATTTGCCCACCCAGCATGAGGGTAGCATCCGGCACAAAGCCGGTTTGTTCGGTGTGTTTGCGGATACGGTTGACCAACACATCCCCTAAGTATTCGGCAACATCTGCCAGATAATTCAGCGTATTGATATTGCGGGGTGCGCCTTCTTGCACATCGCGGCGAATTTGCTGGATAACGCCTTGGGTGGTGGCAAGGTTGCCTGCACTCATGATCACCAAGCAGCGGTCGGGCGTGGTGGCGCAACGGTGCATCTTGCTGTACTGGCTGACATGATCAATGCCTGCGTTGGTACGGGAATCTGAGGTTAAAACAAGCCCAGCATCGAGAGAAATGCCTATACAGTATGTCATGTCAGTTCAAAGGGGTGGTTGAGGTGAAGATAACTTATTAGACTCTTTGCGTAAGGTCAATGTTCTATTGTGTTTTCAGGATAAATGATACGTATGTCGAGCTGGTTTATTGCCGATTTGCATTTAGATGCGTCCCGCGCCGGTGTGATGCGCCAATTATTGGCGTTGCTGGGGCAGATTGAGGGTAGGGCGGATGCACTCTACATGCTGGGTGATTTCTTTGAATATTGGGTCGGTGATGATGCTCTGGCTACGCCTCATGCGGCGATTTTTCAGCCGGTAGTAGCAGCTTTGCGGCAAGTGAGTGACAGTGGCGTGAAGCTGTATTTCCAACACGGCAATCGCGACTTTTTGGTGGGGGAGCGTTTTGCAGAGGTGACGGGCTGTACCTTGTTGCCAGAGCAGCACCTCATCGACTTGTATGGCACGCCGACCTTGTTATTGCACGGTGATACGCTGTGTACCGATGATGTCGAATACCAGCAAGTGCGCAAGCTGTTCCGCAACCCGCAATGGCAGCAGCAATTCCTTGCCTTACCGCTGGCGGAACGTATTCGTCAAGCCGAAGTGATGCGAGCGCAAAGCCGCCAGAGTATGCAGGGCAAGGCGGAGGCGATTTTGGATGTGAATCAGCAGACAGTAGAAGCGACCTTGCGAGCAACGGGTGTAACGTGCATGATTCACGGGCATACGCATCGCCCTGCTGTGCATGATTTCTTGCTGGATGACTTGCGATCACAGCGGGTAGTATTGGGCGATTGGCACGAAGCCAAAGGGAGTTTTTTGCGTGTGGATGCTGACACTATGACGTTGGAATGTTAATGATACGTCGCCTCATCTGGTTAGGGTTGCTGTGCTGTCTCTTTGGAAAGCTGGCAATTGCCGCGCAGCCGCCTCTGGAATCGCTTACCGTGCAATTGAAGTGGCAACCGCAGTTCCAGTTTGCGGGGTATTACGCTGCGTTGGAATACGGCTTTTTCCGTGAGGAAGGGCTGGATGTCAGCTTATTGCCCGGTGGCTCTGACATAGCGCCACTAATTGAGGTGTTGGAGGGGCGGGCGGACTACGCGATTGAGGCGGGGGAATTGGTGTACTACCGTTTGCAAGGCAAGCCAGTGGTGGCATTGGCGAGCATTTTCCAACATTCGCCCGCAATGTTAATGACTGAGGGCACGGCGGGTTTGCGCACGCCGCACGATTTAGCTCATAAACGCATTGGAATGCAGGTCGGCGGGCAGCCGATTGTAGAAATCGCTGCGATGTTTGTGAACGAAGGGGTGGCGCTGGATGCCTTGGCGTTGCAGCCGAATCGACCGGGAATGGAGGCATTGCTGTCTGGGCAGGTGGATGCGGAATACGGTTACATGACCAGTGAGCCCTTTTTCAATACGCAGGCGGGGCACGACATTCATTACATTCAGCCGATCACTTACGGGGTGGATTTTTACGGCGATACCTTGTTTACTAGCGAGCGGCATTTGCAGGAACACCCAGCGCAAGTGGCGGCGTTACGCCGTGCGGTGGTGAGAGGCTGGCAATACGCGCTGGAAAACCCCGATGACATGATCAGCGTCTTGCTGAAACGTTACCCGCAGTTGAACCGTGAGGCCTTGCAGTTTGAAGCGGTGCGTATTCATGATTTAGTGAAACCGGATATTGTCAAAATCGGTCACATGAATTCGGAACGCTGGCGGCGCATGGCGGATACGTTCATCAAGCTGGGCATGGTTAACGATACCAGCCAGTTGGATGGCTTTTTGTACGACCCCGATCAAAAGCCGGATTATCGCTGGTTGTGGTGGATACTCGGCGGGTTTGGGGTGGTTGCGCTATTGGGATTTATTGGCAGTGGTGTGGTAGCGTGGGTCAACGGGCGTTTGCAGGAAAAGAACACCTTATTGCAACAATCGGTCGCTGCCCAGCAAGCGAGTGAGCGTTTGTTGCAGGACAGCCAGCGTTCCTTGCAAAACCTGATTGGGCATCTACCGGGGATGGCTTACCGTTGCCATAACGATGCTGATTGGACGATGGAGTTTGTCAGTGAAGGCTGCGAAGCCCTGACGGGTTATCCACCCGAGTGGTTGATTGCATCGCAGCGGTTGACGTGGACGCGTTTGATTCATCCCGATGATCGTGCGGAGGTGACGGCAACGGTGGTTAAGGCCAGTGCTGCGCGGCATCTGTTCCAGTTGAGTTACCGGATACAACACCGTTCGGGGGAATGGCGTTGGGTGTGGGAACAGGGGCACTGCGTGGCTTACGATGCGGCGGGCGAGCCGCTGATATTGGAAGGCTTGATTATGGATATTACCGCACAGGTCGATGTTCAGCAGAAATTGCAGCAAGCCAAGGAACAAGCCGATGCGGCGACCCGCGCCAAATCCATTTTCCTTGCCAATATCAGCCATGAAATCCGCACGCCGTTGAATGCCGTCACGGGTTTGGCGCAATTGCTGCAACAGGAAAGTTTGCAGGGTAAGCAGCGTGAATACGCCCAACAATTGCACAGTTCTTCCAAGTTGTTGCTGGGGATTGTCGAAGATGTGATGGATTTTTCCTGTATCGAAGCGGGGGAGGTGGTGTTGCGCCTTGTGCCGTTCAATATGCAGGGAATTCTGCAAGGCATTCGACATATTGTGCAAGATACCATCGCGGACAAGGGCTTGGCGTTCACGATGGATGTGCAAGATGACATTCCCGCTGTGTTGATCGGCGACCCGTTGCGTCTGAGCCAAGTGTTGAATAATTTGCTGATTAATGCGGTTAAATTTACCAATAAGGGCGGCGTTTCCCTGCATGTGGGCTTGCAAGCGCATATGGCGGCTAAGGTTAGGTTGCAATTCAGTGTGCGTGATACGGGTATCGGAATTCCGGCAAATCAGCGCGAGAGCTTGTTTGAACCCTTCGTGCGGATTGATGCGGGTGAGTATGAGGCGGTGAAAGGCGCGGGTTTGGGCTTATCCATCAGCCGCCATTTGGTGGAATTGATGGGCGGCGCGATTAGTGTGGAAAGTATTCCCGGTGTGGGCAGTGAGTTTACGTTCTGTGCGGACTTTGGGTGTGATGCGCCGTCTACGCTGTTGCCTGACGCGGCGGTGTTATCCACGACGGCAGCGAATGCGCTATTGGTAGGGGCGCAGATTCTGGTGGTGGACGATGATGTATTGAACCTGATGATCAGCATTGAGTTGTTACATATCCTCGGCTGTATCACATCCAGTGCGGAGAATGCTGCCCAAGCAATGGTGGCACTTGAAACAGGTACGTTTGACCTCGTATTCATGGATGTTGAAATGCCGGGGATCAAAGGGGATGCCTTAACCACACAACTGCGTGCTGACCCGCGTTGGCGAGCTTTGCCGATTATTGCCATGACCGCGCACGCCCATGCCGACATCCGTAGCCAGTGTTTGGCAAGCGGGATGAGTGATTACCTTGCAAAACCGTTTGATATGGTGCAATTGCGGGCGGTGTTGGTGCGGTGGTTGGCGGGGCGCACCTTGGCTTAATCCAGCACCCGCTTTGCTGGGAAGCAAGCGCGAAACACTGTGCGTCCGGGCTTGCTTTCAATCGTCAATTTGCCGTTATGCCACTGCATAACGTGTTTAACAATCGCTAAACCCAAGCCTGTGCCGCCACTAGCGCGTGAACGTCCTTCGTCCACCCGATAAAAGCGTTCAGTCAAATGCGGCAAGTGCTTTTCAGGAATGCCAGGGCCATTGTCTTCTATGCTTAAACAGGCTTGTCCATCCGCTTCGCTTTGCCACAGGATGCGAATGCGCGTTCCCGTCGGGGTATGTTTGACCGCATTGGCGAGCAAGTTCGTGATGATGCTGTGGATGTCCTTTTCCGAACCACACACACATAAATCGGATTCGATTTGTGCTTCTAACGTGTGCGTATTCGCTGCCAACGTGTCGCGGATTGCTTGAATACCACTCTCCAACAGTGCGGGTACATCCACTTGATTGCCCATTAAGGGTGTCGTTTCCTGACTTTCCAGCCGTGACAGTGCCAGCATATCACTGATGATTTGCTGCATTCGGGCGGCTTGTTCGCGGGATTGTTGCAACGGTGCTTGGAAATAATCCGGTAATTCCGGGTCTTGCTCAAACAGCTCGATATAACCCGTCAACACCGTCAAGGGGGTGCGCAATTCATGGGAAGCGTTAGCGATAAAGGCTTTGCGGGTTTTTTGCAATTGCACACCTTCACTAATGTCACGCACGCTCAATACCCGTGAGCCACCTTGCAAGGGTAACAAACGCCCACGCAACGTCAGATTGCTATGACGCGGTGAAGGAAACGTGACTTTACGCTCGCTGTTTTCTTCTAACAATTTGTGTAAGTCAGGATTACGTAGCAGCGTATCAATGCGCTTGCCTCGGTCAACTTCATCGCGAATACCCAGCAGTTTTGCGGCTGATTTATTCGCCCACTGAATATGATTGTCAATATCCAGCAAAATGGCTGCATCGGGTAAGACGGAGAGCACATTGTCGAAGCGATTGAGTAATTCTTTTTGTTTTTGTTTGCGCTCAGCACTTTTTTGTTGGGATTTGTGGAACAAGTAGGCAATTTGTTCCCATGCACCATCACTGTCAGGCATTTCCTCTGGTTTTTGTCCATTGGTAAGCCAGCGTTGCAATTCGTAGAGTTTGTGTAACATCCAAGCAATGTAACCCAGCAATACCAGCACCATGATGGGGAATGGGTAGGGAGTCAACCACGCCAATAGAAACCCGCCACCGACGACAATTGCAAGACGGTAGCGTTCGATACTCCAATAATCATTCGACATCAATCACCTGTTGATTCGCCACTAAACAAATAACCTGCGCCGCGAATCGTTTGGATGACGTTATCGGCAGCATGGGTTTTCAACGTTTTGCGCAAGCGTAGCACATGCACATCAACAGTGCGTTCTTCGATATAGGTGTTTTGACCCCAAACAAAGTCGAGTAATTGAGCACGGGAATAGACCTTTTCTGGGTGCTGCATGAAAAATTCCAGCAAGCGGTATTCGGTCGTACCCAAATGCACGGGTGTGCCATCAATGCGTAACTGGTGCGCATCCTGATTAAGTTGCAGGCGTCCCGCGTTGATTACGCGTTGTTCATCGAAACCTTCCGAACGGCGCAACAAGGCTTTGATTCGCGCACTCAGGGCTTTGAGTGACACGGGTTTGATGAGGTAATCGTCTGCACCTGCGTCCAGCCCGTGGATCATGTCATCCTCTTCGCTTTTGGCGGTGAGCATGATAATCGGAATATCGCGGGTCAGTGGGTCACGGCGGAAGCGGCGGATGAGTTCGGGGCCGGACAAGTCCGGCAGCATCCAATCGACCAACATCAAGTCAGGTAACTGGTCTGCTGCCAGATCACGCGCAACTCGCGCATCCGCCGCTTCTTGCACCGCATAGCCTTCGCGTTCCAAGGAAAAGCGGATCATGGCACGGATCGCCGCTTCATCCTCAATGCATAGAATGCGTTTTTTCATGCAGGTGACTTAATCATTACCCAGAATTTCGTCGCGCATTTTTTCCAGATTGGTGTGGCGCACGTCCTTGCCTTTCACCAAATAGATGACGTATTCGCAGATGTTTTTGCAATGGTCGCCGATGCGTTCCATTGAGCGGGCGCACCACGTCACGTTCAAGCTGTCCTTGATATTGCGTGGGTCTTCCAGCATCCGCGTGTAGAGTTGGCGAGTAATGGAATCGAATTCCTCATCCACTTGCTGATCATTGCTAACGACCTGCATGGCTTGCTTTACATCCAAACGTGCCAGCGCATCTAACGTATCACTGAGCATGGCTTTGACGTGTTCACCCAAGTGGCGCAATGAGTTGTGTAAATCGCCGTAACTGGCTGTTTCGGTCATTTCCACCGCGTAACGTCCGACTTTTTCCGCTTCGTCGCCAATGCGCTCAAGGTCGGTAATGACCTTGATAATGGTCAGCAGCAAGCGCAAATCGCTGGCAGCCGGTTGGCGACGGGCGATAATTTCCGCACATTGCTCATCAATCGCCACTTCCATCGTATTGATTTCGTAGTCGGAGAACGAGACTTTTTCACCCAAGGCACTATCACGTTCCAGCAAGGCTTTAATGGCATCCGTGACTTGAGTTTCCACTAAGCCGCCCATCGTCATCAGTTTGCTACGAGCCGCTTCCAGTTCCTGATTGTATTGGTGCGAAGTATGTTGCGTATTATTCATCCGAAGCGTCCTGTAATGTAGTTTTCCGTTAATTGGTGCTGGGGATTGGTGAAGACCGTTTTGGTGTTGTTCACTTCCACCAGTTTGCCCATGTGGAAGTAAGCAGTCCGTTGCGAAATCCGCGCAGCCTGTTGCATCGAGTGGGTAACGATACAAATAGTAAAGCTCTGGCGCAATTCGTCAATCAATTCTTCGATAGTCGCGGTGGCAATTGGGTCAAGCGCAGAGGTCGGTTCATCCATCAGGATCACTTCCGGGCTGACCGCGATGGTGCGGGCAATGCACAGGCGTTGTTGCTGACCACCTGATAAACCTGTCCCCGGTGTTTGCAAGCGATCTTTAACTTCTTTAAACAAACCTGCTTTAGTCAAGCTGCTTTCTACGATCTCATCTAACTCGGCGCGGTTAGCTGCCAGTCCGTGCAGGCGCGGGCCATACGCCACGTTGTCGTAGATGGATTTCGGGAAGGGGTTGGGCTTTTGGAACACCATGCCGACCCGTGCACGCAACAGTACCGGATCTTGCTCTTTACCGTGAATATCTTCACCGTCCAGTCTAATGTCACCCGTGACGCGGCAGCCTGCAATGGTGTCGTTCATGCGGTTCAGACAACGCAAAAAGGTGGATTTACCGCAACCAGATGGGCCGATCATGGCAATCACTTCATTGCGCCCGATGTCCACATTCACGTCGAAAATCGCTTGCTTATTGCCGGTATAAAACACATTCACGCCCCGGCTGAAGAACTTAGTGTCTTTGCCATCAAGGAAAGGTTTACCAACTGTGCCGGTAATGTCATGCGCAAATTCTTCACGACCGCCAGCAGCAGGCTTATGGGTTTGGGGCGCGGCAGCCGCCATGTTCAAGGTTGCTTCTGTCATAAGATGTTACCAACGTCTCTCAAATTGTTTACGCAAGACAATTGCCAGCAAGTTCATCAGAATCATGAACGCCAGCAGGATAATAATGGCAGCGGACGTGCGTTCCGTAAAGGCACGTTCCGGGCTGTCTGCCCACAAATAAATTTGCACGGGAAGGATGGTTGCCGGATCGGTTATGCCGTGTGGCACATCGACGATGAACGCCACCATGCCGACCATCAGCAGCGGCGCGGATTCACCCACTGCGTGCGCCATACCGATGATTGTCCCCGTCAAAATGCCGGGCATTGCCAACGGTACAACATGGTGGAACACCGATTGGGTTTTGGATGCACCAATCCCCAACGCCCCTTCACGGATCGACGGCGGCACAGACTTCAGCGCCGCCCGACTGGCAATAATAATCGTCGGCAAAATCATCAAGGTGAGAACAAAACTGCCCACTAACGGCGAGGAACGCGGCATTCCAAAAATTTGAATAAACACCGCCAGCCCCAGCAAACCAAAGATAATCGAGGGCACAGAGGCAAGGTTATTGATATTGACCTCGATGAAATCGACCCAGAAATTGTTCTTAGGCGCGAATTCTTCCAAGTAAATCGCCGCCATAACGCCCAATGGGAAGGCAAACAACAGGGTTAAACTCATGGTGTACACCGACCCCATCAGCGCACTCAAGATACCCGCTTGCTCTGGCTCGCGGGAGTCGCCACGGGTGAAAAAGGTGGTGTTGAATTGGCTGTCGATACGCCCTTCTGCTTCCAGTTTATCCAACCAGACCAGTTGGAAATCCTTGATACGGCGATCCGCTTCGGGGGCGGTGCGGTCAACATAGCCCTTATGGAACATGTCGATGTCATCGTCCGCCAATACCCACACCGTTTGGTTGGTGCCAATCAGTTTGGGGTCAGCCAAGACCATGCGTTGCAATTCGTACTGCGCGTCGCCACTGACCAGTGATTTCAACGCCTTTTTCTGCTTGCGCTCTTCTACCGCCGGGAACAGGGCTTGCACCCCTTTTTGCACCACGCTGTTGTAACTGGCGGTACGCAATTGTTCGGGCGTGGCATCAGCCGTAACGCCCAAGGTTTGTGCGTCCAACGTCACATCCAGTTTGATGTAGGTGCTGCTGAAGGCAGGTAGACCTTTGCTGAAAATATTGAACATCAGCAACACCAAGAACATCAGGCTCAAGGCGATGGAAATAAAGCCATACGCGCGGAAACGCTTTTCGCGGGCGTAACGCTTGCCAAGGCTGGCGCGGACTTTTTCGGTAATCGTGGTACTCATACAAACTCCTGCTTACTCGTACTGTTCGCGGTATTTGCGCACGATTTGCAGCGCAAGGATGTTGAGAATCAAGGTGACAACAAACAGTGCCAAACCGAGGGCGAAGGCTGCCAGTGTTTTCGCGCTGTCAAACTCTTGGTCGCCGGTCAGCAAGGTCACGATTTGCACCGTGACGGTGGTAACAGCTTCCAGCGGGTTAACGGTGAGGTTGGCAGACAGACCCGCTGCCATCACCACGATCATGGTTTCACCAATCGCGCGGGAAGCCGCCAGCAAGAATGCGCCGACAATCCCCGGCAATGCTGCTGGCAATACCACCTGCTTGATGGTTTCGGATTTGGTTGCACCCATGCCGTAAGAGCCGTCGCGCATCGCTTGGGGTACAGCATTGATAACGTCATCCGACAGTGATGACATGAAGGGGATAATCATCACCCCCATGACGACACCTGCCGCAAGCGCACTTTCTGACGCAACGTTTAAGCCGATCATTGCGCCCACGTCACGAATGAAGGGTGCAACGGTCAAGGCGGCAAAGAAGCCGTACACGACGGTTGGGATGCCCGCCAGAATTTCCAACGCGGGTTTGACGTAGGCGCGGACAAAGGGGCTGGCGTATTCTGATAGGTAGATGGCTGACATCAGACCTAACGGCACGGCAATCAGCAAGGCAATCGCCGAAATCAGCAATGTACCGACAAATAGCGGGATTGCGCCAAACGATCCTGAACCACCCACCTGATCCGCACGGATAGCCGTTTGTGGACTCCAGTGTGTGCCGAACAAAAAGTCGGTGGCGGGGACTTGCCCAAAAAAGCGAATAGATTCAAATAGTACCGAGGTGATAATGCCCACGGTGGTGAGGATTGCCACTGCCGCACACAAGATCATCACGTATTGGATAACGTGTTCTACCTGATTACGGGCGCGGGTAGTGGGCTTGATAAAGCGCATCCCGATAGCGAAACCGATGATTGCTAGCACCAAGACCACCACGGTTTTTGCCATGTTGCTGATGCCTTGCAAACGGCTGTATTCTTCCGCAGCAACCTTCATCGCTGGGTCGGTAGCCGTTTCGATGCCATTGGCGACAAGGTTGCGGATCTGGTTGCTGATCAAGCTCACTTGGTCGCCGGACTGGTTTTGTAATTCAGTGGGCAAGTGGGCAAGCGTCATCTGGGTAATGATGGAATCGGAGAGTACCGACCACAGCAGCAGGATGATCAACGCAGGAATGCCGCACCAAATAGCGACCAGATAGCCATAGTAACCGGGCAAGGAATGCAGGTTATTACCGCCGCGTTTCGCAGGGGTAGCCAGTGCGAGGGAACGCTTCCGGCCTATGTAGTAGCTGAACGCGGCAAGCACGCTCAGTGTTAGCAAAATACCCAAGGTATTCATGAAAACTCCTGAGTTGGAACGGGTATGGTCAGGTTAATGGTTCGCGCCCCGGATTGTAGGCGTTGAATATGACAGTAATGTTACAAGGTGTCACATTACGTTAAGCAGCCCGTAACAAACCCACATCGTTGACGGGGCGGCGTTGCAAGCTGCCTTGCACAAAATGACGATGGTAACGGGTATTGAGGTTATTAACGTCCAACAGAATGAAAATATCCGCTACGTTGAAATCAGGGTCGAGGCACGGTTCACCCGCCACCCATGCACCGAGTTTCAGATAGGCTTTGAGAAGCGGCGGCATCGTAACTTTGGCGGCAGGTTGTGCAGGCAGCAAGTGCATCAATGGTTTGACGCGCAATTCAGCAGGTGCGAGGTTGTGGGTACGCGCTTCCCGCATAATGGCAGAGGCTTGTGCGCCGCCGTCGCTCATGCTGATGCTGGCGCACCCGAACATGAAATCGACGCGGTGCATTTCCATGAATTGCGCCAAACCTAACCACAACATGCCGATGCCTGCGCCATTGCGGAAGTCGGGGTGGATGCAGGTACGCCCGATTTCTATCGCATTGCCCTTCAATTGCGGAAATAAGCCGCGCAGGTCGAATTCGTTTTCGGAGTAGAAACTGCCTGCACGGCGTGCATTCGGCGTGGTGAGGATGCGCGTTGAACCGATCACCGCATTCGTGTCGGTGCGGCGTACCAGCAGGTGGTGGCAGTAGTCATCGTAATGGTCGCGGTCGATACCTTCACGAGCGCTTTCTAGGTGAGCACCTTGTTCTTTGGCGAAGATGTCGTAACGCAACAGTTGAGAGGCGTGAACATCTTGCGGTGTTGTGGCAAGTTCTACGCGCAGTTGGGGTAAGTGAATAGCGGCGGTCATGGGTTGCACTCCTTTCATAATATCGCGCCAGCTTATGAAAGGTCTGTGACAGATGAATGACGGTTATTTTGCAGTACCATGAAATGCCTAGCCCGCTTGCGCAGCAAAACCGTAAGCCTTAAGCTACTTTACGTGACATGATAAAAATAATCACTGATTGCGAGGTCATTAATGCCTAACAGCAAGTCGAATGCTGCGTTGGAACTGCACGCTTTAGGGAACGCTTACGCGGTATTTCGTGGGCAGCGCTTGCACCTATCCCAACGCCAGTTGGAAATTTTATGCATTCTCGCGCTACACCCTGAAGGTCTGTCGTTGGCAGATTTACATCATGCCTTGTGCCGTAATGTGGCGACGACTCGACCCACGACGATTAGAACGATGCTGACGGCATTACGTCATCTGCTGGATGGGCAAATCGGTTCACACCCTTATCGTTTACTCATACCTGTCTGGACAGATTTCAGGGCGTTATCCGATAGGCTGGAGCAGCACGATATTGCGGCGGCGCTCGCGCTCTACCGTGGGGCGTTGTTGCCGTTATCCATGGCTCCGGCATTAGTGGAATACCGTTATTACCTTGATGCTGGTATGGATGATTTATTGCGTACCTGCACCTCGGCGCAATTGCTGATCGACAATGCTGACAACCTCTTGTGTACCCCGCTGGTGCGCGAACGTTTATTGGCATTACTGGCTTAAAGGTTAATAAAAGGTTGGTAATAAAAACCAGTATTGCCAACCTTTCATCAACCTATCTTGCTGTAGTGTTAGCACCATAGAGAGCCGCTAACAATCCCACTACAACAAAGGATCTGTGTCATGAAAACGCATCCAAGCATTCAAATCAGTATTGCTCTATTAGCATTGGCAATCACTTCTCCCAGCGTTGCTGGTGTCCAATTTCGTATCAGCCATGATGCCAGTAGCAAAGAATACGTAGTCTACATGACCCCAGACACCGTACCTTCACCGGATATGGTGTTGTCCTCACAAGTGACGCTGAGAGTGCCGCACGGTATTGATAAGACCCGTTTTAATATTGATACATTGACCAGTGCGGTAACAGGCATCCATTGGGTTAACCATTCACGCGTGGATGCTCCTGTGGAAAGCCCTGATGCCGATTACCTGTCTTTCGGCTTACTGTATAGCGGTGGCAAACCCCCGCCCTTCGATTGGCAAGCCGGTAAAGAAAAGCGGATTTTTTCGTTCAAAAGCGCTGTGGGGTGTGTGGCGGGGGTTACCTTGATTGATAACCATGACCCTTTCAGTCAATTGCCCAATTCTGCCAATACGAATCCGGGGAATGAGTTTTCCAATATCGGTTGGTTAGGCGGGAATAGTTATACCGGTAATTACGGCAAGCCCATAACGTGCGGCAATGTGCCAACGCCATCGTCCATTTGTGAAAAAAACCCTCTGCTGTTAAGTGCTATTAAGCGCGAAGTATCGGTTCTAGCGGCATTGATCAATAAAATTGGCTCTATCAGCCAACGGCAGACCCTTCAGAAAAAGTTGAACGACTTGCGTAGTAGCTTGCAATGCAACTAAAGCTCTTAACGCACCGCAACCGACCCCTATTCACCCTATGGTTGACCCCTAGGGTGAATAGGCTTATTAAGCTGTCATACAGTATTGACACCTTGTGGCTGGATAATTAGTATCTTTCTCATTGATAAAACTCAATCATCAATAAAAAAAAACGAGTTGTCACCTGTGAGGAATACAAGAATGCCTGTCATGTCTCCACCCTTTGGATGGCGGCAACGCTGTCCGCAAAGTGAATTAGAAGTCCACGCACTTGGGTCGCCGTACATATTTTTTCGGGATAAACCACTCCACCTCAGCCCGCGTATGCTGGAAATTCTGTGTGTTCTCGCACTCAACCCCGAAGGGCTGACTTTAGAAGCCTGTCACGCGATTCTCTACGGTGATGAGCATGTCGCTACCGCTACTTTGAAAGCTGAACTTTCCCACTTGCGCACCCTGTTGGATGGACGTATCAGTGCGCGAACTTACCGTTTGGTGGGGACGGTTTGGGTCGATTTTATCGCCTTGTGGGCAGCCATTCGCCAACATCAAGTGGCTGAAGCCCGTCACTTATACCGAGGAGAACTTTTACCTCATTCTCAATCCCTCGAAATCAAGGAATGGCGTGCCTGCATCAATGCCGTGATGGCGAGGCAATAATAAAACCATCATACAAGCGTCACGTTGCCGTCATTCCCAAGCCTTAGCCTCAAGCCCACGATTCGATTTTGTTAGTGAGAGTTTCATGGCAGGTATTTCCGACGCAATGCGCGATGCTGTGCATCAACATGCCCCAACATCCTTGATGGGAATGCAGCAACGTTTATTCAGCTTTTGGTTCAATAGCTTCATCTACAACCAGATTTGGGAAGACCCAGCGGTGGATTTGCAAGCCTTGCAACTGACAGCGGAAAGCCGCGTACTGACGATTGCCTCCGGTGGTTGCAATGTATTGAATTACCTTACTGCGCATCCGGCACATATCACCGCTCTTGACCTGAACCCTTACCACTTGTCCTTGACGCGCCTGAAACTGGCGGCGATGAAACATTTGCCGGATCATGCCAGTTTTTACGATTTTGTTGGCTATGCCGACCGTGATAATAATGTAGCGCTTTATAACCGCTATATCCAGCCGCATCTGGAGGAAGAACTGGAGCGCTTCTGGCAGGGGCGTAACATCCTCGGTCAGAAGCGCATCCATATGTTTCGCGATGGACTGTATCGCCACACCCGCTTCGGCTATTTCATGCGCTTTTTGCATTGGATAGCGCGTCGAACGAACTATCAGCCCGAAAAACTACTGACGGCTGCCAGCCTATACGAACAGCAAGCGATTTTTCGCCAACACATCGCCCCATTTTTCGACAATAAACTGGTGAAGTTGTTGGGTAAATTACCGATGTCGGTGTTTAGCCTCGGCATTCCACCGCAGCAATACAAAGCGATGCAAGCGCAGGGCAACCTGATTGCGCAGTACCGCGAACGGGTGGAACGGTTGGCGTGCGCTACACCGATTCAACAGAATTACTTTGCATGGCAAGGATTTAGCCACAGCTACGACCACGAGAAACGTCAAGCGCTGCCTGATTACTTGCAAGCGGAAAACTATGCCGCGATTCGTGGTCAATTGGGCAAGGTCGATACGTACCTCGGCTCAATGATCGACTTCCTCGAACAGCAAGCCCCGCACAGCTACGACCGTTTTGTGTTCCTTGATGCCCAAGATTGGATGACGGATACGGTTCTCACCCAGTTGTGGACGCAAGTTGCACGGGTCGGCAAACCGGGCACGCGCATTATTTTCCGTACCGCTGCCGCTGAATCCCCCCTAGAAACCGCCTTGCCTGCCGCGTTGCGCAGCCAGTTTGTGTATGAAGCTGAGCTTTCCTCGCAATTATTCCAGCAAGATCGTTCGGCGATTTACGGTGGTTTCCACCTCTACCGCAAGGCAGATTGACGATGGATGCTGCACAGAAAATGGATCAGCAGTACCGTTATCAACGGTATGTTTACGACTTGTCACGCAAGTATTACCTATTAGGGCGTGATCAGTTATTAGCTGAAATGGTGGTGACACCGGGGCAAACCGTGCTGGAAATGGGTTGTGGCACGGGGCGCAATCTAGCCAAGCTGGCGTATCGCTACCCCGCCGCCCAGTTGTATGGTATTGACGCTTCCCAGCAAATGTTGGAAACGGCGCATCTGAACCTGCGCGGCACGCTGTATGAACATAAAATTACCCTGCAACAAGGGCTGGCGGGGCAAATCAGCCCAGCCGATGTTGGGCTAAGTAAACCGTTTGATCACATCGTGTTTTCGTATGTGCTGTCGATGATTCCCAGTTGGCAAGAGGTGCTGGAACACGCGTTGAGCATCCTCAAGCCCGGTGGGTATGTGCATGTGGTGGATTTTTCCGATCAGCAAACCATGCCAGCATGGTTTCGCAAGCTCTTATTGCAATGGCTGGATTGGTTTCATGTTCACCCTGATCCTGCCGTTCCCGCGTATTTGGAACAACTGGCAGCGCGACAGCATGATCAACTGCGAATGCACCACTTGAGTGGGCGTTACGCTTTGCTTGCGCATTACCAGAAAGGGGGAAATCCCAATGACTATCAATCAGAACTGCCGAACCTATCGCAGTATCTGGATTTCTGACACGCACCTCGGCTCGCGTGGGTGCAAAGCCGAGTTACTCCTCGATTTTCTCCAACACAATCACGCTGAACACCTTTATTTGGTCGGCGATATTGTGGATGGTTGGGCATTGCGCAAACGCTGGTATTGGGATGCGTTCCACGACCAGATTTTGCACTTGCTGTTTGAGCGGGCGCAACACGGTACGCATGTGACCTACGTCAGTGGCAATCATGATGAATTTATCCGTCCCTTCATTCGCCACCGCATTACCGCGATCAATTTGGAGGACGAAGTGGTGCATACCACAGCGGATGGGCGCAAGTTTTTGGTGCTGCATGGCGACCAGTTTGATGGGGTCATGCAGTTTGCCCGCTGGTTGGCTATCGTAGGGGATTGGGCTTACGAACGCTTGCTGGTGGCTAATAACGTTTACAATCGCTTGCGCCGCCGGATGGGCTACCCGTATTGGTCGTTATCGGCGTACCTCAAACACAAAACCAAATCAGCGGTGAATTTCATTTCAGCGTTTGAGGAAACTTTGGCGAAAGAAGCCAAACGGCGTGAACTGGATGGCATTATTTGCGGGCATATTCATCATGCTGAAATCCGGGAGATTGACGGTATTTTGTATTGCAACGATGGTGATTGGGTGGAAAGTTGCACGGCGTTGGTGGAAGAGTGGGATGGTAGTTTACGTGTGGTGTACTGGACACAGTTGGATGCGGTTCGTATTGATGAATCTCCATCCGTTGCGGCAGAACCCCTGGCGGCGTAGATAAAAAAAGGGAGCATCCCTGCTCCCTTAACATTTTTTGAATCTTTCGTTGTTGGAATCGTTAGTTATTGAATGGATTATTGTTATTCATTAGCTTTCCTGAGCTTCTTACTATTATTTCAATTCGTTGATAGATACTGGCTTGAGTGCCGTTGCTGCTGCAATAGACGCGCTCTTTTCTGCCGCAGGCAGGGCAACCATGCCTTTTTCTGCCAAGTAGCCTTCTGGACTCAGGGCTGCATCGCTGGCGAATTCAGCCATGAATTCTTTGATGCCTTTTACTTGGTCAACGTGGCTGTTTTTCACGTAGAAGAACAGGGGACGTGACAGTGGGTAAGCACCGCTGGCAATGTTGTCGTAGCTGATTTCTTTGCCATCAATCGCGGCGGCTTTCAGGGAGTCAGCGTTTTGCTCAAGGAAGCTGTAGCCAAAGATGCCGACGGCTTTATGGTTCGCTTGCAGCTTTTGCACGATCAGATTGTCGTTTTCGCCTGCTTCGATGTAATGACCGTCTTCACGCACAGTTGTGCAAGCCGCTTTGAAGGCTTTTTCGTCTTTTTTCTTCAGTTCAGGCATACCTTGGAACAGCAAGCAGCCTTTTTCTAAACCCAACTCGGCGAGTGCGTCACGCGTACCAGAGGTTGGTGGTGGCCCCATGACTTCGATTTTGACATCCGGCATATCAGGGTTAACGTCTTTCCAAGTGGTATAGGTGTTGGCTTGCAATTCACCGTTAGGACCTGTTGGAACGTCTTTTGCTAATGCCAAATACAATTCGCGGCGTGACAGCTTGATCGGTGGCGCATCTTTCGCTTGTGCGACAGCGATACCATCGAAACCGATTTTGACTTCAGTCACGGCATCAACACCGTTTTTCATGCAGCCTTCTAACTCGCTCTTTTTGATGCGGCGTGAAGCGTTGGTAATGTCAGGCGTTTCGATCCCATTGCCTGCACAAAACAGTTTCATACCACCGCCTGTACCGGTGGATTCCACTTTCGGTGCTGCCATGCCGGTTTTCTTAGCGAACTGTTCAGCTACTGCGGTAGAGAAAGGGTAAACGGTGGAAGAACCAACGATTTCGATATTGTCACGGGCTTGGGCTACACCGGCAGCAGCCACTAGACCCAATGCGACTGCTAGCGTGAGTTGTTTCATTTAAAAGCTCCTTGAAAAAAACTTCGGGGTTGATGTGTGCGCATCGTAGAGCGTTTCAGTGAAGGCTTTATGACGGTATTGTGAAGGAATAATGACAAGCATGGGCGTGCATCCTGTCATCAGACTGCAATATGGCAGGCGTAGCATTCCTGTGAATAAGCTAACAGGACACGCAATCCAAAAGGACAATAAGCATGGACGCGAAACATTTACTGGATCACCTCATCTGGATTCGTCGGCAGGCAGTGGTTTTTGCCGCTCACTATCCGGGGCTTGACGGGGTGGCTGCAACCCATCAGGCATCGGCATATAACCTGCTGCATTACCTCTCGGTACGTAGCCACGAATTGCGCGAGTTACAGCTTGGGTTGATTGAACGGGGTCTGAGTTCACTCGGTATTTTGGAATCGCATACGTTGGCAACCCTCAATAGCGTGATTGCTGCTCTGCAATGCTTGCAAGGTGAAGCACCCTCGGAAGCACCTGCTGCCCCTGTGTCCGTTGCTGCTAGTAGCGAGTTGCTAGAGCGTTCGACGACCGCGCTGTTTGGCTTGCGCCCAGCGCACCGCGATGTTCGTATCATGGTGACAATGCCTTCGGAAGCTGCTGACAGTCAGGTATTGATTAGCAATTTGTTGGAAACAGGTATGGATGTCATGCGGATTAACTGCGCCCATGACAATGCCGATACTTGGCAGCAAATGATCGGCAATCTGCGCTTGGCAGAAGCCAGTACGGGAAAAATCGGCAAAATCCAGCTTGATCTAGCAGGACCAAAGTTGCGTACTGGCACGATTCGAGCGGTTGGGCGGATCATCAAGCTCAAGCCTTTGCGTGACTTATTTGGGCATGTGTATATGCCGGGACGCATTTGGCTAGTTCCTGAAGGCGAAGATGCGGTTGCTGAGGATTTCCCCACGTTACAAGTTAGCGGCACGGTGTTGGCTGAAACCCGTCCGGGCGATTACATCCTGCTCACGGATGCCCGCGAAGCCCGCCGCGAATTGCGTATTGTGGCAAAACACCAGCACGCCCGCTTGGTGACGACGGAGCATACCGCTTATTTGCAGGAAAACACTAAGTTGCTGTTCGAGCGTAACGACAAAAAACTTGGCGAAGGCTTGTTAATTAATGTGCATGAAGTGACTCCTCCCCTTGTGCTGCAAGTTGGTGATCCATTGCTCCTGACCCGTGATGATGCAGCGGGGATGCCTGCGGTGCGTGACGCAACAGGTGTGCCAATCCAACCTGCTCGCATTCACTGTACGCTGGATGAAGCCTTTAGTGCCGTACAGGTAGGTCAGCAAGTGTGGCTGGATGACGGCAAGATTGGTGGTACGGTGGAAAGCAGTGATGGCGCAATGATTGGGCTGAGGATCACCCATACCTCGCCCGGTGGTGCTAAGTTACGGGAAGAAAAGGGCATCAATTTCCCCGATACCGTGTTCCACACGTCAGCCCTGACGGCTAAAGACATTGCCGATCTGGAAGCAATGGCGGGCAAGGTGGACATGGTGGCGTTGTCGTTTGTGCGTACCCCGCAAGATGTGGCAGACCTGCAAGCTCACCTGCAACGTCTTGGTATCCCCGACACGGGCATTATTCTCAAGATCGAAAATCGTGCTGCATTTGAGAACCTTCCCGCCATTTTGTTAACCGCACTGCGCTCTTCCACGGTTGGGGTAATGATTGCACGCGGTGATTTGGCGGTGGAAGTTGGTTTCGAGCGCCTCTCCGAAGTGCAGGAGGAAATCCTTTGGCTGTGCGAAGCCGCGCATATTCCGGTGATATGGGCAACCCAGATTCTGGAAAGCATGGCGAAAAAAGGTGCGCCTTCCCGTGCGGAAATCAGTGACGCTGCGATGAGCATCCGCGCCGAATGCGCCATGCTTAACAAAGGGCCACACATCGTCGAAACAGTACGTTTTCTGGACGGCATCATGCAGCGCATGGAAAGCCACTACCACAAGCGCCGCTTAATGATGCGTCCTTTGAATGTGTGTCGAAACGGCGGACTTTAGCTCAAATATTGCCATGAGCGGATGACCTGTTGCGAAAGGGGTGAGCTACAATGCCTATTCCGTGACTGTTTAGGAAGTGTTATGTCCGCTCGTTTTACGCATGGTTTTGCCTTTGACCCCGGCTATGGCTATTCGCTGGATGATTTTTTGTCGGTAGGTGCGCCGCTTGCTCCGGCGGATTTTGCGGATTTTTGGCAAGCGCGTTATGCCCGTGCGCTCCACGTGCAGCCGTGCCCACGTATTGAGCATACGGGAGTGGTGCGTGACGGCTTTGAGATCTACGATGTGCGTTATCTGTCGACAGATCAGTGGGTTATCGAAGGGTGGTTGCTGATTCCGCAAGGGCAGCCTGTGACCCGTGCTCTCGTGTTTGGGCATGGTTATGGCGGTTGTGATGCACCGGATTTTCGCTTGAAACTGGCAGGCACTGCTTTGCTGTTCCCGTGCTTGCGGGGCTTTTGTTGTTAGAAGATCGTGTTGGCATAAAGTTTGCTTGAGATTTTGTGTTCACGCTTAAGTAAAGAGATTGAGCCATGTTGAAAAAGCAATACTTGAAAACCCGCGCTGTGTGCAAAGTCACGTTCCGCATCAGTAAATCCGCCGCCCAGTCTGCCCGCGAAATTGCCTTGATAGGGGATTTCAACTATTGGCAGCGGCATCCCATGACCGCTCTAAAAAACGGTGAATTTACCACGGTGCTGGAACTGGATACGGGAAAAACGGAATACCAGTTCCGTTACGTATATGACGATAGCCGTTGGGAAAATGACTGGGAAGCCGATGGATACGTGAGTAACGGCATAGACGGGGAAAACGGGATTTTACGTATTTGAAAGCGCTGGGATTTCCCTGAAAATAAAATTGTCTGAATAATTATTTTCAATAACGCCCTTTAAAAAACAGCTCGTATAGCGTCAAGCCAATTTCAACCACGATCAAAATGGTGATATACCATTCCACCCGATGACTTTGCTGGGTTTGCAATAAATCCAGCAAGGTTTCGGCGGTATTGGAGATCACCTCCAGTTTACGTTCCAGTGCCAGATGACGTTCGCGTAGTTCAAACTCATCTTCCAAGCGTAAATACAAGCCTTCTAATTCGGGGCGTTCCCACAGCAAATCGGGTTTATCGGCGACTTCGGCACGCCCGACCATGCGTTGCTGGCTGAGTAAGGAGTCGCCGATATAGGTGAGTAACACTTGCTTGGGTTGTCCTACACGCCCTTTTTTACTGAGATTTTGTGCTAGCGGTTCGATTTTCTCGAAGGTTTTGGTAAGCCGCCCTTCATCGTCGGAGAGTACCGCACTGCGTGCCAGCATCTCTGCGACCAATTGCAGGCGTTGTATGGAGGTATCGTGTAGCCACAAGCTGCCGTCGGCATCCGCGCCTTCAAGTTTGTTAGGATCAATCCGCAAGTGTAGGGATTCTTCATCTGGGCGGTTGCGTGGCTCATGGGTTAGCGGTAACAGGCGTTGCAGGAATTGATTTTCTTGCGCCATGGTCATGCCAAAAAACACCACGACGCCATAGCGGAATAGCACCACGCAACCGTTATCGGGGACGGCAATGGTGAGTGGGTTGATGGCAAGCGTTTCATCTGCACGGAACGGTTTGGCATCAATGCGACTGCCAATCAGCGTGGCATGAATACGAATGGTGTTATCTGATTGATGATTGAGTAGTAGATTATTCACGTTATATTCCATTATGCCAATGTACAGTAAAAATTTTACCGCAGTCATGTGAAGGATTCTTGACTTCCTCCCCTCCCTGAAGGAAGGGGATTCCTAATTCATCGAGAACCGGACGAATACACCGAAATGCACGCGCCACTGACATTCTCTCCAAAGGCTAACACCGCCCGTCCGGCGGCTAAAATATTGCGAGCAGCGTTTACGTCACGGTCGTGGATTACCTTGCATTCAGGGCATTCCCAGACACGTACTGCCAATGGCAAACGATCAACTACACATCCACAACCACTGCACCGCTTACTGGAGGGGAAGAACCTGCCGATTTCGACATATGTTCTTCCCGCCCAGTTTGCTTTGTACGCAAGCTGGCGGGTAAATTCACCCCAGCTTGCATCGGCAATGTGCTTGGCTAATGTTGGGTTCTTAATCATGTTCTTCACGGCGAGGTTTTCAGCGCAAACCACTTGGTTCTCGTTAATCAGTTTGCGGGACAGCTTGTGCAAGTTGTCCGAACGGCAATCGGCGATTTTCGCGTGAATACGGGCAACCTTGCGTTTGGCTTTCAGCCGGTTCTTGCTGCCGAGTTTCTTCTTGGCAAGACGACGTTGGTATTTCGCAAGTTTGGTCGCGTATTCTGCGGTATAGCGGGGATTGCCGGATTTGAAACCGTCAGAAGTGACGAACAAATCCTTGATGCCCACGTCGATGCCCACCTTGTTATCGGTAACGGGCAACAACGTGGCATCAAATTCACACAAGCAAGACACAAAATAGCGCCCTGCCTGATCTTTGGAAACGGTAATGGTGGTGGGATCGGACGGAAGCGTCTGACTCCATTTAATCGCCAAAGGCTGTTCACACTTTGCCAGTTTCAATTCACCGTTCTTAAAGGTGAACGCGCGGTAAGTGAATTCAGCCGACTGGCGGTGTTTTTTGGATTTAAAGACGGGATATTTCGCCCGACCTTCAAAGAAGTTTTTGAACGCGGTTTGCTGGTTTCGCAAGCATTGTTGCAACGGGACACTGGAGACTTCGTTCAGAAACAGCGACTCAGGCAATTTCTTGATGGCGGTCAATCGGGCATTCGCGCCCGTATAACCGATTTTTTCTTGCGTCTGATCATAGGCATCCGTGCGGTAACGCAAGATGCTGTTGTACACGTAGCGCACACAACCGAAGGTTTGCGCCAGCAGTTTTTCTTGTTGCTGGTCGGGGTAAAACCTGAACTTGTAGGCGCGTTTCGTTTGCATGGCTCTCAGTATAGTTGATGCGGTGAGTTATGCGTGTTTAACCAAGATAGCTTAACTAAAGAGGAGCGAGAAGAGGGTCGGCTACTGCCGACGCGCTATCCCTCCCCGGCTATAAGGCCGGGGCATCTCGCGCAAGATGGATGAAACAACTACGTCGTATCGTTCGGTTAAGTCGGTTTGGTTGGCATGTGCTGCAAGGCATGATTCTCACCTCAGGGTTGGGTCTGTTGCGCCAGACAGGGGATAGCGCCTTATACCAACGCATGATGCGGTGGTGGTTGGGCAAACTTGGGCGCATTCTCGCGGTACAGATGACGTGCACGGGTACACCTGCACCACAAGGTACGTTATTGGTCGCCAATCATATTTCATGGTTGGATATTCCCGTCTTAGGGGGCGTGGTTGCGCCGCGTTTTTTATCCAAGCAAGAAGTGCGTGGCTGGGCGGTGATTGGTTGGCTAGCCCAGCAAGCGG
This sequence comes from Thiothrix fructosivorans, assembly GCF_017349355.1. Classification (GTDB taxonomy): domain Bacteria; phylum Pseudomonadota; class Gammaproteobacteria; order Thiotrichales; family Thiotrichaceae; genus Thiothrix; species Thiothrix fructosivorans. The sequence continues at coordinate 754,533 of NZ_JAFMPM010000008.1, forward strand.
GGACATTGTTCATTACACGCGGCAAGGCGGGGGCAGCCACACAGGCATCCGCTGCGATTTTGGTAGCCTTGCAAGCGGGGCGTTCGGTATTACTGTTTCCCGAAGGCACGACCACCACTGGGGCGGATGTGGGAACGTTTCATGCGCGTTTGTTTGCCGCCGCGCTGGATGCGGGTGTTGCGGTGCAACCGATCGCGCTGCGTTACGTGGGGAGTCAGGGTGAGCCGCATCCGATTGTACCTTTTGTTGGGCAACAATCGTTATGGGACAACTTAACCGGCGTATTGCAAGAATCATCCATTGTGGTGCAGATACACTTTCTTGAACCGATTCCAAGCACTGCAATGAATCGCAAGGCGTTAGCGACGTTGTGCGAACAACGCATCAGGCAATCAATTCTTCATAAAACTGCCACATAACGGTCAATTTTCAGCGTTACGCTCTTGCCCGTACAACAACCTTCCGAACCCTGTTGAGGATATAGGCATGAGCAATTTGGTTGATCCCGATGATATTGGTTACAACACCTCGAATAATCCGTCTTTTGAACAAATCCTCGAAGCCCGCATGACCCGTCGGGGTTTGTTGCGGGGTAGTTTTGCGCTGATGGCAGCGTCTGTCATGGGCGCAAGTTTAAGTGGTTGCGGTAGTGATAATGCTGCCGTTGAAGGCACGGCGACTGCTACAACGACGGATACTGGTACAACGACGGATACTGGTACAAGCGGCTTGACGTTGAGCTTCAACCCTGTGGCGAAAAGTGTTGCGGATGCCTTGACTGTTCCGGCGGGTTACACCGCGACGGTGTTGATGGCAACCGGTGACCCACTCAACAATGCGACACCTGCTTACAGCAATTTAGGCACGGATGATGCTGCCAGTTTTGAATTCCGAGTGGGCGACCACCATGACGGAATGCACTACTTCGGCTTGAATACCGCTGGTACGGGCATTGACAGCGGCAACGCTTCTAATGGCGTGCTGTGTTCTAATCACGAAGTTTCTGAAGATAAAGGTTTTATGCACGCAACGGGACAATCACGTCCTGTGGATGCTGATCTCACCAAAGGCGTGGATGCTGATGTGAATTTTGCGCGTCCAACGACTGAAATTGATAAGGAAGTTGCACTGCATGGCGTAACAGTCGTTAACGTTGTCAAAAATGGCACTGCTTTCCAAGTTAACCGTAGTTCCGCTTTGAACCGTCGTATCAATGCCGCAACTGATATGGAATTGACCGGCCCTGCACGTAGCAGCGACCTGATGGTGACGGCTCATTCCACCGCTGGTACAAATACACGCGGCACCATCAATAACTGTGGCAACGGTTACACCCCATGGGGTACTTACCTGACCTGTGAAGAAAACTGGGCCGGGTATTTCTACCGCCGTGAAGCCGATACGGTACGCACGGCTAAAGAAGTCGCGGCTTTCAAACGTTATGGCATGAGTAATGCGACTTCTGGGCGTTACAACTGGTCACGTCCGGGGTCAAGCGATACCACTGACTTGTACCGCCGCTGGAATGCGGGTGTAACGAGTACGACGGCTGCCAATGACTTCCGCAATGTGGCAAACACGTTTGGTTGGATTGTGGAAATTGATCCGTTCAACCCAACCTCTATGCCGAAGAAGCGTACTGCTTTCGGGCGTTTCGGTCATGAAGGTTGCTGGCCTGCGAAGCCGGTTGTGGGTAAGCCGATTGTGTTCTACATGGGTGATGACTCGCGTAACGAATACATTTACAAATTCGTTTCCACCGCGCTGTGGAGTGCTACTGATGCGAATGCCGGAGCAGCCGCAGGCGATAAGTACATGGATTCTGGCAAGCTGTACGCTGCTAAGTTCAGTGCTGATGGCACAGGTACATGGGAGTTGTTGAGTCTGAGCAATACGAAGGTTGCTACTTACGCCAGCTATGCGTTTGCCAATGAAGCCGATGTCGTGATCAATGCCCGTATCGCTGCCGATGCAGTTGGCGCGACCAAGATGGATCGCCCAGAGTGGGGAGCCGTTAACCCGCTCAACGGCGAAGTTTACATGACCCTCACCAACAACGTGTCCAGCAGTGGGCGCGGTTCGGCGGCTGTACCGTTAGATGCGGCTAACCCGCGTTACTATTCCGATGCGAAAGGGACAACGACGAGCAAAGGCAACGTCAATGGTCACATTATCCGCTGGAAAGAATCAGGTGGCGATCATGCGGCGACTGCTTTCAACTGGGATATTTACCTGTTCGGGGCGCAAGCGGATGCTGCCGCAGACGTTAACCTGTCAGGTTTGACGGCTGAAAACGACTTCTCCAGTCCTGATGGTTTGTGGTTCAGCTACGCCACACCGGGTTTATTATGGGTACAAACCGACGATGGTTATTACACCGATACCACCAACTGCATGATGTTGGCAGCCGTTCCGGGTACGGTGGGTGACGGTGCAGAAACGACGATTAACAACCAAGGTGTGCCTTCCGGTCAAACAGCGGTTAAAACCCGTGCAGGCAAAAAAGCTAGCACCACGGTATTACGTCGCTTCCTCGTTGGCCCTAAAGATTGCGAAATCACTGGGATTGCCGAAACGCCAGATGGCAAGGCGATTTTCGTCAATATCCAACATCCCGGCGAAAACAGCACATCGGCTACTGATCCAACCCAGTTCACCAGTCATTGGCCAGCGGGTGGTTCGGCGCGTCCGCGTTCTGCAACCGTGGTGATTACCCGTAACGACGGTGGCAAAGTCGGCGTTTAAGTGTTTAAGGAAAGCGAGTTATAAATAAAGGTGTTTTCAGTTTTTAGCCCGGTTAACCGCCGGGCTTTTTTATTTGTGGAGTTTTGTCATCGAATTGACACACAATTCGGGTTAAATCCCTGAATAAAATGGAATTCAGACAGGTTTAACATGAGCACAATCCTGATTGTCGATGACGAGCAGCCCATCCGTAATATGGTCGGTTTTGCTTTAGGGCGAGCGGGTTTCGCACTTCGCGAAGCCGCTGATGCTGAACAGGCTTACGCTGAAATTGAGCGCCAACGCCCCGAACTGATCCTTATGGACTGGATGCTACCGGGAACGAGCGGCTTGGACATCGTGCGGCGTTTACAACGTGACATTCACACCCAAGACATTCCGGTGATTATGCTCACCGCCCGCACGGAAGAAAACGACAAAATCAATGGCTTCAAAGCGGGTATTGATGATTACATCAGCAAACCGTTTTCACCCGCTGAATTGATTGCACGGATACAAGCGGTATTACGGCGCACTAATCACACCCAGCCTGCTGAAACTATCGACTTTAAAGGGTTGAGTTTAGACCCACTTAGCCATCGTGTAACCGCCAATGATGTGGTACTTGACTTTGGCCCTACCGAATTTCGCTTGCTGAAATTTTTTATGCAGCACCCCGACCGTGTGTATACCCGCGAGCAATTGTTGGATAACGCGTGGGGGCGCAATGTGTACGTGGAAGAGCGTACTGTGGATGTGCATATTCTGCGTCTACGCAAAACGTTAGCACCGCACGGTTTTGAGCAGTACATCCAAACCGTGCGCGGCGCGGGCTACCGTTTTTCGCCGCTGGCTTAAACACAATCGTCATAAAAACGTCACGGTCTTGCAGTATTGACCCCGCAAAATGACGGGTATATTCACTATAGGACGTGGTTTTTTGTGTCTAAGCCCCCTCTGCAACTTGTTATCTCCCAGACCCGTTTGGCGGTTGTCACGGAAACGTGGCCACCGGAAATCAATGGGGTGGCGCATACCATTAGCCATTTGGTGAATGGCTTGCGGCTGCGGGGCGGTTATCACCTTCAGTTGGTGCGCCCACGTCAAGGTGGGGATGACAAAGCCTGTCGCGAAGACGGTTTTCAAGAATACCTCGTCACGGGGCTAACGTTGCCGTTTTACAAAGAAGTGCGCCTTGGGTTTCCGCAATACCACGCGCTGCAACGTTTGTGGAAAAAGCAGCGCCCCGACATCGTGCAAATCGTGACCGAAGGGCCGTTGGGGTATTCGGCGATGAAAGCAGCGAAAAAGCTCGGTATTCCCGTGATCAGCGATTTTCACACCAATTTTGATCAGTACAGCCGCTATTACCGTTTGAGCGGGTTTTTCAATCTGGCGAAACGTTATTTGCGCCATGTGCATAACCAAACGCTGGTGACGCTTGTACCGACCCGCGAATTGCAGCAGCAACTCACCGCCAGTGGTTACACCAAACTGGGCATTTTGGAACGGGGTATCGACACGGTGCAATTCAACCCCGCACGGCGTAGTCATGCGTTGCGGTCGCGTTTAGGCATTCGCCCCGAACAATTGCTGGTCACGTTGGTATCACGCATGGCGCAGGAAAAAAATCTTGATTTGGCATTTGTGGCATTTCGTGCCATTCAACAACACGTTCCCGATGCGCGTTTTCTGCTGGTCGGCGATGGCCCCGAACGCAAACGCTTGCAGGAAGCCTACCCCGATGGCTTATTTGTGGGGATGCAAACGGGCAGTGCCTTGGCAGAACATTACGCCAGTGGCGATGTGTTTTTGTACCCCAGCACCAGCGAAACGTTTGGCAATGTGGTGTTGGAAGCGATGGCAAGCGGCTTGCCCGTCGTTACCTTCGATTATGCTGCCGCCCACGAATACTTGCGTTACGGGCAAAACGGTATGGCAGTGCCGTTAGATGATAACGCCGCTTTTGTGCAAGCCAGCGTGCAGTTGGCATTAGCCCCTGCTTTACGCCAAGCCCAAGGTCTGGCAGCGCGTGACACAGCGTTGACTTTGAGTTGGACGAAGGTGGTGGAACGCCTGCATCAAACGCTCCAAACCCTGTTACACGAGGTACGCCCATGAAGTTGTTACATCGCTTGAATGACCGTGAAATTCCATTGTGCCTGCTGTTCAACCGGATCAATCACCTTAAACCGATCAGCCTATTGTTTGCGGCGGTGAGTCGCTTGGGGAATGGCGTGTTTTGGTACGTGCTCATGCTGATGTTGCCGCTGATTTATGGCGGGGCAGCGCTGCAAGTCACGTTACACATGGGTTTGGTTGGGCTGGTGGGACTATTGATCTACAAATGGCTGAAAACATCGACGGAACGGGTACGCCCCTACAATCATAACGGCGATATTTTCCAAAACGTGGTGGCGCTCGATCAGTTTAGTTTTCCGTCGGGGCATACCTTGCACGCGGTGAGTTTTACCTTGGTATTGCTGTATTACTACCCGGAATGGGCGTTGCTGGTCGTGCCGTTTGCGGTGTTGGTGGCGTTGTCGCGGGTGATCTTGGGGCTGCATTACCCCAGTGATGTGCTGATGGGGGCGTTGCTGGGCGCGGGTTTGGCACAAGGCAGTTTTTGTATGTGGTCTTGCTTGATTTAGGAGGATGAGTCATGACATTACAACCTGTAACACTCGAAGGGCGTTTGGTACGGCTTGAACCCCTGAGCGAAGCGCATCTGCCGGAACTATTTGACGCTGCCCGTAACGAACACATTTGGAAATACATGTTCTACGGCGATATGCGTGAACAGGCGCAGATGGAGGCGTTCGTGACGCAGGCGATTCGGTTGCGCGAAGCCGGTACGGATCTGCCGTTCGCGGTGATCGACAAAGCGTCTGGGCGCACGATTGGCAGCACCCGTTTCCGCGATATTTGCATGAAACACATGAAGCTAGAGATTGGCGGTACGTGGTATGCGCCCGAATACCAACGCAGCGGCGTTAATCTCGAAAGCAAATACTTGCTGTTGCGCCATGCGTTTGAAACCTTCGGGATTTTGCGAGTGCAGTTCAAGACAGACATTCGCAATGCGCGTTCGCGTCAATCCTTAGAAAAAATGGGTGCGACTCAGGAAGGTATTTTGCGCCGCAGTGCGATCATGCCGGATGGAGTCATCCGCGATACAGCTATCTACAGTATCCTTGACACGGAGTGGGGCATGGTTAAACAAGGCATTGAAACTCGCCTGCAACGTCACGCCCCGCATCACCTACACGCTTTATTGGAATCAGGACATTATCGCTCGCATGACACGACACATTCCCACAACAAGCACTGACATTGTGCTGGACAACCCAGACTATTACATCAACCGTGAATTGAGCTTGTTGGCATTTAATTGCCGCGTGTTGGAACTGGCGAGTGACCCGACCACGCCGTTGTTGGAACGCCTGAAATTCTTGTGCATTTCCAGTTCCAACCTCGATGAATTTTTTGAAGTGCGCGTCGGGCGGCTTAAACAGCAGTTGAGCTTGGATATTGCGGCGATGGGGGCGGATAAGCTGTCGCCGCCTGCCGTGTTGCGCCAGATTGAACAGCACGTCCGCGATTTGGTGGAACGCCAATACAAACTGCTGAATGATGCGTTGATTCCGGCATTGCGTCAGGAAGGCATTTACTTCGTGCGTCGTACCCATTGGGATGAGCGCCAGCACGCGTGGTTGTCGGATTATTTTGACCGCGAATTGATGCCCTTGCTTAGCCCATTAGGGTTAGACCCTGCGCACCCGTTCCCGAATATTCTCAACAAAAGCCTGAACTTTATCGTTAGTTTGCAAGGCACGGATGCGTTCGGGCGTGAAATCGACACCGCAATTGTGCAAGCGCCGCGTACCTTGCCGCGCATTATTCGCTTGCCCGTCGATATGGCAGCGAGTGCCAACAGTTTCGTGTTTCTGTCATCAATTTTGCACGCGTTTATTGGGCGCTTGTTTCCCGGCATGGAAGTGCTGGGTAGTTACCAATTCCGCTTGACCCGCAATAGCAATATGTTCCTCGATGAAGAGGAAACCGATGATTTATTGCAAGCGATGCAGGGTGAATTGCCGCAGCGCAATTACGGTGCAGTGGTGCGGTTGGAGGTTTCCGATCATTGCCCGCAAGATAATATCGACTACTTGAGCGAACAGTTCGATTTGCAAGCCAACGATGTTTATAACGTGAATGGTCCGGTTAACCTCAACCGTTTAATGGCGATCAGCGATTTGGTGGAGCGGGCGGATTTGCGGTTTCTGCCGTTTCGCCCCGCACCCGCGCTGACGGAACGTTACCCTGATTTGTTTGAGCGCATTCGTGCGACCGATGTATTGCTGCATCACCCCTACCAAAGTTTCCAGACGCTGATTGATTTTATTGGGCAAGCTGCCAGTGACCCGAATGTATTGGCAGTGAAAATGACTTTGTACCGCACGGGCAAACAATCGGCGATTGTTGAGCATTTGGTGCGGGCGGCACGGGCAGGTAAGGAAGTGACGGTGGTGGTGGAACTCCGCGCCCGTTTTGATGAAGAAGCGAATATCAGCCTGACAACGCAGTTGCAACGCGCCGGAGCGCATGTGGTGTACGGGGTAGTCGGCTACAAAACCCACGCGAAATTGTGCATGGTGGTGCGCCGCGAAGGGCAGCAATTACGCCGTTACGCGCATTTAGGCACGGGCAATTACCACCCCGGTACAGCACGGTTGTACACCGATTTTGGCTTGTTGACTTGCCACCCCGACATTACCGAAGACGTACACAAGGTGTTTTTGATGTTGACGGGGCTGGGCAGCATTCAGGGGATGAACTACCTGCTGGTTGCACCGTTTACGTTGTATAACAGTATCTTGCAAAAGATTTCGCGGGAAATAAACCATGCGCGTGACGGCAAACCCGCGTTGATTCGGGCGCGGATGAATTCCTTGATTGAGCCGCAAACGATCCACGCTTTGTATCAGGCATCGCAAGCGGGGGTGCGGGTGGAGCTGGTGGTACGCGGTACGTGCTGTTTGCGCCCCGGCATTGCGGGGGTTTCGGACAATATTCATGTGCGCTCAGTGATGGGGCGATTTTTGGAACATCCGCGTGTGTTCTATTTCCAGAATGACGGGGATGAGGAATTGTATTGCTCCAGTGCGGATTGGATGCCCCGCAATTTTTTCCGGCGTGTCGAAGTGGCGTTCCCGATCTTGGATAGCAAGCTGCGCCAGCGGGTGATACGCGAAGCCTTTGAGCTGCACTTGCAGGACAATACCCAAGCGTGGGAATTGCAGGCGGATGGGGCTTATCTGCGTTGCCAGCCGGAAGCGGGGGAGGCGGTGGTGAGTGCGCAAAGCCGTTTGCTGGCGATGTTGACGGGGAAGTAACAAAAAAGGGAGCGACTGGCGCTCCCTAATAGTAGACGATGATAGTGTTGTTAGAAGGCAGTTACTTCAGCGCATCCGCCGCTAATGGCTTGAGTTCAGCCGCTGTTGCCGCCACGTCTTTGCGCATGGCATCTGGCATAGGGATTAAGCCTTTGTCAGCCAAATAGCCATCATTGCCCCACGCATCTTCACTGGTGAATTCAGTGACGAATTCTTTGATGCCTTTTACTTGGTCAACGTGTGCGTTTTTCACGTACATGAACAGTGGGCGCGAGACAGGGTAGCTAGCGTCAGAAATGCTTTCAAAGGTTGGCGCAATGCCGCCCACTTTTGAGCCTTTCACCTTGTCGTTGTTTTGTTCCAAGAAGCTGAAACCGAAGATACCCAGCGCATTCGTGTTGGCTTCCAGCTTTTGCACGATCAGGTTATCGTTTTCACCGGCTTCGATGTAAACGCCGTCTTCACGCATGGTGGTGCAAGCCGCTTTGTGCTCTTTTTCCTTGGCTTTAGCGTCGTCTTCTTTGCCCGCTTCTTTCAGTTTTTTGGCTTCATCCTTCATCGCATCCAATGGTGCTACGCCTTTACAGCCGCCTTCCATGACCATTTCGGCGAACGCATCACGCGTACCGGAGGTAGGCGGTGGGCCCAGTACTTCGATCTTTGTGTCTGGCAGGGCAGGGTTGATGGCTTTCCATGTTTTGTAAGGATTCGCGACCATTTCGCCTTTGTCATTCGGCACAGTTTTTGCCAATGCCATGAACATGTCTTTCAGGCTCAGGTCATAATCAGCCGCGCTTTTGGCGTTAGCAATCGCAATGCCGTCGAAGCCAACTTGAACTTCAGTGACTTTATCAACGCCATTTTTGATGCAATCATCCAATTCGCTTTTTTTCATGCGGCGTGAAGCGTTGGTGACATCGGGCGTGTCAATGCCTGCACCGGAGCAAAACAGTTTGAAACCGCCACCTGTGCCCGTCGCTTCGACTTTTGGCGCAGCATTGCCGGTTTTTTTGGCAAATGTTTCAGCAACGCTGGTGGAGAAGGGGTATACGGTGGAAGAACCCACGATTTCGATATTGTCGCGGGCGTGCGCAGCAGTCGCAGACAGTGCCAGAGCAGCCGCCATCGCGAGGGTAAGTTTCTTCATTTGCTTGTCTCCAAAGGGTTTAACTGCTGCGTACTGTAGAGGTGCAATATGACAACTGTGTGACACTAACGCACGTAATTAAGTTCGCGATGCCGCAAAATCACGTTTTCACCCAGTGTTTGGTGGAAATGCTGATAAAGCTGTTCAGCAAGGTACACCGAACGATGCCGCCCGCCGGTACAGCCGATGGATACCGTCAAGTAAGCGCGTTGGCAATTACTGTCATGGCTGGGTAGCCAATTGCTGAGGAAATCGCGGATGTCGCGGTACATGCGCTGGACTTCTTCGTGCTTTTCCAGCCATTCGATAATGCCTTTATCGCGCCCAGTCTGGGTGCGTAAGTCCGATTCCCAATAAGGGTTGGGCAAGCAACGCACGTCAAACAGGAAGTCAGAATCGGTCGGCGGGTTGTGTTTGAAGCCGAAGGATTGAATCATCAGTGACAAATGCTGCTGTTCGGTTTGACAAACTCGTGCTTTGAGCATTCGCCCCAATTCGTACACGCCAATGTGTGACGTGTCTAGGCGCAAATCAGCATCGATCGCCAAGGGTTCGAGCAAGGTGGCTTCTAAAGCAATGGCTTTGTCGAGTTCTTGTGCTTCGCTGGTCAAGGGATGCCGACGGCGGGTTTCGTTGTAACGCTTGCGCAAAACTTCGGGGTTGGCATACAGGTAAATCACTTGCGTACTAGGGACACGCTGCCGGACACGTTTGATAATGGCAGGGGTATCCAGCAAGCTGTCACGCCCGCCGCGTATGTCGATCCCGACCGCCAAATACGGTTGTTTGGCAATCTGTGGTGTGCCGAGCAAGGCTTCCAACAATTGCGAGGGCAGGTTGTCAATGCAGTAATAACCGTTGTCTTCGAGCGTGTGCAGGGCGTAACTTTTGCCCGCACCTGACATGCCACTAATAATGACTAAGTGCATAAGATTACGCTGCTAATGCACCCTTAAAGGGGTGACTGGGTGGGTTGAAGAGGCTAATGAAGTGATCCAGCAGGGTTTGTTGGTCGTGTTGACTGCAAATTTGCTCAATCAACGCTTTTTGGATGAGCGTGCTGGTCAGTTGGGTAATGAGTTCGGAATAATCGGGGGCTTGGTTGGCTGGCACAAGAATAGCCATAAACAGTTGCACGGGTTTTTTATCCGGTGCATCCATTTTGACGCCATCTTCCAGTAACAACAAAGCCCCACACGGTTTTAATACAGACATACACGCATGGGGAATAGCTACGCCATTCCCGATGGTGGTACTACCCAGCTTCTCCCGACTGGTCAGGGCGTCGAAAATCGCCGCTGCACTTAATGCCTGTTGCCCGATGGCAAGCATTTCTGCCAATTGTTCAAAGGCGCGTTTCTTGCTGGAAACGTCGGGTTTACAAGCAATGCGTTCGGCAGACAGCAGGGTAGTGATGTCCATTGGGGGTTAGTCCGTTTCTTCAGCAGCAGCAACCAATTGCGCCGCTTCCTGACGATGATGGTCTTTGGTTTTTTCCTTGTGCTTGACAATCTGTCTATCCAGCTTGTCAGTCAGGGCATCAATGGCTGCATACATATCCTCTGCAACCGCTTCGGCGAACATGTGGTTGCCGTTAACGTGGAAGGTGGCTTCTGCCTTGTGCTGTTGCTTGTTAACTTCCAGGATGAAGTGGATTTTCATTACTTGGTCAAAATGGCGCTTCAGGCGGTCTGCCTTTTCACGCACGTAGTTGCTCATGGAGTCGGTCACTTCTAGATGATGCCCAGTGATTTCTAATTGCATAATGCAAGCTCCTTGTTCAAGGTCATGAAAGAAACGGTGCTAGTCGTTACACACACCGTTTAGGTCGAAACCAACGCCTTCCGGTCATGCGATGACGGGATGGACATGGCTTCACGGTACTTGGCAACGGTTCGCCGTGCCACGTTGATACCCTGCTCGTTAAGCAGGTTAGTCAATTGGTTGTCACTCAGGGGTGAGTGTTGATTTTCCTCGTTAATCAGCTTTTTGAGCATGGCGCGGATAGCGGTAGAGGAACAGCTAGAACCTGTATCGGTATCGACTTGGCTGGAGAAAAAGTATTTGAATTCAAAAATACCGCGTGGGGTATACAGGTATTTGTTGGTGGTGACGCGGGAAATGGTGGACTCGTGCATTTCAAGTTCTTCAGCTATATCCCTGAGAATCAGCGGCTTCATCGCCTGTTCACCGTATTGCATGAAAGCGCTTTGGCGCTCAACGATGGCTTTGGCAACACTGAGCATGGTTGAATTGCGGCTTTCAACACTGCGGATCAACCAACGCGCCTGTTGCAGGTTGGCTTTGAAGTAACTGGCATCGTGTTCACTTTTTACTTGCCCCAACATCTCTGCATAGTATTGGTTAACTTGCAGGCTTGGTGTGACTTGCGCATTGAGTGAAACCACCCACTCTCCTTTGATCTTACGGACATAGGCATCAGGGACAATGTAATCCGCCTTGGTGGCTGAATAAGCACTGCCGGGGCGCGGTTGAAGACTGCGCAATAACAGGATGATCTCTTCCAATTCGCCCTGTTCTATTTTCAACCGCTTGCTGATTTCTTTATAATCCCGCCGCTCCATCAAGTCCAGATTTTTTTCGACGAGCTGGCGTGCTTTGAACAAAATTCGGCTTTCGGGCAAGTGTGCCAGTTGGATTAACAAGCATTCGCGCAAATCCCGTGCACCTACGCCAAGGGGGTCAAGCTGCTGAATAAATGTGAGTACAACTTCCACATCTTCAATGTCGATGGGCAGTTCGTCGCTGAGTGAGGCAAAAATTTCATCCAGAGGGTCACACAAATAACCAGCATCGTCGAGTGAGCCAATCAGGGTTTCAGCAATCTGTTTGTCAATGTTGGTGAGGTTGCTCATGCGGATTTGCCAGAGCAAATGTTCCTGCAAGCCGCTATCGGCGGTGTCGCCTTGGTTTTCGAGGAAGCCGGAGGCATCGCCACCACTATCGCTGTTGCTGCTGCGGGTGTCGTAGATGTCTTCCCATTCCGCATCCATGTGCATTTCGTCAGGAATTTCGGTGTCAAGGTGCGATTGTTCGACAGGGGCATCGGCGGGTGGGTCGTAATCGCTGGCTTCAACATCGAGTTCGGCAGGCGACTCGCTGGGGATTTCTGGGCGCGAGTCATCGCTTTCATCAGCGAGTTGCAGCAAGGGATTGTCTTCCAGCGCTTGCTGAATTTCGTTCTGAAGTTCCAGTGAAGACAATTGCAACAGGCGAATGGCTTGCTGTAATTGCGGGGTCATGGAAAGTGTCTGACCCAGTTTGAGATCAAATCCCTGTTTAAGCATTGTTCTTGTTATTCCTTTGTCCTATGACGCTTATGAAGCCAGTGTTTCATGAGTCTCATACTACGCTAATCGGGTAAAATTTCACAGTTTGAAGTTTTCGCCCAGATAAACGCGACGGGCTTGTTCGTCTTGCAAGATGGCTTCGGGTGTACCTTCCACCAGAATTTTACCTTCGCTAAGGATGTACGCACGGTGGCAAATGCCCAAGGTTTCGCGCACGTTATGGTCAGTAATCAGTACGCCAATATCACGTTCCACCAGATGGCGGATAATTTTTTGAATTTCCAGCACTGAAATGGGGTCAACCCCCGCAAACGGTTCATCCAGCAGGATAAACGCTGGGTCGCTGGCAAGCGCACGCGCAATTTCCGCACGGCGGCGTTCCCCACCTGACAGGCTGATGCCATGGCTATCACGCAAATGGGTCAGTTGGAATTCATCCAGCAGGCTATCCACTTTGGCTTGGCGTTGTTGGCGGTTCAAATCTTTACGCAATTCCAGCACTGCCATAATGTTTTGCGCGACCGTGAGGCTGCGGAAAATGCTGGCTTCTTGGGCAAGGTAGCCGATGCCTTCACGGGCGCGTTCGTGCATGGCTTGCGCGGTAATGTCTTTGTCGTTGAGCAAGACTTGCCCCGCATCCGCCCCAACCAAGCCGACAATCATGTAGAAGCAAGTGGTTTTGCCCGCGCCATTGGGTCCTAGCAAACCAACCACTTCGGCATTATTGACGTGCAAATCCACGCCTTTGAGGATTTGGCGTTTCTTGTAACTTTTTTGCAAGTTACGTGCCGCTAAGGTATTCATTCGGCGGCTTTATTGGTTGGGTAAAACACGGCAGACACCCGCCCTGATTTGCCTTTGCCACCTGTGCCACCGGCTTTGAGTTGCCCTGTACCCGTCAGGTATTCGATGTGGTTGCTGGTGAAGCGGTCTTGGTCTTGCAAGAGTTCCGCGTCGCCATCGAGGATCAGGCGCTTTTCCTTCACCCAATACTGCATCGTCCGCGCTTTGCCGCTGGCGCGTTTGCCGTTGTCCATTGTTTGCTTGAGACTGACGGGTGCGCCTGTCGCCATAATGCTGGTGATTTCATTGTTGGGGGCGTTGATTTCAATGTGTGCAGCAAGGATTTCTAATGTGCCTTGGCGGATAATGACATTGCCATCGTAGCTGGCTGTGCCTGCCATTTTGTCAAATACGGCGGAGTTGGCTTCAATTTGTACGGGTGCTTCTACGTCGGCTTTGAGGGCGTGCGCCGTCGTGGCTACAACGCTCAGTAGCAAGCATAATAGCCCTGTAGTTAACCTTTTATTTGACTTGGTAGGTTGAGCGCACATTGGAATCCAATCTCAGTAAATGATCATCAAGTTTAGCGGTAAGTCCGGTGGATTGCATCGTGCCTGAAGGTGAAGTCATGAACACTTCCGCATCCGTGGAAATTTCCCGTGTGGCTTGATCATACAACAAATGGTCTGACTGTAGCTTGAATCCTGCACTGGTGTTAATTTCCGGTGCAATAATGCGGCTTTGGCGTTTGCCTTGCCAATGCGACAAATGCTTGCCGGACAGTTGGTAGCTGACTTTGCCATCGGATTCTACTGCCATGATGGAAAAATCCGACAGGTAGTAGTCGATCTGGTCTTTTTCCATCGTTAATTGGCGGATGTTGGTTTTGCCAAAATAATCTTCTGCCTGCGTAATCAGCAGGATCAGCATCAGCGCAACCACCAGCGCAATGACGTGTTTCATGTCAAATAGCTTGCCAGTTTGGCTTGCAGCTTGCCGTGGGCGTGCAGTAACAGCTCGCAGACTTCACGCCCTGCACCGCGCCCGCCATGCGTTTGTGTGACCCAATGCGCGTGTTGCTTGACGTAGTAGTGCGCGTCACCGACCGCAATCGCAAAACCGACTTGCGCCATCACGGGTAAATCCACCACATCGTCACCGACATAGGCGATGTTTTCCGGTTTTAAGCCGGTTCGGGTGAGCAGTTCGGTGAAGGCGGGGCGTTTGTCACGATAGCCTTGCCAGATGCGGTCACGTGGAATTTTCAGGTTGTCAGCACGGTGCAATACCAGTTCGGATTGCCGCCCGGTGATTAGTGCCATTTCCAAGCCGCTTTCCAGCAACATGCGGATGCCGTGTCCGTCTTTGGAGTTGAAGGCTTTGTATTCCTGCCCATGATTGTCGAAGAACAGGCTGCCATCGGTCAGCACGCCGTCAATGTCGAAAATAACCAGACGGGTGTTGCGGGCGCGTTCCAGCACCGCAGCGGGGAGTGTGTCAAAAGTGTCTAACATCAGGCGATTCCAGCGCGTAAAAGATCATGCATGTGGATAATACCGATAACGCGCTCATCCTGCACGACTGGCAGTACGGTAATCGCGTGTGCTTGCATCAAGTTGAGCGCTTCGACGGCGAGGCTGTGGCTGTCAATGCTGCGAAATGGCGCGGTCATGAGCGCAGCAATCGGTTGGGCGTGTAAGTTTTCGCCTTTCTCGAAGGAGCGGCGTAAATCGCCGTCGGTAAAAATGCCCAACAATTTGCCATCGGCAGTGGTGATCGCGGTCATGCCGAGTTTTTTGCGGGTCATTTCTAGGATGGCTTGTTGCAAGGGTGCGTCAGGGCTGACTTGGGGGATGTCTGTGCCCGTGTGCATGATGTCGTGTACATGTACCAATAGGCGCTTGCCTAAACGTCCACCTGGATGAGAGCGGGCGAAATCTTCGGCGGTAAAGCCGCGTGCTTCCAACAAGGCTACGGCGAGGGCATCGCCCATCACCAAGGTGGCGGTGGTGCTGGAGGTGGGCGCGAGTCCTAATGGGCAGGCTTCTTTGTCGACCCCGATGTTAATGTGGAAATCAGCGGCTTCTGCCATCGGGGAATGCGGATTGCCGGTCATGGCGATCACACGCACGTCGAGGCGACGAATCACAGGCAAAATCGCGAGAATTTCGGCGCTTGTGCCAGAATTAGAAAGCGCAATGATCACATCGCCGTTGACGATCATACCGAGGTCACCGTGGCTGGCTTCACCGGGGTGCAGGAAGAACGCGGGTGTACCCGTGCTGGCAAGGGTGGCGGCGATTTTGTTGCCGATGTGACCAGATTTACCCATACCGGTGACAATGACGCGACCTTTGCAGGCGAGAATGGCTTCACATGCGTGTAGGAATTCATCGTCTAAGCGTGAGGGTAGGGCAGCGAGGGCAGCAATTTCGGTGTCGATGACCGCTTTCGCGAGCGCGAGTAAGTCTTTGGCGTGGTGTGACATGATGGTAAGCCCCTTATTGAATCTGCCGGAGGCGGGCACAAAAAAACCCGCTTTGGCGGGTTAGTTGTTCTCACTTATGTTTAGTTCACAATAAGTGGTGCCGAGAGCGAGACTCGAACTCGCACAATGTTACCATCGGCGGATTTTGAATCCGCTGCGTCTACCAATTCCGCCATCCCGGCTAAGATGTGAAGGCGTGCATTATACCTAACTTTTTCTATTTGTCGAAAGAAATTTTACAAACTGCTATGATTTCTTGCCATCAACTGCCAAGACTGTGATCGAACCCCATGCAACTGACTGATTTCCATTATGATCTCCCCCCTGAGCTGATTGCGTTTCAGCCCCTCGCCGAGCGTACTGCTAGCCGTTTATTGATTCTGGATAGCGCAAACGACACCTGTAGCACTAATAATGGCTGCCGTGATGGACATTTTACCGACGTGCTGGCGCTGATTCAGCCCGAAGATTTGCTGGTGTTCAACAATACCCGTGTGATTCCGGCGCGGTTGCACGGTGAAAAAGCCACGGGTGGCAAGGTCGAAGTGCTAGTGGAACGCTTGATCGACACCCACAATGCGCTGGCTCACATCCGTGCTAGCAAATCCCCCAAGCCGGGTATGCGCCTACGTTTGGAAAACGCGATTGATGCCGAAGTCACGGGGCGGCAAGGTGATTTGTTTGAGGTGCGTTTTCTACATACGGAATCGGCGCTGAGTTTGTTGGAGCAATACGGGCATATTCCCTTGCCGCCGTATATTGAGCGCGAAGATACGCTGGCGGATCGGGAACGTTACCAGACGGTATTTGCGCAGCAACCGGGGGCAGTGGCTGCACCTACCGCCGGTTTGCATTTCGATCAAGCGTTGTTGGATGCGTTGCAGCGTAAAGGCGTACAAACCGCAGCAGTGACGCTGCATGTGGGGGCGGGGACGTTTCAGCCAGTGCGCGTGCAAGATTTGTCGAAGCACATTATGCACGCCGAATACGTCGAGGTTTCTCAAGCCGTGTGTGATGCGGTGGCAGCTTGCCGTGCGCGTGGTGGACGTGTGGTGGCGGTGGGAACAACTTCGGTACGCAGTCTTGAAAGTGCGGCGCAAGACGGTGAGCTAAAACCGTTCCAAGGTGATACGCGTTTGTTCATCACGCCGGGTTACACGTTCCGTGCGGTGGATGTGATGATCACCAACTTTCATTTGCCCGAATCCACGCTATTAATGCTGGTTTCGGCGTTTGCTGGTTATGAAAACATCAAGCAAGCCTACCAACATGCCGTTCGTCAGCAATATCGCTTCTTTAGTTATGGTGACGCCATGTATCTGTCCTATAAACAAAATAAATAGCCATTTCGTCTGTGAAGGTTGTGACTTTTTTGCAACTGTAAGATCATAATCACGTAACGTAAATCTATGTTTATCAAAGATTAATCAAATCTATGCTTGATTGGTTTTAGATCAAGCTGGCAGGTTGTTTTATCCCCAAACCCTGCTGTGCTTTTTAACTTGCGAGATGACGCACCCGTTGTCAGTCGGGAAGCTGTCGGAGAGTGATTATGAAGAAAAAGAGTGTCTTGAAGAAAACGTCCCTGTCATGGCTGGGCGGTGTGGTGTTGCTGGCTGTACCGCTGTTGAGTGTTGCCGCCTTGTCGATGCCTGCCGATACGTCACTGGTGTACCGTGTGGTAAGCGTTCACGCCGTCTGTAGCGGGTTAGAAGCTAACGGTTGAGCCAAAGGGAAGCGCACCGAGACAGACTTATGAGCCAAGCCTTGTGAGCAAATGTCCCGCATCAATATCGCCATATTCATCCCCAATTGACGTGCCGTCCCCAGCACGGTCATCACCGTTGGACGGAATCTGTCACCTTGTGCCGACTGGCTGGCAAAGCTGGTTTTCCGCCATTGCACATACGGCCTGATCACCCGCTCGGCACGGTTATTGGTGAGGGGAATGCGACTATCCTTGAGGAAAGTCCAACACATCGCCTCATCCTTGAGCAAATGCTTGCATTGGTTGGTGGTGCGTTTGCAATTCTCCAATGCCAAGCCTTTGTTGAGCGTGGCTTGGAAGCTGCGGCGCAAGCGGAGTATCCGCCGTTGGTAGCGAGCGGCTTCATCGGGTTGTTGTTGCCAGCGGTGATGGGTGCGGACGGTGGTATAGGCGAGTAACAACAGGCGTTTGCCCACGCTTCCCCCTTCGCCGCAACGCCCCGCCATTTTGCGGAAGTGGCGGATCAAATGCGCCCAACACAGTTGCCGCCGTTCGGGTGGGACGTTGCCGTAACCACTGAAGTGGTCGGTGACCAGATAGCCAGTAAAGCTGCCCAACAAGGCATCGGCGGCGGCCTTGCCGCGTGAGTAATGGGTCATGAAGTAACTCACGCTATGGTCAGCCAATGCCCATAACCAGTAAGTGTTCGTACCGCGATAATGGCGGGTTTCATCGGCGTGGCATACCGCTTGTCCGCGTACATACTGACCTACTTGACGGTATAGCGGCCCCATCCACGGAATGGCTTTGCCTTGCGCCTTGCTGATAGCCCCAGTGCTAAAACGCACGTGGCACATTTCCCACAACAGAACCTGGATCTGGCGCATGGATAGGCGGAACTGACCACTCAAAATCACCACCCAGGCGATCACGCCTGCACCCATTTGACCGCTCGGCACCCAATCCGGCCACTGGCTGTGGTGCTTGATGCCGCAGGATTGGCAAACACCCTGATAAAACTGGTGTTCCGTCACGTCCGGTGGCGGCGGTGGAGCAATATCCGTGACCTGATGGCGGTAAGGGTTTCCCCAATCAATCGCCACTGCCCCACCACAGGAACAGGTGCTTTCAGGGAAATACTGTTCGGTACGGGTCACTTGTTCGGGAGGATATAACGCCCGTTCGTGACGCGGATGCCCCGGTTGCCCACCGTGTGGGCGGCTACTCCCCTTGCGTTTGGGACGCAACGCCCGTTGTTCCGGGCTGTCGGAGGACGGCGCTTTGGAACTGTTACGCGAACTGCTGCCGAATTTGGCAACCAGTTCTTCCAGTTGTTTTTGCAGCATTTCGACTTGTTGCTCCAGCACCGCCACCCGTGCCACTTGCTTCTCCAACTCAGTTATCCGTTCCTGTTGGCGCACGATCACCTGATGCGCTTCATCCAGTGTCGTGGGTAAGGTAGGAACGGCGGCTAACAAGGGGTAAATGACTCGCTGTTGGGATGGGGTGAATTTACTACAAGTTCGCTGGAATGCCTAATAGAGGGCGTGAACGCTTACTGTACCGTGTGCAGGGTATGGATGCAGGCAGTGTCCTGAAAATGTACAAAGAACCGGGCAAAGAGGTGTTGGTCAATCTCCCCCATAATGCCACGTGGATTGCACGGCGTAATGCGCAGATGACGGTGGGCGACAAGGTGTGGGAAAAAGTCAGTTGGGATGATCAAACCGGCTGGGTTTTGTCCGATGCGTTGGAAGAAGATCCCAAGGCGACCGAAGCAGCGAATATGCGTCGCCAATGTTTAGCCGACCCTGCTGTTGCAGACAAAGAATGCTGCGGCTACCCAGAAGGGGCGAAAGGCGGTTTATTCAAATCCATCCCCGTCTACGAAGTGCAAGGTTTGTCAGCTGGTGAAAGCCTGATGATGTACGTTGACCACGGTGATAACGCGATTGCGGTCGAAATTCCGCACAGTGGCAGCAGCATTGTGAAGCTGGGGCAGCGTGCGGAAGCAGGCGCATTCGCGATGGAACGGGTGCGCTGGGCGGGTCAAAATGGCTGGGTTGATGCGTCTAAAATGACTTACGACGAAGAGCGCACCAAAGCAGGCGATGCGAAACGCCAGAAATGTGGTGGTGTGTCTGGCGGGGTGGATTTCCGTGCTTCGGAAGTCGTCTGCTTGCCCGCTCCCGTCATCCGCCGTTTACAAGAGTCCGGCGCATTGGATGCTGAAACCGTCAAAAAGTTGCTAGAACAAGCAGGCAACAAATAACACATTCCGGTTACTCCCTTCGCCCCTTGTGGGGGAAGGGTTGGGGATGGGGGTCTTAAAACGAATGCTTTGCACACGCTTCCAATGTGTTTTTCATTAGCATAGCAACCGTCATTGGCCCCACACCACCCGGCACAGGCGTAATCCACGCTGCCCGTTCAGCCGCTGCCGCAAATTCCACATCGCCCGCCAGTTTGCCATTTTCCAATCGGTTAATACCGACATCAATCACGGTTGCGCCCGGTTTGATCCAATCACCTTTGACCAGCCCCGGTTTACCAGCGGCTGCGATCACAATGTCGGCTTGGCGCACAAGATCAGGGGTCATGCTACCGCTGAAGCGGTGGGTGACAGTGACGGTTGCACCAGCCAGCAATAATTCCAGCGCCATTGGGCGACCGACGATGTTGGATGCGCCGACGATCACCGCATGACGACCTTTGTAAACTTCACCCGTGCTATCCAGCAAACGCATCACGCCATAAGGCGTGCAAGGGCGCAGGCTAGGAATGCGCAATGTCAATCGGCCGACGTTGGTGGGGTGGAAACCGTCCACGTCTTTGCTGGGGGTGATTTGCTCGATGATCAGTGAGGCATCCAGATGCGCAGGTAGCGGCAGTTGTACCAGAATACCGTCAATCAGCGGGTCGCGGTTGAGTTCATCGATCAGTTCGATTAGCTCGTGCTGGGTGGTTTGCGGGGGCAGATCGTAAGAACGCGAGAGGATGCCGACTTCTTCGCAGGCTTTGCGCTTGTGGCTAACGTAGACTTGTGAAGCAGGATCTGAGCCGATCAGGATGACCGCCAGACCGGGGCGGCGTTTGCCGAGTTGCAGGCGTGCTTCGACGCCTTGTTTGACTTCGATGCGAACTTCGGCGGCGATTTTCTTTCCATCAATGAGTTGAGCTGTCATGGCGTTTCCGTGGGGCAAAGAAAAGTGCGTATTGTCGCACTTGACTTACTCCCCGTACAACTGCCGTTTCAAGCCGCTGCGGTTGAGAATGATGGTTGCCATTTCCTCAATCGACGTTGCGGTGGTGTCGATGAACGGAATCCTTTCACGCCGATACAAACTTTCCTGCCACTGAAGTTCCTGCTGGCATTGGCTCAACGAAGAATAGCGGCTATTCGGTTTGCGTTCTTGGCGAATCTTATGAAGCTGTTCTGCCGTAATCGTCAGACCAAACAGTTTGTCTTTGAAAGGCTTGATGATGGAAGGCAGGGAGGATGAATCCATGTCCTCTTCAGTTAACGGGTAGTTAGCCGCGTAGATACCGTATTGCAGCGCTAAATACAAACACGTTGGGGTTTTGCCGGAACGCGATACGCCCACCAAAATAATGTCGGCTTCTGCAAAACTTTTCGCACTGATGCCGTCATCATTGGTTTGCGCAAAGTTAACTGCCGCGATGCGCTTGGTGTACGAGGCATTGTTATTGACCCCGTGTGATCGCCCGACGGCGTGGGAGGATTGTTGTCCCAACTCTTTTTCCATCGAGTCAATGAAACTCTCGAAAAAGTCGTAGATGGCGCAGTCCGCCTGTTCAATCCACGCCCGTACAGCAGGATTGATCAAGGTACTAAATACCAATGGACGGCAACCGTCTTGTTGTGCAGTGAGGTTAATCTGCTCGGCAGCCGCTCTGGCTTTTTCTTCGGAATCCAAAAACGGGATGCCGATTTTGCGCCATTTAATCCCATCGAACTGGGTTAGCAAGCTGTGTCCCAGTGTTTCGACGGTAATGCCGGTACGGTCGGACAGGTAGAAGACTGTCCGCCGATTTTGACAATTGCCTGTAGTCATGCCTTGGCGTCATCAAGGCTGGCAAGGTGCAACCACGTATCCACCACGGTATCCGGGTTCAACGACAAGCTGCTAATGCCTTGCTCATGCAACCACACCGCGAAATCGGGGTAGTCCGATGGCCCTTGCCCGCAAATGCCGATGTATTTACCTTGCTTGTGGCAAGCATCAATCGCCATTTTCAGCAGCTTTTTCACCGCAGGGTTACGCTCATCAAACAGGTGCGCAATCAAGCCGGAATCGCGATCCAGACCCAGCGTCAACTGCGTCATGTCGTTGGAGCCGATGGAGAAGCCGTCGAAGTATTCGAGGAATTCTTCTGCCAGCACTGCGTTGGAGGGAATTTCGCACATCATAATCAGGCGCAAACCGTTTTCACCACGCTGAATACCTTGGGTTGCCAGCAAGTCGGTGACTTGCTGCGCTTCTTCCAAAGTACGGCAGAACGGGATCATGATTTCGACGTTGGTTAAACCCATTTCATTGCGGACTTTGCGCAGCGCACGGCATTCCAGCTCGAAACAATCGCGGAAATTGGCAGACAAATAGCGTGAAACGCCACGGTAGCCGATCATCGGGTTTTCTTCGTGCGGCTCGTAACGGTCGCCTGCTATCAGGTTGGCGTATTCGTTCGACTTAAAGTCGGACATGCGCACGATGACCTTGTTAGGTGCGTAGGCAGCGGCGAGGGTGGCGATGCCTTCGACCAGTTTTTCCACGTAGAAATCGACCGGGCTGGCATAACCGGCAATCTTCGCGCCGATTTTAGCTTTCAGATCCGCAGGCAGGTTATCGAATTCCAGCAGAGCTTTCGGGTGAATGCCGATGGTATTGTTAATGATGAATTCCAGTCGTGCCAAGCCTACACCCGCATTCGGCAGGCGCGAGAAGGCGAAGGCGCGGGACGGATTGCCCACGTTCATCATGATTTTCACTGACAAATCAGGCAGGTTGCCCGTGTCCGCAGTACGGATTTCAAACGGCAGCAAGCCACTGTAGATGAAGCCGGTGTCACCTTCCGCACAGGAAACGGTGATTTCGTCGCCAGCATTGATGCGCTGGGTGGCATCGCCACAGCCGACGACGGCGGGGATGCCCATTTCACGCGCAATGATTGCCGCGTGGCAGGTACGTCCGCCGCGATTGGTGACGATGGCGGAAGCGCGTTTCATGATCGGTTCCCAGTCGGGGTCGGTCATGTCTGTTACCAATACGTCGCCTTCTTTTACCTCGTTCATCTGGCTGATGCTCATGATGATGCGAGCAGGGCCTTGACCAATTTTTTGACCAATGGCGCGACCTTCGGCAACGATAGTGCCTTTTTCTTTGAGCTGGTAGCGTTCGATGATAGTGGCGGAAGCGCGGCTTTCGACGGTTTCAGGGCGGGCTTGCACGATATAAAGCTTGCCATCGCCACCATCCAATGCCCATTCAATGTCCATCGGGCGCTGGTAGTGCTTTTCGATGATCATGGCTTGGCGGGCGAGGGATTCAACCTGTGCTTCGCTCAGGCAGAAACGTTCGCGGCGGGCAGCATCGACTTCGCGGGTCAAGGTGGCTTTGTTGTGTGCGTCACCTGCGGTGGCAGCGTAGACCATTTCAATGGCTTTTGTACCCAAACGGCGTGATAGGATCGCAGGGCGACCGGCTTCGATATTGGGTTTGTAGACGTAGAATTCGTCGGGGTTGACTGCACCTTGTACCACGGTTTCGCCCAAGCCATACGCGCCAGTGACGAAGACTGCATCGCGGAAGCCTGATTCTGTGTCGAGGGTGAACAATACGCCGCTTGCGCCGATGTCGCTGCGTACCATTTTTTGTACGCCAGCCGACAAGAACACTTTGTCATGTTCAAAATGCTGGTGGACGCGGTAGGCAATCGCACGGTCGTTGTACAACGAGGCGAATACTTCCTTGATGGCGGCGATAACATTATCCAAGCCGCGCACGTTGAGGAAGGTTTCTTGCTGACCGGCGAAGGACGCATCGGGTAAGTCTTCAGCCGTGGCGGAAGAACGTACTGCGAAGGATGCTGTATCGCCCGAACCTTCTGCCAAGGTGAGGTAGGCTTCACGCACGGTTTCTAGCAATTTTTCGGGCAATGGCGTGTCCATGACCCAACCACGAATGGTTTTGCCAGCATTGGTGAGCGCGTGGATGTCGTCTACGTCGAGGGAATTTAGGAGCGCGTTGATGCGATCAGCCAGACCATCAGCGCGAATAAAATCTTGGTAGGCTTCTGTGGTAGTGGCAAAACCGTTTGGGACGCTAACGCCTGCATTGGCTAAGTTGCTGATCATTTCCCCAAGGGAGGCGTTTTTGCCGCCGACGATGTTGACATCGTGCATCCCCAACTGATCAAACCAAAGAATGTAATCTGCCATCGTGAGATCTCCGTTTTAGTCGAAGTGGGAAGTATTAATTATAGGTGATTGTTGGATAAGGAGGGAGGAAAAAGAGCGGCGTCAATTCGTGACGCCGCAAGCACCACAGTTAGCATAGATAAGCACTCGTAATGGGTGCTTAGCTGCGGCGTAAGATACCGAAAATATGTCGTACTCAAAAATCAATTGTTTCAATTATTACTATTGTATTGCACAATAATCGCCTAATGAATGAGGAGTTACCACGTTGGCAATGCACTATTACAAGCAGACACGCTATAAGCTGCTGCGGACTTTTTGTGTGGTCGCACAGAAAGAAAATATCACTCACGCTGCCGATCAGTTACACATTAGTCAACCAACAGTTTCTTTGCAAATTCAAGCGCTTGAGCGTGAGATGGGCGAGAAGTTGTTGGAGCGGCGCGGCCCTAGTGTACGCCTCACGCCTGAAGGTAAAATCCTGTATCAACTGGTGCAACCGATTGCGGCAGGCATTGATTCCCTCAAAGAAACGTTCGCGGCAAGCCTCGGTAAAATGGAGCAGGGCGAACTAAATATTGCTGCGGGTCAGTCGACGGCATTGTATGTATTGCCGAAATACCTTGAACGTTTTTACGCAGCTTACCCCGGCATTCGCATCAACCTGCACAATGTCGAAGGGCAAAGCGGCATGAAAAAGCTGCTGGAAGACCAAGTGGATTTGGCTATCGGTCCGTTATTACAGATTCCTGATACGATTGTATACAAGCCGTTTGCATCGTTTGGCTCGATTCTGATCACACCCGAAACTCACCCCTTAGCAGCATTGCAGCGTCCGATTACGTTGGAAGACATTGGTCCGTATGGCTTGATTTTGCCACCGCGCAATATGAGTACGTGGCGTATGGTCGATACCGTGTTCCGTCAACATGAAGTGCCGTATTCGGTGGCGATGGAAGCGGGTGGTTGGGAAATCGTCAAGCGTTACGTCGAAATGGGCTTGGGTGTCTCCATCGTGACCGAAGTGTGTTTGACTGGCAATGAAAAAATTGTGGCGATTCCACTCAAGGATTATTTTCCATCACGCAGTTACGGCTTGATTGCACGGCGCGGCAAGTTTTTCACCCCGCAAGCCAAGCGTTTCATTGAGATGTTTGACGAAAGCTTTTTTATGGATGACATGTAGTGCGAGTCTTGCGTCACTAAGCCGCTAAAGTCTGCCGCATTGGGATGCTTTGTGTGTACCATGCTTGAACTGCCCAATCCCGTAAACAAGTGCGCAGCCATCAACGCCACGACCAAGGATGAGCTAATCCCATTCAGCAATGCGCCCACCGGAACATCCGCCTGCCGATGTTGCTGGATGACGTGATTGAGACGTTTTTCTAGCGTATTGGCGTAGTTGTTTTTGCCCGTAAAGAGGCTGCTTAACGAGCGCGTTTGACGGTTACTGGGTGACGTTTCGACCGAATTGCGCTTGCTGGAGAGGGAATAAAACCCCGTCAGTCCGCCCATGATGTACTAACTCCTTGTAAATCGTTTGGTACTGCTGCGTCACGTCTTGGATATTGTAATGTTGTTGAATGCGTTGCATGGCGCGTACTCCCAGTTCTTTACGCCAGACTTCGCCTGCATGAATCCATTCCAACCAAGCGAAAGCGAGTGCTGAGGGGGTAGCTTCTTGGTACTGAAGGGTGCGCCCTGTATTGCCGATGATGCGTGGCAAATCGCCTACGTCTGTCGTGAGACAGGGGATACCGCACGCCATTGCTTCACCCACGCTATGCGAAAAACCGTCATCGTGTGAGGCAGTCAGTGAAAATATATCTAGCGCGTTCAGTAAGTTGGGAATGTCTTTGCGCTCACCGAGCAAGTGCAGGTGGTGGGGTATTGCTATGCGTTGCAACAGTGGTGCGAGGTGGGGGTTGTCAGCAGTGATGCCTTGTCCCGCGAGAATAAAGTGTACATTTTTTTGGTGTTGTAAGAGTAAATGCGCCGCCTCGATAAACAAGGCGTGATTCTTGAGCGGGTGATGGTGCGCAACCATGCCGATAACGATGGCATCCTCAGGAATACCGAGTCTTTGACGCATATTGGCGTGGTTGTAAGCATTGGGTGAGAACAATTGGGTATCAATGCCGTTAGGGACAACGTGCGTGTGTTGCGTATCATAGCCAATGGCGGCGTGTTGTTCAGCGCTCAGGTAGGTGTTGTACAGTATTCGCACGGGGGTATTCGAGCGTTTGACCGTTAATTCAATCACCCAGCGGGTAGTGCGTGGCTCTTGCTTAATGTCGTACAGGGTATTGTGAATATTCCAGAGGATTGGCAGGCGATTGCCGAGGGAAAGGTTTGCCAGCGATGCGGCGAGGTTGCCATGATACATCCAGCCTTGAATCACCTCCGGTTTCAGGGTGCGTAGCAATTGGGTCAGTTTGAAAATTTGCCAGCCCACGACAAGATTTGTGCTCATTTCCAACGCATGTACGCTAATGCCGTGTGCTCTAATACGTTGACAGAGTTCGGTTTCTGTCCCCAAGGAAATGACCACAGGCTCGAATTGGTGACGATCGGTGTGAGCCAGCAGTTTATACAGCATTAACGCTGTGCCGGTGCTTTCTAGGTTGGTAATAATGTGCACTACACCTATCTGTTGAACTTTTCTTGCCATCCCAATGATCCCCAACCCGTGTTTATGTAAGGCCGATGCTGTTACAGATGTCGGGTGGCAGGAAGAGGAGGCAGGATGGAAATGGGTATTTGTCGGATGAGTGTGGTTAGCTGTGCAGTTAAGGGGACACTTTGGTTTTTTGTTGGGCTATTTGTTTGTCGTCACTAGGTGTCAGGCTAAAAATCCATTCTTCGATATTGGTGTAGCCATTGACGTTGAAATCTTGGGCGGCATCTTCTTTGTCGGGTAATAGTGAGTGTGTTTCTTCCCACGCGTCGGGAATACCATCGTTATCCTTGTCAGGCAAGCTTGAACCGCTGGCGTAATCTGTCGGGCTAGCAGGGTGTGTCGTACAGTCGGGTGGTGATGGACACGTCGGTATAGTGCCTTGCTGTTCCCGCGCTTCACTAATCAGGTTTTTGTCGATGGCATCGCGGTGCGGAAGTGTTGCGCCGACGGTGGGGAAGATTTTTTTCGGCAAGGTGGGGGACTTGAACGTGGTAATCGGGGGCGCGGGGAAGCGTTCATTGGCTTCCCAGTCGGCAGTCGGCCAACCAATCAAGCCGAGGTTTATGGGCAGTGGTTCAGCTTGTTCGGGATCACGAATACTGAGGTTTTCTTCAAGAAACAGTTGGTAGTCTTTGCCTGCATTGTTGGCGACTAATTCCGGTGCTGCGCGGTTGGAATTTTTACCCATGATATAAAGATTGTGCACCAGATTAATCTGCATTTTGCCATGTTCGCTGATCAGGTTAGCGCCGTTTTGCTCCCAGTTGTAAACGAGGTTGTTAACGATGTCGATAACCCCTGTGCCTGTGTTGATGCCGGGATTATCACTTTGATTATGCGCAATCAGGTTGTGGTGCAGGCTGAGGGAGTGCGTCTTTGCGGAGTTAAACAAAAGTCCGGTGTAACCAGTGTCTACGTCGGTTTTATTGGGTGTATAGCTACGCCCTGGACCCAGAATGTTATGGCTGAAAGTAGCCTGATGGATGTCATCCGTATTCGCGATAATGCCTGTTGAACCACCGGACAGGGTGCAATGGTCGATAACAATATTGGCAGTGGTTTCTGTGGCGTTGGCTTTGCTTAGGGTGAGTGCATGGCTGCAACAGTCTGTGGCATTGCCAAGGTTGGGGTGGATACGGAGATGCTGAATAACGACATCGTGGGTAGCAATGGTCAGCAAGGCTTGTTGGATGCCTGCCACACCCGTGATTAAGATGCCGTTGTTGGGAGCGGTTTGCCCGAAGATGGAAATATAAGGGTGTTGGATGGTGAGGTTGCTTTCGAGTCGAATAATGCCGCCAACGCTAAAAATAACGATGCGCGGGTCAGGGGAGTCAA
Organism: Thiothrix fructosivorans; assembly: GCF_017349355.1. Lineage (GTDB taxonomy): Bacteria > Pseudomonadota > Gammaproteobacteria > Thiotrichales > Thiotrichaceae > Thiothrix > Thiothrix fructosivorans. Next base: position 782,547 of record NZ_JAFMPM010000008.1, read on the forward strand.
TACAGTGGCGTAAACTCCCTTCTCCGTCATCATTGACATTGGTCACTTTACAGACGCTTCCGCCACGTCCACCACTGGTTTGCGTACCAAAGCCTTCCGCTCCCGGAAACACCGGCAGGGCTTGGACACTGGTTATGCCTATCAGAAAGCTGAATAAGACTCTTAGCACTGCTCTACCTATCATGGGTTTTAGGTATAGCCTAGTACAAAAGTTAGGCTTATGTCTATGATTCTTACTATTTATTCGTGCGGCTCACATACCAGACAACAGCTGCTGCAAAAATAGCGAATAAAAATGTGGGGAACAATACAAATAAGCCCTGCATGTTTTTTCCTTCAATTTATCTGTGATTTTAGTATTGGTTAAGTGGCTATAATTTATCCCAATGTCCTCGAAGATACTTGATCTATATCAACAAGTCTATAGTTCGTCACTTTTTGTGCCGCTCTCCACCCTAGGAAGTTGATTTTAGTCAAACATGGATACCCATCCCTGATGGATGCTTCAAAAGCCGAGTGTGTGATTTCACACGTTTCTGTGTGTTTTATCACGCTCGCTTCGGTGAGGTGTTTAATTGTTTCGGAGGGACTTATGCAAAACCAGCAGACCTACAATTACAAGGTCGTGCGGCAGTTTGCCATTATGACGGTGATCTGGGGGATCGTCGGCATGTTGGTGGGCGTGCTTATCGCTGCACAATTGCGTTGGCCAGAACTCAATTTTGATGTTCCGTGGTTAACGTATAGCCGTTTACGTCCATTGCATACTAATGCGGTTATTTTCGCCTTTGGCGGCTCCGCGTTGTTTGCGACTTCGCTGTATGTTGTACAGCGTACCTGCCACACACGACTGATTTCTGACAAGCTGGCTGCATTGGTTTTCTGGGGTTGGCAATTGGTGATTCTATTAGCCGCACTGAGCTTACCGTTGGGATTTACCAGTGGTAAAGAGTATGCAGAATTGGAATGGCCGATTGATTTGCTGATTACCGTGGTGTGGGTGGCTTACGCAATCCTGTTCTTCGGCACGATCATGAAGCGTCAAACACCGCATATTTACGTGGCAAACTGGTTTTATGGTGCGTTCATTTTGACCATTGCCGTGTTGCATTTGGTGAATAGTGCAGCGTTGCCAACGGCGTTGTTCGGTGGGGCGGATTGGATGAAATCGTACTCCGCTTACCCTGGAGCGATTGATGCAATGGTGCAGTGGTGGTACGGGCATAACGCGGTAGGTTTCTTCCTAACAGCAGGCTTCCTCGGCATGATGTACTACTTTGTACCGAAGCAAGCAGGGCGTCCGGTGTATTCTTACCGTTTGTCCGTGGTGCATTTCTGGGCGTTGATTTCCACGTATATGTGGGCAGGCCCGCACCATTTGCACTACACCGCACTGCCAGACTGGACTCAATCCTTGGGCATGGTGTTCTCGTTGATCCTGTTAGCGCCAAGCTGGGGTGGGATGATCAACGGGATCATGACGCTTTCCGGCGCATGGCATAAATTGCGCACTGACCCCATCCTGCGTTTCCTGATTGTTTCCCTGTCGTTCTACGGTATGTCGACGTTTGAAGGGCCGATGATGGCAATCAAAACCGTCAACGAACTTTCGCACTACACAGACTGGACAGTGGGTCACGTTCACTCCGGCGCTTTGGGCTGGGTAGCGATGATTTCCATTGGCTCGATGTATGCGCTGATTCCGACACTGTTTGGGCGTGAAAAAATGTACAGCACCAAGCTGATCGAAATGCATTTCTGGATCATGACCGTCGGTGTGGTGCTGTACATTGCTTCTATGTGGATCTCTGGTGTGATGCAAGGTTTGATGTGGCGTGCCGTTAATCCTGATGGAACGCTGACCTACAGCTTCGTTGAATCGCTGGAAGCCACTTATCCGTTCTACTTGGTGCGCTTTGTTGGTGGGGTGCTGGTGCTGAGTGGCATGTTCATGATGCTTTATAACGTGTTGAAGACCATCGCGGGTGCAAAACCTGCCGAAGATCTGATTCCCGCAGCGGCTCACTAAGGAGGAAGTGTCATGAGTAATGGTCATGCAGTGGTTGAAAAAAATGTGGGTCTGATGGCTCTGTTGATTGTGATTGTGATCAGCTTCGGGGGCTTGGCGGAAATCGTGCCGCTGTTCTTCCTGAAAGACACCACCGAGCCAGTGGCGGGTTTGAAGCCTTATAGCGCTTTGCAGTTGGAAGGACGGGACATTTATCTGCGTGAAGGTTGTTACAACTGCCATTCACAGATGATTCGTCCGTTCCGTGCTGAAACCGAGCGTTATGGGCACTATTCGGTTGCTGGCGAATTTGTCTACGACCACCCGTTCCAATGGGGTTCTAAGCGGACTGGCCCTGATTTGGCACGGGTTGGTGGGCGTTATAGCGATGATTGGCATCGCGTTCATTTGAATAATCCGCGTGATGTTGTACCGGAATCCAATATGCCCGGTTTCCCTTGGCTGAATGAAAACGTGTTGGATGGCACGGATACGGTTGCCAAGATGAAGACCATGCAAACCTTGGGTGTGCCGTATACCGATGAGGAAGTGGCTAAAGGTGCAGAGGAAGTTAAAGGTAAAACCGAAATGGTTGCTTTGATTGCCTATTTGCAGAATTTAGGCACTGCCATCAAGACGCAACGTTGAGGGTTGAGTCATGGACTACAACGATTTCCGTGGTATTTCGACGCTACTGGTGCTGATTGCCTTTCTTGCCGTGGTGGTGTGGGCGTATAGCCGTAAGCGTACTCAACGCTTCGATGCGGCTGCCAATTCCATTTTCGATAAGGATGAGGAACAAGTACACGCAGCGTCCATGAAGGAGGTAGACAAATGAGTGGTTTCTGGAGTGGTTGGATCATCCTGATCACATTGGGCAATATTTTTGCCTGTTACTGGCTGGTTCGCTGGACAACGAAAAAGCGTCCGGGTGAAGCAGCGTCGGGCGATGTCACGGGGCATCGCTGGGACGGTCTTGAAGAGTACAATAACCCGTTGCCACGTTGGTGGCTGTGGTTGTTTTACATCACCATCGTGTTTTCACTGGCGTATCTGGTGTTGTTCCCCGGTTTGGGAACATTCAAAGGCGTATTGAACTGGGGGTCGCAAGACAGCCAGTACCAAGGCGAAATGCAGCAGGCGGGGGAAACGTTTGACCCGATTTTCAAAAAGTATGCCGCTATGCCGATTGAGCAGGTCGCGAAGGATGCTGATGCACAAGGCATGGGTCGCCGTTTGTTCCTGAACTATTGTGCTCAGTGTCACGGTTCGGATGCGGGTGGTGCGGCAGGCTTCCCGAATCTGGCAGATAATGATTGGTTGTACGGTGGTACGCCGGATCAGATCAAGCAAACGATTCTGCTGGGTCGTCAAGGTGCAATGCCTGCGCACAAAGATCGGGTGGATGCGGCTGGGGTCGAAGCACTGGCGCATTACGTGATGAGCTTGAGCGGACGTAAGGAAGCGGATGCTGCGAAGGTTTCGCAAGGTCAGCAGTTGTTCACGGCGAATGCGTGCATGGCTTGCCATGGTATGGATGGTAAGGGCAATCAGGCAATGGGCGCACCGAACCTGACCGATAATACGTGGTTGTATGGCTCTTCGTTGGATACAATCAAAGAGACGATTACCAATGGGCGTAACGGCAAAATGCCTGCACACGCTGACTTCCTTGGGGAAGACAAAGTGCATTTGCTGGCCGCCTATGTATATGGCTTGTCACAAAAGCCATAAACGCGGCAAACCTCTCACCCAATCCTCTCCCAATCAGGGGGGGGATTTTGCTACAGGGTCTTACTATGTCTGCAAATAACGATAGCGGTTTCTACCAAAAGCACCAAACCATTTACCCACGCCAAACCAAAGGTTTATTCACCAATCTACGCAAGTGGAGTGTGTGGGCGTTATTGGGTCTGTATTACATCTTGCCGTGGGTAAAAATGAATGGGCAACAAATTGTGTTGTTTGATTTGCCTGCACGTAAATTCCATATTCTGGGGCAGACCTTTTGGCCGCAGGATTTTTTCTATTTAGCGGTGTTGCTGATTCTGGCGGCACTAACCTTATTTTTCGTGACCGCCCTCGCAGGGCGGGTGTGGTGTGGCTACGCTTGCCCGCAAACGGTATGGAGCGAAGTCTTTATCTGGATTGAGCAGTGGGTAGAAGGCGACCGCCCGCAGCAAATCAAGCTCGACAATGCGCCGTGGGATCGTGCCAAGATCGGCAAAAAGACCATCAAGCATGTGTTGTGGCTAATCTTTTCATTGCTGACCGGCTTTACCTTTGTGGGCTACTTTGTGCCAATGGAAACGCTATGGTTTGAAACGACCAGCGGTATTTTGAGCGGTTGGGCATTGTTCTGGGTGGTGTTTTACGGCTTTGCCACTTACGGCAATGCGGGCTTTTTGCGTGAACAAATTTGCTTGTATATGTGCCCTTATGCGCGTTTCCAAAGTGCCATGTTTGATAAAGACACGCTGATTATTTCGTATGATGAAGTGCGGGGTGAACCGCGTGGTTCGCGTAAACGCAGTGCGGCAAAGCCTAGCGATAAGGGGGATTGCGTCGATTGCACTTTGTGTGTGCAGGTGTGTCCGACAGGAATCGACATCCGTGATGGTTTGCAATACCAGTGCATTGGCTGTGCTGCGTGTATTGATGCGTGCGATAGCATTATGGATAAAATGGGCTACGAACGTGGCTTAGTGCGTTACACCACCGAACATGCGCTGAAAGGTGGTAAAACGCAGGTTCTGCGCTTACGTACCCTGATTTATGCGGCATTGCTAACGGTGATTACCGGTGCATTGCTGTATTCGGTCATGCAGCGTGTGCCATTGGAGATGGATATTATCCGTGACCGCAATGCGCTGTTTCGTGATACGGGCGATGGTAATATCGAAAATATTTATACGTTGAAAGTCATCAATATGAGCGATAAAGCGCACCCGTTTACCATTACCGTCTCTGGTGTAGAAGGCATGGCTTTGGTAGGCGCGGAAAAGGTGCAGGTTGGCGCAGGCAAGGTGGCAGAAGTACCGGTTAAAGTGATGCTCAACCCTGACTTGCTGACGGCACGTAGTCAGGAAATTATGTTCCATATCGTGGCAGCCGACGATCCGAGTTTGACACAAACCCAGAAAGCCCGCTTCCTTGGCCCAGATAAATAGGAGAATAAGTGATGCAAGTGGAAGATACAAAACCGTGGTATCAGCAATTTTGGCCGTGGGCGGTGATGTCCTTGCCTGCTACCGCCGTGGTGGCTGGTTTGTATACCTATTCCATCGCCGCAGCGGGCAGCAGTGGTCTGGTGGTGGGGGATTATTATAACGTGGGCAAGGCGATTAATGTCTCGCTTGCCAAAGGTCAACGGGCTGTTGCGATGGGATTAATGGGCAATGTGTCGATTAATGGCAAGGCGGTACGGCTGTTATTGGATAACGCTGAGGTGGAAGAGCAACAGCAGTTAACACTGAACTTTTACCATGCCACGATGCCGAATCACGATCAAGTCGTGACCTTGCAGCAAACTGGCTCAGGCGTGTGGGACGGGCAGTTGCAAGTCTTAGCGGCGGGTAAATGGCAGGTGGATGTTGTGCCGACCGATGGGAGTTGGCGTTTAACGGGAACATTGCCGAATGCGGCGGCAACCATGCTAACAGTGCAACCCGCGTTGTAATGTTGTAGATTTGCATCACCACAAAAAAATAAGGCTCTCCAAAGGTGGAGAGCCAAGTGCTTTAGGGTATGTAGAGCGTTGAAGTTTGCTGATGCAGAGGAGGTAACGAACATCGGTCTCAGCAACCTTCGGAAGTTATTACACCTGTTTTCTGTAGGGTTTACAATGCACCCGCTGGCGGTTTCTTGATACAAGTCAACGATGTTTAATGTTTTGTTTCAAGTGCTTGTATTTATGGGTGTGATACGGCATTTATGTTTACTGCTTTGGTTTCGGGCACGATAGAGGTGTTATGAGTACAGTACAGTTCGATGCAGATTTAATTCGTCGCTATGACACAGCGGGGCCGCGTTATACGTCTTACCCTACAGCGGTTGCATTCGGGTCGTTTACTGAGGATGAGTACAAAGCGCACGCTTACATGAGCAACGAAGACCCGATTCCGTTGCCATTGTCCTTGTATTTCCATGTACCGTTTTGCGATACGGTGTGCTTCTATTGCGCCTGCAACAAGATTGTGACCAAAGACCATTCCAAAGCTGCCACGTATCTGCAATACCTGTTCCGCGAAATCGAGATGCAGTCTACGTTGTATGACCGCGACCGTACTGTCGAGCAGTTGCATTGGGGCGGTGGCACGCCAACTTTCCTCAATCATGATGAAATGCGGGCGTTGATGGAAAAAACTCGCGAACATTTTTCGTTGCACATTACCGATGAGGGTGATTATTCCATCGAGATTGATCCGCGTTCGGTCACGCCAGAAACCATTGGCGTATTGCGCGAAATCGGTTTCAACCGCTTTAGTTTGGGCGTGCAGGATGTGGACGAGCGCGTGCAGATTGCGGTAAATCGTATTCAGCCGATTGAACAAACCTTGGCGATTATCGAAGCCTGCCGTGTGCAGGGGGCGAAATCCATTAGCGTGGATTTGATTTACGGGCTGCCGTTCCAAACCGTAGAAAGCTTCCGCCAGACCTTGGATACCATTATTACGTTGTCGCCAGATCGTATTTCGGTGTTTAACTACGCGCACATGCCGAATTTGTTTAAGCCGCAACGTCGTATCAATGATGCCGATTTGCCATCACCCGATGTCAAGCTGCAAATCATGCAGTTGGCAGTGGAACACCTGACTTCCGCCGGTTACGAATATATTGGAATGGATCATTTCGCCAAGCCCGACGATGAATTGGCGATTGCCCAGCATAACGGTACCTTGCACCGCAATTTCCAAGGTTACACTACCCATGCGGATTGTGATTTGGTGGCGATGGGCGTGAGTTCAATCAGCAGCGTGGCGGAATCGTATAGCCAGAACGCAAAAACCTTGGAAGAGTATTACGCGGCAATTGATGCGGGGCATTTGCCCGTGATCAAGGGCTTGACCTTGGATGATGATGATGTGTTGCGGCGCTTCATTATTCAGCAATTGGCTTGCCAGTTTGCACTGGATTTCACTCAGGTCGAACGCTTATTTAATCTGGCGTTTGCGGATTATTTCAGCCGCGAATTGGCGTTGTTGCAAACCATGACGGCGGATGATTTATTGCGGTTTACCGCCTCTGGTTTGGAGGTAACGCCGCGTGGGCGTTTCTTGATCCGCAATATTTGCATGGTATTTGATGTCAGCTTACGCAAACAAGGTGTGCAGCAACGTTTCTCGCGAGTGATTTAGGCAGAGGGTAGTACATCACTGGCGGGGCGGCAGGTGTGATGCGCTAGCTGTTTGAGGCGGTTCATATCTGAAATTTTGACCAAGCGGTGTTGCACGGCAATGATATTTTCTTCCTGTAAGCGCGAGAACATGCGGCTGAGGGTTTCAACCGCCATGCCGAGGTAGTTGGCGAGATCGTGACGCGCCATCGGCAGGTTGAATTCAGCCGGTGAAAAGCCGCGTTCCCGATTACGTTCTGACAAACTGGAGAGGAAGGTAGCAAGGCGTTCTTCGGTACGCATTTGCCCTAAGGTCAGCAGCAGCATTTGTTCACGTTCAATTTCTACACCGATTTGGCGCATCATTTGCCCGCGCATAATGGGTAATTTGCCGCATAGCTCTTGGAAATTTTCCATGCTGAGTTCGCAGACTAGCGTATCGTCGAGTGCTTGTGCATCACAGGTATGGCGATCTCGCGCAAACGCATCAAACCCTAATAAGTCGCCTGGTAGGTAAAAACCAAGGATTTGCTCTTCGCCATCGGGAGTGGATAGAGAGGTTTTGATTGCGCCCGCTTTCACGGCGAAAATGGACTGTTGGGCGTCATCACGGTGGAACAGGTAATCTTTCTTTTTGATTTTAACCGTTTTGTTGATGGAGTTTTCGAGCAGTTCCAATTCGTCACGATTCAGACCACGCGGTAAGCAGAGTTCACTCAGGCTACAATTGTGGCAAGCTACGGCATTCTTTTTGGCACTGTGTAACTGAACTGTCTTCATGCTTTATTCCGATACTGTGATGATTGTCAAAGGATTGCTGGGTTTCTGTTTGGCAACATTCTAGGACGGCCTTAATGTCAAGTTTTTTGATGTAAATCAAAACAATGCAAGCATTTTTGCCTAGACTTAGGATTGTACACGTTTATTGTGTTTCGTATAGGAGAATAGGCTACCATGACTGAGCTATTGTTTGGAAGTTGGATGGGTGTATTAACCATCGCGGTTATCGCATTCATGTTGGTAATGATGTCTTATCTTGGGTGGGTGTTCGTAAAAAAATCCAAGGAGTGAGCATTTCGATTAAAAGACATTTCACTTTGTCGGAATGCTGGCTACTATGCACCTACACCAGTAAACGGGACGAGATAAGTGGAAGACCAACCAACAGAACCTAAAGCCCAACCTAGTAAGGGCATCTATTTATTACCTAACCTTTTGACCACTGGCGCGATGTTCGGTGGTTTCTATGCGGTTGTCGCCGCCATGCAAGGAAAGTTCGAAGCGGCGGCAATCGCCGTCTTCATTGCCATGATTTTGGATGGGCTGGATGGGCGTGTGGCGCGTATGACCAATACCCAGACGGAGTTTGGGGCGCAATACGATAGCTTATCTGATTTAATTTCCTTCGGCGTTGCACCGGGTTTGGTCATGTACCAATGGGCGTTGGTGAATTTGCAGTCGTTGGGCGTGGCGTGGGGTAAAGCGGGCTGGCTAGCGGCGTTTGTGTATGTGGCGTGTGCTGCTTTGCGGCTGGCACGTTTTAATACGCAGATTGGTAAGGTCGATAAACGCTTTTTCGTCGGTTTGCCGAGTCCTGCTGCTGCTGCCGTGATGGTGGGGATGGTGTGGGTGTTCCATGATCTGGAAGTGACTGGGCGTAATGTGCAAATTCCGGCGTTTATGCTGACGCTCGCGGTGGGTTTGCTGATGGTGAGTAATGTCAGTTTCTATAGTTTTAAAGATTTTGACCTGCGCAATCGTGTGCCGTTTGTGGCGGTATTGGTGGTGTTGCTGGTGTTTGCGTTGACGACGATTGACCCGCCGAAAGTGTTGTTCGGGGTGTTTTTGTTGTATGCGTTGTCGGGGCCGCTGATGTGGGCTTGGCGGCGCTGGCGACGTTTGAAACGCCGCAAGTTAGGGGAATAGTATAGTAGCCTTGTCCTAACTCAATCTGGGCAGGAGGCGTTAGTTGTTGTGCAGAAGACGCCCTCTGTTGAATTGGCAGAAGTTTGATGCTGTTTCAGAAAGGCGGAGTGTAGCCAACGTAACTCCATGATTGTATGGCATGGTGGCTGTTGTCCTGTAACATTTCCAGAGATTGAGAATTTTTGGTGTATTGTAAAAAGGCTGTTTCAGTAAGCTGATCTTTAAGCAATGTTTTATTTTCTGCTTGTAAGTTGGAGTGTTGGTCAATTTGAGAAAAAATATCTTTCCATAACTCAACAAATTGAATGAGTGGATTATTTATCTGAGTAGTTTTGGAGCTGATAGGCACGTTGTATATTTGGGGTAGAAATAATTCGTTGTCTTTGTGATCGGTTGATGATTCTGTATCGGTATTTTTACCATCCAGTAAGGTTTTGGTATGTTGGGTGAAATTTTCTTCTTCATCTGCTCTGTGCATAAGTGCGGGAGCTTCTTCCAGCAAAAAGTCTTTAGCATATTTTGGGGTTTGCAAGTGCGTTAAGTCTGGAGTTGGCTGGTCTTTTGGGCAATCTATTTTTACAAAGCAGGTGTCTGGCAGAGACTTTTCTTTGCTAGTTTTTGAGGTAATATCAGTGAGAGAGGGGGTAATGTCTATCGCTTTTTCCTGTTTGATTTGTGCGAGATCCAGCATATTATTCAGATTTTTGTTGGAAACAGCATAGCTATTTTGTTTCAGACTGCTGACAGTGGTTGTTTTAGGTGCTATTAGGTCACTGGTTGTGGTGCAGGCGGTTGTTCCGGTAAACAGAGGCAGCAACAGCGCCAGCGGATGCGCTATCACGCTGAATTTAGTGTTCAAAGCCATTTTTCTTCTCCTTGAGCTGTTTGGCTAAAATATTTTATTGTGGCTGTAATAGAATGAACCAAGCTTAATGGCTCAACGCTTAGGGAAAAGGAGGTTAAAACCCCGTTTATGGTGAGTTGGATGGGGTGCTTTTTGTGCCATTCAAGTCAAGGTAATTACCTGCTTGGAGCTGTGTGCTCATAGTGCTTGAGCCATTAACAGAAATCGAGACAGTGGGAGCAATGAATTTTTGATTTAATGTTCCGCTGTTGGCGCCATTGATAATAGTGGCATTGCCAGCTTGAATATTGGTATTGAAGTCAGTACCTATTTTGTTGAAGCTGGCGGTATTAGTGGATAATAACTGTGAATAATTACCAGTGGCATTAGTGCCAATTTCCAATAGGTTACCGGCTTGCAAGTTATTTTTGCCAGATTGATTCAAGTTGAAAGCCCCTGTGTTTATAACCGCTTGATCACTTTTGGTGATGGCAGCCGTTGCAGAAATATAGTTGGCTGCCTGCTTGTTATTTTGTCCACCTGTTTGGTTCAACGTAAGATTACTGGATGTAGTTGTTTGCTGGGCTTCATCGATTACGTTGCTCAAAGCAATTTGGTTGATTGTTTGTACACTGCTTTCAGCGTTTGTCTGAGTTAATTCAGTATTACCTAGCGTTGCATTTTGGATGATTGTCCAGCCGTTGCCAGAACCAGTGGCTGGTATTAAAACCAGCCAGCCTGCTATATAAGTGAACCATTTGGCGTTCATATATTATTTCCTTCCAACAGTCACTCGCTGTTGGGGGGTCAGGCAGGAAGAAAAGTCGATTTCATCACCATAGGCTTTGTCTACAACCCACATGGCGGCTGCATCCAGCAGGGTTTGTTGGGCGCTATGCAACCCTTCTACCATGACTTCGCTGTAGGAATAACCATAGAAACCGTCACCCAAGGCTACACGGAAACGTTTCTTGTCGTTGGTGCGGCTAAATGTAAGGTCAAATGAGCGCGAACTTACCACCAAATTAGTGCGTGGATCAATTAGGTTAACTGCCAAGGTAAGAGATCGGGCAGAGTTGGTTTTACCGAAGTCGATTTGCCCACTTTTTTCTTCGTCAGTATCACTTTTACTACCAGCATTGTGTCCGTCGCCTTCCTGATAGAAGTTGTCACCGTCCATACGGGTAAATGAACCATCTACAACAAGTGGAATGATACTATCGGCAGGAGGAAGCTGTTTTGTTGATCTAGAAGCATCGACAATGCTGCGAAAAATAGAGGTAAACGCATGGACGTTTTTGGAAGAGGGTAGACCAAAACGGTTGAGACCCGTGTCATCCTCTTTTGTCAGTTGCTGGAAGATAGTTGGATATTTGTCTGTGACTAAACCAACGTGTGGGTGAATCTGCTCACTTAACGTGTTGATAAACTGAACTCTTCCCGCATCTGACAGTGCGCCGTTTTGGTATGGACCTTCTTTAACTGTGCCATCTGGCAGATCACGTACCAAGAAAATGTAGGCACGGGATGAGGTTGAGGCAGCCAGTCCATTGCCCATACACTGGATGGCTTGGGTGATGTTGGTACGGCTGGGTGTGGGTGTTTGAGCTAACATGGGTTCAATGTGAGTGACGCTATATGCCCCGCAGCCAGACAGTGCTAGCAGCGTAGCGGAAACAAACGTTAGCCCTATTTTTTTTCTGAAGCCAGTCTTATTATTGACAGTTTTCAAAATTCACTTCCTCAATATAAACATTACTAAAAACTTCCAGTCCACCGGCAGGAATGGGATTATCACCTTCACTATTGCTTACATACGTGCCATAAAATGCACATGATGGTTTGTCAATATTATCTACATAAAAGGTATTACCATCAGGAGATGTCACTTTATAACCATCTGTATTTTCTACTATTGGTTCAAAACCGAAATTGACCATTGATTCGTGGAGTAATGTGCCTGCATCAAGTGACTCATATTCAGCGGGTATATTTGGATAAGTTGGATACAATGGATCATCTATTGCCATGGTATTTTGCGTTGGCAACCATGACACGAAAATAATAAATCGCATGTGAGCAATTATGTTCACACTATTACTCCCTGCTTTAAAGTCAGGAAGCCCTGCTTTAGGGCTTCCTAGCTTTTCTGTTATGGATTGGTTTTTACGCCTGCATAGTTGGCTGATTGATAAGAGCTTGTTGTTCCATCTTGAGTCATCGCCAATGTACTAGCGGTTGTGTATTTTTGGTTGAGTGAACCACCACTTACTGCTGAACCATCACCAATTAACATGGCATTGCCACTTTGGAAAGCAGAGGTTGTTGATTTTTGATCCATTGTAACATCTTTAACGGTAATTGTCTGGTTGACACCTGAAGTAGCTGTTGAGACGCCGACCGATAACAAATTGCCCACTTGTGTATTTTGGGTAGAAGCGCCCTCTTGATTCATGTCCAGTGTTGTGCCAGTGGAAGTGATTTTCTGTTCTAATTTGGTTATTACTTCACCATTGACTTCATTAACGGCTTGCGTATTAGTGGCTAGGGTTGCAGCGTTTTGGTCTAATTTGATTGTACCCGCAGTCATTTGAACATCTTGTGTGAGATCTGTAACTGTTTGAGCAACTGCTCGGTTCGCTGCCTGCTTTGAGGTATCTGTACTCGCCGCTTGTATCAAATTAAGCGTGTTAGCACCCGCTTTGACAGTTTGAGTTGAGCCTGTGTCAATAATACCGTCAGTTGTGTCTAAGTTTATATTGTTTAAACTTTGAACTGAACCGCTGGTGCCAGCCGCCGCTGTATTTGTTTGTGTCAGAGTGGTATTTGCACCAACAGCAGATACATCAACATCTTGTGTTACTTTCCAGCTATCAGCCATAGCAGAAGTAGAGAGGATTGCAGTTGAGATAGCAACTGCTAACGAGAATTTTATAATTTTCATAATATTAAGTCCTTGGTCAAAAAATCAAGTAAAAAGCGAAAAATTACTTAAAATCCTTTTTCCCCAAAAACAAGCACAAAATCCCTCTGTGCAGGAGCAATGCCGCTTTATCCTGTTTGCCAAAAATTACTGAAAAATAATGAATGAACTTACTTGATAAAGTTCTGTTCATGCCCCAGTAATACCATTTTTTAAGATTAAATTTTCTTAACTTATATGCGTGATTTGTTTTTGTAAAAATATTATTTTTATGGTTAAAAACACCTGCAATTAGTTGATGGTTATTAAATAATTAATAACGTAGACGCTTTAAATTGAACTGTGTATCAATACAAGTGGAGTCAATAGATTACAAAATTCTTTTATTCATAATAGGCTCTATTTTTTGTTAATTTATTGGAATTATGTTTAGTTTGCATAGAGTTCAAGTTTATTGCCCCATGAACTGAGTGTATAGTATACAGATTGTGTCCGTTTGACTAGACTTGTGATAATATTTTTTTATCATTTATTTGTTTAATAAATAGACAGTTGGCTAGCTAAAAATGATCAAAAATAATGCATCCGAGGACTACCATGTTGATTAGTAATTTTTATTATGAGTTCTTGCTATTGGGGTTAGTAAGCACGCTCTTGTTATTGCTGTATGTGTTGTATGTCCGCATTCCAGTAGATGCCGCTTATTTGCGCACGGGCTTGGGTAAGCCTAAAGTCTTGCTGGGTAGTGGTGGCTTTGTGATTCCATTCTTGCACACACTGACGCCAGTCAGTTTGCAAACCTATAGCCTTGAATTGCACTTGCAGGGCGCAAATTCCTTGATCACCAAAGATTTGTTGCGTGTCGATGCTCTAATCGTTTTCAGTGTTAGGGTAGCGGCTCAACCTAACAGCATCCAAATGGCGGCAAGGGTACTCGGTGAAGTCAATTTGCAACGTGGCACGATCCAATCCTTGCTAGAAGCAGAGGGGACAGCCGTATTACGTGGTACGGCGGCAGTGATGTCGTTTAACACCGTGCACCAGCAACGCCATGACTTTACTGAAACGGTTAATCGGCGTCTCAATTTGCAACTGCAAAAATATGGGTTGGAAGTGGTCTCAACAGCCCTAATGAAGGTAGAACAAACGCCGAAAGACTACTATGACCCCCAACAAGTGTTGGATGCACAAGGGTTGATGTTGTTGGAAAAAGCCCAATTTGCCTATGCTAAACAGCGTCAAATCCAACGTTGGAATGCCGAATCATCTGCCCGACGGTATGAATTTGAAACAGCCGTGCAGCGTATGGTGTGGGAACGTGATGAATTCACGGCTCGCTTACAACACATTCGTTTCAAAGCCGAAGCCGATGCTAAAGCGGAACAAGAATTGGATGAAATTCATTTGGCGAAAGAGTTGGCATTTGAGATGGCACAGCGGGATGTGCAACTGATTCGCCTGCAAACCGAACAAGAGTTGATGACGGCGCAAACAGTTGTCCCGTTAAAATTAGTCAGTGCATAAATTCCTACGCCCGGTGGGGCAACACGCGCTATCATTAGCCCCACTTTCAGATTGATACAACGGTTGCCAGCCACACACACAATGCAGCCGTGTTTTAGGAGCAGGAATATGTCTAAAGACCGTTTGATTATTTTTGATACCACGTTGCGCGATGGTGAACAAAGCCCCGGCGCATCCATGACGCAGGAAGAAAAAATCCGCATCGCCTTGATGCTGGAAAAAATGCGCGTGGATGTTATCGAAGGCGGTTTCCCGATTGCCAGCCCCGGTGACTTTGAGTCGGTCAAAGCGATTGCGCAACTCGTCAAAGACAGCACCATCTGCGGGCTGGCGCGGGCGTTAGAAAAAGACATTGACCGTGCCGCAGAAGCGATTAAGCCCGCTAACTCTGGGCGTATCCACACTTTCATCGCGACCTCGCCGATTCACATGCAAAACAAATTGCGCATGACCCCAGACCAGGTGCTGGAGCAAGCCGTATTCGCCGTGAAACGCGCCCGGAATTATACCGATGACGTGGAATTTTCGTGCGAAGACGCGGGGCGTTCCGAATTCGATTTCCTGTGTCGCGTGATTGAAGCCGCGATTGCCGCAGGGGCACGTACCATCAATATCCCCGACACGGTGGGCTATCAGATTCCGGCGGTGTTTGGCGATATGGTCGGGCGTTTGATTACCACCATTCCGAATGCGGATCAGGCGGTATTCTCCGTGCATTGCCACAATGACCTCGGTTTGGCGGTCGGCAATTCCTTGGCAGCCGTCATGCAGGGCGCACGTCAGGTGGAATGCACCATCAATGGCTTAGGTGAACGCGCCGGTAACGCATCATTGGAAGAAGTGGTGATGGCGATTCGCGTGCGCCCCGACGTATTCCCTGTCGAAACACGCATCGACGCGACCCACATCGTGCCAACCTCACGCCTCGTTTCCAGTGTCACCGGCTTCCCCGTACAGCCGAATAAAGCCATCGTGGGTGCTAATGCGTTTGCGCACGAATCCGGCATTCACCAAGATGGCGTATTGAAACACCGCGAAACTTACGAAATCATGCGGGCGCAAGACGTGGGCTGGTCAGCCAACAAAATCGTGCTGGGCAAGCATTCTGGGCGTAATGCCTTCAAAACGCGCTTGCAAGAACTCGACATTGAATTGAAGTCTGAAGAAGAACTCAATGCCGCCTTTTCCCGCTTCAAAGACTTAGCAGACCGCAAACACGACATCTTCGACGAAGACTTGATGGTGTTAATGATGGATGCACGTTCCGCCCAAGAAAATGTGGTGTACGAACTCATTGCATCGCATGTTTGCTCAACCACGGGTGAATCGCCCGAAGCACGCGTCACGTTGAAAGCGCATGGCGTAGAACGCACCGCAAGCGCTATCGGCGGCGGCCCCGTGGATGCGGTTTACAAAGCGATTGAAAGCATTGTGGGTGAATCGGCGAATCTTGCGCTGTATTCCGTCAATAACATCACCAGCGGCACAGATGCACAAGGTGAAGTCACGGTGCGGCTGGAAAAAGCGGGGCGCATTATTCACGGGCATGGCGCAGATACTGACATCGTAATCGCCTCCGCCAAGGCTTACGTGGAAGCGTTGAACAAGCTTGCCAGCCAAGCCCTACGCGAACATCCGCAGCACCATCAGGGAGTGTAAACACGGGTGGATTTGCAGGTACGCCAGCGCTACATGCAGGCAATGGGGATTCCGGTGTGGATGCCTAAAGAAGTACGCGCCTTTGTCGCCGAAGATACCCCCCATCCTAACCTTCCCCCGCAGGGGGGGAAGGAACAAGAAGTGGTGCTTACGACGATTCCTTCTTTTTCTCCTTCCTCGCTCCCTTCACCCCTTGCGGGGGAAGGGCTGGGGATGGGGGGGTATTCATGGCAAGAGCTACGCGCCGCCGTCCAGTCTTGCACCCGTTGTGAGATCAGCAAAGCGCGTACCCACACGGTATTCGGTACGGGCAATCAGCAAGCGGCGTGGATGGTGATCGGCGAAGCGCCCGGCGCAGAAGAAGATCGCCAAGGCGAACCGTTTGTGGGCAAAGCAGGGCAATTGCTCAACAATATGCTGCTCGCGATTGGGATGCCGCGTGAAACGGTCTACATTGCCAACATCCTTAAATGCCGTCCACCCAATAATCGCGATCCGAAACCGGATGAAGCCGCCCATTGCCGAGGTTATTTGGAACGCCAAATCGCGCTGGTGAACCCCGCGTTGATTTTGGTGGTTGGGCGGATTGCGGCGCAAAACCTGTTGCAAACCGATGCACCATTGGCACGTTTGCGTGGTAAAGAACACCGCGCACCCCTAAACGGTATTCCCGTGGTGGTTACGTATCACCCCGCCTACCTGTTGCGCCAACCCGCTGACAAGCGCAAGGCATGGCAGGATTTATTGTTTGCTCGTGAAGTATTTGCCCGCCATGCCCCAGCACCTTGAACCTGATTTTCTGCCGCTACGCCCGATGACCTTGGATGATGTATCGGCAGTCATGGCGATTGAAAAACGCGCCTATCCGTTCCCGTGGACAGCCACGCTGTTCGTGGATTGCCTGAGACACGGCTATTCCGGCTGGTTGTATGAACACGACGGCAAACTCGCGGGTTACGCGATGATGATGTTGGTGTTGGATGAAATGCACCTGCTGAATATTTGCATCGACCCCGCTTTACAGGGCAAAGGTTTAGGCAGTCGCTTGCTGAAAACGCTGCAACGCATTGCTCGCGCCGCTCACGCGGAAACCTGTTTTTTGGAGGTGCGTCAGTCCAATTTTGCGGCTATCCACTTGTATTTAAACGCAGGTTTCAACGAAGTCGGTATCCGCAAAGGCTACTACCCCGCCGAGTTTGGGCGTGAAAATGCCATGGTCATGGCGAAAACCTTGTGCTAAGGATAGGTATTAATGTCGGCTAGTAGTATTATTACCACTTTTGTGGTGGGAGTTTCAGCGAAAGTGTGTGTAAAACGGAATTTGCAAGGTCAATCGAGATGCTAAGTCACGAGGATGCTGCTGCGCACGTACCTTCCACCGTGCATCATATACCCCCTGATAAAGTCTGCGGTCGTGCTAAAGATGTGATCCGGCGTTTGCAAAAAGCAGGTTATGAAGCCTACCTCGTTGGGGGTTGTGTCCGCGATTTGTTGCTGGGGCTCGTCCCGAAAGATTTTGATATTGCTACCAGCGCTCGTCCTGAAGAAATTCGCCGCTTGTTCAATTCTTGTCGCTTGATTGGGCGACGTTTCCGCTTGGCGCACATTTATTACGGGCGTGATTATTTAGAAGTGGCAACATTCCGCGCTCCGCATGATGACAGCGATGACGGTGGCAAGGTCAACGACGCAGGGCGCATTATTCACGACAACGTTTACGGGACACTTGATGAAGATGTGTGGCGGCGTGATTTCACTATTAACGCGTTGTTTTACAACCCGATTAGCGGTGAATTGCTAGATTTTGTGGGTGGTTTGGAAGATTTGCGCCACGGTAAAATTCGCTTGATTGGCGACCCCGAACAGCGTTTCCGTGAAGACCCGGTGCGTTTGCTACGTGCGATTCGTTTTGCCGCGAAACTGGGTTTTGAGATTGAAGAATATACGCGCCAGCCGATGACTTCACTGGCAATCTTGTTGGAAGGTGTTTCATCCGCGCGTTTGTTCGACGAAATCATTAAGTTACTGCACAGCGGCGATGGTTTGAATACCTTCCGTTTGTTGCGTGAATACGATTTGCTGCAACACCTGCTGCCTTTGACGGCGGAGAGTATTGAGGAAGATACCAGCGGCAACTTCGAGCGCATGGTGGAAATGTCGTTGGGTAATACCGATCAGCGTCTGCGTGAAGGTAAATCGGTTATGCCCGGTTTCTTGTACGCAGTGCTGCTATGGCACAAGGTGTATCTGGCAGCGCATAACTTAGAAGCCGATGGGATGCCGGAAATTCAAGCGTTGAATGTAGCGGCTACCGATGCCTTGCGTGATCAGGTTGATTTCACTGCTGTACCGCGTCGTTTCAGCAACATTACCCGTGAAATTTGGGCGTTACAGTCGCGTTTCCATTACCGTGATTTGCGCCGTGCCAGTGCGTTGCTGGGGAATCCGCGTTTTCGGGCGGCTTACGATTTTCTGTGCTTGCGTGCTGAATCGGGCGAACCGGTGCAAGAGGAAGCGGAATGGTGGACAGCATTTCAAGCGGCTCCGCACGAAGAACGTGAAGCCCTTTGCAAAGGTGTCACCGATAAAAAAGGCGGTCTACGTCGCCGTAAAAAGCGGCGGAAAACCAGCAGTAATGCCAAGTCTGCGTCTTCTGCCGAATGAGTGCCATCACTGCATATATTGGTTTGGGCAGTAATTTAGGTGATCCTGCGGCCAACCTGCATTCGGCGATTGCCCAATTGGCGGGTGCGGATGGTGTTGCATTGCGTGGTGTTTCGCGTTTTTACGTCAGCAAACCGATGGGACCGCAAGACCAGCCTGATTACGTGAATGCGGTGATTTGTGTACAAACACGGCTTGATGCGCACGCTTTGCTGCAAACCTTATTTGCGGTAGAACGGGCGCATGGGCGGGTACGCGATGCCAGCCAACGCTGGGGCGCACGCACGTTGGATCTCGATTTGCTGCTGTACGGCGATCAAGTGATTGCCACGCCGGATTTGCACGTTCCGCATACCGGCATCGGTGAACGGTCGTTCGTGTTATTGCCCTTGGCTGATCTTGCGCCGCGTCAGGTGTTTCCCGACGGGCGCACGTTGCACGCTTGCCTACAAGCCTTGGCGTGTGATGATCTTCAGCCGCTGAGTTGAGCGTCACCCGTAAAGGTTTTCCGCCCTTTTGCCAGCTTAAACCACACCGTATACAACGCAGGTAAGAACAGCAGCGTCAACAACGTTGCCACCAATAAACCGCCCATAATCGCAATCGCCATTGGTCCAAAAAACACACTTTTCGATAACGGAATCATCGCCAAAATGGCGGCGAGTGCCGTCAGCATAATGGGGCGGAAACGCCGTACTGCCGCTTCAATGACCGCCTCACGCGGCACTTGTCCCTCGTCAATATTGCGCTCAATCTGATCCAATAGAATCACCGAGTTGCGCATAATCATGCCCGATAGTGCAATCGTGCCTAGCATAGCAACGAACCCAAACGGGCGGTTAAACAACAGCAAAAACAGCGAAACGCCAATCAAGCCAAACGGTGCAGTCAACACCACCATAATAACGCGCTGAAAACTCTGCAATTGAATCATCAGCAAGGTCAACACCACCACGATGAACAACGGGAAACCCGCGCCGATGGATTCATTGCCCTTGGCACTTTCTTCCACTGCCCCACCTGTTGCCAATGTGTAGCCAAGCGGTAATTTGGCGCGAATGTCGGTGAGGCGCTTTTCAACTTCGGCGGTGACAGTTGGTGCTTGAATCTTGGTGTAAATATCACCACGTACTGTGATGGTGCGAGTACGGTTGCGATGCCACAGAATACCTTCTTCTTGCACATAGTCGATGCTGGCTAACTGCGACAAGGGCACGGTCTTGCCTGTCGACGTGGGCACATTCAACCCTGCCAGCCGCGAAATCATGTCACGTTCGCCTTCGACCCCGCGCAACAGAATGGGGATGGTTTGATCTTGTTCGCGGAATTCGCCAATCGCTGTGCCGCTTAAGGTGCTTTGCAATACCTGCGAGAGGGCCGTTTGAGTCACGCCAAGGCTGATGGCTTTCGCGGTATCCAGTTTGAGGCGAATCGCTTTGCTGCGTTCATTCCAATCCAGATGCACGTTGACCAGATGTGGGTTGGCTCGCATTACGTTCGCGACTTGTTCGCCGAGGTCACGCAATGTCCACAAATCCTCGCCGGAAACGCGAAACTGCACCGGATAACCGACTGGGGGGCCATTTTCCAAGCGAATCACCCGCCCACGCGCATGGGCAAATTGCCCGCTGTTATCCAGCAATTCAATCAATTGACTGCGTAAGGTTTCGCGGTCGGCAATGCTTTTTGTGGTAATCACGAATTGCGCAAAACTCGCGGCAGGCAATTGCTGATCCAGCGGCAAGTAAAAGCGCGGCGAACCGTTGCCGACATACGCTACAAAATTCTCGACGTGGGCTTGCTGGGTGTTCAGGTAAGTTTCCAGCTTATTCACTTCGGCTTGAGTCGCGTCTAGCGATGAACCTTCGGGCAATTTCAGGTCAACGATCAACTCCAAGCGCGTCGCATCAGGGAAAAACTGCTGTTGCACAAATTGGAACATGAAAATCGAACCGGCAAACGTCGCCACCGTTAGCACGATGACGGTTAGCGGGTATTGCACACAGCCACGAATCAAGCCGCGAAACCAGCGGTAAAATCCTTCGGCAATGTGATGTTGGGCATCAAGAAACGGTTTAAACACGCGCCCCATTGCGCTGGTTTTTTTTGTGCTAGGGTCATGCGGCACATGCTCCGGTAATAATTTGTACCCCAAATACGGGATAACAATGACCGCTGCAAACCATGAAATCACCAGCGCAATCGTCACGACTTGGAAGATGGAGCGGGTAAATTCCCCCACCGACGATTGCGCCGTGGCAATCGGCAAAAAGCCCGCTGCGGTGACTAATGTTCCCGTCAGCATCGGAATCGCGGTGGTGGTGTAGGCGAAACTGGCGGCACGAATCCGATCCCAGCCGTCTTCCATTTTCACCACCATCATTTCAATCGCGATAATGGCATCGTCCACCAGCAGCCCCAGTGCGAGCACCAATGAGCCTAATGAAATCTTGTGCAAGCCAATACCGAACAGGTGCATGACGAAAAATGTGCCCGCCAATACCAGCGGAATGGATAGTGCGACGACCGTCCCCGCTCGCATTCCCAAGCTGATAAAACTCACCGCCAACACGATAATGATGGCTTCAACCACCACTTGCAGGAATTCATTGATGGAACGTTTGACGGCGGAAGGTTGATCGTTGACGCGATGCAATGCCATGCCGATAGGAAGCTGGCTTTCGATGCGTAGCAGTGCAGCATCCAGCGATTTGCCCAGCGCGATCACATCGCCACCTTTGCGCATCGACACACCAATACCCAACGCGGCTTGCCCTTGATAGCGGAACGTGGAGTGTGGCGGATCGGCATAACCGCGTTTCACTTCGGCGACTTCGCGCAAGCGCAGGGTACGGTTGCCGATATTGATCGGCAGATTGCGAATATCTTCCAACGTGCTGAAAGCACCTTCGGGGCGCACGTAAATCCGGTCGGATGCAGTGTTATATGCGCCCACGGCGGCAATGCCGTTTTGCGCTTGCAGGACATCCACTAATTGCTGGACGCTGAAGCCGAGATTTGCCAGTTTGCTGTTGGAAAGCTCGATGGTGACGCGCTCATCTTGCTCGCCAATACTGAGGATTTTGGCAACATCTTTGACCAGCAGCAGCTCTTTGCGGATATTATCGGCGGCATCACGCAATTGGGCGAAGTTGAAGCCATCTCCCGTCAGCGCGAAAATATTGCCGTAAGTTTCACCGAATTCGTCGTTGAAGGTCGGGCCAATCACACCTTGCGGCAAGGTATGACGCATATCGCCAACACGCTTGCGGATGTCGTAAAACATATCCGGCATGGCGGAGGAGGGCGCACCGTCTTTGGCTATCACGAAAATATTGGCTTCACCAGGGCGCGAAAAGCTGCGTACCACGTCGATGTAAGCAGTTTCGAGGATGGTTTTTTCAATACGCTCGGTGACTTGCGATTCCATTTCCTGCGCGGTCGCACCTGCCCAATAGGCTTGCACCAGCATGACTTTGAAGGTGAACGGCGGGTCTTCGGATTGCCCCAATTTGTTGTAGCCGAAAATCCCTAAACCCAGCGTCAATATCATCAAATACAGCACAAAATTGCGGTGGTGTAGCGCCCATTCGGACAGGTTGAAATGGCTCATACGCCCGCCTTACCGTCATACGGAATGGGGTTGATGGTTTGCCCGTTGCTTAGTTTGTGGACTCCGGCAGCAATCACTTTTGTGCCTGTTGGTAAGCCTGTCACGGTCACACCTGCTTCGTGGAAAGTGCTGATGGTGACGGGTTGTAATTGCACCTTATTGTCGTCATTCACTACCCAAACAGCGGTTTGCTGCCCTTGCTGGAATAAAGCGGAAGCAGGCAACCAACGGCTGGCGGCGTTATTAATATTGGCGAAGCTCACATCCGCTGTCACGCCGAGGCGCAATTCAGCGGGTGGATTCAGCACGCTGATTTTGACTAAAAAGCTGCGGGTTGCGTCGGTCGTCGGGGAAATTTCGCGTACCTTACCTTGAAATAGCTTGTCCGGTTGTGACCAGAGTTTGATGTCGGTGAGTGCGCCCGTTTGCAGTGTTTGTGCGGTGGTTTCACCCACGCGAATGTGGATTTCGCGTGCACCTTCATAAGCGATGCGAGCAACAGGTGTTCCAGCAGCGACAACTTGCCCCGCTTCGATGTTCACTTGTGTCATGATGCCCGCTTGTTCGGCGCGTAATTCGGTATAGCCTGCTTGATTGCCGCTCAGTTTGAGCTGCGCTTTGGCTGCGGCAACCTTGGCGGCGGTGGCATCGTGCGCGGCTTGGGCGTTATCTAATGCGGCTTGTCCGATGAATTGCTGGCGGTGCAAGGTGTTGACGCGTGCCAATTCGGTTTTAGCATGGCTGAAATCGGCTTCAGCAGCGGCAAGGCTGGCGCGGGCGCTACTGGTGTTGAGGTTTAAATCGGTGGTATCAAGGCTGGCAAGCACTTGCCCAGCGGTGACGGTATCACCTACCTCGACATTGCGGGCGATCACTTTGCCGCCGACGCGGAAAGCGAGATCAGCTTCCACGCGTGCTTTGGTTTCGCCGGAGTAGGTGATGTTGCTGCTGCCGCTGGCGTGGTCGCTGACCGTCCATACTTGCGCTGGGCGGATGACAACAGCGGGTGTTTCGGGTTCTTTACACGCACTGAGTGCGAGTAAGCAGAGCAAAGGAAGAAAAGTGAGGTTCTTCATGAAGTCTCCGGTGTCAGTGCGCCGCGCCACAGGGCGTTTAAGGCGGTGTCCAACATAAACAGGTAGTCGTTGTTACACGCACAAATCAGCGAGCGTTCTTGCATCAATTCTTTGAGTGGGGTAGGGCGCATCAATTGCCATAACCCTAAAATGAGTGCGTAGCTTTGCAGCATTAAGGCTTGATTGACCAGCGGGAAATGGCGTTGTAACGCGGTGACGGCGGTATTGAGGCGCACATAGGTACGTTCCTCGAAGGCATAACCGACTTCCAGCGGAATATGGCGTTCCATCATGCCGTGGCATTGCGTGGCAATAGGCAGGAATGCGTTGGTAGCGGCGAGAAACTGTCGTGTGAGTGCGAACACATCTTTCATCTGCATGGGCGTATCTTGTTCAGCGCGGGTGATCATGCTCTTGAAAAAATTTTCAACGTGCCGTTCGTGGATGGCGAGGAATAATTCTTCTTTACTGCGAAAATACAAATACACCGTGCCTTTGGCTAAACCAGCGGCGGCGGCAATCTCGGCAACGTTCGCCATACGCTCAGGCTGGGCAAGCCATTGCTGTTCAGCAGCATCGAGAATGGCTTCGCGGCGTTGTTCTTTGTCTTCAGGGTTGGTGGCACGGATTTGCATATAAATGACTGCTGGTCAGTTGTGTATAGGGCAAGTCTAAATGACTCGCGGTCAGTTGTCGAGATTGTATGTAAAAATCGTATACAATACCCTGATCATTATTCGTTAGAGGAACATCATGACACCGGAACAAGCCAAAATTGTCCAAGCGGCTCGCAAAAATGCCGATGAACGCGCCAAAGGCTACCGCGAACAAGCCTTGAAACTGTATCCGTGGATTTGCGGACGCTGTACTCGCGAATTCTCGCACGCCAATTTGCGCGAATTAACCGTGCACCACCGTGACCACAACCACGACAATAATCCGCAAGATGGCAGCAACTGGGAGTTGCTGTGCTTGTATTGCCACGACAACGAGCACCAAAAGCAGATTGAAGCAGTATACGGCGGCTCAGCCGGTACAAAAGGCCCCGCTGCGGCTACACATAACCCCTTTGCTGATCTCAAAGCGAAAATGCAGAAGAAGTGAATACGTGAGGTGTGGGTCGGGCTTCAGCCCGACAAACCCTCCGTTCGCGCTTTTCCAAACAAACGTCGTATCCCTTTCAACACATCATCCACAAACGTAAACACCACCGGCACGACCAGTAAGCTCAAAAACGTCGAAGCAATCAAGCCGCCAATCAACACAATCGCCATCGGTGCACGGAAACTGGGGTCTGCCCCCAAGCCCAACGCCGTCGGCATCATCCCCGCCCCCATCGCAATCGTAGTCATCACAATCGGGCGTGCGCGTTTGTGGCACGCATCGACCAGCGCATCAAACCGCCCCAGCCCGTGTTCATGCAGCCCTAACATCGCGTAATCCACCAGCAGAATCGAGTTTTTGGTCACAATCCCCATCAGCATCAGCAAGCCAATCACCGACGGCATCGACAGGCTATTGCCCGTTACCAATAACGCCAGCAATGCGCCGCCCAGTGACAATGGCAATGCCGCCAGAATCGTGATGGGTTGTAAGAAATCGTGTAGCAGCAACACCAGCACAATGTAGATACACATAATCCCGATCAGCATTGCCGTGCCGAAACTGCCAAACAATTCCGCCATCGTTTCTGCATCACCGATATTCTGGCGTTTTACCCCAGCGGGTAGGGTTTGTAAGGATGGCAAGTTGTCCGCTTCCGCAATCACTTCGCCGAGGTTGCGCCCATTGAGTTCCACATCCAGCGTCACGTTTTGCTTGCGGTCGAAACGGTCGATTTGGGCGGGACCGCTGCCCATGCGTACTTCGGCAACATTGGCGAGGCTGACCATGCCTTTCGTGCCGGGAATCTTGATTTGGCGGATTTGCTCCAAGTCTTGGCGGAACGATTTATCCAGCCGTACCCGAATCGGAATTTGGCGTTGCGGTAAGTTCAGCTTCGGTAATTGCGCGGCAAAATCGCCATTGGTTGCTATTTGGATGGTGCTGGAAAGGGCTTGCGCCGTAATGCCTGCATTCGCTGCTCGCCCATAGTCAGGAATAATCTGGATTTCGGGGCGTTGCAAGCTGGAACTGGATGAAATATTGCCAATGCCTTGCAGGGTGCGCAAATCACGCGTCACGCCATTCGCCGCCGTTTGCAGGGCTTGCGCATCGTCGCTGGCGAGGACGATTTGCATCTTTTCACCACCTAACCCAACCGTGACACGAGCACCCGGCAAGGCTTGCAAGCGGTGGCGAATATCGGTTTCGATCACGCCCTGTTTGCGGGTACGCTCCGTGCGGTTTTTCAGGACGATGCTCAAAGTCGCTTTGCGCACGTCGGCACTTGCACCCATGGCAAACGGGCCGCCGTCGCCGCTGAAATAGCCTACGGTGGTAAACACGCGGGTAATTTCGGGAACATTAGCGAGTAATTGGCGGGCTTGCTCGGCAATCGCGTAGGTGTCGTCGAGGGTGCTGCCCGGTTGCAATTCGATTTTGGCTGCCGTTTGTACGCCGTCATCTGCTGGGATAAAGCCGGTGGGTAACAGTGGAATAATCGCCAGCGATGCTACAAATAACCCAATGGCGGCAATCAAAGTAATGAAGCGATGCCGCAAGCACCAGCGCATCAGAATTAAGTAGTTGCGCATAATCGTGCCGTCGGGTGTATTCGGCTTGGGGTGCGCTTTCATGATGTACGCTGCCATCATCGGCGTGAGCAGCCGCGCCACAATCAGCGAAAAGAAAATCGCCACGGCAGCAGTAATCCCGAATGGCTCGAAGAATTTTCCGGGTATCCCGCCCATAAACGCGGTCGGCAGGAACACCGCAATCAGCGTAAACGTGGTGGCAATTACCGCCAGACCGATTTCGTCCGCTGCTTCCATCGAGGCTTGGTAAGGCGTTTTCCCCATGCGCAAGTGGCGTTCGATATTTTCCACTTCCACAATCGCGTCATCGACCAGTACCCCGACCACCAGCGCCATTGCTAGCAAGGTCAATAAGTTGAGGGAATAGCCGAAGTAGTGCATCACCGCAAAGGTAGGAATGATGGCGAGGGGCAGGGCGGCGGCAGATACCAGCGTTGCCCGCCAGTCGCGCAGGAAAATCAGTACCACCAGAATCGCGAGGGCTGCCCCTTCGTAGAGCAAGAGCATCGAGCCGTCGTAGTTTTCTTGCACGGGCGTTACGGTGTCGAAGGCTTCCTCAAACGTGACGTGCGGGTAGGCGGTTTTAAGCTGTTCGATGGTGGCACGCGCCGAGGCGGCAACGGCAACTTCGCTTGCGCCCTTGGTGCGGGTGATTTGGAAACCGATCACGGGTTTGCCATCTAACAGCGCGTAAGTGGAGCGTTCGGCGGCAGTGTCGTTGATATGGGCAATTTGATTGAGGCGTACTTCCCGTCCGTTGGAGAGCGGAATATCGAGCGTGGCAATTTCAGCGGCGGTTTGTACGGCGGCAAGGGTGCGGATGGATTGAATGCTGCCACCGACATCGCCGCGTCCGCCGGATGCGTCTTGCTGGACTTGCAGCAATTGGCGCGATACGTCGCTGCTGGTGACACCCAAGCCGCTCATCAAGGTGGGGTCGAGGTTGACTTGCACTTCGCGATCCACACCGCCGAGTCGTGAGACGCGCCCGACCCCTTTGGTTGCCAGCAATTCTTTGGTGACTTCATTATCGACAAACCACGACAAACCTTGCTCGTCGAGCTTGTCGGAGGTCACGGTGACGGTGAGAATCGGGCTGCCCGTTGTGCTGATTTTGGACACTACCGGGTCAGTCATGGCAGCAGGCAGACTGGCGCGAATGCTATCCACCGCATTGCGTACTTCGTTTTGCGCAATTTCGTTGTCTTTGTCGATGGTGAATTCGACGCTAACGATAGCCATGCCGTCAGTGAGGTTGGCGTAAATGTGTTTGATGCCGGTGAGACTTGCCACGGCATTTTCGACTTTACGCACCACTTCGGTTTCAAGTTGCGCGGGTGATGCGCCCTCTAGCCCCATGCTGACGGTGATAATGGGGAGTTCAATGTCGGGAAATTGCTGAATACCCAAGGCTTTGAAGCCGCCAATGCCGATAAAGGTCAGCAGCGCGAACAGCAGGATAGCGGGTACGGGATTGCGAATCGACCAAGCGGATACGTTCATGGTGGTAATGACTGCCAGTCAGTTATTTGGGCTGATCTTAAGTGACCAGTGGTCAGTTGTCTAGATGGTAAGCTGCTCTCGCACTTGCATTAAGGCAAATCCGAGTAGGTTTAAGCCCTGCCACTCATGGGGGTTTTCGGCGGCTGGATGATCAGCCGCTAAGCCATTGCCCCATATTCTATCTACAGGGCTAGCTTCAACCAGTACACGATTACCAGTGTTGATCAGGAATTCGCCTAGTGCGGGGTGCTGTGAAAATTTGGCAATATTGGCGGCGACAACGATGGCAAAACGGTGTTTTACCCATACTTTTTCATCGAAATGACGAATTTCTCTTCCCAGTGCTTTAGCTGCACCGGGATTTGGCGCAGTCAAAATGCGCTGTAGTGCCTCGTGATCGGCAAATAAACGCGCTTTTTCCGCCATCATGTAATGTTCTGCCGTTGGGTAGCGGATGCCGTTAACCTCGAACGCAGATTCAAACCATTGACTGAAACATGTCTTGGTGGTGAACCCTGCTTGTGCTGGTTGGTGTCCCCAGAAGAAAAGAAATTTTGCGAACCCGCCGTGATCGAGATATTCGCAAAGCTCGGCATGAGAGGAAATGTTAACGTTGTGCATCATAATCCCAAGTGTGGATGTCACCCCATGGGCTAAACAAGAATTCAATTTTTCCTTCAGAGCCAGTGTATGTGTATGAATAGGAACAGTCTTTTTTGGAAAATTTAGCAGCCCCTAAATGATCGGGGTTGTATTTTAACTGTGCTAAATGTTTCCCGATTTTAGCGGCGGCATCTTGTTCTATATAGGTACAGGTAGGGTCTGCCAAAGTTAGCCAAGCAATGGAGAGAAATACCACCAGCAGACAAAGGGTGGCGTAAATTTTGTTGTTAAACTTGCTACTGCTTAAAGCAATAATCTCGCAATGTATGGCTGCTCCCGCGATACCTAATAAAAATAAAAAAATCAAGAGCATAGCGCTAGCTCCACCATGCCCTCTACCCAGCCATGCTAAGATGAATCCCGTCAATGTGGGGAGCGATATCCACATAACAGAGACTTTTAAATATCGGTTCATTAAATTCCCCCAACGGGATGTCAGCGATTCCGAAGGATTGTAGTCTGCCCTAGTGCCGAATACGACAAATCTCCAAGCCGTTTAGCCGCTTGTGCTATCATCGGCGGCTCTTTACAGCCGCAGCGGAGGCGGGGCATGAGCCGACACAGAAACAGAAAATCCAAGGGTGTACAAAACAGCCCCTTAGTCGAAACCACGATCGAATCCCTCACCCTCGAAGGGCAGGGCGTTGCTCACGTTGACGGCAAAACCGTGTTTATCGACGGTGCATTGCCGGGGGAAACCGTTGAATTCCGCTACACCTCACACAAGCAAAAGCACGACATCGGCAAGGTTGAAGCCATCCTCACGCCGTCGCCGGATCGTGTTGAACCTAAGTGCGAACATTTCGGCGTATGCGGTGCGTGTAGCTGGCAACACCTGTCACTGGATGCACAAATTAAGCACAAACAACGTGCCATGCTCAACAACCTCAAACACATTGGCAAGGCCGAACCGGAAACCGTGTTTGCGCCCTTGACGGCTGACGGCTGGGCATACCGTCGCAAAGCGCGTCTTGGAGCGAAATGGGTACACAAAAAGCAAAAAGCCCTCGTTGGTTTTCGCGAAAAAGAAGGTGGTTTCCTTGCTGAACTCAATCGCTGCGAAATTTTGCACCCTAGCATTGGTGAACACTTACTCGACTTCCAAGCACTGATTGCCAGCCTCGATGCTCGCGAATCTGTCCCGCAAATCGAAGTGGCTGTCGGTGATGGCGACAATGCTACCGCGCTGATTTTCCGCCACATGGAGGAGCTTTCTGAGGGTGACACCGAAAAGCTGTTGGCGTTTGGTCAGCAATTCAACTACCAGATTTATTTGCAGCCGAAAGGCCCAGAAACCGTCCATTGCATTTATCCTGAAAACCCAGAGCTGTATTACGAACACCCACAATTCAATACACGGGTTAATTTCATGCCGCTGGACTTTATCCAAGTCAACCAGCCGCTGAACCGTGCAATGGTGACGCGTGCGCTGGAATTGCTTGCGCCCGAACCGACCGATACCGTGCTGGATTTGTTTTGCGGCTTAGGCAATTTCACCCTGCCATTAGCACGAATGGCTGCACAGGTGATTGGTGTGGAAGGCGAGCAAACGATGGTGGAACGCGCCCGCGCTGCCGCTCATGCCAATGGCATCCTGAATACCGATTACCACGTGTGTAACCTGATGGGCGACAAATTGCAGCATGAACCGTGGTTGAAGAAAAACCGCTACGACAAGATTTTGCTTGACCCACCGCGTGCGGGTGCGAAAGAAATCATTGCCTACATGGGCAAGCTCAACGCGGGGCGGATTGTGTATGTGTCGTGTGACCCCGCAACGCTGGCGCGGGATACTTACGAGTTGGTGCATGAACACGGCTACCGGCTGGTTGGGGCGGGCGTGATGGATATGTTCCCGCATACCTCGCACGTTGAATCCATTGCGGTGTTTGAAAAATAAGAGAAATGACAAGGGAAAACCCATGCAACAATTACAACAACAGCTTGAAGCGCTCCGTGAACAACTGCGTTACCACAATCACTTGTACTACGTGCTGGATGACCCACAAATCCCCGATGTGGAATACGACCGCCTGTTTCGTGAGTTACAAGTGCTTGAAGCGGCGCATCCCGATCTCATTACCCCCGATTCGCCTACACAGCGCGTCGGTGGTGCAGCATTAAGTGAGTTTGGTGAAGTCAAACACGTCATCCCGATGCTGTCCTTGGGCAACGTGTTCAGCGATGAAGAATTGTTGGCGTTCGACAAACGCATTCACGACCGTCTTAAATCCGACGCAGCAACCGAATTCGTTGCCGAACCCAAGCTCGACGGTTTGGCTATCAGCATTCTCTACGAAAACGGTGTATTCACCCGTGCTGCCACCCGTGGGGATGGCGAAACCGGCGAAGATGTGACCCACAATGTGCGTACCATTGCCTCCGTGCCCTTGCGCTTGTTGGGTGAAGGCTACCCAACTGTGTTGGAAGTGCGTGGCGAAATCTACATGCCCAAAGCGGGGTTTGAAGCCTTCAATGCAAAAATGCGGGCGTTGGGCGAAAAAACGTTGGTTAACCCGCGCAATGCGGCAGCGGGCAGCTTGCGCCAGCTCGATCCGCGTCTGACGGCACAACGTCCGCTGGACATCTTTTGCTACGCGGTCGGGCAGGTTGATGGTGGCACAGTGCCGGATACCCATTACGCGATTCTGCAACAATTCCGTGTATGGGGTTTGCGGGTTTGCCCCGATATTCGCATTGTGCAGGGGGCGCAAGGCTGCCGCGACTATTTCCACGAGATTGGTGCACGGCGTAACAGCTTGCCTTATGACATCGACGGCGTGGTCTACA
This sequence comes from Thiothrix fructosivorans, assembly GCF_017349355.1. Lineage (GTDB taxonomy): Bacteria > Pseudomonadota > Gammaproteobacteria > Thiotrichales > Thiotrichaceae > Thiothrix > Thiothrix fructosivorans. The sequence continues at coordinate 813,771 of NZ_JAFMPM010000008.1, forward strand.
AAGTCAACAACATTGCCACCCAGCAGGAACTCGGTTTCATCAGCCGTGCGCCGCGTTGGGCAGTGGCACACAAATTTCCTGCACAAGAGGAAATCACTGAACTCGAAGGAGTTGATTTCCAAGTCGGGCGTACTGGCGCACTCACCCCTGTGGCACGGCTCAAACCGGTATTTGTGGGCGGGGTGACGGTCAGCAATGCGACCTTGCACAATATGGATGAAATTGAGCGCAAGGATGTGCGTGTCGGTGATTTTGTGATTGTGCGGCGGGCAGGTGATGTGATTCCTGAAGTTGCCAGCGTGATTCTCGAACGTCGCCCCGCTAGTGCGACACCGATTGTGATGCCCACCCATTGCCCGGTGTGCGGGTCAGAGGTGCAACGTCCCGAAGGTGAAGCCGTTGCCCGCTGTACTGGCGGTTTGTATTGTCCTGCGCAAGTCAAAGAAGCCATTAAACACTTCGCCTCGCGCAAAGCCCTGAATATCGACGGCTTAGGCGACAAAATGGTGGAACAATTGTTTGATGCGGGTTTAATCCGCCACGTTGACGACCTCTACAGTCTGGATGTTGATGCCGTCGCCGCGTTGGAGCGCATGGGCAAGAAATCTGCTGAGAATCTCATCGCCGCACTGGGAAGCAGCAAATCCACCACGCTAGAACGCTTTATTTACGCGCTAGGTATCCGCAATGCAGGCGAGGGCACTGCCAAAGGTTTGGCGCGTTATTTCGGCTCACTGGAAGCGATTCAAGCCGCCAACGAAGAAACGCTAAAACTCGTGCCTGACATTGGTGTGATCGTTGCGGCAAATGTTGCCCAGTTTTTCGCGGAAACACATAACCGCGATACCATCCAGCACTTGCGTGATTTGGGCGTGCATTGGGCGAACTACGAAGCGAAACCTGCCGAAGCTTTGCCATTAGCGGGCAAGACTTATGTGATTACGGGAACGCTCAGTCGGGCGCGTGAGGACATCAGAGCCGATCTGGAAGCACTGGGTGCAAAGGTATCCGGCAGTGTTTCTAAGAAGACCACCGCGTTGATTGCGGGGGAAAGTGCGGGTTCTAAATTGGATAAAGCACAGAGCCTCGGCGTGGATGTGCTGGATGAAGCCGCTTTATCGGTCTTATTGCACCGCCCATAACGAGAGCTGAAAAAAAACACTAACAGCAGTTGACAGCAACGGCTTCGATCATTATTATTCGCAGCCTGTTCAGCGGGAATAGCTCAGTGGTAGAGCACGACCTTGCCAAGGTCGGGGTCGCGAGTTCGAGCCTCGTTTCCCGCTCCAAATTCAAAGAAAGCACGCATACCATCCGTGCTTTTTGTAACAAGTCAAATGCGGGAATAGCTCAGTGGTAGAGCACGACCTTGCCAAGGTCGGGGTCGCGAGTTCGAGCCTCGTTTCCCGCTCCAATTTCTATCTGCACCGTGGTTCATCCACAACTCAGGCTGAATAGCATAGTGGTAATGTACCGGATTGCAAATCCGAGTACCTCAGTTCGATTCTGAGTTCAGCCTCCATTTCCTTATAAATCAATCACTTATCTAATCAAGCACATTCCTGCACTATCGTATGGGAAGGTTTTGCTGTGTCTGTGAAAAGTGGCGGCCCCAGTAGGAATCGAACCTACATCTACCCCTTAGGAGGGGGCCGTTTTATCCATTGAACTATGGGGCCAAACGGTGAGAGCGCGTATTCTAGCCTAAATCCGCCGGTTTGGCAGGTACTTCCTTTACCAAATGCACGGTACGCTGTGGAAACGGTATTTCAACCCCTTGATGGCGAAAGGCTTTGTCGATGGCGAGGTTTAAGTCGCTAATGACGGCCGTTTTGGCTTCTATATCGCGGATAAAGCAGCGCACTTCAAAACTCAGCGCATTATCTCCAAAGCCGAGGAAAAATACGTTAATTTTCATGTCAGTGCGCTCTTTGATAACCAACGGATGCGCATCGGCAGCTTCCCGCAAGATTTCCATAACCCGTTCGGTATCCGAGCCGTAAGCCACTCCAATCGGCAAAATGAGTCGCCCAAAATTATCGTTCAGCATCATATTGGTGACTTGCCCTGAAATGATTTCCGAATTTGGCACAATAATGTCGGAACGGTCAAACGTCTGGATGGTGGTGGAACGGATGCTGATGTCACGTACATAGCCTTCCGCCGCGCCTACCTTGATCCAATCGCCTCGGCGGATCGGGCGTTCAAACAGCAAAATCAGCCCTGATACGAAGTTATTGACGATGTTTTGCAAGCCAAAACCAATCCCGACCGACAGCGCCCCAGCGATAATAGCCAGATTCTTGAACTCGATGCCCGCGACGGACAAACCCAGTAGGATGGCGACTAGAATGCCACTATAACCGGATACCGTGGTAATGGCTTCACGCGCTCCTTTGCTCAAGGTGGTGCGGCGCAGCCAGCTTTCTGCCAGATTTTTCTTGAAGACCTGTGTCAAGCTGACTAAGAGTGACAGTACCAGCAAACCGCCAATAATCCGCAACGGTTCGAGTGTGAACCCAGCAATCTTGAAGCCGTTCGCGAGCGTAGAGAGCAGCAACGTAAAATTCTGCTCCGGCATCCCCCACAAGCGCAGCGACAAGATCAGGAATAGTCCCGAAACCACCAGTGTATTGGCGAGTCGCAACCACAGCAAACCGGGCACTATCTGTGTGCTTCTCAAGCCGAGTTGTTTACGTAGGCGTTGTTGCCAAGGGGTGCGTCCTTCATCAAGACCGTCAAAGATTTCGGTGGGGATTTTGAGTGATAGCCATGCTGCCAGCAGTAGGAACAACGTGCCAAACACGCCCGTAAACAGAAAGACCGCAAAATTGCGGTAGCCCAGCCACAGGCTTGCCACGGCAATCAGCAAGGCAGCGCCCGCCATCCAATGCAGCCGTGTGCGTTGGATGAAAAGGAAATGGTCGGACATGAGCCAGATCAGGCGAGCAAGGGCAAAACCAATCAGTGTGCCGATCACGACACGGATTAGCCCAACCAGACTACTGGGGGTGTTGACTTCGTGGCTGGCGGAATCCAGCAAGGGTGAATGAAACACGATGCCAATCAAAGTGGCAGCAATCAGCAGCCGCGCCCAAAAATACAATTGGTGTCCGGCTTGTTTATTGGCTGGGACTACGCCATCCACTTGCCCAGCACGGCGCAACAGCGAGTGCATTACGCCATAGCTCAGGCTAAACAGCAGCAACGCCAGCATGAATTGCAAGATAATCGGAACGCCGCAAGGGGAAAAGTACAGGGAAAGTGCCGCCACCCCTGCAAACAACGCAAATGGTAGAAATCGCAATAAGCTAATCCAAACCGCTGCCAGCGTGGGGCTGGTGGCGTGAATGGGTGGCATGGTTTCGCGGTATTGCCGCCGTTTTTGGATGCTCCAGAAAATGCCTGCGCTTAAACCAGTTATCCCGTAAGCGAGCGCGATCCACAGGTTTGTCCAGTTGAGCGGCAGACTGCTGAAGGTGCGCAAAATGCCGTTAATTTCGGTTTTCCATACGCCCGATTCTAACAAAATGATGGATAAATAGGTCAGCACCGAGGCAGCGGGCGCGAACAGTTGTTGTTTGAGCAGTGCTTGACGGGAGCGGCGGGTTTCTTCCAGCAAGGTGGTAGCGCGTAGATGCAGCAAGCGGCATTGCGACAGGGTTTTGTCGATTTGCTGTTTCTGGTCGGTGAGTTCTTCGCGCTTGCCTTTAACGTCGGCAGCATCGTCGGTATTGGCTTTGCCGAGGCTGTCGATGGCTTGCTGAGTTTGGGCTTGCTGCTGTTCTTGTTGGGTGATACAGGTTTGCGCCCGTTCTTCTAGCCCTACCGTGGTGGCGGTTAAGCTATCGAGATGGTTAATGTCTCTGCCACTTTGTTGCAGGAACGTTGTTTCGGCAATGTCCAACTGGCTGCTGAGGTCGTCCAGTTTGAGGTTGGAAAGCTCGGTTTCGGCTGCTTGTAATGGCAGCGCGAGCGTCAGGCAAGTCAGCAGCAGAAGCGTGCGCCAAGCGTGGATCAGGGGGGGGGTAAATTGGCTCATGATGAACTTCAGTGTGGCGTGACGGAGAGAGTGAAATCGTCCAGATACAACGCTAAATTGCGGGGTGGTGCCCATTCTGCCCCTGTGCCACCGAAGAAGACGGCGAACAGGAAGCGTTCGATCTGAAGATTGTTGCTATTACGGAAGCGTAGGTCGTGTTTGTCTAGCACCGGTTTGCCATCCAGCCACGTCGTGATAATGCCGTCACGTTTGCCGGGGGTGTTGAGGCGTACCAAGGTTTTGATGTGATACCACTGACCTTTTTCCACGGGGGGCATGTCCCACACGAGGAAGTCGCCGAAGTTTTTGGGTTGGTCAGGGTGATAGACGTATTGCCCCAGTTTGCCATCTTTATCCCACATCACGCGCACGCTCCAGCCATCGTTGCCGTTGGGTTTTACGCCGCCGACGCGGGGTTCAAAGCTGCCAATGCCGGGGAGTTTGCCACCGCGCACGAAGTCAAAATTTTCGGGGAATTTCACCCAGTACGAGTAATACAGGCTGTCAAGCTGTGCGCCGATGTGCGGTTTCCAGTTGGCGCAATCCTTTTCATTGACACAACCGGATGCGCCTTTGGGGAGTTGGAGGCGCAAGGCTTGCCCTTGGGCGTTGCGGGCTTCAGCACCGTTGACAATGCTAACGTTGTTTAAACCCATGCTCCAGCCGGGGCAGTTCCAGTCGCGGAAGTAGTCTTTTTCGGTGTAATTGCCGGGGGTGTTTTGGTCGAACGTGATGCGTAGCGGTTTGCCGGAGGTGAGCGGGGTGTTGCCATCACAATAGGCATTGCTGTGGAAGGCTTTGTAGTAGAGGTTTTCCCCTGCTTTGGTCGCGGCGCGGGTGGGGATTTGCATACTGTCGAGATACGCCCACACGGGGTGATGGGAGGGGGGGCTGGGGTTGCCGTTGTAGAGCACCAGTACTTTGTCCCACTGCTTGTCGTGAGGATTCCATTGCAACTTGGCGGCAAGCTCGAAGGGTTGCGCGGTGTTGGTGGTGGGGACTGTGCGTACCCCGCTCACGCTGTTTTCTGCGAGTATCACACTCGGCAAGAACAAGGCGATTAGCAGAGTGATCAAGGATAAATGTGAGTAGTTTGCTGTGTTCATGTGCCTTATCATAAACCAATGGCGCATTTCTTGCCTTAGCAAAACCCATCCATCTATGCTAGGATGCGCCCGCATAATTGTGACTCACACGGATGCGTATTTCCTCCTATGGCTCGATACATCTTCATTACAGGCGGCGTGGTTTCCTCACTCGGAAAAGGCATTGCTGCTGCATCATTAGGTGCAATCCTCGAAGCGCGTGGCTTAAAAGTCACGATGTTGAAACTTGACCCCTACATCAACGTTGACCCCGGCACGATGAGTCCGTTTCAACACGGCGAAGTCTTCGTCACCGAAGATGGCGCAGAAACCGACCTCGACCTTGGGCATTACGAGCGTTTTGTCGGCTTCAAAGCCAGCAAGCTCAATAACTTCACCACCGGGCGCATTTACCAAACCGTTATCAGCAAGGAACGGCGCGGCGAATACCTCGGCGCAACCGTGCAAGTGATTCCGCACATTACCGACGAAATTAAACGTTGTGTACGTGCTGGCGCGGGTGATGCCGACATTGCGATGGTCGAAATCGGCGGCACGGTCGGTGACATCGAAGCCATGCCGTTCATGGAAGCCATTCGCCAAATGGGTGTGGAAGAGGGCAGAAGTAATGCCTTGTTCATCCACCTAACGCTGTTGCCTTATGTTGCGGCGGCTGGCGAGTTAAAAACCAAGCCCACCCAGCACTCGGTGAAGGAACTGCGCTCCATCGGCATCCAGCCCGATATTCTGCTGTGCCGTAGCGAACGCCCGTTCCCCGAAAACGAGCGCAAAAAGATTGCCCTGTTCACCAATGTGGAAGAACGCGCTGTCATTTCTGCGGTAGATTTGGACAATATCTACAAAATCCCCCTGTGGCTGCACGCGCAAAAATTGGATCGCATCGTTGCCGAAAAATTTGGGCTAACCAATTTGCCAGAGGCTGACCTTTCCGACTGGAAAAATGTGGTCAGCTCAATGGAATTCCCCGAAGCGGAAATTACCGTGGCAATGGTCGGCAAATACGTCGATTTGACCGAATCCTACAAATCCCTGAACGAAGCGCTGACCCACGCGGGCATCCAAACGCATACCAAGGTCAAGATTCACTACCTCGATTCCGAACGCCTCGAATCCGACGACGAACAAGCCTTTGAAGTCTTGGGCAAAGTCGATGCGATTCTCGTCCCCGGCGGTTTTGGTAATCGCGGTGTCGAAGGCAAAATCCGTGCAGCCCAGTATGCGCGTGAAAACAAAATCCCGTACCTCGGCATTTGCTTGGGGATGCAGGTCGCGGTGATCGAATTCTCACGCCATTGCGCAGGCTTGGCTGGTGCACACAGCACCGAATTCGCGCCCGATTCGCCACATCCCGTCATCGGTTTGATTACCGAATGGCAAGCCGAAGACGGCACGATTGAAAAGCGCTCCCACGATTCTGATCTGGGCGGCACGATGCGCCTTGGCGGGCAAGCGTGCGTGTTGCAAGAAGGATCATTGGCTCGCACCACTTACGGCGCGGCGCAAATCGTGGAACGCCATCGCCACCGTTACGAATTCAACAACCATTACCGCGAGACGCTGGCAAAGCATGGGCTGGTCTTGTCCGGCACGTCCATCGACGGTAATCTGATCGAAATGGTCGAGTTGAAGGATCATCCGTGGTTCTTGGCTTGCCAGTTCCACCCGGAATTCACCTCGCGTCCACGCCAAGGGCATCCGCTGTTTAGTGGTTTTGTCAGCGCGGCACGCCGTTACCATGAAACCAAAACGAGCAGCAAACGATCATGAAACTGTGCGGATTTGACGTAGGGCTGGATCAGCCGTTTTTCCTGATTTCCGGCCCTTGCGCGATTGAAACCGAAAAACTGGCACTGGAGACCGCTAGTAAGCTGAAGGACATGACCACCCGTTTGGGCATTCCCTTCATCTACAAGTCGTCGTTTGACAAAGCCAACCGTTCGTCGCACAACAGCGCACGCGGTGTGGGCTTGGAAGCCGGTTTGCGGATTTTGGAGCGCGTCAAAACCGAGATTGGTGTACCTGTGCTCACCGATGTGCACGAAGATACGCCGATGGATGAAGTCGCCAGCGTAGTGGATGTGTTGCAAACGCCTGCGTTCTTGTGCCGCCAGACCAATTTCATCCAAATGGTGGCGCGTACTGGTAAGCCGGTGAACATCAAAAAAGGGCAGTTCCTTGCACCGTGGGATATGGGCAACGTGGTCGAAAAAGCTCGTGCTACGGGCAACCAGCAGATTATGGTGTGCGAACGTGGTTACAGCTTTGGCTACAACAACCTCGTGTCGGATATGCGCAGCTTGGCGATTATGCGTGATACGCAATGCCCGGTCGTGTTTGATGCCACGCATTCGGTGCAATTACCCGGTGGGCAGGGCAATGTATCTGGCGGGCAGCGTGAACACGTCCCCGTTTTAGCGCGTGCGGCGGTGGCGGTCGGCATTGCTGGGCTATTCATGGAATCGCACCCTGACCCCGCCAATGCCCTGAGCGATGGCCCGAATTCATGGCCGATGGATCGCATGGAAGAATTATTGATCACGCTGGTCGAGTTGGATCGCGTCATCAAGGCACAGAAATTGCTAGAAAATACTTTGTAAATTTATTGGGAAAACAACATGTCTGAAATTAAGTCAGTACGGGCGCGTGAAATCATTGACTCACGCGGTAATCCTACCGTTGAAGCGGATGTTATCCTCAGCAATGGCGTGATGGGTCGCGCGGCTGTGCCATCCGGTGCATCGACAGGTTCGCGTGAAGCAATTGAACTGCGTGACGGTGGTGCACGTTATTTGGGCAAGGGTGTCCAAACGGCGGTTGCCAACGTGAACGGCGAAATTGCCAAAGCCATTGCAGGCATGGATGTCACCGATCAAGGCGGTATCGACCGCGCCATGATCGCGCTGGATGGCACGGAAAACAAAGCCCGTTTGGGTGCAAATGCGCTGCTGGCAGTCTCTATGGCTACCGCTCATGCAGCGGCTAACGACCAAGGCTTGCCACTGTACCAATACCTCGGCAAAGCGGATTCCTACAAGCTGCCCGTGCCCATGATGAACATCATCAACGGTGGCGCACACGCTGACAATAGCGTGGACATGCAGGAATTCATGATCCTGCCCGTCACCGCACCAACCATGGCTGAAGCGATTCGTTACGGTGCAGAAGTGTTTCATAGCCTGAAATCCGTGCTGAAAAAGCGTGGTTTGAATACGGCAGTGGGCGACGAAGGTGGTTTTGCGCCTGATTTGTCTTCCAACGAACAAGCGATTGAAGTCATTCTGGAGGCGATTGACAAAGCGGGTTTCAAAGTCGGTCAAGACATTTGGCTGGGTTTGGACGTTGCCAGCTCCGAATTCTACAAAAACGGCAAATACGATCTGGAATCCGAAGGTAAGCAATTTAGCGCGGAAGAGTTCACCGCTTATCTCGAAAACTGGGTTAATCAATACCCGATTCTAAGCATTGAGGATGCGATGGCGGAAGGCGATTGGGCTGGCTGGGCGCATTTCACCAATGTGTTGGGCAAGCGTGTCCAGATCGTCGGCGATGATTTGTTCGTGACCAATACCAAAATCTTGCAAGAAGGTATCGACAAAGGTATCGCGAACTCTATTCTGATCAAAGTTAACCAGATTGGTACGCTGACGGAAACCTTGGAAGCGATCAGCATGGCGCACAAAGCGGGTTACACTACCGTCATGTCACACCGTTCGGGTGAAACGGAAGATTCCACCATTGCAGACTTGGCGGTAGCTACGAATGCTTGCCAGATCAAGACCGGCTCACTGTCGCGCTCTGACCGTATTGCCAAGTACAACCAGTTGCTGCGCATTGCCGAACAGCTCGGTAGCAAGGGCGTGTATGCAGGCAAATCAGCATTTAAACAGTTGGGCTAACCTTTCGGTTTAAATCTGCTATCCTCCTATGGCGGGCTTTGTCCCGCCATATTTATTTCTGAAATACCATGATTATGAATGTAACACGCCTATTATTTTCAGTTCTCGGTTTATTGGCTTTTGTGCTGTTTGTGCGCTTGTGGGTAGGTGCGGGGAGTTACCCCGACATCGGGCGCTTAGAACAGCAAATTGAGCAACAAAACAAAGCTAACGATGAACAAGCCGAAGTCAAACGCTTGCTGCAAATGGACGTGGTAGGCTTATCCAAAGACGATGAAGCCGTGGAAGAGCACGCCCGTAGCGAGTTGGGCATGGTGCGTGACGGCGAAACCTATTATCAGGTGATTCTACGCACCGACCCTGAAGCCACCGCACCCGTGCCACAAGTCAAGGCAGCCCCGCATGTTGAATAAGGTGTGGGTAGTGATTCCCGCTGCCGGAGTCGGGGCGCGAATGCAAGCGGATCGCCCTAAGCAATACTTGCCGCTGGTGGGTAAAACCGTGATAGAACATACGTTGGCGTGTTTTGCGGAACATCCCGCTGTGGCAGGGATCGTGGTGGCGATTACCGATGGCGACCCGTATTGGGCAGAACTCACGTCGATTGCGCTCAGTGAGCAAGGTACTATCCATACCGCTCCCGGTGGGTGTGAACGTGCTGATTCGGTGCTAAATGCGCTGGATTACTTGGTGAATACCTTGCAGGTGACAGCGGATACGCACGTTTTGGTGCATGATGCGGCTCGCCCGTGCTTGAGCCGTCACGATTTGGATGCTTTGTTGGCGGCTGGTGCGTCAGAAGCGGCGGGGGCAATTTTGGCAGTACCCGTGCGCGATACCATGAAACGTGCTCAAACGCATGGCTTGCGGATTTCCCACACCGAAGAGCGTAACGGTTTGTGGCACGCCCTCACGCCGCAAATGGCAGCGCTTGGTGTGTTGCGTGCAGCCTTGGCGGATGCGTTGCAGCGCGGTTTGGGAGTGACGGATGAAGCGTCCGCTTTAGAACACGCGGGTTTGCACCCGTTGCTAGTTGAAGGTGATGCTCGCAATATTAAAATTACCCGCCCTGCCGATTTAGCGTTGGCAACGTTTTTCCTCTCGAACGCATCCAGCGGGCAATAAAAAGCCCCGCATTGCACGGGGCTTCCCTTTTCCAATGATGCCTCTGTTTAGTAAGGCATCATTTCACCGACACTGAGCCAGTTTCATGCGCTGGTACGATCAAGCAAATGAATCCAGTGCATAACGGGCAAACTGCTGCCTTCCTGCAAATGCGTTTGGCAACCGATATTCGCGGTAACAATCATTTCTGGTGTTTGCGCGGTCAGGTTTGCCAATTTGTTACGGCGTAATTGCTGGGCAAGTTCGGGTTGTAAGATCGAATACGTTCCCGCTGAGCCGCAGCACAGGTGTTCATCCGCGACGGGAAGGAGCACGTAGCCGCAATCCGTGAGGATATTTTCTACCACACCTCGGATTTTCTGTCCGTGTTGCAGCGTGCAGGGCGGATGCCATGCTACACGCGTCGCGCTCGTGGGGGCGAGTTGCTGGTAGTTTTCTTTGATAATAATCTCACTAATGTCTTTGCACAGGTTGGCTATGCGTTCGGCTTTAATGGCGTATTCGGGGTCATGACGCAAGTGATGCGCGTATTCTTTTACCATCACACCGCAACCGCTGGCGGTGGTGACAATGGCTTCGATTGCGCCTTCTTTGCGGTATAGGTAAGGCCACCACGCATCAATATTGCGGCGCATGTAGTCGAGCGCATCGTCTGGCGCACCTAGGTGTTGGCTGACTGCACCGCAACAGCCTGCTTTGGGTGCGGCAACAAGGCTGATACCGAGTTTATCGAGGACTCGCGCCGTGGCAGCGTTGATGTCGGGGGACAGAGCGGGTTGTACGCAGCCATCCAGCACCAAAATCCAGCGGTTATGACGTGCTTTCGGCCATGTTCCGGCGGGGCGTGGTTCAGTGATTTTATTCGCCAATGTTTCGGGTAACAGCGGTTTGAAGGTGCGCCCCAGTTTCAGACCCAAGCCAAACGTGCTGCTATTGGGCAAGTAAGTGCGCAGGCGTTTACGCAAGGTGTTATCGGCACGCTCGCGCCCTGCGTGTTGTTCGGCGAGATTGCGCCCGATGTCGAGTAACTTACCGTATTCCACACCGGAGGGGCAGGTGGTTTCACAAGCACGGCACAGCAGGCAGCGGTCAAGGTGTTGCAAGGTTTTGCGCCCGCTGTCGGGCGTGTTTTCCAGATGCCCTTCCATCAATTGTTTGATGAGGTAGATACGCCCGCGTGGCCCCTCATTTTCATCGCCTAACAACTGATAGGTGGGGCAGGTGGCGTTGCAAAAGCCGCAATGCACACAGCGTCGCAAAATGTCTTCGGCAACTTTACCTTCTGGCGTTTGCCGCAAGGCGGTGAGTATCTGGGTTTGCATTACCAATCCTTGTACATGCGGCTGAGGTTGAAAATGCCGTGGGGATCCATCGCTTGTTTGAGGCGTTGTTGCACGTTGCGCATATTATCGGTTAACGGGTGGAACGGGTTAACCCCTGGCAAGCTGCCGCGATATACCGTGGCGTGACCGTCGCCTTTGTGCGCAATATTGCGGATCAGATTGACCGGAATATTGGTGTAGACCCAACGTTGCGAGCCACCCCATTCGACCAGTGAATTGCCTTCCAGACGGCTAATTACGCTAGTCGCAGGGGGGAAGGATAAACGCCAGAGAGGGCGGTCGTATTGCTGGAAAAATTCGTGCGTCTGGTTGCGCAACGCTTGCCAAAACTGGTCAGCATTATTGAGCGGTTCGCCGCCGATTTTGCGGTGCGAGGCAAAAACGTGGCTAGGAACACCGCTGAGGCGTAGGTACAAACAGCCGTCAAAATAGCAGGTAGCACTCAACGGGAAGGTGGATCGCCGCATGGTGGTGGTGAGTTCAAACGCTTCCTGACTGGGCATGTCGAGGGTCAAAGTGAGTTCGGTAACCGGGCGTGGCATGACTTTCAACGATACTTCCAGTATCACGCCGAGTGTGCCCATGGAGCCAGTGATCAGGCGCGAAATATCGTAACCCGCGACGTTTTTCATGACTTGCCCACCAAAGTTGGCGACTTTGCCGTAGCCCGTGATCAGTTTGACACCTAATACATGGTCACGTACCGAGCCTGCCCACGGGCGAGCAGGACCCGATAAACCGGCTGCGACTACGCCGCCAATGGTGGAGGCGGGGCTGAAGCAGGGCGGTTCAAACGCCAGCATTTGTCCGTTGGCGGCAAGTAGGGCTTCGATGTCTTGCAGTGGCGTGCCTGCGCGGGCGGTGATGCACAATTCCGAGGGTTCGTAGCTAATCACGCCGGTATGCGGCGACACGTTGAGGGCTGTGCCGCTGGTTTCATTGCCGTAAAAGGCTTTGCTACCGCCACCGATAATGGCTAAGGGTTGCTGCGCCGCAAGGGCTGCGGCGACCTGTGCTTGCAATGTCGAGGTTATATCGTTATCTGCGATCATGTCAGGCCCGAATCAAAATCTTGGCAGTTCAGGATGGGAAAGCTGTCCGTGATGGACGTGCATTGCACCCAGTTCTGCACAACGGTGCAAGGTAGGAACAGCTTTTCCGGGGTTTAATAATTCGTCAGGGTCGAACGCGCGTTTGACGGCATGGAAGACTTCGAGTTCTGCTTCGCCAAATTGCACACACATCGAGTCCAGCTTTTCATGCCCAACGCCGTGTTCACCCGTGATAGAACCACCGACTTTAACACATAACGCCAGAATATCAGCACCGAAACGTTCGGCTTTTTCGAGTTCGCCGGGGCGATTGGCATCGTAAAGGATGAGCGGATGCAGGTTGCCATCCCCCGCATGGAAGACGTTGGCAACACCTAGCCCGTAGATTTGCGAGAAATCGTTAATTTTTTGCAGGACATGCGCGAGGTGCTTGCGCGGGATCGTGCCATCCATGCAGTAATAGTCGGGGGAAATGCGCCCTACGGCGGGGAAGGCGGATTTGCGTCCTGCCCATAGCCGTGCGCGTTCGGTAGCGGTTTTGGCAATGTGAATCGTGCCTGCGTGGTGGGCTTTGAGGATGGCGCTGACGCGGCTTACTTGGTCGCTCACTGCGTCTTCCGTGCCATCGAGTTCGCACAGCAAGATGGCGTTAGCGTCGAGCGGGTAGCCTGCGTGGATGAAGTCTTCGGCGGCGCGAATCGCGGGTTTATCCATCATTTCCAAGCCAGCGGGAATAATGCCTCGGCTGATAATGGCGGCTACCGCATCGCCTGCGTCTTTGATGGCGGCAAAGTCTGCCATTAATACTTGCACGGTTTCAGGTTTGACGGTGAGTTTCACCATCACTTCAACCACGATGCCTAACATGCCTTCTGAGCCGGTCATGAGGGCGAGCAGGTCGTAGCCGGGGGTGTCTTGGCGGTCATTGCCGATGGTAAGCAATTCGCCCTCGATGGTGACGACTTTGATTTCGAGGATATTGTGGACGGTTAAGCCGTACTTGAGGCAATGCACCCCGCCGGAATTTTCCGCGACATTGCCGCCAATCGAGCAGGCAATTTGTGAGGAAGGGTCGGGGGCGTAAAACAAGCCGAGGTGATCGACCGCTTGGCTAATCGCGAGATTGCGTACACCGGGCTGGACGCGTGCGTGCAGGTTGGCGGTGTCGATGGCGAGGATTTGCTTGAAACGGGCAAGGCTTAACACGATGCCATCTGCGTGGGGGAGTGCGCCGCCGGATAAGCCTGTGCCTGCACCGCGTGCGACCACGGGAATTTTCAGGCGCGAACAGGTTTTCATGATCAGTTGCACTTGTTCGGTGGTGGTTGGCAGCACCACCGCCAGCGGCAAATGACGGTACGCGGTCAGACCATCACACTCGTAGGGGTGCAAATCTTCCTTCGCCGTGAGAATCGCTTCGGGCGGTAAAATGTCGTTGAGTTGCCGGAGCAACTGACGTTTGGGGTCTGTGGCAGTGTTCACGAATGGGCTGACCTTGTTGTAACGAGGGGCTAATGTAGCGTATTTCCAACAAAAACTGAATTTTAGCTGGATTTTTGGGGAATTGGGATGTATCTGATAGGCGGATACCTCTTATCCGATGACCGATGATGATGGTCTGCACCTCTGTCAAGTGTTGTGTGTCGAATGGTAATCTGGGTTAAGATAGCGCCTTTCTGAATGCCCTCACGGAACAAGAGTTATGCTAGACCCAAAACGCCTAAGAACAGAACTAGAAGAAACAGCCGCACAATTGGCACGGCGCGGTTTCAAGCTAGATGTCGACACCATCCGCAGCGTGGAAGAACGTCGCAAATCCCTGCAAATTGAAACCCAAAATCTGCAAAATGAGCGTAACTCGCGTTCCAAAACCATCGGTCAAGCCAAAGCAAAAGGCGAAGACATTGCGCCATTGCTGGCAGAAGTGGCGAATATGGGCGATACGCTTAAAACCAAAGAGCAAGAGCTGGCGCGTTTGCAAAGCGAACTCGATGCTATCGTGATGGGTATTCCTAACCTGCTGGATGCGTCCGTGCCGGATGGTAAAGATGAAAATGCCAACGTCGAAATCCGCCGCTGGGGTGAACCCACCGCAATGGATTTCATACCAAAAGACCACGTAGACCTCGGTTTGCCCAACGGTTGGATGGATTTTGATGCGGGCGCAAAACTCACCGGCTCACGCTTCGTGGTGATGCGCGGCGCAATGGCACGGATGCACCGCGCCCTGATCCAGTTCATGCTCGATACACACACCCAAGAACACGGCTATACCGAAGCCTACGTACCCTACATGGTGAATGCGGATAGCCTGCGCGGCACAGGGCAATTGCCCAAGTTTGCCGAAGACCTCTTCAAGCTGGAAGGCGAGCAAGGTTACTACCTGATTCCTACCGCTGAAGTGCCTGTCACCAATCTGGCGCGTGACACCATCGTGGATGCGGCGGAATTGCCCGTGAAATACGCGTGCCACACGCCCTGTTTCCGTTCCGAAGCGGGATCTTACGGCAAGGATACGCGTGGGCTAATTCGCCAACACCAGTTTGAAAAAGTCGAAATGGTGCAATTGGTGCGCCCTGAAGAATCGTGGGCAGCGCTCGAAACCCTCACCGGACACGCTGAAGCGATTCTGCAAAAACTCGGCTTGCCGTACCGCGTGATCGTCTTGTGTGCAGGTGATACTGGCTTTTCCTCAGCGAAAACCTACGATATTGAAGTGTGGTTGCCCGGTCAGCAAAAATACCGTGAGATTTCGTCTTGCTCATGCTTTGGGGATTTCCAAGCACGCCGCATGATGGCACGTTACCGTAACCCAGAAACCGGCAAGCCTGAATTGCTGCATACCTTGAATGGTTCGGGGTTGGCGGTTGGGCGCACGTTAGTCGCGGTGCTGGAAAATTATCAGGAAGCGGATGGGCGTATTCGCATCCCAACTGCCTTGCGTGGCTACATGGGTAATGCCGAGTATCTGTGAGAAATCAGTGAAATACTGCATCAACTTGATTCTGCGCAATGTAAAGCGTGAGCGGTAGCGTATGATGCAGTTTTTTTGCCCGTCCGGCACAGCCAACGATTGGATATTGCAACAATGAGTACTGAACACGTTATTCAGCCTAAATCTTCCCTTCAACCGCGTTCGGTAGAAGGGCGTTTTCGTAACATCAAAACGGGCATTTTAGTCTTAGCTTACGCGGTATTTTTCTTGCTACCGTGGATACGCTGGGAACGCGCGGTCGGCCCTGATCAGGCTATCCTGTTTGATATTCCGGGGCGGCGCTATTACATGTTTGATCTGGTCATGCACGCACAAGATATTTTCTGGTTAACGGCATTATTGTTCTTGGCGGCGGTGTTATTGTTCTTTGTCACGACGCTGTTTGGGCGGGTCTTCTGCGGCTATTTTTGTTTCCAAACCTTGTGGACGGATGCATTTCGTTTGATCGAACGGTTTATACAGGGTGATCGCGTAGCGCGGTTGCGATTGGATAAACAGCCGTGGAATATGGAGAAAATCCGTAAAGTCGGTTTGACGCATGGCTTGTGGTTGTTCTTGGCGATGTGGACGGGCTTGAGCTTTGCGCTGTACTGGGGCGATGCGTTTACGCTGACAGGTCAGTTCTTTACCGGTAATGCGCCATCAGCGCTGTATGGCACGGTCATTATCCTGATGACGACGACCTACTTGACCGCCGGTTGGGCAAAAGAATACGTGTGCTTACATATGTGTCCTTATTCCCGTTTCCAAAGCGTTATGTTTGACCAAGATACTATGATCGTGTCGTATGACATGAACCGTGGCGAAGGCAAAACAGGACGTGTCAAACCGATTAAAGAATTACGCGATCAAGCTACCCGCCAAGCACAAGGTCACGGCGATTGCGTGGATTGCGGTTTGTGTGTGCAAGTTTGCCCAACGGGTATCGACATTCGTGAAGGTCTGCAAATCGGTTGTATCCACTGCGCCCTGTGTATTGATGCGTGCGATGGCATTATGGATAAGCAAGGCTGGAAGCGCGGTCTGGTGCGTTATACCTCTGAGCATGGTTTAGAGGGTAAAAAGACCAAAATCCTCAAGCTGCGTACTGTAGGTTACGGTTTAGCGACGTTGCTGGCAGCCATTTACTTGGTGTGGAGCATTGCGAGCAGCAAATTACTGGAAGTGACCGCTGTACAGATTCGTAGCCCGTTATACGTCACGATGTCGGATGGGCGTATCCAAAACAGTTACGAGGTTAAAATCAACAATAAAACGATGGAAGCAGCACGCTATAGCTTGGCGATTGAGAATTTGCCGAATGCCGAGATGGAGTTGCAGATCAATGATTTGAGCTTGAAACCTGATTCGACCATGCGTGTTTTAGCAAAAATCCGTTATACTAAGCAGCCGGGTGAGCATGGTGCGAACCGTGACTTCCAGTTTAAATTGACCCCATTGGAAGGCAAGGTGACAGAGCCTGTCATTATCCCTTCACACTTTATGACTCCTTAAAGGTTGCATGGAAAATCAAAATATTGCGTTCACATTAGGGGTAGGCGTCCTAGCGTCGTTTGCCCTATTTTTCTTGTTTTACAAGGTGATGAAACGCCCCGGTAAGTTGGCATCATTGCTGACTTTCTTGGTGGTACAAGCGGTTTATGTGCCGGTTGCAGTGTTGCATTGGGCGAGTTTGGATGTGTTCGCTATCCATTTCGCGTTCTTTACGATGGCGGCGGTATTGCCCGGTATTATTGTTGGCAATAAACGCGGTGCAGCCGGTGATAAAGGGCGCTTCCATTGGGGTCCCGGCATTATTATTGGCTTTTTCATGATTTTGGTGGTGGTCGATTCCACCATTATTACCTTGGCAAACAGCGGCGCGAGTTCTGATTTTATCCGCAAATTTTTGCCTGACCCGCGTCGTGAAAGTGCGCAAAACGTAGTCTCAGCCTTCCCCGGCACAGTGTCTAATGACTACCAAAAGAAATACGATCTGTACAATAACTACATTGCCCAACTTAGGACGCAGAAAGAGCGCGGTTGGCAAGTGGCGGATGGTTGGCTGGAAAAGCCGCAACCCAGTCAGCCGACACCGTTCCGTATCCATGTAACGGATAAAGCTGGGCAGCCAGTCAGCAGTGCCAAAGTACAATTATCGTTTTTACGCCCCTCCAATAAAGCGATGGATGTGAATCTGGAGTTATTGGAAGCAGAACCCGGCTTCTATGGTCAGTCCGTCGTGTTACCTGCCCAAGGTGCGTGGACGATGGTGTTGTCGATCAAGCGTGGCGAAGAAGTCCACGAAATCAAAGGCGAAACATGGGTCGGTGATCAACCGTGAGTGTGTATGACTGAAACTGCCTTTCAGGTTGCGGCTGGCGATTGCTTCCATTGTGGGCAACCGATTCCAGCAGGTGCTTTATACCCCGTTGAGATTGATGCGCAAACCCGTAAGATGTGTTGCACGGGTTGTCAGGCAGTGGCGACAGCTATCGTCGACAATAACCTGACGGATTATTACCGTTTCCGCACCGAGATTGGCGATAAGCCTGACGATTTAGTGCCGGAAGCCCTGCGTCAGTTACAAGTGTATGACGCGCCTGAATTGCAAAAATCCTTCGTGCGCGATACCGGTGGCAATATCCGCGAAGCTTCATTGATTCTGGAAGGCATCGTTTGCGCCGCTTGCGTGTGGCTGAATGAACACCACGTTAAGCAATTGGCGGGCGTGTTAGAATTTCGCGTTAACTACTCCACCCACCGCGCTACCCTGAAATGGGATAACGCCCGCTTGCCGCTCAGTACGGTGTTGCAAGCCATCTCGGAAATCGGTTATCACGCGCATCCCTTCGACCCCGGTCGTCTTGAATCCATGCAAAAAAAGGAAAAGTCGGCGGCACTGCGGCGCATTGCCGTGGCGGGCTTGGGCATGATGCAGGTGATGATGATTGCCGTGTCGATGTATATCGGTGCGGTTTCCGACATGGATACCGAGATGCGCGGTTTTCTGCGCTGGATCAGTTTGGTGATGACCACCCCCGTTGTGTTCTATTCGGCACGCGTCTTTTTTAGCTCGGCATGGCGTGACTTACGACGTGGGCGTTTCGGCATGGATGTGCCGGTTTCGCTGGCTATCGCGATTGCTTTTTCCGCGAGTGTGTGGGCGACTTTGATGGGTGGGGGGGAAGTCTACTTTGACTCCGTGACCATGTTCACCTTTTTGTTGCTGACGGGGCGCTATTTGGAAATGGCGGCACGGCACAAAGCGGGGCAGGTAGCAGAAGAATTAGTGCGCCTGATGCCTGCTACCGCCACCCGTTTACGCAATGGTGAGCAAGAAGTTGTACCCGTTAGCCAGCTTGAGTTTGGTGATCACGTCCTAATCAAACCGGGTGAGGTTGTGCCTGCCGATGGGGTAGTGATAGAGGGCGTTAGCAGTACCAATGAGTCGTTGCTGACAGGTGAAAGCCTGCCGTGTCATAAACAGCGCGGTGATGCGCTGGTTGGTGGCACACTGAATATTGAAAGCCCGTTAACCATGCGCGTAGACAAGGTCGGCGACAACACGGTGTTGGCATCCATTATCCGCTTACTCGAACGGGCGCAGGCAGAAAAGCCCGAATTAGCGCGTTTAGCGGAAAAAGTTGCGTCACGTTTTGTACCGATTATCCTACTCACCGCCGTGGGTGTCTTTGTATGGTGGTATCAACATGAGCCATCGCAAGCCTTCTGGATTGCTTTGTCGGTGTTAGTGGTCACTTGCCCGTGTGCGTTTTCTCTAGCAACGCCCGCAGCGTTGACTGCCGCGACAGGCTTACTCACATCCAAGGGTGTGTTAACCACGCGAGGTCATGCGCTGGAAACCTTGGCAAGGGTAAATCACATTATTTTTGATAAAACCGGTACGTTGTCACACGGTCATTTAGAAGTGGTGGATTTCCAAATATTGGGTAGTACTTCAGCGTTGGTGTGTCAGCAAGTCGCGGCTGGTTTGGAAACTGCTTCTGAACATCCCGTGGCGCAGGCGATTATGCGTTTGAGTGACAGTCCTGCGCGTTTTGAAGACTTAAGCGCTGAGTCTGGGCGGGGTGTGAAAGGTGTGTACCAGCAGAAGCAGTACCGTATTGGTACACAGTCGTTTGTTCAAGAATTAACAGGCTGTGCTGTGCCAGCGGGTGTGCCCGTGCCGAATGCACGTTCACAGGTGTTTCTTGGCACGGTTGAGGATGGTTGGTTGGCGGTGATCAGTTTAGCCGATCAGTTACGTGCGGAAGCGGCGCAGATGGTTGCCGAGTTGCAAGCTTTGGGTGTTAACGTGACCTTATTGAGCGGTGATGCACCCAGTGTGGTGGCGGCGGTTGCCCAGCAATTAGCGATTCCCACCGCGCTGGGTGGACAGTTACCGGACGACAAACTTGCTTATCTGCGTGAGTTGCAAGCGCAAGGTGCGGTAGTAGCAATGGTGGGTGACGGCGTGAATGATGCGCCTGTATTGGCGGGTGCACAGGTGTCGATTGCCATGGGCAGCGGCTCACAATTAGCCCAAGCCAGCGCTGACATGGTGTTGCTATCAGAGAAGCTTCAACAATTGCCGTTTGCGATTCGCACGGCACGGCGTATGCAAGTAATTATTAAACAAAACTTTCTTTGGACAATTGCCTATAATGTGTTGGCAATTCCTTTAGCGGCAGCAGGTATTATTGCGCCGTGGATGGCAGCAATCGGTATGTCAGCTAGCTCGCTAGTCGTCGTATTGAATGCATTACGTCTGAAAAATTAACGCTTTGGGTCTATAATGGTCGGTTTACTCAGGATGTAACACGATGGAAGCTTTGTATCTGCTGATTCCGATTGCACTGGGTGTTATGGTTGTGGTGGTGATTGCCTTCATCTATACCGTCAAAAGCGGGCAATACGATGATTTAGAAGGCCCCGCTCACCGCATCCTGATGGATGATGATGACCCGCGTATCCCGCGATCACCGAAACCACCTGTGGCGCAAGCCTCAACCGGTAGCGATGATCAAAACGCTTAGTCTGGTGACGATAGAAGAGTGTGCCGCTTATCGCCGCTTAATACCTCTATATCATTTTGTTCATAAACCTGAACATATCATTAACCATAATGTGAAAATTGTTCTATGCTATCTATAACAAATTCCTCTGGTGAGAACTGGTAGGTTTTTAGATAGATTTTTTTAATCGTTGATCAGTAGTAAATATCCGGGAATGGATGACCGGAACAGGGATGGCAAGGATGGATTCCCTGTGGGGTTTGCTAGGACTGGTAATAGGAGAATAGGTAATCATATGGCTGATAGAAGATTACAGGTCTTTCATGCGGTGGCTCGACTGTTGAGCTTCACCAAGGCAGCAGAAGTGCTGCACATGACGCAACCGGCGGTCACATTCCAGATTCGTCAGTTGGAAGATCAGTTTGATACTCGTCTGTTCGACCGGACACACAACCGTGTATCCCTCACAGAAGCGGGCAAAATCGTGTTCGAGTACTCCGAGCGTATTTTCGAGCAATACAGCGAAATGGAAAATGCCATTCGTGAAATGACGAATGACATCAGTGGTTCACTGACCATCGGTGCGAGCACGACTATTTCTGAGTACATGTTGCCGTCGCTGTTGGGTGAATTCAATTCCAAGAACCCCGATGTCAGATTGCGTTTGCGTGTGTCTAACACCGAAGGCATTGTGTCAATGGTGGAAAACAACGTGATTGATCTTGGCGTTGTCGAAGGCATGGTCAACAACAAAAACTTGTTGGTAGAAGTCTGCCGTCAAGATGATTTGGTATTGATCGTTCCGCCGACACACGCCTTGGCAGGCAAAACAGCCGTCAAGTTGAAAGACGTGCTGGATTACCCGTTCATCTGCCGTGAAGAAGGTTCAGGCACACGTGAAGTGGTTCTCGACTACCTGTATGCCTTGGGTATGGATAAGCACGCGATGAACGCTTGTTTGGAACTGGGTAGCCCAGAAGCGGTAAAAGGTGCAGTTGAAGCAGGCATGGGCGTTTCCATTGTCTCCAGCGCCAGCATCGGCAAAGAACTGAAACTCGGTTCACTGGTTGCTATCCCGCTTGACCCACCCTTGACCCGTGACTTCTCTTTTGTGCGCCAGCGTCAAAAGTTCAAAGTCCGTGCGATGGAAGAATTGCTAGAGTTTGCACGCAGCTACTGCGAAAACCTCAAAAAGCAGAAATAACATCCGCAGTGGGTGCAGCTTATCTTGCTGTACCCTCGGATGATTAGCATTACACAGGAAATCCCCATGTTACCCGGTATGCCACAATCAACCGGCTCTGCCGAAGAAAAGCGTCTTCGCAAGCTATACCGCGACATGCGTTCACAGGATCAGGCAACCCTACTGCGGTTTGCCGAATTCCTCGCAGGCTCACCCACGCTTGACGCTGAACCCATGACCGAATTCCCCACTCCAGAAAGTATTCCGCGCCCCGAACAGGAAAGTGTCGTCAAAGCGATTAAGCGCCTGACTGCTACGTACCCGATGGTGCCGCGTGAGCGTTTATTGAATGAAACCTCCAGCCTGATGACCGCGCATGTGATTCATGGCAAGTCAGCGACCATGGTGATTGATGAGCTGGAAGTGATGTTTGCACAGCACTACACTACGCTGAAAATCGAATTTGAGGATAAAGCAACTCCAGCTTCACTCCAAGCCGAACACACGGGCATGGATGTGTCCAATCTGATCACGGACTGATGCCGCTTGCTCGAACTCCAAATTCTTGGCGTGCTGGAACATCTTTTCTTCCAACTTTTTGATCTGCTTAAGTGCCTGATCGGGCGTTAAGCTGCGGTATTCTGCTGCGTCTTCGGCGACTTTCTTTTCCCCTCGTGTTTTGCCTTTACCCTTAGTGGCATTGGCGTAAGCGCCTTCCATCACATCAGCAATGCGCTTACGAATGGTTTGCGGGGTAATGCCCAGTGCTTCATTGTGGGCAAGCTGTTTAGTGCGGCGTCGACTGGTTTCATTCATCGCTTTACGCATCGACTCGGTGATTTTGTCGGCATACAGAATCGCTTTGCCTTCAGAATTGCGGGCGGCGCGTCCGATGGTTTGGATCAGGGAGCGTTCGGAACGCAGGAAACCTTCCTTGTCTGCATCCAGAATCGCCACCAGTGACACTTCCGGTATATCCAAGCCTTCCCGCAGCAAGTTAATCCCGATCAGTGCATCGAATTCGCCTTTGCGCAAGTCGCGAATGATTTCGACGCGCTCTACGGTGTCGATGTCGGAATGCAGGTAACGTACCTTGATGCCGTGTTCCATCAAGTAATCGGTGAGGTCTTCCGCCATGCGTTTGGTTAGGGTCGTGACCAATACGCGTTCGTTGCGTAAGGCGCGTTCGCTGATTTCAGACATCACATTATCGACTTGCGAGAGAATGGGGCGAACTTCGACTTCGGGATCGACCAGTCCGGTGGGACGTACCACCTGTTCGGCGATATTGTCGGAATGTTCCAGCTCATATGTGCCGGGGGTGGCGGAAACATGGATGGCTTGCGGAATCAGTTTCTCGAATTCATCAAAGCGCAGTGGGCGGTTGTCGAGTGCCGAGGGCAGGCGGAAACCGTAATCGACCAGCGTGCTTTTGCGTGAATAGTCGCCTTTGTACATGCCGCCGAATTGCGGGATGGTGACGTGGGCTTCGTCGATGAACACGATGGCATTGCGTGGCAAGTAATCGAACAGGCACGGCGGCGGTTCACCGGCGGGGCGTTTCGATAGGTAACGTGAATAGTTTTCGATGCCGGAACAATAGCCGGTTTCGACGATCATTTCGATGTCGTACTGGGTGCGCTGTTCGAGGCGTTGTGCTTCCACCAAACGGTCGTTTTCACGTAATACGGTGAGGCGTTCTTTGAGTTCGGCTTTGATGTAGTCGATAGCTGCCAGCAGCACTTCACGCGGGGTAACGTAGTGCGTTTTCGGGTAAACCGTGAGGCGTGGCACGCGGCGCAGCACCTCGCCCGTCAGCGGGTCGAAATAGCTGAGGTTTTCGATTTCGTCGTCGAAGAGTTCGATGCGAATGGCTTCTTTGTCGGATTCGGCGGGGTGAATGTCGATGACTTCGCCACGTACCCGAAACGTGCCGCGTTGTAGGTCAATGTCGTTGCGGGTGTATTGCATTTCGGCGAGGCGGCGCAGCAGGGTGCGTTGGTCGATGCGGTCGCCGCGCACCAGAATCAGCAGCATTTTCAGATACGATTCGGGGTCGCCCAAGCCGTAAATCGACGAAACCGTGGCGATAATAATGACATCTTTGCGTTCGAACAGGTTGCGGGTGGCGGAAAGGCGCATTTGTTCAATGTGGTCGTTGATGGCGGAATCTTTTTCGATGTACACGTCTTTGGACGGCACATAAGCTTCCGGTTGGTAATAATCGAAGTATGAAACGAAGTATTCCACCGCATTGTTTGGAAAAAATTCCTTCATCTCGCCATAAAGCTGTGCTGCCAGTGTTTTATTGTGCACCAGAATAATCGCTGGGCGCTGGGTTTGCTGGATGATATTCGCCATCGTGAAGGTTTTGCCCGAACCTGTCACCCCCAGCAAGGTTTGGTGCAGCAAGCCGTCGTTTAAGCCATTGACCAGCGAGCGAATCGCTTCGGGTTGGTCGCCAGCGGGCTGGTAGGTGGTGTGAAGCTGGAAAGTATTCGCTTCAGTCATGGAGAATGCCTGTACGGATAGTTTGCAGCAATTGCGCGGTGTATTCCGGCAAGGGGCGTTCGATGACGCCATCCAGTCGCAACTGGATCATGCGGATTGCCCCGCCAAAGATGCTGGACGTAATGACCCACGGATCGAGCGCGACGAAATCACCGTTGTCGATGCCTTGGTGCACGATCTGACGCATTTTGGTAAACGGCGCTGAATGGCACGCCAGCGGGTCTTCGGAAATAAATTCGGTGTGCTTGGCGTGGAACGCGAAGGCGATGATATTGCGGTGGGTTTCGGTGTAGCCAAAGAGCTGCTGGATAATGGCTTCGCATTGCCGCCAAGGGGTTGGATATGCCGCGATGACCGCATCCACCAACTCGTCGATTTCATTGAGGATGTGTTTGTACAGTGCTTGCGCCACGCCTTCTTTGCCGCCGAAATGGTTGTAAATCGAGCCGATGCTGACTTGCGCACGCTTTTGCACTTCGTGGATGGAGACATTGTGGTAGCCATTTTCGACAAACAAGTCTAACGCTGCAGTCAGAATACGGCAGTCGATCGGTTCGGGCAGGGTAGGACACTTCTTTAAGTACGGCATACCGACAAGCCTAGCTAATCCCCTGACAAATAGCAATTGACAGAAATGAACATTCATTCTACTTTTGAGGAACAATACATTTAGGAGTAGAGCGTATGAAATGCCGTGCAGCCGTGGCGTGGGAGCCAAAAAAACCACTGGTGATTGAAGAAATCGAAGTCGAAAAGCCGCGTGAAGGCGAAGTCTTGTTGCGGGTAGTGGCCTCTGGTGTGTGCCATACCGATGCGTTCACCCTGTCAGGTGATGACCCAGAAGGTGCATTTCCGTGCATTCTCGGTCACGAAGGTGGTTGTATTGTGGAAGAATGTGGCCCCGGTGTGAAAAACCTGAAACCGGGTGATCACGTTATCCCGCTGTATATTCCCGAATGCGGTGAATGCGAATACTGCCATTCCACCAAATCGAATTTGTGCCAATCCATCGCTTCGACGGTGTGGACAGGCTATATGCCAGACCATACGCGCCGCTTTACCTGTAAAGGGCAGCCGATTTACCACTACATGGGCTGTTCTACGTTCTCGGAATACACCGTTGTGCCGGAAATCGCGTTGGCGAAGATCAACCCTGCCGCACCGTTGGATAAGGTGTGCTTGCTGGGCTGTGGCGTAACCACGGGGATTGGTGCGGTGCTGAATACTGCCAAGGTCGAGCCGGGTTCTACCGTTGCTGTATTCGGGCTGGGTGGCATCGGTTTGTCGTGCATCCAAGGCGCGGTTATGGCGAAAGCCGGGCGCATTATTGCCATCGACATTAACCCCGGCAAGTGGGCAATGGCGCAAGCACTGGGCGCGACCGATTTCGTTAACCCCAAAGACGTGAACGGTTCGATCAGCGAATACATCAAGGAAATCACCAACGGCGGCGTGGATTATTCCTTCGAGTGCATCGGCAATGTTCATGTGATGCGTGATGCGCTGGAATGCACGCACATGGGTTGGGGCGTTTCCACCGTAATCGGGGTGGCAGGGGCTGGGCAGGAAATTTCCACTCGTCCGTTCAATCTAGTCGTCGGGCGTACTTGGAAAGGGTCAGCTTTCGGTGGCGTGAAAGGGCGCACTGAATTGCCGGGTTATGTGGAGCGTTATATGAGCGGCGAAATCGAGCTGGATAGTATGGTTACGCACACCATGCCGCTGGATGACATTAACCGTGCGTTTGATTTAATGCACAGCGGCGAAAGTATCCGTTCCGTGATTATTTTCTAAGGATGGCGTATGAAGCTGATTGAAAGTGTTAAAGAATTCGGCGGCTATCTCAACCGTTACACTCATGATTCAGTGGCGTGCCAGAGCGAGATGACGTTTTCGGCGTACTTGCCGCCACAGGCTGCGCACGGCAATGTGCCTGCGCTGTATTGGCTGTCGGGGTTGACCTGTACCGATGATAATTTTCGGGTGAAGGCGGGTGCGCAACGTTACGCCGCCGAGCATGGCATTGCGCTGATTATTCCTGATACCAGCCCACGTGGGGATAGCGTGCCGGATGTACCAGAACATTATGATCTGGGGCAAGGTGCGGGCTTCTACGTCAATGCGATTCAGCCGCCGTGGGATAAGCATTTCCGCATGTACGATTATGTGGTGGAGGAATTGCCTCATTTGGTGGAGGCAAACTTGCCGCTGATTCCGGGGCTGAAATCCATCAGCGGGCATTCGATGGGTGGGCACGGTGCGTTGATTGCCGCGCTGAAAAATCCCATTGCATACCGTTCAGTGTCGGCCTTTGCGCCGATTTGCCATCCGCTCAATGGCGCGTGGGGCAAGGGCTGTTTCGCGGCGTATTTGGGTGAGACTACCGCGTTGTGGGAAGCCTATGATGCGACCTGCTTGGTGCAAGCAGGGGCGCGTGTGCCGGAGATCTTGATTGACCAAGGCACGGCGGATGAATTTCTGATGGAGGGGCAATTGCTGCCGGAGGTGTTCCAAGTGGCGTGTTTGCAGGCTGAGCAGACGTTGTCATTGCGGATGCAGGAAGGCTACGACCACAGCTACCACTTCATCGCCACCTTCATCGGTGAACACATGGCATGGCACGCGCAGGCGTTGAGATGAGAGGGAATTCTACGGTATCCCCAACAACTTGTGAGTTTGTACGCTGAGTTTCCACTGCGGGTGCTGCATACAATACGTAATTGCTGCCTTGGTATTCTGCGCCTGTGCCGCCCCATCCATTGCTTGCAGGTAGAAGTGCTGGAAGTCCAGCCCTGCAAAGCGTTCTGGCATGGCTAGATGTTGCGGGTACACCAATTTAAGTTCATTGCCATGCGTTAGTACGATCTCGCTGTCGGCTTTGGGGCTGACGCAGAGCCAGTCGATGCCTGCGGGGGCGGGTTTGGTGCCGTTGGTTTCTACCGCAATCTCGAAGTTTTCTTGGTGTAAAGCGTCGATCAGGGCTTTATCCAATTGCAACAGCGGTTCGCCGCCGGTGAAGACGATGAAGCGGTTCATGTCTTTTTTTACGCCGATCCACCATTCTTGAATGATCGCCGCGACCAGTGCTTTGGGATCGCGGAATTTGCCGCCGTTGATGCCATCCACGCCTACAAAGTCGGTGTCGCAGAAGTTGCAGACGGCTTTGGCGCGGTCGGCTTCAACCCCTGACCAGAGATTGCAGCCAGCGAAGCGGCAAAAGATCGCGGGGCGACCGGCGTGGAAGCCTTCGCCTTGCAGGGTGTAGAAAATTTCTTTGACGGAATAGGTCATACAGGCAATCCCGGTTCGTGTGCGCCCCATGATAGCACCACGCCACAGCCCGGTGTTTCGTACAGGTCGATGCGGTCGAGTTGCGGCAAGCCTGCGGCGGCTTGGGCGCGAATCCAACGTGCAACGCTGGCGGGGTCGGGTTCGTCTAGCCCGGTTAGGTCGTTGAGGTTGTGGTGGTCGAGCTGTTTGTAGATCGGGTTGAATTGCGTTTTTACGTCGCCGTAATCGACTGTCCAGCCCATTACGGTGTCGAGTGGGGCGGTGAGGTGCAGGCGTAGTAAGTAGCTGTGTCCGTGCAGGCGGCGCACGCTGTCGGCGGGGTCGGCGCGGTTGAGGGTTAGGGCGCTTTCAAAGCGTTGGTCTTTCCAGATGCGGTAATGTTGCCCGTCGTAGTGGCAGCCTGCGGTGACGGTTTCGTAGACGCTGACCCATGAGAGCGCGTCGAGTTCGGGCTTGAGGCGTTCCCACAGCCATGCGGCGAGGGTTTCGCTGGTGGGGTTGTTCAAGCCTTGGATGTCGTTGAGGCAGTGGTGGTGCAATTGGTCGTGCAAGGGTTGCCAGACGGCGGCGAGGCGGTCGAAGTCTACGCCCATGTCTTGCGCTTGCAGGTTTTGGTTGGCGTGTAGGATGACCTCGAAACCGTGACCGTGCATCCGTCCGCATTGGTGTCCGGGGGCGACGTTGGGGAGGCGGTGCGCGGCTTCAAAGCGGAAGCGTCGCCAGATGTGGGCGTTATCGGCAAGGTCGAGGTCTGCGCCTTGGTGCAAGGTGCTTTGCACGCCGACTGAGGCGACGCTGGGCAGGGCGAGGCGGGCGCGTATCCAACGGGCGAGGTTTTCATCCGTGGGCATCGGCAGGAATTGATTGAGGTCGTTGTAGTCGAGTGGCGCAACGCTGTGGGCGAGTTGTTGGCGTAGGGCTTCGACGGAGCTTGCACCTTGGGCGCGGACTTTGGCGAGAAAGCTGTGTCCGTGCAGGCGGCGGGCGGGGTGTGCGGCGGAAAGGGGGGATTGCCCTAGGGCATTTTCGACGCGGCAGGCGGCTTCAAAGGGGGCGGCGGCGACGTAAAACAGGGTTTCGTTCATGGGATGGAGGGGGCTTGCTGGGAATCAAGCGGGAATTATGGCGTAGGCGGGGGCGTTGCGCTATGTTTTCGGTGTGTGTTAATAAATCCGATCTCAGCGGAAGAGGCGCGACTCCTATATGTGGGTGGTTTGTGAAAATTTGTCAAAAATAAATTTATTCTATTTTTATATCAATTATTCTAATAATTACATTAAATATTAACTTGAAATTTTCAATATCAAAACTATTAAATTTCTCTGCATCATTTACAACGTTACTTGTGAAATCATTCTTAGAAATGGCAATGTTGTTTTTCCATTCAATATCATCTCTTAAATAGACTTCCTTATCTCTATCTAAAATATCAAGTTCGCTAGTATTTCTTTTTGGAGTTATATATTTGCCACATTTGCTATTTCCATTAGGGAGAAAGTTTTTTCCTATAAATATCTTTTTCCCATTCTTATCTTCTGTTGTCAAGTCTTCTTCTTTGTAATAGAATTCAATGCAAATTCTATCTAGTTCATCACTTATTTTTGGGATGCAAAAAGAATATACATTATTCCCATGATCATTAAATTCATTTTGTGCATATTTTTTTATATAAGTGTTATTATCTCTGTCAAATATAAAAATATATTTTTTTGGTTGTTCAGTTTTACAATAAGTTTGAACCATTCTATCTAGTTCTCCATCTCCCATATTCATATCTTCATATTCTTTAAAATGAATATCCAGGTCGCTATAAAGTCCATCTTTTTGAAATCGTTCTAATGCTTTCTTTAAGTGTTTCCAATCAGTTTTACCTTCTGTGATAATTAGTGGCTTATTATTGCTTTCTTTTTCCTCTTCGATTATTGAACCTATACGAATATATTTTTTATTCTCAATTAGTATATCTTTAGTTGATTTCTCCACCTGAATAGCTATAAGTATTTTTTCGTTTATTTTTATTGTTTTAAATTCAAAGATTTCAAAATAAGTTGAATACTTAATGGATTTTTGAGTTAATTCCGCAACATTAAAATCACTATTTATTCCTACTATTCCAGATTCTTCAGAATATCCAATTATTAAATAACCACCATTGGTATTTGCTAGTGATGCCATAATTTGTGCTATTTTCAAAGAAGATGGTAAAATGGCTTCACAGGCTACCTCTTCATTTTTAGGATTATTAATAATATCAATTATTTTTTCTTTCTCATTTTTAATTATCGGTATTTGATTGATTTTTGTATCTCTAAGTATTTTTCCAAAAGTTAATTTTCTAGGTGTTGATATTCCATCTTCATACCATAATTCAGATTCTGAGTATTCCAATGTGTCTAATTCTGATGGGTAGTGAATAACAACCTTTCCATTATCAGAGGGTCTTGGAATTATATAAATATCTTTACCATTTTTCAAAATACCTGAAAGTACAGTTATTGCACTATTGTCTACATTATCACAATTATATGTATCTAAGCTATTAAGGTGTTTCAAAACTCTTTCTTTTGACCGTTGCAATAATCCTTGAATATATTGCATTTTTTCTATAGATGATTCAGATGTATGATAATAGTTGTCTGAGATCTTCTTTATCTCATTAAAGTCATTTTCTGTTGTATCTAAAGTGGCTATAGCTTCTTTTTTAGAAAAGACTTCTTCTTTTTCTTTAGGCATAGAATTTGTAGGCAATTCAATTTCTTCATTTTCAAAATATTCTATTATTTCAAATTCATTATCAGCTTTTAGTAAAAATCCTAGTTTATCTTCGTAACCTTTGATGTCTAAATACCCACATAAAACCTTTGGAAGTTCTAGCATTGATGTATTTGAACTCCAAGGTGTGGTTACAAGTAATCTGTTTTCTTCTAAATGAGTTTTGACAGATTTTAAAATAATCCCATCATAAGATAATAAAAGTTTTGAGACTTCATCTATATGAAGGAAAGAAATTTTTTCCTCTAAAATTGCACTATTAAATGTATCGTCAAGTTTTTTAATCCATTTTTTTAGAAAATGAAAAATATTTTCTAATTTGCATTTCAAATCAGATTCTATTCTTTCTCCCTCAATTGCTATACTAAAACTACTCTGTCTTAATATTTCAACTCCTAAAGAAGCTAAAAGAGCTTCAATATTTGGATGAGATTTATTCTCTTCATTTAGCGCAATAAAATGATGCATCTTTTGAAAAACAGAGTTATTTCCATCTGCATAATATTTCAGTTCACTACATGAAATAATATTATCATCTTCATCAGATAAATATGATAGTGAAGCCCAAGAACTTACTATATTTTTTTCATCCGTTCCCCAGTGAGTAGATAAGTCTAAAAGAGCTTTAAAAATTAATTGAACTATTTTTTTATTATTGTTTTTTATTTTTCCATCATCATTTTTATCGTCCGTAATTTTCGTCAAAATTTCTAAATAGTCATCTAATAATAATTGAGTTTTAAATTGAAAGAATAATTTCCAATCTTGATTTAACTCTGCTCCATCAAAAACAGCAAGATATTTTCCTGCAATAACTTTTATATCATCTGTATTTAAAAATACATCTTTAGATTTTTCACAGATTCCTTTTGTTGTGGGTATACATGGATTGTTTTTTATATACCATTTAGGATAGTTTTCAACACTATTACCAGTATTTCTTCCTGGATATTGTGGATTTCCCCAATATGCCTGAGCTGTTTGAGAAAGTTTTAAAAGAGAAGTGTCATTAATTATATAACCCCAAAATAATTTAGAAAATTCTAAATTTGATAAATTAAAGATATGTTTAATATATATGTTATTTTTATATTCATCGGCAGTAAAAATAGTGTGATATGGTTGAAATTTCTTATCTGGTTCTTCAAAATATTCTTTCCTAAAGTCATACTCTTTAATCAGAATGGCTTTATTCTTTTTTTCATTAATAACAATGGGATCTATTGATTCTTGAATACCCATTTTCTTAAAAAATAGCCTAACTTCATCTTTGTCATTATCTAAAAGTAAGTAATCTTCGCTTAAAAAAATATTATCACTTAAAACTGTTTCAAGTTTAAGTTTTGGATTGTAATTATCTGAAAAATAGCACTCTGATAAAGGAAGTAAAGTACCTTTGGTTGTTAAAATCCGAAGTTTATTTAGTTGTTCAAGATAACTATTGATGTTCTCTTTCTTATATAAATTATATATGGTTTGTATTGTCTCTATAGCATTTTTGTTTGTTATATAAGTAGACGCATTTGGTATAATGGTTTTTAGTAAAAAGGAAATATCAGTTTTTTCTATCACTCCTAGCTTTTCTAACCAAGCTCTTATAGGTTGTTTGTCGATTAGTGAGGATTGTATTTTTGCGTGAAGAAATGAGAGTTCACTATCAGGATTATTCCATGTTTTATCATCAGGTGTTGGAAAGTAAATATTGTTAGGATAATTTAATTTGTTTTTATGATCATATAAAAAAGCCCAACTTGTCAATTTATCTTTAGGAAAAGAAGAGTTGGTAATTTCAGATTTATTTTTAAAATACTCTATAAGCTGAATATTTTTTTCAACTGTATGCTCGGATTTAAAATTATTAAAACTAAGAAAGGTAGGTATATCACTCCATGAAAAACTTGCCACCCCGATTTCTTTGAGTTTATAATCAGGAGTAATAAAAGGTGATTTAATTATCTTGTTTTCTCCACCAATTTTATGCTTAATGAAAGTTTTTATTATTTCACGGCCTATAAATGGTTTTTCTGATAAAAAAGTCTCGTCCATTATGGCTTCATCAACTTTTAATAATGTATTTTCTTTTGATAAAATAAATGCTACGGTTTGAATTGCTTCATCAATTCCTGCATCATAAGCATCACTTAAATCGTCATTGTAATTTAATTTTATAGGAATTAAATTATAAGCTTGACTGGAATATTCTCCTTTTACTAACGTCGCTATCCATTCGAATAGTTTGATGCTGATGGATTTAAATAGCCACTGATTCCATTTTGAATCAGTATGCAAAGATTCCCTGTTTGCTGATGTTAAAAAAGTACTATTCACCAAAATAGGTAAAGAATATCTTTTCTCATCTGTAGGCAAGTAGGCATACAATAAATTTTCATTTCGGGATAATCTTTTTAAGCTATTATTTTCTTTTTTAATAGCCAAAGTTATTTCTATGTTATTCGCGTTCTTTAATTTTTTAGGAATATTAGTATCAAATTGCAATATGGTTTTTAATTTTTCAGGTACAGATAAGGTTATATTATTTATAAGCCATTTGGCTAATATTTCAGTATCTTTTTTTAATACTAATTTATTTTCATTCCTATCTATATTAATAATTGTTGCAATTTCATTGATTTCAAATTTAATAGAATTTATTTTTTTTAGAAATAAGAACATATTAACATTTAATGACAACTCTTTAATGGCTTTTTCTATTTCATCTGGTTTTAAAACTTTTATAATGGTTGCGACATTCCAATTTCCACCAGATAGAAATATTTGTATGTCGTAATCTAAGTCGCTATTCTCTAAATTAATATAAATTGGAATAATTTGCCATGGGTATAAGAATTCTCTATCATTATCTTTCTCCCATTGTTCTTGATTTTCACTATATTCTTCTTTCCATTTCTCTTTCCATCCAAAATTATGTCCAGCATCAAATTTAAAATACTCATTGCTACTAAATATTGTAACTTTATTTGATTGACCAAAAACAGATTTAAATCCTATGCCTTTAAAGCCTGTTTTTGTTGTATCAGATTTTTTTGTACCATTGTTAATGCT
This sequence comes from Thiothrix fructosivorans, assembly GCF_017349355.1. Lineage (GTDB taxonomy): Bacteria > Pseudomonadota > Gammaproteobacteria > Thiotrichales > Thiotrichaceae > Thiothrix > Thiothrix fructosivorans. Next base: position 847,147 of record NZ_JAFMPM010000008.1, read on the forward strand.
ACAAAGACCTTTAACATCTCTAGGACTAAATGGCTTGCCTGTATGTGCAAGAACTAAAGTGTCATTACAAAGTTTAATAATAACATCTACATTTTCCTCTTCAATAGCAGAATCATCTGCATTTTGTAATAATTCATAAACAAAACGCTTTGAGTCTGTATATAAATCAGTCGAGAGTGATTTTAGTGATTCTGCTTGATTTATTGCTTGGCTAGGGTCGAGGTAGTTTGTATTGCTCAGATATAAAGATTCAATTGTGTCTTTGATATTCATTTTTATTATTTGTGTTCCTTGGTTTTGTGGTCATAACGATGGTGTATACCATCGGCAGTTGAGTTCTCGGTTTTGATATTTTTCACGACCATTTTATTATCAATGAGTTGCGGATTTTCAAGAAACCGAGTTTTCATTTGCCGATGGTGTATTTTGGGATTGTCGTCGCTGTCTTCCAAAGCACCATATGCATCGCTGACACGCTACCGCCCTGCCACGTTAAAACCAGCATAGGGTCGGTTGCGTGTTTTTATGATTGGTATGGCAGTTGTCGTCAGTATTTGACGAATTGCCCGAAACTCTACCATAAGCTGACGAAAAATACCCACTTAATAATGCGCTGACCCAATCACGCGGACATCCGCCTCAAGAAAGCCATTGGCGCATTCTAGCTGGCGTTACGCATCCGTCTCAGCGGGTTGGGTGAAATCAACGCCTTCGTAGATGTCCGCGAGGGTCAGGGTGGCTTCGGGGCAAGGCAGCGTAATCGTTTGTTCCAATGAATCAAACCGTGCCACATCCCAAGCGCCTTCTGCATCACGGTAAAATAGCGTCACTTGTGGCTGATCTTGCGCCACGATCAGGTAAACCTGCAACGATGCCAGCTTTTGGTAAGCGATCAGCTTTTCGGTGAAATCCTTCCACTCCGTGGATTTGGAGGTGACTTCCACGATCAGACACGGTTTTTCCAGATAATATTCATCGGCTTCATCCTGCTCACAACTAACGATCACATCCGGGTAATAAAATATCTTACGTTTGCTTATCCGAACTTTGACAGTCAACATGTGCAAATAGCAGTGTGTATTTTTTGTGGCTAAGCGCAACGCAAACGCAATATTCAAAGCAATATCGTTATGCCGCAGCGAAGTACCCGCCATCGCATACACCACACCATCCACATACTCATGGCGTATTTCCGCGAGTTTTTCCCCTTCCAGATATTTCTGTTCAGTTATGTAAGTGGGATTTTCAGCGGTATTTTTTATTGCCCGCATGGTGTTGTTCCGGTTGCTACCTATCGGGTTCGGCGGGTTGCGTGAAGTCTACGCCTGCGTAAATGTCGGCGAGTGCTAAGGGTGTGTCAAGGCAGGGCAGGGTGATTTCCTGATCCAAGTCTTCAAACGCGGCGACCCACCATGTGCCGTCATCGGCTTGGCGGTAATAAAAGGTGACGTGGGGCTTGTCTTGCGCAACGATCAGATAAGCCTGCAAGGACTCTAAGGCTTGATACGCTAGCAATTTTTCGCTGCGGTCTTTCCAATCCGTGGATTTGGATGTTACCTCGACAATCAAACACGGCTGTTCCACATAATAGGCATCTGCATTATCAGGGGTGCAAGTCAGCACTACATCGGGGTAATAAAAAGATTTGCGCTTACTTGCTCGCACTTTTACGTCAGAACTATAGACATCGCACGGTGTGCCATCTTGCCGCTGTAACGGTAAATGTCTAACGATATTCAAGGCAATACGGTTATGTCGCCGACTTGTACCCGCCATCGCATATATCTGTCCGTCCACGTATTCATGGCGGAATTCAGCGGTTTTCTCTCCTTCCAGATACGCCTGTTCGGTGATGTACCCGGAATTTTCGGGAGTATTTTTTACTGCCAGCATGATGGTATCGCTCTGGTTGCTACCTTAAGTTTGATCATAGCGCAGCAATAACGGGTCAGCCACGCCCGCCTCAGCAAAGCCCTTGGCGCGGAGCAGGCAAGAGTCGCATTGCCCACACGGTTTGCCGTCATCACTGGGGTCATAGCAACTGCTGGTGAGACTGTAGTCTACGCCTAGCGCCATGCCCTTGATGATAATGTCAGCCTTGCTCATCTCCAGCAGCGGCGCGTGGATGCTGAGTTTATTGCCCTCAACCCCGCTTTTGGTCGCAAGGTTTGCCATCGTCTCAAACGCGCTGATGAATTCTGGGCGGCAATCGGGGTAGCCAGAATAATCGAGCGCATTAACCCCCACGAAGATATGGTTAGCGTGCAGCACTTCCGCCCAGCCCAGCGCGAACGACAGGAAAATCGTATTGCGGGCGGGGACGTAGGTGATCGGAATGTCGGTTTCCATCGCGGCGGTGTCGCGCCCTTTGGGAACATCAATATCAGCCGTCAACGCCGACCCGCCAAAAGCACGCAGGTTAATATCAGCAATGACGTGTTCCTTGACCTGCATCGCCGCCGCCACCCGTTGCGCGGAGGCGAGTTCGACGCTGTGGCGTTGCCCGTAGCGGAACGAGAGCGCGTAGGGTTCATAGCCTTGCGCTTTGGCAATGGCGAGGACGGTGGTGGAATCGAGTCCGCCACTGAGAAGAATGACTGCTTTTTTCATGGTCGTCTCGACTAGCTTAGAGGAGGAAAGGGTGGTCGCTGGATAATTGCTTTAAACAAATTGTTGTCACGATCATCGACAAACTCAATATCGGGGTAGGCACTTAAGGCGCGTACAATGCCGCTGCCTAAGCCCCGATAAGGCAACATGCGGCTGGCAAACGACACCAAAATCGGGTTACGGATATTGGAATTACCCAGTTTGATTTTGGTGATGGTCAAATTGTTGGGTAAATGCCCCGGACTGATAATTTCTATCCGATCTTTAAAAATAAACAGGCGGATGGTGGCAGAGACAAAATAATCCCGATGCAGCAGTGCGTTCGTAATCAGTTCTTCAAACACAATGCGGGGAATTTCCAACTCACCCAAGGAATTGACGCTTTGCCCTGCTTGTACATGATGCAGGTTACGCATGACGAAACCGATGGCTTGCTGGAACACATCCAACATTTTGCCACTCATATCCTGACTGTCCAAGTAAGTCGTGGCATTTAAGTCTGTGCCGGGAAAGGCAATGGCTTTGATGATGAAGGTGGGCAAGTGAAAACTGGGGTTACGCACAAAGAGCAATGCGCCCGCCACATTAAACACGCCATCCCGCATCAGGTTCATGTTTTCCAGCAGGGTAGGCAGGGGGATTTCTAGTTCATCGACGACAGTGTTTAAGTGTTTTTGCAGGAAAGAGGCGAAATAATCTTTATCCAAATCCTTGACCGTCAAGCCTTTGGCGGGGATTTCATCGCCATGCAACAAACCAGCCGCTTGGTACATCCGTTGGATTTCTTCGCGGGCAGTGACTTTGCGTTTGTCTGCGCCGCTTTTTATCCAGATCAAACCGTTGTTATCCATGTAAGGTTTGCTGATGCCTTGGGGGATTTGAATGACCATCACCAAGCCACCTGTCGTGGCAACATTTTCAGTTTGCGGATTGATAGGAGGGCGCACGGATTGCGAGGCTGCATTCGCAATCAGTTGGTTCAAGCGTCCGATGTCTTCACGGGTTAAGCCTGCAAATGAGCCATCATCTTTGACACCGATCAGGATCATGCCACCAATCCCGTTGCTGAATGCCACCATTTCAGCAGCCAAGGCGTTGATGTTGGTTACGTCGGACTTGAACTGATGTTGCCCGTCTTCGCCCCGGTCGATGATGGCTTGCAGTGCGGTGGTGTCCATGCTGTGTGTTGATCCTGAGATTGACGTGGTTTTCAGTTTAGCATAAAGCCTTTTCCGGTATACTGCGGCGTTTTAGCTAACATTTGGGATAGCCGCCCGTCATGAATCCTGATCTCGCTCGCTTGCAAGCCTACCCGTTTGAACGCATTCGCACCTTGCTGCAAGGTGTTAGCCCTGCCGATTTGCCCGCTGTATCGTTGGCAATGGGTGAGCCGAAACACCCGACTCCCGCGTTTATTCACGCCGCGATTACTGCGAATATGGGCGGCTTGGCGAATTACCCACTGACCAAAGGCATTGCAGCGTTACGTGAAGCCATTGCGACGTGGTTGACGCGGCGTTTTCAGCTCCCTGAAGGCGCGGTCGATGCCGAGCAACACGTCATCCCCGTCAACGGCACACGTGAAGCCTTGTTTGCGTTTGCACAAGCGGTAGTAGATCGTACTGCCGATGCCGCTGTTGTCATGCCTAACCCGTTTTACCAGATTTACGAAGGCGCGGCATTTTTAGCGGGCGCTGAACCCGTGTTCTTGAATTGCACGGTAGAGAATGGCTTCATCCCCGATTTTGCCGCTGTGCCTGCTGCGACCTGGCAGCGTTGCCAGTTGCTCTACCTGTGCAGCCCCGGCAATCCCACGGGTGCGGTGATGCCGCTGGCAACCTTGCAACAGGTGCTGAAACTGGCGGAAGAGCATGATTTTATCGTCGCCTCCGACGAATGTTATTCCGAACTCTACGCCGACGAAGCTAACCCCCCACCGGGCTTATTGCAAGCCGCTGCCGCAATGGGGAATACTGCGTGGAAACGTTGCGTGGTCTTTCATAGCTTGTCGAAACGCTCCAATGCACCGGGGATGCGTTCCGGCTTCGTGGCGGGGGATGCGGCAATTCTCCAACAGTTTTTGCTGTTTCGCACCTACCACGGTTGTGCAATGCCACCCCCGTTCCAAGCGGCAAGCGTGGCAGCGTGGGCGGATGAGGCGCATGTATTGGAAAATCGGGTGTTGTATCGGCAGAAATTCGCCGCAGTGATGGATATACTCGCACCCGTGCTGGACGTGACCTTGCCCCCCGCCGGTTTTTACCTGTGGCCAAAAACGCCGGTGGATGACACCGTGTTTACCCGCGAATTGTTTGCTCGCGCTCATGTGAATGTTGTCCCCGGCAGCTATTTGTCGCGGGAAGCCGACGGGATGAACCCCGGTGCAAACCGGATTCGTTTGGCACTGGTTGCCCCGTTGAATGAATGTATTGAAGCGGCGGAACGTATCCGGCGCGTCGTTGAAACCCTATAAATTTGGAGAAAAGAATGTCAGACGTAAGCCAACTGCAAAGCATTATCGAAGAAGCCTTCGAGCGCCGTGCCGACATCAACCCGCGCAATGCTGAAGCGCAAACCCGCGATGCGGTGAACGAGGCGTTGGAACTGCTGAATGCCGGTAAATTGCGCATTGCCACCCAACACGGCGTGGGCAACTGGGAAGTAAACCAGTGGCTGAAAAAAGCGGTGCTGCTATCGTTCCGTTTGAATGAAAACGAAGTGATGGATGGCGGTTGTACTAATTACTACGACAAAGTGCCGTCCAAATTTGCGGGCATGAGTGCGGATGAATTTGCCGCTGGTGGTGTGCGCGTTGTGCCGAATGCGATTGCACGCCGTGGTGCGTATATTGCTCCGGGCTGTGTGCTGATGCCGTCTTACGTCAATATCGGCGCGTATGTGGATAGCGGCACGATGGTGGATACGTGGGCAACCGTGGGTTCTTGCGCACAAATTGGTAAGAACGTGCATTTGTCCGGCGGCGTAGGCATCGGCGGTGTGTTAGAGCCATTGCAAGCGGGGCCAACCATTATTGAAGACAACTGCTTCATCGGCGCACGTTCTGAAGTGGTCGAAGGCGTGATCGTGGAAGAGGGCGCGGTGATTTCAATGGGCGTTTACATCGGTCAAAGCACGCGCATTTATGACCGTGAAACCGGCGAAGTCACCTATGGGCGTATTCCGGCGGGTTCGGTGGTGGTGTCCGGCAACCTGCCATCCAGCGATGGCAAGTACAGCTTATATTGCGCGGTGATCGTCAAGAAAGTTGACGCGAAAACCCGCAGCAAAGTGGGTATCAACGAACTGTTGCGCGACATCTAACGCAACATCTGGAGCAGCGCCCGATACTTGGGTGCTGCTTCTGCTGCTTGATTAATATGCTCTTTCACCCCCCAACTGCCGTAAGCCTGATAGGTGCGCGGTGCTGAAAACGCCACAAACAGGCTATTCCCCGTAATCTTTTGCCAGCCCTCTAGAAACTCGATGTACATGGCTTCCATTGGCTGTGCCCGGTTTGCGCCAACGTATTGCGGATTGGGGAACTCGCGAATGGAACGCGATTTACGATCCACCAAATGTTGCCCACCTTCATATGCAATCAATTTCACGCCGTATTGTTTGGCAAGATCCGCCTGCTTTTGCACCATTGTCAGCACGTTTTGGATGGCATACGCGTTGCGGTCATCTTTTAACAGCTTGAAGACATCTTCGGTGCTGCGCACTTCCGCTTGCTGGCGTTCGTGGACATAAAAATACGGTGCAATCGCAAACGCATCGATGTGCTCGGCAGCATTGTTATACTCCAGCAAGATGGTGCTCAGTCTGGGGTTAGCTGACCAGCCGCTGAGGACGCGCACCAGTCGGTTGGCATTGCCGAAGACTTGTTCCCAAATGCGAAACACTTCCAAGGAACGTTTGACGTAAAACTTGTGACCGGCTTGCGGCGGATCAGTATCGAGCTTTTGTTGTAGCCCCATTTGCTTGGTGTAATGCGCTTGGGTGAAGGCTGGATTCCACGCTTCGTTGGTGTATTCGACGTAGGCTTTCAAGTGGGGGCGCAGGTGTTGGCGCACATAGTCGGCGTATTGCCGCACCAGATTGTCATCCGCCGCGTGAGGCAGCGTAAACCACGCGTCAGCATTGAGGCGATTAGCTAAGGCAACCATGACTTCCAACGGTGCGCCGCGCACGCCTTCTTTGCCTGCCCACGTTGCTTGTGATACACGCGGCAATTGTTCCCACGTACTCACGTAACTGAACAGTCCCCCCTTACCCAAACGCACTAAATTTGCGACACTCCCCCGATGACCCAACAACTGAAAGACCACAGCCTCAAACAGCTTAACAGCCAGTACCTTGCCAAGCTCACGCCGGAGGAACTGCTGCACCTGTCGACCAAGTTGTTGCATGACCTGAAAGAAGCGCGGGAACAGATCAACCAAAACTCCAACAACTCCTCCAAACCACCCAGCAGCGGTTTCCCGTGGGAAACGTCACCCAAAACGGTGGCTTTGCCCGAAACAGAAGGGGTGGGTGCAGCCAGAGGAAAGCCAACCCCGGAACCAGAAGCTGTGGCGGGCACAAAGCCAGCCCAACCAGCCAAACGCAAAGCGGGTAAACAACCCGGCGCACCGGGTTATGGTCGGGTATGGCATCCGCCCATCAATGCAGACGAACACCATTACCCCAGCCGATGTGAAGCCTGTGGCAGGTCCCTGGATGCGGCTGTCTCCCGTATTTATACCGCCTATGACAGTGTGGACATCCAGTTTGGCACGGATGGGAACCCCGGACTGACCGTCATCACCACCCGCCACCACCTTCACGATAGCGTATGCACCTGCGGTCATGTGAGCCGCCATATCCCGCATCGCCAAGCTCCCGACCCGTTATACCCGGAGGTTGATGTGGGCGAGTGGCGGCTGATTGGGGGCAATCTGGCGGCACTTATTGTCCACCTACGGCTGCGCTCACGCTTGTCACTGCGTGGCACACAAGAACTGTTGCGGGAGGTGTTGGGCATTCCCCTAAGTGTCGGGGTGTTGCAGCAATGTTTTGAGGAAGCAGCCGCGAGTGCTTCTCCATTGGAAGATGCCTTGGTGGAAGGGCTGTTGGCAGAAGCCACCGCTGACGGCGGGGTGCTGTATATTGATGAAACCTCTTGGAAAGAGCGTGGCGAAGCCCTGTGGCTATGGACATTCGTCACCACCCTCAGCGTTTGTTTCTACGTAGGGCAGCGCACCATTGAAATGCTCGACAACGTGATTAGCCCCCACTTTGGGGGCTGGCTGATGAGTGATGGCTATGCCGCTTACCGCCACCACCCCAAACGCTTGCGTTGCTGGGCGCACCTGATCCGCAAAGCCCGTGGGCTGGCAGAATCACTGGACAAAGACGGGCGGACGTTTGGCAACTTCACCCTCGCTTGGCTGAGGGTATTACAGGACGACATTTACGCTTGGCGGGCAGCAGGCGGCACGGTGGGGACGCAAACCGACGTGATCCGTCAACGCCATCAGGCAAAACTCCTGGAATTCAGGGCATTATGCTTGATCCATGCCGTATCTGCCCATGACAAGACGGCGGCACTGGCGAAAGAGTTCATCAATGATTGGGATGCCATTTTCCGAATCCTTGACCACCCGTGGCTTCCCTTGACCAATAATGAGGCTGAGCGGGCGTTGCGCCATTGGGTGATCCTGCGCAAAACCAACCATGGCACAAAGAGTGCTACGGGGAGCCGTGCGTTTGCCATGCTGGCCAGCATCATCGGTACTTGCCGCAAACGTGGACAGTCTGCCTTGGCTTATCTTGCCAGTGTTATTACCGCTGCCCGCGCTGGCTTTGCCCTGCCCGCTTTACCGCAAGGGGTGGGGATGTGATCAATTACGTACTCACAGGGTTGCGAGTAATGCCCGACATATTCATGAAGCGCAGCGTTTTGAAGTCGCGCATGAAGTTGAGGTAATCAGGGTTAAACAGAATGCTGTCATAATGCGTCGCAAAATCCTGATAGTCGCCGTCGCATTGGCTGGCGCTATTGACGCGCTGAAACGGGTCGTGGGCGCAAATGCCACCCGGCAACAATACGCGAATATTGCGCAAGTGATTCTCAGGGTTAGATTGTTTGATGAGAAGCACTACTTTAAAGAATTGGTCAGCACCCGCCGCAATTTGGATAATGTCTTTGCCAGCCGTGTGCGTGATGAGTTTGGCATCGTCTTGGTAGACCAGTTCGCCTTCGCCGTCGTATAGCACGGTGTATTGACCATCGGGCAATGTCCCCGCCGGTAGCCAGTGCAATAAGTTAGTACCTGCTTGTCCGCCGTGCAAATTTTGCGGCCAGCCGTCGGCATCGTAAGCAATGCTGCCGTGGGTTAGGTTAGCATCCGCTTCTGCAAACGGCAGTGCCATTTTGAACAGGTTGACGAAGGGTACGCTGGCATCGACCTGCATGACTTCATTGGTATTCATGCCGATGGGTAAATGCGCCGCGTGTGCCGACAGTGTGGTAGATAAGAGACAGAAAACGCTGGAAATAATAAGCTGAACAAATTTTTTTATTAGTGCCACGCAGAGTACCATGCAGTCGATAAGGTTGGGCGAACTATAGCAAGATACGTGATACCCATCACTTCATTCTGTGGCGCGTTCCCACTAGAATGCCGTTTGCCAGCCGTCGGCGGAACTTTTTGGGATTAACTATCCCTAATAGGGTAAACTTGAAAGATAAGTTCGTACTAATATACTAAGTGCTGGTTTGATTTGGGGAAAATGAATGACAGGCTTGAAAAGCGCTATTTTTATTACATTACTGGGCGTTACGGCGTTCCAATCGGTTCATGCGTCTGGCTGTAGCATGAATGCGGGCGTGGTTAACAAAAATGCCGCCGCGCACGCGGAATCCATCCAAAAATATTCTGAAAAGTATGGGGTTAGCGCTGATATTGTGAAGGCGGTGATTGCCATTGAATCGTGCTACAACGCGCAAGCCGTGTCACCGATGGGGGCGCAAGGCTTGATGCAATTGATCCCCGCGACTGCCGAGCGGTTCGGGGTGGCGGATTCTTTCAATACCAGCCAAAACATCCACGGCGGCACGCGTTACTTGAGCTGGCTGATGAAGCGTTATAATGGCGATTTGTACAAGTCGATTGCGGCCTACAATGCGGGGGAAGGGGCAGTCGATAAGTATAAAGGTATCCCACCGTATGCGGAAACGCAGCAATATGTGCGCAAAGTATTATCGGTGTACAACGGTTTGAGTGGTGGCGCAATGGTGTTACCGGCAGCTTATGTCTCCAATGGTAAGCAACACGCCGTGTCCACTGCTTCTGTTGCAGAGCCGGTAACGCCATTACGCATGGGGAAACCGGGGCGTTCGGGTTGGGCTGTCGCCAAGGCGAAAGCGCCGCATTTGTTTAAGCATTGAGTATTTAAGCGCTGACCTGAATTATTCAGGTCGGGTGCAGCATTTTTCTGCATGATAACAGGCTGTTCCGTGTCGGCAGTTGTTGTTTTCTGGATTTATTCGTGTACGGAAATAACTTACTATACCCGTGTCGGCTAAATCATATAAAAATGAGGCATGAATAGAGATGTTTGAATTAATCCAGTCTGGCGGGATCATGATGTTCCCCCTGCTTCTGAGTTCCGTGATTGCATTAGCGATTATCATTGAACGCTTCCTCGCCTTGCGCGTGAGTAAAGTTGTCCCCGCGAGCGACATTGAACGCGCCCGTAAGTTGGCTGGCATCAGCAAGTTAGCCGAGGCTCAAGTCGATGAATTACGCAATGGCTCGTTGCTAGGTCGCGTGTTAGCGACAGGTTTGGAAAGCCGCGAACTCCCGCGCCATATCATGAAAGAAAACGTCGAGGAAGCGGGTCGGCACGTCGTGCAAGAATTAGAGCGCTATTTGCCTGCATTGGGCACGATTATTACCATTGCACCGATGATGGGGCTGTTGGGTACAGTGCTTGGTATGATTGGCGTGTTCAGCGCCATTAATACGGCGGGTGTTGGCAATCCACAGCAAATGGCTGGCGGTATTTCTGAAGCCTTGATTACCACGGTGGCGGGTTTGCTGATTGCGATTACGACCTTGGTGTTTGAGCGTTATTTTAAAGCCAAAGTCGATGGCTTTGTGTCAGTCATGGAACGCGAAGCCTTGCGTTTGATCGAAATTGCCAATTCTAGCCGCAAAACCACGCCTAGCCCTGTCGCTGCTGCGACACCACGCCCTGCTGCGGCTGCACCTGCTGGGACAACGCCCGCCAGTGCTGCGGCTGCTGCCGCTATTGCGCAACAACGCGCGGCGGCGGCAGCAGGGCGCGGAGGTAAATCGGTATGAAATTCCGTGCCAAGGAACGTCGTGAAAGTACCGTTGACCTGACTTCGTTGATCGACGTGGTATTCATGCTGCTGATTTTTTTCATGGTGACCACCACGTTCGATAAGAACGCCGAACTCAAGATTGAGTTGCCTACGGCTAGCAATACAGCAGCCGCTTCTGCGGAAGATAAGCTGGAATTGCTGATTGATGGGCAGGGGCGTTATTATATCAACGGACGTGAAGTATTGAACAACCAGCCGGAAACGCTGTTCCAAGCCATGAGCATGACCTTGGAGGAGATGGGCAACAATACGCCGCCGCTGGTGATTTCCGCTGATGCGGGTGTCAATTATCAAGCCGTCGTGACCGCAATGGATATTGCTGGACGGCTAGGCTTGACCAACTTCTCGATGGCGACCTCGCAATCGGCACGCAAACCACAGGACTAGGATGACCACACCGCGCACTACAGGCTGGCAAGTTTATCGACGATTGGTTGGTTATGCGCTGGGTTATTGGCAATATTTAGCACTGGCTGTGGTGGGGTTGGTGATCAGCGCTGCGACCCAGCCCTTATTTGCCTGGGGCTTAGAGCCATTGCTGGATAAGGCGATTTTGCAGCGCGATCCGACCACGATTGCATGGCTGCCCGTTGGTATTCTGGCATTATTTTTGGCGCGTGGTTTGGCGATGTTTTTGTCGGGCTACTACATTGGCTTGATTGGGCGCGAAGTCACGAAAACCTTACGGGATCAGGTCTTTGGGCACATGCTGCGGATGCCTGTGCGCTTTTTTGAAGCGTCGCAATCGGGCAAGTTACTGTCGTATGTCAGCCATCACATTGAGCAGGTATCTAACGCTAGCATTCGCGGCATTACCACCTTAGTGCAGGATTCCATGATCATCGTCGGTATGTTGGGGATGATGTTGTGGAAAAGCTGGCAATTAACCATCGGCATGTTGGTGATTGTGCCGCTGATTGCCGTGATTGTGGTGTATGCCACGCGCCGCTTACGCCATTTAAGCCATAAGGTGCAAGACTCGGTCGGTGATGTCACCCAGATTGCCAATGAAATGATCCGTGGCTACAAGGTCGTGCGCATTTTCAATGGCGAACAGTACGAAGCGCAACGTTTCAATAGCGCCAATGAACGCAATATTGAGCTGCAAATGAAGCGCATGGTGACAGAATTGCTGAGTACGCCGCTGGTACAATTCATGGTGGCGGTGGCATTGGCGGCAATGGTTTTTGTGGCCACGCGTGTAGAAACGCTATCCCCCGGCATGTTCATGTCGTTCATTATGTCGATGATTTTGCTGCTTACCCCGATCCGCAACCTCACCCAATTGAACGCACAATTGCAAACCGCGATTGCTGCCGGTGAGGGGATTTTTGAATTACTGGATAGCCCAACTGAACCTGATCACGGCACACAAACCTTGACTCCCTGCCATGGCGCGGTGACGTTCCGCGATGTATCGTTTGTGTACCCCGCTACTGACAAGCCGGTATTAAGCCATATCAATCTGACCGTGCAGCCCGGTGAAAAGATTGCGCTGGTCGGTAAATCAGGCAGCGGCAAAACCACTTTGGTGAATTTATTGCCGCGCTTCCATGACATACATAGTGGCGAGATTTTGCTGGATGGTGTGCCATTGCAAGACCTGCGTTTGCACAATTTGCGTAGCCACATTGCTTACGTCGGGCAGGACATTGTGCTGTTTAACGACAGTGTGCGTAATAATATTGCTTACGGCGAGATGCGCAGCGTGTCGGATGAACATGTTCGTGCTGCCGCCCAAGCCGCTCATGCGCTGGAATTCATTGAAAAACTACCGCACGGTTTTGATACCTTGATCGGGGATAATGGCGTGATGCTTTCCGGTGGGCAACGTCAACGCCTCTCGATTGCGCGGGCGATTTTGTCAAATGCGCCGATTTTGATTCTGGATGAAGCCACTTCGGCATTGGATACCGAATCCGAACGCCATATTCAATCGGCACTGGATAATTTGTTGAGCAATCGCACCACGTTCATGATTGCGCACCGCCTTTCTACCATCGAAAATGCTGACCGTATTTTGGTCATGCAGGATGGCGTGATTATTGAATCCGGCAAGCACAGCGAATTGCTGGCGTTACAAGGGCAATACGCACGGCTACATGCGCTGCAATTCCACGATGAAACTTGAACGTTGGTTGCTGAATGTTTGGTATGGGGATGATCGGCTAGGCAAATACCTGCTAGCGCCGCTGACAGGGCTGTTTTGTATTTTAGCGGCATTACGGCGTTGGCAACATAAACGCCAGCAAGTGAAACACCTTGTGCCGATTATTGTCGTTGGCAATATTTCGGTGGGGGGGACGGGGAAAACGCCGTTGGTGATTTGGTTGGTAGAACGCTTGCGTGCAGCGGGTTTCCAGCCGGGGGTGGTGAGCCGGGGGTATAAGAATACCCCGGATGACATCGGTGACGAACCTCGGCTCATCGTACAACGCACCAACGTCCCTCTGAGTGTCGGTAAAGACCGCAATCAAGCGATTACCGCGCTGCTGCAACAACACGCTTGCGACATCATTATTGCCGACGATGGTTTGCAGCATTACCGCATGGGGCGTGATGTGGAAATCTGTGTGGTCGATGGGCAACGTCGCTTCGGCAACGGTTGGTGCTTGCCCGCCGGCCCCTTACGTGAACCGGTTTCTCGCCTAAAGTCCTGTGATTTTGTGGTGATCAACGGTGAAACCATGCAAATGCGTGGCGATACACTGGTGAATTTAGCCACGGCAGAGACGCAACCGTTATCCGCATGGGCAGGCATCACGGTGCATGTGGTGACGGGCATTGGCAACCCGCAACGTTTCATCAGTACACTGGAACAAGCGGGTTTGCAGGTCATTCCCCACCTTTACCCGGATCATCACGCCTTCACTGGCGCAGAATTATGCTTTGACGACGCACATCCCATCCTCATGACCGAAAAAGATGCGGTAAAATGCCGTCAGTTTGCTGTGCAACACGCGTGGTATCTGCCTATTGAGGCGGTGCTGAGCGAAGATTTCGCACAAACCCTACTCACTCGTTTACAAGGATTGCCTCATGGATAAGAAATTACTGGAAATTCTCGCTTGCCCCGTCACTAAAGGTGCGCTGATTTACGATAAGGCGAAGCAAGAATTGGTGTCGAAAGCGGCACGTTTGGCATACCCGATTCGTGACGGTATTCCGGTCATGCTGGAAGAAGAAGCACGTACTTTGACGCAAGAAGAAGTCGAGGCATTGCAGGCATGAACACGGTATTGGTGATTCCAGCGCGGTATGCGTCGTCGCGCTTGCCCGGTAAACCCTTGCGTGACTTGGCGGGTAAACCGCTGATTCAGCATGTCCACGAGCGTGCTATCGCGGCGGGGTTTGCCACGGTGTTGGTGGCGACGGATGATGTGCGTATTCAACGTGTTTGCGAAAGTTTCGGGGCGCAAGTGGTCATGACCTCAACAACGCACGAAACGGGCAGTGATCGCTTAGCCGAAGTCGTGCAGCAACAAGGTTGGAGTGATGACACCATCGTGGTGAATTTGCAGGGCGATGAACCGCTCACACCTGTCGCTAATTTGCATCAATTAGCGCGTAATTTGGCGCACAATCCGCAAGCCAGTATGGCAACGTTAGCGACACCTATTACGCATCTGGACGATTTTCATAATCCCAATATCGTCAAAGTTGTGCGTGATGAGCAAGGTTTAGCCTTGTACTTTAGCCGTGCGCCGTTGCCATTTCAGCGTGATGCTGGTGTGGCATTGGCGCAATATGCGCTGCGGCATATCGGTATGTATGCGTATCGGGCGGGTTTTCTCAAAGCTTTTGCCAGCCTACAGCCGTCGTTACCGGAACAGTTGGAAAAACTGGAGCAATTGCGAGCGTTGTCGCACGGTTATCGTATCCATGTTGATATTGCAATAGAAATACCGGGAGCAGGTGTGGATACGGAAGACGATGCGCATAAAGTTTCGGCTATTCTCGGTGGTAAATAAGCGATATACATGACGATCAATATCAGAATATTCTAATAAGCATTTGTTTTTGTTTAATAATAAGCATTTGACACCTCAATACTCCTCTGTCACTATTTCGCAACAATGTTGAGAATTCGCAAAAGTATAATGGAGAGGAGTGATTATTTATGTTCAGAAAAACTACCTTGGCTGTGTCGATTTTATTAGCCATCGGTTCACAAGCCGTGTATGCAACGAACGGTCTAGCACCTACAGGTTTGGGTCAAACCCATAAAGCAATGGGTGGTGCTGCCGCTGGTTTTGCTGCGGGTACTATGAGTATGGCGACGAACCCCGCCGCCGCTTCCTTCGCACCAGAAGGTTATGATGTGGGCGTTGAAGTGTTCAAACCTAACCGTACTGCTTCGTTCAAGGGTACTGCGTTTGGTGCACCTGCGGACTCACCTGCCGATGGCAATGGTGATGAGATGTTCTTGATCCCTGAAGCGGGTTACAAGCGCGACATGAAGGGCGGCTTGTCCGTTGGTGTGGTGGCTTACGGTAACGGTGGGATGAATACTGCTTACGATCAGGGCGTGCCTTTTGGGCGTGGCTTCTTCTCCAGTACTCCGACTGCACCCGGTGCTAGTTCTTCAAGTATTGACCTCAAGCAAATCTTTGTTGCCCCGACTGCCAGCTACCGCGTGAACGATAATGTTGCGGTTGGTGCGTCGGTTAACCTCGTGGCACAGCGTTTTGAGGCCGAAGGCTTGGGTGCTTTTTCCGGTGCTAGCGTTAGCCCAACCAATTTGACCGATAAGGGTGGCTCAAAATCCACGGGTGTGGGCGCAACTATTGGTGTTCAGGGAAAATTGTCTGACAAAGTATCCGCTGGTGTTGCTTACCGTTCTAAAGTCGGCATGAGCAAGCTCGACGAATACGCGGGTTTGTTCCCCAATGGCGGTGAGTTTGATGTGCCAGCCGCAACGACTGCCGGTATTGCCTTCCAAGCAACCCCGCAAACCTTGCTGGCAGCGGACGTTGAACAGATTGCTTACAGTGATGTTGCAGCGATCGGTAATTCTTCACTCGCGTTGCATAGTGGTTCAGCGATGGGTAGCGATAATGGCCCGGGCTTCGGTTGGAATGACCAAACAGTTTACAAGGTAGGGGTTAAGCAGCAGTTGAATGATGGTCTTGCGGTGATGGCTGGTTACAACTATGGTAAAAATCCGGTAAAAAGTTCTGAAACAACGGTGAATGTTTTAGCGCCCGCCGTGGTTGAAAAACACATTTCCGTGGGTTTTGAGAAAAAATTAACGCCTAAATCCAAACTGGTTGGTTCTTATATCCATGCTTTTGAAAATACGGTGACAGGTGATGCAACACCACCACCTGCGGCGACTGCGCCACCGTTGAGTGCGTATGATCTGACAATGGATCAAGATGCGGTCGGTATTGCTTATAGCGTCGAATTCTAATTTAAGATTTATTGCACGTAAAAGTAGAAAAGCGGGGTTTAGCCCCGCTTTTCTTTTATGCCTTGGTAGAACAGTCAATAAGCCCGCACTTAACTGTTCCTAATAACCAATCTACCAGCCCTAATAATAGATTGGCTACCATCCCAAGGGTTTTTTTAGCCCGTTAATGCCACTCAGATGAGTGGGTGTTCATGTGTTCCAAACAGGTGTGACGGCAAGCGTACACGCAGTAAGGAGGATGACGTTGCTAATGACATTGCCCCATGCGCCACCCCGTCGTGTGGCGTAATAATGTAATCAGGCACACCGCAGAGCGTATCGCTGTTGGCGTGGTAAACCCGATCCATTTCTTCCCCTGCTTCAAATACCGTGAAGTACGAATTCTGATAGCGTTCAGCCTGTACGCGTGCATTGCGGCAGGCTTCTGAAAAAGTTTTGTGTGTTGAATGATAAGTACCGTCAAGAAAAACCTTGAACATGTTGAAAACTCCTGTTTGCCGTTCATGTTGCTATGGGTAAAGAATAGGGCAATTAGGCGGGGCAATATGTGACAGCAAACACACAATCAAAAAAACCATAATCAAATTTTTTTTGTTATTTTATTTTTTATTTATGATAATGGCTGTTTGATTTATTATCAGAATCCACAAAAAGAAAAAGCGGGGCAAGCCCCGCTTTGAGATGCTTTATGTGTTCAGCGAGTAGCCCCATCCGCTGAATACACAAAGACTGTTTAACGGATAAATAACATCCGTTTAGCCCTTATTTTTATAGAGTTGTTCTTTTTACATGCCCCTGGACATTCCAGTAGCGTAACGTGAAGCGGCTGCTACGTTGGCAATACCAGCTCTTCTGCGTTCAGTGACTTTCGTCACTTTCGCGGTTTCCTGCATGACCCCGTGTGGGGTGATAATGTAGGCGGGTACGCCTTTCATGACTTCTTGTTCAGCATCCAGCAGTAGCTGTTCACCGCTATCACCTGCTTCAAATACGGTGAAGTAGGCTTGTTTGTTAATGTTTGCTTGCGTCCGTGCGTAGCGGCAAGCACCCGTGAACGTCTCGTGTGTAGAGTGATAGACGCCATCAAGATATACTTTGAACATGTGGTTTGCTCCCGTTGTGTCATTTCCTGTGAGTGCAGAATAGGTAAAAAACACCCTCCAGAATGTGATAGCGAACACACTTTTGGTTTTTTTGCGGAAAAGTTTTTTATCGGCTATTTTTTTGATTTATTGGCATCAATCGAATCACATCTATAATTTAATTTTATAGTTCCTGATGGGGCTGTGCAAAAAATGTTTAACGCCCTTGAAATGCTGCAATGCCGCATCCCACTTGGCTTTGCGCAGCATTTATCGATAGATTGTCGACAATCTTGTGAAAAATCCTGTCATCATCTGTAGAAATCACCTGACTTCCCGGTCTATTATCCTGCTTTTCCTGTCTTTGGCTGTTGAAGGTGGTTATGGTCGCGAAGAATGTAAACGTGGTACTGGTAGGGGCAGGTACAATGAGTGCCACCCTAGGTGTGTTACTCAAGCAATTGGATCCATTGTTGACAATCAGTATTGTTGAACGATTGGAAGATGTCGCTATGGAAAGTACCAGCGGTTGGAATAACGCTGGTACAGGTCATGCGGCGTATTGCGAGCTGAATTACACCCCTGAGAAATCAGATGGTAGTGTCGATGTCAGCAAGGCATATGCCATTAATGAATCCTTTGAGCGTACCTTGCAGTTTTGGTCTTATTTAGTGCAGCAACAAGCACTGCCTGATCCTGCCTCCTTCATCAACCCGACGCCGCACATGAGTTTTGTGTGGGGTGAAAAGAATGTTAATTTCTTGCGCAATCGTTTTGCCGTCATGAGCCAACATCACATGTTTGCAGGCATGGAATACAGCGAAGACCCCGCCGTATTGAGTGAATGGATGCCGTTAGTGATGAATGGGCGTGACCCTGAACAGCTTGTCGCAGGCACGCGTGTGCTGCACGGTAGCGATATTAATTTCGGTTCACTGACGCGCAGCATGATCGGCTATCTGCAAGCGTTCGATAACGTTGATTTGCTTCTTAAACATGAAGTCAGAAGCTTGCGTAAGCTACCGGATGGCAAATGGAGCATTGTCACGCAGGAAACCGATAGCATTCTGGATACCTTAACCCTCACGGCCGATTTTGTGTTCTTGGGCGCGGGCGGTGGTGCATTGCCGTTGCTGCAAAAATCCGGCATTGATGAGAGCAAAGGCTATGGTGGCTTCCCCGTCAGCGGTCAATGGTTAGTCTGTAAAAAACCGCAAATCGTTGAGCAACACTTTGCCAAGGTTTACGGCAAAGCCTCGATTGGCGCACCGCCGATGTCTGTCCCGCATTTGGATACGCGCATTATTGACGGTGAAAAAGCCTTGCTGTTTGGCCCTTTCGCGGGTTTCACCACCAAGTTCCTCAAGGAAGGCTCGGTTTTTGACCTGATCGAATCGGTTAAACCCAATAATTTGTTACCTATGCTTAAAGTGGGGGCAGGCAGTGTGGACTTGATTCGTTATCTGGTCACTGAAGTGATGCAGAACCACGAAGCACGCATGAACGCCCTGCGCGAATATTTC
This sequence comes from Thiothrix fructosivorans, assembly GCF_017349355.1. GTDB lineage: Bacteria > Pseudomonadota > Gammaproteobacteria > Thiotrichales > Thiotrichaceae > Thiothrix > Thiothrix fructosivorans. Next base: position 866,170 of record NZ_JAFMPM010000008.1, read on the forward strand.
CCGAATGCACAAGCTGCTGATTGGACGCTTGCCAGTGCGGGGCAACGCGTGCAAATCATCAAGAAAGACCCGGTGAAAGGTGGCAAGCTTGAGTTCGGTACAGAAGTGATTACCGCAGCGGATGGTTCATTAGCCGCGTTGTTGGGTGCATCACCGGGGGCTTCGGTCACGGTGACAGCCATGTTGCAAGTATTGGAGAAGTGTTTCGCTGAAGAAATGGCTTCAGATGCTTGGAAAGGCAAGTTAAAGGAAATGATTCCGTCGTATGGCGAGTCCTTAGTGAATGATGCCGCCTTGCTTCAGCAGATTCGCCCGTCTACATTGTCGACATTGAGATTAGTCAAGACAGACCCTAAGCATTGATTCAGGCAATGGTAAGGATTGAATTAATTTTATTGTCGACAGATTATCGGTTCATTACTATCCAATTCCCGGATAATTTAAATGATTGTCCGGCATTTCATAAAACAGCAAGATTCGCATTAGCGAACTGAGAGAGGAATAAAGGATTGCCCTAGGCAACCAATGGCAGATTGCCGACATTTTACCGGTTTCGTTCACTTTTATTGACTCTGAGGAACACTACATGACAACTCGTGAAGCACAGATTGCAGCTCTGGAAAAAGACTGGGCAGAAAACCCACGTTGGGCAAACGTCAAGCGTACTTACAGCGCTGCTGACGTAGTACGCCTGCGCGGTTCTTTGCAAGTTGATCACACGCTGGCAAAGCGTGGTTCTGCTAAACTGTGGGATCTGGTAAACGGCGGCGCGAAAAAAGGCTACGTTAACGCATTCGGCGCGATCAGTGCTGGTCAAGCGATGCAACAAGCTAAAGCAGGTCTGGAAGCAGTTTACCTGTCCGGCTGGCAGGTTGCTGCTGATGGCAATACCTCAGAAACCATGTACCCTGACCAATCTCTGTACGCTTATGATTCCGTACCAACCATGGTTCGCCGTATCAACAACACCTTCAAGCGTGCTGACGAAATCCAATGGGGTCGTGGCATCAGCCCAACTGACGAAGGCGGTATCGACTACTTCCTGCCTATCGTCGCTGACGCAGAAGCCGGTTTCGGCGGCGTTCTGAACGCATTTGAACTGATGAAGAACATGATCACCGCAGGCGCGGCTGGCGTTCACTTTGAAGACCAATTGGCTGCGGTTAAGAAATGCGGTCACATGGGCGGCAAAGTATTGGTGCCAACTTCTGAAGCGGTTGAGAAGCTGATTTCTGCACGTTTCGCGGCTGACGTTATGGGCGTTCCTACCGTTATCTTGGCGCGTACTGACGCTGAAGCAGCTAACCTGATCACGTCTGACCACGACGCAAACGACAAGCCGTTCCTGACGGGCGAGCGTACTGCTGAAGGTTTCTACCGCGTTAAGAACGGTCTGGAACAGTCCATCAGCCGTGGCGTTGCTTACGCGCCTTACGCTGACATGGTGTGGTGTGAAACGGGCAAGCCTGACCTTGGCTTTGCGCGTGAATTCGCCCAAGCGGTACAAGCAGCTTGCCCAGGCCAATTGTTGTCTTACAACTGCTCACCGTCGTTCAACTGGAAGAAAAACCTGTCTGACACGCAAATCGCTTCTTTCCAAGAAGATTTGGCAGCAATGGGTTACAAATACCAGTTCATCACTTTGGCGGGTATCCACGTCAACTGGTACAACAGCTTCCAGTTTGCACACGCTTACGCACGCGGCGAAGGCATGAAGCACTACGTCAATATGGTTCAAGAACCTGAATTTGCTGCGCGTGAAAAAGGTTACACCTTCGTTTCTCACCAGCAAGAAGTGGGCGTTGGTTACTTCGATGACGTTACTACCGTTATCCAAGGTGGTTCTTCATCCGTAACTGCGTTGACTGGCTCTACTGAAGAAGAGCAATTCCATTAAGATTTAACGTTCAGACCGCACGGTTTGAATAAGTAATCTGGAAAAGCCCGGCGCTAACACGTCGGGCTTTTTAATTTCAGCCATTGCAAGGAGATTCATGATGACATTCAAAACAGCCGATCTGCTCGACGACAACGAAGACAAACCACTGCAAGTGGTGCAACCGGGTTTTAACAACTACGGTGGTCGTTCTAAATTTGCAGGCGAAATCGTCACGATCAAAATTTACGAAGATAATTCATTGGTACGTGAGCTGGTTGCCGAAGATGGTAAGGGCAAAGTACTGGTGGTGGATGGCGGCGGTTCTACCCGTTGCGCCCTGCTGGGCGATATGCTCGCTGAAAAAGCCGTGAAAAACGGCTGGAACGGCATTGTCGTTTACGGTTTGATCCGCGATTCCGTGGATATTGGGCAGATGGACATCGGTGTGAAAGCTCTCGGTACTTTGCCGCTGAAGAGCGTCAAGCGTGGCGTAGGTTTGCGTAACGAAGTGGTGCGTTTCCACGACGTGGCGTTTACGCCCGGTGAATACCTGTATTCGGATGAGGACGGGATGATTGTGTCTCCCGTCCCTTTGCTCGGCGAATAAGCGGAATAAACTACTTATCCAACTGGAAATTTAGCTCATTACTGTCTTTTTTGGCTGGCTCTGGTGGTTTTGCCGGAGCTTGCCCATCCAGATTAAACTGCAATTCATTACTGCCTGAACTCGCTGCGGGTTTGTTACTGCTTTCCATCTGGAAGTTGATTTCCTGACCCTGTGGTGCAGGTGCATGACCCTTATCCAGCAAGGTTGTCACCAACCCCGGTGAGAACATCACGATCAACGTCATGATCATTTGCAGCCCCACCCACGGCAATGCGCCCCAGTAAATATCGCTGCTTTTCACCTCTTTCGGCGCAACCCCGCGCAAATAGAACAGTGCAAACCCAAACGGCGGGTGCATGAATGAGGTTTGAATATTCACGCTCAAGGTAATCCCGAACCAGATCAATGCGCCGGTTGCCGCAGCTTGTTCATTGCCGCCAAAACTCGCCAGTAACACGGGGGTGAGAATCTTCTGCGCAACAGGTGCAAGCAACGGCACGAGAATGAACACGATCTCAAAAAAGTCGAGGAAGAACGCTAGAAAGAAAATAAACAGGTTGACGATCAACATAAAGCTGATCCAGCCACCGGGCAAATCCGAAAACAGGCTTTCCACCCAATGTCCGCCATCGACGCCCTGGAACACCACCGAAAACGTGGTTGCGCCGATCAGGATGAAGATGACCATTGAGGTAATCCGTGCAGTATTTTTGTAGGCTTGGGTGATTAAGCTCCACCATTCTGCCGTGCCGCCGAGTTGTTTACGCCGCAAATATGCCAGCAACACCGCGCCCATCGCACCCATTGCGCCCGATTCGGTCGGCGTGGCAATGCCCAGCATGATCGTGCCCAATACCAAGAAAATCAGCACAGCGGTAGGAATAATGCCACGCAAGGCTTTCTTCCACAGGGCTGAACCTTTCAGCGTAATCTCATTTTCAGGAATGCCGGGTAGCCATTCGGGTTTGATGCGGGTCAGGAAAAACGTGTACAGCATGAACAAGCCGATTTGCATGGCTGCCGGAATCCACGCGCCCAGATACATGCTGCCCACGTCGGCACTCGCGGTCGGTGTTTTCAACTGGTCAGCCAGAATAATCAGCACCAACGAAGGCGGAACAATCTGCGCAATTGTGCCCGAAGCAGCCAATACGCCCGTGGTGTAGCGCATGTTATAGCCATAACGCATCATCACAGGGAGTGAAATCATCGCCATAGCAATCACTTGCGCCGCAACCGTGCCAGTAATTGCACCCAGCACAAAGCTCACCAAAATCACCGAATAACCCAAACCGCCGCGTACCCGCCCAAACAATTGCCCCATTGAATCGAGCATGTCTTCGGCAAGACGGCTGCGTTCCAGCACCGCACCCATAAACGTGAAAAACGGTATCGCCAGCAATAATTCGTTGGCAATGACACTGCCAAAAATCCGCTGCGGAATCGCTTGCAAAAAGGACAGGGTGAAAAAGCCCATTTCAATCGAAATAAAGCCAAAAAACAGCCCGACCGCCATCAAGGAAAAGGCGACAGGGAAGCCGACTAGCATGAATAGCACCAGCCCTGCAAACATCAGCAGGGGCATCATTTCCAATGTAATCATTGTTCTGGCCTCTCGTAGTGGGTATCAAGCTGGATTTCGCCTTTGAGCGCGGCGAAGCGTTTCACCAGTTCCGATAAGCCTTGCAGGACTAGCAAACCGAAGCCGAGCGGCAGCATGAATTTGATGGGGTAGCGCGGTAATCCGCCGGAATTGCTGGAGTGTTCCATGATGTCCCACGAGGGCAAAAACAGTGTTTTCCATGACAGCCACGCGAACAGGGTGCAGGCGGGGAGCAGGAATAGCAGTAGGCCGAAAATGTCGATCCATAGGCGGGCGCGGTCGGAAACGTTGCCGTAAATGATGTCTACGCGCACATGCCCGTTTTGCGCGAGTGTGTAGGATGCGCCTAGCATGACGGCTGCACCGAACAAGTACCACTGCAATTCCAGTGGCCAGTTGTCGCTGATGTCGAGGCTGTAGCGGAGTAGGGCGTTGCCTGCACTGACGACGCAGGCGAGCAGTATTAGGACGTTGGCGAGTTGCCCGAACTTGTCGTTCATGGCATCAACGGCGCGAGAAAAGGCTAGTAGCATGGTGAAGATACCCCCGCTTGTGGTGATGTAGGTCGGGCTTCAGCCCGACAACGATACAGCGTTTGCACAACGTCGGACTAAAGTCCGACCTACACACCGACCTACATCTGATTAGAGTTTTTTGGCGAACGCGAACTTGGCGTAGGATTGTTCTGCCACGCTAAACCATTGCGCTTGGTTGTTGCGGAACACTTTCCAATCGTCGTAGATCTTTTTGAACTTGGGGTTGGCTTTGGATTCTTCGTCGTAAGTTTCCAGCGTGGCTTTGAAGCAGGCCTCCATGATTTCGTCGCTGAATTGGCGCAATTTCACATCACCTTGCAGCAAGTTGGCGAGGGCTTGCGGGTTATTTGCGTCGTATTTCGCCTGCATGTCGTTGTGAGCGAGTTGGCAAGCGGCTTCCCACGCGGCTTTGTAAGCATCCGGCAGCTTTTCCCACTGTTCTTTGTTGACGTAGAACGATAGTTGCGGGCCTGCTTCCCACCAGCCGGGTGTGTAGTAGTTTTTGACGATTTTGGCGAAACCGAGTTTCTCGTCGTCGTAAGGGCCTACCCATTCGGCAGCGTCAATCGTGCCTTTTTCGAGTGCCGGGTAAATTTCGCCGCCGGGTAATTGCTGTGGCACTACGCCGAGCTTGCTCAAGACGCGCCCTGCAAAACCACCGACGCGGAATTTCAAACCTTCCAAGTCTTTGACCGTGTTGATTTCTTTGTTGAACCAGCCGCCCATTTGTACGCCGGTATTGCCGCCCATGAAATTGACGACGTTGTATTCGGCGAACAGTTCGCGCATCAGTTTCATGCCATTGCCGTGCAACATCCACGCAGTTTGCTGGCGCGAGGTCAGGCCGAAGGGTACGGCGCAATCGAAGGCAAGGGCGGGATTTTTGCCAAAGTAGTAGTAAGAGGCGGTGTGTCCCGCTTCGACGGTGCCGTTTTGGATCGCGTCCAGCACTTGCAGGCCGGGCACGATTTCGCCCGCTGCAAACACTTTGATGGTGAATTTACCGCCAGTGATTTTATCCAGTGCCGCCGCGAGTACGTCGGATGCGCCGAAAATAGTGTCAAGTGATTTTGGGAAGCTGGAGGTTAAGCGCCAACTGATGGTGGGTAAATCAGCCGTTACCGCTTTAGCCGCTTCATCAGCAGCCAAGGCAGCACCCGAAGCCGTCACCAGTGCGGCAGCACCCGCAGCAGTTTGTTTCAGAAATGAACGACGTTCCATAGTTACTCCTCTCTCTCGTTTGTAGTGCAAGCGATGAGTGTAGCGCATATAATGCGCGGTTTCGATTACCACAACGGGAACACTTAAAACATGGCACAGTCTGTCAACAAAGTCGTGTTAGCCTACTCCGGCGGCTTGGATACTTCCATCATCGTGCGGTGGCTGCAAGAAAATTACGGGTGCGAAATCGTCACCTTCACGGCTGACATCGGTCAGGGCGAAGAAGTTGAACCTGCGCGTTCCAAGGCCTTGGCAATGGGCATTAAACCGGAAGAAATCTTCATCGAAGACCTGCGCGAAGAATTCGTGCGTGACTACGTGTTCCCGATGTTCCGCGCTAACACCATTTACGAAGGCGAATACCTGCTGGGCACATCCATCGCTCGTCCGTTGATCGCTAAGCGTTTGATTGAAATCGCTAACGACACAGGTGCGGATGCCATTTCCCACGGCGCAACCGGCAAAGGTAACGACCAAGTGCGCTTTGAACTCGGTGCTTACGCGTTGAAACCGGGCGTGAAAGTGATTGCCCCGTGGCGCGAATGGGACATGAATTCCCGCGCTGATTTGATGGCGTATGCTGAAAAGCACAATATTCCAGTCGACTTCAAGAAAGCGGGCAAGAAATCCCCGTACTCAATGGATGCCAACCTGTTGCACATTTCTTATGAAGGCGGCCCATTGGAAGATCCGTGGTTTGAAGCCGAAGAAGACATGTGGCGTTGGAGCGTTTCCCCGGAAACTGCGCCAGACAAGCCAACCTACGTCGAAATCACCTTCAAAGGCGGTGATGCAGTAGCGTTAGACGGTCAAGAAATGTCAGCCTCTGCCATCCTCGAAACCCTCAACAAACTGGGTGGTGCAAACGGTATCGGGCGTTTGGACTTGGTGGAAAACCGCTACGTCGGCATGAAATCTCGCGGCTGCTACGAAACCCCCGGCGGCACAATCTTGTTGCCTGCGCACCGTGCGATTGAATCCCTCACCCTCGACCGTGAAGTCGCGCATTTGAAAGACAGCCTGATGCCGAAGTACGCCGAGCTGGTTTACAACGGTTACTGGTGGAGCCCTGAGCGCAAGATGATGCAAACCATGATCGACGCATCGCAAGCCTTCGTCAACGGCACAGTGCGCATGAAGTTGTACAAAGGTGCGGTAACGGTTGCCGGTCGTAAATCCGACGACAGCCTGTTCGACGCACGCATTGCCACGTTTGACGATGACGGCGGCGCGTACAACCAAAAAGACGCGGAAGGTTTCATCAAACTGAATGCGCTGCGGATGCGGATTGCTGCGGTAAAAGGTCGCTAATCCGAGTGGAAGCACGCATAGAAAAACTGGAGCTCCTGTTCATGGAACAGGAGCAGATGCTAGAAACGTTGAGCCATCAGCTTTACCTGCAACAAAAAGACATTACCTCGGCGTTGCTGGAAATCGAACGGCTTAATGAAAAGCTCAAATCCATCACCCCGTCTGCCGTCGGTAGTCAGGCGGACGAAACCCCACCCCCGCATTATTGATGTCCGATCGTTATCAATTGGTGCAAACCCCTGCACGACTGGAACTGCACGACACCCACGATCCCAAAGTGGGTGCTGTGTATGTCGATTTCGTGGATGGCAAGGCTCAACACCGCCGTAAATTCGGGGGTGGCAAAGGGCAAGATATTGCCAAAGCGATTGGTTTACATAAATTCAAACACCCGCATGTGATTGACGCAACCGCAGGTTTAGGGCGCGAATCGTTCGTGCTCGCGACCTTGGGTTGCACCGTGACCTTGCTGGAACGTTCCCCGATAATTCACGCCTTGTTAGCCGATGGGCTGATACGCGCTCTGCGTAGCGATGATGGTGAGGCGGTGGAAATTGCTTCACGCATGACCTTGCATCAGACGGATGCACTCGTGTGGCTGAAAACAATCACCGCTGATAGCTTGCCTGATGTAGTTTACCTCGACCCTATGTTCCCAGAGCGGCAAAAATCTGCGTTGGTACAAAAAGAGATGCGCTTTTTCCATGAAGTGGTGGGAGCGGATGAGGATGGCGATGCTTTGCTCGAACTGGCGATTCAACAGGCAAAACGCCGCGTGGTGGTGAAACGCCCGCGTCATGCCCCAGCGTTGCAAGGCGTTAAGCCCGCTTTCGTCATTGCCGGGAAAGCGGTGCGTTACGATGTGTATTTAGGCAAAGCAGCTCCGCAAGAGCGTGCCGAGTAGGAATAAAATACCGACCCATGCCATGACTCTGAGAATGACTCGGTATAATTGGCGTCTTTCGTGTGTATTCATAAGTTAAATTAATCATGAAAAGAAACTATTTTCTGCTGATTGCCAGTGTGTCGGGAATGCTCGCAGTGATACTAGGGGCATTTGGTGCTCATGGGTTGGAAAATCACCTAGATGCGAAGATGTTGCAACGTTTTCATACGGGTGTCGAGTACCAGTTTTACCATTCGTTAGGATTATTAATGATAAGTATTTTATATAAACTCATTAGTAGTAAATATTTGCACTATGCTGGTTATGCCTTTCTTTTGGGTATTATTTTGTTTTCAGGAAGTCTTTATCTTTATGTTTTAACAGGAAATAAGAGCTTTGCCATGGTCACGCCACTGGGTGGGCTTAGCTTCATTGTTGGCTGGGCGTTCTTGGCTTTTTCAGCGCGAAACTTTACGCATTCAGAGAAAATATAGGATAAAGTTATTTCTTATTGAGGGTGGTTGAGTTAAGCTTTTTTAAAGCGAATGCTGGTTCAATGGGTGTCATAACAAAATACAAAAGCAAACCCTGCGTCGACTGGCTACTATTGGTTAAGTTACCCTCGGGATTGTGACCATGAGTTATACACCTTTTAAATTTTTCGGTAAAAATTCATCTGGGCGTGATTTTGTCGTGGGCGATATTCATGGCTCTTTCTCCGCACTGGAAAAACTGTTGCAACGCGTGCATTTTGATCCTGAGTGTGATCGTGTCTTTGCCGTCGGTGATTTGATTGACCGTGGCTCTGAATCGCATCGGGTGATCGAATTTCTAAACTACCCGTGGTTTCATTCGATTATGGGCAACCATGAAAGGATGTTGCTGGATGCTGAGTTCAGTTCCGCGATTTTGGATAATTGGACGCGCTATAACGGTGGGGCATGGTGGAAAAGAGTGCCAGAGCATATCCAACCCCGTATCCGCAAAGTGGTAGAAAAACTACCGTTAGCGTTTGAAGTGTCCACCGCTATCGGGCATGTGGGTGTTGTTCATGCGGATATTCCGACAGGCACACCGTGGCATCAGTTTATCCGTTCGTTGGATGCTGACTCCGACATGGAAGAATATGCGCTGTGGTCACGCAACCGTTACAAGCATTTTAAAATGCTGGGGCGGACAGTGCCCGTAGAGGGAATTGATTTAGTGGTGTTTGGGCATACGCCAGTGGGTAAGCCGCTGCATACCGCCAATTTCTATTACATCGACACGGGTGCATCGTTGTTAGACGATAAAGCCTTGGGAACGTTGACGATGCTGCAAATCCATCCGGTGATGGAATTACATCAGTTTGATGTACGCACACAAAAGCGGGAAAAAATGATCGCTTAAAACCCAGTTAGGGGGAGTATCATGCAGATGACTCACCCCTAACTCATTAGCAACTTGCACTGATATTTGCGCCGACCCGCGCTGGACGTGGTGGGAACATGGTAGCGATGCGGCTGGCAATGGTATCTTGACGACGTGACACTTCCCGAATCTCTGGGCGATTAATGAAACTTGCCAGTGTCAAATCATCCAAAAACGCATACAAGCGCGAGCTAAGGTCTTCCCATAATTGATGGGTTAAGCACTTCTCGCCACCTTGGCAATCTTTGTTACCCAAGCAACGGGTTACATCAATGTTTTCATCGACTGAATTGATGATTTCTGCAATGCTAATCTGGCTGGCAGGGCGACCTAAACGGTAGCCGCCACCAGGGCCGCGCACGCCCTCGACTAACCCTTCTTTACGGAGCTTGGCAAATAACTGTTCCAGATAAGACAGGGAAATGCCTTGGCATTGCGAAATATCTGCCAGCGTCACCGGGCCTTCATGGTCATGAATCGCCAGATCCAGCATGGCAGTGACCGCGTATCGACCTTTTGTGGACAATTTCATGAGTGTACTCCTTGGCAGTGTGTGGCTGCGTATTAATTCCCGACTGAATTACTCAGTATATTAGAGAAACCTAGTGTATCAGTCAAGAATATTTACACTTTTATCTTGTACAAGATGTGGGCATTTTCCACTTTTCTTAGCGGTATTGCGAGGATTAATGTTTCAATAGTTGTACAAGACATCTGCTTGATACTTCCTTTAAGTAAAGCAATGCCCTTGGCGACGTAAATAATTCGTCCATTTGTACAAAAAACGGTTCATGCGCCAGCGGCAAAGCAGCATGGTGTCGAGTTCTTTACCCCAATACTGTACAACATCGTCCGTTAAGCGGCAGCGGTGGCTGATCACCTCAGCTTGGCGCGAATCGTGGTAGACCCGCACTAACATATCCGGGCGATTATCTTTGTTACCGCTGCGTTCGTGGAATAGGTACGTCAGCATCAACGTGGTGGTATGGCGGGAATTTTCAATCAGGCTTAAAGCTACCGGAATACCACCCGTGATCCGCGAAACGGTTTCGTCCGGTAAGCTACGGATGTCGCCGCACAATAGACGCAGTTTGATATAATTTATTTCATACATTTCCATCAGCGCAGCGAAAGATTGTGGCTGTGGGGTGAAGCTCGCGGGTTGTTCTTTAACTAACATAAATTCATAATGGGCTGGTAACAATTTCATCCTAACAAAAACCAACGGGTAAGCGTACTGCTATGACTATCCAGATCATCAAGACCACGCCTTTCGATGACCAAAAACCGGGGACATCCGGTTTACGTAAAAGCGTCAAACACTTCAAAAAGCCAGACTACCTGCAAACCTTTGTACAAGCGATTTTTAATACGCTTGACACTATACAAGGTAGCACCCTGATTCTTGGCGGTGATGGGCGTTACTTTAACCGCGAAGCGATTCAGATTATTTTGCGCATGGCGGCTGCCGCCGGTTTCGGGCGCGTTATTGTCGGGCAGGGCGGGATACTTTCCACGCCTGCCGCGTCCAACCTGATTCGCCAATACCAAGCACTGGGCGGGATTATCCTCTCGGCAAGCCATAATGCGGGCGGCCCCGAAGGTGATTTCGGCATCAAGTTCAATGGCGCAAACGGTGGCCCCGCGCCTGAAAGCATGACCGAAGCCATGTTTGCTGCCGCGAAACAGATTCACGAATATCACATCGTGCCGCTCAACCCAATTCCAGTGGATAAGCTGGGTACGTATCAGCTCTCAGGAATGCAGGTGGAAGTGGTGGATTCGGTCAGTGCTTACCTTGCGCTGATGGAAACGCTGTTCGACTTCGACAAAATTGCCGCGTTGCTGACCTCCGACCATTTCAAGATGCGCTTTGATGCCATGCACGCGGTGACGGGCCCTTACGGTCATCGGATTTTGGAAGAGCGCTTGGGTGCACCTGTCGATACGGTGATTCAAGGCGAACCGCTGGCAGACTTTGGCGGCGGGCATCCTGACCCGAATCAAACGCACGCGCATGAACTCATGGCAATGCTGTATGCGCGGAATTCCGATATTGATTTTGGCGCAGCTTCCGACGGCGACGGCGACCGCAATATGATTCTGGGCAAGCGTTTTTTTGTAACCCCTAGCGATAGTCTCGCGATTTTGGCAGCAAATGCTCGCCTGATTCCGGGTTATAAAGAGGGCATTGCGGGCATTGCGCGTTCCATGCCGACCAGCCAAGCACCGGATCGGGTCGCAGCAAAACTGGGTATCCCGTGTTTTGAAACGCCGACCGGCTGGAAGTTTTTCGGCAATTTGTTGGACGCTGGCAAGATCACGCTGTGCGGTGAAGAGAGCTTTGGTACAGGTTCTGATCATGTACGCGAAAAAGACGGTTTGTGGGCGGTGTTGTTCTGGCTGAACTTGCTGGCGGAAAAGCAGGATTCGGTGGAAAATATTGTGCGCAAGCATTGGGCGGAATACGGGCGCAATTACTATTCACGCCACGACTACGAAGCGATTGACATGCAAGACGCGAATGCACTGGTTGATGCGTTGCAAGCGCAGTTGTCGGGCTTGGCAGGCAAGTCCTTCGGTGCGTTAAGCGTGCGTGCGGCGGATAATTTCACCTACACCGATCCGGTCGATGGTTCAGTGAGCAAAAATCAAGGGATTCGCATCCTGTTTACTGACGGTTCGCGCATTATCTTCCGCTTATCGGGTACAGGGACGCAGGGTGCAACCTTGCGTGTTTACCTCGAAAAGTACGAAGCGGATGTCAGCAAGCACGATCAGGATGTGCAAGATGCGTTGGCTGATCTCCTCGCCATCGTGCAAACAGTTGCCAGAATCGAGCACTTTACTGGGCGCGAAGCGGCGGATGTTGTGACGTAATAATAAATTTTATCTATGTAATTCATTGATTACAGCTTGCCCATTATGCTATAAAATATACTAATTCAGTGTATTTTATAGCAGGGGCTTATCCATGACTTCCTTATTTAAAGGTAATGGCGATTTTTCGATGCCGTGGCTGGCTGTATTGCTGGTGTTTGTCTGGTTAGGCATTTTCGATACAGTCATGGCGGCTGGAAATCAGCCCCCTAGCGCTACTGGGCAGGCGCTATCCACAAAAGAAGACACCAAGAAGAGCATCACGCTGAGTGGCAAAGACCCAGAGAAGAAAAAGCTCACGTATGCGATTGTCAGTCAGCCTGCACATGGCACGTTGACGCTGAAGGCGAACAAAGCGACTTATACACCAACCAAAGATTATTTCAGTTCGGTAGGATCACCCGATAGCTTTACCTTTAAGGTGAATGATGGTCAGTTGGATTCAGCACCAGTGCAAGTAATCATGATGGTAACGGCTGTTAATGATCCGCCAGTTGCGCAAGTTGGCAGTGTAATCTCAGTCAAAGATAAACCGCTGGATATTACCCTGACTGGAACAGACCCAGAGGGAGATGATTTAACCTATACGCCTGCTAAAACTAGCAAGAAAGGCGGAATCCTGAAGCTAAAAGCGGGCAATGTTGTTACCTATACTCCCAAGAAAGGTTTTGTGGGGGCGGACAGTTTCACGTTTGTAGTCGCCGATAGCAAAAAAGCCAAGTCCAAAACGGCAACGATTAGCGTGAATGTTCTCAATAACCTTGCTCCTGTAGCCAATGCTGGCGCAGACCAAACAGTGAACGCTGGTGGTGGTGGGGTGGTGCTTAGTGGCATTGGCAGTCATGATCCTGATGGCACTATTGCGAGTTATTTTTGGCGGCAAATGTCCGGCACGCCAGTAACATTATTTGCGGAGAATACTGCGACACCTAGTTTTATTGCTCCGGCTCTGGAGGCTGAAGAAATCCTTACTTTTGAGCTGAAGGTTACAGACAATAGCGGCGCAACGAGCGTTGACTATGTGGATGTTATCGTAACTGTACAAGGCCACGGTGGTTTGTCTTTGAATGGTGTTGTAGGTGGCAGGGTGACATTTTTTGACAATCTCCAAAACGTAACGACTATTCCTGACGATGCATGGGTGAGGATTGTCCCTTCTCGTTTCCAAAATGACGACAGTCATTGGCACGGGGTGCACTGCAAAATGGGGAGTGACGGTAGTTTTGGTAGTGACAACTGCTATACCGAAGACGAAACAGCCAATCTTGCAATGGCGCTTCTTGATGATACGGAAACATTCCAGATTGCTATTTATAAAAACCACATTGATAGCACAGATTACCATTGGAATTGTGGGGAGGATGTCTATAAATTTGTAGGAAATAATTCCCCTAAAAGTCAGTGGGAAAGCGTTACTGTTACCCCTAATGATTACCAGGATCGCAGCGGTGAACAATGTGGGGAGAATAATGGGGTTCTGCCATTGAATGGTATTGTCAGCGGTAACGTGGCATTTGTGGATGGTAGCCAGAACGCAATCGCTATTCCTGCTGATGCTTGGGTGAGAATTGTTCCTTCCCGTTTCCAAAACAACGTTAGTCATTGGCATGGATTGCAGTGCAAACTGGGGAGTGATGGTAGTTTCGGTAGTAGCAATTGCTATACCCAAGACGAAACAGAAAATCTTGCGCAAGCGCTTGCTGATGATGCAGAAACATTCCAGATTGTTGTTTACAAAAATCACATTGATAGTACTGGGTATCATTGGAATTGTGGGGAAGATGCGTACAAATATGTGGATGGTAGTGCCGCTAAAAATGGGTGGGAGAGCATTACCGTTATCCCTGATGATTATCAAGATCGCAGTGGGGAGCAATGCAATTAATCAAAGAGTGAAGAGATGCGCATTATTTTCCATTTAACGTATTGTTATCGCAGGGGCTTATCCATGACTTCCTTATCTAAAGGTAATGGCGATTATTCGATGCCGTGGCTGGCTGTATTGCTGGTGTTTGTCTGGTTAGGCGTTTTCAATACAGTCATGGCGGCTGAAAATCAGCCCCCTAGCGCTACTGGGCAGGCGCTATCCACAAAAGAAGATACCAAGAAGAGCATCACGCTTAGTGGCAAAGACCCAGAGAAGAAAAAACTCACGTATGCGATTGTTAGTCAGCCATCGCATGGTACGTTGACGCTCAGTGGCAACAAGGCGACGTATGTGCCAACTAAAGATTATTTTAGCCCCGCAGGTTTGCCCGATAGTTTTACCTTCAAAGTAAATGATGGTTTGCTGGATTCTGCACCTGCGACAGTGGCGCTTAATGTAACGCCAGTGAATGACAAGCCTATTGCATTGGGCAGTAGTGCTATTGCTGTCAAAAACACTGTACAAGAAATTGTTCTATCAGCTACGGATGTTGAGAATGATGTGCTGTCTTATATTCCCGCGCCAAAAAGCAAAAAAGGGGGAGTAGTAGTGTTGAAAGCCAATAATCTTGTCAGTTATACCCCGAAGAAAGATTATCTAGGTGTAGACAGTTTTACATTTACTGTTAAAGATAGCCAAAAAGCGGTATCTACGGCAGCGACAATTACAGTTAATGTGGAAGAGGTCAAATGTTCATTGCCTGATCCGAAAGATGAAAATAACAATGTCATCAGAAATCTTACATGCGAAGACAAAGCACGATTGAATTATTTCGGTGTCAGGGTTGATCCGTGGTTACACCATCAAATGAATGCAGATTTTGATCAAACGGGTATCATTCTTGAGGAATATAGTGAGGAAGGAGTAAAGCGTGCTATTGATATTAATCCGATTATTTCTCAACTTCAGGCGTTTGATTCATTAATAAATGCTAAGGAAGCAGATGATGATGGTAAGTCTTTCGAAAAATATGGAAAATTAACCATGGCTTTTTTGAAAGAAGCACAAACGGTCATTAATAATAGTATTTATTTTGAGGGTGTTGGTGATGCGAAAGAAGCAGCTACTAGACTTAATATAACGGTCAGTTTCGTAGAGGCTATGATTGATACAGCTATAAAAGACTCAGCTTGTGTGGATTTTTTAGAAAAGAGAATCACAAAAGTTGGTTCATGTGTGACTGCTTTGTCATCCGCATTAAAATTGCTTCAGAAAACCCCCGGAATGGAAGCTGTTAAGTTTGTAGATTCCCAGAAAATGAGTACCTCTATTGAGACGTTTGTGAATCTTATGGGAGTGATGGGTGCGCTTTATGATTATAAAGAGGCATTTTCATCAAAAGAAAGACGAGAAGCTACGTGGGGACTTGCTGGCAGCATTGTAGCAGTTTTGCGAAATTCTATTAGTTTGTCGTATGCAGGTTCTGAAAGAACGGAAGGAATTCCTGCTAATGAAGCAGGTTATTGGATGGCATCAGCTTTAGATAATGTGGCAACCCCATTCATAACTATTGCTAAAAGTTGTGATGGTGTTTCTATAGAAACGGAAGAACTGCCGAAGTGTTTCTCCACGATGGCACAAGAAGTTGGTAAGCAAGCGCTTCGTACCACGATTGCCATTATGGGTAATGTCCAAATGATAAGAGCTATCAGCGACATGAATGAATCACTTGTTACTGCCGCAGTATTAAAAGAGTTTTTGTTGGCAGGTGCCGCGAATCATAAAGCCGTCTATGATAAGTATGGGATTTCATATGGTAATCGTTCTACGTTTCGTAGTAAGACTATAATGGAATATATTCAATTTGGTTTTTTAATAAAAGCTATCGGCAAGAAAGAATTTGGAGCTGAAGGAATGAGTTTTTATACACCTGCGTTATTTTGGGTGGTAAATAAACAAGCGTTTTCAATAGAGGATGTGCGTTCTTCGGTTGACTATTACTATTCTAGAATTGTTAACGAAACACCCGTGAGTTTTAATTCACCCGATATTTTCTTATTTTCGTCGAATGATGTACGTGGTGAAGCGGCTATTACCGTAGAGTTTAATGCAGCGGATATACGAGTAAAAAGAAGTTCTTTGGTTTGCTTTAACGAGGACAGTGATCATCCATCAGAAAATCCGTTGAAGCATCTATTGTACTTTGGTGATACACCCACGCGTGAATTCACCTTGAAATTTGCTCGTACTTCATCGTCTTGGTTAAGATGTAATCTTTATAGTGCAACAGGGATTTACCTTGGTAGTAAGTCTATGCCTATCAATATTGAGGGATACGATAACGACGGTGACGAAATGTTGGATCAATGGGAAATAGATAAGGGTTTTGATCCTAATAATCCTGCGGATGCAACCGAAGATAAGGATAACGATGGTTTGACTAATCTTGAGGAATTTCAGCACAACACCAATCCTAAAGAGTCGGATAGCGACGGTGATAATTTCACCGATAAGCAGGAATTGGATGCAGGTACTGATCCATTGGATGGAACGAAATACCCTAGCACGTTAACCGCGCCGAAAAATATCCGTGCGACTTCGGGTGACGGTAGTGTGACCTTATCATGGGATGCTGTTCCCAATGCTGAGAGTTATCGGATTTGCCTTGCTGGACAACATTCGGGTTCTGAAGGAACAATTAAAGTTTGTCGACCTAACGTACCGTGGGGCGATTATTCCAACTGGTGGGATGCGGTTTCATCGACTACGGCAACATTAAAAACATTACCTGATGGTAGTACGCCATTGGTAAATGGAACTACCTATACATTCCAAGTACTGGCTCAAGCCGCCGATGGCAGTAAAAGTCCTTTCAGCTCTGAAGTTAGTGCTACACCAGATGAAGGTGTTCCATCAGTTGTTCCGAGTCTCAAAATTCGCTTTGATCAAGCGTCATTGGATGAGTTAGGTGCTGACTTCTATGGTATGCACGAACTTATTAATGGACGTGATGGAGGGGCAGCCGTTAAGTTTTATGGAGTTAATAATCGCGGACATATTCGTATTCCCAATCGCCCTGAAATGAAATTCACTGATGCTGCTACCTTCGATATGTGGGTAAGAATAGATTCAAGAATTGGGATGGATGGATGGGGGCGCACTACTGAGCCCAGTTCAATGTCCTTACTTGCTAAGTCTCATGATAGGGATGGTGTAGCTATGTTAACGAGTATGACACCATCTATTGTCAATTCATGGTTTCAGACATTTGATCAATCTTGGAGTAATTCAAATTGTCAAATGGTGAAAGATGGTTCTAATGTGCCTCTTAATACTTGGTTCAGGATCACGATGGTTGCCTCATCTACAGAAGGTACTGCTAATTATATTAATAAAGAGCTAATGTACACTTGTCCTAATGCTAGACCAAGTTTTGCACGGTCGAACCAACAAGACTTGTATATTGGTAAGTTCAGGGATTATTGGTATCCCTTGGATGGCGCTATGCAGGATGTGAATATCTACCAGCAAGCCTTGACGACAGAGCAGGTGCAAGCATTACCTTGATGGTAAATCAAAGTGGATCAAACTCGATTTGATTGGAACAAATCAAAGGGTCGGACTGGATTGATTTTCCTTGCAACGGCTGTGCTGTACTGTCGATAAGCTGGTCTTGCCAGCAGGTAGCTACTTGCCCAGCAACGAAAAAGCCGGACGTGTTCCGACTTTTTCTTGCTGTGTTGAGTTGTTTCAATATCTGTATGTTGTATGTATAGTTGAAGCATGAGAATCGAATACGACCCACGCAAAGCCGCTTCTAACCTGAAAAAGCACAAAGTCAGTTTTGAGGAGGCAGTTGAAAGCCTGCACGACCCATTGGCGTGGGTAATTTCCGATCCCGATTGCGAAGCAGAGGAGCGTTATATCCTGATCGGAATGAGCAACAGCCGCCGGATTTTGTTGGTGATCTATGCGTATCGTGACGAAAAAGCCACCGCACGCGAGGCAGCACTTTATGCGTAACGAATACGATTTTAGCCAATCCAAACCCGCCAGCGAAATTCCCCACTTGGCAAAACTTCAGGCACAAGGCGGCAAAACCCGCATCACCATGTACGTGGACGACGACGTGCTGGCAGCCTTCCGCACCCAAGCAGAAGAGCAAGGCATCGGCTACCAGACTGCCATTAATCAGGTTTTGCGTGATTACCTACACCAAGGTGAATCGGCATTGGAAAGCCTGCTACGCAAAGTTATCCGTGAAGAGATGCAAACAAGGAGCGGGGTTTGAGAGCGAATAGTTGCGCCCTGTCTGTAAATTGGTCGTGCCAATCGGCGGTTGCTTGCTGGAGGGAATCATGAAAGCAATCATTGAAGTAGCGAAACGCGGTTCTGCTCTCCAAACGGTACGGCGACAACTCGCCGCCTCCCGCCAAGGGCAAACGCCTGATTTTTGGCTTTCATTTGAATCAGCCAGAACCCTGTTTACGGAACTGACTCCTGCACGGCTCGATCTGCTGGATACGCTCAGTAAACTGGGTTCATGCAGCGTTTACGCACTTGCCAAAGCCGCTGCCCGCAATTACTCCAACGTACACACTGATATTGTGCGGCTTGAAGAAATTGGGCTAGTTGAGCGCGGGGAGGATGGCACTATCCTAGTGCCTTTCACAGCGGTAGAGATACGGATGCCATTGGCTAAAGCTGCCTGACAGAAATCGTATTGGCGATGGACAAGATGTCATTACTATTAGCTGATGCCTTGAGCACGCAAATATTCACGCACCTCGGCTGGTGAACCCGTAAACACCAGCCGATCCTGTTTCTTGCTGATTTGGTAATCGTACATCGGGTCATAATAATCCAACAAAATGAAACGCACCCAATCGTAATGCGCGGTAGTCGACTGATCCCGCGCTTGCTGTTGCAAAGCACGCTCCATCATTTCCCGCGCTTGTTGGTAGCGAACGCCACCCAAACGGCGTTGCACCTTCGCCAAACTGCCGAGCAAATATGCACTGAATGCTGCAAAACCCGCTTCCACATCCCCGCCATTGACCGCGATAAAGGCCGCAGTATTTTCCACGACGTATTCCTGATAGCTAATTTCAACGCGCTCTTCATTAGGGACTTGCATCAAAATTAACGGTGCGCTGCTTAATGCTGCAAAGAATGTATCCGGCAGATGCACCGAGCCAATGGTACGGCTTTCATCTTCAAACACCAGTGTGGTTTGCCCTTGATGAAACTTGCGCAGTAATTGAATGGCAAGATCATTCTCAAAGCCAATTTGTGGTGGTTGTGGGGTCGGTTGTGTGCCGAATGCCGAACCACGGTGATTGGCGCAGGCTTCTAAGTCAATTTGCTGCTGAACGTCACGTAGAAAGCGTGTTTTACCCGAACCGGTACGTCCACTCAAAATCAGTGGGCGAATCAGGCTGGGCAAGCTTTCCAACTGCTCCCGCAAAAAACCGCGCATCGCTTTGTAGCCACCGTGAACACGCGGATAACGAATGCCCGTTTGCTCATACAACCATTGTTGCGACGTGCGTGAACGCAACCCGCCACGAAAACAATACAGCACGCCGTTTGGATTCTGTTCGGCAAAGCCTTGCCATGCGGCGACTCGTGCCGCTTTAATCTCCCCGCTCACCCGCTGCAAACCCAATTCAATGGCGGCATCTTGCCCTTGTTGCTTATAACGTGTGCCAATTTCGACACGATCGTCATCATCCATTAACGGCAGGTTGGTGCTGCACGGGAATGCACCCTCAAAGAATTCCACGGGGGCGCGGACATCTAATAGCGGCACGTCTTGCAAAAACAAGTTCAATAAATCGTCGATGACAGGTAAGTCTTTACCAGCGTTAAGCAGTGACATGGGTTATTCCATCGTAATGAGGGGGCTATCGGCAACGGGTTCGCGCAGGTAGCCAATCGGTTGTAAATCCAAGCCTGCTTGCTGGCACACGGCTAAGAATTCCGCTTCGCCTTCGGGAGCGAGTGCCACCAGCAAGCCACCGCTGGTTTGGGGATCACAAATGATTTGCTGCTGGCGTTCTGTCATTGCACCCAGTGCATAGCCGTAACTGTCGAAATTGCGTTTTGCCCCACCCGGTGAGCAATCCAGTTCCAGATATTGCGGGATGTGCGGTAACACTGGCACTTGATCGAACTGAATGACCGCTTGCAAGCCGCTGCCTTCGCACATTTCACGCAAATGCCCACCCAGTCCGAAGCCCGTGACGTCGGTGAGTGCGGTGATGGCTGGCATTTCGCCAAATTGTGCGCCGATGGTATTCATCTGGCACATAGTATCAATCGCAAGATTGCTGTGTTCTGGCAACAAAACTTTGCGTTTTTGCGCGGTGGTGAGGATGCCGATACCCAACGGTTTGGTCAGATACAGTTTGCATCCGGCTTGCGCGGTGCTGTTTTGCTTGAGGTGGCGGGTTTGCACAATACCCGTGACCGCCAAGCCGAAAATGGGTTCGGGTGCGTCGATACTGTGACCACCTGCCAGCGGAATGCCCGCATCTTGACAAGCTTTGCGCCCGCCTTCGACCACTTCACGCCCAACTTCCGGTGGCAATTTGTCGAGCGGCCAGCCGAAAATCGCAATCGCCATAATGGGTTTACCGCCCATGGCGTAGACATCGCTGATGGCATTGGTGGCGGCAATGCGCCCAAACGTGAACGGATCATCCACAATCGGCATGAAAAAATCGGTGGTGCTGATAACCGCTGTGCCATTGCCTAGATCGTAAACGGCAGCATCATCGCGGGAACTGTTGCCGACCAGCAAGGCATCGCAGACATCGGGCGGCAGTTGGCTGTGTAAGATGACATCAAGTACAGCGGGGGCAATTTTACAGCCACAGCCGGAGCCGTGGCTGTATTCGGTCATGCGGATGGGGGTTTCCATGTGCGGCAATCCTTGGCAAAGCAAAGGATGCGATGATACGTCAAACCCCTTGACCCGTCAGCACAACCCGCACGGTATCCAACAGAATCCGTAAATCCATCCACACACTTTGGTGTTTAATGTAGTAAATGTCATGGCGGTGCTTGTGCATCGCGTCTTCCACGGATGCGCCGTAGGTGTAGCGCACTTGCGCCAAACCCGTCACACCCGGTTTAACCGTATGGCGGAAGCGGTAAAACGGAATGTGTTGTTCCAAGTCGTGAATAAACACTTCGCGTTCAGGACGTGGGCCGACGATGGACATTTCACCCTTCAATACATTAAGCAGTTGTGGCAGTTCATCAATGCGGGTTTTGCGGATGAAATTCCCCACACGGGTAATGCGGCTGTCATTTTTAGATGCCCAGCGTGCGCCATCTTTTTCCGCATCCTGACACATTGAGCGAAATTTCAGGATATTGAACTCTTGGTTGAATAATCCAGTGCGGCGTTGTTGGAAGAAAATCGCGCCCGGTGATTCCAGTTTAATCGCCAACGCAGTTAATAACCAGATGGGTAAGGTCAGTGCTAATAATACTAAGGATACGCCCACGTCCAATAAACGTTTCTGCCATTGTTGTTGAGGGGACGCGCACTGGCGTTGTCGGTTATCGAGTAAGTAACCCGCATTGAGCAGCTCAATTTCGACAAAATTCAGGCGCTTATCTAAATGATCCAGCAAAGCTTCAACATGTGCGCCCACACTAGCAGCATTCACCAAAAAGTTGAGTTGGTGGTCACTGAGATCCGACAGTTTACAAAAGCACAGGGTTTTATTGCTGTAATCACGAATACCGTAGTGGTTCATGACGTGCGCAATATGATGGCGATTTAATACCTCAGTGATGGCTTTCACGTTTTGTGCGGAGGAATAGACGTATAAAAGTGTGGATAGCGTGGCGCTGTCTTTATTGACTGTATCGCGGTTTGTGTCCGTGAAAAACGACGTATCTGCCACCCGAAACGTGAGGTTGCTTGTATCTGACATGTTGTTTGCTCCACAAAAACCTTGCATGGGGACACTGCACTTCCCATGGGGTATTATTTTTAATATTGGACAGAAAATAATTCTGTGCTTGGTGTGGATACTATGCGACGGGCGTGCGCGTGCCTCAACGCCATAGCCTACGACCGAGGCTATTTAGCTGACGAAATGCTTAATCAGAAAAAATAATAGTGATCAGTGCATGATCTGCGACATGCCGCCCATGACGGGTAGCATGATAGAAAGGACAATTAACGTCACAATACCGCCCATCACCAAAATCAAGCCCGGTTCGAGTAGGCTTAGCATGGTGGCAATTTTGGCTTGGACTTCGCGCTCTTGCTGCACAGCAGCACGTTCCAGCATATCCGGCAATTTGCCGCTGCCTTCACCGCTGGCAATTAAGTAAACCATCATCGGCGGGAAATAGCCGGAACGTTCCAGTGCTTTGTGGATGGGCATTCCTTCGCGCACTTTTTCCGCTGCTTCCAGCACCGATTGGCGCATGGGGATATTGATGACGACTTCGGCAGAAATTTTCATCGCATCCAATACCGTCACGCCGCTGCTGCTGAGAATGCTGAAAGTGCGGGCAAAGTTTTCAGTATTAACACCACGGGTGATGCGTCCAATGACTGGTAGACGCAATACCAAACGGTGGAAGCGATGTTTCCATGTCGGGCGTTGCAGTAGCCAAACAATCCCGACAATCAGCAGGATAATGCTGATCAGCAATGCTAGCCCGTGGTTTTGCAGGAATTCACTGGCGGAAATCAGCATCCGCGTCAACAACGGCAATTCGATGTCGAGCGTGGCAAACGCTTCCACGACTTTGGGCACGACGAAGCGTAACAATGCCGACACTACGCCAATGGCAACCAGCAAGAGAATCATGGGGTAAGCGAGGGCCGTGGTAACTTTTTGCTGATTATGTTGGCGGTTTTCGGTGTAATCCGCGAGGCGTTCCAGTACTTCGGATAAATGCCCCGACTGTTCACCCGCGCCGACGGTGGCGCGATACAGCACGGGAAACGCACTAGGAAATTGCCCCAATGAACCCGCTAACGTGTGACCTTCCATCACGCGTGAGCGAATCGCGGAAAAAATGCGCCGCGAGGAATTGCGTTCGGTTTGACGTACCACCGCGCCCAAGGCTTCTTCAATCGGTGAACCAGCACGAATCAGCGTTGCCAATTGCCGCGTCATTAAGGCAAGGTCGGCAGGGTTTAAGCGTCCGCCACCAAACAACGAGCGACCTTCGGTCTTTTTCTGTTTTTGGGCAACTTCGTTGACTTCGAGCGGAATCAGGTCGCGGTTACGCAACAATTGCCGAACTTGCCGCGAGGTATCGGCTTCCAGAATGCCGCGTTCTTCTTTACCGGCAACATTGAGGGCGAGGTATTCAAAGGCTGGCACGGTTACGCATCCTCGCGGGTCACGCGCAGCACTTCATCCAAGGAGGTGCGCCCTTCCAGTACGAGGCGGATACCGTCTTCGCGGATGCTGGGGCTGTGTTGGCGGGCGTAGGCTTCGAGCTGCATCTCGCTTTTGCGGTCGTGAATCATTTGGCGCAAGCCGTCATCCAGTGCCACCAGTTCGTAGATACCGAGTCGCCCGACAAAGCCGCGATGGTTGCACGTAGGGCAGCCGACGGGTTTGTATAAAATTGGGCGCGGGGAACGGGTATCAGCGCGGAGGATAGTCATTTCGCCATCGTCCGCCGCTGCGGGTTGCTTGCATTCGGGGCAGAGGACACGCACCAGCCGTTGCGCAATGACCCCCAGCAAACTGGAGGCGAGCAAATACGGTTCGACACCCATGTCTTGCAAACGCGTGACCGCGCCGACGGCGGTATTGGTGTGCAGGGTGGAAAATACCAAATGCCCTGTCAAACTGGCTTGCACCGCGATTTCGGCGGTTTCCAAGTCGCGGATTTCACCGACCATGACCACATCTGGGTCTTGGCGCAAAATGGCGCGTAAGCCGCGTGCAAACGTCATATCCACTTTGGCGTTAACTTGGGTTTGCCCGATGCCGTCGATGTAGTATTCGATCGGGTCTTCCACCGTCAAAATATTACGGCGTTGGTCATTGAGGTGGGTAAGCCCCGCATACAGCGTGGTGGTTTTTCCCGAACCAGTGGGACCCGTGACCAGAATAATGCCGTGCGGCTTTTCGATCAGCAATTGCAGACGGTCGTAAATCTTCGGATCCATACCCAGATGCGACAGGTTCAAACGTCCGGCTTGCTTGTCGAGTAAGCGCAATACCACGCGTTCGGTGTGACCTGAAGGCAGGGTGGAAACGCGCACGTCCACACCGCGCCCCGCGACACGTAAGGAAATACGCCCGTCTTGCGGCAAGCGTTTTTCGGCAATGTCCAGCCGCGCCATGACTTTGATCCGCGAAATGATCACGGGGGCGAGTTTGCGCGGTGGTTCGATGATTTCGCGCAGAATGCCATCAACACGCATTCGCACCGACATACGCGTTTCAAACGTTTCGATGTGGATGTCGGATGCGCCTTCTTTAACCGCTTGCGTCAACAATGCGTTGATGAGGCGGATAATCGGCGCGTCGTCTTCGGATTCTAGCAAGTCTTCCGGTTCCGGCAGTGACCCTGCAATGTCTTGCAAATCGGCATCGTCGCCGATGTCCTGCATCATGGATGCGCCGACTTGGCTGCGGTCGTAATGCGCCGCGAGTAAGCGGTCGAAGGTGGCGTTATCGACGGATTGGAAGTGCAGGGCAGCATTGCTGAGGCGTTGCACTTCGGCAAGCGCTAGCGGCGTTACCCCCTGACGGCATAAGACTTGTGGGGGCTGACCGTTTTGCCCGTGACTTTGCAGCAAAATACCGTGACGCTTGGCAAAGCTATACGGCAAATTCAGCGGCGCAGCAACGGGTTCTTCGGTGAGGGCAATGGCGTTTTTCGCGCTCATAATGCCCCGTTACAGAAGGGGTCGGATTTATTGCACGCGTCTTTGGCGACTTTCTTCACCGCTGGTGCGGGTGGTGGTGGCGGCGGATTGTGCAAGCTGTCCGCCGTGCCATTGGTGACGCGGTTCATGTCGGGTGGCAGGGTAGAAGCACCACCATCCAAACGGTCGCGTTGCAACACTTTGCTGCGTTGCTGTTGCTGCTGCATGGTGTGGTATTTCATGCGGGTGTAGGCATCTGCGGATTGCCCGTCCGGCATAATGATGGGGTGGATGAACACCATCAGGTTGTTTTTGGTTTTGTTGGTGGTATTGCTGCGGAAGGCATTGCCTAACACGGGCAGATCACCCAAAAACGGTACTTTGCTTTCAGAATCGCGGTAGTTGTCTTCGATCAAGCCACCCAACACCAAAATCTGTCCATCTTCCACCATGACATTGGTGGTAATGCGGCGTTTGTTGGTGATCAAGTCGGAAGCACCCGCGCTGCTAGAAGCCACATTGGAAGTTTCTTGATCAATTTTGAGGTTGACCGTTTCACCCCGATTGATTTGCGGGGTGATTTTGAATTTCAAGCCGACATCTTTGCGTTCGATGGTGGTGAACGGGTTGGTAGTATCGTTGGCGGCATTGGTGGATTTGCCGGTAATGAACGGCACTTCCTGACCGACGGTGATTTCGGCTTCTTCATTATCCATCGTCACTAAGGTCGGGGTGGAGAGGATATTGGTGGCTGCATCGCCTTTGAGGGCCTCGACAATCGCGCCAAAGCTGTCGTTGCCGCCACCCAGCAATAAGCCATTGGCGATGTTGGGAATCGTGCTGGTTTTAATACCGCTGTAGAGTCCGGCAATCGTGCCCAAACCGCCAAAGTTGCTGTAGCCCACGCCATTGCTGCCGTTGGATACCAGTGATGCGCCGATTTTGTTGGAAAGGTCGGTGGACACTTCCGCAATCACGGCTTCGACCATGACTTGCGCCCGACGGCGGTCGAGTTGGTTAATCACCGACATCATGTTTTTTTGCAAGGTCGGCGGGCCGCTGATAATGATGGAATTGCTGCTTTTGTCCGCCAGCACTTTGACACCTGCTGAGGTTGCACTCGGTGCAGCGCCCGTGCCATCGGGTGATGCACCAGCACCACCTGCGGCAGCATTCATACTGGCATAGTCGTAATAGCTGCCTGCGCCGTAACGTTGCAGGTTGGGGGAAACGCCATTGAGGACATTCACCACATCTTCTGCTTTGGCATAGCGGAGTTGAATGACGCGGGTATCGCCTTCCTCGGCGCGTTTGACGTCCAATTTGACGATGGCTTTTTTCATGCGTTCGCGGGTTTGTTTGTCGCCGGAAATCAGCACGCTGTTGGTGCGTTCGTCCGCTGAGACTTTGCCGCCGGGTGGCATAATGCCTCCGCCACCGGCTGCGGCTGCGCCATTGCCACCCATCAGGGTTTGCAAGGTTTGCGCGACTTGGGAAGCCACCGCGTAATCAAGGGGTACTAGCTCAAAGTCTTCATTATTAGGCTTATCGACGCTGGCGATGACATCGAGCAAGCGTTCAATATTTTGCGCTTTGCCTTTGAGGACTAGAGAGTTGCTGGCTTGATTGGGGAGAATACTGGTTTCGCCTTGACCACTCAGCGGCATTAACGTTTGGATGGCGGTGGTGACGGGGATGTACTCAAGGTTGACGACTTGGGTAATGGTTTCATCCGCATCGCTTTCAGCGGCATTAGCAACCAAGGGTGCTACGTTAGAACGGGCTTTGCCGACGGGGACGATTTTGATCAAGTCACCGGACTCGACGGCTTCATAACCGTGGACTTGCAACACGGAAAGGAAGGCTTCATACAAGCCGTCTGGATCTAAGCCACGCCCAGAAACGAAGGTCACTTTGCCGCGCACTTGTTGGTCAACGATGAAATTTTTACCGGTTGATTTAGCGACAATGCCGATTAATTCGTGGATGTCGGTGTCCCGTAAATCAATGCTCGATGCAGCTTCTACCTGAAAGCTAGGCACGGCTGTCAATAACCATAATGAACAAGCAAGTGTGCTAGTCGAGAGAAGCGCTGTGAATCTGTTATGCGATTTCATTAAGAACCTGTTATCGGCGTTGGTATTTGCCCGTAGTGCTCAGACCGTTATGGTTTGCGATGATGCAATAGATAAACGGGAATATCCAGCTCATTATAGAGTGTTGCGCAAGCCTTATGTTCCCCAAGTTGACCTCGATGATTATACTACGCGCACTTTTTAGTTTTGTGGAAAGGTTTCCTGCATGAATCTGATTGCGCCGTTTAAAGGGCTACGCCCTGCCCCTAATCGTGGTAGCGAGGTAATCGCGCCGCCCTATGACGTGCTGAACTCTGCCGAAGCTCGCGAGCGTGCTGACGGTAAGCCGTGGAGTTTCCTGCATATTTCCAAGCCAGAAATTGATTTGCCAGAAGATACCGACCCGTATAGCGCAGACGTTTATGCCAAGGCAGCGGAGAATCTGCATCGCATTGTGGACGCGGGTTTATTGATACGCGATGAACAGCCGTGTTACTACGTTTACCGTTTAATCATGGATGGGCATTCGCAAACGGGGCTGGTCGCGGGTGCATCGGTGGCGGATTACGACACGAATCGAATTCGCAAACATGAATTTACCCGCCCTGTGAAGGAGGATGATCGGGTACGCCAGATTGATGCGGTCAATGCGCAAACTGGCCCCGTGTTGCTCGCTTATCCTGCTGCGCCTGCGGTGGATGCGATTTTGGCGGCGGCATCACAAGGTGAACCCGCGCTGGATGTGACGGCGGATGATGGTATTCAACATACGCTGTGGGTGATTGACGATGCGGCAAGCATTGCCGCATTGACGGCGGCGTTTAATGCGATGCACGCTTTGTATATTGCGGATGGGCATCACCGTTCGGCAGCGGCTTCACGCATTGCGAAGATGCGCCATGAGCAAAACGGTAGTAGCGGGGTTGCGCCATGGGATTTCTTTTTGTCGGTGATTTTTCCTGCGCATCAGATGAAAATCTTTGACTACAACCGCGTGGTGAAGGATTTGCATGGCTTGGAAACGACGCAATTCCTTGCGGCAGTGGAAGAGCATTTTGCGTTAGAGCCTTCCGCTACGCCCGTGAAACCGACTGAGCCGGGTACGTTTGGGATGTATTTGGATAAGCAGTGGTTCAAATTGACCTTAAACGCTGCGCTAATGCCGCATGATGACCCGGTGGCACGCTTGGATGTGAGCCGTTTGGCGCGTTACTTGATTGAGCCGGTGTTGGGCATTAGTGATCCGCGTCGCGATGATCGTATTGATTTCGTGGGCGGCATTCGCGGCTTGGCTGGCTTGGAAAAGCGCGTGGATAGCGGCGAAATGGCGGTGGCGTTTTCACTGTTTGCGACCAGTATGCAGGATCTGATGTCGGTCGCTGATAATAATGATGTGATGCCGCCGAAGTCGACGTGGTTTGAACCCAAGTTGGCGGATGGTGTGGTGTCGTATTTGTTGGATTGAGTAGGAGTAATGTTTGTCTAGACCCCTCGTCCTCCTCCACGGCTGGGGAATGAACAGCCACGTCTGGCAGCCACTGCTGCCTACGTTGGCGCAACATGCCCAAGTTACCTGCATCGACCTAGCCGGACATGGCGCAAACAGCCATTTACCGCTGGGAACATTGGCGGAGGCAGTGGAGCAACTTGCGCCCCTCATTCCGCAAGATGCCATTATTATGGGCTGGTCACTCGGTGGTTTAATCGCGCAGGGTTTGGCGCACGCCTTGCCTGACCGCGTTGCCGCGCTGGTCTTGATTGCCAGCACGCCCAAATTTGTGGCTGAAGGTGATTGGGCGCACGGCGTATCCCCCGATCTATTGGCACTGTTCGGTAGAAGCCTGCAAACCGATTATCTCGGAACGGTGAAACGCTTTTTTGCGCTGCAATTCCTCAGCACCAAAACCGATACCCGCGTGGTGAATGCGTTGCGCGACCGCATTATGGAACATCCCGCCAGCATTGCCGCGTTGGAACAAGGCTTAACCATTCTGCAAACCGCCGATTTTTCGCAAACCCCTGTGACCCAACCTGCGCTGTGGCTATTGGGCAGGCTCGACAAGCTGATTCCCGCATCCTTAGCTGACGCACTGCCCGAAATGGGGTATAAGCACATCGCGCTGTTGGAGAGTGCCGCGCATGTACCCTTCGTTACCCACCCGGAGCTTTTCATGGAACATATCGAGACATTTCTGGATGCGCTCTGACACTGCTAACCCCTACCTGCTGGATAAGCGCAAAACCCGCCAAGGCTTTGAACGCGCCGCGCATACTTACGATGCCAACGCGGTATTGCAGCGTGAAATCGGCGAGCGTCTGCTGGAACGCTTGGATTTCATCAAGATGCAGCCCGAAACCGTGCTCGACCTCGGTTGCGGCACGGGTGCAATCAGCGCACATTTGCTGAAGCGGTACAAAAAAGCCCGCGTCATTGGTGTCGATCTTGCCGTTAATATGGTGCAAAAAACGCGGCAACGCGGCGGTTGGTTTCGTAAGCCACAAGGCGTGTGCGCCGATGCCAATCACCTGCCATTTCAGCCGCAATGCGCGGACATGCTGATGTCCAACCTAATGCTGCAATGGTGCAATGATTTGCCCGCCGTGTTTGGCGAATGGGTGCGCGTATTGAAGCCGAACGGTTTGCTGATGTTTGCCACCTTCGGCCCCGATACGCTCAAGGAATTGCGGGCAAGCTGGAGTCAGGTGGATGGCTTTACCCACACCAGCCGCTTTGCCGATATGCACGATGTGGGCGATGCGCTGTTGCAAGCCGGTTTTCGCGATCCGGTGGTGGATATGGAAACCATTACGCTGACCTACGCCGATGTGCGCGGCTTGTTGCGTGATCTGAAAGGCATCGGCGCAAACAACGCCACACACGGGCGCAATCACGGCTTGACCGGCAAAGCACACCTACAGGCTTTTTTGCAGGCTTACGAATACTTTCGTCAAGAAGATGGGCTTTATCCCGCCACCTACGAAGTGGTGTATGGTCACGCTTGGGCACCGACCTTGTTGCCCAGCAAATTGCCTGAAAAATTCATTCCGATTATGAGGAGTAAGTCATGAGTGACCCCGTTATTGCGCAGAAAAAACCGTGTGTAGTGGAACTGGAAGCCGCTCAAAGCTATTGGTGGTGTACCTGCGGTCGTTCTGCCAATCAGCCGTTTTGCGACGGTTCACACAAGGGGACGGATTTTACTCCGCTGGAATTCACCGTAACGGAAAGTAAAAAATACGGCTTGTGCGCCTGTAAACACACTAAAAATGCGCCGTTTTGTGATGCAGCTCATCGTGATCTAAGATAAGCTTTGTCTTAGGTATGCTAAAGTTAGGCCAATTCTTTGGGTAGTTGGCTCATAACAATGCAAAAAACATATACCATTCAATCCCTTGTTTGCACCGAAATGTCGCCCGGTAAAGGCTCAATGGTCTGGCAATTGCGTGATGTGGCGGATGACCGCGTGCGTAAAGTCAACGGTCTGAGCACTTTGGATAAACAGGGGGTGATTGAATCCGTGCGCTCGATCTATACCCGCGAAGCTCCGTTGGTCGAAGAACTTTTGCTGCATCAGGAAGGTGATACTTTCACCATCGACTTTAGCGGTTTTAACAAAGTGCAGGGCTATATTGACCGTGAGATGTACGCCGATCTGCAAAAATCCGAACGTTTGTCGTGTATGGTCGGTAAATTATGGCGGACACTTGCTGTGGTGGGAATTCTGGTTGTACTCTCGCTGGGGTGGATGCTGAATACCAGCATGACCAAGTTTTCCCAGCAACAACCGTTGATACATCATGAGCTACCTTGACCGCATTTATGCTTGCAATAATTTTGAACCCACTCACTACCGTGCATTATTGATCGACGGCAAAGTCTACGGGCAAATCAAACCCGACTTCTCCGCACACTTGGCACAGTGGGCAGATATTTTTACCGTAACGGATACGACGGTGGTGTTAAATCCCGCACTGGGTGATTACGCCACACGAACGGCAGCGGTTGCGCCTGTGTTCCGGGCGTTGTACGAACAAGGCGTGATTGATAGCTGGGTGGCAGAAGCCTATCCAATCACCCACAGTTTCGGTGGTCACGCTGAATTAGAAATCGAACGGGCGGCGACCAATTTCATGGGGGTGAAAACCTTCGGCATCCACGTTAACGGTTTGGTGCAAACGGCTAACGGCGTTGAGGTCTGGGTAGGCACGCGCTCGTTGGATAAACCTTTCTGGCCGGGCAAGCTCGATCAGATGGTGGCAGGCGGTCAGCCCGTCGGCTTAGGTTTGCTGGAAAATGTCATTAAAGAGTCGCAAGAAGAAGCGAATATCCCACTAGCATTGGCACAACAAGCACAAGCGATTGGTACGATTCCTTACCAGCAAGCAGGCTGGCGCGGTTTGGATAATTCCACCATTTACGTGTATGACTTGTGGTTGCCAGAAGATTTTGTGCCGGAAAATACTGATGGTGAAGTCATTGCATTTGAGCGAATTCCTTTAGCAGAAATAGCGCATCTGACGGAAACCACGGAAGCATTCAAGGACAATTGCACCTTGGTCAATATTGATCTTTTATTGCGCATGGGATTAATTACGCCGCAACATCCTGATCATGCTGCTATTCTCAAAGCCTTATACATTGCTGGTTAATACAAAAGAGATAAAAAAATGAAACAAGGTGAACCTAAAACCATTTATTTGCAGGACTACACCGCACCTGCTTATCGCGTGGATGCGGTATCGTTGGTGTTTGAATTGGGCGAAGATGCTACCCGCGTGACTAGTGTGGCAAATTACCGCCGCGCTTCAGGTGTTGCTGCTGATGCGCCGTTGGAACTCTTCGGCGAAAACCTCGAATTGTTGGAAATCCGCCTGAACGGTTTGCCGCTAACGGCTACCGATTACAGCGTGAGCGACACGGGGATGAGCATCCCGAACGTATCCGCATTGTGTACGTTGGAAATCGTGACGCGCATTTACCCGCAGAAAAATACCTCGTTGGAAGGTTTGTACCAAACCAGTGGCAATTTCTGCACGCAATGCGAGGCGCAAGGTTTCCGCAAAATTACCTATTACCCCGACCGCCCCGATGTCATGACCGTATTTACTACGCAGATTCTGGCGGATAAGCAGAAATACCCCGTGCTGCTTTCCAACGGCAATTTGACGGGTAGCGGCGATTTGGCGGATGGCAGACATTGGGCGCGTTGGGAAGATCCGTTTCAGAAACCAGCGTATTTATTCGCGCTGGTGGCGGGAAATTTGCAGCACGTAGAAGACCATTACACCACGCTGTCCGGTCGTGATGTGACCTTACGCATCTACACCGAAGCGCACAATATCGACAAGTGTGACCACGCCATGCAGTCGCTCAAGCGTGCCATGCACTGGGATGAACAGCGCTTTGGGCTGGAATACGACCTCGATATTTACATGATTGTGGCGGTCGACGACTTTAATATGGGGGCGATGGAAAACAAGGGGCTGAACGTATTCAACTCCAAGTTGGTATTCGCCAGCCCCGCCACGGCGACGGATATGGATTACGTCAGCATTGAAGCGGTGATCGGGCATGAGTATTTCCACAACTGGACGGGCAACCGCGTGACCTGCCGCGATTGGTTTCAGTTATCGTTGAAGGAAGGCTTGACGGTATTTCGCGATCAAGAATTTACCTCTGATCTGCATTCACGCTCGGTGAAGCGCATTGAAGATGTGCGGATGTTGCGTACCCATCAGTTTGCGGAAGATGCCAGCCCGATGGCGCATCCGATTCGCCCGTCGTCTTATATGGAAATCAATAACTTCTACACCGTGACGGTTTATGAGAAGGGGGCGGAAGTGGTGCGTATGTACCAAACCTTGTTGGGGCGTGACGGTTTCCGCAAGGGCATGGATTTGTATTTCCAGCGGCATGACGGACACGCGGTTTCCACCGAAAATTTTCTGGCAGCAATGGCGGATGCTAACGCAGCCGATTTAAGCCAGTTCCAGCGTTGGTATGATCAAGCGGGTACGCCGGACGTGGCAGTGCGCATGGCTTACGACGCGGCGGCGCAAACGTGTACGCTGCATTTCACCCAAACCTGCCCTGCAACGCCAGAAGCAGCGGTGAAATCGCCGTTCTTGATTCCAATCGAAGTGGGTTTGTTGAATAGCCACGGGCAAGACATGCTCGGTACGCAAGTATTGCGCCTCACCGAAGCCGAGCAAACGTTCAGCTTTAGCGATGTGCCGGAACAACCTGTGCCGTCGTTGCTGCGCGGGTTTTCTGCGCCGGTCAAACTGAGCTACCCGTATACCGCCGCCGATTTGGTGTTTCTGATGAAGCATGACAGCGATGCGTTTAATCGCTGGGATGCGGGGCAACGCTTGGCGATGCAAACTATCCTTAGCTTGCTGGCAGCGCATCAGCAACAGGAAGCCTTCGGATTGGAACACGATTTTATCAGTGCGTATCAGGCGATTCTTACCGATGCCACCTTGGATCATGCTTTACGTGCTGAAGCCTTGACGCTGCCATCCGAGGCCGATATTGCGGAACGGGCGCGACCGTCTGACCCTGAAGCGATTCACACGGTACGCGAATTCATCCACGCGACGTTGGCGAAAGCCTTGCGCTTGGATTTGGAAACGTTGTACGCCGACTTGCACGCGCAAGGGCAGGGCGACTATTCACCGGATGCGGCAAGCATTGGGCGGCGTAGTTTGAAAAATGTTTGTCTGGCGTATTTGGGGCGGATTCAGGATGACAGTATCCACGAAACGTGTCTGCAACAGTACATGACCGCAGGCAATATGACCGATGCAATGGCGGCATTGTCGGTATTGAGCCGCATTGAATGTCCGCAACGGGAAGTCGCTTTGCAACATTTCCACGACCGTTGGCAGCACGATGCGTTGGTGATGGATAAATGGTTTGCCCTGCAAGCCACCTCGTCATTGCCGGATACGCTGCAACAAGTGCAAGGATTGATGCAACACCCGCTGTTCGATTTGCGCAATCCGAATAAAGTACGGGCATTGGTGGGTAGTTTTGCGATGCGTAACCCATTGCATTTCCACGCGCCAGACGGCAGCGGTTACGCGTTCCTCACCGACCGCGTGCTGGAATTGGATGCAATGAACCCACAAATTGCCTCACGCATGGTGCGCCCATTGATGAACTGGCGGCAGTACGAAACGATTCGTAGCGGTTTGATGAAAGCCCAACTGGAGCGCATTCAAACGCACGCGGGTTTGTCGGGGGATGTGTATGAAATCGTGAGCAAGAGTCTGGTATAATCCGCCGACATTCACTTGAGAAGAGGGCATCTGATGAAAATGACGAGTTTGAAAGCGCTAGGGCTGGCAGCCTTGTTGATGGTTGGCGGTAACGCAATTGCTGATGAAGTATGGAACAGCAACGTTGGGCGTATTGTGTACGCTGATGAAATCGGCCCAACGTCGGTATTTGCTTATGGCTCTGCGGAAGATCCGGGTGTGGTCTACATTTTGGGTTTGGCTAAAGTCTACCAAAACCGTGGTACGTATGATGGTTACTGGGCAAAAAACAAGGCTAAAGTGGAATGCACCACCGAGCGTCCCGGCATTTACGGCAATATGACGAAGTTCTGGGGGCGTTACCAGATCAAGTTCCTCGACAAAGGTTTCCCAGCACGTTGGGAAGCGACGTGGAGCTACTGTGATGGCGCAGCAGAAAAAGTGAAAATTGAAGCAACCCCAGCGGTCGCCGAAGCGGCTACCACAGCGCCAGCAAAATAAGCGACGCTTTCGCCCATAAAAAAGGGTCAACCCGCCCACGTTGGTTGACCCTTTGCCCCTAATCCCAATCCTTGGTTATCTTAATCCCCAGCCCTGTTTAGCCCTTTATCAAACAGCCCCCTATTTGTTCACCGTACACTTATTTAGCGTGTTGTGCGTATGGCATTGGTGGTGCTTTGTCGTGACCTCTGCCTTGATCAAACTGCCCGTGTTGCATCTTGTCTGATTTAACCGGCGCAGGTTGATGTTGATCACGTTGATCACGTTTGCCATCGTGGCGCTCATCTTTCTTCACTACCACTTTATTGTTGGACAGCTTGGTAATCAGTTTGTTCAATGCGACTTCTTGATCGGCTACGTTAGCGCGTTCACGCTTGGTAACTTTATGATCTTTCAACGCGGCTTTGACGGATGTACCTAATGTACGCAGTTCTTTGCGTACTTGGCGTTCTTCGCTTTGAGTCAGCTTGCCGCTTTTAACGCCCGCATCAATACGCATATCCAATTGGGCGATATTCACATCCAAACGTTGGTGTTGTGCGTGTGGTGCTGCCATTGCCACAGACGATGTGAACAGTGCGCCAGCGATCAGTGCGCTTGAGAATAACGTCATCTTTTTCAATTTGTTTCCCCAGTTAGTGTGTGTGAAGCGAAAGTGTTTTGCCTTTCGATGGGTAACAATACGTGCCAATCAAGCAAGAAATAGGATTGAATTGTGTAAAAACAAAGGATGTATATGTACTGCTTAACCATTTCGACATAAAACCTCATTGGCAGTTACCCCCGTATTGCTTTATTATGATTGCTGCAACGCACAAAATTACTGGAATTCTAAGGGGTACAAGCGTGTTTCATAGCATTTACATAGCAGGGGCAGAACCCCACAGTGGCAAATCCATTATTGTGTTGGGCATGATGGAAATGCTCCGCGCCATGACACCCAAGGTCGGTTTCTTCCGCCCCGTTATTCTCGAAAATAACGGACGCGACCCGCTGATTCACCTGATTTCCAAGCGTTATGACTTGGATATGAGTGGCAGTGAACTGTACGGCGTGACCCAAGATGTTGCCCGCAAAATGGTGGCAGAAGGTAACCACGATGAACTCCTCAAACTGATCCTCGCCAAATACCGCGCTGTACAAGAAAAAATGGACATCGTGGTGTGCGCTGGCACGGATTTCACGGGCGCAAGCTCGGCGCTGGAACTCGATTTCAATGCCAGCCTTGCGAATCACTTCGGGTGCTTGTTCCTGCCTGTCATCAAAGGACATGGGCGCACGGCGGGTGAAATTGCCGATGCAGTCCGCATGTTGGAAGAGCATTTGGATGCGGGGCAACATTGCGAATTGCTCGCTGCCTTTGCTAATCGCGTGCCGCCACATGAAGTGGATGAGCTGTCAGCATTGTTGCAAGGTTCACGCTTCCCGTTTTACGTGTTGCCTGAAAAGAGTGCGTTGGAACGCCCCACCGTGGGGGAAATTGCCCGCGCCTTGCATTTCGATTGCCTCTATGGCACGCCCCAGTCGATGAACCATGAGGTATCGCGCTACAAGGTGGCGGCGATGCAGGTGCAAGATTTCCTTGATCATTTGGAAAATTGCACGCTGATTATTACCCCCGGCGACCGTTCCGACATTATTCTCGGCAGTTTGGCAGCGGATGCTTCCAGCAATTACCCGTTGATTGCAGGGCTAGTGCTGACGGGTGGGCAAAAACCTGCGCCGCAAGTCAGCAAATTGCTGGAAGGCATGAATCCGTTGCGTTTGCCGATTCTGTCTTCGCCGCTGGATACTTTCGAGACGGCGCTGAAAGTGAATGAAGTCGAGGGTAGCATTTTGCCCTCCGACGAGCGCAAGATTGCGGTGGCATTGGGGTTGATGGAATCGCATGTGGATATGCACCAGTTGCGTCAGTTGATTATCCAGAACGTGGGGCAGCGCATGACCCCGCTGATGTTTGAATACGAGCTGATTCAACGTGCTAAGTCGCAGCGTAAGCACATTGTGTTGCCGGAAAGTAACGATGAGCGCGTGTTGCGGGCAGCAGAAATTCTTTCCTTACGTGAAGTGGTGCAAGTGACCTTGCTGGGTGTGGATGCGGAGGTTCGTGCTAGAGCGTCGCACTTAGGCTTGAAGTTGCGTGATGTGGCGATTATTGACCCGCGCACGTCGCCGTTACGTCAGGAATTTGCGGATGCGTATTACAAGCTGCGCGAGCATAAGTGTAGTGCGTTTTCGTATGCGTGGGATTCGATGGCGGATGTTAGCTACTTCGGCACGATGATGGTGCATCTGGGCTATGCCGACGGCATGGTATCCGGTGCGGCGCATACGACTCAACACACCATTCGCCCTGCGTTTGAAATCATTAAAACCAAGCCAAATTGCTCACTGGTTTCCAGCGTATTTTTCATGTGTTTGGAAGATCGGGTGTTGGTGTACGGCGATTGCGCGGTCAACCCTAATCCGAATGCGGAACAATTGGCTGACATCGCGGTAACGTCTTCCGACACGGCACGGATGTTTGGAATTGAGCCACGCACGGCGTTGCTGTCGTATTCGTCGGGTGAATCCGGCAAAGGTGATGACGTGGAAACCGTGCGTAGCGCGGTGCAACTGGCTCATGCACGTCGCCCTGATCTGAAACTCGACGGCCCGATTCAATACGATGCTGCTGTGGATGCGGAAGTCGGTAGCTCTAAAATGCCGAATAGCGAAGTCGCAGGTAAAGCCACGGTCTTTATTTTCCCCGACCTCAATACAGGGAATAACACGTACAAAGCGGTGCAACGTTCGGCGAATGCCGTTGCCATTGGTCCGGTGTTGCAAGGCTTGAACAAGCCGGTTAACGACCTCAGCCGTGGTTGCACGGTGACAGACATTGTGAATACCGTGGTTATTACCGCGATTCAGGCACAACAGGAGATGGCAGCATGAAAATTTTGGTGCTGAATGCAGGCAGTTCGTCTATCAAATACCAAGTGTTCGGCATGGAGGCGCAACAAGTGCTGGTCGGTGGGCTGATTGATCGGATTGGCGAAGCAGGCAGTGAGATGGCGTCGCATCAGGATGCACTGGCGCGGATTATTCGGCATTTGCAAGCGGCAGGTATTACCGACATTCAGGCGATTGGTCATCGCGTCGTGCATGGCGGTGAACATTTCAAGCAGCCTGCACTGATTGATGCGGAAGTCATCGCGACGATTCGGGCGATGATTCCGCTCGCCCCGTTGCACAATCCGGCGAATTTGCAGGGGATTGAAGTGGCGCAACGGCTGTTTCCGGGTGTGCCGCAAGTGGCGGTGTTTGATACAGCATTTCACCAAACCATGCCGCCCGTGGCGTTTCGTTATGCGCTGCCAGCGGAGCTGTATACGGAATATCGGGTGCGCCGTTATGGCTTTCACGGCACGTCCCACCATTATGTAGCGCAACAAGCGGCGGCGTATTTGCAACGCGATTTAGCGGATCTCAATTTGATTACGTTGCACCTCGGCAATGGCTGTAGTGCTGCTGCGATTGCCAAGGGTCATAGCGTCGATACGTCGATGGGCATGACCCCGCTGGAAGGTTTGGTGATGGGGACACGTTGCGGTGATATTGACCCCGCGCTGCATTTTTATTTGCAACGCGAAACGGGGCTGTCCCCTAATGATGTGGAAACACTCCTCAATAAAAAAAGCGGTCTGAAAGGTTTGTGCGGTGTTGGTGATATGCGCGAAGTGCAAACACTGGCGGATACGGGCGATACCGATGCGCAATTGGCAGAAGCGATGTTTGCTTATCGGGTGAAAAAATATGTCGGTGCGTATATTGCGGTCCTGGGTCGGGTGGATGCGGTGATTTTCACCGGCGGTATCGGCGAACATTCTGCGCGTATTCGGGCGCAAGTGTGCGCGAATTTGCAGGTATTCGGCATATACCCTGACCCTGCCAAAAATGCCCCGCATGGTACTGGCATTCTGGAATTCCAACAGGAAGCTGCTACCCTCAAGCTTTTGGTCATTCCGACCAATGAGGAGCTTGAAATTGCCCGCAGTACCGAACAACAGTTGTTATTACGCCGGAATTGATCTCGGCACATCGGGTTGCCGTCTGATCGTTATTGATGGTAATCAGGTGGTGCGGGCAGAAGCGCGGGTGATTTATCCGGCGAATATCGCGCAAACGCCAGACCTATGGTGGGCAGCGGTGCAACAGGTATTAGCGGAACTGCCTGCGGCTATTCGCGAGCATTTGCGGGGAATTGCAGTCGATGGCACGTCTGGCACGCTCTTGCTGGCAGATGCGGCGGGTAATCCTACTACGCCTGCCTTGATGTATAACGATGCGCGAGCGCTGCTACAAGCACAACGGATTGCCGCGCTTGCGCCGAGAGAGAGTGGGGCGCATGGCGTAACTAGCAGCCTAGCCAAACTGCTCTGGTTGTTGGAAGCGTACCCTGATCAACCGCACGCTTATGCCCTGCATCAAGCGGATTGGATTGCGGGCAAATTGGCGGGGCATTTCGGTTTTAGTGATGAGAATAATTGCCTGAAGTTGGGTTATGACCCGGTGAAACGTGAATGGTCTGCATGGGTGAAAGCGTTAGTGCCGGAAGCGTTGTTACCCAAGGTCTATGCACCGGGGGATAGAATTGTGGAAAGCCTTGTACACGCTGGTACGACCGATAGCATCGCCGCTTTCATCGCGACTGGGGCGAGCGAGTTAGGCGATGCAGTGACTTCGCTCGGCAGCACGATTGCCCTCAAAATCATCAGCGACAAACCTATCTTTGCGCCAGAATTCGGCATTTACAGCCATCGTTTAGGCGATAAGTGGTTAGCAGGGGGCGCATCTAATAGCGGTGGGGCGGTGTTGTTGCAGTATTTTTCCCGCGATGATTTGCAGCGTTTGACTCCGCAACTCAGACCTGAAATCCCGACGGGATTGGATTATTACCCGCTGACGAAAACAGGGGAACGTTTTCCTCATGCGAATCCGCAGTGGCTACCCCGCTTAACCCCACGCCCTGCCGACGATGTACAATTCCTGCAAGCGCTGTTGGAAGGGATGAGCCGGATTGAGCAGGAAGGTTGGCAACGCTTGCATGAACTGGGTGCGCCTTACCCTAAAACGCTGCGTACTGTCGGTGGTGGCAGCCGCAACCCTGCATGGATGCAGATGCGGGCAAAATTGATCGGTGTGTCGCTTGTGCCGTCTAAACACGACGAAGCAGCGTTTGGAGCGGCATTATTGGCTTGTGGTACTATGCAACGATCATTTCAATGTGCTTAATCCGCGTAAAGAATCAACCAACTGGTGAATTTTGATGGATGGATTGACTCTGGTCTGCATCGACCTACCCCACCAATAACCTGCTATAATTTCCACCATGGTGGGACTGATCAATAAACTTTATAGAATCTGAATTAACAAAAAATAGGCAAAATTTTCATGGAATTACTCTTAGCCCTATTCGTCATCGCCATTATCGCAGGTTGGGTTGATTCCATCGGCGGCGGCGGCGGGCTGATCTGCATCCCTGCCTTACTGTGGGCAGGTTTTAGTCCGCTGGAAACACTGGCGACCAACAAATTGCAAGCCAGTTTCGGCTCATCCACCGCCGCGCTCAACTACACCCGTCACGGCTTGATCGATGTGAAAGGGCAAAAACTGGCAATCATGCTCACCTTTCTCGGCTCCGTCGGCGGTACATTGTTGGTGCAGCAAATCGACTCCAGCTTGCTGGAAAAAGCGATTCCGGTATTGCTGATCTTGTTCGCGCTGTATTTCTTATTCTCACCGAAAATCAGCGATGCGGATAAACACCAAGTCATTTCACCCAAAACGTTTGCGATGACCGTCGGCATTGGGGCAGGTTTCTACGACGGTTTTTT
This sequence comes from Thiothrix fructosivorans, assembly GCF_017349355.1. GTDB lineage: Bacteria > Pseudomonadota > Gammaproteobacteria > Thiotrichales > Thiotrichaceae > Thiothrix > Thiothrix fructosivorans. The sequence goes on from NZ_JAFMPM010000008.1 coordinate 906,958, forward strand.
TGGACCCGGTGCAGGCACATTTTTCACAATGGGCTACGTGGCGTTGCTGGGGTTTGGTTTGCCAAAAGCGACGGGTAATACCAAACTGCTGAATTTCACCAGCAATATTGCATCGCTGCTGTTCTTCGCGCTTTCAGGGCATATCGTCTGGTTGGCAGGTTTGGTGATGGGGGTAGGGCAGGTGATCGGCAGTTACCTCGGTTCGCACATGGCGGTCAAGCACGGCACGCGCCTGATCCGCCCTGTCCTAGTAACCGTGTCGTTACTGGTTTCGCTCAAACTGTTGTTAGATTAAGCTTACTTCTTTTTCTTCTCACTCTTCTTAATCTTGTGAATACGCGCATCCTGCCGTTTCTTGGTGTGTTCCTGACGCGGTGTCAGCGTATTGCGCTTGCCTTCATACGGATTTTCGCCGCCTTTGTATTCAATCCGCACCTGACTACCGACTAATTTTAGGGTTTTGTGGAAATAGTTGGTCAGGTAGCGCGTATACATATCCGGCACGTAATCGGTACGATTGCCGTGAATAATGACGCGGAATGGGTTGCTGCCGCCTTGGTGGGCGTAGCGCAATTTGATGCGTTGCCCACGGGTCAGTGGCGGCTGATGCTGTTGCACCGCCATTTCCAGAATGCGCGTCAAACGCGGGGTTGGCACTTTGAGCATGGCGGAATCGTAAGCGCGTTTCACCGCCGTATACAGCAAGCCGACGTTAGAGCCATGCAGTGCGGAGATGAAATACTTTTCGGCGAAATCGAGGAACGGCAGTTTGATTTCAAGCTGTTGCTTGATCCACTCGCGGTCGTCGGATTCCATGCCATCCCATTTGTTGACCGCCAGCACCAAGGCTTTGCCCGCGTCCAAAATCAGCCCCAGTAAGTGCGCATCTTGGTCGGTGATGCTGTCGTGTGCATCCACCAGCATAATGACGACATGGCAACGTTGAATCGCATCCAGCGTTTTGATAATGCTGAACTTTTCAATGGTTTCATCCACGCGGCTGCGGCGGCGTACCCCAGCGGTATCGATCAGGGTGTAGGTTTGCCCATCGCGTTCAAACGGAATGAAAATACTGTCACGGGTCGTGCCCGGTTGGTCGAACGCAATCACGCGCTCTTCGCCCATAATGCGGTTGATCAGGGTCGATTTGCCCACGTTCGGGCGACCTACGAAGGCAATGCGGATGCTGCCGTCGTCTTCCTCTTCTTCCTCGACATCGAAATCCGCGCCGAGGCTATCGAGTACCGCCGTCATGAGCACGGTGACGCCGCGCCCTTGCACCGCTGCAATCTGGAAGACTTCAGTGAAGCCGAGCGCGTAAAATTCGGCGGAGGCTTGATCCGCATCCACGCCGTCGATTTTATTGACGAGCAGGTAAACTGGCTTGCCCATCACGCGGATGTCTTGCGCAATCTGTTGGTCGGCGGCAGTCAGCCCTTGCTTGCCATCGACGATGAACAGGATGGCATCGGCTTCCTGCATCGCGGCGCGGGTTTGTTTCGCCATGTGTTCGTCGATACCGGCTTCTTCACCGCTCAAACCGCCAGTGTCGATCAGCATGTAGCTGCGTCCGTTGAGGTCGCCAGTGCCGTATTTGCGGTCACGCGTTAGGCCAGGGAAGTCCGCCACCAGCGCATCACGCGAGCGGGTCAGGCGGTTGAATAGGGTGGATTTACCGACATTGGGGCGGCCAATCAGTGCGAGGACGGGTTTCATGGTATAAACAGCACAACAGAAAACGAAGCCGGGTAGGATACCATTATTTCAGGAGAAAACATGAATTATTGCAGCGACTGTGGCGCAACGGTGAGTTTGAAGATTCCCGAAAACGATGAACGGATGCGTTTCGTGTGTGATACGTGTGGGATGATTCATTACCAAAATCCGAAGATTGTGGCGGGCGTATTGTCGGTGCGGGGTGAACAGGTGTTGCTGTGCCGTCGGGCAATTGCGCCGCGTTATGGTTTGTGGACGTTGCCTGCGGGCTTCATGGAAAACGGCGAAACCACCGATCAGGCGGCGGCGCGTGAGGCGCATGAAGAGGCAAATGCTACCTTGCGTGATTTACGGCTGTATACGGTGATTAGTGTGCCGCATGTCAGCCACGTCCATGTGATTTACCGCTGCGAATTGGTGTCGGATGATTTTGCGCCGGGGGTGGAAAGTTTGGAAACGCGCTTGTTCCATGAGCATGAGATTCCGTGGGATGAGTTGGCATTCCACACGGTGCGCAAGACGCTGGAATGCTTTTTTCATGACCGCAAGCAAGGGGTGTTTCCAGTGCACAATTTGGCGTTTACTATAGCCTTACCAACCTAGTATGAGAAAAACGGTCGTGCCACGTCAGCCTGTTTGGGTCGAACAGCGAAATCAGGAATCCCACGCCTAGCGCTGCCCAACTGAGGATTGCCCACCCAAAGCGGGATCTGGCTTGCTGCCAGTTGAGGGCTTGCCCCGCCTCAGTTACCACGCGCACTTTCCATGCTCGCATTCCCAATGTTTGCCCGCCGTGCGTCCAGAACCAGCCGAAGAAGCCGTAGGTCATGGCTGCGTATACCAGAATCATGATGACATCAGGCACTTTTGCCCCTGTTAATGCAGTGAAAGCGTAAGCGGGAATGGCGGCGATAATCACTACGCTGAAACCAGCGAGTACGGTGTCATAAATGATTGCGCCGAGGCGACGGAGTAGGGTGGCGGGTTCAGCCGTTTTGTTATTTCCCATCCAAGAAATTCCTCAACATATCATGCCCATATTGGGTCAGGATGGATTCGGGGTGGAATTGCACACCTTCCACGGGCAGCGTTTTGTGGCGCACACCCATGATTTCATCCAGCTTGCCATCCGCCGTTTCTGTCCACGCGGTAATTTCCAGACAGTCGGGGATGGTTTCCTGTTCGATTACTAGCGAATGGTAGCGGGTGGCTTCAAATGGGCTGGGTAAGCCAGTGAAAACGCCCGTGCCGTTGTGATGTACCAAGGAAATTTTGCCGTGCATGATTTCTTTGGCGCGGATGATTTTGCCGCCGAAGGCTTGCCCGATGGATTGATGCCCAAGGCATACGCCCAAAATGGGAATCTTGCCTGCAAAACGCAGCAACGTTGGGATGGAAATGCCCGCTTCCGTCGGTGTGCAAGGCCCCGGCGACAGCACGATTTTGTCCGGTGCAATGTCGTCAATCGCTTCGACGGGGATTTCGTCGTTGCGCACTACCTGCACGTCCGCACCGAGTTCGCCGAAGTATTGCACGAGGTTGTAGGTAAAGCTGTCGTAATTGTCGACCATGAGCAGTTTCATCTTCATCCCCTTACTTATGTTTGCCGTTTAAGCCAGACAACGCCGCACTAGCCGCACGGAATACCGCCCGCCCTTTGTTCATGGTCTCATCCCATTCCGATTGCGGCACGGAGTCGTAAACCACGCCCGCACCCGCCTGAATATACAGCACGTCATCCTTGATCACGGCGGTACGAATCGCAATCGCGGTATCCATATTGCCATTCCACGCCAGATAGCCGACTGCGCCCGAATACACGCCGCGCTTCACAGGTTCGAGTTCGTCAATAATTTCCATCGCACGGATTTTCGGCGCACCGCTGACGGTTCCGGCGGGGAATGTAGCGCGTAGTACGTCCATCGCATCCAGACCGGGCAGTAGTTTGCCAGTGACGTTGGAAACGATGTGCATGACGTGCGAATAGCGTTCCACGATCATTTTGTCGGTGAGTTTGACCGAGCCGATTTCGCTGACGCGCCCGGCATCGTTGCGCCCAAGGTCGATCAACATCAGGTGTTCAGCCAGTTCTTTGGGGTCGTTGAGGAGTTCGGTTTCGAGTTCCTTGTCGCGTTGTTCGGTGTCACCTCGGCGGCGCGTTCCGGCAATCGGGCGCACGGTAATCACGTCATCTTCGAGGCGCACCAGAATTTCTGGCGAGGAACCGACGATGTGGAAATCGCCCAGATTGAGGAAATACATGTACGGCGACGGGTTGAGGCGGCGCAAGGCACGGTACAAATCCAGCGGTGGCGCGGCAAACGGAATGCTCATGCGCTGTGACAGCACCACTTGCATAATGTCGCCTGCTTTGATGTATTCCTTGGCATCCAGCACCGCTTGCTTGAAACCGTCTTCGGTGAAGCCGGAAATGAAGTCGCTTTCTTCCACCTGTGTCGCTTTGGGGGCGGGTTGGTAGAGGCGGCGGGCTTCTTGCAACTGGCGTTCGAGCGCGTCGAGGCGTTGCTGGGCTTGCTGGTAGCCGTTGGCTTCCGCCAAAACGATTAAGTGCAATTCACCGCGCAAATTGTCGAAGACCACGACTTCATCCGACACCATTAGCACGATGTCGGGCGTACCAAGCGGGTCGGGCTTGTCGCGTCCGTTGGCGAGCTTTTTCTCGATGTAGCGGATGGTTTCGTAGCCGAAATAGCCGACCAGCCCGCCGTTGAAGCGCGGCAGGTCTTCGATGTCGGGTACGTTGTATTGCTGCTGGAATGCGGTAATCCACGCCAGCGGGTCAGCTACGTCGACACTTTCCATGGGCTGATGGGCGCGATGCAGTTCCACCCGCAGCCCAAACACCTTGATGATGGTTTGTGCTGGCAAGCCGAGCATGGAATAACGTCCCCATTTTTCCCCGCCCTGCACGGACTCGAACAGGTAGGAATAGGGCGCGTCAGCGAGTTTGAGGTAGGCACTTAACGGGGTATCAAGGTCTGCCAGAATGGTACGGCGGACAGGAACGCGGTTGTAGCCTTGGGCAATATAGGTATCAAAGATGTCCTGATTCATGAGAACTTCCAAATAAAACGGTCAACGAAACACTTCCAGCGGAGGGTATCAGCAGGAACGCCATCGCCACGTTGTACTTGGAAAGTGTTGCATCATGCGCAGTTGATCAGGTTGAATAATGGCGGAGAGTCTATCATAGGCTTTCTGGAACTGTTACGGAAAAATGGTGGTCAACAGGAGACGCAGAAATGCCAACAACGGAAAAATTGCTACTAAGTGTCGTTGAACGCGGTGGCTACCCCGATTTTACGCCGCTCTACCAGCGTTTGGGCTACAACGTGGCGCGGGAAACCAATATGCGCAAAGTATTGCAATTCCTAAAGAAAAACACGCCAGCGGTGATCGTGGCTGAGTTTAATTTCCAATCGGATTTTCGTGATCGCACCAGCAGCCTCGAATCCATGATGGCGGTGGTGCAGCGGATGCCGGAGACACGAGTCGTGGTATTTTATGACCGCGAATATGCCCACCAGTTGGCACGCTTGACGGAGCGCTTCCCGTTGCTGCTAACGCTGCGTTTTCCACTTGCCGAAGCCGATATAGAACGCGCCTTAGCCAATCCAAGCGGTTAACGCAAATGCGCACATCCATACTTTTTCTGGTATAATCGTGCACTTCATGATTTAGGTGATCGAACAATAATATGGCCACATTTGCCAAGGAAATTATCCCGGTTAATCTCGAAGATGAAATGCGTCAGTCCTATCTGGACTACGCTATGAGTGTCATCGTCGGGCGTGCTTTACCAGACGTGCGCGACGGTTTGAAACCCGTCCACCGCCGCGTGTTGTTTGCCATGAGCGAACTCGGCAACGAATGGAACAAGCCCTACAAAAAATCCGCCCGTATCGTCGGTGACGTGATCGGTAAATACCACCCGCACGGTGATACCGCCGTGTACGACACGATGGTACGCATGGCGCAACCGTTCTCGCTGCGTTACATGCTGGTGGATGGGCAAGGTAACTTTGGTTCTGTGGATGGCGATTCGCCTGCGGCGATGCGTTACACCGAAGTGCGCATGTCCAAAATTGCCCATGAATTGCAAATGGACATCGACAAAGAAACCGTCGATTTCGTCCCCAACTACGACGGCAATGAAAAAGAACCCAGCGTGTTCCCCACGCGCTTACCCAACCTGCTGATCAACGGTTCATCCGGTATTGCGGTTGGGATGGCGACGAATATTCCCCCGCACAACCTCACCGAAACCGTGAATGCGTGCCTCGCGCTGCTGGCTGATCCCGATATGGACATCAGCGATTTGATGGAATACCTGCCGGGGCCTGATTTCCCCACCGCCGGTATTATCAATGGCGCACGCGGTATCCGCGATGCTTACCACACCGGCAAAGGGCGCATCTACGTCCGCGCCCGTGCCAATGTTGAAGTCGATGAACGCACGCACCGTGAAACCATCATCGTTACCGAGTTGCCGTATCAGGTGAACAAGGCGCGTTTGCTGGAAAAAATTGCTGATCTGGTCAAAGAGAAAAAGCTCGAAGGCATCTCCGAATTGCGCGACGAATCCGACAAAGATGGGATGCGCATGGTGATTGAACTCAAGCGCGGCGAATCCGGCGAAGTCATCATCAATAATCTCTACAAGCAAACCCAGATGCAGAGCGTATTCGGCATCAATATGGTGGCGTTGATCGACGGTCAACCGCGTTTGCTGAACTTGAAAGACATACTGGCAGCCTTCCTGCGTCACCGCCGCGAAATCGTCACGCGCCGCACCATTTTTGAAGTACGCAAAGCTCGCGAACGCGCCCATATCCTCGAAGGTTTGGCGGTGGCGCTCTCCAATATCGACGACATTATTACGCTGATTAAATCCGCGCCTAGCCCTGCCGATGCCAAACTCGGTTTGGTGGCACGCGCTTGGAATGCAGGTATTGTCAGCGACATGCTCAGCCGTTCGGGTGCGGATACTTGTCGCCCGGACGATTTGCCTGAGCAATACGGTTTGCGTCCTGACGGCTATTGGCTCTCCGAAGTACAAGCCCAAGCGATTTTGGATTTACGCCTGCATCGCCTGACGGGTTTGGAAAAAGACAAGATCATTGCCGAATACCGCGAATTGCTGGAAAAGATTGCGGATTTGCTGGAAATTCTCGCCAATCCTGATCGTTTGCTGCAAGTAATCCGCGATGAATTGCTGCTGGTACGCGATACCTACGGCGATGCACGCCGCACCGAAATCAACGTGGTCGGCGAAGATCTGTGCATGGAAGACCTGATTGCTGACGAAGAAGTGATGGTCACGTTCTCGCACGCGGGTTACGCCAAAGCACAAACGCTGGATACTTACCGTGCGCAAAAACGCGGCGGGCGTGGCAAAGCAGCGACGGCGATGAAAGACGAAGATTTCATCGAAAAGCTCTTCGTCGCGAGTATGCACGACACCTTGCTGTGCTTCTCCAGCCGTGGGCGCATGTATTGGCTGAAAGTTTACCAGTTGCCCATGGGCGGACGTGGTGCTCGCGGCAAGCCAATGGTCAACTTGCTGCCATTGGAAGAAGGCGAACGCATTAATGCGGTGCTGCCGATTCGCGAATACGCCGAAGACAAATACATTTTCATGGCAACTTCGGAAGGCACGGTGAAAAAGACCTCGCTGGCGGATTTCTCGCGTCCACGCACGGCGGGGATTATTGCGGTGGATCTGCGTGACGGCGACCAATTGGTTGATGTAGCCGTGACCAATGGCGATAACGAAGTTATGTTGTTCAGCACGTCCGGCAAAGCGATTCGTTTCCACGAATCGGATGTGCGGGCGATGGGACGGACAGCGGCAGGCGTGCGTGGTATCCGCATGGACGAGGGGCAGGAAGTCAACGCGCTAATCATTTTGGGCGAAGGCGAATTGCTGATTGCCACTGAAAATGGTTACGGCAAACGCACGCGTGCGGAAGAATTCTCGCAGCAAGGGCGCGGCGGACAAGGTGTGATTGCAATCCAAACCTCTGACCGTAACGGTAACGCTGTGGGTGCGGTGCAAGTGCGCGAAGATTGCCAAATCATGCTCATCACTGACGGTGGTACATTGGTGCGCACCCCGGTCGCTGACGTTTCCATTGTCGGGCGCAATACGCAGGGTGTGACCCTGATTCGCCTCAATGATGGGGAAAAATTAGTGCAAATTGCGCCGATTTTGACCGATGCTAGCGATATAGCCGACGACGATGACACGGCGACCGATGTAAGCGACGATCAGGAATAAGTCATGAGTAGAGTATTCAATTTCAGCGCAGGCCCTGCGGTATTGCCCGAAGCGGTTTTGGCGCAAGCGCAAGCGGAGATGTTGGACTGGAATGGTTGTGGGATGTCGGTGCTGGAAATGAGCCACCGCGAGAAACATTTTGCGTCGATTGCCGCGCAAGCCGAAGCGGATTTACGTGAATTGCTGGATATTCCGAGTCATTACAAAGTGTTGTTTTTGCAAGGCGGCGCATACAGCCAGTTTTCGATGATTCCAATGAATTTATTGCGCGGCAAAGCCCGCATGGATTACGTCGACACGGGTGACTGGTCATCGAAAGCGATTGATGAAGCACGACGTTATGGCGATGTGAATGTGGTTGCGTCGAGCAGTGCGGGCAATTACACCAGCATTCCTGATCAGGCGAGCTGGCAATGTGACCCGAATGCGGCGTATTTGCACTACACGCCGAATGAAACCATTCGCGGTGTTGAGTTTGGTTTTGTGCCGGATGCAGGCGATGTGCCGTTAGTGGCAGATTTCTCGTCCACGATTTTGTCGCGTCCGATTGATGTGAGTCGGTTTGGCTTGATCTACGCGGGGGCGCAAAAGAACATTGGCCCCGCCGGGTTAACCATCGTGATTGTGCGTGAGGATTTGCTGGGGCAAACCGTGCCGTGTACGCCGGTCATGTTTGATTACAAAGTGCAGGCGGATAACGGTTCGATGTACAACACGCCGCCCACTTACGCATGGTATTTGGCAGGTTTGGTGTTTAAGTGGTTGAAAGCGCAAGGTGGCTTGTCAGCAATGGCAGCGATTAACGAGCGCAAAGCCAGCAAGTTATACACAGCCATCGACGGTTCAGATTTTTATCACTGCCCCGTTGACCTGATGTGCCGTTCATGGATGAATATACCGTTTACGCTGGCAAAGCCCGCCTTGGATAAGGCATTTGCTGCCGAAGCCGAACAAGCTGGATTGGTTTCCTTAAAAGGACACCGTTCTGTCGGTGGGATGCGTGCCAGTCTTTACAACGCCATGCCGGAAGCCGGTGTGGATGCTTTGATTCATTTCATGCAGGACTTCGCCCAACGCAATGGCTGATACATTCGATTTGCAAGCAATCCGCGTGCGCATTGATGCGCTGGATACCCAAATTCTTGCGTTGCTGAACGAACGCGCTAGCTGTGCAGAACAAGTGGCGCACGCGAAGTTGGCGGAAGACCCGAACGCGACGTTTTACCGCCCCGAACGCGAGGCGCAAATCCTCACGCGAATGCAGTCGCTGAATACGGGACCCTTGCGCGATGAACAGGTGACGCACTTGTTCCGCGAAGTGATTGCCTCGTGTTTGGCGCTGGAAGAATCCATGCGCATTGCGTATTTGGGGCCAGCGGGTACGTTTACGCAAGAAGCGACCTTCAAGCATTTCGGGATGAATGTCGGTACATTGCCGGTGGATTCCATTGCGCAAGTGTTCCGCGAAGTCGAAGCGGGCAGGGTGCGCTACGGCGTGGTGCCGATTGAAAATTCTACCGAAGGCGTGATTACGCACACGCTGGATATGTTTATGCAGTCCAGTTTGCGGATTTGCGGGGAAATATCCTTGCGTATTCACCAAAACTTGATGTGCCGCCATGGGGAGTGGCAAGGTGTGCAGAAGGTGTATGCACACGCACAATCGTTGGCGCAATGCCGCTATTGGCTGGATAAGCATTTGCCTCATGCCGAGCGCATTCCGGTGAGCAGCAATGCGGAAGCGGCGCGGTTGGTATCCAATGATGATAGCGCAGCGGCGTTGGGGAGTCGGCAAGCTGCGCCGATTTATGGCTTGCACATTGTGCAGGACAGCATCGAAGATAATCCGAACAACACCACGCGCTTTTTGGTGATTGGTGATCAAGTGGTCACGCCGAGCGGTAATGACCGCACCTCCTTACTGGTTTCCACCCGCAATCGCCCCGGTTCGCTGTATCATTTACTGAAACCGTTGGCGGAAAATGGCGTGGATATGACGCGCATCGAATCACGTCCGGCACGCACGACTAATTGGGAATACTTTTTCTTTTTGGATGTGCGTGGGCATGAGCAGGATGCGGATATTAGCGGTGCATTAGCGGCGCTGCGTGACGAAGCGGAAGTGGTGCGCGTCCTAGGATCTTACCCCGTCGCTATCATCTAAAACGTTTTGGAAATAGGGGCGAAAAATGCTTCGCCCCTACCGACTGCTTACAAGCCTTTAATAAACGCCAGAATATCCGCAACGGGTACTTTCACTGCATCGCCGCCACTCCGCGCTTTATATTCCAATTCACCCGCTTGCAAACCGCGTTCTGAGATAATGACACGGTGGGGAATGCCCAGCAATTCATGGTCAGCAAACATCACGCCGGGGCGCAAGGCACGGTCATCCAGCAACACATCCACGCCTGCTGTTTGCAATTGCGCGTACAGTTCTTCTGCTTTCGCTGCCACATCCGGGGATTTCTGCATATTCAGTGGCGCAAGCACCACAGTGAACGGTGCAATCGCCGCAGGCCAGCGAATTCCAAATTCATCGTTATTCTGCTCAATCGCTGAAGCGACCACGCGGGAAACACCGATGCCGTAGCAACCCATGGTCATCACCTGTGCCTTACCGTTTTCATCCAACACGGTGGCGTTAAGTTTCGATGAATACGTTTTGCCCAATTGGAAGATATGACCGACTTCGATACCGCGCACGATGGAGAGTGTGCCGCAACCGTCGGGACTAGGGTCACCTTCGAGGACGTTGCGCAGATCGGCAACTTGCGCTAGGGCAACGTCGCGTTCCCAGTTGATGCCAAAAAGGTGCTTGCCGTCAACATTCGCGCCTGCACCGAAGTCGGACATATTCGCTACGGTACGGTCAGCCACTACCGGAATGGTCAAACCGACAGGGCCTAATGAGCCAGGGCCTGCACCGATCAAGGCGCGAATCTCATCTTCACGCGCAAACTGCAACGGTACGGCAATACCCGGAATTTTTTCCGCTTTAATTTCGTTGAGGGTATGGTCGCCACGTATCAGCAAAGCAATGAACGCGTGCTCTGACTCTTCCGCCGCCGCGACGATCAGGGTTTTCACCGTTTTCTCAATCGGCAAGCCGAATTGTGCTACCAACTCTTCGATGGTTTTGGCGTTGGGTGTGTCGACTTCGCGCATTGCTTCAGTTGGTGCAGCGCGTTCGGCAATCAAGCACACCGCTTCCGCTAGCTCGATATTGGCGGCGTAGTTGCTGCCACTGGCGAAAGCAATCGCGTCTTCACCGGAATCTGCTAACACGTGGAATTCGTGAGAGGCATTGCCACCAATCGAGCCGGTATCGGCTTGCACGGGGCGGAAATTCAGCCCCAACCGTTGGAAGATACGTGAGTAAGCCGCATACATCGCGTCATAGGTTTCTTGCAGCGATTCTTGGGTGAGGTGGAAGGAATACGCATCCTTCATCAAGAATTCACGCGCTCGCATCACACCGAAACGGGGGCGCACTTCGTCACGGAATTTGGTTTGAATTTGGTAGAAGTTGATCGGCAACTGTTTGTAGCTGCTCAATTCTTTGCGAGCGTAATCGGTAATGATTTCTTCGTGCGTGGGGCCATAGCAGAAGTCACGGCTGTGACGGTCACGAATGCGTAGCAATTCCGCCCCGTATTTTTCCCAACGACCCGATTCTTGCCAGAGTTCAGCAGGTTGGATGGAGGGCATGAGTACTTCAAGCGCACCTGCGTTGTTCATTTCTTCACGCACGATGGCTTCGACTTTGCGCAACACGCGCAAGCCATACGGCATCCACGTATACAAACCGGAGGCGAGGCGGCGAATCATACCGGCGCGTAACATTAATTGGTGGCTGATGACTTCGGCATCGGCGGGCGTTTCGCGCAGGGTGGTGAGAGGGAATCGGGAAACTCGCATGGTGTTGTCTTCTATCCGGTATGGGAAACGACCAATTATAGATTTCATGGCGCATTTGCGAAACCCCTGCGTGTTGATTGCGGGTTTTTCTATTGATTTAAGGATTGTAAGGATTTTGCATTGATATTTATCAAGAAAAACCAGTTTTTCCGCCATCTTTATAAGCAAGTTATTATATGCTTATGGTATAACATATTGAATTTAAAGGGATATATGTCTTGATATTTTTACTCGGGTATGTTTTCATCGGTGTTACAAACACAAATTGATGTAATCGGTAGGAGTCTTTTTTATGGCACATATTGTTGTTCTTGGTGCTGGTACAGGCGGGATGCCTGCTGCGTATGAATTGCGCGAAATTTTGGGTAAGGGACATGAAGTCACGGTAATTAATGAACGTGATTATTTTCAGTTTATTCCGTCCAACCCGTGGATTGCAGTGGGTTGGCGTACCCGTGATGACATCACCTTTCCGATTGAAAAGTACCTGAGTCGCAAAAACATCAAGTTCATCGCCAGCCGCTGCAACAAAATTGATGCAGATGGCAGCAAGCTGCATTTGGATAATGGCGAAGTGGTCAGTTACGACTACCTGATTATTGCGACCGGTCCCAAATTATTCTTTGATGAAGTGGAAGGTGCGGGGCCACACGGCGGTCATACTCAATCGGTGTGTGATGTGAATCATGCTGTTGCGGCGTATGAGGAATACCAAAAGTTGTTGGAAAAAGGCAGTGGCCATATCGTTGTCGGTGCAATGCCAGCGGCAAGTTGCTTTGGCCCTGCTTACGAATTCGCGTTCATCCTTGATGCCGATATGCGTAAACGTAAAATTCGTCACAAATTCAAGATGACTTATGTCTCGTCTGAACCGTATGTGGGGCATTTAGGTTTAGGCGGAGTAGGTGACTCTAAAGGGATGCTCGAATCCGAATTGCGTAACCACCACATCAGTTGGTTAGTGAATGCTAAAACCCATAAAGTCGAAGCAGGCAAAATGCACGTCACTGAAATGACTGCGAAAGGTGACGTGGAAAAAGAACACGTCATTGATTTCGACTTCGCGATGATGTTGCCTGCGTTCAAAGGCGTGGATGCCGTTGCTGCGGTTGAAGGTTTGTGCAATCCGCGTGGTTTTGTCATTGTTGATGAATTGCACCGTAGTCCGAAATACAAAAATATTTATTCCGCAGGCGTATGTATCGCCATTCCACCACTCGAAGCAACGCCCGTTGCGACAGGTATGCCTAAAACTGGCTACATGATCGAATCAATGGTGACCTCCGCTGTTCACAATATTGCTGATGAAATTGCAGGTAAAGAACCACATACCACTGGTACGTGGAGCACGATCTGTTTGGCGGACTTTGGTGATAGCGGTGCTGCTTTCGTTGCCATTCCACAAATCCCGCCGCGTAATATGGTGTGGGCGAAGAAAGGTAAGTGGGTGCACCTTGCTAAGATTGCCTTTGAAAAATACTTCATCCGCAAAATGAAGAAAGGCAGTTCCGAGCCATTTTATGAAAAATCCATCATGAAAATGTTGGGTATTACCCGTATTTAATGATTCCGTTTGTTTTACCCTGTATTCCTAACACAGGGATTTGTCGACTCCGTATGGAAGTTATTCAATCATTAGCGTGTTTGTCTTTCATATGGAGTCACATTTTTACAGCGTTTGATTTTTGCTACCTCTAGAGGTATAGCGATGCTAAAAGGAAAACAAATTGCTGCCATCATAGAGCAGATTGGGAATTTTGCGGTTGAAGCCTTCCATGTGTTGGGCTTATTTGTTATCGGTGGCACTATTGTATGGACATCCGTGCATTCTTATATCTATGACATAATGCCTAAGCCGTATGCGACTTTGGATGATATTTTATTGTTATTCATCTATTTGGAACTTGGCGCAATGGTTGGTATCTTTTTTCGTACACATCGATTGCCAGTTATTTTTCTCCTGTTTATTTCTATGACGGCATTGACCCGTTATCTTGCGATCGATCTTAAAGCTTTCGACAATATGAAAATTTTAACGATTGTCGCAGCTATTTTAATTCTCTCATTATCAGCACTTATATTACGCTTTGCTGAAAGTCATTTTGCTGCATCTGAAGAAGGTTTGCCGAAAGAATAAAATACAGGTAAACATTCCTTTTTATTTTGATGGAAATCAATGTTGCTGCACTGCGGTGAGTAGTATATTTCCGAGTTGCTAGGTAGGATTTCGCTTTTAAAAAAATAACAGGCAGCATTAGGTAGGGTGCTGTTCTGTTGTGTCATCACAGTGCTAGGAGGTAGCGTCCCATGATTTCGGAAGAAGTCGTCGATCTCTCGCGGCTGCAATTTGCAGTCACCGCCCTTTACCATTTCTTGTTTGTACCCCTGACGTTAGGCATGACGTTCATGCTGGCGATTATGGAGTCGGTCTATGTCATGACTGGCAAACAAATCTATAAAGATATGGTGAAATTCTGGGGCAAGTTGTTCGGTATTAACTTTGCTCTTGGTGTGACAACGGGTTTGACCATGGAGTTTCAGTTCGGCACGAACTGGGCTTATTATTCACATTACGTTGGTGACGTGTTCGGCGCACCGCTGGCTATTGAAGGTTTGATGGCCTTCTTCCTCGAATCGACGTTCGTCGGCTTGTTCTTCTTCGGTTGGGATCGCTTGAGCAAAGTGCAACATTTGTCCGTCACTTGGCTGATGGCGATTGGTACCAATTTTTCCGCGCTGTGGATTTTGATTGCGAATGGCTGGATGCAAAACCCGATCGGGGCGGAATTCAGCTACGAAACTATGCGCATGGAAATGGTGGATTTTGCCGCTGTCTTGCTGAATCCAGTGGCACAGGTGAAGTTCATTCACACCGTGGCGGCGGGTTATGTGACGGGCGCAATGTTCGTGCTGTCGATCAGTGCGTGGTACATTCTCAAAGGGCGTGATCTTGGGTTTGCCAAGCGTTCGTTTGCAGTAGCCGCAGGCTTCGGCATGGCCTCCATCCTTTCCGTTATCTTGCTGGGTGACGAAAGTGGTTACGAAGCGGGCGAAGTGCAGAAAATGAAGCTGGCGGCGATTGAGGCAGAATGGCACACCGAACCTGCTCCGGCTGGTTTTAATGTGATTGCTTGGCCTGATCAGGAAAAGGGTGAAAACAGTTTCTCTATCAAGATTCCTTACGCGCTCGGTTTAATTGCGACCCGTTCCCTGACAGGGGAAGTGATGGGGATCAATAACCTAGTCGAAAACAATGTTCAGCGGGTACGTAATGGCATGACCGCTTACGGTTTGTTGTTGAAACTGCGCTCAGGTACGGCGACTGATGCCGAGAAAGCAACGTTTGCTGAACTCCGCACAGATTTGGGTTACGGCTTATTGCTGAAGCGTTATACGCAGAATGTGACCGATGCGAGCGAAGCGCAAATCCAGCAAGCCGCTAAAGATACAGTGCCGAACGTTGCATCGCTGTTCTGGACATTCCGTGTAATGGTGGCAGCGGGTGCTGCTATGTTGCTCATTTTTGCCTTGTCGTTCTTCTACACCGCGAAAAAGACTGCGTATGAGAAGCGTTGGTTGATGCGCTTGGCGGTCTTGGGTTTGCCGTTGCCGTGGATTGCGATTGAGTGCGGTTGGTTTGTGGCGGAAACCGGGCGTCAACCGTGGGCAATTGGTGAAATATTACCGACCTTCATGGGGACTTCGACGCTGACCGAGTGGGATTTGATCGGGTCAATTGCTGGGTTTGTGTTCTTCTACACCGTCTTGTTGGTGGTGGAAATGTACTTGATGATCAAGTTTGCAAGGCAAGGGCCTAGCAGTTTGCACACCGGACGCTATCACTTTGAGAAGCACGGTGGCGGTCATGCTGGCGCGGTTTACGCTGACAAAATGAACGATCAGGTCTAAGGAGCAAACCATGATTTTTGATTACGAAACGTTTAAGTTGATCTGGTGGGCATTGGTCGGCGTGCTGTTTATTGGCTTTGCTTTGACCGATGGCTTCGATATGGGCGTGGGCGCGTTATTGCGCTATGTCGGCAGAAATGACGAGGAGCGCCGCGTGGCGATTAATGCGATTGCACCGCATTGGGATGGCAATCAGGTGTGGTTGATTCTGGCGGCAGGGGCGATTTTTGCGGCTTGGCCGATTACCTTTGGTGCGTCGTTTTCGACATTCTATTGGGCGTTGGTGTTGACCTTGTTCTCGCTGTTTTTCCGTCCGGTAGGGTTTGATTACCGTTCCAAGATTGCGGATATGCGCTGGCGGAATACGTGGGATTGGGGCTTGGTCATTGCGGGGGTTGTGCCGCCTTTGGTCATCGGCGTGGCGTTTGGCAATTTGTTGCTGGGCGTGCCGTTTGCGTTTGATGAGTTCCTGCGGATTTCGACCTATGGCTCATTCTTTAAGCTGTTCCATCCGTTTGCGGTGTTGGTGGGCTTGGTGAGTTTGCTGATGTTTACCATGCAGGGTGCGACCTATTTGATGCTGCGTACCGATGAAGCGGTGTATGCGCGTTCACGCAAAGCAGCGCAATGGACGGCGGCTGGGGTGATTATCACCTTCGGGCTGGCGGGTATTTGGCTGTGGCTGGGGATTGATGGGTATGCGATTACGCAGGAACCACCGCATGATTCCTTGCCGAATCCGATTGCGAAAACGGTTGTGCCGATGGTGGGCGCGTGGTTGACGAATTACAGCACCTATCCACTGGCGATTATGGCACCGATTGCGGGTTTCCTTGGCGCATTTGGTGTGTTGCTTTTGGCGGGGAAAGATCGTCCGGTATTGAGTTTTCTGAATAGCTCCTTGTGCTTGATTGGGGTGATTATGACGGCAGGTGTTTCCCTGTTCCCGTTCGTGATGCCTTCCAGCTTGAACCCGAACCACAGTTTGACGATTTGGGATTCGGCTTCCAGCCATTTGACGCTGGCGATTATGTTCTGGGCAGCGATGATTTTTGTCCCGATTATTCTGTTCTACACCATTTGGTGCTACAAGCAGATGTGGGGCAAAATTACCGTTAAATTCATCCGTGAAAACGATCACTCAGTCTATTAAGGAGATTTTACCATGTGGTATTTTGCTTGGTTACTCGGCGTATTGCTGGCGTGTTCCTTCGGTATCATCAACGTGATGTGGCTGGAGTTTCATGGTGGGTTGGACGCAGATGATTAATAGACTATTCTAGGGACGTATTCTATACGCCATCGTTAAAAGGGGAGTGCTGTATGCGCTCCCTTTTTCGTTACGCTCGAGGATCAATAACATGGAACAAGCCCTGCATTTACAACCCATCCTTATCCTGTTGCTTATCGGCATTCTGGCGGTGGTGTTGATGCGCCCTCTGCACATGAGCCCGATTGTTGGCTACCTGCTGGCCGGGATGCTGATTGGGGAACACGGGTTCGGTTTGATTGCGGAAAGCGAAACGACCCAATTGCTGGCGGAGCTTGGGGTCGTGTTCCTGCTGTTCGACATCGGACTTCATTTTTCCATTGCACATATCTGGGACGCGCGGCGTGACATCCTTGGGCTGGGGCCGTTGCAAATCGTGCTGACGGCAATTTTTCTGGCATTGTTTGCGGTGTTGTTTGCGGGTGTCAGCCTGGAAATTGCGATTGTGGTGGGGGCAACGCTGGCACTGTCCTCAACAGCAGTCGCCGCACAAATACTGGCAGACAATCAGCAGAACAGTTGCCCTGTATCGGTTTCTGCCACTGCTGTGCTGATTTTTCAGGATATTTGTGCGATCTTCCTGCTGATTCTGGTCAATTCTATGGGGGGCAATGAGGCTGCACTGCTCAGTACCATCGGTATGGCAGCACTAAAAGCTTTCGCCGCGTTCGCCGCTGCCATTCTGATGGGGCGCTTCCTGATTAGTCCGTTGTTCCAGTGGATTGCCAGTTACAAGGATGATGAGATTTTCACGGCTACCGCTCTGCTCATTGTTTTGGCAACCGCTGCTGCCACCGGAATGCTGGGGCTTTCCCTGACGCTGGGTGCGTTTCTGGCGGGCATGATTATTGCGGAAACCCGTTATCGGCATCTTATCCAGACGGAGGTTAAACCATTTCGGGGACTGTTACTGGGGTTCTTTTTCGTCACGGTGGGGATGACGCTGAATCTTGATGTGCTGTTTGGGCATTGGGTGGAAATTATCCTGATTGCCCTTGGCTTGGTGGCGCTTAAAGCTGTGCTGATTTTTATGGCAGCAAGGTTGTTGGGTACTCCGGCACGTAGCGCCCTGCAAATGGGCATTTTGCTGTCACAGGGCAGCGAGTTTGCTTTCGTCATTTTTGCCATACCCGTTGTCAAGCAGGGATTGGGCGCTGAATATGCCGCTATTCTGATTATCAGTGTTGCCTTGAGCATGGCGCTTACCCCCAGTTTGGTGAGGTTGGGCAGAAAGCTTGCCCGCAAGTGGGCTGACGAGGATTGGAATAACAGCCGTACTCAGGTCGACAATACAACTACTGATACGCCTGTCATTATTGTTGGTATGGCCGAGGTAGGTCGGCGGGTTGCTAGTGCACTGGATGCCCATGACTTGCCCTACCGTTCCATTGAGGTCAATCATGACTGTTTCATGGATGCCTGTACTAATGGCTATAACGTCGGTTTCGGCGATGCTACCGATTTGCGCTTGATGGATACCATCAAGATGTCACACGCCCGGACCATTGTGATTACCTTCAGCGATTACGAAGTTGCCCACCAGTTGGCACCGCTGGTACTGGAAAAATACCCCGGTCTGAATCTTATGGTGGCAGTAAAAGATGACGCTGCAAAAATACGCTTCGATGCCCTTGGTATGCAGGCGGTTATACAACGGAGTTTTCCGCGCGGCTTGGATATGGCAATGGCGGTACTGGCGAGGCATGAGGTTGAGCCGAAGAAAATCCATAACTGGATGCGGCGTCAGCAAAGCCATGAATTGACGGATATGTTTTCGCCGTCACCGTTGGAAGTAACTGATGAGGGAAGTGTGCTGTAAGTTAACGCTTTTAAGGGCGTTGCATCTGTTTACATTAGAATATTATTATATTATTATTTTCTAATATTCAAGTGCTAGGAGCGAATGGATGAACTTTCAAGTATTGAGGTATGTGGTAGCAGCGACACAAGTCCGGCATTTTGGACAAGCGGCAGAGGTCTGCCATGTGACACAGCCGAGTTTGTCCGAGCAAATCATAAAATTTGAAGAATATTTGGGAGTGGCTCTTTTTATTCGGGCGAGAAATGGGGTTATTCCCACCCAAGCCGGGTTAAAGATCTCAGCACTTGCACAAGATGCGCTTGAAATAGAAAGAAAAATCAAGGCATTGAGTCCTCGTTTGGGAGTAGGAGGGGCTTGACTGCCTTGTTCATAGGCGTTTCCGATGGCTAAGGTTATGGCTAAAGCCTATAGTGAAGCGCAGTGTTTATTTTACCCATCATATACAGTGATTGCCCTACATTCGCTTCAGTATTTTAATATACGAATATTCAAATATATTAACATATCATAATATACTAACTTATTGAATTCTAAATGGTTTTTTGACTTTTTTCACTTGATGTGGTTTCATGCCATTCAGATAAAAAAACCGCTTTAGGAGTTGAATATGGCCCACGTTGTCGTTCTTGGTGCTGGTACAGGCGGGATGCCTGCTGCTTATGAGTTGCGTGAAATTCTTGGTAAAGGGCATGACATCACTGTCATCAATGAACGGGACTATTTCCAGTTTATTCCCTCTAACCCGTGGATTGCGGTGGGTTGGCGTACTCGTTCCGACATTTCCTTCCCGATTGAGAAATATTTGAGCCGCAAGAAAATCAAATTCATTGCCAGCCGTTGCAACAAGATTGATGCCACGGGCAGCAAGCTGCACTTGGACAATGGCGAAGTGGTCAGTTACGACTACCTGATTATTGCCACCGGCCCTAAACTGTTTTTTGATGAAGTGGAAGGCTCTGGCCCACACGGTGGTCATACCCAGTCGGTTTGCGATGTTATCCACGCTGAACAGGCTTACGAGGCTTACCAGAAATTGCTGGAAAAAGGCAGCGGTCATATCGTCGTGGGCGCGATGCCTGCCGCTAGTTGTTTTGGCCCAGCTTACGAATTTGCCTTTATCCTCGATGCCGATATGCGCAAGCGCAAGGTGCGTGACAAGTTCAAGATGACTTACGTGACGTCGGAGCCTTACATCGGGCATCTGGGGCTGGGTGGGGTAGGTGACTCGAAAGGGATGCTGGAATCCGAACTGCGTAACCATCACATCAACTGGATTACCAACGCCAAGACCCACAAGGTCGAAGCAGGCAAGCTGTTTACCACGGAACTGACTGCCAAGGGTGAAGTGGAAAAAGAGCATGAAATTGCCTTCGACTTTGCGATGATGCTGCCTGCTTTCAAAGGTGTTGAAGCCGTTGCTGCGGTGGAAGGTCTGTGCAACCCGCGTGGTTTCGTGATTGTGGATGAATTGCACCGTAGCCCGAAATACAAAAACATCTACTCTGCGGGCGTGTGTATCGCCATTCCGCCACTCGAAGCGACCCCGGTTGCTACCGGTATGCCGAAAACCGGCTATATGATTGAGTCAATGGTCACTTCTGCCGTTCATAATATTGCCGATGAAATCGCAGGCAAGGAACCGCATACCACCGGCACATGGAGTACGATCTGTCTGGCAGACTTCGGTGATAGCGGTGCTGCGTTCGTTGCCATTCCGCAAATTCCGCCACGTAACATGGTATGGGCGAAGAAAGGCAAGTGGGTGCATCTCGCCAAGATTGCCTTTGAAAAATACTTCATCCGCAAAATGAAGAAAGGCAGTTCTGAGCCGTTCTATGAAAAGTCCATCATGAAGATGCTGGGGATTACCCGCCTTAACGACTAGCCTGAGCCGGGCAGGCGGCCTGTGTTGCTTGCCCGTTATGTATTTCGGTGAAATCGTGGTGTTTTGAGGAGGGCATCGTGATGGATAGTAAAAAATCCGTGTTTATAGGGTTTGTGGGTGTGGTATTGGGTATTGGTTTACCTGCTGTTGGGCAATCTGCCGACATTATTCCCGTTGAAGTTTCCAAGACCCAAAGTCAATCAGTGCTGGGTAGTACCGTTGTGCCTTACAAGGAAGTGACCTTGACGGCACAAATACCGGGGATAGTGAAGCGGGTGGCGGGAGGCGTTGGCTCTTCTTTCGCAGCGGGCAATACCCTTGTCCAGATTGATGACTCACAGTTGCAGGCCAAGCGCAATGCCGTGGCTGCCCAGATTGGCACTGCCCAGTCCGGGGTCACGAATGCCCAAGCACAATACAATCGTGAGCAGATTTCACCCCGCAGCAAGGATATTGGTGCGATGCCGGGTTTCGGTATGCCTGCCATATTCGACAGGTTGGGGACACGCCAGTTTGCCGAGACATTCATGGGGGGGTATGACGAGCAGACCATCCGTCAGGCAGATTTGGAGAATAGCCGGTCGGCTGTTTTACAGGCACAAGGTGGCCTCCAGCAAGCCAATGCCCAGCTACAGGAACTGGATTCCGCTATCAGTAATGCAACATCAACCGCTCCGTTTGAAGGCATGATCCTGTCAAAACAGGTTGAAGTCGGCGATACCGTACAACCTGGTCAACCTCTCCTCACTTACGGTTACGTCAAAAACAAACGTCTGGAATCGGACGTACCATCTGGCTTGGTGGCAGGTTTGAAGGTGGGGATGGTTGTTGAGGCGAGGATTAACAATAGTCTCAATACAACGGCTAAAATTGCTGAAATTTACCCGCTGGCTGACCCCACCCGCCATACGGTGACAGTCAAATTTGACCTTCCGGTCGGTATTGAGGCAACCCCCGGTAATTATGCCGAAGTGCATTTGCCAGAGGGACAAAGCGGAACCAGCATTTTTATCCCCAAAACAGCCTTGTTCAAAGGCGGCACATTACCTAGCGTTCTGGTTGTCAAAGACGGCAAGTCAGAATTGCGCATGGTGCGCCTTGGAACCGATCAGAGTGGAGAAAAGCTGGAAGTGGTATCCGGTCTGGATGCCAATGAACACATCATCAATGATCCACCCGTTGGCGTCGTTTCTGGCTGGATACCACCTGCGAAATAATGCCCTTTACTGTCAGGCTCGTTACACATGAATGATTTCCCAAAAGACGCTGATCCGGCTGAAACAGAGCACCCTAATTTGGGGTTGGCAGGCGTTACGGCTAAAGCCTTTATTACCTCGCCGCTCTCCCTGTTGTTGCTACTGGCCTTTTTTGCCGTGGGTGTGTTGGGGATGTGGGTCACGCCGCGTCAGGAAGACCCACAAATATCCGTACCGATGGTGGATATTTTTGTGCGCTATCCCGGCGCGTCGGCGCAGGAAGTCGAAAACCTGATTTCCCGCCCAATGGAAAGTATCCTCTCGGAAATGACCGGGGTGGATCATGTCTACTCGGTTTCCATGCATGAACAGTCGATGGTCACGGTACAGTTTATCGTGGGTCAAGAACTGGAATCTTCACTGGTCAAGCTGTACGACAAGCTAGCCTCCAATCAAGACAAGATTCCCCAGCAAGCCTCAACGCCCAGCGTAAAACCCAAAGGGGCGGATGATGTCCCGCTGGTCACGCTGACCTTGTGGTCGAATAAAGTCGCCGATACCAACCTGCGTCTGATTGGGCTGGATGTCTTGCAAAGCCTGCGCGAAGTGGAAAACACCAGCCAAAGTTTCATGGTGGAAGGCCGTCATGAAGCATTGAAAGTTGAAATATTACCCGAACGTCTAGCGACCTTTGGGGTATCGCTGGAACAGGTAGCCAATGCTATCCGCATGGCGAATTCGGAACGCAGCACTGGCACGGTTGAACCTAACCAAAAAGTCTTCAAGATCTACAGCGGTATTTTCCTCAATTCTGCCGCCGACATTCAGCGTCTGATTGTCACGGTGGCGGGGGGCAGGCCGGTCTATGTACGTGATGTCGCGACGGTGACGGAAGAGGCGATGGAAGCAGATCATGCTGTTGCTTACTTTACTGGCCCTGCGGCACAGGATGTGCAGGAAACTGCCGATAATGCCGCTGCGGTCACGCTGGCGATTGCCAAGAAAAAGAACACCAATGGCGTCGATGTGGCTAATGCGATACTGGCGAAACTGGAAGTGCTCAAAGGCCGCATTATTCCCGACAACGTGCATGTCGAAGTGACCCGCAATTACGGGGAAACCGCCAAAGAAAAGGTCAATGAGCTGATCTTCAAGCTGTTTGTTGCCACCGGTATCGTGACGCTGCTGGTGTGGTTCTTCCTCGGCTGGCGGGCGGCGACGGTGGTGCTGATTGTGATTCCGGCGGTGATTACTACCACGGTGTTTGCTGCTTGGCTGATGGGCATGACGATTGACCGGGTGAGTCTGTTTGCGCTGATCTTCTCCATTGGTATTCTGGTCGATGATGCTATTGTGGTGGTGGAAAATATTTACCGGCGCTGGTTAATGGACAGCAGTACTAAAATCAGTGTGGCGGTTGATGCAGTGCGTGAGGTGGGCAACCCGACTATTCTGGCAACGGGTACGGTGATTGCGGCCTTGCTGCCCATGGGATTTGTCAGTGGCATGATGGGGCCTTATATGCGCCCGATTCCAGTACTGGGTTCGGTGGCAATGGTGATTTCTTTGTTTGCAGCGTTTGCCTTTACTCCCTGGCTGACGAATCGCTTTAGACCTTCCCTGAAAAGTTTGCAGGCGGCGGCGGAGAAAGAACACAAGCAAGCGGCGATGATGGAAAAGTTCTTCCGTGGCGTCATCACACCCTTGGTTAATAGTCGTCTGAAGGGCTTTACTTTTCTGGTGGGCATTATCGCGACCTTCTTCGTGTTTATGCTGATGTTCTACCCGTTCACGGGCGTCAGGGTGAAAATGCTGCCGCTGGATAACAAGCCGGAATTCAATGTGGTGGTCAATATGCCGGAAGGCACGGCAATTCCCGTGACCGCTAATCTGGTGTATCAACTGGCGGGCAAGCTCAAAACCTTGCCGGAAGTGACTGCTCTGCAAACCTATACTGGCACAGCCTCGCCTTTCAATTTCAACGGGTTGGTGCGCCACTATTATTTACGCCAGCAACCTTGGCAGGCGGATATACAGGTACAGCTTTCCCCCAAACACGATCGTAAACGCAGCAGCCACGAGATTGCGGTGGAGGCGCGGGAAATCCTGCAACCTTTGCTGGGCAATACCGGTGCGAAACTTCAGGTTGTCGAAATGCCGCCGGGACCACCCGTACTGCAATCTGTAGTCGCCGAGATTTATGGGCCGGATGCGAATACCCGCCGTCAGGTCGCGGCTGATCTAACCCGTTTCTTTGGGCAGGCGGAAAACCTTGGGGACGTGGATAACCTGATGGAAGACGATCATGAGGTACTGCACTTCATCGTGGATTCGGACAAGGCGCAACGTAATGGCATTACCGCCGAAGCCATCAATCGCACACTGGAAATGGCGATGGGTGGTTATGTGTTGGGTGACATCAAGAAAAACGCCCTGATCGACCCGACCCGTATTGTCATGCAGATTCCGCTGGAAGCCCGTTCGCAAATTTACCGCTTGTCACAATTGCCCGTGACCAACCCGACAGGGCAGACTGTGCCGTTGCAGGAATTAGGCACCTTCGTGTTCGAGAAGCAGGACAAGCCGATTTACCGCAAGGATTTGCGCCCGGTTGAATTTGTGACGGCTGAAACCACCGGGCGTTTGGCTGCGCCGGTTTATGGGCAAAGTCAGGTGGAAAATTTGCTGAAGGCTGCCAACAATGGCGAAGGCTATCGCAGCCCGGATGGCACGTTGTTACATGAACAGGCTTACTGGCTCAAGACCCCGCAAGGTGTTGAGAGTAAATCCGCTTTCGAGTGGGGCGGCGAATGGACAGTAACGTGGGAAACCTTCCGCGACATGGGGATTGCGTTTGCCGCAGCACTGGTATTGATTTACATGCTGATCGTGGCGCAGTTCGGTAATTTCATCCTGCCTGCCATCATCATGGCACCGATTCCGCTGACGCTGATTGGCATTGTGCCGGGGCATTGGCTGATGAATGCAGAGTTTACCGCAACGTCGATGATCGGTTTCATTGCACTGGCGGGGATTATTGTGCGCAATTCCATCCTGCTGGTGGACTTTGCCCGAGGTGAAGTGGTTAAAGGTATGCCGGTGCTGGATGCGGTTATCCATTCCTGTGAAGCGCGTACCCGACCGATTTTAATTACAGCATTGGCCTTGTTTGGTGGCTCGATGGTGATTCTCTCTGACCCGATTTTTCAGGGGATGGCGGTATCACTGATCTTTGGCGGTGCTGTGGCAACCTTATTGACCCTGCTGATTATTCCGCTGGGTTGCATCAGTGCCGGAAAGTCACTGTGAGTAGACTCCTTCTATTTATCCTAACGTAGAAGGTTTTTTGGCTCCGTGTCTTGTGTACGGAGCTATTTTTTATTGGTAAGGAGGTGGTTGGATAAAAATTGTATCGAACGATAAACGCTAAATATCTTAGAGAGGATGGATGAAAATGAAACTACCTATTATGGTTTTCGCCAGTCTGTTGGCCTTGTCAACAGCGGCATCGGCTGAGTTTTTCGATGGCTTTAATAATGGTTCAGGAACCGGCAGTGGTCAGGGCTCTGGTGCTGCCAATACCTCTGGAACCGGGCAAGGTTATGGCACAGGTACTGGTGATGCCAATGGCTGGGGACGTGGCCAGGGCACGGCTGATGGTGATGTTGATTTCACCATATCACTCAAAGGCAAAGGCAAGACCGATATGGCTTCTGATGCTGCCGGTAGCGGTCGTGGGAATACTGCCAGCAACCTGCAAGGTAATGGTTATGGTTACGGTAATGGCTATAACAATATGCAGGGTTACAGCAATGCATCAGGCGCTAATGGTGGCAACCCATGGGGTGGTAACAGTAGTCCTTGGGGTGGTTTCCCGTGGGGTAACAATAACGGCGGTGGTTTTCCGTGGGGCAACAATAATGGTGGGGGTATGCCCAACATGCAGATGCCGATGATGCCACAGCAGAATTACTACGGTATGCCCAATATGCAGCAGATGCCAATGCAACAGCCAACGATGATGGTGCCTCCGGGTTATATGCTGGTGCCAATACCCGCAGCAGCTCCGGCAGCTAACGCCAGTGCAAGTAATACCGCTCAACCAGCAGCACCAGCAGCACCAGCAGCATCCAGTGCCGCAGCACCGGCAAAGAGCCAGTAAAAGACCGTCATGCAACATCTTCTGTAGGAGCTTGCCTGCAAGCGATTCGCCAGCAGGCTGGCTCCTACAAAGATCGAAATCTATAAAGATTGGTGGTAGCTTGTGAAAAATTACCAAAATATTGGCAAAATCCTGGAGCAGCTGGGCAATCTGGCTGTCGAGGCGTTTCATATTCTGGGGTTGTTCGTGATTGGTGGGACTATTGTCTGGTCGGCAATCCATACCTATCAGCACGAGATAATGGCAAAGCCTTATGCAACCCTAGATGACATTCTCCTGCTGTTCATTTACCTGGAACTGGGGGCAATGGTCGGGATCTTTTTTCGCACGCACCGCTTGCCGGTCATCTTTCTCCTGTTCATTTCCATGACGGCATTGACACGTTATCTGGCCATAGACCTCAAGGATTTCGACAATATGAAAATCCTGACAATTGTTTCGGCTATTCTGATACTGTCATTGTCGGCTGTGGTATTACGTTTTTCTGAAAGCCGCTTTACTAATTCTGACGAAAACTGTTCAAAGCGCCAAGAAGAAAGTGATCACGAGAAGGTAAGCATTTCCTAGGTTTTGATTTCAAAACTTGTATTAGTGTTTGATTTTTTGAATGTTTTAGGGAGGTAACATGATTACGGATGAAGTCGTCGATCTATCGAGGTTGCAATTTGCAACCGTCGCCCTTTACCATTTTTTGTTTGTCCCGCTAACGCTGGGTATGACTTTTATGCTGGCCATTATGGAATCAGTGTATGTCATGACTGGCAAGCAGATTTACAAGGATATGGTGAAGTTCTGGGGTAAGTTGTTTGGTATCAACTTTGCGCTCGGTGTCACCACCGGTCTGACGATGGAATTTCAGTTCGGCACGAACTGGGCTTATTACTCACACTATGTCGGTGACGTGTTTGGCGCACCGCTCGCGATTGAAGGTTTAATGGCCTTCTTCCTCGAATCGACCTTCGTCGGCTTGTTCTTCTTCGGTTGGGATCGTTTAAGCAAAGTGCAACATTTGTCTGTCACTTGGTTGATGGCGATTGGCACGAACCTGTCTGCCTTATGGATTCTGATTGCGAATGGTTGGATGCAAAACCCCATCGGTGCCGAATTCAGCTATGAAACCATGCGCATGGAAATGGTGGATTTCGCCGCCGTGTTGCTGAATCCAGTCGCACAGGTGAAGTTTATTCACACCGTGGCGGCGGGTTACGTGACAGGTGCAATGTTCGTGTTGTCGATCAGCGCCTGGTACATCCTCAAAGGACGTGACCTTGGGTTTGCACGGCGTTCGTTCGCGGTCGCAGCGGGTTTCGGGATGGCATCTATCCTATCCGTTATCTTGTTGGGTGACGAAAGCGGTTATGAAGCCGGTGACGTGCAAAAGATGAAGCTGGCGGCGATTGAAGCAGAATGGCATACCGAACCCGCTCCGGCAGGTTTCAATGTCATTGCTTTCCCTGATCAGGAAAAGGGTGAAAACAGTTTTGCCATCAAGATTCCTTACGCGCTAGGGTTAATTGCGACGCGCTCGCTGACCGAGGAAGTCAAGGGCATCAATGACTTGGTTGCCGAAAATGTGCAGCGGATTCGCAACGGGATGACGGCTTACAGCTTGTTACTGAAATTGCGGGCAGGGACAGCGACTGAAGCGGACAAAACTGCGTTTGCAGACATACGTAAAGATTTGGGTTACGGCTTATTGCTGAAGCGTTATACCCCGAACGTGGTGGATGCGACTGAGGAACAAATCCAGCTAGCTTCTAGAGATACCGTGCCGCACGTTGCGCCATTGTTCTGGGCATTCCGTATCATGGTGGCTTCGGGTGTGGCGATGTTGTTTATTTTTGCCTTGGCGTTTTATTACACCGCGAAAAAGAGCGCGTGCAGCAAGCGTTGGTTGATGCGTTTGGCGGTACTCGGTTTGCCGTTGCCGTGGATTGCGATTGAATCCGGTTGGTTTGTGGCGGAATACGGTCGTCAACCGTGGGCGGTGGGTGAAATATTGCCGACGTTCTTGGGGACTTCCACCCTGACGGCAGGTGATTTGATCGGCAGTTTGGCTGGGTTTGTGTTCTTCTACACCATTCTCTTGATTGTGGAAATGTACTTGATGATCAAGTTTGCGAAACAAGGCCCTAGCAGCCTGCATACCGGACGCTACTACTTTGAGAAGCACGGTGGCGGTCATGCTGGCGCGGTTTACGCTGACAAAATGAACGATCAGGTCTAAGGAGCAAACCATGATTTTTGATTACGAAACGTTTAAGTTGATCTGGTGGGCATTGGTCGGCGTGCTGTTTATTGGCTTTGCTTTGACCGATGGCTTCGATATGGGCGTGGGCGCGTTATTGCGCATCGTGGGTAAAACCGATGAGGAACGCCGCGTGGCAATCAATGCGATTGCACCGCATTGGGATGGCAATCAGGTATGGTTGATCTTGGCGGCGGGGGCGATTTTTGCGGCTTGGCCGATTACCTTTGGTGCGTCGTTTTCGACGTTTTATTGGGCGTTGGTATTGACGTTGTTTTCGCTGTTTTTCCGTCCGGTAGGGTTTGACTACCGTTCCAAGATTGCGGATATGCGCTGGCGCAATACGTGGGATTGGGGCTTGGTCATTGCGGGGGTTGTGCCGCCATTGGTCATCGGTGTGGCGTTTGGCAATTTGTTGCTGGGTGTGCCGTTTGCGTTTGATGAGTTCTTGCGGATTTCGACCTATGGTTCATTCTTTAAGCTGTTCCATCCGTTTGCGGTGCTGGTGGGTTTGGTGAGTTTGCTGATGTTTACTATGCAGGGCGCGACGTATTTGATGCTGCGTACCGATGAAGCGGTGTATGCGCGTTCACGCAAAGCAGCGCAATGGACGGCGGCTGGGGTGATTATCACCTTCGGGCTGGCGGGCATTTGGTTGTGGGCGGGGATTGATGGGTATGTGATTACCCAAGCACCACCGCATGATTCCTTACCGAATCCGATTGCGAAAACGGTTGTGCCAATGGCAGGCGCGTGGTTGACGAATTACAGCACCTATCCGCTGGCGATTATGGCTCCGATTGCGGGGTTCCTTGGCGCGTTTGGCGTGTTGGTTTTGGCGGGTGGTAAAGGTCGTCCAGTATTGAGCTTTATTCACAGCTCTTTGTGCTTGATTGGGGTGATTATGACGGCTGGCGTTTCCCTGTTCCCGTTTGTGATGCCTTCTAGCTTGAACCCGAACCACAGTTTGACGATTTGGGATTCGGCTTCCAGCCATTTGACACTGGCGATTATGTTCTGGGCGGCGATGATTTTTGTCCCGATTATTCTGTTCTACACCATTTGGTGCTACAAGCAGATGTGGGGCAAGATTACTGTTAAATTCATCCGTGAAAATGATCACTCAGTCTATTAAGGAGATTTTACCATGTGGTATTTTGCTTGGTTGCTCGGCGTATTGCTGGCGTGTTCCTTCGGTATCATCAACGTGATGTGGCTGGAGTTTCATGGCGGGTTGGATACGGATGATGAGAAGTAAGGTGTAAACTGCGTCTGAGTTGAAAAAAGGGAGTGTTTTGGCACTCCCTTTGCTTATGGGGAATCCCGCTTTGAGTAATGAAAATAAATCGAAACCACACAAACCTGATCCGGCGATTACTGCCGCGCTCAAAGGCTGGAAAACCCATTCCGGTTTCTGGCTAAAAGCCGCTGTTGCGATTGGTTTGACTTCCGGTTTGCTGCTGATTGCGCAGGCGTGGTTGCTGGCAAATATCGTCAATGCCGTAGTATTTGCCAAAGCCGCTTTGGCGGATGTGATGCCCAGTCTGTGGGGCTTGCTGGCACTGTTTCTGCTGCGGGCAGGTTTGGCGTGGGCATCCGAACAAGCCGCGTTTCATGCTGCCGTGCAGGTCAAGCTCGCCATTCGCGCCCAGCTTTACCAAAAAGTGCAGCAACTCGGCCCCGCATGGCTGACGGGTGAGCGCAGTGGCGATTTGCTCAATACCCTCAGCGATGGGGTGGAGGCACTCGAAGCCTATTACGCCCGCTACATTCCCGCGATGTCGCTGATGGCACTCGTGCCGTTGGCGATATTGGTGTTCGTGCTCGCTAATGATTGGCTTTCGGCAGTGGTGATGCTAGTGACAGCCCCGCTGATTCCGGCGTTCATGATCCTGATCGGCAAAGGCACGGAAAAGCGTAACCAGCAGCAATGGCAACAACTGGCGCGGATGAGTGCGCATTTTCTCGACGTGATTCAAGGTTTAACTACCCTGAAACTGTTCAATGCCAGCCGCCGCGAAGCGCAAGTGGTGGCGCAAATTTCCGACCAATACCGCCAAAGTACCATGTCGGTATTGCGGGTCGCGTTCCTGTCTTCGTTTGTGCTGGAATTTTTTGGCACGGTTAGCATTGCCATTATTGCGGTGTTGATCGGCTTCCGCCTGTTCTGGGGCGAACTGGATTTTCTGTACGGCTTCTTTGTACTGCTGCTTGCGCCCGAATTCTACCTGCCGCTACGGAATATGGGGACGCAGTATCATGCGCGGATGGCGGCGATAGGGGCGGCGGAGAAGATGGTGGGGATATTGGAAGAGAAGGGAGGGGAGGAGGGAGAGGTAATGTGTGTGCCGGAGTTGCGTACTCATTCCCTTGTTCTGCAAAATCTTTCCTTCACCTACCCCGACGCTAGAACCGCCCTAACCAACTTTTCGCTGGACATCCACCCCAACGAAACCTTAGCTATCGTCGGCGCAAGTGGCGCAGGCAAAACTACGCTAATCAATCTGCTAATGGGTTTCCTGCAACCCCAAAGCGGACAAATTCTCATCGGTGATACCCCGCTAACCGCCATTGCCCCCGACGCATGGCGCAAGCAATTGGCATGGCTACCGCAAAAGCCGCAATTGTTCCCCGGCACGGTTGCCGACAATATCCGCCTCGGCAACCCCAGTGCGACGCTGGAACAAGTGCAAGCCGCTGCTGAACAAGCCTACGCCGCCGAATTCATCGTCAAATTACCGCAAGGTTACGACACGTTGATTGGCGAAGCGGGGCAGGGGCTTTCCGGTGGGCAAGTGCAACGTATTGCATTGGCACGGGCGTTCCTCAAGGATGCGCCGTTGGTGATCCTCGACGAAGCCACCGCCAACCTTGATCGTGCCAGCGAAACCTTGGTGCAAGCCGGAGTCGAACGTTTGGCGCAAGGGCGCACGCTGGTGATGATTGCGCATCGTCTACGCACCGTGCAAACCGCTGACCGGATTGTGGTGCTGGATCAGGGGACGGTGAGCGCTATCGGAGCGCACGCCGAATTGCTGGTCAGTTCCCCGCTCTACCAGCAAATGCAAGCGGCTTACGGGGGTGAAGCATGAACGATTTACTGCGATTATTGCGCTTGTTCAAGCCGTATTGGGGCTGGGCAGCGTTGGGCATGGGCTTGTCATTCATCACCTTGCTGGCCAATGTGGGGCTGATGGCGGTGTCGGGCTGGTTCATTACCGCGATGGCAATGGCGGGTGTCGCGGGGGTGTCGATGAATTATTTCACCCCGGCGGCGTTGATTCGGCTGGCGGCAATTGTGCGCACGGCGGGGCGTTATGGTGAACGCTTGGTCACGCACGAAGCTACGTTTCGGATGTTGGCGGAATTGCGGGTGTGGTTTTATGAGCGTATCGAGCCGCTGGCTCCGGCGGTGTTGGAACAATATCGCAGCGGCGACGTGTTGAGCCGCATCCGCGCTGACATTGATACGCTGAATAATGTGTACTTGCGCCTGCTAGTGCCGGTGGTAGTGGCAGGGTTGGCGACGCTGGTATTCGTGGTGGCATTGCTGTTTTATCACCCGTTGTTGGCGTTGCTGGAGTTGAGCTTGTTGTTGGTGGCAGGCATGCTGATTCCCTGGTTGATGAACCGTTTGGGGCATGACGCAGGACAGCAATCGGTGGAAACTGCCGCGCAATTGCGCTCGGCTTTGGTGAATGATTTGCAGGGCATGGGCGAATTGCTGGTGTATGGTGCGGCGGATGCTCATGCCGCGCACGTTCAACAGTTGTCGCAAACCTTGGCGGCACAACAGCAAACCCTAAGCCGCTTGAATGGCGTGGCGCAAGGCGCGTTGGGGTTGTGTGCGAATCTGGCGATGTGGGGCATGTTGGTGCTGGCGATTCCGTTGGTGCGTGATCATGCGATAGCCCCGCCGGAATTGGCGATGTTGGCATTGTTCGCGCTGGCAAGTTTTGAAGCGGTGTTGCCCTTGCCGCTGGCGTTCCAGTCCTTGGGAGAAACCTTGGCGGCGGCGCGGCGTATTTTTAGCCTTGCGGATCAGGCGGCGGCGGTGAGTGAGCCAGCGCATCCGTTGCCTGTGCCGGAGCGTTTGGATTTTGCATTGCGGGAAGTGGGGTTTCGCTATCAGTTGCAGGGCGATGCGGTATTGGAGGGGTTGACGCTGGATTTCCCGCAAGGTCACAAGCTCGCTATTGTCGGCGTAACGGGCGCGGGCAAAAGTACCCTGACCAGTTTGCTGCTACGTTTCCGCGAACCGAGCAGTGGTGAATTGCTATTGGGTGGTCAAACTATTGCTCAATACAGTGGTGAAACTTTGCGTCAGCACATCGCGGTTGTGCCGCAGCAAACGCATTTGTTTAATACCACCTTGCGCGAAAACCTGTTGCTGGCAAAACGTGATGCGACGGATGCGGAGCTGGAGGCGGTGTGCCGCACTGCGCTGATCCACGACTTCATTACGCAACAGCCGGAAGGCTATGCAACGTGGGTGGGCGAAACTGGGGTGCGTTTGTCCGGCGGGCAAGCCAAGCGCGTGGCGATTGCGCGTGCCTTGCTGAAACCCGCGCGGCTGTTGATTCTCGATGAACCTACCGAAGGGCTAGACCCAGAAACCGCAACACAAGTGATGGCGAATATCCTCGCACATGTGGAACATAATGGGCAAAGTTTGTTGCTGATTACCCACCGATCGCATGGCTTGGAAGCGATGGATCAGGTGCTGCATCTGCCTTGAGGGATGCGGTATGATGGCGGCGATTTTTAACCATAAACAGGAAATGCACCATGACAATCACTCGTGTAGCAGGCAACGGCGGCTTGCCAATGATCAACGTTAGCAACGACCATGCCGATGCCGTGATTTCGGTTTACGCAGGGCAAGTCTTGTCTTTCACCCCCAAAGGCGCGGCGGATGTGCTGTTTGTCAGCGACAAAGCCTATTACGCCGAAGGCAAGGCAATCAAAGGCGGCGTACCGATTTGCTGGCCTTGGTTTGGCGCAGACCCCGAAGGCAAAGGCCGCCCCGCGCACGGTTTCATGCGCAACCGCATGTGGAGCGAGTGGGAAACCCGCGACAATGCCGATGGTTCAACCACGGTAATTTTGGGCGTGGAATCCTCCCCCGAAACCTTGGCTATCTGGCCTAATGCCTTCCGTTTGGCGATGGAAATTACCGTTGGCAAAACCTTGCAGCTAGCACTGGTGACGCGTAATACCGGTGATGCAGCGTTCACTATTACCCAAGCCTTGCACACCTATTTTGCGGTGGGCGATATTGCGCAAACCACCGTGACAGGCTTGGAAGGCACGCAATACCTCGATAAAGCGGCAGATGGCAATGGCGCAACCAAGCAGCAAGACGGTGCCATCAGCATTGCGAGCGAAGTTGACCGCATTTACCTTGGCGTTCCGGCGGAACAAGCGATTGTCGATGGCGCGTTGAATCGCACGATTCGCATTACGTCCAGCGGTAATAAAACGGCAGTGGTGTGGAATCCGTGGGCAAAAATCGCGGCAGGTATGGCGGATTTGCAGGACGATGATTACACCCGTTTCGTGTGCGTGGAAACGACTAACGCGGCGGATGATGTGGTCAGTGTTGCAGCAGGCAGCGAATTTCGCTTGACCGCAGAGTACAGTGTGTAGCTTAGGTTTTCAGCATTGCCCGTGTGATTGCGCACGGGCAATGTGCGATTCGCACAAAATCAGTGCCACCCCCCGCCTTTTTTGGGTTATCGTTTGCCAACTGTAAATTCAACCGGCATAGGTAGCTTTTCATGCAAATTCAGGTCAGTCAACTCATCGTTAAATTCCTGCAACAGTTGGGGGTGGAAACGATTTTCGGAATGCCCGGTGCGCACATTTTGCCGGTGTATGACGACCTCTACGATTCCGGTATCCAGACCGTATTGGTCAAACACGAGCAAGGCGCGGCCTTTATGGCGGGCGGTTATGCGCGGGTTAGTGGGCGCATTGGTGCGTGCATTACCACCGCAGGCCCCGGCGCAAGCAACCTGATTACTGGTATTGCCAATGCCTACGCCGACAAATTGCCGATGCTGGTGATTACCGGCGAAGCGCCCACCCACATTTTCGGGCGCGGCGGTTTGCAGGAAAGTTCGGGGGAGGGCGGTAGCATCAACCAGACGGCGTTATTTTCCGGCGTGACCCGTTATCACAAGCTGATTGAACGTACCGATTACCTCGTGAATGTGCTGAATCAGGCAGCACGCCACTTGAGGGCGGATGTGCCCGGCCCCGTGGTATTGAGTATTCCGGTGAATGTGCAAAAAGAGTTGGTGGATGTGGCAATCCTCAGCAAATTACCATGCCTGAACCCGTTGCCCAAATTGAAAATTACCCCGCAAATGTTGGAGCAATGCGGCGAGATGATCCGCGCCGCCGAACGCCCGGTGGTATTGGCGGGTTATGGCTGTATTCAATCCGCGCAAGCTCACGAGATATTGTGCGAATTGAGTGACCGTTTGAATATGCCAGTGGCCTCCAGTTTAAAAGGCAAGGGCGCTATTGATGAACGTCTGGATTTATCGCTGGGCAGTTTGGGGGTAACGTCGGGCGGTTATGCCCTGCATTATCTGTTGCACGAAGCTGATCTGATTATTATGCTCGGTGCTGGTTTCAATGAACGTACCAGTTATGTGTGGAAAACTGACCTGTTAGAGGGCAAAAAGATTATTCAGGTTGACCGTAATGTAGCGCAACTCGAAAAGGTATTTAAAGCCGATTTAGCGATTCAATCTGATCTTGGGGATTTTTTGGAGTCGATTAATAACTATTGTGTGCAGAAATGGGTTGAACCTAAAGTTTGCCAAGATTTGACACTCTACAAGCGCAGCATCGACCGCCAACTCGAAAAAGACAATGCGGTGATCTTCGGTGAAAAATTCAATTTGGTAAAACGGTTTTTTACCTTGCTGGAACAACAGTTCGACGATGGCATTGTGTTGGTGGATGATAATATTATTTTCTCGCAGAACTTTTATCGGGTTACCAGTCACGACCATTTTGTGCCGAATACCGGGGTTTCATCGTTGGGTCATGCGATACCGGCGGCGATTGGTTCACGTTTTGTCGTGGATAAACCAACCTTTGCTATACTGGGAGATGGTGGTTTCCAAATGTGCTGCATGGAAATCATGACGGCAGTGAATTACAACATTCCGCTGAATATTGTGTTGTTCAACAACCAGACCTTGGGGTTGATCCGCAAAAACCAGCATCAGCAATATCAGGAACGCTTTTTGGATTGTGATTTCAAAAACCCGGATTATGCGTTGCTGGCACAATCGTTTGGTATTACGCATTTTAAGATTGCGTCGCTTGAGGATTGTCGGCAAGTGTTTGATCAAGCGGATTTTTATCATGGCATTAACCTGATCGAACTGATGATTGATCGGGATGCTTACCCTAATTATTCTTCACGGCGTTGAGATGTCCATGCAGAGTGAGGGGTATGCTATGATAACCAATAAGTTTGTGATCCATCTGGATTGATAGGAGAAGCCATGCTGGAACGCTTAAGTGTTGAAAATTTTACTGTTTTTTCCAAAGCCAGCTTTGAGTTCGCAGCGGGTCTGAACGTCATCGTCGGCGAAAATGGCACGGGTAAAACGCATGTGTTGAAGCTGGCGTATGCCGTAATTGCTGAGAATCGCTCACAAGCTAATAAACAGAAAAGTGTGGTGGATGTTGCTGCTGAAATACAATCAAGAGCAAATGATTATGTTATTAAAATAGTAGATGTCTTCAAAGCTGAATCAATAGATAATTTCATAAAAAACAAAGCTTATGGTGCTAATGAAGTGGGTTTTCAGTTTGAGTTAAGTGGTAATAACCCTTCGTTTTTATTCAATTCAAAATACAGTGCTAATGGTTTGGAAACTAAATTCCCTAAGCCCTTAAAAGGTCATCAATCAGCTAAAGCTGTTTTTTTACCGGCTCGTGAGTTACTAACGATCTATCCGGGTTTTGTTTCTTTGTATGAAGGGCGTTATCTTGAGTTTGACGAAACCTACCGCGACACTTGTTTGTTATTGGGAGAACCACTTTTAAAAAAACCAATGACCGACTTGTTGCTTGTTTTAGAAGAGGCAATGGGTGGTAAGGTTTTGCTGGAGAGAGGGCGTTTTTACCTTGTTTGTGATTTTGGAAAAGTAGAAATGCCAATGGTGGCAGAAGGTATTCGCAAGCTGGCGATGTTGGCACAACTGATTGCTGTGGGGGCATTACAAAAAGGTAGTTATTTGTTCTGGGATGAACCAGAAGCTAACTTAAATCCACGTCTGGTCAAAGTTGTTGCGCGTGTGATTCTGCAATTGGCAAAGACAGGAATTCAAATATTTGTCGCTACTCACTCCCTATTTCTATTACGTGAATTTGAAGTGCTGCAAACCGCAGAGAAAAAGCCAGTGCCACAACGCTACTTTGCTTTGAAGCAGGGTGCTGACGGAGTTGAAGTTGAGCAGGGCAATGCCATTGATGACCTGAAAACCTTAGTATTGCTGGATGAAGAATTGCTGCAATCTGATCGTTATATGGCTTTGGAGTCGTAACGATGCCGCAAGTCATTACCGAAGATCGTTTGTGCTTCACTTTTCCTGATAATACTGTCGCTAGCAAATATGATGAATGGACATTTTATCGTAAACGTTTCAACAATGCGTTTTGTGGTACAAAAGCGGTTGATATTGTGCATGTGGATACCCATAAAACGGCATGGTTGATCGAAGTAAAAGATTATCGCACCAATCGCCGTACCAAGCCGTCTGATTTGGGGGATGAGATTGCTCTCAAAGTTCGGGATACGCTAGCAGGTCTGGCTACTGCTTGTTTTGGGGCAGAGGATGCTACTGAGAAAAGTACCGCCAAAAAGTTCTTGCAGGCTAAGCATCTGAAAGTGGTACTGCATCTGGAGCAACCGCAAAAAAACAGCCGATTATTTCCACAAGTCGTCAATCCTGCCGATCTTAAGTTGCGTCTGAAAATGTTATTGAAAGCAGTGGATGCTCACCCGCAGGTTGTGAACCGCAACACTCTTAAATCCACCATGAGTTGGTCGGTGGAATGAATCAGCAAAGCTTTAATACCATGCCTGATACCTTTGATTTCATCCTTAGTATCCCCGTCGCCGATCGCCCGCCGCATTTGCGTAACTGTCTGGAAAGTATTTACCATCAGCAAGTACGTTATAACTACGGTGGCAAACTCACTATTGTGGTTGCTGAAGATAGCCGCGAGCCGCAACATATTGAGGCGCATAAAGCCTTGGTGGCGGAATATTGCGGTAAAGGGCTGGCGGTTATTCATTTCGACTTGCCCGAACAATATCAGGTATTGCAAAGCATCCCCGCCGCGCAACGCGAAGCGTTGGGGAATTTGCTTACTACGCAACCTGCCGAGCGTTTTTACCGTAAAGGGCAGGCGGCTAACCGCAATCTCAGCTACCTGAAAATGTTGCAACTGACGCAGAATAAAGACCGCACTTTGTATTATTTGGTGGATAGCGACCAGTTGTTTTTGCCGGAACTGGATTACTTTCATCACATTAATCAGCTTTTCCAAACCCACGACATTACGATGTTGACGGGGAAATTAGTGGGTGATCCGCCGGTATCGCCTTCGGTGATGGCCGCTAATTTTCTGGATGATGTGAGCGCGTTTTTGCATGAAATTGCGGGTTATGATGCGCATGGGGCGTGTCAATTTCACCGGGATACGCCGTTGCCGGGGGATGCGGCGTATCATGATATGGCGAAAATGTTTGGCTTTGAGCAACAGGTGACGCATTTTGATTACCGTTGCCCTTTAGTGGGGGAACATGATCATGCGGCTTGTCTGGCGCATTTTAGCGAGCGTTTGGCGTCGTTTTTTTCCGGCGAACATTTGACGCGCAAGACGGCATTTCAAGCCGATACGGATGTGCTAAAACTGACACCTGCCCGCACGATTTATCCCGGTAATTACATCGTGAATTTCGATGGGTTGAAATACATTATTCCGTTTGGGCATTTACGGCTGCGCATGTCGGGGCCGACGGCGGGGCGGTTGATTCAGGCGGAAATTGGTGAACGTTTTGCGTCGGCGAATCTGCCGATGTTGCACAAACGTACCACCGATGAAGAAGACGGTTTTCGCCCCGGTGTCGAGCAAACGCAGGATGCGGCGATTGATATTTCGGACGAATTCGAGCGCCAGTTTTTCGGCGATTTGATGTTGTTTTCGGTGGTGGAATGGCTCAAGCACTACGATTTGGCGCAATTGACGGATGCAGAACGCTTGCAGCAGGTAGTGGATAAGGTGGAAGCCGAGATGCTGACGTTGTATCAGGCGAAACACGCCGCAGTGAACCAGCGTCGCCACGCGCTTGAGACTTGGCTTGCGTCACAACAGGCTTGGGCTGCAACAGCGGCTTGGCAGCAAATCACGCAATTTCTGCGAAATATCGAGCGGAATTTTGGTGAAGAAGCGACGGCATGGCAGCAAATACAATCTGCTGCTCACCGTGAAAGACGCAAGCAGCAGATTATCGTAGCGTTGACGCATTATCGCGGGGAGCGCGAGGTGTGGGATCAATTATTCACGCGTTAAGGGTGTCAATTTGTTGAACGAGTTCTCGATATTGGGTTTCGGTAATACCTAAACGCTTTAACCAATTACGGAAATATTGGGCAAGAATTGCTGAGTTTTGGTGGGAGTCTAAGTGATGAATCTCAAAATCTTTGCGGTTCTGTACCTTGTCGGCAATTAGCATGTCGTTCACTTCTTTAGACACGCTTAAATCAATGTGGTCATCTGCACTTTGAAAATGGTGTGACAGATAGGCATTGGCAACGTGTCGGTACTCCATTGCGACCAGCACAGTTGAGGGATTTAGTGCCCATTTGTTGAAGACTGAATTATGTTCAAGTGATTCACTGAGTGCCGTATCATCTTGGAGCATCGGATGAATGCAGAATGCCTCCTTAGCTCTGGTAGAACTACTAATCGCATCCAATATTTGTAACCCTTCGTTGATGTGAGCAATCAAAGGCACTTGAGAACGTTTGGCACACTGCGTGCCGTAGAATTCCGAAATCGCGAGATAGTGTTTGTTGTTACGCATATCGTTACCTAATGGCTTTATTAAATTAGGGCGTGAAAAGTCGATTAGCCATGTTGCTTGGCGTATTGCAGCAATAAAGCACGGCTGCTTTGATAAGCCTGTTCTGCCTGTTGTAATAACGCCGCATCCAGTTCCACATCATCCAGCGCTTCCTGAAAATTAGGTAATATTTTGCCGGTGTGAATGAGCGGTGAGGTATCCCCCGCACCGGCTACGCCTGTTTTGGCAAAGCTACCGTATTCACGCGATAACGGTTCAGCCACGCCTATCCATTGCTGTAACTGGCTTAATAAACCGTCGGTGTCAGTACAGACTTTTTCGGTATCAAAATAGTAATAACGTTGTGGGTGTTGCTGGGCGAAGTCGCTAAGGGTTTGCAGCCGTTCAAGGTAATAGTTGGTTGCCCCAGTGGGTTGCGCATACAAATCATCGGTGGATTTTTGCCGAAATAACTTAATGATGCTTTTAATGGTTGGCTCAGGTTGGCGCAACGCAATAAAAATGACAGCATCTTGTAATGCGGGCAGGCTTAAATTCAGCCGATAATCGTTGTGCAGCAGTTTATCAAACTGATAGTGACTGTCGGGTTTTAAGCTATCGTGTTGGCTGTAATCCGCGATTTGCTGGGCTAAATCAGCGTCGCTGAGGTAGCTTTGGTGCATTTCGTAATAGCCATTGATATGTGGGTGTGAGCCGA
Source organism: Thiothrix fructosivorans (assembly GCF_017349355.1). Classification (GTDB taxonomy): domain Bacteria; phylum Pseudomonadota; class Gammaproteobacteria; order Thiotrichales; family Thiotrichaceae; genus Thiothrix; species Thiothrix fructosivorans. Next base: position 947,210 of record NZ_JAFMPM010000008.1, read on the forward strand.
TAATATGCCCTAGCAAACTGCTGTAGGCTCGCATGTGGCTGAGTAGGAAGATTCGGGAATAGGGTTGATTCATGAGTTAGGTGTTCCAATCAAATTTTCGTGGGATTTACCTGATTTGCTTAATCCGGTAGTCCAGTGGATTAAGGGTTTCTGTCCGCTTAACTGACTGCGTTCGGCTTTGATTAAGCGGTTTTATAGCTCCAACATCGAGGTGACGGACGCGGCTGGGAGTAATCAAATCGGAGTCGTAGTCTGTCACTGCGTCCGTCGTCGAGAATCTTGTTAATATTTTTAGATTCAATGCTAATGTATTTAATTCTTGTTATTTAAGCTTTGGTATAACGGGCTGGTATAGTAATTCCGAATTTTCTTTTGAATTGAAAATTTCTGCCAAAGTATCACGTTTTTCATGAAAACATATTGCAACTGGCTCAGAGCTTCCGCTGATAGCTTTTTTTACTTGATCGTTTGACCATTTCCGAAAAACCTCTAAGCTATTATCATACTTAATTTTTCCTTCCTTTATTAAATGATTAGCTAGTTGGAACTTTCCATATCTATCACATAGTTGTGCTTCTATATATAGAGCTTTTGGCAATAAGTTAAACATTAATGTAACAAAGTCTAGCATATGTGATAAATGCTTATTAGTTAAGTTGTGGGAATAACCAATTAGATTATCCATTAAAGACATAATCTCATTTCGTTTGATTGATAATGCTACTATAAGTTGATTTGATATTTCGGTTGTTTCATTGACTAACGCTTTATCTAAAAGCAGCGTTCTTGATGCTTCTACAATCCCAAAATATTCAGATAGCTTCCCCATAAAATAAATAATATTTTGCGAGTTAATATCCTGAGAAACCATGTCGATTTTTTCTTGAAGCTTATCAATTTTTCTAGATAAATATACAGTTTGTATTATTATTGCTCCAAGTATGATGCTTGTACTCAAACCAATAGCAGCCAATTGAGTTGCATGAGCTGTCTGAGTTAACTTTATTAAATCTGTTACTTTTTCTGGGTCAAAATCTAAATTCTTTAATGGCATATGCTGAAGTATGCCTTTTTTCCCAGAGCCTTCCGCCCAATACGCTACACCATCACGTATTGTAACAGTTCCATTCTTTAAACCATTTATTACTTCAGGAATTACTTTTCCCCAATCGAAAGTAAAAACTGTATCCATTTATCACCTCAAAAATAATCTTTTTCTAACATTTGTTGTCTAATTGCTGAAATTTGAATCACACATGGCAAAGTTACTCTGAAAGCTGGACCTGATATTGCTGGAATAGTCAATAATCCAACAATAGCCCACCCTATTGGTCCAGTAAATATTCCCAGTAAGCGAGTAGCTCCAATCTCTGCCGCAGTAGAAAAACTTGTACCTATAAGTGCCTGAGCAACCGCTCTAGCAAGTAGTAACGATATTTCTCGTGATATTATCCCTGACGATATTGATGCAAGTATGGAAGCGAGAAGTGCTCCACCCGTAAGTGTTGGATCAATCCCTAATCTATTCTTGATGTCATCTTTTTCTTGTTGAGACATTTCAGACCATGCTTTTTCAAAAAGTTTAGATAATAAATTCTGTTCTATATTTATGGTTGTCTGTGAATCATTAAGCTCAACATTTATTTTTTTACAAACATCTATTAGTATCTCTCTGTAAAGAATACCTGAGCCTCTAAATAGGTTTACAAATGTGTCTCCTCCAAAGTATTGGAGTTCTGCGGCTATTTCTTTCCATGCTTGTTTAAAATCGCCATTGGATTTTTTAAAATTTTCGTTGTCTAGTAATTCTTCAGTTAAGCGAATATTTCCATTTTCATCTTTAGTCAGATATGCCACAAGGAATTTAAGCATTTCATTATCAGCATATCTAAGTATTTCAAGATCCTTATCTTCTCTATATTTATTTGCCATATTTATCTCTATTTTTCAGTATATGATCTTTTATTAACCCTAACAGGATATTAAGCTATCTATGCTACGTAGCAACTAGTTGTCATCATGGTACATTTCCCCATTTGCTAATCAATTGCACAGGATTATACAGCCGACGAACGGTATGCGCATTATTTTTTATGGGCATCGTCTTCGTTGGTGGCAACGCCGCCCGACTCACTGCAATATGCTATCATCTGCCACATCACCACCGTGCAGGACGTGCCATGAAAATCCCCTACGGCTTGAGCAATTTCAAGAAAGTCATCACCGAAGGCTTTGTCTATGTCGATAAAACCGCCTACATCGCCGCGTTAGAAACCGATGGGCAGTACCACTTTCTGTTGCGCCCGCGCCGTTTCGGTAAAAGCCTGTTCATCTCGGCACTGGAGTATTACTACGACGTAAAACACCAAGCGGATTTCGCCGCGATTTTTTCCCAACTCCACATCGGGCAACACCCCACCCCGACGCGCAGCAGCTATCAGGTGCTGTTCATGGAGTTCAGCGGGATTGCCACGGATAGCGCGGAATCGGTCGAGCGTTCGTTTACGCATAAAGTCGATGTGGCTTTGAAAAGTACGCTGGAACGCTACGCTTACCCAGCCGCAGCTATCGCCAGCGTTGATAAAAGCTATTCTTCCTACGAAAAAATGGAAGCCTTTTTCAGTGCGACCCGTGGGCAAAAAATATTCCTGTTGATCGACGAATACGATCATTTCGCCAATTCGATGCTGGCGGATGACCCGAAGCTGTTTCAAAGCGTGATGGGGAAGGGCGGTTTCGTGCGCAGTTTTTACGAAACTATCAAGGCAGCCACTCAGCGCGGCACAGTAGACCGTTTGTTCATCACAGGTGTTACCCCGTTGATGCTCGACAGCATGACCAGCGGGTTCAATATCGCCAGAAACCTGTCGCTGCACCGGGATTTCAACGCTGCAATGGGCTTCACTCAAACAGAAGTCGCGGCTTTGATTCAGCCATTGATTGAAACCTGCCAGTTGGATACCAACGTTTTGTTGGATGACATGGCACACTGGTACAACGGCTACCGTTTTCACCCCAAAGCAACCGAAACGGTATACAACGCCAATATGGTGCTGTATTTCCTTGATAATTTCCGCTTGGAAGAATGCGCTTACCCTGAACAAATGCTGGACGAGAATATCGCCTCCGATTACCGCAAAATCATGGCATTGTTTGGCATCGGCGATCGTGAAGCTAACTACCAAGTGCTGGATGAGTTGGTCACGACTGGCACGGTAAAAGCCCAACAGCAACGCAAGTTTGAGCTGGATAAAAACTTCAGCCGTGACGATTTCATCAGCCTGCTGGCTTACATGGGGTTTGTGACCATTAGCGGCAGCACCCTGACGCAGACGGTGTTTGCCATTCCCAACCATGTGATCCGCGAACTCTATTTCCACTACTTCAAGGTAGAACTGGAACGCCGCAACCAAATCAGCATTCCCAACCAATCCTTGACGCAAGCCATTGAACTGTTGGCATTGCAAGACGACATCCAGCCATTGCTGAATGAAATGCAGCGCGTACTACAAGTGCTTTCCAACCGCGATTTCATGAAGATGGATGAAAAGCACATTAAAACCTTGCTGCTGACGCTGCTCTACCATTCTCCGGTGTATTTCATCCAGAGCGAGCGCGAAATGAATCACCGTTACCCTGACATCCTGCTGTTGGAACGCAGCCCGTATGCCGTGCCACACCAGCATCTGATCGAACTGAAATACGCCAAAAAATCTGAGGGTGTAAAAGGCTGGGAAGCCAAGCGGGAAGAGGGTATCACGCAAGTGCAAGGCTATTTGTCTGTGCCCGAAATCGCCGCATTGCCCAAACTCAGCGCGTGGGTGGTGCTGACGGATAGCGAGCAACTTGACGTGGTGAAAGTACAATAAAGCCATTCGTTTTTATGCTATGATAAAAACCTCTATTTCAGTGGAATCCAGTAATTATTACGTACAACGGGCAACGCCGTTTGCCCTAACGACCACCCATTAATTACCTCGGAGTACAAGATCATGAGTAAAGAACAAAAAAGTAATAAAGAAACCAAAAAGCAGCCTGTTATGACCGCCAAAGAGAGAAAAGTGGCGAAGCAGGTCAAAAAAGAGACCAAAGGTTTGCTAACACCGAATATGTAGCATTACCTTGATAAAGCGCAATGCTTCTGTATCAGCTATCTCTAATACTGGAGGCTGATACAGAAAGGATTGAATCATGGAATCACCGCACAGCAATGGGGCGCTCAAATCATGCCCCATTCACGAATTCCCTGCTTTTGCCGCGTTGGGTGAAAAACTCACCTCTGCCTTGAAAGCAGTGGAAAGCGATACCGTCGAATACACGGCGGCCGACACCATCTACACGGCTGGTGTAAACGCGCAACACATTTATTTATTGCGTGAAGGTCACGTTAAGCTCTTCAAAACGACACCCGCAGGCAAAGATCAGATCATCCGCATCGTTAAAGCGGGCGAGATTTTCGGCTTCGATGGGCTAGTCGACATCCGCTATAATCACAGTGCCTTGCCGTTGAAACAAGCATCCGTCTGCCGCATTGCGGTCGAAAAACTGGCTGCCTTGGGTGAACGTCGCCCCGAAGTCGAACGGCTCATCATGGTACGTTGCATCAAAGAATTGCAACACGCCGATGAACGTTTGTTGGAACTCGGCGCAAAACGGTCAGGCGAACGCCTCGCCTCGTTTTTACTCGCATGGTGTTGTGACGCACAGACGTGGACACCGTTGGTGCTTTCCCGCCTTGAAATCGCGCAATTGTTAGGGCTAACCATCGAAACGGTTAGCCGTTTGTTTGCGCAATGGAAACGCGACGGCTTGGTACAAGAAAAGCGCCAAGCCATCCAAATCATGGATCGCAAGCAGATGGTCACGGTAGCGGGTAGCCACTGTTAACGTTGGGGGTGGCGTTACGCGCCATAGCCTCCGCCGCCCGGCGTAGCGACCGTTAGCACATCACCCGCCTTTACTTCCACTTGCGCGACGCCTGCCAGCGTTTCCAGATAGCCATCGGCTCGCAACACGCGATTCACCCCGCATTGCCCATTGCGCCCACCCGCCATGCCATACGGCGCAACCTTGCGATGCCCTGACACAAGGCTGACCGTCATCGGTTCGAGGAAGCGGGTTTTGCGCACCACGCCATCACCGCCGCGCTGTTTGCCTTTGCCGCCGGAATGCGGGCGGATGTGGAATGCTTCCAGCCGTACCGGAAAGCGCGTTTCGAGGATTTCGGGGTCGGTCAAACGCGAATTGGTCATGTGGGTATGTACCGCACTTGCGCCATTCGCCTGTGCCGTTGCTCCCGCGCCGCCGCACAGGGTTTCGTAATACTGGTGTTGCGCATTGCCCCACGTCACGTTGTTCATTGTGCCTTGCGCTGCGCCCATGATGCCGAGTGCGCCGAACAGCGCGTCTACCACGTACTGCGAGGTTTCCACATTGCCTGCCACCACGGCTGCCGGATATTGCGGGTTCAACATCGAGCCGGGTGGAATAATGATGTGCAAGGGCTTGAGGCAACCTTCGTTGAGCGGGATGTTGTCCGCTACCAAACAGCGGAACACGTACAGCACGGCAGCGCGAGTAATCGCGGTGGGCGCATTCAAATTACCCGCGTGTTGTGAGCTAGTTCCCGTGAAATCCAACGTGGCGGCACGTTGCGCCGTATCCACCGTAATCGTTACGCAAATCCGGCTACCATCGTCCATGTCATATTGGAAACTGCCATCTTTGAGGCTGCTAATCACACGGCGCACGGAAGCCTCCGCGTTGTCTTGGACGTGGCGCATATAGGCTTGCACCGTTGTCAGTCCCATTTGCGCAATCATGCGGGTGAGTTCGGTTTCGCCTCGCGTACAAGCGGCAAGTTGTGCTTTTAAATCGGCAATGTTGTAGTCGATATTCCGCGCAGGGTACACGCCTGATGCCAGTAACGCCCGCATTTCAGCTTCACGAAAACGCCCGCGTTCCACCAGTTTAACATTAGTGAGCAAGATGCCTTCTTCAGCAATCGTGCGGCTTTGTGGGGGAATCGAGCCGGGGGTAATGCCGCCTATATCCGCATGATGCCCCCGCGTGGCGACGTAGAAAATGATGCTATTGCCCGCATCGTCAAACACGGGTTTGACCACGGTAATGTCGGGTAAATGCGTGCCGCCGTGGTAGGGGTCGTTAAGCACATACACATCACCTGCCTGCATCTGCCCCGCGTTAGCATGGATCACCGCTTTGATACTTTCACTCATGCTGCCCAGATGCACGGGCATGTGCGGCGCATTCGCCACCAGATTGCCTTCGGGATCGAAGATGGCGCAGGAAAAGTCCAAGCGTTCCTTGATATTCACCGACACGGCGGTTTGTTCCAGCACAAAACCCATTTGCTCAGCGATGGACATGAACAGGTTATTGAAGATTTCTAGGCGGATGGGATCGGGGGAGGCTGCCGTCTCCTTACCCCCCATCCCCGACCCTTCCCCCGCAAGGGGTGAAGGGAGTGAAGATGAAGAGGGGAGTTGTTCCATCACCAAATTGCCCTGATCGGTCAGTTGGACTTTCCAATCCGGTTCAATGACCACTGTCCCGGTACTTTCCAGAATAACCGCAGGGCCGGTAATTGTTTGTCCAACAGCTAAACCATCCCGCTGATAAAACGGCGTATCCCACCATTCCCCGCGCATAAACACCGGATGCCGCGTTTCCCCCTCTTCGCTCCCTTCACCCCTTGCGGGGGAAGGGCTGGGGATGGGGGGAAGTCGGGCTGAAGCCCGACCTACAGCAATCCCCTCCACCTCAACACTAGCAACAACAACCCCTTTTTCCGCCGTCACAAACCCAAAGCGCTGCCGATGCACTCCCTCAAACGCCACCCGAATTCCCGCCGCATCTTCCCCAGCCCAAGCCAGCAGCAAGCTCGAATCCGATCCCGTATAACGACAATGCAAGCGTGTTTCATACCGCATGTGTGCCGTACTGACACCTTGGTTACGAATATGTGCCGCCGTTTCTGCGACCAGTTTTGCCTGTTGTTGCTGCAAACTTACCAGCAACGCATCATCCAACGCCACCTCCACACTGCGTGTCACAATATGGCGCACATCCGCCAACCCCATTCCATACGCCGACAGCACCCCCGCGAACGGATGCAAAAATACCTTGCGCATCCCCAACGCTTCCGCCACCAGACACGCATGTTGCCCACTCGCGCCGCCAAAGCAGCACAGCGCATACTCACTCACATCATAGCCGCGCTGCACCGAAATCTTTTTGATCGCATTCGCCATATTCTCGACGGCAACGCTGATAAAACCTTCGGCGACTTGTTCAGGGGTGAGGTTTCGGCTGCGCTCAGCTAACGCGGTGAATTTTTCCCGCACCACCTCCACATCCAACGGCTCATTCCCCTCACCCCCGAAAATGGCAGGGAAATAATCCGCCTGCAATTTCCCCAGCAAGACATTGCAATCAGTGATCGTTAGTTCACCGCCACGCCGATACGCCGCAGGCCCTGGATTCGCTCCGGCAGAATCAGGCCCCACCCGAAAACGTTGCCCATCAAAATGCAGGATTGAGCCACCACCCGCCGCCACGGTATGAATCAACATCATTGGCGCACGAATCCGCGCCCCAGCAATGTGGCTTTCCAGCGTGCGTTCGTATTCACCCGCAAAATGGCACACATCAGTTGACGTGCCACCCATATCAAAGCCAATCAACTTGTCGAAACCCGCTGCCAGCGCGGTTTGCACCATGCCGACCACGCCACCGGCGGGCCCTGACAGAATCGCATCCTTACCCGCAAAGTGATTCGCGTGCGTCAAACCGCCGTTGGATTGCATGAAAAACAGCTTGGTATTCGGCAGTTCCCGTGCCACTTGCTCGACATAACGGCGCAATACGGGCGAGAGATACGCATCCACCGCCGTGGTATCGCCGCGCCCGACGAATTTGATCAGTGGGCTAACCGCGTGGCTGGTAGAAATCTGGGTGAAACCCACTTCGCGGGCAATGTCTGCGACCAGCATTTCGTGTTGCGGGTAGCGATAAGCGTGCATGAACAAAATGGCTACCGAGCGCAAACCTTTAGCGTAAGCGGCTTGCAGGGCAGGGCGAATGTGATCTGCATCGGGCGCTTGCAAAATTTCACCATCCGCTGCAATACGTTCCTCCACTTCCAACACATCGCTGTACAGCATCTGCGGCAATTCGATGTCGAGCGCGAACAGATAGGGGCGTTGCTGGTAGCCAATCCGCAAGGCATCGCCGAAACCGTGCGTTGTCACCAGCAATACGGGTGCACCTTTGTGTTCCAGCAAGGCGTTGGTGGCGACGGTTGTACCCATACGTACCGTGTCGATGCATTCGGTGGGAAGCGCTTGCCCCGTCGCTATACCGAGCAGATCACGGATGCCTTGTAATGCCGCGTCGGGATAGCGTTCTGGGTTTTCCGACAGCAATTTGTGAGTGTGTAGCGTGCCGTCGGGGGCTTGCGCCACGATGTCCGTGAACGTGCCGCCTCGGTCGATCCAGAATTGCCAGCGTGCTTGTTTATTCATCCCAATTGTAACCGTTGTCGTTGCAGAGTTTTTCGCAGAGGGCTTCGAGTGCGGCGAGGAAGGCTTCTTCATCGTCTGGGGTGACTTCAAAGGTAGAAAAATCGACGTAAGTGCCGTTTTCGTCCTCGCTTTCTTCCCATTCGATGCTGTAGTCGTCATCGGTGGTGTGTTTGGAACACAACTTTTCGATTTTTGCCGCAACGGCTTCCGTATCGTCGGTATAAACGTAAAAACCGGTTAGTGTGACCGTGGCCGTTTCCGTATCATCTTCTTCAGTTTCGTCGTCTTCAGCTTCGGCGTCATCATAGCCTTCTACGCTGTAGTCGTAGTTTTCATCTTCTGCCCATTCGTTGCACAGCGCATCAAGTGCTTCCATAAACGCATCCGGCTCATCCAGTGATAGGTCGAAGTTGGTAATGCTGGCGTAAGTCATGCCGTCTTCTTCGCTTTCTTCGTAATCAAAATAGAACGAGTCTTCGTTTTCGTACTCTTCACACAAGGCTTCGAGGGACGTGGCAAAACCTTCTACGTCATCGGTGGCAACATAGAAATCAAATAACTGGATCGAACCTTCAGCGGCAAAGTAAGAGCTATCATCCTCGGATTCGAGGTCAGCACTGAAATCCAAATCTTCCACCGCTTTCACCACCCAAGTATCGTGCCCATTGAGTTCATCATGAATCACGTATTTGTAAGGGATGTAGCAGTAACCTTGGTCGCCCCACGCGTTTCCCCACGAATTGCGCACAATAAACATCTGATCTTTATCCAAATAACCGACGCACAGCATGGCGTGCCAGCCGTGTTCTTCGCGCACTTGTTCGGCTTTTTTCGGGATGGGCACGCGCCCACGGTTATCCGTGGCATCATCAAACGAGGTGAAGGTATTCAAGCAAAACGCGATAGGGTAGCCATCCGCCAAGGTGTGGCGATATAAATCCAGCTCGGTGGCGACGTATTCTGCCTCGGCAATTTTGAAACGGGCGGCGTGTTCGTAAGCGCTGCTATCGGGTTCGGTGGTAATCGCGTCTTCGTCGTTAGGCCATAAATCTTCATGGCACGCACCGTATTTTTTCAAACCTTCAATCGCAGCTTGCATACTCGTGCCTGCGTCTTCGTCCGCATCGCCTTCTTCGTACCGTGCATTGAAATAGATAAACAGGCGGCTGACATCGCCCGCTTCTTCGCCCAATTGGCGCTTGGCAAGGTATTCATACGCACCCGCGCAAGCATTCGCCACGCAGCTAGAGCCGACTTGTTCTTCGACTGCGGTTAGATACGGGCGTAAATCGACTTTGGGGGGCAACGGTTTTGCGGCGGAACGCCCGATTTTGCGCCGTGGTGCATCCGCAGGAACAGCGCCAACGCGACAGCCGCCAATTTTGTTATTACGTGATTGCATTATGAAGCACCGATTAATGTTATGAGGCATGAATGTGCTTGAATGTATGAGAGCAGCGTGGGGTGGTCAAGTAAAACCGAGGCTGTTTGTGTTTGCAGCAACACCTGCTTATGATCAGGTGCATTTGGAAAACGTTAGTCAGGGATGCCGATGAATACACCACCGCGTTTGATACCTGTTGATTTGCTGCAACATCAGCAGGCGTTACGCCAATGCACGCTGTGTCCGCAGATGATTCGCCCCGTCATTACAGGCGATCCCGTGTTATCGCCCGTCATGTCCATCGGGCAAGCGCCGGGGATTCACGAAGCCAAAGTCATGCGCCCGTTTGGTTGGACAGCCGGTAAAACCTTGTTCAAATGGTTTGAGGGTATTGGTTTGGATGAGGAGGCGTTTCGCCAACGGGTGTACATGTCTGCCGTCTGTCGATCGCTGCCGCATCCGTCTGGTTTATCAACGTGGCCTCGTACCGAACCGGGCAAAACTTTGTTGCAAGATGCACTGCAAGCGATGGCAGCGCATCCCGCATGGCAGCGTTTGTTAGAGACTGAACGCCGAGAGTAAGCCGTTTTTGCCCAAGGTATACACCGTGTTGCCGTCTTTGACGGGGGCAACAGTGTAACCGGCTTTGTCACCTTGTACGCGTGCGGCAATTTGCCCATTGCTGGTATTGACCCAATGCACATAGCCTTGGTAATCACCGATCACGAGGTATTGCCCCAGCAAGGTTGGGGCGGTGGGCTGACGGCGTTGTAGATCGTCCATTTTCCAGACAGGTGTGCCGCTGAGGGGGGCAAGTTTCCACAAATCCCCCGTATCGCTGCTGGTGTATAACCCGTTCGGATCAGCATCCACGCCGGTATAGCTAGAGTAGGGCGCTGCCCACGCCATTTCACCGTTACGCATATTGATGCCAGCAATACGCCCGTTGTAGCTGGTGGCAAACAGGGCTTCACCCAAGGCTTTCATTTCGCCATCCACGTCGGTCATGCGGTCAAGATCACTCTTGCCACGCGGTTCGGATAGGGTAATTTCCCACAGACCTTTACCGGATTGCATATCAAAAGCGGTGACGACCCCGCTGTCAAAGCCTGCAATCACCATGCCGCCAACCACTAGCGGGGTGCTTGCACCGCGTAAGGAGAGCGTGGGGTTTTTGCGTTCTTGCTGCCAGATGACTTGCCCACTTTGCAGCGCTAAGCCGTGCAAACCGCCGTTGCTGGTGCGGAAGACGACGATCCCGTTTTTGGGTGGGGAAACGGCTAAGACTTCGCTACCCAGCGGGGTTTTCCAGACGATTTTGCCGGTTTGGCGATCCAGTGCGAGGGCGTTGCCCTTGCCTGTGCCAAGAAAGACACCGCCTTCACCACTGCTGACACCGCCCGTGACATCGCCATCCAACGCGGTTTTCCAGAGAAGACTGCCGTTGACTTTGCTCCATGCACTGGCGGCGCTGCCTCCAGCAACCAAGACTGCACTGGCATCCACTTGTGGGTGAATGCGCACGTAGTCTTTGCCTGCGCCGCTGCCCGTGCTGACTTGCCAGAGAGTGCGTACCGTTGCGGTGGGCTTGAGGTCTTTCAAGGTTTTGGGCAGCGTAGCACTGTCGGTTTTAGTCGGCATGACGGCTGACGTCATTTGCGAGAAGGTGCTGCACCCCGTGAGGGCAACAGCAATCAGTACGGCGGCAGTGGTATTTTTCATGGCATCCTTGATTAAGTTCCCGTACCGAGGTTGTCACGCTTCAGCTTGATCACCTCGCTGGCGTTACCCGCCGCGCCGACCATGGCTTTGTCATAAGCGGCGCGTGCTTCGGTAGGTTTATTTTGAGCGACATAAATATCGCCTTGCAATTCGTCAAGCAGCGCTTGATAAGCGGCTGGATAGGTTTGCTTGGTGAGCGTCAGGGCTTCGTCGACTTTTTTCATCGCCAGCAGCACGCGTGCTAAACGAATACTCGCCAAGTGTTTGTAATCGTCTTCCTTGCTGTTGTCGATAACCCAGCGCAAAGCAGTGGCAGCAGGTTCGTATTCACCTTTTTCTGCGTATTGCTGGGCTGCTTTTAGGCTAGCAATCGCTGCATACGGAGTGGATGCGTAGTCGTTTTGCAGCGTCTGGATGTTGATTTTGGCTTGATCCATTGACGTTGCACTGGCTTTATCGACTTTAGCATACAGTGCTGAGGCTTCTGTAGCGGTATTGGCTTGATAATCTTGCCAATATTGCCAGCCAAACAGCCCGCCAATCGCGAGTGCAATCCCCGCCATGACGGAGGTGCCGTTTTCTTTCCACCAATTTTTAAGGTCTTCGACTTTTTCGTCGTCGGTTTTGTAATCAGACATCAGTTTGCCCCTGAGTGAGAGTATTTAAGGTTAATTTATTGTGTTTTTTCAAGCAAAACGGCAAGTTGCTGCGCTACTTGGTTGAGGGAAAGGGTAATCTGCTCACTGCCATCGCGCAAGGGTTTGAGACCGATTTCACCCCGTTCCACTTCGTTTTCGCCCAGAATCAGCGCGAAACGGGCAGTGGATTTGTCGGCGCGTTTCATTTGTGTTTTGAAACTGCCTTCGCCGCCATTGCTGATCAAGCGTAAGTTTGGCAACGCATCCCGCACGGTTTCAGCGAGTGCCAAACCCGCTTGAATGGCGGTTTTGCCAGCCATAATGAGGAACACATCTGGTGCGGTAACAGGAATGGCAATGCCTTGGGTTTCCAGCAATAGAATCAAGCGTTCCATGCCCATGCCGAAGCCGACACCGGGGGTGGGTTTGCCGCCGAGTTGTTCTACCAAGCCATCGTAACGCCCGCCAGCACACACGGTGCTTTGTGCGCCAAGATCATCTGTTACCCACTCGAACACCATGTGAGTGTAATAATCCAGCCCACGTACCAGCCGTTGGTTGACTTCATAAGCAATGCCCATGCTATCCAACAACGAACGCAAGGTCGCAAAATGTTCGCGGGAAACCGCATCCAGATGATCGTGCAAGCTCGGTGCGCCTGCCACGATGTCTTTCAGATCGGGGTTTTTGGTATCCAAAATGCGCAGCGGATTGGTGTGCAAGCGGCGTTTGGAATCGTCATCCAAATGCGCTTCATGCGCCGTGAAATAGTCCACCAGTAATGCACGGTAGGCGTGGCGTGATTCGGGCGTGCCGAGTGTGTTCAGTTCCAAGCGTAGGTTGCGGATACCGAGGGTTTTCCACAAGCGAGCGGTCATGGCGATGAGCTCAGCATCAATATCGGGACCAGCCATACCGAACGCTTCCACACCGATTTGGTGGAATTGACGGTAACGCCCTTTTTGCGGACGTTCGTGGCGGAACATAGGGCCGGTATACCACAGGCGTTGCTGTTGGTTGTGGAAAAGTCCGTGCTGAATACCTGCGCGAATGCAACCGGCTGTGCCTTCCGGGCGCAAGCTCAAGCTGTCGTCGTTACGGTCGGCAAAGGTGTACATTTCCTTTTCGACAATATCGGTGACTTCGCCGACGGCGCGTGAAAACAGGTCAGTTTGCTCGACGATGGGCATCCGAATTTCGCTGTAGCCGTAGCGGTTCAGCAAGGTGCGGGCGGTATTTTCAAGGTATTGCCATGCGGGCGTAGCCTCCGGAAGAATGTCATTCATGCCTCGGATGGATTGGATATTTTTGCTCATGCTTACTCGACTCGGAAACGGGCAACACTGCCTTTGGTGTGAGGGGCTAAATCAAAGGGCTGACCGTTGACGAAAATTTTCACGCCGGGTGCATTGCCGATTTTCACATTCAATGGCGGAGTGGCTTTGAATTCTTTGATATTGCCTGAAGTGTTGAGTGATTCAAACAGGGTTTTTTTATCATCACCTTTGATCTGCATCCATACTTCTTCAGTAAATTCCATTTTAATGCTGATTTCACCCGCCACTAGCGGAGCAGCCGCATCCGCCGCAGCGGTTGCCACCGTCGCGGGTGGAGTGGTGGTGGTAGCGCTTGGTGTCGCCGTTGTTTCTGGTGTTGTCGCAGCAGGTGTCGTGGCTGCTGTTGCAGGTGGTGTTACGCTGTTTGCCACAGGAGCGCTGGTCGGGGTGACAACCGTGGTATCCGCTGTTGGGGTTGCTGCAACGTCAGTGCTAGGTGTTGCAGCGGTTTTGGTTTCCACAGTGGCTTTTTCTGCTTCAGGTGTTGCCACGGTAGGTGCTACGGGCGCAGCAACAGGCGGAGTTACTAACGTTGGTGTTGCCGGTGTCGCTGCCGCCAGTGTTGCGGCTTGCTGTTGTTGGAGTTGTTGCGCGGCTTGATCTTTTTCGCGTTCCATTGCTTCTTTTTGCGCAACGTAAGCATCCATTGCCGACGGTGGACGCGGTACATCGGGCGGGTTGGTTTGTGCCGAGAACGCTGACCAAGTGTGGTTAGCCCAGTCACGTACCCCCGGAATCATGGAAAATAGCCCCAGCAATAACACCAATGCCCCAAAGCCAATGAACTTCAGGGTCGAGCTGGACATCGCTGGCTGTGCCACTTTGTTCAACGGGCGGGCAGGCGCAAAGTGATGTGCAATTTCATCCGGTTTTGCACCGCGCAAGGCTTCATAGACACGAATCAACTCTTTCGCGTCAATATCCGCCAGTTTGGAATAGCCGCGCAGATAGCCGCGCACATACGGTGGCTCTGGCAAATGGGCAAAGTCTTCGGCTTCTAATGCCCGCAAAATATGGGTGGACAGGTGCAATTCTTCCGCTGCCTGTTCGATGTCAAGCCCCGCTTTTTCACGGCATTGCACGAGTTGTGCAGTCAAATCGCCGGGCTGTACCGTTGAAGATGTCCTTTCTTCGACTGAGGTGGCTGTCTCTGTCACATGTCCTCCAATTTTTTATCAATCAATTTGGCTGGCGGCAGGGCTGTCTGGAAATTTTGCCCGTAGCTCGGTCGCACAGGCATCCGCTTTTTCCGTTTCATTTAAACGCGTTTGCACCTGATAACACAGCCATAGGCTGTCCGGCGTTGCTGGTGCATTGTCATTATAGCGGTAAAGGAAGGCTTCTGCTTTGGCAGACTCACCTTTTTCATGGTGGAGTTTGCCCATCTGGTAGAGGGCTTCCGAGAAACGGTTATTTTTTTCCAATGCTTGCCGGAAATAGGTTTCGGCTTGCACAATATTGCCCGCTTTTTTGGTGCAAATACCGGCATTGGTGTAGGCAAATTCGGGCGTTTTATACAGCGGGTCGCGCACCGCTGCCATAAATGCCTTATCCGCGTCGGCGTATTTGCCAGTACGGCACAGGTAAGAGCCGTAATTATTCAGCAAATCCGAATCTTGCGGGGTCAGGCTCATGGCTTCACGGAAGTGCTTGCCCGCTTTAGCATCGTTACCTAAACGCTCTTGCAGCAAAGCGTAATAGTGGTGCGCAGGTGCTGAACTGTCATCTTGCGCGAGGGCTTTTTCCAGATTCATATTGGCTAAATCCAAACGCCCTTTTTGCAAATAGCCGACACCAAGCTGGGTGTAATAACTCCCTGCTTTGTCGCTTTCAGATGAGGATGTCGTGGAGCAGCCCCCTATAATGCTGCTCATTAACAGGAGAAAAAACGTCTGTTTTATTGTTTTCATTGCTATTATCTACCGTTCTATGCGGGCGAAATGAATCTCTCTGCGGCTTTTGTCGTTGACTTGACCGGCCAGTTGGCCACAGGCAGCGTCAATATCGTCGCCGCGTGTTTTTCTGGTGATTACAGTATAACCAGCTTCGGACAGAATATCACGGAAGCGGTGTATCCGGTTGTTACTAGAGCGTTTATAGCGCGTTTCAGGAAACGGGTTGAACGGAATCAGGTTGATTTTCGAGGGAATGCCCTTGAGTATTTTTGCCAGTTGAATGGCATGTTCGTCACGGTCGTTGATGCCATCCAGCATCACGTATTCCCACGTAATGTGATTGCGCTCGGTGGTTTTTTTGTCCAAGAACTGGCGGCACATGGCGAGCAAGTCCTTGATCGGGTATTTGCGGTTCAGCGGAACCAGTTGGTCACGCAATGCGTCATTCGGTGCGTGCAAGGAAACGGCGAGTGAAACATCCAGCGTATCGGCTAATCGATCCAATGCAGGTAATACGCCAGAGGTGCTGAGGGTGACACGGCGTTTGCTCAGACCGTAAGCATTATCATCCATCATCAGGCGCAAGGCATTGATGACGTTATCGAAATTCAGCAAGGGT
Organism: Thiothrix fructosivorans; assembly: GCF_017349355.1. Classification (GTDB taxonomy): domain Bacteria; phylum Pseudomonadota; class Gammaproteobacteria; order Thiotrichales; family Thiotrichaceae; genus Thiothrix; species Thiothrix fructosivorans. The sequence continues at coordinate 963,351 of NZ_JAFMPM010000008.1, forward strand.
TCGCCCATGCCCATCATCACCACATTGCTGACGACGCGAGCGCCTTTGGGATCAGCTTGCAAGGTGCGTTTGGCAACCCACAATTGCCCGATGATTTCCGCCGTCGTTAAATTACGGTTGAAACCTTGGCGAGCGGTGGAGCAGAAGGTGCAATCCAGCGCACAACCGACTTGCGAGGAAATGCATAGCGTTCCCCGGTCGTCTTCTGGGATGAATACGGTTTCAATGGCATTGCCATCGTCCAGCCGCAGTAGCCACTTGTGTGTGCCATCAGCGGATTGTTGATCCATCACGATTTCCGGGGCGCGAATCACGGCATTATCCGTTAAAAATTGGCGCAGCGGTTTGCTGATATTGGTCATCTGGTCAACACTGTCGACATTAAGCTGGTGCAGCCATTTGATGATTTGTGTGGCACGAAACGGCTTTTCACCGATGGAGGTGAAATACGCTTTCAGCCCTTCATGGCTAAAATCCAGCAGATTGACTTTCTTAACAGTGTCAGACACAGATGACGTTTACCTTAAATTAACGAGTACGTGGGCACAGACCGTCTGTACCGAAGAAGTAAGCGATTTCAATCGCAGCATTTTCTGCGCTGTCAGAACCGTGAACGGCATTTTCGTCAATGGAATCAGCGAAGTCTGCACGGATTGTACCAGCGTCTGCATTCTTAGGGTTAGTAGCACCCATCAATTCGCGGTTTTTAGTGACAGCGTTTTCGCCTTCCAGTACTTGTACCATAACAGGGCCAGACGTCATGAATGCAACCAAATCACCAAAGAAAGGGCGCTCTTTGTGTACCGCGTAGAAACCTTCAGCGCGTTCTTGGCTCAGGTGAACCATTTTCGCAGCAACGATTTTCAGACCAGCGTTTTCAAAACGGCTGTAGATCTGACCGATCACGTTTTTAGCTACTGCGTCAGGTTTGATAATGGAAATAGTTTGTTCAACTGCCATGCGGAATACTCCAATAAAAGGTTAAGGCTATAATGAGGGCGCAATTGTAATGGGTGTGCATCATGCAGGCAAAGCATATTCATCGCATCCTGCGTAAACCCCGTGCTAGACTCCCTATCTACTGGTAAATCACAAGCAAAAATTGACTAAAGGACTAACTATGCTGGCTAAATTGACCCAATTGGTCGTGATGGGCGGAATTCTGTCGTTAGGTGTTAGCGGCTGCGGTACACCGACAGGCAAGACGGCAACGGATACGGCAGGCAGCGCGTCAACCACGACGTTAGCCGCCAGAGGCGCATTATCAACCAATAACGCCGCCTCACCCATCGGTATGAATACCAATGAAGTAATGGAAAGCGACGCGAGTATGCCGTTTATCGACCTGATGCGTGCGGCAATGCCGTTTGAAGAAGCCAGCCCGTGGTTGACCAAGGGCAATGTCACGTATGATGCAAACGGTTGGCCTAGTAATCTGAATGGCGGTCAAGCCGGTACGCGTTTCCTCTCCAATCTGCCCGCCGCAGTAATTCCCGAAGGCACGTATACCGTGCTCTATGACGGCGAAGGCGAAATTCAGTACATGAACGATGCCACGCTGGTCGAGCGCAAAGCAGGCGTTGATACCATTACCATCGCTGCGGGTAGCGACAATATGCTGAATACCTCGCTGCTGATTACTCGCAGTAACCCGCAAAATTACGTGCGTAATATTCGCATTTTGCCCCCTGGCGGTATTTGCTCCAGCAACCCGTTCCAGCGTGTTGCCTCAGCCGCAGCCTGTGGTGGCAATTACCAATCATTCGTGGAAAACGCGGGCAGCATCGTATTTAACCCCGATTTCATGAACTTCATGAAAGATTTCCGTGCCATCCGTTTCATGAACATGAGCGGTGTGACGCGCAGTACCGAGCGTGCATGGTCAGACCGCAACACCCTCAGTAAAGCCGCGTGGGGTGGTAAAGAAGGTTCACGCGGTGCGCCGTTGGAAATTCAAGTTGAATTGGCGAACCGTTTGAACGCTGATCCGTGGTTCACACTGCCTCATGCTGCCGATGATAATTACGTGCGCGAATTTGCGTCTTACGTGAAGCAGCATTTGAATAGCAACCTCAAGCCGCATATCGAATACAGCAACGAAGCGTGGAACACGATTTTCACTCAAGCCAACTACATGATCGACATGGGTATGAAACTGGGGCTGGATACCAACGCCCAACGTGCTGGCAATCGTTATTACTCGCAACGTTCGGTCGAGATTTTCACTATTTGGGAAGGTGTTTACGGCGGTTCACAGCGTTTGGTGCGTATCCTCGCGGGCTGGACGGTGAATGATAAACTGAGTGAAACCCTTTTGACGCACAAAGATGCCTACAAGCATGTGGATGCCTTGGCGATTGGCCCGTATGTGTTTGGGGGTCATGCGGAATTACGCACGGTGGGCAGCGTTGATCAGGCGTTTGATTTGATCAATAACCCCGTTTACCGTCATTCTCTTGAGAAAGAATTGGGGTATGTACGGATGCAAAAGGCGATTACCGATAAATACGGGATTCGCTTGATTGCGTATGAAGCAGGTCAAGGTTTGGCGGATTTCAAAACCAAAACGGATGAAGAAATGCCGAACCCGATGTTATTTGCGGCGAATCGTGACCCACGGATGCGTGATGTTTACGCCCGTTTGTTGAGCGGTTGGAAGGCTGAAGGCGGTACATTATTCATGCACTACACTGCACCGCGCACGTTTACCAAGCATGGCCCGTGGGGTACGAAGGAATACATTACCCAACCCGCTAGCCAAGCACCGAAGTATCAGGCATTGCTGGACTTCATCGGTAGCACGCCGTGCTGGTGGGATGGTTGCAAGCGTTAAGGGGAACGCCATGTTTACACAAGAAAAACCAGAAAACTCAGTGGGTATTTACCCGCTGATGCCACAGACGTGGGAAGCCGTCAGGGTTTCCCTGCCTGATGCTGAACGGGAATGGGCAAAATTGCACGATTTCAACGCGAAAGCAGGGCAGCTTTGCCTGTTACCGAATGGGCAGGGTGGAATTAGCAAAGTGCTGGCGGGTTACGATGCCGCTGAGGGGGTGCGTTGGGCAGTGGCAGCATTGCCTAACAAATTGCCGCGTGGGCATTACCACCTGTGCAGCGATTGGTCAGATGCCGAGGTGTTGCAAGCCAGTATTGGTTGGGGGTTAGGGTATTACCGCTTTGAGCATTACACCAAGCCGGATAATAAAGCTCGCCCCGTGTTGTATTTGGCAAGCGCCCAGCAAGAACGTGCCAAAGCCTTCGTGCAAGCGGTGGCGTTGGTGCGTGATTTGATCAATCAGCCTGCGAATCACATGATGCCGGAGCAATTGTCCGTTGCGACGGCACATTTGGCGCGTGCTTTTGACGCTGATTTCAGCGAGGTTGTCGGGGATGACTTGCTGGCGCAAAACTACCCCGCAATTCATGCCGTCGGGCGGGCTAGTGCGCATGTGCCGCGCTTACTGACACTGCGTTGGGGAAATCCCGATCACCCAGCGGTGACGTTGGTGGGCAAAGGCGTGTGTTTTGATACGGGCGGGTTGGATATTAAACCCTCACAATTCATGCGTCTGATGAAAAAGGACATGGGCGGCGCGGCGCACGTCTTGGGTTTGGCGCAATTGATTATGCAGTTGCAACTGCCGGTGCAGTTACGCGTACTGATTGCGGCGGTGGATAATGCCATTGGTGGGGATGCGTTCCGTCCCGGTGATATTTTAGCGACACGGGCAGGCAAGTCTGTCGAAGTGGATAACACCGATGCGGAAGGGCGTTTGGTATTGTGCGATGCGCTTGCCGAAGCAGCGACACATAAACCTGATGTGTTGATGGATTTTGCCACGTTAACGGGTGCAGCACGGGTGGCACTGGGGACGGAAATTCCGGTGTTTTTCAGCAATAACAAGGCATTGACGGTGAAACTTCAAGAGGCTTCAGCAAGCTCGGAAGAGTTGATCTGGAATTTGCCGCTGCATCGCGCTTACTTCGAGCAATTAAACAGCCGTTGCGCGGACTTCACCAACAGTGGCGGTAGCTACGGTGGGGCGATCACCGCAGCCTTGTTCCTCAATGAATTCGTGCCGGACACGATTCCTTGGGTGCATTTCGATGTGATGGCATGGAATAACCGTGATCGTGCGGGTCGTCCAACTGGTGGGGAGGCGATGGGATTGTTTGCCGTTTACGACTATTTAGATACCGTTTATCGGAGCAAGTGAGCTTTATGACGCACTCTCGTTCAGTTTCAATTCATTTTTCTTATTGTGGTCTATAATCAAAATATTCGAGTGTTAGAAAGGTTGGAACTGAAATGCAACGATGGTTCGAGGCAAAGCACCCTATTGCCCGTCATTTTGCCCTAGGCATTGCGCTAACAGGGTTGATGCTGACATTGTTGGCAGCCACCCTGTTGGTGTTCCCCTACAAATTGGCAGCCAACCCCGAAGTACAGGGCGAGTTACTGTACGATGTGTTAGGGAATCTAGAATACAGCGCCAATGGTCGCTTCGAGCCAATTGACGATCCGGTGCTACGGCAACGCTTAGCTGACTTGGTGGTGGAAAATCGTTTGAATGGTCGTGGCGGCATGGCGTATATCGTGAATCTTCGGGATGGCGTAACGGTGTGGAGCGCAGCGATGGCAATGTCATTCGGTGTCGATATGCCGAAGGTGCGTGATGGTTATACGATGCAATTCCTCCAAACGGCTACCCACCAATTGGCGGTGCAGAATTTTTGGCTAAAAGATGCGGGTAACGCTCGTCTGGAATTCAGAATGGTCGTGGCGTTGCCAGTGCATTGATTGACACTGGGAATCCACGTTCATGGTCGATTTTTACGACGAACTGACTTACGAAACCAATCCTTTTCCTGAAACCCATCCCAGTAATCTGGCTGCCTTAGGGCGTTTGTTTGGCATCCAAACCACCTCACCGCAACACTGTCGGGTGCTGGAACTCGGTTCTGCCACTGGCGGAAATCTCATTCCGATGGCGTGGCATTTACCGCACAGCGAATTTGTCGGGGTAGAGCTTTCTGCACCACAAGTTAGCATTGGTCAGCAAGTGGTGAGTGCCTTGAACTTGACTAATATCCGGCTCGACGTAGGCGACATCCTTGCGCTGCAAGCGGCGGACATTGGGCAATTTGATTACATCATTGCGCATGGGGTGTATTCGTGGGTGCCGATGGTCGTTCGTGAAAAAATCCTGCAACTGGCGCGACAGTGTTTGACCCCGCATGGGCTGGCTTACATCAGTTACAATTTGTTGCCCGGTTGGCGAATGCGCGGCAGTTTGCGCGATTTATTGCTACACGCGACCCGCGACGTTGCTGGTGCTGAAGCGAAATACCGCACCGCGATAGCAGCGTTGGAACGTTTGCAACACGCCTTGCAAGGTGCAGCAGCAGATAGCCAGCATTACGTGCAAAAAGAAATCACCTATTTGCTTGGTTCGCACCCCAGCTATTTGTTGCACGAATATTTGGCGGGTGAAAACAACGCGTTTCTGTTCAGTGAGTTTTTGGCGGATGCGCAACGGCATGACTTGCAGTATGTGTGTGAAACCGATTTGTATACCTTGTTTGATACCACCTTGAGTACGCCTGCACAAACGGCTTTGGCGGATATTGATGACCCCTTAGAGCATGAACAGTGGATGGATTTTGTGCAGATGCGGGCATTCCGCAAGAGCGTATTGTGCCGTGCGGATGTGCCGTTGGAACGAGCGGTGGATGTGGATGTGTTTACTACGTTTTTTTACAGCGCAAACCTGCGACTCAAGGGCAAAGAAAACCTCAATAACCTCAAGCCAGTGATTTTTTTGACTCCCGATAATACGGAGTTGAATGTGGTACACCCCTTAAGCAAGGCGGCATTGCTGTATTTGCAGGAAGTACACCCGTACACCCCGAATTTTGACGAATTGTATGCCCATGCCGCTGCCCGCGTGGCACAAGCGGGTGGCAAAGCCTTTGCGCAAGCTCGTAGCGAATTCGTGAGCGAGTTATTCAGTCTGTACAGTTATCGCGGTGTTTATGGGCATTTGTCTCCTTGTTTGCAACGTCCAACGGTGTCCGAGCGTCCGCAAGCGAATGCCTTGGCGCGTTTACAAGCCGAGCAAGGTTGGGAAAGTGTTGCCAGTATTCGTCATCAGGCGTTGAGTTTGGACCGTTTTTCCAGCCGCTTGCTGCGTGAATTAGATGGCAGTCGTACCGTGTCGGCGTTGGTGGCGTATTTGTGCGCCGAAGTCAGCGTCGGAAACGTCACGATTCCCAGTGGTAAACAAGCACAAGCGACGGGTAAAGGTTTGGAAGCCGAAATCAGCAAGAACGTTAAGCACTTGCTGACGGTCTTTGCTCGCCACGGTTTGTTAGTGCAGGTTTAACAAGCTATTTAGTAGCCACGGTGACGGCGGTGTTTCTTGCAGCGGGTGGAAAATCCCTTGTTTATCCGCTGGCTTAGCTTTCAGATTACGTGCTTCGCTCCAACTGCGTCCCCAGTCGTTGGTGGCGTATTGATACCAGTGTTTCACTTCGGCATTGCCAGCAGGGACATTGGCAGCGGTAATCAGCGTGCCGCGTCCTTGCGTATCCATATTAAAATCGTGCAAACCGGGGTAGCGGTTGCTCCAATCGGGGCGATCTAATTCGGCGGGAAAATGCACGGTTGCACAACCAAACTCACTGAGCTGATTTTTGCCTTGCAGCACGAGGTAATCATTGCCCAGCCCTTCGCGCCCGCCTGTGGCAAACAATGTGATGCGGTTGAAAGCCGATGTGCTGTATGCGGCTAATACCACGCTGCCATCGGCAATCGGGTACGCCTGCCAGATACCGTCATGCTTGGCGAATAAGATTGCGCCCGATTGCTCAGGATTTTGCCCCAGCAAAATAGGCAGCGGCACACCGTTTAAAGCATAGCCCTGCAAGGTATGACTGTTGGCTAAATGACGCACAAAATCGGGATTCACCCGCGTTGCTTGTCCACATGCCCAGCCCGGTTGCCACAGTGTGGCGAAAGTATTCGCTGGCGCTGGTGTGGGTTTGCCTGCGGCGTAACTGCACGCTGGTAATAAACTGACCATTGCTAGCAGCCCTGCTAACACGGTGTGATGGAATAAGCGCATAGAGTGTTCCCCTGTTGTTATGCCTGATGTTATCGCCCTAGTATCAGACTGTTATGGGTGTGAAATGTTCAGTGCCGTGCTGCTTGTAATAATTCTCGTGTGTACGGGTGTTGTGGTTGCTGGAAAATACGCAGCATTTCCCCCATTTCCACGATATTGCCATGCCGCATCACTGCCACGCGATCACACAAACCACCCGCGAGTGGCAGGTCATGCGTAATCAGCACCACTGCCATGTCGCGTTCAGCGCGAATAACGTTCAATAACGCCATGATTTCCGATTGCACGGTCACGTCTAAGGCAGTGGTCGGCTCATCCGCAATCAAGAGCGCCGGTTCACACAGCAATGCCATTGCAATCATGACGCGTTGGCGCATTCCCCCCGATAATTCGTGCGGGTAACTGTGTAAACGGCGCGGCGCATCGGGAATACGTACCTGTTCTAGCATGGCGATAGTGCGGCTTTGTGCGGTTTGGCTGCTCATGCCTTGATGCACTTCCAGCACTTCGGTGAGTTGTCGCCCGATGGTGAGTAACGGGTTCAATGCCGTCATCGGGTCTTGGAAAATCATCGCCATACGTTTGCCGCGAAACTGGTTGAGTACGTGCGGTGCTTGTTTCAGTAATTCCGTACCCGCGAATTGTACCGAACCGCTGGTGTGGGCATTGCGTGGCAATAAACCCATCACCGCGTGGAATAATTGGCTTTTGCCTGCACCGGATTCGCCCACGACGGCGAGGGTTTCGCCAGCGGCTAGCTGCAAGTCCACACCACGCACGGCTTCTACCTGACCTTCGGGGGTGTGAAAAGCGACGTGCAGGGCTTGGATGGATAATAACGGCATCACGGAATGTTGGTGTCCACTAGGCTATAATCAGATCATCATAACCTGTGGGGCGTAATAACATGAATACTGATGATCGACAAAGTGGCTTGGGTGCATTTTTAAATATGCGTCAAGAAGCGATTTCGGGGGTGACAGAACCGGCGTTAAAACGCTTGACCGAAGCGGCGAGTGGTGACGTGAAGGAAATTGCTGCCTCGCAAATTGAATTGCTGTCGCGCTTCTATGATTTGTCGTTATCGCAGGCGGGGCGCAGTTTTCGTTGGGCATTGATTGCTAGCGTAATCGGCTTATTGTTTTTCCTCGCTGCGATTGGATTTATGGTGAGCCAGCAAGGGGATGTGGCGCTGATCAGCGTGATTGGTGGGGCGATGGTGCAATTCATTGCTGGGGTGAATTTTTTCCTGTACGGCAAAACGCTGTCACAACTCACGTTGTTTCAGGGGCGGTTGGAAGTGACGCAACGCTTTTTGCTGGCGAATAGCTTGTGCGAAAGTCTGGAAGGCAAAGTTAAACATTACACTCGCGCTCGCCTGATTGGGGCATTAGCGGGCGTGACCGGTAGCGACATTACCAAGGATTTGGTGGGTGTCGATTTGGGGCAAATGCCGCCAGTGTTTGAGCAGCCGCAGGAAGTGCCGCAAACGACACTACCGGAAGCGGATCACCAAGCCGAGGTGGCGGGGCGTTAAACCCACCGATACCACTTCTCCATCCCCAGATTCCTAGCCCACGAGTCAATCAAGGCGCGGTCAGTCGTGCCGTCGAAAATCTGCTGCATACATGGCTCAAGCAATAGGGCGGCAGCGGCTTCCATGCCCACCGTGCGGTACGGATCGAACAAACCCTGCATGTCGAATAATTCCGCGACCAGCAGCGCTTGTGCCGCATTCATGACCTGATTGGCTCGCACCAAAGTACGTGGAAACATCTCTGGGGTCAGTTGCAAGCAAGCGATGTGTTCCACGACTTGCTGGGTCAGCGATTTTTGCTGGACAGCGTGCAGTTCTGCGTATTCGCGGTGTAGCTGAATATCAATCAGTAGCCCAACGGGTACAGAGCGTAATTGCGTCAAGACACCGCCGATGACGTGATCGGTGAAGGCTTCGCGTTGTGACAGGGGAATGCTGGGGTGCATCGACAGTAGTTCATTTTTGACGCTGGCAAGGTAAGCCGCATTCGGTTGCAAATTGGTGCGTTCGGTTTCGGGTGTACGGTACTGATGCAGCACGAATGCCGCTTGCCACGCGATCAGGTAGTTGTTTTCATCACCCGGTTGGCGCAGCACAATTTCATGATGGTCACGCCCTTCGCGTCCACCCATGCGCACGCTGGAATCCACGGGGGAATTGGCATCAAACACAATGTCGAAACCACGTCCGGTAAAGGTCGTCGCTTCGTCAAGTAGGCTTTGAGTACTGGCGGGATAAAGTAGCACGGGGCAGTCCTTGTGGGGTAATAGGGTAAATATTATATACTTTTCGGGTCTAACGCATCCCGTAAGCCATCGCCTAAAAAGTTGAGGCAAAATAACGTGACTGCTAAAAATCCGGCGGGGAACAGCAACATCCACGGCGCAGTTTCCATTTGCGCAGCCCCTTCTGCAATCAGCACGCCCCAACTGGTCAGCGGTTCTTGCACACCCAGCCCCAAAAAGCTCAGGAATGACTCAAACAAAATCACCTGAGGCACGGTCAACGTCGCATACACAATCACCGACCCCAGCGTATTCGGCACAATATGACGGCGAATAATCCCGAAATGACGCACCCCGCTGACCTGTGCTGCTTCTACAAAGCTGCGTCCTTTCAACGATAAGGCTTGCCCGCGCACAATCCGCGCCATCGTCAGCCATTCCACCGCACCAATCGCTACGAAGATCAGAAAAATGCTGCGTCCGAAATATACCATCAATAAAATTACGAAAAACATAAAGGGCAGGGCATACAACACATCCACGAAACGCATCATGAAAGCATCAGTGCGCCCACCTAGATACCCAGCGGTTGCGCCATACAAGACGCCGATCAACAAACTCACCGAAGTAGCTGCCAACCCGACCATCAGAGAAATCTGTCCGCCCATCAAAGTGCGCACGAATAAATCGCGCCCATTCGCATCCGTGCCGAACCAGAAACCTTGTGCCGCATCTGGTGGTATGCCCATTGCGTCCCAGTAAATTTCATCGTAAGGATGCGGGCTGAATAATGGCCCTAGTACACACAGCACGGTGATTGCCAGCAATACCAACGCACTGCCAACCGCCATTTTATTGCGTAACAACCGTCGCCACGCTTTGCCCCACAAACTATTCATAGCTAACCCTTGGGTCTAACAGCCCGTAAATCACATCCACCAACAAATTCATCAAAATAATCAACGCGCCGTAAAACACCACCACACCCATGACCAGCGTGTAATCGCGATTCAACGCACCTTGCACAAAATGCCGCCCGATGCCTGGAATTCCAAAAATCTGCTCAATCACCACCGAGCCAGTAATAATTGCCGCCGTTGCAGGCCCTAGCCACGAAATAATGGGCAGCAACGCCGCTTTCAATACATGCCGCCGTAAGATCAACGGCAACGGCAAGCCTTTCGCAAATGCCGTGCGGATATGCGGGCTGGACAGCGTTTCCAGCATACTGGCACGCATCAGCCGTGCTGCATACGCGATTTGTGGCAAGGCCAACGCAATCACGGGTAACACCGCTGATTTCCAACCTGCATCCCAACCCGCCACGGGTAGCCAATGCAAAAACACCCCAAACACCAACGCAAGCAGCGGTGCCATCACAAAATTGGGCACAGTAATCCCCGTCATCGCAATCGCCATGACTGCATGATCCAACGGGCGATTTTGATGTAAGGCTGCCAGCATTCCCGCCGGAATCCCGATCAGCAATGCCAACATCATCGCGAATAGTCCCAATTGCAGGGATACTGGAAAACCTTGCGCAATTAACCCGCTAACGCTGTGATCTTTGTACTTGAACGAGGGGCCAAAATCCCCCTGCACCACGTTGAGCAGATAATAGCCGTACTGTATCGGCAAGGGCTGGTCGAGGTGGTAAGCGCGTTCCATATTGGCAGCGATTTCCGGTGGCATCGGGCGTTCTGTATCAAAAGGGCCTCCGGGGGCAAGCCTGATTAAAAAGAACGCTAGTGTAATGATCACGAGCAAGGTGGGCAGCGCACCCAGCAAGCGTTTGATGACATACTGCAACATACGAAATGTTATTTTTCCTGAATTAAAGGTGACAAACTGCCTGAAAGCTCATACACTTCAGAGTATTATAATATGCTAATTAACTTTATTTGACCCGCTAGTCATACTTCTGGAACTAACCTAGGTAGGGTTAAACATGCACGATCAACATCATAACATCACCGTTAACGGTGTACCGATACAAGAAGCCGACATCGAACTGGCGAGCCGTTCCCTCAAAGCTGCTTCTCATCCATTACGTTTAAAAATCATGTGCTTATTGCAAAGCAATGAAATGACAGTGCATGAGATTGTCGAGCGCGTGGGCACAACTCAAAGTAATATCTCGCAGCATTTAGGCTTGATGCGCGATAAGGGTTTATTGTCCTCTCACCGCGTGGCTAACCGCGTTTATTACCGTCTGGCTGAATCCCGCCTCGCTCTGTTGCAAGTCTGTTCCTCCTTAAGATAAGGTCTCTTTATCGTTTTTCTGTGTCAATTCGTCTTGATGATGATTGTCGATGAATATGTGTGCAATTCAAAATATGCGCTACACTCAGATAAATATGTATGACCCGTTTTACATAATTAAGGAAAATAATGGATACCTCTTATTTAGCACTTGCCGGTCTCGGCAGAAATCACTGGTTGCGTTATGTACTTGGCATGGTACTGATTGTGGTTTTCTGGCAATTGCTAGGCGGAATTCCGTTATTAATGATGGTGTTATTCTTGATTGAAGATGGTGATCCGAACACCAATGTGGATTTAACAACGTTGCAATTCAGTGGGGTCGATAATCTCTGGCCGTATTTGGGTATCAATTTTACGCTGTTGGCGATGTTGTTAGGGGTGTTCTTAGCGGTGCGGTTTGTACACAAGCGAACGTTCACCAGCGTCATAACCACCTTAGCCATGATCAGTTGGAAGCGTATCTTGGAAGGCTTTGCCGTCTTTTTTATGCTGATTGCGGGCGCAACGCTGGTAGAGGCCGCCTTCAAACCGGGGGAATATCAAGTAATGTTTGATCCCAAGCAATTCTTGATCTTTTTGCCGATTGCGTTGTTAGTGACGCCCTTGCAGGCGGCGGCGGAAGAAATCTTGTTCCGAGGTTACTTAATGCAAGGCATGGGCTTGTGGACGCGCTATGCGGCGATTCCAGTGCTAGGGTCTTCGCTGTTGTTTATGGCAGCGCATCTCACTAATCCAGAAATGGGTGAGAATATGTACTTAATGCCGTTGCTGTATTTATTGATGGGACTGTTTTTAGCCTTCATTACTGTGAAAAGCAATTCGCTAGAATTGGCGATTGGCGCTCATGCCGCGAACAATCTTTTTGCGGTGCTGATTATGAATTACGCTAATTCGGCGTTGCCTGCGCCGTCGCTGTTCATGGCTAATAGGATTGATCCGGTGGCGAGCCTGATCAGTTTTGTTTTGGTGGCAGCGGCGTTTTATTGGATCGTGTTTATGTGGCGTAAAGCCCCTCAGTAGGGGCAACCCATGACGGTTGCCCCCTAGCGGGTGCTAGACTTTTTTCGGTTTGGTAGGCTTTTTAGCAGGTGCTTTCTTTGCCTTAGGTGTAGCAGCGACTGGCGTGGCTTCAGCTTCCATGACTAATGGTGTAGCGTCTGGCGTTGCCTCAGTAATCACGGGTGTAGCTTCTGGTGTGGCTTCTACCACGATAGCAGGGGCAAGCGTTTCTGGTGCAGCCACTTCCGGTGCAGCTTCCGGTAGCACGGTGGTTTCCAGCACTGGTGTGGATTCGCCCAGACGGGATTTGACGTAAGTACCCGGTGCATTTTCAATCGCTGCCAGTTTGCCCGCGCCGGGGTGACGTGCATCCACCTGTTCATTGTTAGCCAGCGCACGTACCCAACTATCCCATTCTGGCCACCAAGAACCACTGGTGGCTTGAGTATTCGCTAACCATGCGTCTGGATTTTCCGGCAACTCATTGCTGATGCGGTAGTTGTATTTGTTGGCGGCTGGCGGGTTAATAATGCCCGCAATATGCCCAGAACCACCGAGGATGAAGCGTACATCCCCACCAAACAAGCGTGCGCCGGAGTACGTGGATTTCCATGGCGCAATGTGGTCTTCAATCGTTGAGATGAAGCAAGCAGGTACGTCAATTGTGCCCAAATCCAGTTCCACACCGTCCACGCTTAGCGCTTTAGGCTGGCACAGTTTGTTGTCTTTGTAGAGGTTACGCAAATACCACGAGTGCATTTTGGCAGGCATCCGCGTGGAATCGGAGTTCCAATACAGCAAGTCAAACGGACGTGGGTCATTACCCAGCAGGTAGTTATTGACGTAGAACGACCAGATCAAGTCATTGGCACGCAATAAATTGAATGCGCCTGACATGGTGCTGCCGTCTAAGTAGCCTTGCGCGTTCATTTGCGTTTCGAGTGCGCTGATTTGCGCTTCGTCGATGAACAGACCCAACTCGCCCGGTTCAGCGAAGTCCAGCATGGTGGTGAAGAACGTAGCACTTTTGACGCGCTGATCACCTTTGGCTTTCAAGTACGCAAGGGTGGACGACAGCAAAGTGCCGCCGATGCAATAGCCGATCAGGTTCATCTCAGCTTCGCCTGTTTCGTATTCCACCACATCCATCGCCTTGATGACCGCGTGCAGGTAATCGTCAAAGCCGGTGTCAGCATAGGTTTCATCGGGGTTGACCCATGAAATCACGTTGACGGTGTGACCTTGATCGACCAACCATTTCAGCATGGAGTTTTTCGGTTGCAAGTCGAGGATGTAAAATTTGTTGATCCACGGTGGTACGATCAGTAACGGACGCTTCAGGACTTTTTCAGTACTGGGTGTGTACTGAATCAATTGGAACATATTGTTTTGGAATAGCACTTTGCCCGGTGTTGCTGCGACATTTTCCCCTAGTTTAAATGCGTTGGTATCGGTCATGCGAATGCGTAATTGACCTTTACCCGCTTCCAAATCTTCCAGCATGTTTTTCAGACCGTGTACCAGATTTGCACCTTTGGTCTCGCGAATTTTTTCCAGTACTGCCGGATTGGTCAGAGCGAAATTGGTGGGTGACATCGCATCCAGCCCGCGTTCGGTGAAGAACTTGACGCGTTCAGCGGTGCGTTCATCCAACCCTTCTGCCGAAGCAACCAGTTTGCGTGTCCAATCTGATACTAGCAGGTAGGATTGTTTGATCACGTCGAAAGCCGGTTTGTCGTTCCAGTCTGCATGGCTGAAACGGCGGTCGGATTTGGCAGGTTCGACCAGTTTCTCACTGGGTTGCCCGCTCATGAAACTTTGCATGGCAAGTTGCGTCAGTTCCATTGATTTCTGCCAGAAAGCCAGATTGGTTTCGATGACCTTTTCGGGATTTTTGACAACCGCTTCCATCCAATCGCTGTAAGCCGTTTTCAGGTTGAAGGGGTCAAGATTCATGTGCTCGTTGGATTTGTTGAAACCCGACATGATTTCTTCAACTTGCTTGAAATTTTCCTGCATCTCTTTTGCCACGGAGGCAAAGCCTAGCGCATTGATGCTAGCTTGTGCATCCGCAGCCGTTTTGTTGTCAGACATTAGTGTGTGTCTCCTTGGATAATAATCTTTAGATTTTTTGTGGTGCTGCGCTTTTCTTGAAATAAAGCATTATTTTAGTGGGATTTTACGGGTAATTTCTATTTTGGGAAGTTATTTCACTCTTTCACGCTCAAGTATTGGCTGGGATGAACATCCATCACGTTATTTTCCCAGCCGCTAATTTGGGGGCTAACCAAGTGTTGCGTGGTGTTGTAGTAAATCGGGATGATTGGCGTATCGGCAAGTAGGATGCGTTCGGCTTGTTCCATTGCCTCTTGACGCTTTTTGGCGTCAGTTTGCGTTTCCGCTTCTGCCATTAAACGGTCGAATTCGGGATTTTTGTAACCGGAGGTGTTCATTTCGCCGACATCGGACTTGAACAGGCTGAGGAAGGTGTGTGCGTCGTTATAATCGCCAATCCAACTGGAACGCACCACTTGGAACTGCTTTTGCTTGCGCGAGCTGAGGTAGACTTTCCATTCTTCATTGCGCAGGTTGGTTTTTACGCCTAAGGTTTGTTTCCACATCGCCGCGACCGCAATCGCGAGTTTTTTATTGTTGTCGCTGGTATTGTAGAGCACTTCCAGCTCCAGCGGTTTGTCAGCACCGTAGCCACTTTCGGCGTACAGCGATTGCGCCAGTTTGGTGCGGGCAGCTTTATCCAGCGCCTTTTCTTCCATGTTTTGCTGGGTGTAATGGTCGACGGGTGGAACCCAACCCCACGCAGGAATTTCGCCCGCTTGGGTAATTTTTTCGGTGAGAATGTCGCGATCTAACGCCAGCGAGAGGGCGCGGCGCACTTTGGGATTTCCCTTGAATGCCGGATTTTCCAGATTGAGGGCGTAATAGTACGTGCCAATGTACGGCGTACTGCGGAATTCAGCGGGGAAATCTTGTGCCACCGTTTTAATCTGATCAGACGGTACGTCGTAAGTAATGTCGATTTCCCCAGCACGGTAGCGTTTGAGTTCGCTGTTCTGATCTTCGGTAGGAATGTAATACACGCTGTCGATTTTTACTTCAGCGGCACGCCGGTAATGCGGGTTTTTTACCAACTTGACGTGGGCTTGCGGTGTCCATTCGCTTAGGCAGTACGCGCCGTTACAGCGGATGCTTTCGGGTTTGATCCAATCCTTGCCCGCTTTTTCCAGTGCTTGTTTGGGAACGGGAAACGCCATCGGGTGCATTAACATGCCAAGAAAATAGGAGGTGGGCGCTTTGAGGGTGATTTCCAAGGTTTGCGGGTCAAGGGCTTTTACGCCAATGCTGGTGGGGTCTTTCTGCTCGCCTTTGTTAAAGGCTTCTGCGCCTGCAATTGGCCAGAGGATGAAGGCGTAGTCCGAAGCCGTTTCTGGAGCAAGCGCCCGCTGGTAGGCGTACACAAAATCGTCAGCCGTCAACGCCGTGCCATCTGACCATTGGCTGTCTTTGCGCAAGTGGAAGGTGTAGCGCTTACCGTCGTTGCTGATTTCCCATTTTTCTGCCACACCGGGTTGCAGCTTGCCAAACGCATCTTCTGTGACTAAGCCTTCAAACATATCGCGTTGAATATTCGCCTCAGACACGCCGGAGGATTGGTGAATATCCAGCGTTTCCGGTTCAGTGCCATTGCCGCGCTTCAACACGGTTTCGGCAAGGGCAAACGGGGCGTAGGTTAAACAGAGAGCGAGGAACAAGCGTGGCAGTTTGCGCATGGTTTTTTCCGATTAAGTGGGTAGGAAGCACTATAACACAGGCTATTCGCCTAGTGCCCGCGAGCGCATCAAAGCACGCATGAGCGGAAACCCTAGGGACGCGGTGAGGTGTTCGGCGGTGTCTTTCAAGGCACGGGTTGTTTGAAAGTCAGGCACTTTGCCCGCGAGGATCACCCAGTTTTTGCTGCCCGTCAGCACGGTGCGAATGTCGGTAAAGTGTGCACGTAAAGCATCGCGTAACAACGGGTCTTCGCGGTGTTCTGTCCAGCAATTCAGCACCAGCCAGCCGTCTTCCTTGAGATTGGCAGCACAGCGGGCGACAAAATCGGCACGTAATTGCACTTGATCGACACCATCGCCGTGGTACAGATCGGCGAATACTACGTCAACCTTGCGTAATTCTGCGTTACTCAGAAAGTCGTCGGCATCTTGCTGGATAATTTGCAGGCGTTTGCTGCGCGGCATTTGGAAAAAGCGGTGGGCGATGTCGATGACGGTGGCGCGTAATTCCACGGCGGTGATGTGAATGCCGGGAATGTGGCGATGCAAAGCGGTGACTAAGCTGCCGCCGCCTAAGCCCAGAATCAGCACGCGCTTGGGTTGGCAAAACAGCAATACCAGCAACATCGCTTGGGTGTATTCGTATTGCAAAACGTGCGGGGTAGCTTTCAGGCAACGGCTTTGTTCGTCGTTGGGGGCGAAGGCGAGAATGCGGCATTCGCCATCATCCAGCACGGTGATTGTGCCGAATTCGTCTTCGCTGTGGTGTAAGGTTTGGATGTTTACTTGCATAATCCCGAAAGTATCACAAAACAGGAAAGCGTATGCACCCGCCAGAAGCCGAAGGCGTTATTAAATTTACCTTGTCATACATTGCGAGTGACGCAGGAGTGGATTGCCCCGATTTTGATGCGCTCAATCACAGCCGTAGTTTGTTGTGGCAATGGGGTGTGGTCGGGCAGGATGATCAGCGGTACGGCGGTTTGGGTTACGGCAATGTCAGTGTGCGCACGGTGGAGCGTGAATCAACAGGCGCGTTTGTGATTACGGGGACGCAAACGGGGCATTTGCCAGCCTTGACCGCACAACACTATGCGCAAGTGCTTGCTTACGATGTCCAGCGCCATTGGTTACAGGCGGTTGGGACGCGGAAACCGTCGTCGGAAGCCATGACCCATGCGGCGATTTACCAGTGTCTGCCGACGGCTCACGCCATTATTCACGGGCATCATCCCCAGCTTTGGCAGCAAGCGCAGGCATTGGGATTGACGTGTACGGCGACAGATATTCCCTACGGCACGCCGCAAATGGCGCAGGCGATGCAAACCTTGTTGCGAGATACGCCACCGCCGCGTAATACGATTGTGATGCTGGGGCATGAGGATGGTTTTATAACATGGGGCGAAAATCTTGCCGAAGCGGTTGCACTGGTGCGTCAGTTGTTACAGGATGCGGCGCAGATTCAATAGCCAATAGAAGGAGCAAGCCTGATGTCATTGGGGCCAGTCATGCTGGATGTAGCCGGTACGGAATTGAGTACCGCAGACCGTGAATTGTTGCAACATCCCGCCGTGGGGGGCGTGATCTTGTTTGCGCGTAATTACCAGAATCCGGCGCAATTGGCGGCATTGACAGCGGCGATTCGTGCGGTGCGTGAGCCACATTTGCTGGTGGCGGTGGATCAGGAAGGCGGGCGGGTACAACGGTTTCGGGAAGGTTTCCATCGTTTGCCGCCAGCGGGGTATTACGCGGCGTTGTACCAACACTCACCGGACGTTGCCAAGCACGCGGCGCAACGCATGGGCTGGTTGATGGCATCTGAATTGCAAGCGGTGGGCGTGGATTTTAGCTTTGCGCCTGTGTTGGATATTGATCGCGGGTTAAGTCGGGTGATTGGTGATCGTGCCTTTGGGCAAGACACGCAAACAGTGATGACGTTGACAGGGGCGTGGATGCAGGGTGCACGTTTGGCAGGCATGGTGTCGGTCGGCAAGCATTTTCCCGGTCATGGTGGTGTTACGGCAGATTCGCACGAAGCCTTACCGTGTGATGAGCGTAGCTGGGAAACGTTGTGGGTGGAAGACATTGCCCCATTCGGGCATTTGATTGCACAAGGGCTGGAGGCGGTGATGCCCTCGCACGTCGTGTATCCGTGCGTGGATGATGCGCCCGCAGGGTTTTCACCGCGCTGGTTGCGAGGCATTTTGCGCGGGCAAATGGGCTTTCAGGGTGCAATTTTTAGCGATGCCTTGGATATGGCGGCGGCAGCAGCTGCAGGCGATTTTGTGGGGCGAGCCAAAGTAGCGTTGGCGGCAGGTTGTGATCAATTGTTGATGTGCAATAACCGTGCGGCAGCCGTATCGGTGGTGGAAGCCTTGGCGGATTATCGCGATCCGGCAGCGCAAGCACGCTTGTCGCGCTTGTACAGCCGCCATTTCACGCCGTTGCAACATGCTCAGCAACAGCCGTATTGGGCTGAAGCGGAGGCGGTGTTGGCACAATTTGTGGCGGATACCACGTCTGGCATGACACTGGCGTATGACCCGACCACACGCGGCGGCACGGTGCTGTAGGGGCTATTCCTTGAGCTTAATGAGCAAATGCCCTTCTTCAACGTGGATGTCTTCGACACCAGCAGCGAAGGATTGCCAGAAACCGGCATTGCCACCAAATTCGTTGACCAGATCTACGTTTTTCAAGTTGCCCAGCCATGCGTTGGGCACGGGTACACCCCAAACGCTTACGCCTTTGAGCTTGATAATGGGGTTGTTGTTGGCGTAAGCCAATTCCATGCCCGCATTCACTTTGAGCGTTTTGCCGCCGATAAACGGGAATTCGGAGTCAAGTGGCAGCAGAATTTTGGCACTAGCAAGGTTATCGGCAAGGTCGATGACTGCCGTTTCCGCCATAGTCGTATTTTTTGCCAGCAAGGCATTCAGCTCTTTCTCAGACAACGAAATTTCACGCGGTGCACCGACTTCGGTATACGGTTCGGGGGTTAAATCCGCTACCGAGGGTAAACCGATTTGCTGAAGTTTGCGTTCCAGCACAGCATTTTCCTGTGCATCCAGCGCCACGGGTTTGAAAGGCTTGGGGAATAGAAAATATTGAAGCACCCAAAATGTTACACTGACAGAGATGAATACAGTCAGTAAAACCAGCCCAATAATGTGCAAATACCCAATCTTTTGTTGTGAACTTGTATCCATTTATGCTCCAGCAAGAATAATGTATAGCAAGAGCTATTCCATTGGTAGCATTTAGCATAAAACATCTGGCTGGGTTTGTTGAAATCTGCCAGAGTTTATTATTTAGCGATTAACGGGCAGTAGTATGTCGGAATTTGATCTAATCCGCGAATATTTTTGTGGCAACCCGTGCCGGATGACGTGCGGATTAGCGTGGGTGATGATGCAGCGGTTTTGCGGATAGCGTCGGGTAAAGAGTTGGTGGTTTCGGTGGATACGTCCAATGCGGGAATTCATTTTCCGCTGGAAACGCCACCTCATGCGATTGGTTACAAGTCATTGGCGGTTAATCTGAGCGATTTGGCGGCGATGGGAGCCGCCCCAGCGTGGTTTACCTTGGCATTATCGTTGCCCACGGCAGATAACGCGTGGGTCAGTGAATTTGCACGAGGGGTGCGTGAATTGGCGGAGCAGCATGGTATTTTCCTGATTGGCGGCGATACTACGCGGGGGGCGTTGAGCATCACGATTCAGGTGATGGGTTGGGCAGAACCGGGTAAAGCGCTGTTGCGTAGTGGGGCGCAATCCGGCGATTTGATTTGTGTTTCTGGCACATTGGGTGACGCAGCCGCAGGTTTGGCGGTGGTGCAACAGCGTTTGGTCTTATCGCCAGAGGCGGCGGTGTTTTGTGTGCAACGCTTGAATTACCCCACACCGCGTTTGGCACTCGCCAGTCTGTTGCGGGGCAGGGCGACGGCTTGCATGGATATTTCAGATGGTTTGCTGGCGGATCTTGGGCATTTGCTCAAAGCCTCAGGGGTTGGCGCACAGTTACAACATGGCTTGCTGCCGCTTTCCTCGGCGTTGGCACAACTGCCTTTGGCGCAACGTCTCGGCTTTGCGCTCAGTGGCGGAGATGACTATGAGTTATTGTTTACGTTGCCAAAAGCACACTGGGAGGATGTGAAAAGTCAGGCTGAAGCCCAGCAAATTCAGGTTACAGTCATCGGAAAAGTGGATGCTAAACAACAGAATTTGCAGATTGATTATACCTTGCCAGACCAACGGTGGGGTTATGAACATTTTTCTTGAGAATGGTGCTTGTCTGGGAAACTTTTGGCAATAGACCATTGTCTATCAAAACAACAATCACTTAGGGCTTATATTATGGCAAACAAATTGAAAGTGGGAGCTGCCGTGCTGACTCTGGCAGTATTGATGTCTGGTTGCGCACCGACTCCTGCAACGAATGCACAAGCGGGTGCAACTACGGGTGGTGATTACGGTGCTGGTTCTTACGGTAGCACTACCACCGGGGCTGACTACGGCTATAACAGCACTGGAACAGCGGCCAATACGGGCGGCACGACGAATGCCTCTTACTATGATTATGGTACGGGCGGTGCGGCAACGGGTGGCTCTGGTTACACGGGTACAACGTCTGGTTACGGTACAACTAGCGGTACGTCTGGCAGCTACTACGACTATACCGCTCCGGGTGGTGCTAGCACGGGTGGGGCAGGTTCTTATGCCAATACAGCGGGTGGTTCTTACGCGGTACAAGTCGTGGCAAGCCAAAGCAGCAGTGCGGCTGAATCCATGCGTAGTCGGATGCAATCCATGGGCTTTAACGCGATTGTTGAGCAAATAGGCGGTCTCTACAAAGTACGCGTCCCGTTCAGCAGCGAAAGCGAAGCTAAAGCCAATCTGGGACGTATCCGTTCCAGCGTACCCGATGCTTTCTACACGGTTCGTTAAATTTTAATCTACCACACTGCCCCCACGTTGGGGCAGTGTGCGTTTCGTAGTGACAATACCCCCGCTCTTCCGCTTCCCCCGCGCTTTTCCGCGCCGCAAATGCTAAAAATCTACGTATAAGGATGATACGAGGTTTTTATGCGCTACATCACATTGATTGCATTACTGCTACTGGCTAATGTTGCACAGGCAGGCTTATACCGTTGGGTGGATGACGCAGGTGTAGTGCATTATTCCGATGTCGTGCCAGCCACGGTTGAAAAGCACGGTCATAGTGAGCTCAATGCCCAAGGCATGACACTAAAAACGTTTCCATCTGCACCCACTGAAGCAGAAATCGCTGCTAGCAAACGCCAAGAAACCTTAGCACAGTTACGCAATGCCTTAGAAAACAAGCAGCAAGAGCAGGATAATCATCTACTCGCAAATTACACCGATATTGCCGAGTTAGAGGCCGTCTTTCAGAGCAAGTTAGCGGTTTTGGCAAAGAATACGCAGTCGATTGCCGAGCGGCGTGATTCTTTAGCCAGTAAATTAGCCGCCGTGCAAGCGCAAGCACCCAATGTTGAAAACGCGGCGCAACGTGAAAAACTCAATGGCTATGTGTTGGAGGCGGAGAAAACGCTGGCGACTTACGACTATGCCTTGCAGGAAAATCAGACCGAGCAAGAGCGCCTTCGCCAGCGTTACGAAAAAGACCGCGAACGTTTAAGCAAGCTGCTTAACGCGTCACCATCGTCCCGACACCCTGATCCGTCAAAAGCTCCAGCAATACTGCGTGCGGCACTCGACCATCAATAATGCTGGCACTTTTTGCTCCGGCGGCAATCGCATCGGTGGCACACGTCAGTTTCGGCAACATGCCGCCCTGAATCGTGCCATCCGCGATTAAATCTTGAATGTCTTGTTGGCTTAATACTTCCAACAATGTCCCTGCTTTATTGAGTACACCCGGTGTATTAGTCAGTAGCAGCAAGCGTTCCGCGTTCAGCACTTCTGCCATTTTACCCGCCACGATGTCGGCGTTGATATTGTAACTCGTGCCATCTTTGCCAACGCCAATCGGGGCGATGACGGGGATAAAGCGGTCTTCTTCCAGCATTTTTACCACGCTAGCATCAATTTCGGTCACTTCGCCGACATGCCCTAGGTCAACCGTGGCGTGCTCTAGTTTGCGGGCAATAATCATATTACCGTCTTTGCCGGTCAAACCAATCGCCCGTCCACCGGCTTGGTTGATCATATTGACGATTTGCTTGTTGACCAAACCGCCTAAGACCATTTGCACCACATCCATCGTTTCGGCATCGGTGACGCGCATCCCATCGACGAAATGGCTTTCCTTACCGATTTTCTTGAGCAAATCGCCGATTTGCGGGCCGCCGCCGTGGATAACCACCGGATTAATCCCAACTTGTTTCAACAACACGATGTCGCGTGCGAAGCTTTGTTGCAGGGCAGGTTCAGTCATGGCATTGCCGCCGTATTTGACAACAATGGTTTTACCAGAATATTTCTGGATGTAAGGCAGCGCCTCCATTAGGATAGAGGCGGTATTACGTGGGTGACTGCTCATGGTTTTGCTCGGTTCTTAGAAAAATGAGTCATTATATCGCAGTTAGCGCTGGTCTTTTTTACTTCGGAGGAGAAAATTATTATGAGTAGAGATGTTGTTGTATTGAGTGCAGTGCGTTCTGCGATTGGTGCTTTTGGTGGTTCATTGGCAGACATGGATGCCAGCGAACTGGCGGGCGTGGTTATGAAGGAGTCGATTGCACGTTCGGGTGTCGATCCTCAGGAAATTAGCTACGTTACTGTGGGGAACTGCATCCCGACCGATTCCCGTTATGCGTATGTGTCACGCGTTGCGTCGATTCAGGCAGGTTTGCCGATGGAATCGGTGGCGATGCAAGTGAGCCGTCTGTGTTCATCGGGTTTGCAGGGCATTGTGACGACCGCGCAAAACATTATGTTGGGCGATGCCGATTACGGTATCGGCGGCGGTGTTGAAGTGATGTCCAAAGGCGCTTATATGCTGCCAGCGCTGCGTTCTGGCGCACGCATGGGCGATACCACCGCGTTTGATAGCATGGTGGCGGTGCTGACTGACCCGTTTGGCGTGGGTCACATGGGGATTACGGCGGAAAACTTGGCGACTAAGTGGAATATCAGCCGTGAAGACCAAGATGCTTTCGCGCTGGAATCCCAACGTCGCGCCGCAGCGGCGCAAGCAGACGGTCGTTTTGCCTCACAAATCGTGCCTATCGTGAAGAAAACCCGCAAAGGCGAGGTGATTTTTGATACGGATGAACACCTCAAACCGAGCACGACGCTGGAATCATTGGCGAAAATGCGCCCTGCCTTCAAAAAAGACGGCACAGTAACAGCCGGTAATGCGTCGGGTATCAATGATGGCGCGGCGTTCTTCGTCTTGGCAGCGGCAGATGTAGCGCTGAATGCAGGTCACAAGCCGATTGCCCGTTTGGTGTCTTACGCATTGGCGGGTGTGCCGAATGACCTCATGGGTGAAGGCCCGATTCCTGCCTCGAAACTGGCGCTGAAAAAAGCCGGTTTGAAGCTGGATCAAATGGATGTGATCGAATCTAACGAAGCGTTTGCGGCACAAGCATTGTCGGTGGCGAAAGGGTTGGAGTTGGATCTGGAAAAAACCAACCCGAACGGTGGCGCGATTGCCTTGGGTCATCCGGTCGGTTGTTCGGGGGCATTCATTGCCACTAAAGCGGTGTATGAACTGCAACGTACCAATGGCAGGTACGCACTGGTGACGATGTGTATCGGTGGTGGTCAAGGCATTGCGGCGATCTTTGAACGCCTCTAAGCCTTAACGGAGCTGTAAAAAGCCACAGGCAATGCTTGTGGCTTTTTTTTGTCGTGGGGTTAAGCGATTAAGCTTCTTCGTCAGGATGCTTGATGTAAACCTTGTAGTTATCCTTGAAGTCACGCAGGTTGTCGCCGAGCATGTGGCGGAATTGCTTGCTCAAATAATCCATCGTGTCATCCGCGTCTTCGATGAATTCTTTGCGATCAATGGATGACGCGGCAACCACGAAGGTATTGAAACGGGCGGCAGCGTATAGCATTGCAGCACCAACTTTACCTAAATCGCTGGTTTCGACCGACGTGTTCGCCAGTTCAATGAATTGTTCAGCAAGATCCCAGAATTCTGGGTCATTATCTTGCGGATTAGCGGGTTTTTTGCTCATGTGGTGCGAATCCTTGGGTGTAAGGGGTGCAAGGTTAAAACGGCAGTGCCGCCGTGGTCAATTGCAGCCGTTGAATATCGGCACGGAACACAGCGCGAATCGCTTCCAGCCGTTCCGCCGTATCCGCTTCAAAGCGCAAGGTAATCGATGGGCTGGTGTTGGAAGCACGCGCCAAACCCCAGCCATCGGCGTATTCGGCACGCATTCCATCCAGCGTAATCAGGCGTTGCGCGTGCAATTGCTGATGCTGCATCCAGATTGCCATTGCCGCCGTGGCAGCGTCGTAGGAGGCAAAGCGCAGCTTGTGTTCGGGCGTGCTAAAACCTTCGGGGATACGCGCAAAAATTGTCGCAGGGCTAGCCGTTTCCTGCGCAAGGATTTCCAGCAAACGGGCGGCGATGTACATACCGTCGTCGTATTCCATGCCCCGATCCCGCAGCACAATATGCCCACTGAATTCACCGCCGAGAACAGCGTCATGGTCGCGGACATATTTTTTCAGCAAGGAATGTCCACTGATGCACATGCCGGGAATACCACCTGCATCACGGATGGCTTTATCCAACCGATACGTGCATTTCACATCATAAGCGACGATGCGCCCCGGTTGTTCGCGTAGGACGTTTTGCGCCAGCAGGGTGAGAATGCGGTCAGGCCAGAGAATATGCCCGTTGCCATCCACTGCAATCAGGCGGTCGCCGTCGCCATCAAACGCAATGCCAATATCCAACGCTTGTTCGCGCACTAGCGTTTGCAAGCTGCGTAAATTGGCAGGCTGGGTGGGGTCGGGCGAATGGTTGGGGAAATTGCCATCGACTTCGCAAAATAGCGGGTGGACTTCGCAACCGATGTCGCGGAATAGTTGTTTCGCCAACAGCGCGGTTGCGCCATTGCCGCAATCCAGCCCAATGCGCAGACGGCGTTGCAGATGAATTTGCTGGCAAACGGTTTGTAAGTAGTTGGGGAGAATATGCGCCGTTTGCAATTTACCCGCTTGTGGTTCGTGCCAAAGTTCGCCGCGCATAATGCGTTCGTACAAGCGTTGGATTTGCTCGTTGTACTGGCATTCGCTGTTGATGACGATTTTAATGCCGTTTTCATTGGGCGGATTGTGGCTGCCAGTGATCATAACACCATGCGCGGCAAGACCGGATTGCACCGCGAAATACAGTACAGGTGTAGGCAACATGCCCAGATCAGTGACGTGGCAACCGGCTTGCAACAAACCTTGTGCCGCAGCGTGCGCTAGGGCGGGGCTGGACAAGCGTCCGTCACGGCCTAGCACGACGGACTGCGTACCAAGATCACGCAATTGCGAACCAATCGCTTGCCCGATCAGGTACGCGCTGTGTTCGGTGAGATTGTCAGCATACACGCCGCGCACATCATAGGCACGGAACAATGAATGCGCGATAGTGTTGTGGGGAATGGTCATCACTTAGTGCTTGCCTGAATGCCCAAAACCACCTTCACCGCGCTGCGATTGGTCGAAATCATCGACCTGTTGCAAGGCCACTTGTACCACGGGTACGAAGACTAATTGCGCAATGCGTTCACCGGGGGTGATGGTGAAGCTGTCGTTACCGCGATTCCAGCACGAAATGAGCAATTGCCCTTGGTAGTCGGAGTCGATCAAACCGACCAAATTGCCTAGCACAATGCCGTGTTTATGCCCCAGCCCAGAACGTGGCAAGATTACCGCCGCCAAACTAGGGTCGCCAATGTGAATAGCAAGACCCGTCGGAATCAGGGTGGTGTCACCGGGATTTAACACAAGGGCGGCATCCAAACACGCCCGCAAATCCATGCCTGCCGAACCTGTGGTGGCGTATGCGGGGAGGGGGAATTCTGTACCGATGCGTGCGTCGAGGATTTTGTATTCAATCGTTGTCATGTTGAGCGAGTTTCCGTTGGTTGTATTGCGCCGCCACCAATTGCATCAAGGCTTCGGCAAGTTGTTGTTTATCCATTTCCGGCAACGAGGTGTGACCGTTTTTCCACACCACTTCTAAGGCATTGGTGGGTTGGTCGAAGGCTTTACCGCCTGCGACGGAATTGGCAGCAATCATATCAATGTTTTTGCGTTCCAATTTGCTGCGGGCATAGGTCATCAAATCGTGGGTTTCTGCGGCAAAGCCGACCGTGAACAGGTGCGGGTATTCCTGTTTGATTGTAGCCAAAATATCCGTGGTACGTTTCATTTCAAGATGGAGCGTGGCGGCATTTTTCTTGATTTTGCGATCCGCGACATCCACGGGGGTGTAATCGGCAACGGCGGCGGTGGCGATGAAGAGATCCGCTTGCTTGGCGTGTTCGCAGGTGGCGTAGAGCATATCGGCGGCGGATTCTGTGATGACGCGGCGTACTCCAACAGGACAGTCGAGCGCTACATGCCCAGACACTAGCATCACTTCTGCACCCATTTGCGCGGCAGCACGGGCGACGGCGTAGCCCATT
Source organism: Thiothrix fructosivorans (assembly GCF_017349355.1). Lineage (GTDB taxonomy): Bacteria > Pseudomonadota > Gammaproteobacteria > Thiotrichales > Thiotrichaceae > Thiothrix > Thiothrix fructosivorans. Next base: position 990,419 of record NZ_JAFMPM010000008.1, read on the forward strand.
TTGCCGGAACTGCGGTTGGTGAGAAAGCGCACGGGGTCGATAGGTTCGCGGGTGGGGCCTGCGGTGATGAGTACCTTCAAACCGTGCAGCAAGGCACTGCTGGTGCAGCCATTTTCTAATTCACGCACGATGTCGGCAGGTTCGAGCATTCGCCCAAAGCCCGTATCGCCGCACGCTTGTACACCTTCGGCAGGGCCCAATACTGTGACGCCGCGTTCTTTTAGCGTATTGACGTTGTGCTGGGTAGCGACGTTTTTCCACATTTGCTGATTCATCGCCGGTGCAATGATTAAGCGGGCGGTCGAAGCAAGGCACACGGTACTCAGCAAATCATCCGCCATGCCCCACGTCAGGCGTGCCAAGGTATTGGCGGTCGCGGGGGCGATCAAAATCACCTCTGCCCAACGTGCCAGCTCAATATGCCCCATGCCTAGTTCGGCTTGCGGGTCGAGCAGGGTGGTATGCACTGGATTGCCGGATAAGGCTTGCATGGTGAGCGGGGTGATGAATTCCTGTGCGGAAGCCGTCATGCACACGCGCACGTTTGCACCCTGTTTTACCAGCAGGCGTAGCAGCTCGGCGGATTTGTAGGCTGCGATGCCGCCACTTATCCCTAAAAGAATGTTTTTACCGGAGAGGAATGACATAAGATTTACGTTCTAACCCATACCTAAAAAAGCGGAAAAAAATGGCAATTACCGACTGGCCTCTGGAAGAACGTCCACGCGAAAAACTCATGTTACGCGGCGCACAAGCTTTGTCGGATGCCGAATTGCTGGCGATTTTCCTGCGGGTAGGTGTCAAAGGTAAAACCGCTGTCGACCTCTCGCGGGAGATGTTGCAAACGTTTGGTAGTTTACGGCAATTATTTGATGCAGACGCACAAAACTTTTGTGCAACGCACGGTATGGGGGAAGCCAAATACGTGCAACTGCAAGCTGTGCTGGAAATGTCACGACGTTACCTGAGCGAAAAAATGCGCCGAGGTGACCCGTTATCAGACCCCGATGCAGTACGTTTTTACCTCACCTCCAAATTGCGTGACTACCGTTTCGAGGTGTTCGCGTGCTTGTTCATGGATACGCGGCATCGGGTAATCCAATACGAAGAGCTGTTTCGCGGCACCATCGACGGGGCAAGTGTACACCCGCGTGAAGTGGTGCGCCGTGCGTTGCATCACAATGCGGCGGCCGTTATTTTTGCGCATAATCACCCTTCCGGCGTGGCTGAACCCAGTCAAGCCGATGAACGTATTACCCAAAAACTTAAAGATGCCTTGCAGTTGATTGATGTACGCGTGCTAGACCACTTTGTGATCGGTGATCAAGTTGTGTCGTTTGCAGAACGCGGTTTGTTGTAGAATAATCGTTTACCACCCCCCAAAAAAAGGATTTCACCGTGATTACAGCGGAACAGGAAAAACAAGTCAGCGGAACAATGGAACTGCTGAGTGCTTATATTGCCAACCCCCCGTGGGAAGAATGGATGGTCGAAGTCTTCTCCGATGCCATTGCTTATGCTGCCGAAATGTTGGAATTATCCGGCGACGAAGTATTGGACTATTTGGACGAAGAACCGTTAGGGCAAATGCTGCATTCCCACGTTTTCGAGCATTTTGTTACCACCGAAACCAACGAAGACGGTGAAACAGTCTTGCAAGAATTCATGCGGACACGCGTGCAGCAAGAAGAAAAGTCGTTTGCTTGCCAGTATTTGGAAGCGTTTTCCCATTCTGAACTCGCGTTGTGGGAAGTCGTTGGCAAAGTGGGCAAAAAAGTCGAAGTGCGTCGTTTGGGTTCGGATGAACCGACCGTGTTAGCACAATTGGATGCGACCAACGTGCCCAACAATATCTGCATTGCGTCGCGTTTGTTGAGCTTGCCGAATAACCAGCATATTTTCAGTTTTGGTATGTTGCCGATTGAAAAGACTGAGGCGGAAGAAATTATCGCTTACTTGGCGCAAGTACGCACGGAAATGCTGGAAACAGCACAAACCGAAGAAGGTCAATCCCATGAGGCGGCGGACATTGATGCGGCTATCGTGGAAGAGTTAACCGATGTCATGTTCCACGAAACGCTGACGGCGTGGATTGGACAAGGTTTCGAGAATTAAGCACAAAAAAAAAGAGCCACATTATGTGGCTCTGAGTTTATCTTTTAATTCTGTGTTGTGCTGTTATTTAGTACGTTATCACAACTGTTGAAAAGTGCTTGTATTCCTCCTAGCTGGCGTCTAATGCGCTCTCCAGTACAAGCACTGGGGAATAGTATACCGACTCGATTTACCCTTGCCTACTGGCATGAATGGCAGCTTAAGCAAGGGTATGCCCTAGATGTCCCTCAAAAGGTTAGTTGCCACCCTTAGTACTTCATGTTCTCCCTGTTTGTAATGGCGTTTTAATCATTACAATCCCGGCTGGAACATAGTGGAGAACCAATCTTGGACATTAATTTGCTGTTGATATTGCTGGCATTGGGTGCTGTCGTGGGGGGGGTTGCTGGGTTATTCGGTGTCGGTGGTGGTGGTATTATGGTTCCAGCCCTGACGACCTTGTTTGTCGGCAAAGGCTTTCCCCCGGATCAGGTGGTGCATTTGGCGTTGGGGACATCAATGGCAGCCATTGTCATGACTTCCTTTTCCAGTATGCGGGCGCACCATGCCAGAGGTGTCGTGTTGTGGGCAGTAGTACGCCACATGACACCCGGTATCCTGCTGGGAACATTTGCCGCAACTTTTTTGGCAATCTACCTGTCTTCACAACATTTGGCGATTTTCTTTGCCTGTTTCATGGGTTATGTCGCTTTGCAGATGATCCTGAACGTCAAGCCAAAACCGCATCGGGAATTGCCGGGGGCATTGGGGCTGGCATCAGTCGGCACGGGGATCGGCGTGGTTTCGGCGCTGGTGGCTATCGGTGGTGGTTCGTTGTCCGTGCCTTACCTGACTTGGTGCAATGTCAATATCCGCCATGCGATTGCTACCTCCGCTGCCCTTGGCTTACCGATTGCGCTGGCGGGGACGCTAGGGTATTTGTTTAATGGCTGGGGGCAAGTCGGCTTGCCGGAATACACGCTGGGTTTCATCTACTGGCCTGCGGTCATCGTGATTTCACTGGTCAGTTATTTTACAACCCCGTATGGGGCGCATCTGGCGCATTCACTGCCGATACCGACGTTGAAGAAAGGCTTTGCGGTGTTGCTGGTGCTGTTGAGCCTGAAAATGCTGTATTCGGTGTTGTAATTTAATGAAATGGAGTCCTGCCTTTTTACGTTCCATCGCCAGCCTGTTGTTGTTGGGGATGGCTATCAGCAGTTTGTTGCACTTGTTGTATCCATCATTGCCTGCTTGGGTCAGTGGCTTGTGTGCGTGGCTGGGATTGGGTGCATTGTTGTTGTCGGCACATCCTCGCAGCTTCCAGCAGTTTTTCATGCTGGCGGGGGTAGGGCTGGTGTTCTTGCTGTGGGGGTGGGGGCGTGGGGCAAGCATTTCCCTGAATGATATTCTGCTACAAAATAATGGTTTGATGGTGATGCTGTACAGCGTCGGCTTCCTACGGTTGGTGGCGACATCAGCACAGGCCGATAATGAGCCATTACCCCAAGGGCGGCGTGCATTTGTGAATACCTTGCTGGGTGTGCATGTGTTGGGTGCGGTGATCAATATTTCTATCCTGATTCTGGTGGCGGAACGTTTGAAATCGCAGCAGGCATTGGGCAAGCAAACGGTAACCGTCATTGGGCGGGCGTTTTCGATGGCAGCGTTCTGGTCGCCCTTTTTTGCGGCGATGGCAGTGGCGCTGACGTATGCGCCGGGCGCTGAATTGCATCCGGTGATCCTGACAGGATTGGGGTTAACGGTTTTGGCGATGCTGGTGACGGTGCTGGAAATGGGCGGTAGTGGTTTGCACAAGGTGCAGGCATTTCGGGGGTATCCCATGCACGCGGGCAGTTTGCTGATCCCGGTGCTGCTGGCTGTTACTGTGATGGTGTTGCACCCGTTGTTACCCAATGTGCCAGTGTTGATGGTAGTCAGTACCACGGCAGTGACGCTGGCGGTGGTATTCCTGTCCCTGCGCCAGCCGGGGACAGCTAAAGCAGGGCTGAAGCAGCATGTGTGGAACAGTGCGCCACGTTTGGCGCGGGAACTGGGTCTATTCATGGGAGCTGGTCTGCTGACCGTGGGTGTACAGGCTGTGAGCCAGAGCTTTAGCGGTTTCCAGCCGTTTGCGGCCTTGGATGGCTTGGAATTGAGCCTGTTATTGGGTGGGGCGATTGTGGTTTCCTTGCTGGGGGTGCATCCGGTGGTCAGCGTGGCCGTGATTGGCCCGTTGGTGCAACCCTTGCACCCGGACGCGAATGTGCTGGCGATGTTGTTTTTGTGCATTTGGAGTCTGGGGGTGGTTGCCAGCCCGTTTTCTGGCCTGAATGCCATCATGCGTAGCCAGTTTGAGGTGTCGGGGCGTGACATCCTGCGCTGGAATATTGGGTATGTTGTGGTGATGTGGGCGGTGGTTTCAGCGGCGTTTTTCTTGATTGAATCTTGACCTACATGCCCTTTATGGCAAGCGGTTTCTACATCTCTGATTCAGGGGCGTACCCCGGAACAAAAGAACGCTTTTTTCGCACAAGTCACCGCCGTTGCGGCTGAAACGCTGGGTGTGAAACCGGAACACAGGTGCGTGTCGTCATCAACGCAGTACCAGCGGAACACTGGTGTATTGGCGGCGTCAGTAAAGCCGTGATCGACGCTCGTAACGCAGCCAAAGGATAAGCCATTAGCTGCAAAAAGACCTCTTGATTCTTTATAGAAAAAAGAGGTCTTTTTTTAAGGGTTAGAACGGGATGTCGTCGTCGAAATCTTCAAAGTTGTTGGAACTGTTGTTGCTACCGCTAGCCGTAGGGGCTGGTGAGCCACCACCGCCACTATAACCGCCGCCAGAGTAGCCACCGCTACCACCATTGCCGCCCTGATTACTGCGTGGTGTCGCGCTTTCGTAGTTACCGGATTCCATGCCGCCACCAGGGCGACCACCCAGCATTTGCATGTCAGAAGCAACGATTTCAGTCGCATAATGTTTCTGACCGTCTTTTTCCCATGAACGAGTTTTCAAGCTACCTTCGATGTAAACTTGCTGACCTTTACGCAGGTATTTGCCTGCAATGTCGGCTAACTGGCGGAAAAAGACGACGCGATGCCACTCGGTGATTTCTTTCTTCTCACCGGTGTTTTTATCTTTCCACGAATCATTCGTCGCCACGCTGATGTTGGCGATAGCGTCACCGCTCGGCATGTACTTCATTTCGGGGTCTTTACCCACGGTGCCGACCAGAATGACCTTGTTAATACCTCGTGCCATGTTCGTTCCTTGTATCAATATTGCTGTGAGATTTTACGCTGATGGCGGCGAGAAAGCATCTAAGGCAGCCTCGTCCAGCGTGGTCTTGTCGATTTTCAGATAAGCGATGCATTCAGTCGCTGCAATCGCCACTTCTTGCACGCCGTTGACGCTCATTAGCTCATCATGCAGGCGTTGCGGATCAGAAAATAGCAGCGGGTCAAGTTTGAGTATCCGACTAGTATAGAAGGTCGGTTGCGGTAATTGCAGTGCAATCAAAAACCAGCCCAACACCACCACAGCGCTGAACACAAAGACACCGGTTGTCCCCCACGTATGGTTGATCATGCCGCCCAACGAGCCACCCGCAAAAATACCGAGAAATTGTGAGCTGCTGAAAATCCCCATTGCCGTGCCTTTAATGCTGACATCGGAGTATTTTGCGACCAGCGACGGCTGTACTGCTTCCAAAAAGTTGAAGCTCACAAAAAACAGGAAGAAGGCTGCCAGCAACCAGTCGATGTGCGTATGCCCCAGCGCCATGCCAGCTTCGGCGAGAAGCAGCGCAAGGGTGCTACCCAGTAACAGGGTGCGGATTTGCTGCTTTTTTTCCGCAAGAATAATCAGGGGGATAGCCAGCACAAACGAACCTGCAAACACGGGCAAATACACCTGCCAGTGTTCGGCTCGCGGCAGATGGAGTTCGTGTTCAAAAATCGCAGGCAAGACCAGAAAGTTTGCGGTCATCACCAGATGAATAATGAAGACCCCCGCATTCATGCGCAATAGCGCGATATTGCGAAGTGCTATGCCTAGATAGCTTTTGATGATCCCCGCATCACGGTGTTGGGTGCTGTGCACAGGTGTAGGCACAGCCAGGACAACTAAGGCAATGCCCACTAAGGCTAGCAACAGGGTGAACCAGAAAATGCCTGGTACACCTATACTGTGGAATTGGCTGATGACGGGACCCAAAATCATCCCACCCATGAAGGATAAACCAATGGTCATCCCAATCACTGCCATGATACGGGTGCGGTTTTCCTCGCGGGTTAAGTCGGCTGCCAATGCCATTGTCGGCCCCGCAATTGCCCCCATGCCTTGAATAGCGCGTCCGATAATAATCAGCCACATGGAATGCGCGAGTGCCGCCAGGATACTTCCCAAGGCAAACACTAACAAGCCGCCAATAATCACTGGCTTGCGCCCAATTTTATCGGAAAGGATGCCCAGCGGAATTTGGAACACGGCTTGCGATAAGCCGTAAATACCAATGGCTAGCCCTGCCAGAAATGGGGTGGAGTCTGGCAAGGTTTCAGCATACAACGCGAAGACGGGCAAGATCATAAACAGACCCAGCATCCGTACCGCGTAAATGGCAGCAAGCGAGGCGGTGACGCGCCATTCCAAACTATTCATGGTTTACCGACACCCCTTACAACAGCTTCGCCTTGAATTTACGCCCTTTGATCTTGCCATCCAGCAAGCAGTTTAGCGCTTGCTTGGCGGCACTGCGTTCGACCGCGACATAGGCGGCGTAATCCAGCACGTCGATTTTACCGACGGATTTGCCGTTAATGCCCCCTTCGCCAGTCAATGCGCCGAGGATGTCGCCGGGGCGCACTTTTTCCTTGCGTCCGGCAGCAATGCACAGCGTGACATTGTTGGGTTGCGTCGGGCTGAGGCTGGCTTTGGGTAGCGCGGAAATCACTTCGTAATCCAGTTCGGTTTTTTGCGCAATGCCGATGTCGGCGAGTTTGTGGCGTTCGGCATCGGTGAGTAGATTGAGTGCCATGCCTTCTTTGCCTGCGCGTCCGGTACGCCCAATGCGGTGGATGTAAATGTCAGCATCGTGCGGCAGTTCGTAATTGATAACGCACGGCAGGTCTTCGATGTCCAAGCCGCGTGCTGCTACGTCTGTCGCGACTAGCAGGTTGAAACTGTTGTGCTTGAATTGCACGAATACTTCGTCACGGTCGCGCTGTTCCATTTCGCCGTGCAGGGCTTTCACGCTGAAACCGAGTTGGCTCAAGTGTTCCGTGATTTCGCGTACCCCGACTTTCATATTGCAGAAAATCACCGCCGAACGCGGTTTGAAATGCGCCAGCAGGGTATCGAGCGCTTGCAAGCGTTCGGTTTTATTACACAGGTACGAGTATTGGTTGATCACGCCAGCCGTGTGCAGGGCTTCGGCTTTGACTTCGACGGGGTTGCGCTGGAATTGCGCACTCAGGCGTTTAATGTCGTCGGGGTAGGTCGCAGAAAACAGCAGCGTTTGACGGTGTTTGGGGGTGAGGCTGATGATACGGGCAATGTCTTCCATAAAGCCCATTTCCAACATGCGATCGGCTTCGTCGAGCACCAGCGTGTGAACTTGGCTGAGGTCGATGGTGCGTTTGCCGATGTGATCACCAATGCGCCCCGGTGTGCCGACGATGACGTGTGCGCCGTGTTCTAAGGAGGTGGCTTGCGGGGCGAGGGGTTGCCCGCCGGTCAAGGTGACGACTTTGATATTGGGTTGGTAACGCGCTAAACGGCGGATTTCGGTGGCAACTTGCGCACTGAGTTCGCGAGTCGGGCACATCACCAGCGCTTGTGCGGCAAAGTTTTGCGGGTCAAGTTTGGCGAGCAAGGTAATCGCGAACACGGCAGTTTTGCCGCTGCCGGTTTTGGCTTGCCCGATGATGTCAGAGCCTTGTAAGGCAGGGGGGAGGGCTTTGGCTTGGATGCCCGTCATCAGTTTGTAACCCAAATTGCCAAGATTGGCGAGTTGTTGGGCAGGCAGATTCAGATTGGAAAAAGAAGCGGGCATGGAGTGGCTCTTGGGTAATGGGGCTAACCGTGCATGATAGCGGGTTTTGGGGCGGAGTGCTTATCAAATCCCTGAGGGGTGTTAACCTTCATTCCCAAGGGTTGATTAATAAAACACCTGTTGGAGAAAAATCATCGACATTGCGCGTCATCACATGCAAACCGTAGCGGATGGCGGTTGCGGCAATCAAACCATCAGCCGCTGCGACTATTTTGCCTGATCGTTGGGCATTGGCGGTGATTTCACCCCAAATACGCACGGTTTCGAGATCGACGGGTAGGATGCGCTCGCCGTATTCCTGCTCCAGTGTTTCCAACCAGTCACGTAAAGCGCGTTTCCGTTTGCTGTCATCTAATAGCGCAATGCCTTTGGCAATTTCACCCAGAGAAATGACGCTGACGAATAGCTCATCGTCTTCCAGACGTTCTATTGCTGCACGTACTTGTGGTGGGCAATTTTGCTTGCGTAATTCGGATAACACGCACGTATCCAGCAATACTCTCACAGGTCTACCTCGCGCATCGGTGACTTGTCACGGGATAGATCTAGCCCTTCCAGACTGGGCGAATGATCCAGTAGGAAACGCTTGAAACTGGTACGTTTGCCTGTCAACCGTTGATATTCCTGAAGGGATATGACTACCACGGAACTGTCACGGCGGGAAACCTGTTGTGGTCCTTCGTGCAATGCCCGATTGACCACCTCGCTGAATCTGTTTTTCGCATCTGCTAAACGCCATTGCATCATGTTGCTCACCTTTATATCTAGCCAATCTAGCTTGAATTATTCTCGGTTATGTGGGGGATGGCAAGTCTGATAGTTCCGAAGCCTGCAAAATCCCCTATGAATTCAGTGTATAGAACAAGAGTAATGCAGATGATGGCATTGGCAAGACAACTGGCTTACCTGAGCGTTGAGGCGTATCTCGCGGGGGAGCACCGTTACCCCCGATGTTGTGGTGGTGTGCGATGAACAATTTCTGGATGACTATTCGACCGAATCCCCGGTGCTGATTGTGGAAGTGTTGTTCAAAGCTACCCGCCAGCGTGATCGGCAAGTTAAACGGCTGGAGTATTTGCAGTTGCCCAGTTTGCAGGAATACATGCTGATTGAGCAGGATACGGTAGAGGTCGAAGTTTTCCGCCGTAGCGATAGCTGGCGACCTTCGTATTATTATTGGGGGGATATGGTGGTGCTGGAATCGGTTGGGTTGAGTTTGAGTGTGGAAAGTATTTATCAGTAATCGCGTAAAACCTCGTCCTTCAGGACGGGGATATAAGCGTCTTCGGCTACCTCTGATGAAGAGTCATCCATTCAGTAGTTTTTTGCCGTAATACCGCTACAATCTACCTCATGAAACCCATCATCGCCACCCTGAAAACGCTCAAAGTCCGCATCCGCGACAAACACGCGCCCGTGCTAAAGCAGTGGGCGTTCGAGTGTAATCAGGTATGGAACGAAGCCAACGCTATTACGGCAGAATACAGCTACATAGCAGTGCCAGAAGTCGGCTACCTCAGAAATAATTTCACCGACTTCGACCTCGCCAAGAGCCAAGCGGCATTCAAGAAAGCACGCGGCTTCACTCTCCACTCGCAAACCGTCCAAGAAGTGACCGAAGCCCACGCCAAAGCGCGAAAGCAATTCAAGAAAGATAAGCTACGCTGGCGGGTGTCTGGCGGTAGTCGGCGCTCGTTGGGCTGGATTCCGTTCAAATCCGGTGCAGCCGTTTGGAAAGATGGGCAAGTTCGCTACAACAAGCACTATTTCAAGGTGTGGGATAGCTACGGCTTGTCACAATACGCCTTCCGTTCCGGCTCATTCACCGAGGATTCCCGTGGGCGCTGGTATTTCAATGTGGTGGTACAAGTCCCCGTTGTTGAAGCCATCGGGCGCGGTGAAGTCGGCATTGACCTTGGCTTAAAAGACTACGCCACCTGTAGCAATGGCGAGAAACTTCAAGCAAATCAATTCTACCGCAACGCCCAAAAACAATTGGGTATTGCCCAACGTGCCAACAAAAAACGGCGCGTCAAGGCTATCCATGCCAAAGTCAAAAACCGTAGAGCCGATGCTATCCACCAGTTCACCACCAAATTGGTGCGTGAGCATTCATTAATCGTTGTCGGCAACGTCAGCAGTAAAGCCTTAATCAAAACCAAAATGGCGAAAAGCGTCTTGGACGCAGGCTGGTTCATGCTGAAAACACAACTTGATGCAAAATCGAAAGCGATGCAAGGCGTGTTTCTGGAAGTCAACGAAGCGTACAGTACCCAAGCCTGTTCGTGTTGCGGAAGTATTTCTGTCAACAGTCCGAAAGGTAGAGTAGGACTTGGAATAAGAGAATGGACTTGTCCCGACTGTGGGTCATTGCATGACAGAGATGTCAATGCAGCTAAGAACATTCTCGCGGCAGGACATTGCCGTCTCGCAGGAGGAATCCCCGTCTTTTAGGGCGGGGAGGATGTCAAGAGCGGGTGCGGAATGAGGATGTTGGGCGTTTGTTGAGTGGGGAATGAATGTGTTAATAAAGCCTATTGATTCTTCGTGCATGGTTCTTTGTTTTGCTTGATAATTGACCCCCACCGATTCCTAGGATGCCATCATGCAGATCATTAAACCCTATGGGCGCAGTTTTACCGAAACTAACCAACGTGTATTGCTAGACAAGCATCGGGATAAACACGATGTTCCCCCATTTGCTGCAAGTCATGAAAAGCTGGTAATTGCGCAGTGGGTTTCTGTCATCGACAAAATTATTTGCAAACCCAATCCAAAAGCCAAAATTAGCCTGCCAACACCACAACAATATCAATTGCGGGAAACCTTGGGTAAAGCGGCATGGCTAGAACTCAACAAACGTTTGCCCTGTTCGGATCATGCCGTATTTTGGCGTTCAAAGATTCATCCCTATGGTGATGCGAAAGAACAAGAGCCTGCCCCGTTATTGCAAGGGCGTTGGTATCAGCGTTTTGTCGGTGATATTGAACCCACCGCCATCACAGAAAATGTTGCCCAAATCATCGTTGAGCGCATCGCCAGCCATTTGTATGAGGCTGAATTGCGCTTGAGTCCAGAAGCCGAGCCGCGTCGTAAAGGTAAAATCCAAGCGCAAGCGGAAAGCATCAAAGAAAATATTCTGCTCCAATCAAAGTCTTTAGCAACGTGGTGTGATGCCGATTGGACAGCCTACAACCGCCATGATGTCGCAGAGCGTATCTATCTAGTAGCCAAAGATCGGCTAAAACAAAAACAAGAAGCCCGTAAAAACAAACAGCCTATGCAACCTGAATGGCGTATTGACAGCAGTCTGGCGGGCAAAATGCTGTTTGAACATTGGGCGAAGGTTTACTCTGGCACAGATGGTAAATCACGCATCACTGAGGCAAAGCAGGAGAAACCGGGCTTGTTTCACCTCCACATGGCGGTCAAGGATTTTTATACCCGCTTGTTTGACAGTGATAGAAGAGATGAGACCTTGGTGGAATTTCTGTTACCCCGCAAGAAAAAAGCGTTACGGGAGAAGTTGGAGCATAAATCCAAAAATACCGATTTGGCAGCATCTATTCGCTTGGGCAAAATCTTGTATTACCGTGAAGCGGAAAGCGAAACTGTGCCATTGGCTAATAGCCGTTTTTGGGGCAGTGACGGGCAGGCAGAAATTAAACGAGCCGAAGCTTTTGTGCGTGTTTGGCGGCATGTTTTGGGGCAGGCAAATCTGACTTTGGCAAATTGGGCTTCGTTAGCGTCCCCTGATGAGTTATGGGAAAAAGACAGTTTTGACAGTAAATTCCTTGATCATGTGGAGAAATTATTTGAAAAAGATGCCGGATTAGATAGTCGCCTCGCCATCTTTAACCAAAACCTTCACCTGTTGTTTGGTACTTCCGCTAGCCTATTCCAAACCGATGATGGAATAACGCAGAAGGCAAGCATTCTGTTAGCGTACCAAGGCGGGAGTGCATTGCGCCATGCCGCTTTCCATTTCAAAGGGCGCGACAAGTTTCTGGAAGTATTGGATGAGGAGTTATCGGAAAAAGGACGCTCCAGTGGCTTGCTAACACCGTTAGGCGCGTTGTGGGATAAAACACAGGAAAAGCAAGATGAACGTTTGCTGGCAACGCTGGAAGGGGCGCATGTCTTTCAAGTCTGCACACAAGCGCAGGTACAGCAGTTGGTCAATGGTGTATGTGCAATACCAACAGGAGATTTGCCACTGCCGCGTTTTGGGCGTGTTATCGAACGTAACCACAATGCTGGGCTGAAAACAGGTTTACCGCCACGGGTCAATCGTCAGGCAATGGAACAAAATCCAGCACAGAAATGCCAATACGTGGTGCTGAAAATGTTATACGAACGTCCTTTCCGTGTTTGGTTGGAGGGGGCTACTGATGCAATGCTTAGTACGTGGTTAACGACGGCATTGAATCGCAGCACCACGGCGGCTCGTAATAACCCAGATGTGCGCAGAAAGTCGGAAGCTGAACGTGAGCTGGTCACGGCACGCGCTGCCAAATTGCCGATTGCTATTGGTGGTAAAGACGGGCAGGGTAAGAATAAAAGCATCCGTCAGTTCTTCCACGATTTGTCCGCAGCGACAGCCAGTGAGATGCGTGTCCAGCGTGGTTATGCCAGCGATGCTGAAAAAGCACGAGAGCAGGCGGAATACATTGATGAGCTGTTGCGTGATGTAGTGGCGTTGGCATTTAAGGACTTTTTGGATGGCAAGGGTTTATGTTGGCTGTTGGACATTGATCCCAAGCAAGCATTGCAGCCAATCCGTTGCTGCCCAACAGAGAATATTCAACTGCCTGCAAGTACTTTGCAAATCGTTAACTGGCAACCCGTGCTGTATTTCTTGCTGCATTTGATGCCTGTTGGCGAAGTGTCACAATTACTGCACCAATTGGCAAAGTGGGAAATTCTTGCCAAACCCGAACAGGCGCGGAATGACACAGAAGGAACACGCATCAAAGCATTGCAGCATACGCTCAAGTTGTATTTGGATATGCACGACAGTCAATACACGGGCGATGATGCCATGCCCACAGTGGAACGCGACGTATTGACGGCTTTTAGCAGTTTCTATGAGAACCCGCGTGTTTTTGCTCAAGTCTTTGAGAATCAAGGCAATGGGCGCGAACGTGCGCAATATTTGCCACAGCGGGGTTTGCGGGAAATCCGCCGTTTTGGGCATACCCCCGTGTTACAGACATTGGTGAAGAAAAAAATCACAGCGGAAGACGTAAGCCGTTGTCTGACGGCGGAAGCACCCCTCAAGAATGGCATATATTCAGTCGTGGCGGAGGCGCAATCTCAACGCGAGGCACTACATGCGCAATGGGTGAAGGAACGCAAGCAGTTTGAAGGGTATCAGGGTTATGCTGCGGCGTTAAAAAAGGTGGTGGCACATCGACAAGACTCCAACCACATTCGATTGGTGGATCATGTGGCAGCTCACCGGATTGTTATGAAAGTGCTGGCGCGGTTGGCGGATTTTTCCGGTTTGTTTGAGCGTGATTTGACGTTTGTAACGTTGGCTACATTGCATGAGTATCAGTTAAAATCGGAAGATTTTTTTGTCACTGATAACCCGCCTAAGTACAACAAAAAAGGTAAAATGGAAGACGATGGTTTGACCTTGTTCAAGAAGGGGCAAATTATCGAAGCGATGGGGAAAGTACAGGTGAGTCAGAATGCCGTAAAACAGGCTATTGTTGGTCGAGTCAATCTTGATCTGTATCGTTCTATCCGTAATGATTTTGCTCATTTTAATATGTTGTATGGCAAGCAACGCACTATGCAAATCATTTCTGGCAAAAAAGAGTTACGGTGTCCAGATATGGGGTTAACGTGTTGGGTGAATTGTGCGCGTGATCTTATGTCCTACGATCGCAAACTGAAAAATGCTGTGAGCCAATCCATCATGGAATTGCTGGAGCGCGAGGGGTTCATCCTCAAGTGGGAAATGAATAGCCACCACCAATTGTGTAATGCCACGATTGAATCGCGTGTTGTCCATCATTTGGGCGATAAAACATTTCCACTGAAAGCGGACAAGCGAGCGTTTTGTCGCATCACCGAAAGTTTGCACTCTGATGCATTTGTCAAGATGTTAGCAGCCGCGTTTGGCGGTGCGGCACATCCGAATCAAGACATCGGCACACTGGATTTGCAAACGGTGAATTGGGAAGGAGCGAAAGCAAAATGGGCGGGTAGTCAGTGAATGGCATTTGCTGTAGAGTGCGGCTTGCATGTTAGATGCTGAGGTGGCTTTTTAGGCAACATGCAGATTGTTTTTCGCACAAAAAGTACCATTGCTAATGCTAACTTCTAAATGCCATTTTGATGTTAAAATTTATACACCCCAAGCTGTTGAAACTAAAACGTTTCTGACGAACAAGCGGGGTTTGAATACCACCCCCAAATGACGGGGGACTACAACATTGTTTCATGGACGCATGTACATAACGCAATGCGTTTGAATACCACCCCCAAATGACGGGGGACTACAACAAACAATATGGTATGCTACCAACCAACACACTAATGTTTGAATACCACCCCCAAATGACGGGGGACTACAACGCGTCAGTGTGGTTGAATACAGCACCAGGTACAGTTTGAATACCACCCCCAAATGACGGGGGACTACAACTCAAATTGCTGAGCAAATTGCATTTGTGAATTGTTTGAATACCACCCCCAAATGACGGGGGACTACAACTCTAATGTCTGAAGCAATAGGTAATCAAAACCTAGTTTGAATACCACCCCCAAATGACGGGGGACTACAACGGATCGAGAAGCTGTTTGAGATACCGCTCTTCAGTTTGAATACCACCCCCAAATGACGGGGGACTACAACGCCAGGATAACTCCCAGTAACACCGCGTCGTCCGCGTTTGAATACCACCCCCAAATGACGGGGGACTACAACGTTTGTTATTCACCCAATGCGACTCGTGTTTGGGGGTTTGAATACCACCCCCAAATGACGGGGGACTACAACCCGGTACACGAAAGCTCCCTATCTTTATTCCTCGTTTGAATACCACCCCCAAATGACGGGGGACTACAACGTGAATTGGAGATCCACTTCGGGAAGAAGATGGTGTTTGAATACCACCCCCAAATGACGGGGGACTACAACACTTAGAACCGTGGAACGATTGAGTTATATCCTGCGTTTGAATACCACCCCCAAATGACGGGGGACTACAACTCAATGATTCTCTTGCATACGTGCGAAAACTAGGTTTGAATACCACCCCCAAATGACGGGGGACTACAACTGCCTTGTATTTCGAGTTCCATTCAGCCGCTACGTTTGAATACCACCCCCAAATGACGGGGTAGCATCATAAAATAGGGAAATCTCCCTTCCCGCCAAAACCTGCTAAACTTCGTTTTTTGTTCGGCACGAGCTTGCACACCCCATGGAAAAATTCATCCGCATTCGCGGCGCACGCACCCACAACCTGAAAAACATCGACCTTGACCTGCCGCGTGACAAGCTGATCGTGATCACGGGCTTGTCGGGTTCGGGCAAGTCGTCGCTGGCGTTTGACACGATCTTTGCGGAAGGGCAGCGGCGTTACGTCGAGTCGCTGTCCGCCTACGCCCGCCAGTTTTTGTCGATGATGGAAAAGCCGGATATTGACCACATCGAAGGGCTTTCCCCGGCGATCTCCATCGAGCAGAAAACCACCTCGCACAACCCGCGTTCCACCGTCGGCACGATCACCGAGATTTACGACTACCTGCGCCTGCTGTATGCGCGGGCGGGTGTGCCGCGTTGCCCGACGCATCACGTTGATTTGCAAGTGCAAACCGTCAGTCAGATGGTCGATCAGGTGTTAAGTTTGCCCGAAGGCAGCAAGTTGATGTTGCTTGCCCCGGTGGTGCGCGAACGCAAGGGCGAGCATGTGCAACTGTTTGATTCGTTGCGGGCGCAAGGCTATTTGCGGGCGCGGGTGAATGGTGTGGTCTACGAACTGGACGTGCCGCCAACGCTGGAATTGCGCAAGAAACACACCATCGAAGTGGTGATTGACCGTTTCAAAGTGCGCGACGACATGCAATTGCGCCTCGCCGAATCGTTTGAAACCGCGCTGAAACTCGCCAACGGGCTGGCAACAGTGGCGTGGATGGACGGTGACGGCGACGACATGATTTTTTCCGCCAACTACGCCTGCCCGCATTGCGGCTGGTCGTTGACCGAACTCGAACCGCGCTTGTTCTCGTTCAACGCACCCGCTGGCGCGTGCCAGACCTGCGACGGTTTGGGCGTGGAACAGTTTTTCGACCCGCAACGGGTGGTGGCAAATCCGTCGATGAGCCTAGCGGGTGGTGCGGTGCGCGGCTGGGATCGGCGTAACGCCTACTACTTCCAAATGCTCACCTCGCTTGCCGAACATTTCAACTTTGACGTGGAACAGCCGTGGGACGAGTTGCCCGTGTCTGTCCACAAATTGATCTTGCACGGCAGCGGTTTGGAGGAGGTGGAATTCACCTATGTCGGGCAAAAAGGGCAAATTTACACCCGTTCGCACACCTTTGAAGGCGTGTTGAACAACCTCAAACGCCGTTACCGCGAAACCGATTCGAGTGCGGTGCGCGAAGAATTGGCGAAATACCTCGCCAGCCGTGCCTGCCCGGATTGCGGCGGCACACGCTTGAACGAACAGGCGCGGAACGTGTTTATCGCGGGGCGCAATTTGCCTGCGATCACGCATTTGCCGATTGGCGAAAGCCATGCGTTTTTCCGCAGCCTGAATTTGCTGGGGACGCAGGGGCAAATTGCCGACAAGATTTTGCGAGAAATTGCCTTGCGTCTGGAATTTCTGGTCAACGTCGGGCTGGATTATTTGACCCTGAGCCGCAGCGCGGAAACGCTCTCCGGCGGCGAAGCACAACGCATCCGCCTCGCCTCGCAGATTGGTGCGGGGCTGGTCGGGGTGATGTACGTGCTGGATGAGCCGTCCATCGGTTTGCACCAGCGCGACAACGCCCGCTTGCTGAAAACGCTGTTCCGCCTGCGTGACCTTGGCAACACCGTGATCGTGGTCGAACATGACGAAGACGCGATCCGTTCCGCCGATCATGTGCTGGATATTGGCCCCGGCGCGGGCGTGCATGGCGGCTACATTATTGCGCAAGGCACACCGGAAGAAGTGTTTGCCACGCCGGATTCGGTGACGGGGCAATTCATGTCCGGGCGGCGCAAAATCACCATGCCCGCGCAACGCACCCCGTTCAACCCCGAACGCACCATCAAACTGATCGGCGCGACTGGCAATAACCTCAATGACGTGACGCTGGAAATTCCGTTGGGGCTGCTGACCTGCATTACGGGCGTGTCGGGGTCGGGCAAATCGACGCTGATCAACCGCACGCTGTACCCGTTTCTGGCGCGGCATTTGCACGATAGCAGCGTGGAAGTTGCCTCGGTGCGCGAAGTATTGGGCGTAGAGCAAATCGACAAAATCATCGACATCGACCAAAGCCCGATTGGGCGCACCCCGCGTTCCAACCCCGCGACCTACACGGGCGTGTTTACCGCGATCCGCGATATGTTTGCGGCGACGCAAGAAGCGCGTTCACGCGGGTATTTGCCGGGGCGGTTTTCGTTCAACGTCAAGGGCGGACGCTGCGAAGCCTGTTCCGGCGACGGTTTGATCAAGGTCGAAATGCACTTTTTGCCGGACGTGTACGTGACCTGCGAAGTGTGCGACGGCAAGCGTTACAACCGCGAAACCCTCGACATCCGCTACAAGGGCAAGAATATCAGCGAAGTGCTGGCGATGACGGTGGAAGATGCCTGCGAATTTTTCGCCGCCGTGCCGTCGATCCATACCAAACTGCAAACGCTGATGGACGTGGGGCTGTCGTACATCACGCTGGGGCAAAACGCGACTACGCTTTCGGGCGGCGAAGCGCAGCGCGTTAAGTTGGCGAAAGAGCTGTCCAAACGCGGCACGGGCAAGACCATTTATATTCTGGATGAGCCGACCACGGGGCTGCATTTCCACGACGTTGACCAGTTGCTGCAAGTGCTGCACCGCTTGCGTGACGGCGGCAATACCGTGGTGGTGATCGAGCATAATCTGGATGTGATCAAGACGGCGGATTGGGTGGTGGATTTGGGGCCGGAAGGCGGGAGTCGGGGGGGCATATTATTGCGGTGGGTACGCCGGAAGATGTGGCTGAAACCGAGGGGTCATTTACGGGGGAGTTCCTGAAACGCATGTTGTGATACAGTACCAATCATGTAAAAAATCATTGTCGTCATGAGGTTAGCCATGAATACACAAACGGTGATGGAGGGATTTTCTTCCCTTCCTCCTGATGCGCAACAGCAAGTTGCCGATTTCATTGATTTTCTGAAAGTCCGTTACCAAAAAGCGAAGCCTGCAAAAAAGAAAGTTGCCCGTGAAGCCTTAGCGCAAGAGGCATTCATCGGCATGTGGCGCGAACGTAAGGACATGCAGGATAGTAGCCAGTGGGTGCGCGAGTTACGCCGTAAGGAATGGGGCTAAGGATGGCTGAGTGGACGTTAGTTGATACGGATATTCTGATTGATGCGGCGCACAAAGATGAGATGGCAGTTACCGTATTGCAAAATCTCGAATCAACTTCCGGTCTTGCTGTCAGCATTGTGACCCAAATGGAGTTGGTGGTCGGTTGCCGCAACAAAACTGAGCAGCGCGAACTTGCCAAATTCTTGCGGCGTTTTCAGGTTATCCATTTGTCGGCAAGTATTTCACAGCGGGGGTTGGAACTGTTGCAACAATACCGCTTGAGCCACGGTTTGCTGATTCCTGACGGGTTGATTGCCGCTACTGCGATAGAAGCAGGTATCCCATTAATCAGCAAGAACCAGAAAGATTACCGTTTCATTGAGGTTTTGCAGCTTTTGCCTTATCCACCCTGAGCAGGGCGGCAGACTACGGCGGCGTGGTAAGTAAGCCACCATAGGCGGCAGTCGTGGGAGGATGTGGAACATAGAAGGAAGTCGCTGAAACTGAAGAGTCATTTACTGGGCAGTTCCTCAAGCGGATACTATAAGGGTTCTTCTGAGTCTTCAATCAATGAAAGTGACACATCCATTGCTGGCATGATAGAAAAAAAAGCATTAGCTTTGCTTGCAACTTCAGCGATGGATGTGGTGCGAAATACTTCTGTGTGAAGTTGCTCGCAGCCATTTGTTACGCAATCTATGGCAGCTTTTTCCCAAGTACGGCGACAAGGCCAATCCTGTAAATATTGGGCAAAAGGTGCGGAGCATCGGTGCTTTCTGAGACGACCATCAGGTGATGTTGTAAACCCGACCTTGAACCGACCGGAGTCATATTCCGGTTCTAATTGGATCAAATAGAATATCCCAACGTCATCAGCGCAAAAAGTCGTACTGTTTTCATCTGATTGATTTGGCTGCTTCGATCCAGTGGTGCGGCGCAGTTCATCC
Source organism: Thiothrix fructosivorans (assembly GCF_017349355.1). Classification (GTDB taxonomy): domain Bacteria; phylum Pseudomonadota; class Gammaproteobacteria; order Thiotrichales; family Thiotrichaceae; genus Thiothrix; species Thiothrix fructosivorans. The sequence continues at coordinate 1,010,039 of NZ_JAFMPM010000008.1, forward strand.
CGAATTGCAGAAGCTTCGCTTGATGTTATCGTCGCAACATTTTGGTTTCTACGACTGATTTCGCGACGCATGACTGTTTGAATTCCTATGCGTTTCAATACCTTAAAAAGGGTCTGTTTGCGAACTTGGAGTTCATCTGCCAAGTCGCTGATGATAATTCTTTCGTCAATCATTATGGATTCTTAAATCGTAGTTATTAGTCGTTGCGTGGTAATGGTATGGTACAACTGCTTTCCTCAATTGCGACATTTCGATATGGACATCGGTCTGTTAGCCGACTATAGCAGATTGGCAAGTCTGCTATAATGAGTCTGTACGTACTCCACCGGATTTACCGCCATGCGCTTCCTTGACGTAAAAACAGATTTCGCCTTCAAAAAAGTGTTCGGCAGCGAACAGAGCAAGCCGATCCTGATCAGTTTCCTCAATGCACTGCTGGACTACCACGATGGTGATGAAATCACTGACCTGACCATCATCGACCCATACCAAGCCCCGAAAATCCTTGGTATGAAAGATACTTACGTCGATGTCAAGGCGGTTTGTGCCAATGGCAGCACCGTCATCATCGAGATGCAGGTGTTGAATGTGGAAGGTTTTGAAAAGCGCGTGCTCTACAACGCTGCCAAAGCCTATTCCGCGCAACTCGGCAAAGGTGAAAAATACCACCTACTGAACCCCGTCATCGCCCTGACTCTGACCGACTTCGTGATGTTCCCCGACCAACCGGATATGTTCAGCCATTACCGACTGATCGAAAAGCAAACGTTAGCGCACTACAGCGGTGATTTGGAGCTGGTTTTTATCGAACTACCCAAGTTCGTGAAGGAACTGGATGAGCTGACGACAATCAGCGAAAAATGGGTCTACTTCGTTAAAAATGCGGGTAAGTTGGACTATGTTCCCGATACGCTCAAAATCGAACCCCAGATATTGGATGCCTTCGGCATAGCGAATCATGCGGGTTTAACAGAAGAAGAGCTGGAAGCACAGGAAAAACGCTACGATTTTTTACGTGTGCAGCGTGCATTGCAGGATGGGTTGAAAGCCGCTGAAGAGGGCTTGAAGGAAGCTGAAATACGGGTGGCTCAAGCAGAGCAGAAAACGGCTGAGGCAGAAAAACAAATGGCTCAAGCAGAGCAGAAAACGGCTGAAGCAGAACAGAAAATGCTTGAATTACAAGAGCAAGCCATTGCTGCGATGCATACCAAATCATTGGACATTGCCCGCCAATTGCTAGATGTTTTGGATGATGCAACGATCGCTCTGAAAACAGGTTTAACAGTGGAAGAAGTCGGCGCATTGCGATGATGAAAAAAGTCAGCCTGTTCGTCGATGTACAAAACATCTACTACACCACGCGCTCTGCCTACGGGCGCAGTTTCGACTACAACCGCTTTTGGGCGGAAGCCACCGCTGGGCGTGAAGTGGTGCAAGCTAATGCTTACGCCATCGGGCGCGGCGACGAAAAGCAGATGCAGTTCCAAAATATCCTGCGAGCGATTGGTTTTGAGGTGAAACTCAAACCCTACATTCAACGCAGCGACGGTTCTGCCAAAGGCGATTGGGACGTGGGTATCACCCTCGATGTGATCGAAGCCGCCGCGCATACCGACATTATTGTGCTGGCTTCTGGTGACGGCGATTTCGATATGCTGTTGAAGCGAGCCTATCAACGTTACGGCGTGGAAACCGAAGTGTATGGCGTACCCAATCTGACCGCCAATTCCTTGATCAATGCCGCGAGCCGCTACGTGCCTATAGGGGAAACCCTGTTAATGCGCTCGAAATAAACCCCTTCACTCATTCCGTTTATGGGCTAGAGTCGAGGAGCGGTATTCACCGTTTGTCGAAAAAGAATGTCCATTCATCATGATGCGAGGGTTTACGCCATGCCTACTTTTGACACGAACTTAGTCAATGCGCACTTACGCGCCTTTCGAGCCAATCCCGTTGAAACCATGCAGACCATTCCGCCCAAGCAAAATGCCAGCGGTGAAATGGTATCGACCAGCCCGTTTGCAGCAGAAGACGCAGCCACTCACGCCTACAGCGCAGGGCGTGATCAATTGCGTACCAACATGCTCCAGAAAGGCGTTACGACCCGCGCTGCGATTGAGGCGAATGACGACCCACGCAAATTAGCCGATACCTTCAAATACGACAGTTTGCCTGCCATTGAAGCAGCAGGTTTGCGCACGGCAAAACTGGCGGTGCAACCGTGGAGTGGCGATTATTGGGCAACCGCCAGTGGTGGCTTGGGGAATCGTTATGCAGGTTGTGGTGGTATGGGGGGCGGATGGGATATGAATTACGAATATACCCGCACCCATCCTTCCAAAGTCATCCTCAACAGCGGCAGCGAAGTGTGGGTCAACGAGCTTTCCCCCTCTGAAAAATACGACGCACTGGTGGGCGATGCGGCTGAAACCCTCACGCGCATGTCGTGGTTGGATGGCAAGAAATACTTCGATGTCCACAAAGAAGTGCCCGGCTGGTTTGGTATTTGCCACGGCTGGGCACCTGCTGCTTTCATGTTTCCACGCCCTGCCAAAAGCGTGAAATTGCTTACCCCCAATAAACAAACGCTGACCTTCTACCCTTGTGAAATCAAAGCATTGGCATCGTTGCTGTGGGCGCGATCCAATCCGACCACGCGCTTTATCGGCGGGCGTTGCAATGTTGAAAAGCCTACCATTGACCCCGCGACAGGGCGCGTGATTACCTTGTATAACCCGTACATCGCGGCAGATTACGGTACGGATCAGCCACTTGAACCTAGTCAACCGCGTCCGGGTGAAACTGAAGTCTCACTTTCCAGCGAAACGTGGAGCGAGGATGGCACAACCGGCAGGGAAGGCGGTCGTCCCACGCAAAGCCAGTGTTTCGACACCAATCCCGGCGCGTGGCACTTGGCGGTGGTCAACCAGCTTGGCGTGTCCAAACGCAGCATGATTATGGATGCCAGCTTCGACTATCAGGTGTGGAATCAGCCATTGCTGGGTTACCAATACACCTATTTCAACCCGCAAACCCTCAAGCAAACCGAGAAACTGGCAGAAGCGACCACGACCAAAACTGCGTTTACTGCGGATATTTTCAAGAAATACCGTAGCCCCAAAGCGGTGTCCTTTGTCGGTATCGTGATGCGCGTTACTTACATGGGCGAAAACGGCAACAGTCAGGAACACACCGATACGTCAGACAATGATTCCATCGCGACGGTCGATTACTACTACGATCTGGAACTGGATGCAGCGGGCAAGATCATCGGCGGCGAATGGTATAGCAATTCCCACCCCGACTTTTTGTGGACTCCGCCGAAAGACGGGCGTGCCGTCAGCCGCTACGAAGCCTTGGCAACGGGGACGTGGGCAGCCGGAAAACCGATGCCGGATAGTTGGCGAGCAGCGGCGGCAAAAGCCTCAGCGGATATGACTCCGCTGGCGGCGATTGTTGAGTATATGGTCAAGTTAGCGAAGTAGATGTGGGGGCTATATTCACTGCATCACTCCGAACACTCCCCCATCCCCAACCCCTTCCCCCGCAAGGGGTGAAGGGGCTAAGAAGTATAGTGCTCCTCTTGCCCCCTTCACCCCTTGCGGGGGAAGGGTTGGGGATGGGGGTAATTATGGGAGAGGGGTTGGGGTGAGGGTCTTCCCCTGTGTTTGTTTCAACAATGAAAACACTTCGCTGTCGGTGGACAGGATCAAATTGGTATCCGGTGTCAGAATCGCTTGGTACGCATCCATCGTGCGCGTAAACGCATAAAAGTCCGCCGCCGCTGGGGTTTTGTTGTACGCATTGGCGTAGATTTCGGCGGCTTTGGCATCGCCTTCGCCGCGTGTTTCTTCCACTTTGCGGTAGGCTTCGGACTGAATACGGTTCAGGTCGCGGGTCATATTGCCGCGTATGCGTGCCGCTTCGCCGTTGCCTTCGGAGCGGAAACGTTCGGCAATCTGGCGACGTTCGCTAATCATGCGTTCGTAGATTTTCGGTTCGACGCTGGCATTGTAATTGATGCGCTTGAAGCGGATGTCGAGCAATTCCACCCCGAATACTTTCACTTTTTCGGCGGCGGCTTTGAAGATTTCCTGTTCGACTAGCACGCGCCCTTTGTGGATGGGGACGAGCGTGCCGACGGCTGAATTGTCATCGGCAACGTCGCCGGTTTCCGTCAATACGGGGTCTTTGAGCGGTACGCGGTTTTTGGTGGTGCGCACGATTTCAATCAGTTCGTGTTTGGCAACGGCGTTGCGGGTTTCGCTGCCGAGGATGTCATCCAGTCGTGACAGGGCGCTGCGTTCATCGCGTAAGCGCAGGAAATACGCGAGTGGATCGATAATGCGCCAGCGGGCAAACAGGTCAACCGAGATGTAGAGTTTGTCCTTGGTGGGCATGTCGGAGGGGCTGCCGTCCCATTCGAGGATGCGTTTGTCGATGCGGTTCACTTCCTGAATGAACGGCACTTTCATTTTTAAACCGGCGGCGGTGACGGGTGCGCCCACGGGTTTGCCGAATTGGGTGAGGATGACTTGCTGGGCTTCGCCTACGGTGTAAAACGCGTTGAAGAGGACGAACGCCAGCAACCCGGCAACGATAATGAGCAAGCGATTCATGGTTTGGCCTCCGCTGGGGTTTTCTGGTTGAGGTTGAGCAGGGGCAGGAGATTTTTCATGTCTTCATCAACCACGGTTTTGTTCTGAATGCCGGGGAGAATGGCTTGCATGGTTTCCAGATACAGCCGCCGTTGCGTGATGTCGGGGGCTTTTTGGTATTCCGTGAAGACGGCGTTGAAGCGTGCTACATCGCCTTCGGCTTCGTTAATGCGTTTGAGGCGGTAGCCCTCGGCTTCGCGAATACGCTGGTCTTTTTCACCTTCTGCCAGCGGAATGACTTTGTTGTAGTCGCGGCGGGCTTCGTTGATCAGCTTTTCCTTTTCCTGCTGCGCTTGGTTGACCTCGTTGAAGGATTCTTGCACGGGGGCGGGCGGGTTGATGTTTTTGAGTTGCACTTGGTCGATGCTCACGCCCATGGTGTAGCGGGTGGCGAGTTGCTGCATTTTGAGCAAGGCTTCGGTTTCGATTTCTTGCCGCCCGATGGTAAGCACTTCATCCACGGTGCGGTCGCCGACCACTTCGCGCATCACCGATTCGGAGACGTCGCGCAAGGTTGCGCCGGGTTCACGCACTGCAAACAGGTATTGAGTCGGTTCGGAAATACGGAATTGCACCACCCATTCGACCAGCCCGACGTTGAGATCACCGGTGACCATGGGCGATTCTTCTTCGGGCGTGTCGGAATACTGGTCGGCATTAGTAGCACCCGCCGTGCCGAAGCCGAATTCCTGTTTCAACTGACGCTTGACGGGCAGGATGGTGACAACATCCACCCCCAACGGAATTTTGAAGTGCAAACCGGGTTGGACTTCCGACTGAAGTTTGCCAAAGCGTTGCAGGATAGCGACGGAATCACTGGGGACGGTGTACCACGATGACCACGCGGTAATACCGAGCAGTACGAGGATAATGGGGGCGGCACTGAGATTGCGCAGGGATGGCAAGTTCAGCGCGGATGACACAGATAGTTTCAACGGGGTTTCCTCCGATCGTAATCTTTATTATAGGAATCACTGTACGCCGGATTGTGCGGTTTGGCGATAGCGGCGGGAAGAACGGCGGAAGAAAGCGATGGTTTCCTCTCTGCCTAAATTCTGCTATTAATCCATCAGGAATTTTGAACAGGGGATTTCCTTGCTTATGTCTCACACACCACCCGTTTTTATCAGCTACCCGCAAGATGGTGCGGCTGGGCAGGCTTTGGCAAACGAATTGTTCCAGCGTTTGCAGGCTGAAGGCATTACCGCATTTCTGGATACGGAAAGTATCCGCTTGGGCGAACGCTGGATTCAGGCATTGGGCAATGGGGTAAAGCAATGCCGGGTGGTGTTGTCGGTGGTGTCGTCTGCTTCACATGACCGCCCGTGGGTAGAAAAGGAATACATTGAAGCCAATAAGTTGCGAATCCCGATCATTCCAGTGTTGGCAACTGCGGGTGATGTACCGTTCCAGATGAATGATGTGCAGGTTGCCCGACTGTATGGCGACTACAAGGAAAAGGATTGGCAGCGGTTGCTTGCCCGCATTCGCGAGTATTTGCCTGATGGAAACACGGACAATGACCTCGAAACCCGTGTCGATGCCTACCTCGACTGGGTGCAAAACACCTTTCTGCGTGACATGGATGCCTATACGGCGATGGATGGCAAAAAGCGGGTGCGGGCACAGCCACAGGTTCGCCGCAAGCGCTTCATTGTGGATGAGGATTTTGCCGAACTGGTAGGTTTGCGGGCAGGTTGTGGGGAAAAGCAGGTACTGGAAGAAAAGACCTTCGACAATATCCTTGATGCCTTGGGTGAAACCGGGCAGGGCGTGTTTCTTGGCAAGCCGGGGGCGGGTAAGACCACCACTTTATGGAAGCTGGCGGACGACGAAATTAGGGCAAACGCCCAGCGAGAACGTGGGAAACGTATCGTTCCGGTTATTTTACGCCTTGGTTTTTGGACGAAATCAGATCAGTTATTATTGGATTTTGTTCTTGCCCAAACCAACATTGAGGGGCAAAAGCTGGGTGATGCCTTTTCCACGCTGTTGGAACAAAACCGCATTCTGCTGGTGCTGGATGGTTTGAACGAAATGCCCGTCATGTGGCAGAAGGATAAAGGCCGCCAAATTCGTGAATTTCTCGCGGTAAATACACTCTTGCGGGCGTATGCCTCTTGCCGGGAAGATGACTACTGTGATGATGTGCGTCAACCTTTACCGGAATTGCAGATTCAGCCCTTGAGCATTTCCCGTATCCAGCAATTTATCCATCAGTATCTGGTAGCCGATCAGGTTGAACAGGCAGGGCAGGAAGCTGAAAATCTGTTTTGGGCAATCGCTGGCGGGCAGGATGTGCGTGAGGTTTGGGCATTATGGGAAAAAGTGGGTGCTACCCAAGAACAATTCTGGACAGGTACGGAAATTCCGCAAGAAAACCCGAATGTTTACGGCGCGACAACAACCAAACATGACCAAATCTGGCAAAGCAAAATCCGTGATAACCCCCATAACTTGATCAGGCTAGCGCGTAACCCCTATTTGTTGGCCATGCTGATGGCTATTTGCGAACCGGGCGAGGCATTTCCTGCCAATCGGGGTGCACTGCTGGCAGGCTTCTACCGACAGTTGGTCAAGCGGGAAATCCAACGGCAGCAAGACAAAGCCAACCTGTTGCAGGATGGCGGCAAACAATTGGAAGCCCTGATTGGCAAACTGGCGTGGACAATGGCGGAGCAAACCCAAACCAGTTCCCCGCGTTATGAAACCCTGAGCATCATGGGGCATGATGAACAATGGTTGAAACTCGCTATCCGCTGCAATGTGCTGGAACAGATTGGTGACAATATTCGTTTCAGTCATCAGCTACTACAGGATTATTTTATTGCCATCGGGATGCAGCAGCGCTTGGATGCAGGGGAATTGCCCGCTGAACATTTTTGGCAACAAACTGGCGAATGGTGGGAGCCAACGGGCTGGGAAGAACCTGTCGTATTGCTGGCGGGCTTGTATCAGGATGACTGCACGTCTGTTATTCGCTGGCTGGAGCAGGCGAACCCTAAATTGGCGGCACGTTGTATCGGTGAGAGTGGTGTGCCGTGCGTCGATGTTACCAAAGCCCATGTACAGTCGCTTTGGGTAGAGCGTTTGAGCAATCTTGAAACCGATCCTAACCCTCATGCCCGTGCTGCTATTGGTACAGCCTTGGCGAGTGTAGATATGCATGGTCGTCCGCTGGATCAGCGTAAAGGGGTAGGGTTGGATGCCAAAGGTTTGCCTGACATCGACTGGGTAGCAATTGACGGCTACAAAATGAGCCGCTACCCAGTCACAAACGCCCAATTTCAGGCATTTGTCGCAGATGCTGGTTATGAAACAGATGAGTGGTGGGAAGGACTGCAACGGTCTGAGTCAAAACCAGATCATTATTGGAAAGAAAGCAACCACCCAGTGGAAGGTGTGAGTTGGTACGATGCAATGGCTTTTTGTCGTTGGTTATCTACCGCAACAGGCCAAGAAATCCGTTTGCCGACGGAACAGGAATGGGAAAAGGCAGCGTGTGGTACGGATGGGCGGGAATACCCGTGGGGTAAAGACTACAAAACAGGCTATGCTAATATCAACGAAACGTATGGTGAAACTGGAATATATAATTTACAAAAAACTTCTGCTGTGGGTATTTATCCCCAAGGTCAGTCACCCTACGGCCTGATGGATATGTCCGGGAACGTCTGGGAGTGGTGTCTTAATAAATATAAAGAGTCTCAAGTTACTCTCGACCTTTCTGGCTGTGTTCGTGTGGTTCGAGGGGGGGCTTGGTATCACTATACCGAGTCTTGTCGATTTTCTTCCGATAATAGACCTCCTCATGATCGCTACTACGATCAGGGTTTTCGATTGTTGCTTCGTTGCTGTTAGTTTACATTTTTATGAACTCTTTAATTTTATCACATATTTTTAAGTCTTGTTTTTTTAGTATTATCTCTGGGGGTATATCCACCTTATTGTTAAAAGCAGTTAGTATTTTCATCTTTTCTTGTGTCAGTGTGGTTTTGGATTGAAGGTAAACTTGTAAGGCAAGTCCACATATGGTTTCTTTTTCTTGTAGGGATTTGTATTTTCCTGTTACTTTATCATCGTCCCAGAAATCTGTAAACTCTTCCAGTTCTTTAGGAACTGGCATAAAGAGATCTATTAGGAAATAATTGTCAGCATGAGGATCTATTTTGGGGATATGACGAATAAAATCTCTCACTGCATTCGTGCCGATGTAAGATATAAAAGTTACTTTATCAAAAAGGCACTTTTCCATCATGAGTTCATGACGATCTTCATCATCAATCCAGTATAATTTTTTCTTTACCATCTTGTTAATCTCCTGCTATTGGAATTTTTAGGGTGAATGTTTGTTGCCAAATACCTTCTTCTATTAATACAGGTGTTTCGGCATCACATTTCATGTTGGCTTTGTTGCATAGAATATCAACAATAGCTAATCCCAATCCATAACCGGATGCTGGGCCAGCACCAATGATTTTATAACCTAGTGCAAATATCCATTTGAGTTGTTCTTTTGACATTTCCTTGATGGTGGGATTGCTTATTCTGCATACTAATTGGTTGTATTCACGACTTATATCAATTGTGATGCATGGATTTTTAGTATTGTCATCAGCAAATTTGAAGGCATTACTGAATAGATTGAACATTACTTGTCTTAATGTATCTTTAGATACGGCTAATTCTATTTTATTATAATCATTGTCATATTTTGTAAATATAGCACGTTTTCTTTTGGCAAGAGTATTGGCAATTCGATGTACATCCAAAATTTCAGTAAGTCGAGTTGTCATCATTGTATTTGAATTGGGTTCTTGGTATAAGTGGCTCATGTTTTTTATGACCGCTTCGAGAAACTCGAAGTTATCAATGGCTCGAGTTTTTATTTCTGATTCTGGTATCTCATTAAGGGTTTGTTTGGCTACACTCAATGGAGTATTTAGTTCATGATTGAGCATTTTTAACAAAATAGTTTGTAAGTTAACAGAATCTCCCCATAGTAGGAATGGAGCAAGCCGCAATGCTACAGTTCTAAGTAATTTAGTACGGCGAGTAGTGAAATAGTTTTCAGTGTCGGCATGTACGACCATTAGGTAGCTATTTCGACCTGCTTTAATAGGAAATCCTGCCCATGCTTTTATGTTATGAAGATATTTTTCATAATCGGGAGTTTGCTTAATTTGGTTTTGAATGTACTCCCTACTCTTCTGTTTGTTTTGTCTTCCTAGCCACTTGGGGAAATCTTGGATGAGGTAGTTACCATACTTGTTTGCATTATCAATGGCATCACGAAATGGCCTGACCTTTTGTGAGTGTCTGATTGAATAATGTTCAGCCATTGAGCCATAGCCACCGATGCCCAGAACGGATTCCCCCAGATCCTCCTTAAGAAAATACCAGTTAATAATATGTTTATGTTTTGTGGCTGGAGGTTTCTTTGGGATGTCTTCAAGCAAAGGCTCATCGTCAACAAACTCCCACCAATCGATGAGGCGATTTAGAAACAAATTAATAATTTGATTGGATGTGAAATTGCCATCATTTTCATTTATTAATGATAATAAGTGTCGAATGGTTTCTGTAAATGCCTCATGCCAGAGTTTTAATTGGTTGGCTTTGTCTTTGCTACGGTGTTTTTGAATTTCTGTTATAACTGCATTGAAGAAGATCTCCATGGTGTCAAGGTCTTTTTTTTCTATTTTTCCAGGACTATCTGTATCACCAGCCATGTCAAATTTTGCTTTCCACCATAAATAGTCGTTGACTAACCTGTCTTTGCGTATATGATCATAACGTCTATCAAAGCTAGTAGTCCTACAGGTTCTCTTTTTTTCTTTTTATTTGGTTTTGTAATAAAAATGGGGATTTCTATCCGAGTTATTTTATAGGGTGGCCATCCGAGGTGTTTATCACAGAGACTTTCAATCTCTCCTGGTTTATCTGTTTCATGATACCAGCCACCTGAAGGTAAATGAAATGCGTTTTTGGTATCTAAAGAACTTTGAGTTGTAAGCTTGTCTTCTTTGAACCAATCGGCTTTTTTTGTTTTGAATCCACCGTTTGTACTAAAATAAGGGATGAGTGCATAATCAAATTTATTTCTCTTTTTTGTATCATCATAAAATTGACGGACTTTGTAAAAACGTAAGCGAGTAATTCCCCATTGTTTCATTACTTCTGCAACATCCTTAAGGAAATCGGCTAGATTATTTCGATCTTGTCTAAAGAATTGTGGGGTTTCTTTTGCATCTCGATATTCACGAACAAACCAATAATATTTTTCACCTAAGTGGTATAGTCTGAAAAATGTCCATTGTCTTTTATCTGTATTCCATTCTTCACGCCTAACAAAAGTATCATCTCTTAAATTTAAATCATGAAGCATAAATCGCAATGAAAGTTTGTCACTATCTCCAATAGGCATGTTATCGTAATTATTGTTTTTCCAAATGATGGTTTTTGTAATATCTGTTTCTTGCCTTTGTGTGTCTTCTGGGTCAAACAAGTGAATGCTAATGGCTGGTTTCAGTTGCTTGGCAAGTCTCTCGAATTCTTGGGGATTTAATAATTGATACGGTGTTTGAGGTGCATCTGGTTTAATTAAGCTGGGAATTATAGTGAGACGAAAGGGTTTGCCTATAATGCTAGCAATGAGATAGCCATTCTGATTGAGTGATTCTATAGTGGGTAGGGTTGCTGTATCTACGTCACTTGCAACCCGCCCCAGAGTAACATGAGTACGTTTGATATAGTTTTGTTGATCAAGGATTTTCAGCCATTGATGCAAACTTTTTGAATTATCTAGCAATATTAAGTTGGGATCATGCTCTTGGAGTGTGTCTAGCAGCTTGTCCAGCTCTGATATATCTAACCACTCTGCTTGCCACTTGGAAATGTCAGCATATAGACGAAAATGTTCGGCAAACGCCCTATCATCATCGATCAGTAATACTCGTACTTTTTGTTTTGTACTCATGCTGGTTTTGCTCTTATCCTAAAGTCAACGGGATACGCAAGGTGAAACAAGTCCCCATGCCGCGTAAATTTTGTGTCAAGGTAATGTCACCACCCACTTTTCGGGCTAGTGAACGTGCTAGCCATAGTCCGATGCCATGACGTTCACTTGTTTGCCGTGCGAAGGATATGCCCGGCTGGAATAGTCGCCCGACTTGGTGGGAGGGTATGCCGTTACCATTATCGCGTACCTGAAACTCTAGCCAGAAGTTGCCATTGTCATGCAGAATCTGGGTTAACAGGCTTACCTTGCATTCCTGATGGCTAGTATGGTGTTTGATGGCATTGCTAACCAAGTTGCCAAGTGGAATGCTGATATTGGCGGAATCAATACCGAGTGTCAGTTTGGGGTTGTTGATGATACGGAAATGAACCCCACATTCTTTTGCATAGGGCTTCAACATTATACTTAGAGTGTTCAGTAAATCTGATACGGATGCTGGTTCTGTACGTTGAGCTTGCCCTTTGAGTAAAACATCGGCCAATGTTTCCATAGGCAATACGGATTCTTCCCGTAGTTTGGTTGTAATATTCGTTAGCGTTTCAGTTGTCTGATTACTAAGACCCTTTTCTAAAGTATCCAGTCCAGCCAGTAGTTGATGCAGGTAATTGCGGTATTCATGGACAAGGCTGTGGGCGGCAATTCCGCTGCTGATAAAGTTGGCGTTGTGCTTGACCCAAGCGTGCAATTCGAGGTTGGCGTATTTTTCCCGTATACCATCTTGCAAGGTACGGGCTAACGTTGGGTGTTCGGTACTTCTCCAGCCTAACCCGACTAGTCGGGCGAGTGAGCCATCGTGCGATATAACGCTGAACCAGTGATATTCGGCAAGCTGGCTACCTAATAATCTGGTATCCGCATGGTCGCCGCGTTGGAGGGTGGTACTCTCCACACGTTGCTCCATCAAAAGATGTAAATCACTTTCTTGTATCGTTTTGGCAAGATCACTGGTGGGGAATGGCGTTATTCCTGCGCCATATTCCCAGCGTAGTTGACCTTGTTCTAGCGCAATAATGGTTACGGAGTCAATTACTTTGTCTTGTACCAGCCTCATACAGTAAATGTGGATGTTTTGTTGCTGTGGCAAGTTAGGATGTGTATCCAGAAACTGAATGCTTTCAGACCAAACTACCTTGCCTTCATACAAGTCAATGATTTGCTGGGGCAACAAAGGCCGCATCAATGCTCCTCGAAGAAAAGGAGCCTGTTGCCGGATGTACTGGATATCCTCTGGCAGAAACAGGCTGGAAACTAATGCGCAAGGGGGGGGGATACTTCCTCTGCTTGTGCAAATAGTTGCTGGGCGAGTCGTAAGCCATCGTTAGGTTGCGGCAAAGCATTATCTATCAGGATTAGATTTGGTTGAAACTCTTGGATGCGAGCCTTAAGTATTTGTACTAGATCATCTGGGTGCAGGCTTGGTGTGTGCTGTATGGTTTGGGTTTGTGCTCCGTTGCTGTTTAATATTTGCTGTAAACGGTACAAACTGTCTTCTCTGTCATCTACTAAAAGGATCCGGCAGCCTTTCAGCAACGCGTATTCATCCTCTGTGTCAATGCCGGTTGCTTGTAAAATGTGCCGTATATGTAGACGCTCTTTGATTGAGGCTCCTCGTGCAGTCGTGTAGGCATCGCTCCAGAAACTCACATTTTGATGCTGGATGCTGCGTATCACGCTAGCGACAGGATAACGTGGCAAGCGGTGAATTTCCGTGATGGTGGCTTGTACTTGATCATTGGATTCCAGTAATAGGTGTTGGAATCCCTCTTGAGGTGGTGTATGACCAATGCTGCCATCTGCCCACGGTAAAGTATCGAGTGGAATATAAATTGGAATATCAGGTTGAAATGGGTTATTGGGGTTTTGGTTAAGGTAAACGGTGGGGTTGAGTTGGATAAGGTAGCCTTTGAGAATGTTCTGTTCACTGTGGACAGATCTTATGACCTTGCCTTGTACCCTGTCTCCGTACTGTAACGGCAAATTTTCCCATGGATTATTTTCAGCCCACCGTTCATTGGCGTAATACAAAGCATTTTTGCCGTCCATGCGCCGATGGGTAATCATAAAACGGCATTTTTTTCGTTCAGCATATTGCGGAATGTCTTTCATCAACCGACTATCGGTGGCGGCATGACTATCATGTTGGTAAAGACGCACACGCTCTCCATCATCCAGACGGAAATCACAACTGTCTACATGGCGACTTATGACGGTCGCTGTGAATACCTCTCCGATCAATGAGCTAGGAGGTTGTTTGAGTTCATAGGGCGGCATAGGGAAGACCATCCATGAAAATTATGACAGTTCCATTGTAGAGGATGTTTAAGGTTTGTGCATTCCTACTGAATCATAATTTTCTAGAAGACGGGATGAATCTGATGTGAATGCAGGTATGAGGGACAGTCCTACCAACAATTATGGATTCGATCCACTGCCACACCTAATTACTCTGGCTTTTTCAATATAGGCAATTCAATCCATATAGCAGGCAGAATCTTCAAGTCTTTGAAATGCTTGTCAGCCGAAACAAGATGCTGGCACTGATGATGGAGCGCTAGTGACAGATGTCGCTGTGCTAGATTTATTCATGGTTTCCAAAAAACACATACCCTAAATCAATCCCCGTTTCCTCGAACGGCGGTATTCGCGCTGCCTTCACCTGTTCCGCAGTGGCGCATTCTACCGAAAACACCACATGGTAATGTTCCCCCACCAACTGGTAAGCGATCAGTGTGCGATCTTCCGGCGAGATCACCCAGTAAAACGGTACTTGGTAGCGTTGCAGTGCCATGAAGTTGGTGAATAGGTCTTTGCGCTCATGCCCCGGCGAAGTGATTTCACACACCCAATCGGGCAAGGTTTCCATGATGCCTGTCGGGCGGGTAGGACCCCGCTCTTTACGCCCACTGCCATTAAGTTAAGGATTGTGGCGAGCTGTAGGTCGGGCTTCAGCCCGACAATTTCCTCAAAAAACCTAGAGAATGTCGGACTAAAGTCCGACCTACTGGGCTTAATGGCAGTGACTCTTTACGCCAACCCGCCAAATCGTGAGTAGGGCAATGGTTTTCGGTATAACGGACGCTGATTTCAGTCATGATCCACCAGCCGCCGCTGCCACTTTTGCGTTTAAATGGCAGGGTTTCATCTGACAAGCCCGATTGCACCAGCGCATGTTCTGAGCGTGCCATTGGACGTTTAATCAGTTCCCCGTTCATCAATTCGATGCGTTCTGAACTGGCAGCAAGCAAGTCATCGACGGTTTTGAGTTTGAGAGCTTCCACGGCGGGCTTCCTGTTAGTGGCTTTTATCAAATCTAGCATGGTATTGATGTATAGAGAAAGTGATAATAAAAATTAACACTTTTTCACAAAGTCACCCATAATTATAAACGATTCGGCGATGATTGACAGGCATTCGGTCGGGAGCACCACCACATGATTAAAATCCTTCAAGAAATACTCTTAGATTTTCAAGATCTTGAGCTTTTTTCTGGCATACCGCGTCGTTTGGATGTCACGCCCGTCCACGGCAAAGCCACTGTCTGTATCGGTGTGCGCCGAAGCGGCAAGTCAACCTTCATGTCGCAACTGATACAAAAACTGCTAGATGGCGGTGTCTCGCGCCAAAATATCCTTTACCTGAACTTCTTCGATGACCGTCTGCACGGGCTTCAGCAAAGCGGTTTGGGCGTGATTTTGGATGCGTATTACACGCTCTACCCCGCTAAGAAAAACAGCGAAAAGGTGTACTGTTTTTTCGACGAAATTCAGGCGATTGAAGGCTGGGAACCGTTTGTGGATCGGCTGATGCGTACCGAAAACTGTGAGGTGTACATCACGGGTTCGTCAGCGCGAATGCTTTCCAAGGAAATTGCCACCCAAATGCGCGGTAGGGCGTTGTCGTGGGAAGTCTTCCCCTTTTCCTTCCGCGAATATCTCGATTATGTGGGAGTGGAAGCGGGTGACGGGCAGCTTTCTACCAAGCAGCGCTTGTTCGTGCAAAATGCTTTCGAGCAATATTGGGCAGCAGGTGGTTTCCCCGAAGTCGCGGGTTTGGAGAGGCGCTTGCGGGTCAAGATTCATCAGGAATATTTCCATGCAGTGCTGTTCCGTGATCTGGTGGAACGCCATGATATTTCCCACCCCAAAGCGGTGACGGATTTGGCGCATTGGCTAATTGACAATACTGCCTCTCTTTATTCCTTGAACAAGCTAACAGCGTATTTAAAATCGTTAGGGCATAAAGCCCCTCAGTCAGCAGTGGCTGATTACTTGGAATGGTTTGAAGACGCTTATTTTCTGTTTACCGTGCGGCTGTTTGATGCCTCGTTGAGCCGTGCGAACGCTAACCCGAAAAAGATTTATTGTATCGACCATGCCATGGTCACGTCGGTCGCATCGGGGATTTTGGTTAATGCGGGGCATTTGCTCGAAAATCTGGTGTTCATCACGCTGCGCCGCCTGACCCCCGACATTTTCTACTACAAAACCAAAAGCGGGCGCGAAGTGGATTTCATTGCCCAGTGGCGAGACCATGCTCGGTTATTGGTACAAGTGTGTGAATCACTGGCAAGCCCGACAACCCGCAAGCGTGAAATCGCAGCACTGGAAGAGGCAATGGCAGAACTGAATTTGCCCAATGGTATTATCGTGACACGCCATGAAGAGGAACGTATCGTACTTAATGTAGGCACTATCGAGGTCATCCCCGCATGGCGGTTTCTATTGTGTAACCCCCCGTTTTGTACTAAATAGTAAACACGCCGAAAAATAATGCGGGGGAACGCATGGAATCGATCAAGATCAGTGGCAAGTTAACCGGGCAAGACTTTCCACACAACATCGCCAACGAATACGCCGACATCCTCAAAATCACCTGCCAGCAAGAAGTCACGCTGGAAGCGGTGCGCAGCGGCGGTAAAACCGTCGAACTCAAGGATGTTGCCGCCGAAACGCTCGTCGAACTCGAATTCGAGGGCGGTTTCAAACGCTGGATTCGTGCCAGCGACCTCAAAGCGCAAACCACCCAGCAAACCTCACGCTCTGCCAGCGCTGAATTCGTGCTGACACCCGCCAGCTTTGAGCAAAGCGGCAAGCGCGGTGCGGTGAGTCTTGTGCTGAAATGCTTACGCTTGTTACAAATTGATCCAGTGATGGATGCCAGCCAAGCGCTCGCCGATCTACTCATTGCCAAGCTGGAAACGCGCAAAATCGCCGCTCCGGGGCTGTACCGTTGTGCCAATCCCGACCAGCTCGTGTTGCAACCGATCACCCAATCCGGCGACATCGACGCCACCAAGCCGGTGCTGCTATTCCTGCATGGCACGTTTTCCGATACCGATGGCAGCTTTGGCGAATTGTGGGAATCGCGCCAAGGTTACAACGCGCCTGCGTGGTTGCAACGCCTGTTTACGCCGTATTGCCAGCAAGTGTTCGCACTGGAACACCACACGCTGACGGTCAGCCCAGTGCAGAATGCGCTGCAAGTCTTGCGTCTGTTGCCGCCGCATACGCGCTTGCACCTGATCAGCCATTCACGCGGTGGGTTGGTCGGGGAATTGCTCTGCCAAGGCGTGTTGAAACGCAAAACCCGTGAATCTGGCGACCAGTTTTTGGTGAGCGATGAAGTGTTTACCGATGCTGATCTTCAGATGTTTAGTGCGGCAGCGCGGCGCAGCGACTTTGAAGCCTTGCAGGAAATCGCTACCTTGCTGCAAGACAAGCAGATTCGCGTGGAACGCTTTGCGCGGGTCGCGTGTCCGGGGCGCGGCACGGTATTAGCGTCGGAACGGCTCGAAGATAACCTCTCGGTGATTTTCAATGTGTTGAGTTTTATCCCTGCGCCGCGCTTCCAACTGTTGGCGGAATTTGTGCGCATGGTGTTGATGGCGACTGCTCGCAAGCGCACCGACCCTGAAGAATTGCCGGGGATCGAGGCGATGATGCCCGGTTCGCCGTTGATTCGCTTGCTGAATCGCCCCGATGTGCAACTCGATTCCGACATCACTGTGATTGCGGGGACGATGAAAGCCTCCAGCCTGTTAGGGCATTTTAAAGAATGGGTGATGCAACGCTTTTTCGGCGAAGACAACGATTTCGTGGTGAATACGGCGGGCATGTACGGCGGGGCGCGGCGCTTGCAGGGGATGCGTTTTTATTTGGATCAAGGCGATGATAGCAGCCATTTTGGGTATTTTCGCAAGGGCGATGTGCGCGAACGCCTGATTAATTCGCTGACACATCCCGATAACGATTTGCGGCTGCGTCCGTTGTTGCCGGAAGCACCTGCACCACGTCCGGCGGCACGTTCGAGTCGGGCGCAGGAAAAAGCCAAAGCCAAGCGCAGCACGGTGTATTTCCTGCCCGGTTTTATGGGGTCAAAATTGCAAGCGAATGGCGTGGCGGTGTGGCTGGATATGTCAGCACTCGGCTGGGGCGATTTTTCGCGGTTGGACATCGACAGTGCAGGCGTGCAACCAGCGGGTGTGCTGGAAACGCCGTACCGTGCCTTGCTGGATATGCTTGATGACAGCCATACTTTGGTGGAATTTGATTACGATTGGCGACGTTCGTTTGCGGAAGCAGGGCGGCGGCTGGGCGATGCGCTCGAACAGGCATTGGATACCGCAAAAGCGGCGGGCAACAAATTGGTGCTGCGTTTATTGGCGCATTCCAGTGGCGGTTTGGTCGCCTTGGCGATGATGAGCGAAGCACCGAATGTGTGGCAGCGCTTGCGTGCGGAAGCCGATTGCCGCGTGGTGCTGTTGGGTACGCCCTTGCAAGGCACGTATGCAGCGGTGCAAATCCTGCTGGGGCAACACCGTTTGGTGAGCCTGTTGAACTTGCTGGATGGGCATCTGGATGAGGCGGAAAGCAAGCGGCTGGCAGCACAATTTGCACGTTATCCCGGTGTATTGGAGCTGTTGCCAGCGGCGTATTTGCAGGAAGCGCGTTGGCAAACCTTGCTGGGGGCGGATTTTGATACGTGGGGTGGGCGGGGTTTACTGGGCAGTGCTTTGCAGGTGCGTGAACAATTACGTGCGGTGGAGTTGGATACGCAACGCTTGATTTACCTGCATGGCAGAGCCGCGCTTACGCCGGATGAGGTCGGGGAAATCGACGGGCAATGGCGTTTTCATGCCAGTGGTGCAGGTGATGGCGTGACCTTGTGGATGAGTTTGCCGGAACAGTTGCCGACGTGGTTTATGCCGGTGGAACACGGGCGCATGGCGAGCCACAGCGAGTATTTTCAGACACTGCAATATTTGCTGGATGATGGCGTATCGCGTCAGTTGGAGCAAAAACCGCCTGCGATTGGTAAAGCAGCGGAGCAGTGGTTGCCGGAAATTCGCCGCGAATTGTTCCCCGATGAAGCGGAATTGCTGGCAGCAGCGTTGGGTTATCACACCAGCATGACGCAGGAAGAAGTGCGCCCACCTGTGGAGGTGTGCGTGGTGCATGGCAATCTGGAACAGGTCGCGCACCCCGTGGTGGTCGGACATTACGAAGGCGATTCCATTATCAGTGCCGAAGCCTTGCTGGATAAGTGTCTGGATGGGCGCATGAGCGAATTGCACCGCATGGGGCTGTATCCGGGTGAACAAGGCACGTCGCATGTGTTCCTGCAACCGGGCTGCAAACCGGGCGGGGCGGTGATTGTCGGGTTAGGCGAGGTCGGCAAGCTGACGGCGGGGGAACTTACCGCCAGTTTTACGCGGGCGATGATGGATTATGCCCTGAAAATCCGCGAGGTGTTGGAGCGCAACCCGACTAGCGACGTGATGGCGTTGCCGGTGGCGGAAGGCGAGGTGGTGCCGTTGCACGTTGCTACGTTGTTGATCGGTACGGTGGGCGGCGGCAGCGTGACGCTGGCGGATTCGATTACGGCGATTTTACGCGCCATTACTCACGCGAATCAGGCGTTGAACAAGAGTGAGCGCGGCTTGCGCTTGCGTTTGCAGACCGTGGAATTCATTGAGTTGTACGAAGATCGGGCGGTGGAAGCGGCGCGATTGGTGCAGGATTTTGTCTTGCTGCCGGAATTCCGCAGCGATTTTGCGGTGAAAAGTTTGATGCAGTGCTTGCCCGGTAAACGCCGTCGGGTGATGTACAACGATCCTCCAGGGTGGTGGCGACGTATCCAAGTGGAAGCCAGCGACAGCGGTTTGAAATACACCGCGCTGACCGATAAAGCGCGGGCGGAGCTGGTATTGCAGCCGACGCAACGTAAATTGGTCGATCAGTTTATTGCCAAGGCGATTGCTTCCAATGCGGATGACCCCGATACCGGCAAAATCCTGTTTGAATTACTGTTGCCAGCGGCGATGAAGGAACAAGCGCCGAGTGCGGAAAATCTGGTGATGGTGCTGGATAGTGCGTCGTCGGTGTATCCGTGGGAATTGCTTTACAACCGCTTGGATAATGAGTCGCAACCGTTGTCGGTACGTTTTGGCATGGTGCGCCAGTTGCAGGTGGCGCAATACCGCCAACGCGTGGTGAATCCGGTGGATCGTTCTGCGTTGGTGATTGGCGACCCGCCAGTGGGGGGCGAGTTCGTGCGCTTGCCCTCGGCGCGGCAAGAGGCGGAAACCGTGGCGAATTTGTTGGAAGCGGGCGGTTTCAGCACAGTGAGCCGCGAGATTGGCACTGACCCGCAATCCATTCTCAAGGCGTTGAATATTGCCGATTACCGCGTGCTGCATTTGGCGGGGCATGGGGTGTACCGCTATCGCCCCGACAAAGACAGTGAGCTGGAAGTGAGCGGCATGGTGCTGGGCGATGGTATTTTCCTGACGCCTGTGGAAATTGGGCAGATGCGCAAAGTACCGGAATTGGCGTTCATTAATTGTTGTCATCTGGCGCAAATGGATTTCATGGAGGCCGATGTGCAAGCCGCGCTGACCCAAGACCGCAGCAAGTTGGCAGCGAGTTTGGCAGAAGAATTAATTCGCATGGGTGTGAGAGCTATCATAGCGGCAGGCTGGGCGATTGATGATAATGCCGCCAAGGTGTTTGCGGAACAATGCTACAACGCGCTGTTACAGGGCTATCCCTTCGGGATGGCGGTATTAATGGCGCGGCGGGAAACGTGGCTGCAATACCCGCACAGTAATACGTGGGGGGCTTACCAGTGTTACGGCGACCCTGACTACAAATTGTTGAGCCGCCAACCGCATAATAGCGGCGAAGACAAAACGGTGGATAGCTGGCGTTTTGTGGCGGAAGTCGAAGTCGTGGCGGAATTGCAAAACCTGATCAATGCTGCCGATACCGCCAAGGCGGGGGATGTGGCGTGGTTGCAAGAACGTTTGCCGCAATTGCATCGGGCAATTCCGGCGGAATGGTTGGGTCATGCGGACATCTTGTACGCGCTGGGACGGGCTTACGGCAAGCTGGATATGTTTGCGCCTGCGTTGGATGCGTATGAGGCGGCGTTGGATTCGCCCCAAGCCGATTATCCGGTGGTGTTGCTGGAAGATAAGGTCAGCCTGCAAACTGCGTGGGCGTTGGCATGGGCGCAGGGCAGGGCGGATGCACCCGATCCGCATTTTGCGGCTTCCCCGGCGGAGATGATGGCGCAGAGTTTGAAAACCCTTGAATTGTTGGATGGTTTGGGCAATAGCCTGCAACGTTTCGAGGAGGTCGGCAAATTCTGGAAACGTCAGGCGATGCTGGTGACGGGCGAAGCGCGTGCCGATGCGTTGCGCGATATGGAGCAGGCGTATAAGCGTGCGCATGAATTCGCGTTGCAGGAAACGCATACGGTGGCGGGGTATCCGCTGATTAATTGGTTGACGTGCAAAGTGGTGCGCTATTTGCGCGGGCATGTGAAGCAGTTGGATCGGCAAGACTTGAAGCACTGGCTGGATCAGGCGCGGCAAGCGGTGGAGGTGACAGATAAGAGTCTCGCATCGTTTGGTTCGGGGGTGACGCGGGCGGAATACAGTTTGCTGCATTACCTGATCGGGGCGCGGCTGAATGAGGCAACGCAGGTGCAGAAAGTGGTGGGGGATTATGCGTTGGCGGTTGGGCGTGGGGCAGCGCCTCGGCACTTACGCTTTGTGACGGAGCACTTGGGTTTCTTGCGGGTGATGTTGGGCGAGTTTCAGGATAACAAGCCGCCATTGCAGCCAGTGGTCATGGCGATACTGACCATTGAGGAAAAATTAAATGTTTAAAAAATAGCCATTTCGGAGTGTCAGCGGTAACATATCCCCGAAATGCGAGGTGTTTATGTTAAAGACTACAACGAAAGCGACAGCAGTAAAGGGCTTACTGATGGCGGGGATGCTGTTGAGTGTGACGGCTTGTGGCACGGTGTCTGCGCCGTTGCCGTATGATTCTATTCGGTTGATTGCTAAACCGTTGGCGTTGCGTGCGGGCGATATGCAGTTGGAGCAACGTCAGTGTGTGAATAGTAATGTGCTGATGCGCGATTGCGAGATGGTGGCGCGGCGCGAATTTCGCCTTGATGAGAACGTGCGCGAGAATGTGTTCGATAACTTGTCGGATCGGTTGTTTGCGAATGGGCATTCCAACCATAAGACGCGCTGGCGGCTGAAGCGGGATCGGGTGGAATGGCAATACCGCTTTTAGGCGTGGGCGCTGGGTTGGATGAGCAGCATGAGTAAGCCTGCGAGCAGGTAATACGCGGAGAATTGGATGGTGAGCGCCTTTTTGAATTCGTCGGGAATGTATTCTTCCACGAAGGGGAAAAAGTGGCGGATGCTGCCAATGATCAGTGTGGTGATGCCAAACAGAACGAGTATGAAGCCGATGGCTGCTAGTAGATTCATCATGGTGGTGGTGCTGTTCCCTGTGTGTTTGGTGGGGGGATGGTAGCATTTTGGCAATAATTTTTACTTTTGTGAAGCTGAATAATGGGTTATTAGTTTAGGATACTATGAAATTTGAACATCTTGCAGGAAAAAGAGCATTAGGCATTGCTTATTCAAAAGATTATGCTGACTGGGCAGAATCTTTGCTGCACGAAGATATTGAATCTGAGAATGTTGCTATTCTTGCAAGTATTGGGCTTGAAAGAAACCCTGATTCTGAAGAAATTGAAGTATATTTTAAAAAATCACTAACTGATCTTAATTTGGTATTGCCATCAGAAGTAATTAGCTTAGCGTTTTACCGCCAAAGCTCCTTTGTCATCAAATTGTATTAGGTGATGTAGATCCTGAAAAAGGGTTGGGTATTCTAGAAGCTTGTTATTCAAAGTCCGGTTACAAGACTATTTATAGCATTTGGGAGGAGCTTGCTGAAGATCTCTGGATGGTGAATGATCGAGAGCATTGTATCTTTAATACCGGTTTGACGAAAGAGAATGCCAGCGACTATATCAAGAGTGTTGCAGCACAATTTATTGTTTTGCTGGAGTCTGAGTTGCCTGAAGACTTTTTTCATCTAAGTGCTTGCCCAGAATGTGGCTATATTGGTAAAAGTGAATATAAAGCAATCAACAATCCTTGGATGCCTGCAAAATTATTCAAATTTATTTATAAGCATAGTCAAACACAGATGGCAATTTGTCTGAAGTGTAAAAAACCGTTTCCAAAAAACATGAGCGATTATGAAGGGCGAGAGCAATATCTCAATAAAATAACTAATAAATTGTCTAATAATGGAGGTGGATTAAATGCCGCATCTTTACCAGATGCTCATGCAGAATTGGATGTTATCCTTTGATCATCAATCAGTTGCAAAAAACTAAGATTGAAGAAGAACTGCTTTTTATAAATAATAAACTAAAAGGCATGTCTTATTCAGAGCTGAAGTTACTTGATGGATTCCCCTTGGCTGATGAAAAAGAAATAGAGGGGAAAATATATGAATTTTCATCATGGTCAGAGCCAGCAATAAATGCAGAAGATGGTGTGCTAGCAGTCTTAACGTAATTGATCACATCCCCACCCCTTGCGGTAAAGCGGGCAGGGCAAAGCCAGCGCGGGCAGCGGTAATAACACTGGCAAGATAAGCCAAGGCAGACTGTCCACGTTTGCGGCAAGTACCGATGATGCTGGCCAGCATGGCAAACGCACGGCTCCCCGTAGCACTCTTTGTGCCATGGTTGGTTTTGCGCAGGATCACCCAATGGCGCAACGCCCGCTCAGCCTCATTATTGGTCAAGGGAAGCCACGGGTGGTCAAGGATTCGGAAAATGGCATCCCAATCATTGATGAACTCTTTCGCCAGTGCCGCCGTCTTGTCATGGGCAGATACGGCATGGATCAAGCATAATGCCCTGAATTCCAGGAGTTTTGCCTGATGGCGTTGACGGATCACGTCGGTTTGCGTCCCCACCGTGCCGCCTGCTGCCCGCCAAGCGTAAATGTCGTCCTGTAATACCCTCAGCCAAGCGAGGGTGAAGTTGCCAAACGTCCGCCCGTCTTTGTCCAGTGATTCTGCCAGCCCACGGGCTTTGCGGATCAGGTGCGCCCAGCAACGCAAGCGTTTGGGGTGGTGGCGGTAAGCGGCATAGCCATCACTCATCAGCCAGCCCCCAAAGTGGGGGCTAATCACGTTGTCGAGCATTTCAATGGTGCGCTGCCCTACGTAGAAACAAACGCTGAGGGTGGTGACGAATGTCCATAGCCACAGGGCTTCGCCACGCTCTTTCCAAGAGGTTTCATCAATATACAGCACCCCGCCGTCAGCGGTGGCTTCTGCCAACAGCCCTTCCACCAAGGCATCTTCCAATGGAGAAGCACTCGCGGCTGCTTCCTCAAAACATTGCTGCAACACCCCGACACTTAGGGGAATGCCCAACACCTCCCGCAACAGTTCTTGTGTGCCACGCAGTGACAAGCGTGAGCGCAGCCGTAGGTGGACAATAAGTGCCGCCAGATTGCCCCCAATCAGCCGCCACTCGCCCACATCAACCTCCGGGTATAACGGGTCGGGAGCTTGGCGATGCGGGATATGGCGGCTCACATGACCGCAGGTGCATACGCTATCGTGAAGGTGGTGGCGGGTGGTGATGACGGTCAGTCCGGGGTTCCCATCCGTGCCAAACTGGATGTCCACACTGTCATAGGCGGTATAAATACGGGAGACAGCCGCATCCAGGGACCTGCCACAGGCTTCACATCGGCTGGGGTAATGGTGTTCGTCTGCATTGATGGGCGGATGCCATACCCGACCATAACCCGGTGCGCCGGGTTGTTTACCCGCTTTGCGTTTGGCTGGTTGGGCTGGCTTTGTGCCCGCCACAGCTTCTGGTTCCGGGGTTGGCTTTCCTCTGGCTGCACCCACCCCTTCTGTTTCGGGCAAAGCCACCGTTTTGGGTGACGTTTCCCACGGGAAACCGCTGCTGGGTGGTTTGGAGGAGTTGTTGGAGTTTTGGTTGATCTGTTCCCGCGCTTCTTTCAGGTCATGCAACAACTTGGTCGACAGGTGCAGCAGTTCCTCCGGCGTGAGCTTGGCAAGGTACTGGCTGTTAAGCTGTTTGAGGCTGTGGTCTTTCAGTTGTTGGGTCATCGGGGGAGTGTCGCAAATTTAGTGCGTTTGGGTAAGGGGGGACTGTTCAGTTACGTCTTAACGGACGTTTGGAAAAAACATGTTATTGGTAGTGCTCGTTACATGAGGGGTTTTCTGCTAGATCACAGTGGTAACGTTGTCGATCTAACAGAATGTGAGCTTTGGGAGTATGATTAGCATATATTATATTGACTGACATCATTTTTTATGGGAAAATCACTCAACTAAATTAGTTAATGCGAATGCAGATACGTATTTTCGTATGAGGCTCATGATTTCAGTATTTATTAAATTCAAATGTTAATGCTCTGATGAAATATTCCTTCTTTATAATTTTTATGCTGATATTATCAGTAGCATACTTTTTTCTACCATCAAAAACATCGTCTATTGGTGAATTAGGAATGCAGTTTGAGTATATGGGGTGTGTTGGTGATTGGTCTGATGATCAATCAATTAAAACAATAATCACTAAAGAAGATACTCGAAATACATCGTTTTTAGTTCAAAATCCGGCAACCTGTGGTTTTGACTCAGCTAGTCAAGCTAGCTATAAAATTGAAGGTGATACCTTAATTCTTTCATATAAATATGATGAGCTGGATGGCGCTTTAGCTGCATGTATTTGTAAGTATCAATCACGTTTTACTTTTAAGGATAGTCCTGTAAATATCAATCATGTGGAATTTCATTCGCAAGGTTCTTAAGTAATATGGAGAAATAACTTAAAGTTTATATGAAGCTGACTAAACAAAATTATGCTGAAATAATTTCAGGGTTATCTCAAGAAGATAAAGTTTCGTTTTATGAATTTCTTTCTCATAATCTGACTGTATCTTGTAGGGTAATGTGGTCAAATGAAGCGATTTCAAAAGATGAGATTATTGATTCTATGAAATGGATTAATGAGATACTGCATAGAGTTACTGCAAAAATCAGAGTTGAACGTTTGAAGCAACACGAATGGAAGGAAGAGGATGTCATTAAAATGATCTTTGGGTGTGTCAATCAATGTCCTCAGATAAACTCCGAAGTAACATGGGCATTAAGAAAAAGTTTTGAAACTTTGTTGAAAGCTCAATCTCAAAAATAATTGAGAAAATCAATCGAGTCCGCCCCTTTGATTCCACTATTTAATTCATGCCGCCAATTTCTGACGAGCATGAAGTAGATCATAAGTCATCTGCATCCGCAACCAATGTTCAGCATTCGGTTTGCCAAAAACGTTCTCCAGCTTAATGGCGGTTTCTGCCGTAATCGGAGCGTAACCGTTGACGATGCTAGAGAGCGTTTTGCGACTAATACCGAGTTTTTCGGCTGTTGCGGTAATGCTCATATTTAATTCCTTGAGAATGTCTTCCCCAAGAATTTCACCCGGATGGGCTGGGTCATATATAGGCATGGTGTTTATCCTCAGTGGTAATCTTCATGGTCGATAAGTTCAATATCCTGTTCAGTGAATCGAAACGTGATACGCCAGTTGCCATTGACTTTGACCGACCATGTTCCTTGTCGATTGCCCTGCAAAGAGTGAAGTCGATAGCTGGGAATGTCCATCAAATTGATCTTCCTCAACGAAAATCTCGCAGAAATTCTTATACTTAAAAGCTGAAAGAGTCCATCATCATACACTTAGACGATTGACGTGGAGTTTGCTCATGGCTGAAGAACCCATCAAAAAGAAGGCGTGGTATGAAATAATTGCCATACTGACACCTTTCATTATTGGTATTTGCGTCACTGGGCTTGGCACGTATTTCACGCAAGTTTATAACTTCAGGCAGCTACAAATAAATCAACTCAATCTGCTCGATAAATTTAAAGACTCACTTCTTTCGGAAGATGCTGATAAGCGTACCTTTGCATACGAATCATTTGTTACGCTGGGTTATGAAAGTCTGGCAGTCAAAATGATTGTGATTAACAAGGATTCTGCGGGTCGTTCCGTCATTCAAGAAATAAAATCCACGTAATTGATCACATCCCCACCCCTTGCGGTAAAGCGGGCAGGGCAAAGCCAGCGCGGGCAGCGGTAATAACACTGGCAAGATAAGCCAAGGCAGACTGTCCACGTTTGCGGCAAGTACCGATGATGCTGGCCAGCATGGCAAACGCACGGCTCCCCGTAGCACTCTTTGTGCCATGGTTGGTTTTGCGCAGGATCACCCAATGGCGCAACGCCCGCTCAGCCTCATTATTGGTCAAGGGAAGCCACGGGTGGTCAAGGATTCGGAAAATGGCATCCCAATCATTGATGAACTCTTTCGCCAGTGCCGCCGTCTTGTCATGGGCAGATACGGCATGGATCAAGCATAATGCCCTGAATTCCAGGAGTTTTGCCTGATGGCGTTGACGGATCACGTCGGTTTGCGTCCCCACCGTGCCGCCTGCTGCCCGCCAAGCGTAAATGTCGTCCTGTAATACCCTCAGCCAAGCGAGGGTGAAGTTGCCAAACGTCCGCCCGTCTTTGTCCAGTGATTCTGCCAGCCCACGGGCTTTGCGGATCAGGTGCGCCCAGCAACGCAAGCGTTTGGGGTGGTGGCGGTAAGCGGCATAGCCATCACTCATCAGCCAGCCCCCAAAGTGGGGGCTAATCACGTTGTCGAGCATTTCAATGGTGCGCTGCCCTACGTAGAAACAAACGCTGAGGGTGGTGACGAATGTCCATAGCCACAGGGCTTCGCCACGCTCTTTCCAAGAGGTTTCATCAATATACAGCACCCCGCCGTCAGCGGTGGCTTCTGCCAACAGCCCTTCCACCAAGGCATCTTCCAATGGAGAAGCACTCGCGGCTGCTTCCTCAAAACATTGCTGCAACACCCCGACACTTAGGGGAATGCCCAACACCTCCCGCAACAGTTCTTGTGTGCCACGCAGTGACAAGCGTGAGCGCAGCCGTAGGTGGACAATAAGTGCCGCCAGATTGCCCCCAATCAGCCGCCACTCGCCCACATCAACCTCCGGGTATAACGGGTCGGGAGCTTGGCGATGCGGGATATGGCGGCTCACATGACCGCAGGTGCATACGCTATCGTGAAGGTGGTGGCGGGTGGTGATGACGGTCAGTCCGGGGTTCCCATCCGTGCCAAACTGGATGTCCACACTGTCATAGGCGGTATAAATACGGGAGACAGCCGCATCCAGGGACCTGCCACAGGCTTCACATCGGCTGGGGTAATGGTGTTCGTCTGCATTGATGGGCGGATGCCATACCCGACCATAACCCGGTGCGCCGGGTTGTTTACCCGCTTTGCGTTTGGCTGGTTGGGCTGGCTTTGTGCCCGCCACAGCTTCTGGTTCCGGGGTTGGCTTTCCTCTGGCTGCACCCACCCCTTCTGTTTCGGGCAAAGCCACCGTTTTGGGTGACGTTTCCCACGGGAAACCGCTGCTGGGTGGTTTGGAGGAGTTGTTGGAGTTTTGGTTGATCTGTTCCCGCGCTTCTTTCAGGTCATGCAACAACTTGGTCGACAGGTGCAGCAGTTCCTCCGGCGTGAGCTTGGCAAGGTACTGGCTGTTAAGCTGTTTGAGGCTGTGGTCTTTCAGTTGTTGGGTCATCGGGGGAGTGTCGCAAATTTAGTGCGTTTGGGTAAGGGGGGACTGTTCAGTTACAAATCCACTGGTACGGCAACAACCAAAGCCGAGGCATCAGCTATTCTTCCCACGCTTCCCGCACAGGTATACATTCAAATTGCATCGGAATCTCAACGCGTTAAAGCTAATGAGATCACAACCCAGTTGCAGCAAAAAGGTTTCGTCATGCCCGGAATAGAAAATATGGCGGGTAAGGGGGCGGATATGCCCAAAAATACCAACGTTCGCTATTTCAACGACGAAGATAAACAAACCGCAGAAGCTATCGTTGCTATACTCAAAGAAGCAGGCATAACCACCGCATACGCCTATCCCGTTTCAAAATATAAAGTCAAAGCAGGGGGTCTTGAAGTATGGTTTTCAGCCGATGTACATTAGTATTACACTCGTGTTCCACTGAATAGGTGAACCGCTATGCAAATCAACCTATTGTTCAATAAAGACGAATGGGGTCGCGCATCCCTTACAGGCACAATTGCTGTCAGTGAACCATGCCACACCTTGATTTACGCTACGTACAAGGGTGACGTTTGGTGGGCGAAAAGCGCAAGTGCCCTCAGCGAAATTTCATACAGTGCTCTCTATCACCACGTACATGATGGCGAGAAACGCCAAGTCATCGTGAATTGCGGCGTAACCCTTCAGAATTTTGTCATGCCATCCGGTTACGACCCGCTACATTCTTGCGTGGTCGACATTACCCTACTGACACCAAACACCCTGTATGCGTGTCGCGAGCATGAACTGGGCATTATTTTGCTTCCAAAAAGTGCAACAAAATCCATGCGGAATAAAATCTGGAAACTCAAAGATGTGTTAATGACTGATGCGTTGCTGCCCTTCAGCGATGAACTTTCGCATGGAAGAACAGGGCACAGAACAAAATAAACGTGTTCTGGTATACTCAGCCAATACTCGGTTCAGCAGAAATGTAAAGGATTGCGGATGTCAAAACGGGATAAGTACCATGAAACGGTGAAGCAAGCCCTCATGAGGGAAGGCTGGGCGATCACGCATGACCCGTATATGTTCAAAACTGACCCAAAACTCGCTACTGATCTAGGGGCAGAGCGTTTGCTTGCGGCTGAACGTGGCTATGAACGCATTGCTGTCGAGATCAAAAGTTTTTTACGCTCATCCCAAGTAGTTGATCAGGTTGCGCGGCAAACCTCGTCCTTCAGGGCGGGGAGGATAGCGCGGGTGGCGAAGCCGCCCTATGTTCGTAGTGTTTAGTGTGGTATTTGCTGCTGCGCGATGTACAGGCGAATGACTGAAGTGTACCGATCCTCCCATTCCGTTTATCGGCTGAAACCAGCATTTACGGTGGATTCAGGCACACGAAGTAGGGATTTTAGTCTACCCTCAACACCATGCAACGACTACAAGCCTTCAAATACGAACTGATGCCAGACGGCGGTCAACAGCACACCCTGCGCCGTTACGCGGGTTCGTGTCGGTTTGTTTACAACAAGGCGTTGGCGTTGCAACAAGCCAATCATGAAGCGGGTGAAAAGTTCATCGGTTATGTGGCAATGGCAAAACACCTGACCGCATGGCGCAATGGCACAGAAACGCCTTGGCTGAAAGATGCCCCTGTCCATCCCTTGCAGCACGCCTTAAAGGATTTGGAAAAAGCCTACAAAAATTTCTTTGCCAAGCGTGCGGATTTCCCCCGCTTCAAGCGCAAAGGCAGCGGCGACAGTTTCCGCTATCCCGACCCCAAACAAATTAAGCTCGATCAAGGTAATAGCCGTATTTTCCTGCCAAAACTGGGTTGGATACGCTACCGCAACAGCCGCGAGGTGCTGGGTGAGTTACGCAATGTCACGGTATCCGGTAAAAACGGCAAGTGGTACATCAGCATCCAAATCCAACGGGAAGTGGAACAACCAACGCCCACAGCTACATCCAGCATCGGCATCGACTTAGGCATTGCCCGTTTTGCCACGCTCTCGGATGGCAGCTATATTGCCCCGCTCAACAGCTTCAAAACCCAACAAGCCAAACTCGCCAAATACCAAAGGCGCATGGCGCATAAGCAGAAATTCAGCAACAACTGGAAAAAGGCGAAAGCCAAAGTTCAAAAACTCCACACACAAATCGCCAATACCCGCCGCGATTTCCTGCACAAAGCGACGACAACAATCAGCCAAAACCACGCGGTAGTGTTCGTCGAAGATTTGCAGGTAAGTAATATGAGCCGATCAGCGGTAGGCACGGCAGAAAATCCCGGCAAGAACGTGGCGGCAAAGTCTGGCTTAAACAAAGCCATTCTCGACCAAGGTTGGGGTGAATTTCGACGGCAACTCGACTATAAACTGGCGTGGAATGGCGGTATGTTGTTCGCCGTGCCACCGCATTACACCAGCCAAGAATGCCCCGAATGTCACCACATATCAGCGGATAACCGCCAAACGCAAGCTACGTTTGTGTGCGTGAAATGTCACTATGAAAATCACGCCGATCATGTCGGCGCGATCAATGTTAAAGAGCGGGGACACCGCTTGTTAGCCTGTGGAGATGCGGTATTAAGCCGCTCGATGAAGCAGGAACTCGCCGAAGTAAGTCAGCTATTTAGCTGAATGCAGTAGGAATCCCCTTCCTTTAGGGAGGGGAGGATGTCAATTAGAGGAAGCCATTGGGCAATACGCTCTATACCAGCTTTTTTTGCGCCAGAGTGACCCAGAACGCCAACTCTATTTGGCTGTTCCTCGCCATGCACTCGATAATATTCTGAGTCGTGAGGTTGGGCGTGTGGCAATAGAAGGGCTGAAGGTCAATGTGATTGTCTATTCTTTAGCGGAAGAGAAGCCACTTCAATGGAAACCCCAGTAGCTTTTTATCAACGTTGCATCAAGCAAGTGTTAAGCGAATATGGCACGTTGAAAACAGATGACTCTGAGACACAACTCATTTTTGACGATGAGCGGATGCACTATTTAGTCATGTGGTTAGGTTGGCGCGGTCATAAACGCATCCATGAATGTGCCATCCATATCGACATTGTAAAAGATCAAATCGTGATTCAGTGGAATGACACCGAGGAATTGTTGGATGAAACGCTGATGGATATGGGTGTTCCCAAAACAGCAATTTGCTTGGGTACAATTCCCCCAGAATTCCGTGACGCTCCGCTCATGGAGGACGCTCCTCAATATCAAGAGGCTGCTTGATGAATTCGGCTAAACCGCCGCCAATTCCGTCAACGCCCAACGCGGACGCGCATTAATCACCGCCGCTTCACTCGCGCCCGCCTGCAAGCGCAACGCACCCGCATACGCAATCATTGCGCCGTTATCGGTGCAAAACGCCAAACGCGGGAAATACACTTCTGCTTTCAACTCCGCCAGCCGCGCCCGCAAGCGTCGATTCGCACCCACGCCGCCCGCCACTACCAGCCGCTTACGCCCCGCCTGTTCCAACGCCCGCCGACATTTGATAAACAGCGTATCCACCACCGCCTCCTCAAACGCCCGCGCAATATCCGCCTTATCCTGCTCCGTCTGCCCAGACTTCTGCCACGTCGTCAGTGAAAACGTCTTCAAGCCGCTGAAGCTAAAATCACAGCCCGGTCGATCCACCATCGGGCGCGGAAATTTGTAAATCCCCTCACGTCCTTGTTCCGCGAGCTTCGCCAGCAAGGGGCCACCCGGATAATCCAAGCCCATCAGTTTGGCGGTCTTGTCAAACGCCTCGCCTGCCGCATCATCCACGCTTTCGCCCAGAATGTGGTATTCGCCAATACGCGGCACATCCACCAGCATGGTATGCCCGCCCGACACCAGCAATGCCACAAACGGCAATTCCGGCGGATTTTCTTCCAGCATCGGCGCGAGCAAATGCCCTTCCATGTGATGCACGCCCACTGCTGGGATATTCAAACCCCACGCCATCGACCGCGCAATCGAAGCCCCCGTCAGCAATGCCCCGATCAGCCCAGGCCCGGCGGTGTAGGCAATGCCATCAATATCCGCCATCGTCATGTTTGCATCCACCAACGCCTCGCGCAGCAACGGCAACACGCGCCGGATATGATCCCGCGATGCCAATTCCGGCACAACGCCGCCGTATTCCGCGTGCATCGCAATTTGGCTGAACAAGCGATGCGCCAACAAGCCTTTATCGGTGTCGTACAACGCCACGCCGGTTTCATCACAAGAGCTTTCAATTCCAAGTACGCGCATGAGGGTCTTCTGGTTAAATCAAGATGAACGGCAGTATATATGCTAAAGTTGCGCGATGACAAAACAAGGTATTGGAAACATGCGATTCTTCTGGATACCCTTGCTGGCGCTTTTGCTGTTGGCACAGACACCCGTTGTATGGGCAAAAGATCGGCTGATTTTACTCGCCGGACAATCCAACATGATGGGGCGCGGCAAGGTCAGCGAACTCCCCGCCACCTACAAAACCACCCCCGCCAATGTGAAATACTTCTACCAAGGGCGCGAACACCCGCTGGCAAAATTTGCGTGGTTTGGCCCCGAAGTTAGCTTTGCGCACGATGTCGCCCGTGCTTTCCCCCACGACACCATCATCATGGTCAAGCAAGCCGCCACGGGCAGCCTGATCCAGCAATGGCAACCGGGGCAGGCGCTTTACAAAGGCTTGTTGCGCCAAGTCGGTTTTGCCACTCCCAAAGACACGACTTTGCAGGCAGATGCAATTCTGTGGATGCAGGGTGAAAGTGATGCCCAAGAATCTATCGGGGTCGCCAAACAATACGGGCAACGTTTCGCTAATCTGGTGACACATTTGCGGCAAGATTTGGACTCGCCTAACAGTGCGTTCATTTACGGGCAGGTGAATCTGGATCACCCAGAACATGCGGAAGCTATCGCGTCGGTACGCAATCAGCAGCAAGCCGCACAACGTTCGGTATCTCGCGCCGTAATGGTTTCTACCGACGGGCTGGGTAAGCAGGATGATGGCATCCACTACAACGCACAAGGGCAAATGGAATTGGGCAAACGCTTTGCAAAAGCCTACATTCAACAGATGAAATAGCGCACGAAATAATGGTATTCACACGCATTTTCGCCTACGATTGTGCGCCACAACAAAAACAGTCTCCGCCCGCAGTTGATCAACCACCAAGGGAATAGAGCCATGACCATTATTAAGCAAGACGACGTAATCGCCAGTGTAGCGGATGCGCTGCAATTCATTTCGTATTACCACCCGCTCGACTTCATCGAAGCGATGCACCAAGCGTGGGAGCGTGAAGAATCCCCTGCCGCGAAGGATTCCATCGCGCAAATCCTCGTCAATTCGCGCATGTGTGCGGAAGGGCATCGCCCGATTTGCCAAGATACCGGCATTGTCACCGTGTTCGTCAAAGTCGGCATGAATGTGCAATGGGAAGGCGATCTGAGCCTGACTGATATGATCAATGAAGGTGTGCGCCGTGCGTACATGAACCCCGATAACGTGTTGCGTGCCTCCATCCTTGCCGATCCTGC
This sequence comes from Thiothrix fructosivorans, assembly GCF_017349355.1. GTDB lineage: Bacteria > Pseudomonadota > Gammaproteobacteria > Thiotrichales > Thiotrichaceae > Thiothrix > Thiothrix fructosivorans. The sequence goes on from NZ_JAFMPM010000008.1 coordinate 1,044,252, forward strand.
CGGGGCGCGGAAAAACACCAAAGACAATACGCCTGCGGTCATCCATTACGAAATTGTCCCCGGCGATAAAGTGTCGTTTGATGTGGCAGCGAAAGGCGGCGGTTCTGAAAACAAATCCAAAATGGTCATGCTCAACCCCTCCGACAGCATTGTGGATTGGGTGCTGAAAACCGTGCCAGAAATGGGAGCAGGTTGGTGTCCACCGGGAATGCTCGGTATCGGCATTGGCGGCACGGCAGAAAAAGCGGCTGTCATGGCAAAAGAAGTGCTGATGGAATCCATCGACATTCAAGAACTGCAAGCGCGTGGTGCACAAAACCGTGTCGAAGAATTGCGTTTGGAACTCTACGAAAAGGTTAACAACCTCGGCTTAGGTGCACAAGGCTTGGGCGGCCTAACCACGGTGCTGGATGTCAAAATCAAAGACTTCCCGACCCACGCAGCCTCTTTGCCTGTGTGCATGATCCCCAACTGTGCAGCCACCCGCCACACCCATTTCGTGCTGGATGGTTCGGGCGCAGCGCTGCAAACTCCACCAGACTTATCCAACTGGCCGCAAATCTCGCTGGAAGGCGGTGCATCAGCCACCCGCGTCAACCTCGATACTATCACCCCAGAACAAGTGCGTAACCTGAAACCGGGCGAAACCGTCTTGCTGTCGGGCAAAATGCTGACAGGGCGCGATGCGGCCCACAAGCGCATGATCGACATGCTCAACAAAGGCGAACAATTACCTGTCGATTTGAAAGGACGCTTCATTTATTATGTCGGCCCAGTTGATCCGGTACGTGATGAAGTGGTGGGTCCCGCTGGTCCTACCACGTCCACCCGTATGGATAAATTCACCCGTCAAATCCTGCAACAAACCGGCTTGTTGGGCATGATCGGTAAATCCGAACGCGGCCCGATTGCGATTGAAGCGATCAAGGAATTCGGTGCGGTGTATCTGATGGCAGTCGGTGGAGCGGCATATTTGGTTTCCAAAGCGATTACTGGCGCGAAAGTACTGGCGTTCCCCGAACTCGGCATGGAAGCGATTTACGAATTCGAGGTCAAGGATATGCCAGTCACGGTTGCAGTGGATAGCAATGGCGAATCGGTGCATAACACCGGCCCTGCGAAGTGGAAGCAAATCATCGATGCGCGAATGTTAGCGGGAAAGTGACTTCCCACCGGTTTTCTGCTACAACTAAGCCCATTTTCCCCACTATTATTCCTTGAGGCACAACCGTTGAGCAGCGACCGCAGCATCTACCGCATTTCTTTCGTCAACCAAGACAAGATTTACGAAATCTTTGCCCGTCAGGTCTACGAGTCAGACCTGTACGGCTTTGTCGTGGTGGAAGAAATCGTCTTCGGTACGCAAAGCAGCGTGGTGATTGACCCCGCTGAAGAGCGCCTCAAAACTGAGTTTGAATCCGTCAAACGCAGCTTTATCCCCATCCATTCCGTGATCCGTATCGACGAGGTGGAACACACCGGTGTCAGCAAAATTCTGGCGATGGACGGTTCGGGCGCAGCAGGCAATGTCAGCCCATTCGCACGTCCTGCGGGCAAGAAAAAAGACTAAAGTTTGTCCTTCATCAAACCTTTCCCAATATCTCTGCTATTATACGTCGATGATTTTTCGAGTGTGTGGAACGGCTGAATGAACCAGAAGTGGTTACATTGGTTGCCGATAGGATTATTGCTCGCCGTAGTGTTATTCGGTTACAGCTTCACTGTAGATACCGCGTTTGATGCATGGAAGCAGCAATTTCGTCAGGTTGCCATAGCGGAAGGTATTCACGTTGAAACCGTGGATAATGCTTTGCGCGGCCTATTGCCTGACAGTAAAGTGTTGCGTCTCGAAGCCCATCAACCCGAATTCACCAAAACCGTCTGGGAATACCTCGAAACTGCTGCATCGCCTGAACGCATCGCCAAGGGGCAAAGCCTCTTGCACGATTACGCGCCACTGTTAACCCAAATCCACGCAAAATATGGCGTACAACCCGAATACCTATTGGCGGTGTGGGGGCTAGAAAGCAATTTCGGTAACCATACGGGGCGTTACGGTATTGTGCGCTCATTAGCGACGTTGGCATATGCTGGTGAGGTTGAACGGCGGGATTTTTGGCAAAAGCAATTACTCGCAACCTTACGAATTCTGCAACAAGGCGATATGCCGCCCGTTTCTATGCAAGGGTCATGGGCAGGTGCTATTGGGCATACGCAGTTTATTCCCACCACCTTTGAGTCCTATGCGGTTGATTTTGATGGCGATGGCAGACGTGATTTGGTAAACAGCATTCCTGACGCACTGGCTTCAACCGCTAACTACTTGGCAAGTTCTGGCTGGGAACGCGATCAGCCGTGGGGTTTTGAAGTACGTTTGCCTGCGAATTTTGATTGGTCGCAAGCGGATGTGGATTTCTGGTTACCGTTAAATATCTGGGGCAAGATTGCGGGCGTCACTGCCGTCAATGGGCAGGCGTTGGATAGCAGCACGAGCAATGCGTTTGTGTTGCTGCCTGCGGGTTATCGAGGGCCAGCGTTTTTGGCGTTACGCAACTTCGATGCGATTCTCAAGTACAACAATGCGCAGAACTATGCGCTCGCCGTCGGTTATTTGGGTGATCGTATCCAAGGCAAACCGCCGCTGTTGGCAACGTGGCCTACGGAGGAGTTGCCGTTGAGCCATGATCAGAAGTCCGAGTTGCAGGCATTGCTTACCTCGGCGGGTTACAGCACGGATGGGGTAGACGGCAAATTGGGACCGAATACCCGTTCAGCATTACGGCGCTGGCAACAGGAGGCGGGTTTCCCCGCCGATGGCTACGCGACCTTGCAACAGTTGGACGTGTTACGTCAGCGCATCGCCGCCTCAACTCCCCGCTAACCGCACTGCCAGCATGTGCTCACACGGCCCTTGATTCAGCTTGTTCTGAATATAGAAATGGCAAGAACACCGTGCCTCCACCAGCCGCATATCCGCATCCAGCGTAATCTCCGGCTGGTACGTGTGCGCATTGTCGATCACTTCACCACGCACTAACTGCCGTCCGTTTTGCTGCGCTTCCCGCGCCACCACCGTTACCAAACCCGCCTTACGGAAATTATCCGCCTTGGCTTCGCGTTCATTGCTAAAACGCAGCTTATCCATCGGCAACGGGTCTTTGCTGAGTTCACGGATGCGGTACACATCCTTATCCATGTCATACAACACCCGACCGTATTGTGAATAAATCCCCAGCGCGGATTTCACCGTCAGCACATCCAAGCCCAGACGCAATGCCAGCGAAGTCGCACTTTCCTGCCAAGTGGTTTGCAAGGCTGCAAATACCTGTTCCGCCGTGACGCTATCGACCTCTCCTCGCGGAGCCATCAAATCGAAATTACCCATGCGCGAAAAGTCATTGGCACTCCAACCCGATAAGCCCAAGGTGAAGGTCATGTGTTCCATTTCCGCGACCCAGAAACTCGGTAAACCCGAACCCAACAGACTCACGCGGAAATGCTTCACGATGGGCAACAAACGTTCCAGTATAAACAAGCGCCGCCGTCCCCAAATCCGCACTTCCTGCGCCGCATTGCCCGTGTAAATACTGCGCGGACACGTCAAGGTTTCACCCCACGGATCAAACTTCACTTGAATCGGTTGATCCGGTGTCAGGCAAAACCGCAAGGAACGCGGCCCGGTTTTTTCCTTATGCCGCTTCAAAAACAGCAGGATATTGTACATATCCATCGGGTGCAGATTGAACTGCGTAAACGGTAAACTCATCGCCGAACTGACTTGCAGGAAACCGCGCACCCAACTGTCCGGCAGGTCGATTTTCTCTTCCTTGAAGTCATCACTCAGGTCAGTTTTTACCTCAAAGCCCGACGGATCAATCACAAACTCGGTGCGTTTGTAATCGCGGATTCTCTGAAATTCCTGATACAACGCGTGCGAATAGTCGATATTGGTCGTGCCGTAGGCGTGTTCGCGCACATGTTGGAACACTTCGTAGCGGCAGCTCAGTTTGCCGTAACTGGATTCGTCCTGCGAAAAGCATTCAAAGAAAATGCTATCGGGGTGAACCGTGATTACTGGATCAAGCACATACCACGCGTCAATATCGTTTTTGTATAAATACTGGAAATACTTGGAACGTGCAGTGTAGAACGGCGACAAAACGGCACTTTCGGCGTGTTGCACTTCGCGCATTTGCTGGCGTAATTCATCCAGTTGCGTTTTAATCTGCCCCTGTTTTGCCATGGCTTCTGCTAAGAACACATCCTCTTGCGCTTTCAACCACGCCTTGTAATCGGATTTGTCTGTGGGCTGAAAGCTCATATCCGACACTACCACCTGATGCAGCGCAGACATGGCTTCGCGGAAGGGAATATGTTGCCCCAAATCCGCTGCAAAAAACGTCGGGTTACGCAATGTATCCGGCACGAAGGACATAGTCGTTTCACGGCTAGTGTTCGAGACTTGCGAGTTGCCGTTATATTTTCTGGAAAACTCCATCAGAAAGCCCTCACTGCGGGTGCGATCACGCGCACTGGCGTTTGTTGGATGCCGTAGCGGTTTTGCAATTCAAACAAGGTCTTGATGTAACGCGCTTTATCGGCAATTACGCGGCTCAGGGATTGGTCGGTGAACAAGGTCGCTACCATGCGTGCCACTTGCTCATCCTTGCCGGATTCGGTGAATAGGAAGGCAATCACCCGATCTTTCACCAAACGCCCACGATTGACTTGCGACAACACGGTATTGAAATAGCCTTGTAATTTGAGGATGGTGTCGGGCTTGCCACTGGCGTATTGCTGCAAGAAATTCGACACGAACAATTGCACGTTGTTGGCAGGGTGCTGGCTGAGTTGCAGCAAATAGGTTTCGCCTTCGCCATGTTCAAAGCCACGCAACACCAGTTCGCGCCCAAATTGTTGCACATCGTGGTAGACCTGATCACACACCGCTACCACGCGTTCGCTTGTCCAAAAGTCCGTTTCAAATGCCGTAAACAGGGCAATGGCTTGAGTGCGGGTATCGTCCCAACGGTTATCCAAAATCCGCACGGCTTCGGCGAATTGCTCCGTCACCCGTGCAGGATCAGCTTGCAACGCTGCCATTGCCCACGTCCGCACTTGCAAGGTGGGAATTTTGGTCAACATCGCCAACTGCTTGATCGAAAATGCATCGGCAGGGTGGGCAGACAAAATGATTGCCCCCGCCCGTTCCGCCAATTTGCTTTTTGCGGTGAGCAACCGCCACAGTAAGTTTTGATCAATTTCGGCATGAATCGGTGCAACCGCTTGCACAATCGCCAGCATATCCTCGCTGTAACCGTCGACAGGTTCGGCTTTGAACAGCACGGGCAAAATGTGCGCGAAAATGTCCTTCTGGAAATCGGCATCTTGAACCGACAACACCGCCAGCCGCGCACCACGCCGCAATTCAGCATTTTCATCGGTCAGCGCATTGAACAGCAGTACGCGGTATTCGCGTTTTTCGGCATCGCTTAACTTGCCAATCAGTGCAATGCCCAAGACTTGCAGCGCAGGTTCGGGACGAGCCAATAACAGCGGCAACAGCGTATGGTTGTTGGGCATCGCGTACACGTAATTCTTGGCGAACAACTGCACATCATCATGCGGCGAAAGCAGCAAATCCAACAACAAATCGGGGTTTCCCGCAAAATGCGCCGGTGTCAGATTCGCCAAACCGTGATGGCGGATGGCGGCAAACTGCGCGTTCAACAGTGCGAATACCACCTCAGTTTGCGGCAAGCTATCCCGCAAATGTTCCAGTGCCAGCAGCGCGGTATTTTCGTAAGGGCGTACCACCAGTTCCAGCCACGTTGCTTGCGCTTGTTCCTGCAAGAATGCGGTTTGCGGTTGCAGGCGGCGGAAGGCGAAATCATTCACCATCGCCGCTTTGCAGTGGCGCAAAATGTAGAGCAAATCCTGACCCGCATACGCCCACAAGGTAGCAAACGCTTCTGGCTGATTGGCTTCGTTCTGGCGATTTTCCTGCAAAAACCATGCACCCTTATAGTCTTGTTCGTACAAGTGACTGTGACGGTGCAGGATGAAATTCATTGCCACCAAGTCGGGGAAATGAATCAGTTGTTTCTTCGGGGTGCGTTGTGCAACAGGTGAGGCATCGTCCGCCAACACCAAAACTTCCCGCGCCAGTTGCAAATAATCGTTGGGTGAAAACTTACCTAAGTTGCGTAAATGGCGCACGGTACGACGGCGTAAATAGCGTTTGCTTTGCTGGGTAAAACTGGGGTTTTCTTCGCGCCAGCTTTGCCGTCTGCCATCGTCGGGCGTGGTTTCCAACCGATGATTCAACACGGCTAAGGCTTCGTGATCATCCAAAAACTCTGCCATTTTGTAGAGCTTGCGGAACGATGCCGTAAACGATTGGTTGATCGGCGCATGTTGGATAGCAGTGAACGCCAGCGCACGTTTGTCCGGTTCGACACTGGCAAGCGCGTACAAACTCACCACCTGCTGGCTGTAATGTTCCAGCAATTGTTCTTTGGGTTGAAGGGCTTCTTGGCGCAAATCGGCAAAACGGTCTTGGAATAAGCGTCGCACATGGTACGCCAGTGAGGTGTCGTATTTGCTGCGAATATCAGCGGCAATGGCGTATGAGTAGCCATGAAACCAGTGATCAGCATTGAGCGTGGGAATAATGCGGTTGACCACGCCTTCATACGCATCATGGCTGCGTAAGAGGGTGTAGCATTGTTGCAAACGTTCTGCGGACACGTCTTGCTGGCGTTTGTAGTAAGCGTTAGCACTCCGGCTCTTATCCAGCAGGGCGTTATAGTGGTAACGCAATACGTCCATAATCGCGGGTTCGAGTTCCGGCACGGCGGCTTTGTTGGCTTGAATTGTGGCATAACTGGCGGCATCTACACGCAGTTGGATGAAATCCTGATCCGCATCTGCCAACACGGTTTGGCTCAATGCTTGCTCGACAGCAGCATTCAACCCGTGCCAGTGCAGTACTTGCTGGATGTATTCCCTACCTTCCTTGTTCACACGGTCGAAGGACATCGCGGCGTAGTGATCGAAGGCTTGGATGGCTTCGATGGCTTGCACGGCATCCAACGTTTGGTCGAATTCCGGCAAGCAACTTTCCGGTGGCTGCCCGATTTGCAAGCACGCAAATTGATAGAGATGCGCGGGGATTTTGTCTTGGAGCTGCTGCAATACGGCGAACGCGGCAGGGTCACGGGTGCGCCCCGCTGCCCATGCGATGCTGTAATACGTCATCGCGTCGTCTTTGGCTTTGGCAGGCAGATTGGCGAGCAGGGCTTGCAGTGCGGCGGTTAGGTCGGGAATGCGCAATTCGCCCGCTTTCCACACGCTGCGACTCAGGCGGTAGCCGTCAATCGTAATCGTGTCGCTCTCGGCGAATTTTTGCAGACGTTCGAGGATTTGCTGGTCGCGGCTTTGGGCTTTTTTGCCTTTGCAGGGTGCGGTTGTGGGTTGCGCGGCGGCACTTGCGCCGATGGTTTCGCCCGTTACGGGATTGTAGCCCATTAGCACTTGGTAGCCTTTGTTCATCTTGCTGACCAGCAGGCTATCGGCGACTTTTTTGGCTTTGGCGGAATCCACGGGCGCGGCGGTTTTGCTGCCTTCGGTCAAGGGTTTGCCGGAACGTCCGTAGCGGAAATTGACCAAATAGCTGTCATCAGCGGCTTCCACAATGTCAACTTCGTACACTTTGTCGGATGTGCCATCCTGAAAGCGTAGGGTAGTACGGCGAATCAGTTTCATGATTTACCTCCGATGATTTGTTGGACTTCGATAATCACATCGCGGTGTTGAATCGTGTCATCCAGCGTCGGTGCTGGCTTGATGGCTGCAATGCGCATCGCGTCCAGTGGCAACTTGCCTTGCGCGGCGCGTTCGCGGAATTGCGTGGTGCTGAACTTCATTGCCACATTGGGTTTGCCGTGTTTTTGCTGGATAGCGGCAATCTGTTGCAGAAATTGGCTGCCTTTTTCCGGGTTCACCATGCGCACGTAATGGGCGTAACTTTTGATGCTTGCCAGAATGTTGTAACCATTGCCCCAGCTTTTGTCGCCATAGCCGTCTTTGTCGATTTGGAATAGCAGGGCGCGAAATTGCTTGAGCTTTTTGTTATCAACCGACAGGTGTTGGTTGACCACAATGCCAGTGACTTCCTGCTTGCTGCCCTGTTTCATGATGCGGGTTTTGTCGGGGTGGACGTTGAAACCTTCCGCTGTCACCGTGGCTTTTGCGCCGTATAACAGGGCGGGAACGGCGGCAGTATCCGTGCCGGAAAAGGTCAAATCGTCGGCGTAACGGGTGTAGGCAAAACCGTGTTTGGTCGCCAATCCTTGCAAGCGCTTGTCCAGCGTGCGGCAAATCACGTTGCTCAACGCGGGGCTGGTGGGTGCGCCTTGCGGCAGGCGGCGGCTAGATGAATTCAGGTAATAGCGTTGCCCATCCATTTCCACGGTTTGCGTTTCGGGTTCGGAACACAGCAGCGCGAGCAGGGACGCGACCTCGTGGTTGTAGCCGAGTTGCGCGAATGTGCCTTTGATACGCGGGTAAGTGACGGTGGGGAAAAAGTCTTTCAGATCCATATTGATCACGACTTTTTGCGCCAGATGCGGCTGGGCATTGCTGACAATGCTGCGCCCTGTGACGAAACCGTGTGCTTGTTCGGTGAGTTCCAGCGGTTGCAGAATATTGTCTAGCACCCAGTATTGCAGGCGTTTCAGGCGCGGCATCGGCGCGGAAATCAGGCGTGTGCCGCCGGACTTTTTCTGCATCGCAAAATGTTGGTAGTGGCACACCCGCGAGACTTGGTTGCTGTAGGTCAGAAAGCGCAATTCGTTGAGAGTAATGCCCATGCCTGCCGCGAGTTCGGCGGCATTGGAATAGACGGGTAAACCTAGGCTGTTGAGGCGTTCTGCATCGGACACATCAGCGGCGGCGGAGGGTTTGAATCCGGCAGCGTCACCGAGGTAATGGATGTGGTTTTGCTGCTTTTCGTGCCAAGCCTGAGCGCGTTGGTAACGTTCGACTTCGCGTTTAACTTTGGTATCAATGCGTTGCTGGCGAGCCGCTGCCATGCGTTCTTGGTGGATGGCTTTGAGCGCGGCTTTCGGGTCGGTAATTTGCGACGATAAGGCATTGATTTGGCGTTGCAAGTCACCACGGCGTTTGATTAGGGATGCTGCCAGTGTTGGCTGTGCGTCTTCCTTCCAGTAGCCCAAGCGTTGCATCTCGCTGAGGATGTATTCATCCTTGGAGGTTTCTTTAATCTTGTCGTAGAGTTGCTGGCGGGTGAGTTGGCTCATGCAAATCCCTGATTTTTAGTTATTTTTAATGAAATAGCCGACACGAGGTCGGCTATTAGGCAGTAAATCACCTTCGTTCATCCAGAAGATCAGCTTGCTACACTCGATGCGGGGACGGCCTACTGTGCGATATTGGTTTCCTAGAAACGCAATGCAATTCGCACAGTAGGCCAGTCCCCGCCCTAGTAAAGAGCAAGCTGATGTCGCTTTGACAGGCTTTATGCGCGAACAGCGATCCACTGTTCAACAGGCAAGGGTTCATCTACTGTGGAAGTAATTTAATAGATTTTGTTTATTTGGTCAAAATCAGGCGGATGAACGGGCATTGCGCATATCCCTGACATTCTGTTCAGCCTCGTGCTGTAATGCGCTGGATAATTCAGGGTTTTCCGCTAACCATGCTTCCGGCCATTGGATTTTATCAGCAGTAAAGCGCATGGGATCAGCGGCAGTGGGGCTGAGTACATCTTCTTCAAACAGATCAAAAACACCATTATCGAACGGTAAACCACTGGCGGCTTTGCGTAAGGCGAAACGTTCGCGCACGCCATTCGATGCATTGACTAGGGAACGGTGGTAGCAATAGGGATTGTTACCGCGCCGATCAAAGAATACGTGGGCTGTCCAATTGCATGCGCCCCGGCACAATTCTGCAAAATCACAGGTTTTGCAGAAGCCCCATAGGTGATCCGTGGCTGCGGGTGTTCCGGCACTCAGGTTGAAGGTCAGTTCGTCGCGTTCGGTGAGGATGGTAGCGAGTGAAGCCTCGCGGATAGTCCCGCCAGAATAAGCAGCCGTCGGCAGCGATGGGCAACCTTTGATCGTGCCATCCGCTTCAATGCCGATAGTGCGCAAGCCTGCAAAACAGCCCTGCCAGAATGACCATTCTGTAGGTTTACCAAAACCCCGCAACATGCGCTCATACGGGCCGTAGTAACCAAAGTTATTGCCGGGTTGCACGTAAAACCCTTGTGGATAGCCGCGCTTGGCGAGGTTGGCTATCAAGGGATGGAACACTAACAGTTCGTCGGGTTGCAAGAGGATGTCAGCATTATCCGCCGCGTTGCCCATCGGTACAGTCATTTGGATTTGCCAGCCTTTCGCACCCGCATCCACTAATGCCTGAAACAGCAGCGGAAATTCGGGGGCAGACAGGCGGTTGACTTGTGTGTTTGCGCCAAACGTCAGCCCTGCTTGTTGCAAGTGCCCCATCGTTTCAAAGGCGTATTTCCACGAGCCGATTTTGCCGCGCAAACGGTCGTGGGTGTTACGCATTCCATCGACAGAAACCGATACTTGATTGATACCCGCTGCTTTCATGCGTTGTGCGGTGACTAAATTGATGCCATAACCGCCCGTGGTCATGGAGCAAATCATGCCGCACTTGACGATTTCAGCCGCAATTTCCAACCAGTCGCTGCGCAAGAAGGCTTCGCCACCAATTAGCGTGACTTCGGTGATGCCGACATCAGCCATTTGATGCACCAAATCCAGCGCTTCAGCCGTGGATAGCTCATTGACTCGTGCATCACCCGCCCGCGAGCCGCAGTGACTACAGGCAAGATTACATTTCAGGGTAATCTCCCAGACGGCGTAACAACTGCGTGTGCCGGGGGCATATTGTGTGATTGTTGGGGTGTCGGTCATGGTGTGAACCTTAGATGGTTGTTGGGGTGTCACCGGATTGCTCGGCAGGTGCTCGAATGCCGCCGTAAACCGGTTGAACGCCAGTTGGTTCGCCGGGAAGTATCACGCCGTAAACCGGTTGTACATCGGGTGGGGTCGGTTCATCGGGGACAATTGCGCCGTAGACTGGCTGTACATTCGGCGGCGTGGGTTCTTTATCAAATTGCGCGAGCAAGCGTTGGATCAGGTTCATGATATTCTGAAAAATATCTTTTGACTGATTATTGCCTTGTGGAGCGCACGATTGGTTTTTTGCCCCGTTAGAAAAATTGTCCAAATGCTGGGCGGCATTGCGCACCTGTTGGTTTTGATTGCCGCCACTTCTGGGGAGTACCGGCGAGGTGTTGGCTTTGTTTCTGTTCTGAATATCCATATCGAAAAATCTCCATAATGTTCGTAAGAGTAAGTAGAGATTTTTAGGCTGGATACTGCTGTTGTTTCTAGGTTATTCAGATTAGCGGTTATGAAAACGGGATTAGCTAAACGGCACGTACAAGCGCTGCTGAAATTCGACGAATAGCTTTTTCACATCAGCGGCTTTACCCAGCTTTTCCGGCATATCGTGGATGCCTTGGTATTAGCATTCACCGCACGGCTGATCACTTGTAATTGTGCGGCGGCGTAACCTTTTGCCTGTAAGCCATCTAGCAAGCCTTGGCGGGTTTCGGGCTGATTAGTGATCAAACGCCTCAAAAGTTTGCTGGATGTCGATGGGCTACGGGCGTACAAAGGCTCAAAACTGGCTGAGCTGTATCTACACGGCAAATTATTGTACGCCAGCCGTGCTGGAAAAGATGACGCAAAGCTGTTTTGCCAATGCCAAGCGCAAACTCGACAATCCCCGCCAACTCACCGATTGGCGACTCTGGAGAACTGTCGCGGATGACCTTAAAGCGTGTTTCCCTGTCGATGCACGCTTTGGGGATGACAACATCAAGAGTTTGAGCGAACGCCCCAGAAAGCGGATGTTGCAATGTTTGCCCAGCCCGCTTCTTGTCCTGTTGAATCAATGTCGCGAAATGGAGTTGAGTCGTGTTTAATCAAGGGGATAGGAGCTAGGGGCGGCTATTTTCGCAGTAACGCAGAAGAATAGCCATCAGCGCAGGGTAAAAGTAATTATTAATAAAAACTATCAAAAATTGATTTCAGTTTAATTATTTTATGACAATGGGATTGTTGATAATTATCATTCTTATAAGTGGATAAATCATTTATAAATAAAGCCATAAATCCAGTGAAATAAAATTCCCCTCTGGGGGTACTTTAGGAATGATTGGCTTTATTAATCTAAATTCAAAGTTTATCTATTATTCGTGATGGGAGGTTTTTATGGCCTTGTCATGCGTGTCAATGCAGCCTAAACGTTTTGCAGTGCTGCCTTCAGTCGTTCTGATGTGTTCCCTTTTCCTCTTGAGTGCCTGCGGTGGCGGCGGCGGGGGTACGGTGAGTCCCGAACCAGTAACACCGGTAACACCTGTTGCTGGAGGGGGCGATGTTGTTCCCGTAACGGTAAAAACAGCCGTGTTAGCCAAGTCAACTGGCAAGCTTAATGACACGGGTATTACCTTGTGTGCCGATTTTGCCGCTGACGGCAGTAAGCGCCACAATCTTGATTTGTCCTGCGCTTTGCTTACCGATAGTGACAGCGACCCTATACCGCCTGCCAATTCTCTTGCCCGTATCGACTGTCAGGGCAAGTCGACTGGTCAGGATGGGCATGTCGGGCGTGATGTCACGGTCAATGACGTTAGTGATGGTCATGCTGGTTTCAGTTTTACCAAAGTTGCCGCCGATGGAACGGCGTTATCTGCCAGTGCCAGCGCATGGCCTTGCGTCAAGGATAATGTCACTGGCCTGATTTGGGAGGTTAAGACAGATGACGGCGGCTTGCATGACAAGGACTGGACTTATTCGTGGTACAGCACTGATTCTACCCAGAATGGCGGTAGCCCCGGTACACCAACGGCTGGTATCTGTGGTGCACCCAGTGGCTGCGATACCGAAGCATACGTAAAAGCAGTGAATGCAGCAGGCTGGTGCGGCGCTAGTGATTGGCGGATGCCGAGCCAGAATGAGTTGCTGTCGCTTATTGATTTGTCGCGTATCGACCCGGCGATTGATACGGCGTATTTCCCGAATACGCTTGCATCTTGGTACTGGTCAGGGACATCGGCTACCGAGTTCGATCTGGCAGGAGGTGGGGCTACAGGCTCCGGCGGGCTGAGCATTGTAGCGACTCATGCATGGTATATCGGCTTCGACTACGGTTATGACGATACAGATAGCCGCAACATTGACAAGCATGTGCGTCTGGTTCGTTCCGGCAAATGAGCTGTTGAAGGGAGATGGGATTATGAATAGGCAATATTTAAGCAAATTTTTCGTGGCTGGGTTGCTGATGTGTGGTGTGGCTGATGCCCAGACGTGCTCTAACTTTAATATAATGGAAACAACTCCCACCAGTGATTTTACTTTCCATATTGACGGCACTGTGACCCATAACACCACGGGTCTGGTGTGGAAACGTTGTTTGGAAGGGGAAGTCTTTTCAGATAATGCTACACCGGATAATTTTTTGGATGATAAATGTACAGGTGCAGCGGCAACCATGAATTGGCAGGTAGCGATGGATCAGGCGAAACTTGCTAATGACAGTAACTTTGGCGGGCACTGTGACTGGCGAGTTCCTAATCTGAAAGAGCTGAAAAGTACTGTCGAGTACTGCAAAGGGCTTCGCAACAGTTCGGGACTTGTCGCCGCCAATAAGGTTGTTTTTCCAAGTCTTGTCGGGTTTCCTGTTCTCTGGAGCAGCAGTCCTGCAATTTCAGATAATGTGGTTGTTACGCCTGATTTTCCAGCCAATTCTGCTGCTTGGGCAGTTTACTTTAACTTGGGTGATGCTGGTCGTTTCCTCCGCAAAACGAATCTTGCAACGCGGTTAGTTCGTTCCGGTGAGTGAGTTCTTTAGCCTCCCCTGATAAAGGGGAGGCTGGGAGGATTTTTCAAACGTTACTTAGCGAAAGCTTGTTTCGCCGCCCGCACCGCCACACCGCTATTAATCTGCGCATTCATGCCGGACAACACCGCATCCAACGCGCCCAAGCAGTTCAGCACGTTCTTCTCATTGCTGGCAAAGCCCATCAAGCCGATGCGCCAGATTTTGCCAGCCAATGCGCCCAAGCCTGCGCCGATTTCCAGACTGTAATCGTTGAGCAACGCACTACGCACTGCGGCTTCATCTATACCTTCGGGCAAAGTGACCGAGTTCAGTTGTGGCAAACGGTAAGCCTCATCCACCACGAAACGCAAGCCCATCGCTTCGATCCCCGCTTTCAAGGCTTGATGGTTACGCGCATGACGCGCCCATGAGTTTTCCAAGCCTTCTTCTTGCAACATCACCAGCGATTCGTGCAGCGCATACAGGGTGTTGACCGCAGCAGTGTGGTGGTAAGCGCGTTTGCCCGCGCCACCCCAGTAAGCCATGACCAGATTCATGTCCATGAACCAGCTTTGCACGGTGGTTTTGCGGTTTTTGATGCGTTCAATTGCCCGATCACCGAAGCTCACTGGGGAAATGCCGGGGACGCACGACAAGCATTTTTGTGTGCCGGAATAAATCGCGTCGATTTCCCACTCATCCATTTTCAGTGGCGTACCTGCCAATGATGTCACGGCATCCACAATGGTCAAGCAATCGTAATCGTGTGCCAGTTTCACCAACGTTTGCGCGTCGGATTGCGCACCTGTGGAGGTTTCTGCATGGACAAACGCCACGACTTTGGCATCAGGATTCGCTTTCAGCGCGGCTTCGACTTTGTTGGGATCAACTGGCTTGCCCCAATCATCCATCACCATGATCGGGGTTGCGCCGCAACGCTCGACGTTCTCCTTCATGCGTCCGCCGAATACACCGTTTTGGCAAACGATGACCTTATCACCCGGCTCGACCAGATTCACAAAGCAGGTTTCCATACCCGCCGAGCCGGGCGCAGATACCGCCATCGTCAACTCGTTTTTGGTTTGGAAAGCGTATTGCAGCATCGCTTTTACTTCATCCATCATGCCGACGAACATGGGGTCAAGATGCCCCAGTGTCGGGCGAGCCATTGCGCCCAACACACGCGGGCTAACGTCGGAAGGGCCAGGTCCCATGAGGGTACGGACGGGCGGGTGGAAAGATTTCACTGTCATGCGTCAAGATTCTCTACTAAAGGGGGGTAAAACTAGCATCATACTATGGAAAAATAACAGGGCAAATGTGGGGTTGTACGTTGCTAACGGTATGCAGGTGGCAACCAAAATACGTGGCACGTTCCATGATTTGCACTGCCCAATGGTGATGCGTGGCAGGCTCACACATTGCGCCGTTAAACTGGAATACTGCTGGCATAGAATCATCTAAAATCCGTCGTGCTGCTTCGTAATCGCGGCTATCGACTTTCAAGGCTTGCTGGATCACCGCAATCTGGCTGGGGTGAATCACCGTTTTGCCCACCAAGCCGTGCAATAAATCGCGCTGGAATTCTGCCTGCAACACGCTGTGGTCTTGGAAATATTCAAATACAGGCGCGGTCAGGTTAAAACCGGCGGGCACACAATGCGTCACCAACATCGCCACCACATGCCCTAAGGGGCCATCGTACAGCGTGTGCGCATGGTGAGTACGCAGCCGCAAACACGACAATAAATCATTGCCACCAATCCGCAACGCAAGAATGCGCGACTTAATACCTTCATGTTGCAACTGTTCGCACAACTGGCGCACAGCACGTTCATCCAGCACTTGCGCCGTTTCTAGCGTGGGCATGAACATCCAATGCGGTGGGGCGTTTTGCACGACGGAATACCAATCCGCGAAGGAATGATTGTCGAATTTCGGTAGCACCAAGCCGTCGATGCTGTCAATCCCATCCAGTGTCAGTATGTCGTGCGCCATGCGTGGGTGGCGTGGGCGGATAAATACCAGCGGACGTGAATCGCGCTCGTTCGGCGGGTGTAATTCGTGCAAGCACTGCTGGAGATTATCCAGACCAGCAATGACTTCATCCTCGCGCAGGGAGTCTTCGAGGCAAATCACCATCGAGCGCAGGTCGGCAATTTTTTGGTGCAAAATCACGTCCAGCAAGTCGGGGCGTGTGGCGGGCATGTACAAAGTTGCGCCCAAACGGTAAGGGGATAGGGTTGGTGTCATGTGGTTTTCTTAATAATTGTGATGGCACGGTAGGGCGCAAGTGTGTCACCGACCGCTTGCAGGGGAATACTCCGTGCTGCGGCTAAGTGGCGTAACAAGCGGATGTTGGGGTCATCGAGGCGTTGTACCAGAATATGTTCCGGTACGCGGCGCATGACGGCACGCGTGGCTTCGGCAATCCCCGGTTTGAGGCGGTTAAGGTTGGTAATCTGATGCGTTTCTACTAAGTGCGCAATCGTGGTGTGTGACAGGGCAAGCAGTGGTTGCCGTTGTGCATTTGACCAGACGCACGGGCTGACATCCGCTTGTTGACGGCGGCAAGCATCCACGTCGCTGATGAAAGCATTGCTGACATCGTGCGCGGCTAGCTGTTGGTAGTTGACGCACGCGTGCCAGCCACCATCCTGCGTTAAGATCGAGCGCGATACCAAGCCGGAAACCGTTGTTCCCAATACGCCAAACGGAATCAGCCAATCTTCTCCCGATGCGGCAAGCCATGCTTTGCCGGTAGGGTCAGCCAATACGGCTAAGGGAATGTCGCCGTCAGGGTAACGTGAGCCTAGTGAGGCTTGCAGTTCGGTGTGAATCGCGCCTTTGCCGACCCAGCCATCTACCCACACAATGTCGGCGAAGGCGTGGCGTTGTGCAATCCAGTCCACGGCGGCGTGGTCGATGCCTTTGTCACGGATAATGCTGATGCCGTAATGGGTGCTGTCCACACCTAAATCACGTAAAGCGCGTACCAGCAACACGCCCAGCGGCACGCCTGCGCGTACAAAGCTCACCAGTACAATCGGGCGGTTGGGGCGGCGTTGCTGTAAGGTCAGCGCGAGGGCTTGAACTTCACGCGCCAAGCGTTCGCGCCCGTCATCAAGTGCTTGTTGGAACAAAGCTAAGTGTGCTGCATCGGGGGCGGATTCCACACTGAGCATTTCCGAATAATGGCGCTGCCCGCTTTGGATTAAGCGTTCTTTTTCGGCAATATCCGTGGTCGCCAACGCGACTTGCCGCAGCAAAAACGTCACATCGCTAGGCGGATACGAGCCGTGAAAAGCGTCAGCGGGGTTCATGACAACGACCTACAAATTTGCGTATTTGGTGGAAACGCCGCGAAGTCACACAAGCGCATAAAGCCCAAATCGGACACGCTATCGCCCATGCCAAACACGGGGACACGTCCCTGTTCAGCCGTGTGCCGCCGCAGAATTTCTGCCGCTGCTGCGCGTTTGTTGACGAAATCGGGCAGCAGCGCCAAGTTGTTGCCATTCATGTGGGTGTAGAAGCCTTGCAAGTTAAGAGTTTCACGTAAGCTGTGCAGCAGTTGCTGGAGGTCTGCTGTGCTGGCGGTATTGCTTTTGATCACCAGATACGCCGCCGTATCTTCTACCGATTCCAGCCAGCCACGTAAAGATAACCCCAGCGTTTCACCGATTTGCAGTGCCGTTGCCAACATGGCAGGCAAGCGGTCTTGGTAAGCAGCAAGCTGTGGTTGCATCTGTGAATGCCAGTCGGGGTCAAGTGTGCCATCCGTTTGCAGAATCGCCGCGCCGTGGACGCATACCGCGCCGTGTTGGAAGGGTAGGTGAACACGTTTGAAAGAGGCAATGCCTCGCGCCGTCACCGGAATCACCGTCATGCAATCTAGCGCCCAGTGGATGAAATCGTGTTGCCACGGGTGCATGAAGCTGCCGCTGTCGCTGGTTTTGCCTTGTGCGGCGGGGATTTTGTCCGCATCCGCTGGCATCTTTCGCGCTGTCTGGAACAGCGTGTCGTCAAGGTCGGTGAGTAACAAGGGCTTCACGGGTAGAACTCCAGACACGTTGGGTTCAAAGCAGTGATCAGTTCCTTATCCAGCAAATGCGCAGGTGGTTCGCTGCACAGCAAGATGCGGTCGTAGTCGCTTGGCACGACGTTGTAGAGGAAGTTGGCAATGCCTTGCCCGTAATTATCGTGCAAGCAATAGCGGTGTTGGATGCTATGCCCTAACGCAATCGGCGAGCGGGTGGTCGCACTGAAATGTACCGTCGCACCTTGCTGTTCTAGATATTCCGCCAACAGGTACGGCGGCCAGACGAATTCGCCTGTGCCTAATACCAGAATGCGTTCGCCAGCGGTGACGTTGATGTTGAAGGTGGAAACCCGATGCTGGCGCACGCCCAAACGTCCCCAATCATTCGCGGGGTTGGCGTGCCATTCACCCGTACCGAGCACATCGACTTGCGGCATTTCGGGTGGGGGCGCATCGTTAGCTTGCCAGTCCCAATGTCCTGACAGCAGTGAAACGGCAATAGCGCGTTTGCCCAACCGTTCAGCGGCTGCTCCGCCCGACCAGTCAGTGAGGGTCGCGGCGACAATGTGTTCAAATTGATCTAGCCCCGCGTGTTGCAAGGCTTCCAGCAGGTTGGCGAAGGTTTTGCCGGTGGAGGCTTCGTCATCGACCAACACCAAGGAGCGTGCGGTGCGTAGCAATTCGACATCGGCAGCGTGTTGCGGCAGGTGCAGCACTTGCTGAGTGGCGTGGCTGTGTTCTTCGCGGAATTCGACCAACACCGGCAAGTCCAGCGGGTGGCGCGTGGTACACAAATACAGCGTGTCGTCACGGTCACGACAAAGGGCTTGCTGCACCCCAGCACCCAAGGCAATCGCGGTTTCTGCCATGCCAATCACCACGACAGGGCCCGGTAAGTCGCGGGGGATTTGTGCGGCAAGCGTGTCAGTGGCGTTGCGCATGACCGCAGGCGATACCGGAATATGCCTTCCCAACACTTTGGAAACAAATAGAAAAGCACGTTTCGGGTTGCGGCGCTGCGCAAAGCCAAACAGCTCGTCCGGCGCGTGTGTACCGGATTCAATGGTGAGATTGAGCGTGCCCTGTTCGAGGGCAACGTTGATTTGCATGAAACTATCGTCCTTTTGTAGGTCGGACTTTAGTCCGATATAAACGTGGTTAACCCGCGCATTCGACCCGCCAAATGGCGTTTTGCGTTTGTGCCACCATTTGCGCGGCGGATAGCATTTGGGCGTTGGTTTGCAGGGTGTATTGAATACTAGCCGCTTCCATCAGTGCAATCGCCAAACTGTGACGGATGGCAAAATTCATGTTTTGCGCGTGGGTAAACGTGGATGACACCACGCCCAACACTGCACCCGTTTCATCCAGCAAAGGGCTGCCGCTCGAACCGGGTTGGATTGGTGCCGTAAATTGCAACAGGCGAATATCATTGTGCGCTCCAAACAAGCCCGAAATAACGCCTTGGGTGACTTGAATGCCACTGCCCATCAAGCCTGCCAGCGGATACCCTAACGTGGTGATGGCTTGCGCTAACCCTACGCCGCCGTTGCGAAACGTTAACGGTTGGCAGGGCGGGGTTGTGGTGATGCGTAGCAAAGCCAGATCGTTGGTGCTATCGCTGATAATGGGTTCGGCATCGAGATTGCCTTGCAAGGAGCTGAGGCGAATGCGACTTGCACCATCGGCAACATGCGCGTTGGTCATGAAGACTTGCGGGGCAACCAAAAAGGCGGTGCCTGTCCAATTGCCTGCGCGTGGTTCGGGGTTGCTTGGGGAAGTAAATGGCGAGCTTTCATCAATGTCCATGCCCATTCTGCGCCCTAGCGCTGCCAGACCATAGGCGGACGTTTCTGCCAATGCACGCACTTTCCATTGCCCCGCTCGGCGGTAAAATTCGGTCACGAGCAGGGCGGATGCCTGCATTTCACCCAAGGCAAGGGGGTGGCTAAACACCTCATCCATTTGCACCGTGACGTGGCTACCGACATCGACAGGGCCACGTGCGCCGTAACGGTATAAGGCGAGGTACACATGGCTAATGTTGGCATTGGGTAATTGGGTAACATCAAGTGTTACGGTGTAACTTGTACCCACTTCATTCAAGTGTGCGTTTGTCCACGCGGGGGCGGTGGCATGAGCCAAATAGGGTGCGCTAACTAATTGCTTTTCATCATTAACAGCCAATACTGCCAGACCTAAATCGTGGCGAATGTCGTGCGGAAAGGTGAGGGTGCTGCTCCAGCGTGTGCCGCTTAACAGCAGGTTTGCGCCTACGGGTAAATTCATCATCATTATTGTTACCGAGCTGTCTTGTTATGGCTGGCATGATAGCAAAAATGCCGCTAAAAATGCCTAAAATCTTTGCCATAGATAAGGCATACTAGCTGCCGTCATTATTATTAAAATTTTTAGACAGAGCCTACTATGCGTATTTGGTTTAACAAAACATTTTCCAGTATCAGTTCCGTGTTCCACAACCTGCGCCAAGCGCGTATTGAGGGGGGTGTAACCGTTATTTACAGCCATACCAATCCGGCAGCCTCGGCATTTCTGGCGGCAGCCGAGGCGTTCGTTGAACCCGCCGGTTTGGTGGGTTTGGCTTATGTCGAATGGTGTTTGCAATTTTGTCAGCAGCACCGTGTCGATTACTTTTGGCCTGCGAAAGAGTCGGTGTTAATCGTGCAACATCAGGCAGATTTTGCGGGCTTGGGCACGCAGCTTATTGCGGTGGCATCGCCGGAAACTTTGGCATTGCTCAATCACAAAGGGAACTTTTACCGCACCTTGCCTGCTGAGGTTGCACAGGCAATGGCTTGCCGTGCGGTGACGGATACCGCCGGTTTTGATCAAGCCATAGCGGAATTGTCGCAATACCATGCGGCGTTGTGTGTAAAGCCTGCGGTGTCCGTGTTTGGTTTGGGGTTTCGTATTCTGGATACGCAGCGTGACAGCATTACGCATCTGCTGAAGGGTGTGGAATATGAAATCCCCTTGGTGGAGCTGCGGGCGGGCATGGAACATACCTCGCAATTCCCCGAGTTGCTGGTGATGGAGCATTTGTCCGGCGTGGAATGGAGTGTGGATTGTGCGGGGCGTAATGGGCAGTTGCTGTGTGCGATTCAACGCCAGAAACATCCGCAAGCGGGTTACGGGCAAACCATCGACAATAACGCGGCGATTCAAGGCATGGTGGAGCGTTTAACCGCGCATTATGGCTTGAATGGTTTATTCAATATCCAATTTAAAGCAAATGCGGCGGGTGAACCGCGTTTATTAGAGATCAATCCGCGCCCTGCGGGTGGCTTTGGGATGGCGTGTTTGGCAGGCGTGAATGTGGCGGCGATTTTCCTGCAAAGCCTCAGCGGTGCAGCGGTGCATGTGCCACCTATCCGTTACGGCTTGCGGGTTAGTGAGGTGAGTACGCCGGTGGTATTACAACCATTAAGCTGAAATAACCCGATAATTCTAGGTGAGTGTTGCTTGCTTTGGAGGCTCTCTCTAAGATGCTGGCATTAAACAATACAAAAGGATGGAGATTCTCATGGCTGTTAGTTTAAGCAAAGGTCAACGTATTTCTTTGGAAAAAAGCGGTGGCGGTGGTCTGAGTAAAGTCCGTATGGGCTTGGGTTGGGATCCGGCAGTTGCGCCAAAGAAGAGCGGTTTTTTCGGCAGTATGTTTAGTGGCGGTGCGGCGCAAGACATCGACCTTGATGCATCTTGCTTATTGCTGGATGCGCAGAAAAACCTGTTGGATGTGGTGTGGTTTCAACAACTGCAAAGCCGTGACGGTTCAATCAAGCATTCCGGCGACAACTTGACGGGTGAAGGTTCGGGCGATGATGAAGTCGTTTTCGTTGACCTGAGCCGTTTGCCGAGTGAGGTGGCGCATTTAGCGTTTACTGTGTGTTCATTCCGTGGGCAAACCTTTAACGAAGTCGAAGGCGCGTTTTGCCGCTTAGTCGATGACACCAATAACACCGAACTGGCGAAATTTAACCTGTCTGAAAAAGGTGCGCATACCGGCGTGGTCATGGCGATTGTGAGCCGTAACGGGGCGGGCTGGCAGATGAAAGCGGTCGGTACGCCGACGGCGGGTGCAGTGGCGAAAGACATGATGCCTGCGGTATTGGCCGCCATCTAGGAGCAACGCGATGTCAGTGACACAATTGGTTGCTGGGGCAAATTGCCCTGTACCGCCTGAAAAACTTCAGGTTGAGGTCACGTTGTCGCCTGCGCAAGTCAGCGGGGCGGAGGTGGATATTTCTGCCTTCGTACTGGCAAGCACCGGCAAAGTGCGTGGCGACGATGACATGGTGTTCTACGGGCAACCCCGCCCCGGTAACGGCAGCGTAGCATTCGTTGCCAACGCAGTGGGACGCGCTGAATTCAACGTGGACATTCCGAAACTGCTTGCTGGCACGGAAAAAATTGCCTTTACCGCGACGATTCACGAAAACCGCAAAACCTTCGGTGCGTTCACCAGCTTGCAAGTGACGGTGAAAAATGCGGCGGGGCAAGCGGTGCTTGTCGCAACCTTGCCTGCCACTGGCATGGTGGAATCGGCATTGATTCTGGGCGAATTGTATTTGCGTCAAGGGCAGTGGAAATTCCGTGCCGTGGGGCAAGGCTTTGCGGGTGGTTTGAAGCCCTTAGCCGAACATTTTGGGGTGGATATTAGTGATGCACCTGCGCCCGCCGCTGCACCGCCGACTCCAGCACCTGCTGCGCCTGCGAAAAAGCCGATTTCCCTGAGCAAAGTGACCTTGGATAAAGCCAAACCCCGCGTGAGTTTGGAAAAGAAAACCGAGGGCTTTGGCGAAATCCGCATCAATCTAAATTGGAATCGTGATAACCAGCCTGCGCCTAAAAGCGGTGGATTGCTGGGCGGTCTGTTCGGTGGTGGCAATAAAGGCGTGGATTTGGATGTAGGTTGCCTATACGAACAGCGCGATGGCACGATCAGCGCGATTCAATCACTAGGCAACCGCTTCGGTTCATTCCGCAGTGACCCGTTTATTGAACTGAAAGGCGATGACCGCACGGGCGCAATTTCTGAAGGTGAATGGTTGCACATTAACGGGCAGCAATGGCAAACCTTTAAGCGTATTTTGGTGTATGCCTTCATCTACGAAGGTGCGCCCAATTGGGCAAAAACCGATGGTATCGTCACCATTTACGTGCCGAATGAACCGCCCTTGGAAATTCGTTTGACCGAAGGTGGCAATTCATTGGGCATGTGTGCGGTGGTCTTGCTGGAAAACGTCAATGGCGCATTGCAAGTCAATCGCGAAGTGCGTTATTTCAAAGGGCATCAAGAAATGGATCAAGCCTATCGCTGGGGCTTAAACTGGCGAGCTGGTTCAAAATAAGTGTTAAAATAAAAGGAGTGTGACATGGCTTTAAGTTTACAAAAAGGCGGCAATCTTTCCTTAAGCAAAACTGACCCTAGTTTAAGCAAAATCCTGATCGGTTTAGGGTGGGATGAACGTAGCACCGATGGCACAAGTTTCGACCTTGATGCTAGTGCATTTTTGCTGACCGCCAGTGGCAAAGTGCGCGGCGATGCCGATTTTATTTTCTACAACCAACTGAAATCCACCGATGGTTCAGTGGAACACACCGGCGATAACCGCACGGGGCAGGGTGATGGCGATGATGAATCCATGAAAGTGGATTTGAGCAAAGTGCCTGCCGAGATTACCAAAGTGGCGTTTACTGTGACGATTCATGATGCTGAAGCTCGTCGTCAGAATTTCGGGCAAGTCGCGAATGCGTTTATTCGTGTCGTTAATGATGCCACAGGAACGGAAATCGTGCGTTACGATTTAGCAGAAGATTATTCCACTGAAACCGCGATGGTGTTCGGTGAACTGTACCGCAATAATGCCGAATGGAAATTCCGTGCTGTTGGGCAAGGTTATGCGGGCGGTTTAAAAGCAATGTGTGACCAATACGGCATTAGCATTGGTTAATGTTTTTATTAAATGATTAAGATAAAGGATTTTTACAATGGCTGTTAGTTTACAAAAAGGTGGCAACGTTTCTTTAACTAAAGAAGCACCCGGTTTAACCGGCGTATTGGTCGGTTTGGGTTGGGATACGCGTGCAACGGACGGTGCTGGCTTTGACTTAGATGCCTCCGCTTTTATGTTGGGTGAAGACGGTAAAGTATTGTCGGATGACTCGTTTATTTTTTACAACAACAAGAAATCCGCGTGCGGCAATGTCGAACATCTGGGCGATAACAAAACCGGCGAAGGCGCTGGTGATGATGAGCAAGTGAAATTAAACCTTGCGGCGATGGGCGAAAATGTTAAGAAGCTGGTATTTGCTGTTACCATTCATGATGCGGAAGCGCGTAAGCAAAACTTTGGTCAAGTGAGCAATGCGTATATTCGTTTAGTGAATGCGGCGGACAACGTAGAAATTGCACGTTACGACCTGTCTGAAGATGCTAGCGTTGAAACGGCTATGCTGTTTGGCGAAGTATACCGCAATAATGCGGACTGGAAGTTTAAAGCAGTCGGTCAAGGTTTTGCTGGTGGTTTAGGCCCAATGGCAGCATCAATGGGTGGTAAGCGTTCACGCCCTCTATTAGGCATTCCAGCGAACTTGTAGTAAATTCACCCCATCCCAACAGCGAGTCATTTACCCCTTGTTAGCCGCCGTTCCTACCTTACCCACGACACTGGATGAAGCGCATCAGGTGATCGTGCGCCAACAGGAACGGATAACTGAGTTGGAGAAGCAAGTGGCACGGGTGGCGGTGCTGGAGCAACAAGTCGAAATGCTGCAAAAACAACTGGAAGAACTGGTTGCCAAATTCGGCAGCAGTTCGCGTAACAGTTCCAAAGCGCCGTCCTCCGACAGCCCGGAACAACGGGCGTTGCGTCCCAAACGCAAGGGGAGTAGCCGCCCACACGGTGGGCAACCGGGGCATCCGCGTCACGAACGGGCGTTATATCCTCCCGAACAAGTGACCCGTACCGAACAGTATTTCCCTGAAAGCACCTGTTCCTGTGGTGGGGCAGTGGCGATTGATTGGGGAAACCCTTACCGCCATCAGGTCACGGATATTGCTCCACCGCCGCCACCGGACGTGACGGAACACCAGTTTTATCAGGGTGTTTGCCAATCCTGCGGCATCAAGCACCACAGCCAGTGGCCGGATTGGGTGCCGAGCGGTCAAATGGGTGCAGGCGTGATCGCCTGGGTGGTGATTTTGAGTGGTCAGTTCCGCCTATCCATGCGCCAGATCCAGGTTCTGTTGTGGGAAATGTGCCACGTGCGTTTTAGCACTGGGGCTATCAGCAAGGCGCAAGGCAAAGCCATTCCGTGGATGGGGCCGCTATACCGTCAAGTAGGTCAGTATGTACGCGGACAAGCGGTATGCCACGCCGATGAAACCCGCCATTATCGCGGTACGAACACTTACTGGTTATGGGCATTGGCTGACCATAGCGTGAGTTACTTCATGACCCATTACTCACGCGGCAAGGCCGCCGCCGATGCCTTGTTGGGCAGCTTTACTGGCTATCTGGTCACCGACCACTTCAGTGGTTACGGCAACGTCCCACCCGAACGGCGGCAACTGTGTTGGGCGCATTTGATCCGCCACTTCCGCAAAATGGCGGGGCGTTGCGGCGAAGGGGGAAGCGTGGGCAAACGCCTGTTGTTACTCGCCTATACCACCGTCCGCACCCATCACCGCTGGCAACAACAACCCGATGAAGCCGCTCGCTACCAACGGCGGATACTCCGCTTGCGCCGCAGCTTCCAAGCCACGCTCAACAAAGGCTTGGCATTGGAGAATTGCAAACGCACCACCAACCAATGCAAGCATTTGCTCAAGGATGAGGCGATGTGTTGGACTTTCCTCAAGGATAGTCGCATTCCCCTCACCAATAACCGTGCCGAGCGGGTGATCAGGCCGTATGTGCAATGGCGGAAAACCAGCTTTGCCAGCCAGTCGGCACAAGGTGACAGATTCCGTCCAACGGTGATGACCGTGCTGGGGACGGCACGTCAATTGGGGATGAATATGGCGATATTGATGCGGGACATTTGCTCACAAGGCTTGGCTCATAAGTCTGTCTCGGTGCGCTTCCCTTTGGCTCAACCGTTAGCTTCTAACCCGCTACAGACGGCGTGAACGCTTACCATCAATGGGTGTTAACCTTGGCTAAATCAGTAAGGCATTGTGATTAATGCACTTGCTTTGCGACAGGCATCTTTTTGAGGATGCCTGTTTTGTCTCTACTTCATTTAATGTTAGTAAGTGATATGTTTCAAGATTTTAAATATTCGTTTTTAGTCACGCTGCTGTGTGTGGGCGTGGCTATTTGGTGGGGAGCAACCACCACAATGGGGATCGCGACTGCCGTTTTCTTGGTGCTCGTGTTGGGGGTGATGGAAGTCAGCTTGTCGTTTGACAATGCGGTAGTCAATGCGTCTATCCTCAAAGAAATGGATGCGAAATGGCAGCAATTATTCCTAACCGTGGGTATTTTGATTGCGGTCTTTGGGATGCGCTTGGTGTTCCCGATTGTCATTGTTGCGGTTGCTACAGGCTTGGGTGCATGGGATGTCATGAGCATGGCGTTGAATAGCCCAGAGGAATATTCCCGCCATTTGATGGAAAGCCATGCGGGTATCGCTGCGTTTGGTGGCATGTTCTTATTGCTAGTATTCCTGAGCTTTATGTTCGACAACGAAAAGGATGTGCATTGGATTCATGCTATCGAAGAACGCATGAGTGCAATGGGTAAGCTCGACGTGATTAGTGTGCTGTTAGCCTTAATTATGTTGTTTTTGTTGCAAGAATTCCTGCCCATTAGCGATGCAACGCGTTTAACCGTGTTAGTGGCTGGTTTAGCGGGTGTGGTGTTATACATTGCGGTTAGTAGCTTAGATGTGTTTTTTGAAGACGAAGCTGAAGGTGATGCGGTTGTTAAAAGCGTTAAACGTAATGGTTTAGCAGGCTTTTTGTACTTGGAAGTATTGGATGCGTCGTTCTCCTTTGATGGGGTAATCGGTGCATTTGCGATCACTAAAGATGTGGTTATTATTATGTTGGGTCTGGCGATTGGCGCGATGTTTGTACGTTCTCTGACGGTACATTTGGTACACAAAGGCACTTTGGATGAGTACATTTATTTGGAGCACGGTGCACATTACGGAATCGGTGCATTGGCGTTCATCATGCTGTTTAGCATTCACTACCATATTCCCGAAGTCATTACCGGCTTGATTGGTGTGGCGTTTATTGTGTTGTCGATTGTGTCATCACTGCGTCACAAAAAGAAATTATTGGCAGAAGCCTAACTTGTAAGGAGATTATGAAATGTCATTTTTTGATACGTTGAAAGAGAAAGCTAGCGAAGCGCGTGACAAATTAGTCACAGAAGTCGGTAAATTCAAAAACCGTGAATTCATGGAAGCCTGTGTAGCTGGTTGCGGTTTAGTTGCCGCTGCGGATGGCAGTATTGATTCGTCTGAAAAGCAAAAGATGATGAAGTTCATCCAGCAATCCAATGAATTAAAAGTTTTTGACACTAAAGACGTGATTGCTGTTTTCAACAAAATCACGGAAGGCTTTGAGTTTGACAATGAAATCGGTAAAGCCGAAGCTTTGAAAATGATCGGTAAATTGCGTAGCAAACCCGATGCCGCCCGTTTAATGGTGCGTGTTTGCATGGCAATCGGCAGCGCGGATGGCTCGTTTGACGACAAGGAAAAGCAAGTGGTGCGTGATATTTGCCGCGACTTGAATCTCCCTGCGGACGATTTCGGTCTGTAATCAGAGCATCGCTTTGGTGTGTAGCCAGTCCTGCGCGTGTTTGGTAATCGCCAGCACCGCAGGGTGGCTAATGCGCCGCTCCACAGAAATGGCAAAAAACTGTTCTAGTACGCCTGTCGCTTGTCCAAGGCAATGAATATCAGGTTCTTTCGTGAAAGTGTCTTCTTGTACGGACGGGGCAACAAATACCCCTGTTCCCGCAAAGCCAAACGCTCGCATCAGGGCACTGTCATCGAACTCCCCTACAATATTGGTACGTAATTGTTGCTGATGAAACCAATTCTCCAACTCGTTGCGTACCGACGTGCCTTCGCTGGGAATTAACAAGGGCGCGTTGTCTAAGCACGCCGGAAATTGCCCTTGTAATCGCACTTTGATGCTTGTATGCGCAAAGAAGCTGATGCCGCTGAAACCGAGTTGATGCGAAAAGCCTTTAATCGCCATCGTATTCGGCATGGGTTTGTCGGCAATCACCAATTCAATACGGTGCATCGCTAGCTCACTCAGTAAGTCCGGCAACGGGCCTTCGGTACAAACAATATGAATTTGCGGACTGAGCTGCATAGCGGGTTCTAGCAATTTGTACGCAATGGTTTTCGGCACAACATCCACTACGCCAACACGGAAAAGCGGTGCTTGTGTGGAAGGATGGTTGCGCACCGCCTGTTCCAAGGTGCTGCCCAGTTGGAAAATTTCATCGGCATAACGACGGGCAACGTGGCCGGCTTCGGTCAATTCCAGATTGCGCCCTTGTTTGCGGAACAGTTTGACGCCGAGCGCTTCCTCCAACAGTTGCAACTGTCCGCTGATGGTTTGTGGGGTCAGGTTGAGGCTTTCACAGGCACGGGTAATGCTGCCTAAAGTGGCGACTTCACGAAAATAGTACAAGTGTTTGTAATTCAGCATGGCCTAGTGTTCCCGAATCTTGTGTAACTCTTGCTCGCAGAGAACTTTTAACATGGACAGCGCATCGTTCAGGAGTAGCTCCCGGACTTTTTGAAGTTCTTGCTGCAAAAAAGCCCGCCCACTATCCAACAAGTGATCGCCATGTTCTTGCAGGTGATTATCCCACCACGTCGTTTTATTGCTAGGACGATAAGCCAGTTTGTCGATCTTGAGCAGGTCATAAATATTCAACCACTGATGTTCCACCAAGACCATCAGTGACGGATTGAAGACGTAATGCCCTTGGCGTAAGCGGTAAAACAATTTGCGGTTTTGTTTGTCAGCGCGGTACATCTCATTTTTGGCGAAAATACTGGAGAGGTAAGCGCGTTGCTGGCGGTGTGGGGCTAATACGCTGTCAGGGAAATGTTCGATGGCATCGAGAATATCTTGCGTGCCGAATGCGCCGCGTTTCACTAATTTAGTGGGCATGACGCGGTAAAACAGCGCAATCAATAGGTTGAGCAAGAAAAATTCCATGCTACTTTTGTCGAGTTTCACCAAGTGCCCATCGACTTGAATGCTGAGGCTATCCGGTGCTAATTGCTGGTAAATGCTGCCGAGGTGTTGTTTGGCGTATTTGTCGTCCTTGCTGGCTTGTTGCAAGGCAATTTGGAACGCGGTGAAGCCGTTATTATCCACCAAGCTGGGGTTGGCGTTGCGTTCGGCGAGTTCTTGCACCAAGGCGGGTTTGCCCAGCCACGTTGCCACCATCAACGGGGTTTGGTTGAACGGGTTGCGGAAATCGACCCCGAATTGATTGAGTTGTTGGCGCAATGCCACGGGGGTTTTGGTTTGGTAGGGCAGGTAATATTTTTGCTGAAGCTGTTTGATGCCATTGTCGGGGTGACTGGCTGGCTTAAAATTGACGCGCAATAAATCGCGGAGGCAGTGGCGGTCTTCGTGTACCAAGGCGACTTCAAACAAGGCGAGACGGGCTTTTTTGTTATTGCTGTACAGGGCTTGCTGGTGCAATTGTTGCAATGCCGCACCCGTGTAAACCGTCCAGTCGGGTTCGCGCTGTTGCAGAATTTCGTGGCGGATGCGGTCTGCTTGGGCTTGTTTGCCTTGCAATTCGAGCTTGTGGGCTTCGCGCTGCCAATCGGCGAAGCTGGAATTTTGATTGTCCAACGCGAGCGTGTCGTGGGCATCGCGTAGTTCTAGCAACTCCAGCAATGCCTGCTTGGGGTCGGCTTCGATCCAATACAGATTGCGCACCGCACGGGTGAGGGCAACGTAGAGTGCGTTAATGTAAAATTTGTAGGTTTCCAGTGACTTATCGGTTTTATTTTTGGCGCGGGCGTAGCTGAGTTCTTGCTGCAAATCGGCGTGACTCACCCCGTTGCTGATCTCGCGGAAACGCTTGCTCTCGGCGCTGAGGAAGTTGTAGAGAATAATATTGTCGTATTCCAACCCCTTGGCTTCTTGAATCGAGAACACCAGCGGCGTATTGAAATGTTGCTGCGCTTCAGCTTTTTGCGCGTCGTGCATGACGACCACGGCAAATTTGGTGGAGGTGCGCGTTTTGGCATTGAGTTCGCGGCGGATGTTGTCGCGGTCTTGCAGGAACACGACATCGCCTTGCAGATGCCCATTGCTGTGGACTAAGTAGTTGCTTTCGCGGTCAATCGAGCCGAAGCGCGCATTTTTGAGCAGCAGCAAGCGATTTGCCAACGCGGTGACTTGCGGCGAATTGCGGTAATTGGTGCTGAGAATGCAGATCAGGTCAGTGTCAGTCGTTAACTCCCCGTGGGTGTAAAACAGGCTTTTGAGCTTGCTCCACGAAAAGAAATTGGGGTGCACGATTTGGTTGGCATCACCACACAACAAAAAGCCGGTCGGGTCACGCAAGGTTTTGAGGATGAGGAAAAGTTGGATATTGGTTAAATCCTGCACTTCATCGACCACCACGCAGTCGTAGCGCGGCTCAACGCGTTTGAGGTAGCGATGGCTGAGCAAGTTAGTGTCGTAGCGGTTGGTTTCCTGCAAAAACGCGAGGTAACGGGTGAACAGGTCATAGACGGCGGGGCGTTCGTCATCCAGAAAAATGGATTGTTTAATGCCTAAATTCAGGTATGCCTCACGGCTCAGATACGCAGTTTCGACTGAAGGCCCCGTCAGTACACCTTTGAATTCTTCAAATAATTTGTGTGCGTCTTTGATCGGGGTACGCGGTAAACGGCCGAACCAGTCGGCAAAGTCTCGGAAGGTGATGGGCTTGCCGACGGGGACTTGCACGCTTTCCAGAAATTCTTGGAAGGACAGAAAATCGACTTGCTGGTGCGGATTGGCATAGTCGTGCGCGTAATACAAGTCGCGGGAATTTTTTACCAGATAGGGGGAGAGTGTGACGTAGAGCACGTCGCCGGGGCAGGCTTTGAGCTTTTCCAACGTGAGGGCGGTTTTACCGCTGCCTGCTGAACCAATAATCACCAGTGGCGGCTGAAGATCGAACACCGCTTGCTGGGTGTCGTCAAACGAGATGATTTTATCCAGCAGGTTGAAACGCCCGTGTTGCGGATTGACGTAGGCGAGGGCGGGCGTGTCATCGGGTACGTGTTCTAGCGCGGGGATTTTGTCTTCGTCGATGACCGCGCCATGGTTGAGGAAACGTGAACCGGCGTAATCGTGGCTTTTCAGGTATTCCAAGACCAATGCGTAGCGGGTGTCGGCATGGTGATAGAACGCTAACAGCAGGCGGTCACTACGGTTGAGGCGGGCGCGGTACAAATTATCGCCAATCTTTTTGACATCGGCGGATTTGAGGTCGTCGGCTTCCATGAAGGAGCGCCATTTGCTGAAGCCAGTGATGGCTTTGGGGTCGAGTTCGTTGTAGAGAAGAATTTGCATAGGCTATGGTACGTACCGCACGTCGTGTTGGCTAATACAAGCAATTTATTTGTCGAGCAAAGTTTGAATACTGCAAAGGTGTCAAGCTGTTCTATAGTATGCAGTCATTATTTAACACAACTTTACGACGAAGGAGATGACATGTTACGAAAAGCAGCATGGTTGCTTGCCAGCATGGTTATCCTGTTGAGTTCGGTCGCAGCGGCTGCCGAGACTTCAGCCAATAATAACCTGCTGGTGGCGGCGGATAGCAAAGCCAGTGGGGAATACGCGTTTACCCAATGCCGTGCCTTACAGGGTAAGCCGTTTGATACCAGTAGCACGAAGAAAAAGGCGCTGATTGTGGGGGATAGCTATGGCTGCGATTTCCTCAATAGTGTTTTAGAAAACAAGTATTTACAGGATTACCAAATCCGTTTGCGCTTTATTCCGTACAGTTGCCAGACGGTGGTGGGTGACAATTCGGACAAGTTCATTGATGCCAAAGATCGGGCATTTTGTGCGCAACCAGAACGTGCTGACAGTTTGGAGCGTGCTAAAGCGCAAATTCAGGAAGCCGATTTGGTGATCTTTTCAGCACGCTGGAAGCCAGAAATTGCGCAGGAATTGCCGCAAACCATCCATCAACTGGGCTTGAAGCCGCAACAAAAAGTGGTGGTGGTGGGCAGTAAGTTTTTTGGCAAAATCACCGTTCGTCAATATTTGCGGATGTCCGCTGAGGAGCGCAAGGCATTGCAAAATGAAGTGGATAGTGCCGAAGCGCAAAAGATCAATGCTAGTCTTGCGCAACATTTGGGGCAAAGTGTGGTGTTTGTTGACCCGCATTCTTTGGTGTGTGGTAATGATGCGAGTTGCCCTGTGTTTACCGATGACTTGAATTTGATTTCGTATGATGGGCGGCATTTGACCAAGGAAGGGGCGCGTTACGTCGGCAAAATGTTGTTTGAGCATTCGGCGCTTGGGCAGATGTGACGGCAAATCCACATTTCCTGCATGACCTTTGCACCTGATTCGGGCAGAATCGTGGCTTCTTTGCATGGAAACCAACCTGAATAATGAGCCGTTTATTGCGTTCCGGTGCTGTGATCAGTGCCATGACCATGATTTCCCGCGTGCTGGGATTGTTGCGCGATATGATCGTTGCCCGCTATTTTCCGGTAGATGGGGCAACGGATGCGTTCTATGTGGCGTTTCGGATTCCGAATTTATTGCGGCGGCTATTTGCGGAAGGGGCGTTTTCACTGGCGTTTGTGCCAGTGTTGTCGGAATACAAAACCAAGCAGGATCGTGAAACTCTCAAGGATTTGATTGACCATGTGGCGGGTTATCTAGCACTGATTCTGCTGGTGATTACCGTGATTGGAATTGTCGCCGCACCTATTGTGATGTGGGTGTTTGCACCGGGGTTTGCGAGTAAGCCGAGTGCTCGCCCCGATTTAGCCGTGGATATGCTGCGGATTACCTTCCCCTATATTTTGTTCATTTCCTTGACCGCGTTTGTGAGCGGTATCCTTAATACTTTCCATAAGTTTGCGATTCCCGCGTTGACTCCGGCGTTGCTGAATGTGGTAATGATTGCGGCGGCAGTATGGGGTGCGCCGTATTTTGATGAGCCGATCATGGCGCTGGCGTGGGGCGTGTTTTTTGCGGGGATTGCGCAATTGGTATTTCAGTTGCCAACCTTGACGCGCTTGGGCTTGTTGCCGCGTTTTCGGGTGCGCCGCAAGCATGAAGGCGTGAGTCGGATTATGACCTTGATGATTCCGACCTTGTTTGGATCGTCGATTGCGCAGTTGAATTTGCTGATCAATACGTTGCTGGCATCCTTTTTGGCGGTGGGTAGTATTTCGTGGTTGTATTATTCTGACCGCTTTGTGGAATTGCCGCTGGCGATTGTGGGCGTGGCGTTGGGTACGGTGATTTTGCCCAAGCTGTCGAGTGACCATGCCAAAGCGGATGCGACGCAATTTCGGCATACGATGGATTGGGCGTTGCGGCTAGGCTTGCTGATTTCTTTGCCTGCTACGCTGGGTTTGGTATTGCTGGCAAAGCCGATTCTGGCAACCGTGATGATGCACGGTGAATTTGCTTGGCAAGATGTGCAAATGTCATCCTTGAGCTTAATGACTTACGCGGTGGGTTTGAGCGGCTTCATTTTGGTGAAAGTGCTTGCCCCCGGTTTCTATTCGCGCCAAGACACGCGCACGCCGGTAAAAATCGGCATGATTTCGATTTTTGCGAACATGATGTTGAACGTGGTGATTGTATTGCCGTGGTATTTTTCGGGTATAGCGGGGGCGCACGCGGGTTTAGCCTTAGCAACCGCATTGGCTGGATACGTGAATGCGGGCTTATTGTTCTATCATCTGCGCAAGCAGCACATCTTTGACCCCGAAGCGGGTTGGCGCGGTTTCTTAAGCAAAATTGGCGCGGCGTGTGTGGCAATGGGTGCAGCGATTTGGTTGGTTTCGCCCAACGATGTGTGGTGGCAAACTGCAACGGTGTGGCTCAAAGTGAGTTGGCTCACGGGTTTAATTGGGTTGGCACTCGCTAGTTATTTTGTGACCTTGCGTTTACTGGGAATGCCGTTTAAGCAAATGCTGGGTCGTTGAAGCTTTTTTCTCTGATACACTGCACCGCGTGTCAGAATACCTAAAAATAGGATCACATTATGAAAAAATTAGTCACGCTGTTGTCTGTCCCCGTTGTCTTGCTGGCGGCATGGGGCGGTACTAACTGGTATGTCGGTCAACAGACTGAAACCGTTTTGAAGCAATTCATTGAACAACAAAATCAGGCAGCCGCGCAAAGTGGCCTTAAACAAGAACTGGTGAGTTACGAAAAAAGTGCGTTTGGGGCGAAAGCCGTGACCAAATTGCAGATGGAAATAGCACCGCTGAAAGATCTCGGCGAGATTCAATTCATTAGCGACATCAGTAATGGCCCGATTTTCTTGGGTGGCGGCAGCGCGGTGCAGTTTGGTTCGGCGCGTATCAATACCCGTTTGGATATGGATGCACTCACGGCGGAACAGCGCGATTGGCTGACTACCGCATTTGCAGGCAAAGCGCCGTTGGAGGGTCATACCGTGATCGGTTTTGGGGGCGGCTCAAGCTACGACTTCACCACCAATCCGCTGAAACTCGATCAAGATGGCACGACAGCGGTGGTGGATAGCATTACCTTGTCTGGCACATCCACCGCCAATATGCTCGGTGAGATTAATGTGCAAGCAGGCAAAATTGAGGTGAAAGATGCCACCACGCAATTTTCCCTGCCCTCCATGAGCGTGGATGGTAATGTGACGGGGATGATCGGCGGGCAAGCCTTGGGGACGTTTGACATCAAAATGCCGGGGGTCTCTTTCCTTGCAGAAGGCACGACTGTTCCGGTGAGTTTCGACTTGGCGATGCAGTCCGATAGCCAGCGTAACGATAATGTTTTGGCGGGCAAGGTTGCGGTGCAAGCCAGCAATATCAAAGGCGTGGAAGATGCGTTGAGCAAGGTCGATTACACCTTAGACATTACCGGTTTGGATGTGGCGGGTGTCGAAGAATTAGGTAAAA
The DNA here is from genome assembly GCF_017349355.1 of Thiothrix fructosivorans. GTDB lineage: Bacteria > Pseudomonadota > Gammaproteobacteria > Thiotrichales > Thiotrichaceae > Thiothrix > Thiothrix fructosivorans. Next base: position 1,079,404 of record NZ_JAFMPM010000008.1, read on the forward strand.
TCCAAGCTGAATTGCAAAGTGCTCAAAACCAAATGGCGTGGAGCGCGGAGTCGATGGAAACGCCCGAAGGTCAGCAAAAGCAACAAGAGTTGATGACTAAGTTGACCGAGGCATCCGGTAAAATGGTCAATGTCATGTTCGGCAAAGTGCTGAAAACCGACCAAAGCCATTTGCATTCTGTCCTATTGGCAGAAAGCCCGAAGGGTAAGCTGAATGCGGATATTGACCTGACGTACACTGGCACTGGTGCGCCCGATATGATGGCACTTGCCAGCTACGGCGCGAACGACTGGGCGAAAATGATGAAGGGCAAAATCAAGCTGGATGCCGATAAAGCCTTGTTGCCGCCCGGTACAGAGATGCTGTTAACCCCGTTAACCGAACAAGGATTGATTGCAATGGACGGTGAAAAAATCAAAAGTGACCTCGACCTCGCAGGTGAAAATGTCACCTTGAATGGCAAGGCGATGACGTTCGCTGATTTTGTGGCGATGCTTGCGCCCGCAGGGATGGGTGGGGAGATGCCAGCCGGTGGCGACTCGGCGGATATGGGCATTCCCGAAGACATCTTGAAACAGATTGAAACGGAAGGTGGCATTACCCCTGAAATCATCCAGTTACTGGAAGAAAGTGATGACGTGCCCAAAGAAACGGTGGAACTCATGAAGCAATTGCAGCAGATGCAACAGCAAATGGGTGAAGGTAAACTACCGGAAACCGCACCAGCACCGCCTGCTGGGAACAACAAGGAGTAAATGATAATGGCTGATTCCCCGTATATTTTTGACGCAACGGCGCAGAATTTCCAACAGATTATGGACAGTTCATTCCAAGTCCCGATCTTGGTGGATTTTTGGGCGGATTGGTGTCAACCCTGCAAAACGCTGATGCCGATTTTGGCGAAATTGGCAAACGAATACCAAGGTGGTTTCATTCTGGTGAAGGTCAATAGCGACCAACAGCCGCAACTCGCCACCCAATTCGGGGTACGTAACTTGCCGACTGTCAAGGTCATCAAGGATGGCAGGATCGTGGATGAATTCACGGGGGTACAGCCAGAGTCGGAAATTCGTAAACTCATTGACCGTCACCGTACCCGCAAAACCGAGCCGTACCGCCAGCAAGCGCTGGAAATGTACAACAACGGTGATTTGCCGGGCGCGACCCAGTTGATGGAACAGGTGGTGCAGCACGAGCCGGATTTCTACGAAGCCGTGGTGGAATTGGCCGGAATGCTGATTCAGCAAGAACGTGCCGATGAAGCCGAAGTGTTGCTGCAAGGCATTCCGCCGGATGCCATCGACAACCAAATCCTCAGCCAACTGTTGGCAGATGTGAAACGTGCCAAATTGCAGGCGCAAGTGGTCGGTGTGGATACGTCAGCACTGGAACAGCGTTTAGCGGAAAATCCTGACGACCTCGCGACTATGCTGGAACTTGCCAAAATCCGTGTGGCGATGGATGAGGTCGAAGCGGGCTTGGAGCTGTATTTTGCTGTCCACAAAAAAGACAGTAAATTCGAGAATGGCGCAGGTAAGCAAGGGCTGTTCAATACGTTTGAATTGATCGGTTCGGGCAACCCGCTGGTGAAAAAGTATCGCAATAAACTGTTTGCGTTGCTTTATTGATATTTCCCGCCGTATTGGCGGCATTTTTCGAGTGTCGCCCTTGAAATTCCCAAACTAAACCCTACTTTCCACGGCGAAATGATTTTTATCGCCGTGGAGTAGTAACAATGAATGATCCCAAAGATAACCTGCAAGACGCAGCGACAAACGATGTAGAAGACGCTGTGATTGACGTGATGGATATTGAGTCATTAGACACTGATGCCCTGCAAATCGAACTCGATAAAGCCAAAGCGGAAGCCGCCGATAACTACGAACAATTGCTGCGTGCGCAAGCGGAACTGGCGAATCAACGCCGCCGTTCGGAAAAACAAATTGAAGACGCGCACAAATACGCTGCCCAAAAGTTCCTCGAATCTATTATTCCGGTGATCGACAGCTTGGAAATGGGAATGCAGGCGCAAGGTGACATCGAGCAAATCCGCGAAGGCATGGCGCTCACCCTCAAGCAGTTTGAAACTGTCATGGAAAAATTCAATATCACTTCGGTCGGTAAACCGGGCGATGCGTTCAACCCTGAACACCATCAAGCCATGTCGATGCAGCCGCACCCTGAGTTCGACAACAATACCTTGTCGCTGGTGATGCAAAAAGGTTACTTGCTGAACGGTCGCGTGGTACGCCCTGCGATGGTCATGGTTAGCAAAAAGTAAAGATTCTGTCACATCGGCTCTTGAAAACGGGCAGTTAACCCCACATAAACAAGCCAATTGACAACATTCGTATTAGCCCTACAAAAGCATTCTGGAGAGACACTATGGGAAAGATTATCGGTATTGACTTGGGTACAACTAACTCTTGCGTGGCGGTCATGGATGGCGACAAGCCCCGTGTTATCGAAAACGCAGAAGGTGATCGTACTACCCCGTCGATCATTGCGTTTATGGAAGATGAAGTGCTGGTGGGTCAAACCGCCAAGCGCCAAGCCGTCACTAACCCAGAAAATACCCTATACGCCATTAAGCGTTTGATCGGTCGCCGTTTCCAAGAAGATGCGGTACAAAAAGACATCAAACTCGTGCCGTACAAAATCGTTAAAGCCGACAACGGCGATGCGTGGGTTGATGTGCGCGGCAAGAAAATGGCACCACCAGAAATTTCCGCTCGCGTGTTGATGAAGATGAAGAAAACCGCCGAAGATTTCTTGGGCGAACCTGTTACTGAAGCGGTTATCACCGTTCCGGCCTACTTCAACGACTCGCAACGTCAAGCCACTAAAGACGCAGGCAAAATCGCCGGTTTGGAAGTCAAGCGTATCATCAATGAGCCAACCGCAGCGGCACTGGCTTACGGGATGGACAAATCTAAAGGCGATAGCAAAATCGCGGTCTATGACTTGGGTGGTGGTACGTTTGACGTATCCATCATCGAAATCGCCGATGTCGATGGCGAAATGCAGTTTGAAGTACTGTCTACCAACGGCGATACGTTCCTCGGTGGTGAAGACTTCGATATGCGTTTGATCGACTATCTGGCAGACGAATTCCGCAAAACCAGCGGTTTGGATCTGAAAGGCGATCCATTGGCCATGCAGCGTCTGAAAGACGCGGCAGAAAAAGCCAAGATCGAGCTGTCAACCAGCCAACAATCTGACGTGAACTTGCCGTACATCACGGCGGATGCTTCAGGCCCGAAACACATGAACATCAAGGTGAGTCGTGCCAAGTTGGAATCATTAGTGGACGACCTGATTGAACGCACCATGGCGCCGTGCAAAATGGCACTGAAAGATGCAGGTTTGTCAGCAGCACAAATCAACGATGTCATCATGGTCGGCGGTCAAACCCGTATGCCGAAAGTCCAAGAAGCGGTGAAAAACTTCTTTGGCAAAGAGCCACGTAAAGATGTCAACCCTGACGAAGCAGTGGCGGTTGGCGCGGCTATCCAAGGTGGTGTATTGGGCGGCGGTGTTAAAGACATCCTGTTGCTGGACGTTACTCCACTGTCCTTGGGTATTGAAACTCTTGGTGGCGTTATGACCAAGCTGATTCAGAAGAACACTACGATTCCAACCAAGGCATCGCAAGTGTTTTCCACCGCAGAAGACAATCAAACCGCTGTTACCGTTCATGTATTGCAAGGTGAACGTGAAATGGCGCGTGATAACAAGTCACTGGGGCGTTTCGACCTGCAAGACATTCCACCCGCACCACGTGGTATGCCACAAGTAGAAGTGACGTTTGACATCGACGCGAACGGTATCTTGAACGTTGGCGCGAAAGACAAGTCTACCGGCAAACAGCAAACTATCGTCATCAAGGCTTCTTCCGGCTTGTCCGATGCTGAAGTACAGCAAATGGTGAAGGATGCGGAAGCGCACGCGGAAGATGACCGCAAGCAACGCGAACTGGTCGATGCGCGTAACCAAGCCGATAGCATGATTCACGGCACGGAAAAGTCGCTGAAAGAATACGGTGAAAAAGTGGATGGCGCATCGCGTGCTAACCTCGAATCTCTGATCAGCGAATTGCGTGATGCGGTGAAAGGCGACAACAAAGACGTGATAGAGCGTAAGTCCGAAGCGTTGATGGAAGCGTCTGGCAAGCTGATGCAGCAAATGGCGGGTGGCGCAAATGGTGGCGTTGAACCGGGTGCAGCAGGCGCACAAGCTGGCGGCAAAGCGGGCGACGATGACATCGTTGATGCCGAGTTTGAAGAAGTTGATGGCAAGAAGTAATACACTAGCCATTTAAAGCCCCCCCACCCCAACCCTCCCCCGCAAGGGTGGAGGGAGCAAGAAGCCTATCATGGGTACTTTTTTGCTCCCTTCACCCCTTGCGGGGGAAGGGCTGGGGATGGGGGGTTATTAATTTGTGGGGATTGAATTTATGTCCAAGCGGGATTATTACGAAGTCCTTGGTGTACAAAAGAATGTCAGCGAAGATGACCTGAAAAAGGCATTCCGCCGTTTGGCGATGAAACACCATCCAGACCGCAACCCTGACAATGCCGAGTCCGAAGCCAAATTCAAAGAAGCGAAAGAGGCTTACGAAATTCTCAATGACCCGCAAAAACGGGCGGCGTATGACCAGTTCGGTCACGCAGGGGTTGATCAGGCTGCGGGTGGTTTTGGCGGCGGCGGTGGCGGCGGTCAGGGTGGCTTCGGTGACGTTTTTGAAGATATTTTCGGCGACATCTTTGGCGGTGGGCGTGGTGGTCGGGGCGGCGGCGGCGGCGGGGCAAATCGTGCCTACCGTGGCAGCGACCTGCAATACAACCTTGAGCTGAGTTTGGAAGATGCGGTGTTTGGGACAACCACCGACATTCGCGTGCCTTCCATGCAAACGTGTGATACCTGTAACGGTAGCGGCGCGAAACCGGGTACACACCCGAAAACATGCCCAACGTGTCACGGTAATGGTCAGGTACGCATTCAGCAGGGCTTCTTTGCGATTCAGCAGACCTGCCCGCATTGCCACGGCAAAGGCAAAATCATTGAAGAGCCGTGCCACGATTGCCACGGTCAAGGGCGCAAGGAAAAGCAGAAAACCTTGTCAGTGCGCATTCCCGCAGGCGTGGATAACGGTGATCGGGTACGGTTGGCTGGTGAGGGTGAAGCAGGCGTTAACGGCGGTCCCGCTGGCGATTTGTACGTGCAAGTGTTTGTCAAAGCGCATTCCTTATTCCAACGTGATGGCGATAATTTGCATTGCGAAGTGCCGATTCGGTTCACAACTGCTGCGATTGGTGGCGAGTTTGAAGTACCGACTTTGGATGGCAATCGTATTAGCCTCAAAGTGCCCGCCGAAACCCAGACCGGTAAGCAATTCCGCTTGCGTGGCAAAGGCGTGAAGTCGGTACGCAGTGCTTCCGTGGGTGATTTGATTTGTCGGGTGGTGGTGGAAACGCCGGTGAATCTGACTAAGCGTCAACGTGAATTACTGGAAGAGCTGGATGCGTCCATGCACGAAGGTGGCAAAAAACACAGCCCGCAAGAACACGGCTGGCTGGATAAAGCCAAAGGTTTCGTCAAAGACTTTTTAGGTGAAAAATAATGACACGGATTGCAGTGGTGGGCGCAGGCGGGCGTATGGGCAAGGCATTGATCGAAGTCTGCGCCCAAACGGATGGATTGGAACTGACGGTAGCAACGGAGCAGCCAGCCAGCTCGTTGATTGGCGCGGATGCAGGTGAAGTCGCGGGTATTGGCAAAAACGGCGTGATTATTGCGCCGACATTGGATGATGCGACGAACGATTTCGATGTATTGATCGACTTTACCCGCCCTGAACCGTGCTTGCTGCACCTCAATTGGTGCGTGGCACACGGTAAAAAAATCGTCATTGGTACAACAGGTTTTGACGATAACGGTAAAGCGGCGATTGCGAAAGCAGCGGAACAGGTTGCGGTGGTGTTTGCGCCCAATATGAGCGTGGGTGTAAATTTGTGCTTGAAGCTGCTGGATATGGCGGCACGTGTACTGGGCGATACGGTTGACATTGAAATCACTGAAGCACATCACCGCCACAAAGTCGATGCGCCCTCCGGCACAGCATTGCGCATGGGGGAAGTGGTTGCCAATGCTTTAGGGCGCGATTTGAAAGAATGCGCGGTCTATGGGCGTGAAGGCGTCACGGGTGAACGTGACCGTCAAACCATCGGGTTTGCGACGGTACGGGCAGGCGATGTAGTCGGTGATCACACGGTTTTGTTTGCCGACATGGGTGAACGCGTTGAAATTACCCATAAAGCCTCTAGTCGTATGACGTTTGCGAAAGGGGCGGTACGTGCATCCGGCTGGTTGGGTGATAAAACCGCTGGTCTGTTCGATATGCAGGATGTGCTGGGGCTGAAGTGATGCAAACGACACCCGTCCGCCTTTGGGATTTGCCCACTCGCCTGTTCCACTGGACATTGGTGCTGGGCATTGGCTTTTCGTGGTTTTGCGCAGAAGTTGGCGGCAATTGGACGGTGTGGCATGAGCGTAGCGGAATTTTCCTGCTGGCGTTAGTGTTGTTTCGCATCGTCTGGGGTTTTGTTGGCAGTGATACCGCACGGTTTGCGCGTTTTTTGACTTCGCCACGGCGCGCTTGGCAGCATTTACGCGAATTGACGGGGCAGGGCACGGCGTTCCATGCAGGGCATAACCCGTTGGGGGCGTGGATGGTGGTGGTGTTGTTGGCGCTAGTGCTGTTGCAAGGTATCACTGGCTTGTTTGCTACCGATGACATTATGACCGAAGGGCCGTTGATGGGGTTGGTGTCTGGTAGTACGGCGGAAACCCTGACGACTGTTCACCATGTCCTGTTCAATGGCATTCTGTTGTTAGTGGCATTGCATGTGGGGGCGGTGTTGTATTACCGCTTGGCGAAACGCACGAATTTGATTAAGGCAATGGTGGTAGGTAAGGCGGATTGGCCTGCGGCACAACCACCACCGCAGGCTTTGGCATTCAAGCCTGCGTGGTGGGGTTTAGTACTGTTTGCGTTGTGTTACGCCAGCGTTTACTTCGGCATTGCGTGGTTAGCTTAGTCTTCTTTGTATTCTTTGTGGCAAGCCTTGCAGGATTCGCCTACTTTACCAAATTGTGGCTTGATGGCTGCCATGTCGCCACCTTTGGCGATTTCAGCCAGTGAAGCAGCTTCTACTTGGAAAGTTTCCATTTTCTTTTTGAAATCTTCCGCGTTGAGTTCGATCTCAGCTTTGGCTTCGGTTTCACCGGCATAACTGCCTGCAATAAAGCCATTCATGGGAAATTTGCTTAAGGCTGCAACGGCTTCAGCATTCTTGGTGAAGTCTGCCGCGTTGTACTCCATGTCACCCTTCATCATCGCCGCCATTGGGCCAAAATGGTGTTTGATCATGGTGAATGCGCCTTGGCGGTAGTCGATGGCGGATTCTTCGGGTGATTTTTGTTCATCAGCCATGACGTTGGAGATAACGCCAATGCTGCTGATGGCTAAAGTGATGGCTAGGGTTTTTTGTAACAGGTTCATCGGTTAGCTCCTTGGATTATTGATGAGTAAACGTCGTCGTTAGACAGCGTATCATCGCAATTTGTGCCGCAACTTTTCAATAAAAGCGTAGGAAAGTGAGTAGTAATTGTAAATGGGCGTTAATGTGCCATTGAAGGTGCGCTTGAAACGGTTAATACCTTGCATACTGGGGTCGGCGGTGTGTTCCACGTAACCACCCCAGTCGTAAGTGTGGAAACCGGCGGTTTTGAAATAGCGCATCCCTTGCCAATGTAAGCAGCGGTTGGCGAATCCCATAGCGCGGCGCATGTCGGCATCTTGGTTGTAGTCTTGGGCGCTGCATGAAATCAATAGATTGGTGACGCCCGTTGCGGCAGAAATCAGGTAGAAATGGCAGATAATGGCTTTACCTGCATGATCGACACTGAGGATACGGTAGTTATCACGCCCGATATTGCTGGCATCTTGCTCACTGAACAAGGATAAGCCGCGTGCTTGCGCAAAGGCATTGTAGAGCGGAATAAACTGTGCCAACGGGGTGGCAAGATTGAGGTTAAAATGCTGTTCTTGTTCACAGCGCCGAATCTGGTTACGCGTATCTTTGGGGAAGTTCTGGAAAATTGCCGCTTCATCAGGGTTTAAGTCGGTTAGCAGGGTATGGCGGTATTCTGTGCAAAACCAACGCGGTTTTTCTGCACTGTAACAGTCCATGTACGCCGTGGGCAGCAGCGTATCCCACCAGCGCGGATGGGTGGTGTGGTCAAAGTAATATTTTTGAAAGGGAATGCCGTAGCGATAGTGTTGAACGTGCATAATATTTATTTCACCGAGTTTTGTGCCGCATTCTAAGCAATTGTGGTGGTTTAGGTCGTCGAAAGTCGATGAATGGCAGCTAAACTAAGGCTGTACTGACTAGTGGTGGAGGTGTATAATTCGCCCCTTTTTACCAACCATTAATCTGGAGCCTAGGCGAATATGTCTCTGAGTGCAGAAGTTAAGGCCGGTGTTGTTGCACAATACCGCCAATCAGACACAGATACCGGGTCCCCGGAAGTGCAAGTTGCGTTGTTAACAGCGCGTATTCAGCATCTGACGGACCATTTTGCAAATCACAAGCATGACCACCATTCCCGTCGCGGATTGTTGGCAATGGTAAGTCAGCGTCGTAAGATGTTGGATTACTTGAAGCGTAAGGATCTGGCGCGTTATCAAGCGCTGATCGCTGGTTTGGGTCTGCGCCGCTAAGTCGGTGCAACCACTACAAAACACCGCCTTTGTGCGGTGTTTTGTTATGTCGCGCAGGAAGGTTGTTGAAAAGGATTAATGATTACCCCCCCACCCCAACCCTCCCCCGCAAGGGGTGATGGTGTCAGAATCTTTTTCAACAGCCTGCCCGTGACCCCTCTCTCCATAAAATCTCTTACAAGGAACGCCCAACGTCATGGCAAAAATTACCAAGACTTTCCAATACGGTAACAATACCGTCACTATCGAAACTGGCGAAATCGCCAAACAAGCCACCGCAGCGGTCATGATCACGATGGACGACACCAGCGTGCTGGTCACCGTTGTTGGCAGCAAAGAAACTGTGCCGGGTCGCGACTTCTTCCCGATGACGGTGGATTACCAAGAAAAATTCTATGCAGCCGGGCGTATTCCTGGTGGTTTTTTCAAGCGTGAAGCACGTGCGACGGAAGAAGAAACACTGGTGGCGCGTTTGATTGACCGCCCGTTGCGTCCGCTGTTCCCTGAAGGCTTCACGCATGAAGTGCAATTGATTGCCACCGTGGTTTCCATGAACCCTTCTGTCAGTGCAGACATTCCAGCGTTGCTGGGTGCATCGGCGGTCATGGCTCTGTCGGGTATGCCATTCCAAGGCCCAATCGGTGCAGCTCGCGTGGGCTACCGTGATGGCGGCTATTTGCTGAACCCATCCAAAGAAGACTTGCTCACCTCAGATTTAGATTTGGTGATTGCGGGTACGGATGCTGCGGTGCTGATGGTTGAATCTGAAGCGAAAGAACTGAGCGAAGAAGTGATGTTGGGCGCGGTCATGTTCGGTCACGAACAAATGCAAGTTGCTATCCAAGCCATCAAAGAGCTGGCAGCAGAAGTCGCTACTCCCGCATGGAATTGGTCTGCACCTGTAGCGAACACGGCTTTGGCAGACGCAGTAGAAGCGGCTTGCGCGGCCGATTTGGTCGAAGCCTTCCAAATTGCTGACAAGCAAGCCCGTTATGCTCGTATTCATGACGTGCAAGGCGCGTTGGTTGAGAAACTGGCAGCAAAAGAAGGTCAAGAAGGCTTCTCTGCTGAAGAAATCAAAGGCGAATTCAAAAACGCTGAGAAGAAAGTTGTGCGCGGTAGCATTCTCGATGGCAAGCCACGTATCGACGGTCGTACTCTGGATACTGTGCGTAAAATTACCGTGCGCGTTGGTGTATTGCCGCGTGCGCACGGTTCAGCGCTGTTTACCCGTGGCGAAACGCAGGCGTTGGTCGTTACTACGCTGGGTACAGAGCGCGATGCACAGGTGATCGATGCGATTACTGGCGAATACAAAGACAACTTCCTGTTCAACTACAACTTCCCGCCGTATAGCGTGGGTGAAACAGGGCGTTTCGGTTCACCTAAACGTCGTGAAATTGGTCACGGACGTTTGGCAAAACGCGGCGTGAAAGCGATGGTGCCGAGCACTGACGATTTCCCTTACACCATTCGTTGCGTGTCTGAAATCACTGAATCCAACGGCTCTAGCTCAATGGCGAGTGTATGCGGTAGTTCCTTGTCGATGATGGACGCAGGTGTGCCGTTGAAAGCGCCAGTGGCGGGTATCGCGATGGGCTTGATCAAGGAAGGCGAGCGTTTTGCAGTACTGTCCGACATCCTCGGCGATGAAGATCACCTCGGCGATATGGACTTTAAAGTAGCCGGTTCTGCTGACGGTATTACCGCGCTGCAAATGGACATTAAGATCACTGGTATTACCAAAGAAATCATGCAGCAAGCCTTGGTACAAGCCAAAGCGGGGCGATTGTACATCTTGGGTGAAATGGCGAAAGGTCTGGAAGCCCCGCGTGATGAGGTATCTGAATACGCCCCACGCTATGTCACCATGAAAATCAACCCGGATAAAATCCGTGAAGTTATCGGCAAAGGTGGCGAAACTATCCGTGGTATCACTGCTGCGACGGGTGCAAGCGTTGACATCAACGATGAAGGTTTCATTAAAATTGCGGCGATTGATGCGAAAGCAGCTTACGAAGCACGCAATATGATCGAAGCGATTACGGCTGAAGTGGAACTGGATAAGGTTTACACGGGTAAAGTGGTGCGTTTGATGGATTTCGGTGCATTCGTCACCATCCTGCCAGGCAAAGACGGTCTGTTGCACATTTCCCAAATCAGCAATGATCGTGTGGAAAATGTTACCGATTACGTCAAGGTCGACGATATTGTCCGAGTCAAAGTAATCGAAATCGACCGTCAAGGTCGGATGCGTTTAAGCATGAAAGCAGTGGGCGAAGGCGAATAAAATTCCCCATTGTCGACTGATCGCAAAAGACCCTACGGGGTCTTTTGTTTTTGGTGTCGACAATCACTAGTCTATGCTATGCTTTCGTGGCGTTCTAAGCGCGAAAACACGCAATATGTCGACAATATAAGGGGCTTCTGATTGACTTTTAGCATAAAAATCCCTATAGTGTCGACAATTCGCTAGACCACCAAATAAAGCATCCGACTGGATGCCCGTTGAGATAATACCAAGAGGATGTGTGCAGATGAGCAGTGAGATTCTGACCCCGGTACTGCCGGAATCCGTCGCCGACGCTACCGTGGTAACATGGAGCAAGAAAGTCGGTGATAGTGTCAAACAGGACGAAGTACTGGTTGAAATCGAAACCGACAAAGTGGTGCTGGAAGTACCTGCTCCTGCCGATGGTGTCCTGACTGAAATTATTGAACAAGCTGGTGCGACGGTTACCAGTAGTCAATTGCTGGGTCGTATGACCATTGGCGCTGTCGCCGCTGCACCTAAAGTAGAGGCCGCTCCTGTTGCTGCTGCAACCGTTGAGCCACAAACTGCACCTGCTGCCCGTAAGCTGATGGCAGAAAACAACCTGACGGCTGCTGATGTCGACGGTTCTGGTAAGCAAGGTCGTATCCTTAAGGAAGACGTACAAGCGGCGGTTGCTGCAAAACCTGCTCCTGCACCCGTCGCCACCGCACCTACACCAACTGTTGCAGTTACTGCTTCCGGTTCCCGCATGGAACAACGCGTGCCGATGACTCGCTTACGTGCGCGTATCGCTGAACGCTTGATGTACGCCAAGCAATCCACCGCGATGCTGACCACCTTCAACGAAATCGACATGAAGCCGTTGATGGATATGCGTAACGAATACAAAGACGCATTCGAGAAAAAGCACAAAGCGAAACTGGGCTTTATGTCCCTGTTTGTGAAAGCAGCCGCTGTCGCGCTGCAACGTTTCCCTGAAATCAATGCCTCGATTGATGGCAATGATGTTGTTTACCACGGCTTCTGCGATATTGGGATCGCCGTGTCATCTGATCGCGGACTGGTCGTTCCGATCCTGCGCAACACCGAAAACATGGGTCTGGCTGACATCGAATCCGGCATTGCTGGTTACGCTGCCAAAGCCCGCGAAGGTAAGCTGGATATGAACGATCTGTCTGGTGGTACGTTCACTATAACCAACGGGGGCGTTTTTGGGTCGTTGCTATCAACCCCAATTCTAAACCCTCCTCAAAGCGCGATCCTGGGGATGCACTCGATCCAGAAGCGCCCTGTCGTTGTCAATGATCAGATTGTTATTCGCCCGATGATGTACGTGGCTCTCTCTTACGACCACCGCATTGTCGACGGTCAAGGTGCTGTTACCTTCCTCAAAACCATCAAGGAATTGGTCGAAAACCCGGTTCGCTTGGTGCTGGATGTGTGAGGTAACACGCCATGACTGATAAATATGATGTCATCGTCGTCGGGGCAGGTCCCGGCGGTTATGTCGCCGCTATCCGGTGCGCCCAACTCGGCTTGAAAACCGCGTGTGTGGAAGAATGGATTAACAAGCAGCAAAAGCCAGCCCTCGGTGGTACTTGCCTGAATGTGGGTTGCATCCCTTCCAAAGCGTTGCTGGAAAGCTCTGAACGTTACGAAGAAATCGCCAAACACAATGCTGACCACGGCATTACGGTTGACGGTTTACAAATTGACGTTGCCAAGATGATTGCTCGCAAGGACAAAATCGTCAGCCAACTGACTGGCGGTATTGAGCAATTGTTCAAAGCCAACGGTATTACGTGGTTGCAAGGTCGAGGCAAATTGTTGGCAGGCAAGCAAGTCGAAGTGACTGCGCATGATGGCACGGTTTCAACGGCGGCGGCTGATAATGTCATCATTGCAGTAGGCTCTACCCCGATTGAATTGCCGATTGCCAAATGGCTGGATACCCGCATTGTGGATTCTGCCGGTGCGCTGGATTGGGAAACCACTCCCGGCAAACTCGGCGTGATCGGTGCAGGCGTGATCGGTTTGGAAATGGGCAGCGTATGGCGCAGGCTCGGCTCTGAAGTGGTCGTCATCGAAGCAATGGACGATTTCCTCGGTGCGGCTGACCGTGACGTGGCTAAATCCGCGCAGACGCAATTCAAAAAGCAAGGGCTGGACATCCGCCTTAGCTCTAAAGTTGCCAAGGTCGAAGCAGGCGATAACGGCGTAACCGTCACTTACAATGATCCGAACGGTGAGCAAACCTTACTGGTTGATCGCTTGATCGTGGCAGTTGGGCGCAAGTCCAATACCGCTGGTGCATTCGCGGCTGATTCTGGTGTGCAACTGGATGATCGCGGTCGTGTCGTGGTTGATGGTCATCTGCAAACTGCCGTGGCGGGTGTTTACGCGATTGGTGACTGCATTGTAGGGCCAATGCTGGCACACAAAGCCTCGGAAGAGGGTGTGCTGGTTGCGGAACAGATTGCCGGTCAAAAGCCGCATATCAATTATGATGCGATTCCGTGGGTTATTTACACTCACCCGGAAATTGCGTGGGTCGGTAAAACTGAAGCCGAACTCAAAGCCGTTGGTGTCGAATACAAGGCTGGCAGCTTCCCGTTTGCTGCAAACGGTCGTGCTAAGGCGATGGATCAAGCAGATGGTCTGGTGAAAGTGCTGGCTGATGCCAAAACGGATCGGATTCTGGGCGTGCATTTTGTCGGACCATTGGCTTCTGAATTGGTGGGTCAGGCGGTGATCGCTATCGAAACAGAATGCTCATCGGAAGATTTAGCACGTATGACGTTTGCGCACCCGACTGTATCGGAAGCCATTCATGAAGCCATGTTGGCAGTCGATGGGCGGGCACTTCATGCCGTTGGCAAAAAGCGTAAGTAAGCCGACTTTCTAACAAAATACGCTTAACGCCACGGTCTGCTGTACGGCAGATACGTGGCGTTTGTACGACTATAACCCGCGTTTTAGCGGTGAACTACCAAAGGAAGACTGAGGATGAATTTACACGAATATCAGGCCAAAGCTGTATTTAGCCAATACGGTATGCCTGTGCCAACTGGCAAAGTGGCTTCCACAGCGGCGGAAGCAGAAGCGGCCGCCGCCTCTCTGAGCACGCCGACTGTTGTGGTCAAGGCGCAAGTTCATGCTGGTGGGCGTGGCAAAGCTGGTGGCGTGAAACTGGTGAAGACGCCAGCCGAAGCGGGCGCATTTGCTGCTAGCTTGCTGGGTACAAACTTGGTGACGTACCAGACGGACAAACACGGTCAACCGGTTAACACCATTTTGGTGGAAGAAACTTGCAATATCGCGCGTGAACTGTACCTCGGCGCAGTACTGGATCGTTCTACGCGCCGTATCGTGATCATGGCTTCCACCGAAGGTGGCATGGAAATCGAGAAAGTTGCGCACGAAACGCCCGAAAAAATCCTCAAAGCAATGGTTGATCCACTGGTCGGCGTGATGCCTTATCAAGGTCGTGAACTGGCATTCGGTTTAGGCTTGCAAGGTGCGCAGATTGCACAATTCACCAAACTGCTGGTTGGCTTGGGCAAAATGTTCAAGGAAAAAGACCTGTCATTGGTTGAAATCAACCCATTGGTTGTGACCGCAGAAGGCAACTTGTTGTGCTTGGATGGCAAAGTGAATGTCGACAGCAATGCGCTGTATCGCCAGCAAGAACTGGTAGCAATGCGTGACAAATCCCAAGAAGATGCGCGTGAAATCGAAGCAGACGAATGGGAACTGAACTACGTTGCTCTCGAAGGCAACATCGGTTGCATGGTGAACGGCGCAGGCTTGGCGATGGCGACGATGGATATTATCAAATTGTCCGGTGGTCAACCTGCTAACTTCCTCGACGTAGGCGGCACGGCGACTGCTGAACGCGTGGCGGCGGCGTTCAAAATCATTTTGTCGGATAGCAATGTTAAAGGCATTCTGGTCAATATTTTTGGCGGTATCGTGCGTTGCGATCTGATCGCAGAAGGCATTATCAAAGCGGTGCAGGAAGTGAATGTGTCTGTCCCCGTTGTGGTGCGCTTGGAAGGTAATAACGCCGAAAAAGGGCTGGAATTGCTGGATAAAAGTGGTTTGGCGGTGATTACTGCCCATGACTTGGGCGATGCTGCCCTGAAAATCGTTGCTGCCGTAGGAGATGTCGCATGAGCGTATTAATCAATAAAGACACCAAAGTCATCTGCCAAGGTTTCACCGGCAAACAAGGTACTTTCCACTCTGAGCAAGCGATTGCTTACGGTACCAACATGGTCGGTGGGATTACGCCGGGTAAAGGCGGCACAATGCATTTGGGCTTGCCAGTATTCAATACTGTGCGTGAAGCGGTTGAAGCAACTGGCGCGGATGCTAGCGTGATCTACGTCCCTGCTGCGTTCTGTAAAGATTCCATCATTGAAGCAGCTTACGCGGGTATCAAGCTGATCGTGTGCATTACCGAAGGCGTTCCTGCGCTGGATATGCTGGATGTGAAAGTAGTCGTGGATAGCTTAGGCGTGCGTTTGATCGGGCCTAACTGCCCAGGCGTGATTACACCGGGCGAATGCAAAATCGGTATCATGCCGGGTCACATTCATAAGCCGGGTAGCGTTGGTATCGTTTCCCGTTCCGGCACATTGACCTATGAAGCGGTTAAACAAACCAACCAATGGGGTCAAAGCACCTGTATCGGTATCGGTGGCGACCCAATTCCAGGCACAAGCTTTATCGATGCACTGACATTGTTCCAAGCTGACCCACAAACGGAAGTTATCCTCATGTGCGGTGAAATCGGTGGTTCTGCTGAAGAAGAAGCAGCCGCGTTCATCAAAGCCAATGTGACTAAACCCGTTGTGTCTTACATCGCGGGCGTGACTGCGCCGAAGGGCAAGCGTATGGGTCATGCTGGTGCGATTATTGCAGGCGGCAAAGGCACTGCGGATGAGAAGTTCGCAGCACTGGAAGAAGCTGGCGTCATTACAGTGCGTTCACCAGCGGAATTAGGGAAGGGCGTTGCTGCTGCTTTTGCGAAACTCGCTGGCTAATGCTACCTTTTGCAACCCGCAAGCTTTCTGATTTTCTTTTTTGATTTTTGTTTCGGAGTGCCCTCATGACCAAACAGACCGTTACGCTTACGGATAATGCTACTGGCAAACAAATTGAGCTGGATGTATTGCATCCCGCTGTGGGGCCGAAGTGCATCGACATCCGCAAGTTGCATAAGGAACTGGGTTATTTCACTTATGACCCCGGTTTCATGTCAACCGCAAGTTGTTCCAGTCAGATTACGTATCTAGATGGGGATGAGGGCACATTGCTCTACCGTGGTTATCCGATAGAGCAGTTAGCGGAAAGTAGCACCTTCTTAGAAGTGTGCTATTTGCTGCTGAATGGTAATTTACCGACAATGACGGAAATGACTGATTTTGAACATGTTATTACGCGTCACACGCTATTACATGATCAAGTCCAAGGTTTCTTCCGTGGTTTCCGTCGGGATGCTCACCCGATGGCAACGATGGTCGGTGTGGTTGGGGCGTTGTCTGCGTTCTACCACGATGATTTGAATATTCACGATCCAGAACAGCGTAAGCGTTCTGCACACCGTTTGATTGCGAAAATGCCGACGATTGCGGCATGGAGCTATCGTTACTCAATGGGTCTGCCGTTTAACTACCCGCAGAACCGTTTGAAATATTCTGAAGATTTCCTACATCTGATGTTTGCTGTGCCGACTGAGCCTTACGTGGTTGACCCACTGATGGCGCGTGCGCTGGATGTCATCATGATTTTGCACGCGGATCACGAGCAAAATGCTTCCACGTCTACTGTGCGTTTGGCTGGCTCTTCTGAAGCAAACCCGTTTGCAGCAGTGGCGGCTGGTATTGCTTCTTTGTGGGGGCCTGCACACGGTGGTGCAAACGAAGCCGTGATTACCATGTTGCGCGAAATCGAGAAGTCTGGTCAGCCGCTCTCGCATTGGGTGGCACGGGCTAAAGACAAGAACGACCGTTTCCGTTTGATGGGTTTTGGGCATCGCGTTTACAAAAACTACGACCCACGCGCCAAAATCATTCGCACGCTGGCGAACCAAATTTTGGACAAATTGCCGCCTGACAATCCAAACCAAAAACTGTTCGACATTGCGCGTGAACTGGAGCAGGTTGCACTGAATGATGAATACTTCCAATCACGGAATCTCTACCCGAATGTGGATTTCTATTCTGGTGTGATTTTCCTGAGCATGGGCATTCCAGTCAGTATGTTTACGGTCATGTTCGCGTTGGCACGTACCATCGGTTGGATTTCCCAGTGGAATGAGATGATGGGTGATGAAGAGTCGCGCATTGGTCGCCCACGCCAGTTATACATGGGTGCGGAACGTCGCGATTACGTACCTGTGGATAAGCGTTAAGTTTTGTTGTTTTGAGGAGTCGATAGAAAATGTTGCAAGAATACCGTCAACACGTTGCTGAACGCGCCGCCCAAGGCGTTCCTCCCAAGCCACTGGATGCTGCACAAACTGCCGCACTGGTGGATTTGCTGAAGAACCCACCGGCTGGTGAAGAAGCATTTTTGGTTGACCTGTTGGAAAACCGCGTCCCTGCGGGTGTGGATGAAGCGGCTTATGTCAAAGCCGCTTTCCTCGCAGCAGTCTCTAAAGGTGATATTAGCTGTGCATTAGTTAGCCAAGTTCGCGCTGTTGAAGTGCTGGGCATGATGCTGGGTGGCTACAACGTACAACCGTTGATTGCGGCGCTCGACAGCGATGTGACCGCAGCAGCAGCCGCTACAGCACTGTCACATACCCTGCTGATGTTTGATGCATTCCACGATGTGGAAGAAAAAGCGAAAGCGGGTAATGCAGCCGCACAGCAAGTCATGGCATCGTGGGCGGCAGGCGAGTGGTTTACTTCTAAGCCGGAAGTGGCACAGAAAATCACCGTTACCGTTTTCAAAGTTCCCGGCGAAACCAATACTGACGATTTGTCGCCTGCACCGGATGCGTGGTCACGCCCTGACATCCCACTCCATGCTAACGCGATGCTGAAAATGGCGCGTGACGGTATCGAGCCAGAAACGCAAGGCAGCGTCGGCCCTTTGAAGCAAATCGAAGCGGTCAAAGCGCAAGGTTTCCCAGTTGCTTACGTCGGTGACGTGGTAGGTACAGGTTCTTCACGTAAGTCTGCGACCAACTCCGTGCTGTGGTTCTTCGGCGATGATATGCCGGGGATTCCTAACAAGCGTGCAGGTGGTTACTGCTTCGGTAGCAAGATTGCCCCGATCTTCTTCAACACGATGGAAGACGCGGGTGCACTGCCGATTGAGATGGACGTTGCTCAAATGAACATGGGTGATGTGGTTGATGTATATCCTTACGAAGGCGTTGCCAAGCGTCACGGTACGGATGAAGTCATTTCCACTTTCGGTCTGAAAACCCAAGTATTGTTGGACGAAGCCCGTGCAGGTGGTCGTATCAACTTGATCATCGGGCGTGGTTTGACGGCTAAGGCGCGTGAATCGCTCGGTCTGCCAGCGGTTGATTTGTTCCGCACTCCTGAGCAGCCTGCTGACACTGGCAAAGGCTTCACACTGGCGCAGAAAATGGTCGGTAAGGCTTGTGGCATGACGGGTGTACGCCCTGGCATGTATTGCGAACCGAAAATGACGACGGTTGGTTCGCAAGATACCACCGGGCCGATGACGCGTGACGAGCTGAAAGATTTGGCTTGTTTGGGCTTCTCAGCGGATTTGGTGATGCAGTCTTTCTGCCATACCGCTGCTTATCCGAAACCTGTGGATGTAGTGACTCATCACACGCTGCCTGATTTTATCATGACCCGTGGCGGTGTATCACTGCGCCCCGGTGACGGTGTCATCCACTCGTGGTTGAACCGCATGTTGTTGCCGGATACCGTTGGTACGGGCGGCGACTCTCACACCCGTTTCCCGATTGGTATTTCCTTCCCAGCGGGTTCTGGTCTGGTGGCATTTGCGGCTGCGACGGGCGTTATGCCATTGGATATGCCGGAATCGGTGTTGGTACGTTTCACTGGCAAAATGCAACCGGGCATCACGCTGCGTGATCTCGTGCATTCCATTCCACATAAAGCGATCCAAATGGGTCTGCTGACGGTTGAAAAGAAAGGCAAGAAGAACGTTTTCAACGGCACAGTGTTGGAAATCGAAGGTCTGGATCACCTGACTGTCGAACAAGCCTTTGAACTGTCGGATGCTTCTGCGGAACGTTCTGCAGCAGGTTGTACGGTTGCGCTGTCGGAAGCATCGGTTGCGGAATACCTGCGTTCTAATATCGTGATGTTGCAATGGATGCTGGCGGAAGGCTATGGCGACCCACGCACTATTGAACGTCGTATCAAAGGCATGGAAGCATGGTTGGCTAACCCAAGCCTGATGCGTGCTGACGCGGATGCGGAATACTCGGCTGTGATCGAAATCAATATGGATGAGATCAAAGAGCCTATCCTGTGTGCGCCGAATGACCCCGATGATGCACGTCCGTTGTCTGAAGTCGCGGGTCGCAAGATTGATGAAGTCTTCATCGGTTCTTGTATGACCAACATCGGTCACTTCCGTGCCGCAGGTAAGTTGTTGGATGCTACCAGCAAGCAAATCCCAACGCGCATGTGGATCACTCCACCGACGAAGATGGATGCTTCCCAGTTGAGTGACGAAGGTTACTACAACATTTTCGGTCGTGCCGGTGCGCGTATGGAAATGCCGGGTTGCTCACTGTGCATGGGGAATCAGGCACGTATCGCTGAAAACTCCACGGCGGTGTCTACTTCTACGCGTAACTTCCCGAACCGTTTGGGTACTGGCGCGGATGTGTTCTTGGCATCTGCTGAGTTGGCTTCTGTGGCAGCGATCATGGGCAAATTGCCTACGGTTGCGGAGTACATGGAATACGCGAAGAAGATCGACAGCATGGCAGGTGACATTTACCGTTACCTGAACTTCGATAAGATGGAGCATTACCAGAAGGCGGCGCAGAAGCTTGTGCCGATTCCGGTAGTCGCGCGCTAAGACCCACTCCCTAAAAAAGCCCCGCATTGTCGGGGCTTTTTTTTGTCTAAAAATTCTATCTATAGATGCGTTGATAACCACTATTCTCAAGCGTACTATCCAATTGACTTATCTCAACAAATCAGCAGATTTTTTATCCCCAGTTGCGAGGGGGCAGGGAGTGTTACCTTTATGCAGAATCCTATCATTTTGAAAGCCGTGCTATGCAGCGCGGTGTTGGCGAGTACGGTTGCGCCGACCTTGGCAACGGCTGGGGTAGAGCCATTCGGTGAGTCGTTTGACGGCTGGAAATTCACGCAGGAAAATGTTGGGCAGAGCATTTTGTGCCGCGCCGTTCACAATAATCAGTACGTGCTGGGCAAACAGACGAATCGGCGCGTGCATATCAGTTTCCCCAACAACACCTTCAACGGTACGGATACCCAAGCCAGCCTCGCTGTCGGCAATGATTCGGAAATAATCACCGCATCGGGTAATGGCACGCGCCTGATCCTTTCCAATATCCCCGAAGCAGTGTTTGATACGATTGGTCCCGAACGCGGTTTCACATGGCGGGCAGCAAGCAAGGGTAACGTTCAGCAAGGCATCGTCAAACTGAATGATTCAACCACCTCCGCGATTGAGCGCTTGGATGAGTGCCTTGATGCAAACAGCAGCAAAGCAACCGCAACGGCAGTGAGCAGCAGCCAAGATTGGCGCAAAGGCGCAGTAGGTCGCGAAGTGGCTTGCTCACTCAAGGTCAAAGGCAAAACTTACCTCAATGGGACGTGCAGATACGATGCCGATAAAGACGGTTCTTTCCGCTTGTTTGGGGACAAATATTTCGTTTACTTGACGATGTTAGACAAGGGTTTCGCAGGTGCTGCGTGGAATGCCAGCCCTGACAGTTCCCACGCGCAAGCCCTCTTGGGTGAAGATTTCAAACGCAAAGGCGGCTGTTGGATCGGTAAATCCGCTGAAATTTGCGCATGGAATAAAACAGAGGTTAAGAAGCCACAAACCCCTAGCAGCACAACGCCAACGCGTATCAAATTTGCCAAGGGCGCAATTAGTGCAACCGTGACGGGTAAATTGGCAGGCTTTGAAAGCCAACAAAGCTACGTCATTGCGGTAGGCAAAGGGCAAACTATGACCGTGGAACAGCTTAATCCCGCCAACCAACGCACGACTTTAGGTATCACAGCACCCAATGGTGCTGACGTGAGTGATATGGATTTGTCCTGCAACAACAGCAAGAAAGTGTCGCCAACAATTGCGGGTGATTACACTATCCGTGTGAGTGAGTGCATGAAGGCTGATGCGTGGAAGGGCGGTTATAAGTTGAAAGTGACGGTGAAGTGATTTATTTAGCCGTGCATGTTTATTAAACGATTGGGGAATGATTATGATGAAAACTGTTATTAGCACCGCTTTGGTGCTGTTGTTGTCCGCTACTACCGTTATTGCTGGGGACATTAAATGCAATCCCGAAGGTAATCAGGCTGAATTGAACCAATGTTCTTTCAATGATTATAAAGCGGCAGATAAAAAGCTGAATGATACATGGAAAAAGCTGATGGCGAAGTTCAAGTCTGACAAAACCGCCACCACCAAGCTGAAAGCGGCGCAAAACGCATGGATTGCCTTCCGCGATGCCGAACTGGAAGCACAGTTTGCCTGTGACGCGAAAGATGCACCGTGCTGGGGCAGTATGGAGCCGATGTTGCGCAACGGAGTGATGCAAGAGCTGACCGAGGCTCGCACCGAGCGCTTGCAGAAATACATCGACGACGGTTTGGGCGTACCGATGAACTAATACTGATGCGGGGAATGGGTGCATAACGCTACAATCGTTGCCTTATGAACCACCCTGTTGTATCCATGTTACCCAACACGCCCCACGTTCAGTTCGTCATTCCCGGCTTATGGCAGCCCTTGGCATTGTGGCGGAAGGACTTCAACTTCCGCCCTGTTGCACCGAGTTTGCTGCGTTTATGTGCGGATCACCGTCCCGCACCGCTTGCTGCGCAAGGGTTGGAAAACACCTTGTTTCACCTGAAGGGTCATACGGTGACGACCGAGATTCCCTTTGCGTATCACCGTTATCGGCTGGATTTTGGTGTACCGCCCGCGTTACCGTTATTGTGTGCCGACCCCGTTTTTCTGAAGAGCGGTTTGGATAGCGTGGTCATGCAGCCTGCTTTGCCGTTGCTGCCAGCGGATGAATTGGCAACATTATTAGCGCTATTGAATCACCATTTGGCAGAGGATGGCTTGCAACTGGTGGCAAAGCATCCGCAACGTTGGTATCTCATGGGGGAGCGTGTGCAAGGCGATGTACCCTTACAGACAGTGCCGCTGTCACAAGCCTTGGGGCAAAGTATTTTTCCGCTGCTGCCGCAAGGAGATAAACGGTATTGGCATCGGCTGCTCAATGAAATCCAGATGTTGCTGCATACCCGTGAGAATCCTGCGGTGAATGCGCTGTGGTTGTGGGGTGCGGCGTATCCTGCGTCATTGCCAGCGTTGCAAATGGATGAACAACAGACGTTTGTGGGGGAAAGTGTCACTGCGCAAGTCATGGCACTTGCCACGGCTGTCCGCTATCAAGCTGCTACACAGTTTGCCGATGTGCCGTTGACAACAGGGCATTACACCGTTGTGTTGGAGGAGCTGCATCCGTGTAGTGTTGCGGATGATTTGCAGGGTTGGCAACAAGCATTGGCGCAGTTGGAAACTGCTTGGTTTGCCCCCGCGCTCCGTGCCATGCAGTCCGGCCAGTGTTCGATCAGTGTGACGGCATGTGACGGGCGGCTACTGCATTGCCAGCGCCCATCTCCGTGGAAGTTTTGGGGAACGCCTTCGGCAACGTGGGAGCAGCTTAGCTGAGCTTGGTGACGATGCTCTCAAATTGACCTTGTTTGAGCTGGGTGATGAGCGTTTGCCCCAGCCGTAACGTGGCGGTGCTGCGTATCACTTGTCCCGTTTCACCGACACGGGTAATCCCAAAGCCGCGTTCTAATACCGCTAATGGGCTGAGCGCGTGCAACTTGCCTGCTTGCATTTGCACCTTATCTTGCTGGCGTAGCAAGTAACGTTGCGTGGCTGCACGGAGACGCATGTCCAGTTCATCCAGTCGTTGCGCTTTTTGCTGTAAGCGATTGGTGGGGCGTTGATTTTCCAAACGGCGTTGCAAGCGGCGTAAGTGTTCGCCTGCTAATTGCGTGCGGCGTTGCTGATGGCGTTGCAGTTGGGAAAACAGTCGTTGTACGTGCGCTTGCAACGCTGCCATATCGGGACTGACCAGTTCTGCGGCAGCGGAGGGGGTAGGGGCGCGAATATCCGCCACGAAATCCGCAATGGTGAAATCAATTTCATGCCCCACGCCGCTAATAATCGGCAGCTTACAGGCATGGATGGCGTGTGCGACCACCGCTTCATTGAACGACCACAAGTCTTCAATCGAACCGCCGCCGCGAGCCAGAATCAAAACATCGCAATGTTGTTCGCGATCCGCTTGGCGAATAGCGTTAACAATCTGTTCCTTCGAGCCTTCACCCTGTACCAACACGGGGTAGACCATGACCGGAATTTGTGGGCAACGCCGTTTCAATACATTGAGAATATCGCGAATCGCTGCCCCTGTCGGTGACGTAATGACCCCAATACAGCGAGGAAACGTGGGCAGGGTTTGCTTGTGTTCGAGGGCGAATAAGCCTTGCGCTTGAAGCTGCTGTTTGAGTTCCTCGAACTGGCGCTGTAAGACACCGATTCCGGCATCTTCGAGGTGTTCAATAATGAATTGGTATTCGCCACGCGGTTCGTACAAGGCAACTTTGCCGCGTACCAGCACTTTTAAACCATTCTTGGGGGCAAGTTTTAAGGTCGAGGCACGACCTTTGAACATGGCGCAGCGCACTTGAGCGCCTGCATCTTTCAGGCTGAAATACAGATGACCGGATGAGGCACGGACAAAGTTGGAGATTTCGCCTTCGACCCATAAAGCGGGGAAGCCGTGCGCAAGAAGCTGACCCACTTCGGCATTGAGTTGCGAAACGCTGAGAGTGAGGCGTTCAGTTTGCATGATGTCCCTTTATGCAAGACGAAAAAAATCCGAGACCAATAGAGTCGATCTCGGATTCTCTCACGGCTAGCCGATACGTCAATATAGATTTATCGGGGCAACACGCGAGTCGGTCTGATTACTTTGCAGGAGCAGCCGGTGCAACCGCAGGTGCAGCCGGTGCGGCTGGAGCAGTGGTGGTGGCAGCAGCGGCAGGTGCTGGAGCAGCAACCGGGGCAGCAGCTTTGGCTGCATCAGCCGCTTTTTGCTGTTGTGCTGCCATCGCTTGACGCTGTTCTTCGACTTTCTTGAAGAACGCATCCGCTTGCGCACGCTGCATTTCCATTTGCTTTTGGATTTGCTCGAAGCTAGGCGCTTGTGGCATTGCGTAAGGTGCTGCCATCATCATCGGCATTTGACCTTGTGCAGGTGCTTGCATCATCGGCATTTGCTGCATCATGTTAGGCATCGCGTAACCGCCCCACGGGTTGTTGTTACCGTAACCGTTTTTGGCAGTGTTGCTGTAGCCTTGCAGGTTGTTGTAGCCATTGCCATAGCCATAGCCGCTCCCTTGCAGGTTGCTAGCGCCGTCGCCACGACCTTGACCCGCAACGTCAGAATCCATCGCGGTATTGCCTTTGCCTTTGAAGGTGATGGTGAAATCCACTTCACCGTCTGCGTCGCCTTTGCCACGACCCCAGCCGTTTACATCAGAAGCGCCCGTGCCGTAGCCTTGACCTTGACCACTGGTGTTTGCTTGACCTTGGTTATTACCTTGACCTTGCATATTGCCGTTGTCGAAGCCATCGAAGAATTCAGCAGAAGCAACGCCGGAAGTAGCGAGCAGCGCGATCAATAGTGCGATTTTTGTGTGTTTCATAATATATAACCTCTAGCGGAGTAATGCGCCCGGCGGCGCGGAAAACGGGTTTAATTAATATAAGCAAATCATAATATTCTGATTGTCTAAAAGCAAGCACCAGTCATCCTATTTTGCATTTTTTCATGATGATTTTTTGATTTACGTTAGAATAAGGCACTGTTTGAAGAATGGATGAACACATGATTACATCGGAAGAAGCGATGCGGGTAATGGCAGAGGCAGACCTGCTGCATTCAGCGGAAGACGTCGCGGCAATGCTGGATCGCATGGCAGTCGAAATCACCGCCACACTGGGTGATAAAACCCCGTTGGTGCTGTGTGTGATGACGGGCGGCGTGATCGTCACGGGGCATTTGCTGACGCGCCTTAACTTCCCGCTGGAGCAAGATTATTTGCACGCCACCCGTTACCGTGGTGCAACCAGTGGCAGCAAAACCATTACGTGGTTACACAAGCCCGAAGCGGCGTTGGTAGGGCGGCATGTGTTGCTGGTGGATGATATTCTCGATGAAGGTTATACCTTGCGTGAAGTGGCGCGGTGGTGTCGGGAACAGGGCGCGGCATCGGTACACATCGCGGTGTTGGCGGATAAGCAGCACGACCGCCGTGTGGAAGGCATTTGGTGCGACTTTCCCGCGATTGAACTAGTCGACCGCTACGTGTTCGGTTTTGGGATGGATTATAAAGAATACTGGCGCAACGCTAACGGTATCTACGCAGTAAAAGGACTTTAAAGATGACAATTGAATTTGCGGTGATCGGCGGCACAGGCTTGACCGAAATCGAAGGTTTGGAAGTAATTCACCGTGAAGTGGTGCATACGCCTTACGGTGAGCCGTCGGG
The DNA here is from genome assembly GCF_017349355.1 of Thiothrix fructosivorans. Classification (GTDB taxonomy): domain Bacteria; phylum Pseudomonadota; class Gammaproteobacteria; order Thiotrichales; family Thiotrichaceae; genus Thiothrix; species Thiothrix fructosivorans. The sequence continues at coordinate 1,105,286 of NZ_JAFMPM010000008.1, forward strand.
GCCTGTGACGCATGGCATGATTGCGGGCAAGCGCATCGTGTTTTTGGCACGGCATGGTTACACGCATAATATTCCACCGCATAAGGTTAATTACCGTGCAAATCTGTGGGCGCTGAAAAGTTTGGGCGTGGAAAAAGTCGTGGCAATGGCAGCGGTGGGCGGCATTACCCCTGAAATGAAGCCGATGCGCTTGGTGATTCCTGACCAGATTATCGACTACACCTACGGGCGTCCGCATACCTTTTTCGAGGAAGGGTTGACGGATGTGACCCATATCGACTTTTCATGGCCGTATTGCCCTGAGGTGCGCAATGCCTTGCTGGCTGCGGCAGAATGCGCCCAGTTGGATGTGGTGCCGCGTGGTACTTACGCCGCTACACAAGGGCCACGGCTGGAAACAGTGGCAGAAATTGCGCGGCTGGAACGTGACGGTTGTGATTTGGTGGGTATGACGGCGATGCCGGAAGCCTCACTCGCCCGCGAATTGGGGTTGTGTTATGCCAGTTGTGCCGTGGTAGCAAACTGGGCAGCAGGCAAAGACAGCGACGAAATCACGATGGAAGAAATTCAGGAAAATCTGCTGGTGGGCATGGCGAATGCGCGTGCGTTGTTACGTGCGTTGATCTGCTAAGCCTTGGTGGAAGCGCAACCGCCGTTATATTTGCAGCCAGTGGCTTCGCGGCAACTGGCTGTTTTTTTGGTGGGAACGCATCTACTGGCGGCTGTTGTGGTGGGGTTGATGCCTGCGTTGGCGGTTTGGGCAAAGAGTTTGTTGTTGCTGCCGATTGTGTTGTCGTTGCGTTATTACTGGCGCTTGCATATTAGTCGGGTTGCGCCGAATGCGGTGCAGGAAGTGCGCTTTTATCAGGTGGATAATGCGTTGGTGCGTACTGCTTCTGCTGGATTTTTGGCGCGGCTGGATGACAGCAGTTTTTTGCATCCATGGCTGTGTGTGCTGAATTGGCGGGCGCAGAGCGGCACGTTGTATACGTTGATCTTAATGCCGGATAGTGTGCCTGATGATGTACTAAGGCAGTTGCGGGTGCGGGTGAAGTTTTATGGTTGATAATGTGCCAGCCAATTATTTTCCACTCCATGTATTTTTTGAGCGCCTGAATCGGGCGGGTATTGTGGTCAGTATCCGTGACTATCGGCGGATTAGCCGTGTGTTGGCGGCAGAGGGTGACTGGACATTACAGCGGCTGGAACGGGTGCTGGGCAATCTGTTAGTGCGTGATCGGGATGAGCGTTTGCTGTTTCAGCATGAATTTCGGGGATTTTTTGCCGTAGCAGAGGGCGAGCCGTTAGCGGTGGATGTGCAGCGTTGGCGCGACGACATGGCACGGTTATTGGCTGAATCACCCCCATCAGTAACTTCCCCTGCAAGCGATTCTCCCGATTCCATTCCAGAAGAAGAATCGCTTGCAGGGCAAGCTCCTACAAAGCCAGTGCGTTCAAAGAGGTGGTGGCGTTGGTTGTTGTTGGTTGTGGGGGTGTTGGGTGCTGTTTGGTATGTCTACTTTTCCCCGCCGCCTACGGTTGCGCCGCCTCCAACGCCAGACAAGCCAAATGTCACTCAAACCGATACCCTCAGCGGCAAACCGCCAATTTCTGACATGATCAAGGTGCAGGTAGCGCAACAGCCGCTTGAACCCGTGTCAGACAAACGTATCCTGACGGATTTATGGCTACCGGGGGCGATCGTTGCAGCGTTGTTGGCTGCGGGTTTGTTGGGGGTGTGGTGGACACAGTATCGCCCGCCCAACATTCGCCAGAAAATCCCGTGTGACCCGACGTTACCCGCGCAGTATTTTGATGATGCCAGTGTGGGCGGGGCAATGCCGCCGTGGTTGGCGGAGGCGGATGCTGACCATCTGGCGTATCAGTTGAGCTACATTCTCACCGATCAGTACACCCGCGAACTCGATATTCCTGCCAGTATCCGTGCCACGTCTGAGGCGGGCAGCGTGCCGGTATTGCGGTTTCAGAAACGGCGCGATTTGCAGCGTATCCTCATCCTCACGGATCAGCTTGTGCCACAACAGGGTTGGCATCAGTTGCCTGTTGAATTGGTGCAAGCCTTGCAAGGGCGAGGTGTTCACCTCACCTTTGGGCGATTTAACCGTAGCCCAGAACGTTTCATGGATCAGCACGGTTGGGCGCAATGGCTGGAGGATTGGGAAGAATACCGTCATCACCTGTTACTGCTGATTTTTGCCGATACCCATCAGACGGAAGGTTTGCAGGATTTCCCGTGGCGGGACTGGCCGGATGCGCGGCTGTTGACGCGGCAAGAACAGCGGGATTGGGATTTTCGCGAACAGGGTTTGCAGGCGCAAGGGGTACGCTTGTTGCAGGCCGATGCGGCGGGTATCCAGCAAGCATGGGGTGCAGCGACGTGGCGACCAGCGGCCTTGGAGGCGACGCGGTGGGAAGTGGCGGGGCAAAAGCCTGAGGAAAGTGACGCAGCATTTTTGGAGCGGGTGCTGGGGGCGGCGTTGCCGTGGGCGCAAGCATTGGCGTATTACCCCGGTGCGTGGTCATTGGTGGCGGCGGAACGCTTGCGGGAAGCATTGTTTGCAGATGTGCCGCGTTTGGCGTTACAGCGTTTGTTGGGCTTGCCGGGGATGTGGGCGGCGGCGGATTTGGCGGCGTTTGCGCCACGCTTGCGGGTGGTGTTGCTTACAGGATTTATGCGGCGCACGCGGGCGGAACAGATGGCGGTGATTGAGGTTTGTTTGAGGATGATGAAGGAGGAAATCCCCGCTCCGACTTCTTTAGCATGGGCAATCTGGCTCTGGAAGTGCATTCGGTTGGGGTGGGTACTTGACCCAGATAAGGCGGCGGCAGAGCTGCATGCGTTGGTGGTGTCTGTGCCTGCGTTGTGTGAGGCTATCCGCGAGGAAATGGAGCAGATGCCGGAGGATGTGGCAAGCGCGGCGTTGCTGGTGCCAGCGACGCGCACTGGGCGGCGGCATTTGTTGGCAGTGGGGAAGGCTTGTGGGCTGAAACAGGCGGTGGTGTATGCGGCTACGCGGTGGTTAAAGACGGTGGTGTATGCGGCTGCGCGGTGGTTAAAGACGGTGGTGTATGCGGCTGCGCGGTGGTTGAGGAATGTCGGGCTGGTGAGTTTTGCGGCTGCGCGGTGGTTAAAGACGGTGGTGTATGCGGCTGCGCGGTGGTTGAGGAATGTCGGGTTGGTGAGTTTTGCGTTGGCGATTGTACTGTTGGGGGTTGGGGGTTGGGGGTTGGGGGGAATACATTTGTAAGAGAAATACCCTTCATTCCCCCTTCTCTTGTTTCGTTTTTTGCACAGGATGGAGAGCAAACATCCAATAATGTGATAAATAAGTTGTCAAAAGCTTCTCAGCAATCGCAACCAACGACAGTAACCCCAACAATGGTTAAAATCAATGGTGGTAAGTTTACAATGGGCTGCGACTCTGAACGTGAAGATGGCTGCTTGGCTAACGAAAAGCCCGCGCATGAAGTCAATGTATTGACCTTTTGGATGAGTAAAACCGAAGTGACGGTTAGGCAGTATATGGTCTGTGTGAATACGGGTGCTTGTCCTAAACCGCAATGGCAGGAAAAGAATGCGCCCAGTTATTACAAGGCTATGGGTGAGGCTCTCATTGGTGATAATTACCCGATTGTGGGTGTTAGTCAGCCAAATGCCATAGCTTATGTGCAATGGTTGAGTCAGCAAACCACCAAAAAATACCGTCTGCCGACAGAAGCTGAATGGGAATATGCAGCACGAGCAGGTACGAATACTGCCTACTCGTGGGGCAACGGGATAGGCAAAAATAATGCAAATTGTTCTGGGGACTTGTGCGGCGATAAATTTAACTATACTTCTCCTGTTGGTAGTTTTGCAGAAAACCCATTTGGTTTGTATGACATGCACGGTAACGTGAATGAGTGGATGGAAGATTGTTGGAAGGATAATTACAATGATGCCCCTGTCGATGGTAATGCTCGTCAGGGGTGTCGCATGAATGCCTCTGGTGTGTTACGGGGGGGCGCGTGGTTTTACGAACCTCAGTGGTTGCGTTCTGCTTCCCGCAACGGTTATCCGCTAGATTTTCGTATCAATTTTGTTGGATTTCGTATTGCTAGTACTAATTAACAGGTTAAATTAACTTTTTCCTTCATTATCAATGCGCAAATCCTAAGCGTGTTGAATATGTGACACTGTTTGTTATAAGCTCAGTAAATGATCGTTAGTTGGGGGGATCTTGTGCTGAATTTCGACCTCGTTATCCAATCGGCTGCTACGGGCTATGCGTGGGGCTTGTACCCGCAAGGGCAGCCAGCGCCCTGTTTGCAGGGCAATTTCCAGTTGGATACGGTAGAACTCAAAGGCAAGCCGGTAAAGCTGAGTATGCTGGATGATGCCTTTATCCATTTCAAAAAAGACATTCTGAGTGCATTTGACGAAGCTGCCCAGTTGCAATTGGGGCAATACCTTTACCAATTAATTTTTGCTGCTGCGTCCGCCAATCTTTTTCCCCCGCAAGAAGCCGTGCTATTACGGGTAGTGTCGGATGATGCCTTTATCCAGCGTATCCCGTGGAATTTATTGACCTGCCATAACACTTTTCTGGTGATGGAAGACTGGCATGTCACAGTGGCAACCCAAGCGAATGCGCCGAGGCGTGCCGTGCAGTTTGCCGATGTCCCCAAAGTCTTGCTGGTGTGTCAGGAACCGCGTGACCAAACCGCGACGGGGGCTGGGGAACACGGCAACGATTTACTGCAATATTTGCGGGGGCGGCGTTACGGCTATTTCCTCAACTCGCACGCCTTGGCAGTCGCGGCGGATTGGGATAGTTTTCGCCGTAAGCTGGATGAACAGTCGTGGGATGTCATCTATTACTACGGGCATGGCATGGGTGATGGTTACGGCGCATCCCTATTGTTTACTGATGCCTCCGGCAAGGCGATGGAAGTGACGATGGGCAAGCTGGCGGCGATGCTGAAAGCAGCCCCGCCGAGTTTACTGTATTTGAATGCCTGCCGCAGCGGTAGCAATGGCATTGCGGGGTCAGTGACACAATTGCAAATGATCCCCGCGCTATTGGTGAATCGTACCGATGCGCTGACTGATGCCGCCCGCGAACATGGGCGGATATTCCTCGAACGGCTGTTGCTTGACCATTACCCGCCGCATCAGGCCATTACCCATGCCTACAACAGCAAAGGGCATGGTTTAGCAGCGATTCGTTGGATGATCCCGATCCTTTACCAACATTACACCGAATGGCATTTCCCGCACAGTAATGTGCAGCGTTTTGTCGTCAAAGACATGCACTGGTATTTGAAGCTTGACCGAACCGCCCAATTCAGCCGGGTGTTTTACCACACCAGTGAGATGCTGGTGTCCGATAGCCCGACCACCTTGGCGTGTTTCTGGCACGGTACAAAAGAGCAGGGCGTCGAACGTTTTCACGAGCGCCTGCCGATTGAGTTGAAAAAACATTCGCGGGATATGGAAATGGTGACCTTTACCTTCCGTTGGCCTGCCCATTTCAACGAGTTGCATCAGGCGTTTGAACACATGGTCTGTAAAGGCTTCGGGATACGCTTTCTGGATGATTTGCCCGGTATGCTGCAAAACCTCAGCATTGGCGGCATCAGCAATCCCTTGGTGGTACATTGCCGCTTTGAAACACTGCGCAAGGGTAGCCCTATGAATCTGGGGCGCTTGGCATTCTTCCTGAAATGGTGGGAAACCGAAGTCCATGCTCGCCTGCGTTCATACGGGATACGCACTTTGTTGGCACTTGGCTATGAGTTGAAAGAGCCTGACCCACAGTTTGCAACGATTTGTCGCAATGAATTAACCAAGGTTAAACTTAAGTCCGGGATGAAGCTGGAATTGCTGGATGAGCTACAACAGGTGAGTGAACAAGACATCTTGGATTTTTTGGAGAAATTTGATGTGGAGTTGCCGGTAGTGGGGGATGACCGCTCGAAATTGATCAACGACATTGTGGTGCGTACCGAGGGGCATTACGAGAAAGTACTCAACGAATTGCAGACCATTGTTTCGCAAGCACATAAACTGTTTGAACAGCAGATGATGCCTGCCAATGTTATCACTGACCACGGATATTAAGCATGACCTACCCCTTCAACCTATTAGCACAATCTGACCCAAAAGCCGTGCTGGATGCGTTACAAAACCGCCGAATCCCCAAAGATGGTTTGAAAACCGACGCACCGCGTTTTGTTCCAGACATTGATTTGCAAGAAGCCATCAACACCGCGCTTGCTGTGGGCGAACCTTTGCTGCTGACTGGCGAACCGGGAACAGGTAAAACACAAGCAGCATACTACGCCGCATGGAAATTGGGGCTAGGCGATGTGCTGCATTTTCAGGTCAAGTCCGACAGCACCGCGCAAGACCTGCTCTACCATTTCGACAGTGTGCGCTATTTCCACGATGCCCATTTGCGGGCGGGTGTGACCCTGAGCAAAATGGATTACGTGGAAGAACGCCCCTTGTGGGAAGCGCTGACCTCCGACAAACCACGGGTGCTCTTGATCGACGAAATCGACAAAGCTCCACGTGATTTCCCCAACGACTTGTTGCATGAACTTGATCAAATGAGTTTTACCGTCAAAGAAACCGGGGGAGTGGTAACGGTGCAAGACCATAACCGCCCTTTGGTCTTTATCACCTCCAACAGCGAACGCCGTTTGCCGGAAGCGTTTTTACGCCGCTGCGTGTTTCACCACATCGACTTCAAGCGTGATTTGTTGAAAACCGTGCTGGCAAGTCATCAGGCTTCGTTTAGCCGCTTCTCTGACGGTTTTCTGGAACTGGCGGTTAATCGCTTCATGCTGCTGCGTAAAGAACGGCTGCGCAAGATACCCGCCACGGGTGAACTGCTGGTATGGCTGAAAACAATGGCATTGGATGCCGGTACGTCCAGCCAACGTCTGGATGAATTGTTCCGGCAACTCGACAATGCTCAGAAAAAGCCGCCTTATCTCGGCACACTGCTGAAAGACCGCGAAGATCTCAAAGCCATGCAACAGCGTTATCCAACCTGATTGCCGCTTTCTTAATCCAACAAGGAATATGTCCATGAAAGAATTACCTGTTATCTTTTCTCAAGAAACCCAAGCAGCCTCAGGCAATGCTACCGGTGGCTTCGATAGCTTGGGTGGCGGACGCTTGAGTTCTAGTAACAGCAATGGTGGTTTGCGTAACTTACCGACCGAAAAGCTGGCAGCTTCCCTGAGTAGTATCAAAGATAGCCTTGATGATATTTTTGCTTCCATCAAGCAAGTGGGTAATTTTGAATTGAATGAAGTACAACTTACCTTGGAAATTACTGCTGAAGGTGGGTTTGCTTTGGTCGGTCTGGCAAAAGCCGGTGCAACCGGCGGTATTACCCTGACATTTGCACCACCCAAATAAAAAACCCTCCGGGGAGGGAGGGTTGAATGCATTAAGGGCTGTGAATTTTTATTCATGTACTAGTTTTGGGGACTCTTGGGCTTAGAGTTCAGTATGTATAACGATTAAGCTCCGGTTCGGTTGACACCCTAATGAAATTTTTTGAAAACAGTCATGCAAACACTTAACGCCAAAACCGTTGCCCTCACTGGCACAAACCTAATCGAAGCCAGTGCCGGAACCGGCAAAACGTGGACGATTTCATGGTTATACCTGCGCCTCGTCGCCGTCTATGACCTGAAAGTCGACACGATTCTAGTAGTAACGTACACCGAAGCGGCAACCGCCGAATTACGTGATCGTATCCGCAAACGCCTCGCCGATGCCTTGGCGTATTTGGAAGAGCGCCCGCACGAAGAAACCTACGCTGAATTGCTGATTGAAACCCCGTTACACGACTGCATTCAACGCCTGCAACTTGCCTTGGTGAGCTTTGATGAAGCCGCCGTTTTCACCATTCATGGCTTCTGCAAACGCGTGCTCTCGGAAAATGCGTTTGAAGCCCGTTTGCCGTTTGAAAGCGAATTGGTGGCAAACGAAGACGCTTTGCTGACCGAATTAACCGATAAATTTTGGTATCAGCATTTTCTCAAACCCGACCCGCTGCATTTGATGCTGCTGCAAAAACGTGGTGTAACCCCGGATAGTTTGCTAGCGGATGTGCGTAACTTTATCGGCAAACCGTATTTGCAAGAAGAGCACGTCACCGTCACATCAGCGGATTTCACGGCGGTTAACACGGCATTACTGGCACAATTAAGCGTATGCAGCACCATCTGGCAGGCAGACGGTGCAACCATTCGTCAACTGCTGCGCGATGCGTTGGCTGCTAAGGTATTAAATGGGGCTAGTTACAAAGCGGATAAACTCAACGACTGGTTTGCGTTGTTGGATGCGCTGTTCGCCAATGGTTTTACGGGAAAAGGCGAAGAAACCACCTTAGAAAAATTCACGACCAGTTACCTGAAGGTCAAAATCAATAAGGGCAAACAGCCGCCTGCCCATCGCTTTTTTGACAGCAGCGAACAACTCTTGGCATTGCGCCAGCCCGTTGAAGACATGTTGCCGTTAGCGTTGGAACAAGTGCGCTTAGCCTTATTGCACCACTTGCGGCACGAATTACCCATCCGCAAACAGCAATTGGGCTTGCTGACCTTCGACGACTTGCTGCTGCATTTGCGCGAAGCCGTGACGCAACACCCCGCACTGGCGGCACGTTTAGCGACAAAATACCAAGCGGCGCTGATCGACGAATTCCAAGACACTGACCCGATTCAATACGAAATTTTTGAGCGCATTTACCGCAACAGCCCCGATCAACCCGTATTCTACGTGGGCGACCCCAAGCAAGCCATTTACGGTTTTCGTGGCGCGGATATTTACACCTACCTGAAAGCGGCACAAGCCACCTGTTACCACCATACGCTGAAACACAATTTCCGCTCACACCCCGCGTTGTTGACTGCGCTCAACCACCTGTTCGCCCAGTCTGACCAACCCTTCCGCAGCGACATCAGCTACGAAGCCGTCGCAGCAGGCAAGCCGCAGTCCGATTTGCTGGTCGCACCACCGCTATCCCCCATCCGTCTATGGGACTGGGATTCCCTCGATGAAGGCAACAATAGCACGACCGTGCAAGCAGGCATCGCCAGCGCCGTCGCCAACGACATTGCCCGCTTACTCAATGCTGCCCGTCAAGGCGCAGCACGTATCGGCGAGCGCCCCGTGTGCAGCAGTGACATCGCCGTCTTAGTCCGCGAAAACCGCCAAGGCGAACTGGTCAAGCAAGCCCTGTTGGAACGTGGCATTGCCAGCGTGCAAAAGTCCCGCGATAGCATTTTTTGCACCCGCGAAGCCAGCGAATTCCGTGCCGTGCTCCGCGCTATTGCCGAACCGGGCAATGAATCTGCCTTGAAACAAGCGCTCGTCACCGAGTTATTCGGCTTTACCGCGCAACGTTTGTTTGAATTGGATGAAAATCCCACCTTGCTGGAACGCGAACTCGAAGCCTTTCACCGCTGGCATAAAACCTGGCACACACAGGGCTTTATGCCGATGTTCCGCCAGTGGATGCTGCAACGCGGGCATTACGCACACTTGCTGGCCTTGGTGGATGGCGAACGTCGCCTCACCAACTTATTGCATCTTGCCGAACTCATCCACACGGAAAGTCGCTTGCAAGGGCATGGGATGCACGCGCTAATCCGCTGGCTGCAACAAAAAGCCGAGGCTGCTGAAAAAGACGAAGCCCACGAATTGCGTCTAGAAAGTGACGAAAATCTGGTGCAAATCACCACCATCCACAAAAGCAAGGGGCTGGAATACGGCATCGTGTATTGCCCGTATTTGTGGCTAGAGCGTGACCCCAAGGCGAGTACGTGGTTCAGTTGGTATGACGCGGATACGGAGGAAGGCGTATCGCGTTTGCAAGCAGAAGCCTTTGCCAGTGATGCCGCTCGCCAGCGTTTCCGTGAGGCGGAACAGGCGGAAAACTTGCGCCTCCTGTACGTGGCAGTGACTCGCGCCAAATACCATTGCACTATTGCACTGGTGAGCGGGCGTATTCCTGCTCCCTTTAGCTATTATTCGGCACTGGGGTGGCTGTTATTCGGTAAACTGGCGCAGGGGCATGAGATTCTCAGTAAATTGCGCAAAGACGGAATGCAGCCGGATGTGCGCCAAGCCTTGATGCACGCGCAACTCCAGCAGGTCGTGAAACAATCCGACGGTTGTATTAGCCACGAATCCATGCCTGTTGATGATGCGTTGATTAGCTATCAGCCAGAAACAGGTGAGTGGCAATCCAGCATTCGGCGTTATCAGCCGCGTTATACACCCGTACCCAAAGTCGGCAGTTTCAGCGGTCTGGCATCCGGCAAGGAAGACGAACGCCCCGACTACGATACCCTCGCGTGGCAAACGCCCGTGGTGCATGAAACGTTGCGCACTGCGTTTCCGCGTGGTGCAAAAGCGGGTAGTTGCTTACACAAAATGCTGGAAGAGTTGGATTTTACCCAGCCGCTTGCTGAGCAACGCGATAAGGTGTTGCTGCCTGCACTAAAACGGCATGGTTTACCAGAACGCTGGCGTGAAGCAGGCGAGCAATTATTGGAAAAGACATTGCATACGTCACTGGGGGCAATCGTGCTGTGTCTTGCGGATCTTCCCAAAACACAACGTCTTGACGAGCTGGAATTTTATTTCCCCGTAGAACGTTTGCGCCTAAAGCCTCTGCAAGCCTTGCTGCACCAGCATTTGCCCGCCGAATGGACGCTGATTCACGCCGCCGTCGACAAGTTAAAATTCAATGATTTAACAGGGTATCTGAAAGGCTACATCGACTTGGTATTCGCCGCTGATGGTCAGTATTTCGTGGTGGACTATAAATCGAACGAACTAGGCACGACCCCAGCAGACTACACGCATGAGGCGATGCAGCAAGCAATGGCGGAACACCATTATTACCTGCAATACCTGATTTACTGCTTGGCATTGCACCGCTATTTGCAGCAACGCCAGCCGCACTATGCTTGGGAGAAGCATGTCGGCGGGGCGTTGTATTTGTTCTTGCGTGGCATGACACCGGAACAAGCGGGTTCAGGGGTGTTTTTCCACAAACCCGACTGGCAACTGATTGAGGTGTTGGATCATTTGATCCAATAAACCACGGCGACCACTATCCCGATGCTCACGACTAGCCAGCGTAGGGTATTCGGGTTAACGTTGCTGGCAAGTTTGCCGCCTAATACGCCGCCTGCGAGTGCGCCGATCGCCATGACAAAGGCAAGCGACCAGACCACTTTGCCAGAGAATAGGAAAAAGCCTGCCGCCGCGATATTGACTCCAAACGCAACCGCTTGTTTGAGCGCATTCAGCCGCGTCAGGGAGTCATCCAGAATCAACGCCAGTGCAGCCAGTACGATAACGCTTAGCCCCGCCCCGAAGTAACCACCGTACACGGCGGCTAGCAAGATTAACGGGATGACCCAAACGACTGGGATGCCTTGCGCACGGTGTGCCTGTAAGCGGCGGTTGAGCCATGCTCGCAACGGCGTCTGGATAGCCAATAACAGTGCTGCCAACAAAATCAGGAATGGCACGAGTGCTTGGAACACTTTTTCCTCAGTATGCAGCAGTAAGACCCCACCGATAATCCCACCCGCGAGTGCTGCCGGTAATACCAACCACAAACGTTGCGACTGGCTGCGAATATCCTTGAGCTGTGCCAGTGTTGCGCCGAAATAGCCGGGGCAAAGCGCTACCGTGCTGGTGACATTGGCAACGACAGGCGGGATACCCAGTGCTAGTAAGGTTGGGAACGTAATCAGTGTGCCGCCGCCTGCCAGTGCATTAATTGCACCCGCTGCCATTGCCGCGAGGGCTGCGAGTAAATAAGCCATCCAATCCAGCATGAAGTTTGGTTTCCGAAAAAGTTAATGCGGTAAGTCGTTGGCATAAGCGAGTAGCGCGGTTTCCAAGCGTGCAAACGCTTCGGGTTTTTTGCTAGCGCCCGGAAAATGTTGGTAGACCAGTTTTTTGCTTGTGCCGTCAATACTGACTTCAAGGCGTTGGTCGTAATGGCGTTGCCCCGCTTTTGCGTCGCCAAAGGTAGCGCGTTTCAGGGTTAAAATGCCACTGTCTTTGACGACGGCGTATAAGTTATCGAGATCTTCGGTGGTGAGTGCCATGCTGATGGTTTTGAGGTCGCTTTGTTGCCAGCAAGGGCTGCTTTTTACCCATTGGGCGCAACGTCCGGTGGTGTCCTCGAAGTAGGTGTAGCTGAGAATGCCGTTTGCCAAGGCAATTTCGGTGTAGAAACTTTCGCCCGTGGCTAGAAAGCGTAGTGCAAGCGTATTATCCGGCGTGGCTTGTTGCGCAAAGTTGGGAATTTTTAGCGTATTGGGTTTGTCCGGCGGCTTGGTGGGCATGGCGTTTTGCTCCGGCGGGTGCGTCTGCACAACCGTGGAATGATCGGGTTGCAATTTGTCCGCTTCGGGAATGATGACGGGTTCTGCCGCTATCGATTCGGCGGGGGGCATTGGTGGAGGGGGGGCACGTTGTTCGCAGCCACTCAAAAGCAGCAACGTTAACAGAAGCAGGGAGTAGGCAGCAGTGGCGAGGTTAGGCTGTTTCATCCCCTGATTTTAGTCTATCAGGGGATTTGCGGGGGATTAACGATTCGCCATGATCGGGTGCAGGCGTTTAATCATTTCTTTGAAGACTTTTGGGTTCGCTGCAACGACATCGCCGGTTTTTAGGAAAGTATTGTCGCCTTTCATGTCACCGATCAAACCACCGGCTTCTTGCACCAGCAATACGCCAGCAGCAATGTCCCATTCATTCAGACCAAATTCCCAGAAACCGTCAAAACGTCCGCTGGCAACATAAGCCAAGTCGAGTGCCGCAGAACCGGGGCGGCGCACGCCTGCGGTATCCGGCAACATGGCTTTCAGCGTTTGCAGGTACAGGTCGAGGTTTTGGTTGGCGCGGAAGGGGATACCTGTACCTAACAGAGCACTTTGCATGGTACTGCGTTCCGATACACGGATGCGGCGACCGTTCAAGGTTGCACCACCGCCCCGTGATGCTGCAAAGGTTTCATCGCGCAAGGGGTCGTATACCACGCCGACCAATAAACGTCCGTTATGTTTTAGGGCAACCGATACCGAGTATTGCGGGATGCCGTAGAGGAAATTGGTTGTGCCATCTAACGGGTCAATGATCCATTCGTAATCACTGTCGGGACCGTGTTTGCCGCTTTCTTCACCTAAGAAGGCATGGTCTGGGTAGGCGCGTTGCAACAGGCGCACAATGATTTGCTCGGCTTCCCGATCGACATTGCTGACAAAATCATTGTGGGCTTTGTTTTCAACATCCAGCTTGTGTACTTTGTTGGCATGGTGGCGGATCGATTCGCCTGCTTCGCGGGCGGCTTCAATGGCTTTTCTGAGCATCGGATGCATCAACAAACTCCGGTATTGGGGAATATTACGGGGCGCTAGGATAGCACAGGCAGCGGTGTTTCTGCACGGTGTTACGTTAGAGAAAGAAAGTTCCAACAGTTTTTTTATTTTGCTTATAAAAAAAATCGAATTGTATTTTTAGCGAACTAAATTACTCTTATTGGGTGTAACAATAATGTTACCTAATCATAAATACAGCAAAGAGGTATATAAAATGGTAGGTACGACAGTTCGGAAAGGGTTAGCAACCATATCGCTGGTTTTTTTATCATTAATTTCGCTGCAATCCTATAGTGCACCGATTAATGGAGTCGCGGCTGCGGATACAACTTTGTCAAAAGTTTTACTGATGGCTACGTTAAATAACGGTCCCGCCATGAAACCTTATACGTGGACAGTATACCGTTTGGATAATGGCAAGTCGGTGTTAGAAACTTCGCTGACTCGGCATTCTGCCAATATTGAGCTTGCGCCGGGTTTGTATCGGGCAGATGTAACCTCCGAAGATGGCACTGTTAGCCGGTCAAGAACATTTGATTTGCGCACGGTTAGCAGTAGTGACGTTATTATCGCGATGGATTAAATGATGCAAACATTGAATTAAGGGCGCATAGAATAATGCGCCCTTGTTTTTTCGGTGAGTGTTTTTTGATTTAGTGAGTAATGCGTGCTTTACCGTCTTGGCTAGTTAATACTTTAACTTGTTCACCCACGGTAAACGGTTCGTCTGCTAATTGCGCAATCGCAACTGTGCGGTTATCGTCCATGCGCACGGTGATTTCTACACCTTGTTTGGTTTGAATACTCCGATCCAGCGCGATACCGACCGTGCCGCCGATGACTGCACCCGCGACACTGCCAATGATTTGACCTTTGCCTTGCCCGACATCACTGCCGACTGTGCCACCGATCACGCCACCGGCGACTTTGCCCGTTTCAGCATTGTCTTCGCGGATCATCACATTGCGCACTCCTAGTACCGTGCCGTATTTGACTTCTTGCAGTGTGCCTGCTTGCGCGGTGGTGTAGGTGTTGCTGGAGGGCGTAATGGAGCAAGCGCCCAGTGCCAATGGGAGTAATAAGATTCCCGCGTAAAAGCCCGATTTCATTGTTTTACCTCATCGTTTGTGTTGTAAGCATTCAAGATACGCTGCTTCATCCGGTGCTGTCTGGTGGCGTTGTGCCAGCCAGATGCTTTCTGCCAGACAATCCATCATACGGTGTTCAGCGGCGTTGTTGCCGTATTGGATCACCAATTGCTGGTAAAGTTCGCGGATTCCGGTCGGACGGTTAGTCGCCACTTGCTCACGAATCCCCAGATGTAAGCCCATGTGTAAGAACGGATTGGTATCCCCCTGTTCCGGCAGGTAGTCACGTTGCAGGGTTTTGTCGTGATGTTCAAGCAAAGCGTGGTATTCAGGGTGTTCCGCCACCACGCTGGCAATCTGTGTTTCCAGCGCATCCAGCGGTTGTTTTTGTTTGAACTTCTGCCAGCATTGCAGGTAGTAGCGGCGCATACTGTCGCGGTCATTACCAAACATTAGACGGTTTTCTCCTTGAAATCACACAGGTCAGCAATGATACAGTGTTTGCACTTAGGCGTGCGTGCTACGCAGGTATAACGCCCGTGCAAGATTAGCCAATGGTGTGCATCCAGCAGGTATTCCTTGGGAATGTTTTTGAGCAAACCTTTTTCGACTTCCAATACGTTTTTGCCGGGAGCAATGCCGGTACGGTTGGCGACGCGGAAGATGTGCGTATCCACCGCCATCGTCGGTTGGTGAAATGCCGTGTTCAACACCACGTTGGCGGTTTTGCGCCCTACACCGGGTAAGGCTTCCAATGCAGCGCGATCTTGCGGCACTGCCGAGCCGTGTTTGTCGATGAGCATTCGGCAGGTTGCGATAATATTCTTGGCTTTGCTGTTAAACAGACCAATGGTTTTGATGTAATCCTTCAAGCCCTCTTCGCCCAGCGCAACAATCGCCTCAGGGGTATGCGCGGCAGGAAATAGGTTTGCCGTGGCTTTATTCACGCCCTTGTCGGTGGATTGCGCCGACAAAATCACCGCAATCAGCAATTCAAACGTGCTGGCATATACCAGCTCAGTGGTCGGGTTTGGATTTGCATCGCGCAGGCGATGGAAGATTTCCTCCCGCTTGACCTTGTTCACGCGCTCTCACCAGCGGGCGTAATCCGTACTATCGGTTGCGCTTGCGGGGTTTTAACGGTTTGCGCCTTGCGCTTGTCAACGTAGTTTTTCAGCGCTACCAAAAAGCCCAGCCCGATAAATGCACCGGGGGGCAGGGCAGCAAGCAACATGCCTTTGTAGTCTGCACCGAGACTGAGGGTTAAACCGCGAGCCGCTTCACCAAACATCAAGTGTGCTTGATCAAACAATGTGCCATTACCGACCAGTTCGCGCATTCCGCCCAGCACGACTAATACCAGCGTAAAACCAATTCCCATCATCAAACTGTCAAAACCTGCTTGCAGCGGTGGATTTTTCGAGGCATACGCTTCAGAACGTCCAATCACGATGCAGTTGGTGACAATCAGCGGGATGAAAATCCCCAAAATGCCATACAGCTCATGGAAATACGCCTTCATCAGCATTTCGATCAAGGTGACGTTGGCAGCAATAATCATGACGAAGGCGGGGATGCGGATTTCTTCCCGCACTAAATGGCGCACAATCGAAATCGCCAGATTCGAGGCAACCAAGGCAACAGTCGTCGCAATGCCCAACCCCAAGCCGTTCACGAAATTGGTCGTGACTGCCATCAGCGGGCATAGCCCCAGCAATTGCACCAAGCCGGGGTTGCTTTTCCACAAGCCGTTGATGCTGATGTCGCGGTAGACCGCCCAATCGACTTTGTTCATGGCTTTGCCTCCTGCTTAAAAAGTGTGCTGAAATGCTGTTGTGACCACGCAAGCGTATTTTTCACCGCTTTGACGATGGCGCGTGGGGTGATGGTTGCGCCCGTAAACTGGTCAAATTCACCGCCATCTTTGCGGACTGCCCAACCTGTGTCTGTAGGATTTTGCAGCGATTTGCCGTTGAAACCCAACATCCAGTCGCTTTTTTCTACTTCGATTTTGTCACCTAAGCCAGGGGTTTCCTTATGACCCAGCACGCGCACGCCTGCAAGGGTTTGATCGGCGTTGACCCCGACAATCAGACGGATACGCCCACTGTAACCATCCGGTGCAGTTACGGTGAATAACGCCGCAACGGGTACGCCTTGCTTGCGGGCGCGGTAGACCGTGACCTTATCCGCACTGCCAAATTCCGCCGCAGGCAAGTCTACTGTGTCCGCCAGCAAGTCATTGTCATAGGTTTGGTGATCCACCAGCGCATTCAAGCGGCTCAAGGTGGCAGCACGTTCATTCGCCGCAATTTGGTCTTTGGTCAAGTCAAACGCCAATGCCAGCGCAATCGTCCCGAACAGCGCGAAACCCGCCAAAATAGCGCCCGGTTGTTCCAACAATTTCTCGTAGATACGTTTCATCCCAGCCACCCCCGTTTTGTGCCATAAACCCGTGGTTGGGTGTAGTAATCAATCAAAGGGACTGCCATATTCATAATCAATACCGCAAATGCAATGGCATCGGGGTAGCCACCCCAAGTACGGATAATGTAGGTAAACAGTCCAATCCCCGCCGCGTAAATCAGCTTACCCATTGGCGTGGTGCTAGCCGATACGGGGTCGGTTGCAATGAAAAAAGCCCCCAACATCGCCGCACCGCCCAACAAATGGAACAGCGGTGACGCATACAGTTGTGGGTTTACCAGCCAGAAGATGGTTGCTATGCCGCCCAAACCTGCCAGCAGTGCGACAGGGATATGCCAACTGATGACTTTGCGTTGGATCATCCATAGCCCGCCTGCTAACCACGCAAGGTTAATCCACGCCCACGCATCCCCGCCGAATAGCCCGAAATGACCGCTAGCGTAGATTTCTTCCAAGGTTTTGTGCAGACCTAAATTCACTTTGACAGCATCCAGCGGGGTCGCACCACTAAGCGCATCCCAGCCTGTATTGATGCCCCAAAAGACTTTCTGGAAGGCTTGGTCTGCGCCAATGTGCGCAAAGCTGAAATGCACGGGTTCAGGCCAAATCGTCATTTGCACCGGGTAAGACACCAGCATCGCGGCATAGCCCACCATCGCGGGATTAAACGGGTTATACCCCAAGCCACCGTACAAATGCTTGGCAATCACAATCGCAAACAGCATGGCTACCGCAATCAACCACCACGGCGAAAACGCAGGCATGGCGACGGCTAATAGCCACGCCGTCAGCACGGCGCTGTAATCCATCAAGAACGGTTCGATAGGGCGTTGGCGCAATTTGAGCATAATCGCTTCAAATAACAGCGCAAAGCCAATGGCGAGTACCCAGTTGGTGATCATGCCCCAGCCGAAAAACCACACGAGCAGCAGCGTGCCGGGGATAAGGGCATACAGCACTTGCTGCATCAGCGTGCTGACATCCGCTTTGCCCGTGGCGACGGGGGATGTACGTTTGTTGAATATCATGCGGCAGTATCCCCGCTAGTGGTGGAGGCGGCTGCTTCGGCTTTTTTCGCTTTGGCACGTTCGAGTGCGGCTTGAATGGCTGCTTTTTTGCCGTCATCTGTGTTGGTTTGCGCCTGTTCTTTGTGCTTTGCCAGCTTTTCGGCTTTTTCGCGTTTGGCACGTTCGAGGCGTTCTTGATGGAATTCGTGACGTTCGCGGGCAAGATCAGCTTTGACTTTGGCTTCACGTTCAGTACGGATTTCGGCTTTAGCAAAGCGGTAATAATCCACCAGCGGAATGTGGCTGGGGCAGACGTATTCACAACAGCCGCATTCGATGCAGTCGGAGAGGTGATGCGTTTTGGCTTTGTCGAATTCCTTGGCACGCGCAAACCAATACAGTTGTTGCGGTAGCAAGCTGGTCGGGCAAGCATCAGTGCAGCGTCCGCAGCGGATGCAGGGCATGGCGGGTTGGGTATTTTCCAGTTCGTCATTCACCAGCAAGCAGTTCATGGCTTTGACGACAGGGGTTGCCGCGTCGTGCAAGGTAATGCCCATCATGGGGCCTCCCATGCGCCAGCGTTTGGCTTGCGGGGTTGTACCTCCGGCGTGGGCGGCAACGTGGCTGATCGGTGTGCCGAAGGGAATCTCAAGGTTGCACGGTTGCGCAATGCCATTGCCGGTGACGGTGACGTAGCGGCTTAAGGATGGTTCGCCGTGGACGACCGCGTGGTAAATGGCGCGTGCGGTGGCGACGTTATTGCACAATACGCCGATGTCGGAGGAACGTCCGCCGCTGGGAACTTCCTTGCCCGTCAAAATAAAGGTGAGTTGTTTTGCGCCGCCGCTGGGGTAAATCGTGGGGACGGCGACGACTTGGATGCGGCTATCTTGCGCGGCAGTGATCGCGGCTTGCATCGCCGCAATGGCTAAAGGTTTGTTGTCTTCCACCCCGATCAAGCATTCTTGCGGCTTGACGATATGCATCATGACTTGCGCACCCGCGACAATTTCAGCGGCTTGTTCGCGCATTAACATGTCGTCGCAAGTGATATATGGCTCGCATTCTGCGCCGTTCAAAATCAGGGTGCGGATGGGTTTGTCGGGGCGCACATTCAGCTTTACCGCCGAAGGGAAAACTGCGCCACCCATACCAACTACGCCCGCCGCTTTGACTTGCTGACGCAGAATGGCGGGGTCGATCTCGGTGTAATTTGGGTAAGTGGGCAGGCGGGCATCACCCCAATCGTCTTTACCATCGGGAATCAGTACTACACATAGATCATGCAAGCCGGAGGGATGTGCGACTGGACGTGGTTCAATCGCGCTAATCGTGCCGGAGGTGGTGGCGTGGACATTGACGCTGTTATTGCTTTGCGCCACCGCCAGTGTTTGCCCTTTGTAAACGTAAGCCCCTACGTTGGCGACCACTTTGGGTTTGTCACCTGCGTGTTGCAGCAGGGGAATCACCAGTTGCGCGGCTAACGGAATCTGGCGCGACGGGCATTGGGTAGAAACGTCTTTATTTTCATCCAGATGCAGACCGCCGGGGTTACGCCACAGTTTGCGTAAAGTTTGGATCATGGAGTCACCTTCAAGTTAAACACGGGGTACGGCCATTTCCAATTCGTCGGTTCAATTTTGATCGGGACCATTGCGATGCAATCCACGGGGCAGGGCGGTAGGCACAATTTGCAGCCGGTGCATTCGCTGGCAATGATGGTGTGCATGTGTTTGGCAGCGCCAACAATCGCATCCACAGGGCAGGCTTGAATGCAGAGTGTGCAGCCGATGCAGGTGTTTTCGTCGATGATGGCAACCAGCGGCATGTCGGTGTGTTCGCCGCTGTCGGCATCGAGGGGTTTGGCTTCCACCCCCAACAATTCTGCCAGCGCTTTGATGACTGCTTCGCCACCGGGGGGGCAACGGTTAATGTCGGCTTCGCCTTTAGCCATTGCTTCGGCATACGGGTGGCAACCGACGAAACCGCATTGTCCGCACTGGGTTTGCGGCAGGATGGCATCAATTTTTTGTGCCAGTGGGTTGCCTTCCACTTTGAAACGGATGGCAGCATAGCCCAGCAACAAGCCAAACACCGCCGCCATACCGACTACCACGAGAATCGCTGCAATCATTAGCTTTTTACCAACCCTGAGAAGCCCATGAATGCCAATGCCATCAAGCCTGCGGTGATCAGACCGATGGCATTGCCTTGGAAAATACCGGGTACGTCACCGACATTGATACGTTCGCGGATACCCGCAAATAACACCAGCACCATCGAAAAGCCGAGGGCTGCGCCGAAACCGTACAGGGCGGATTCAATAAAATCGTGCGCTTCTTGCACATTCAGCAACGCCACCCCCAGCACAATGCAGTTGGTGGTAATCAGTGGCAGGTAAATCCCCAGCACGTTGTACAACACCGGGCTGGTTTTGCGGATAACCATTTCGGTAAAGCCCACAATCGCCGCAATCACGAGAATAAAGCTAATGGTACGTAGATATTCCAAGCCAAACGGCACGAGTAGGTATGTGTCGGCGAGATAGCTGCTGACGGAGGACAAGGTAAGCACAAAGGTCGTAGCAAAACCCATGCCCATCGCGGTTTCGAGCTTGCGCGATACGCCCATGAACGGGCATAGACCTAAGAAGTGTGAAAGCACAAAATTGTTGACCCACACAGTGCCAACAATAATCAGTAGGTAATCTGTCATAAATAAAGGCTTCGGGAGTGGTTTCCAGTGAATAACTGAGCGGCGCATTCTGCCATATCTTGGGTGTTATAACCTACAGCAAAGCCGCTGCCTATGATAATTGTCAGAAAGATCGTACCAGTATTTTCGTGTTACCATTTAGGCATTGCATACCGTGAGGAATTTGGTTTGGACACGATGAATACGATTACCGCTTACATGCAAGGTGTTGGTCAGCAAGCGAAGCAAGCTGCTCAGATCCTTGCGAACACTGAGACTAGCACTAAAAACAAGGCATTGCTGTGCATTGCTGAGGCTTTGCTAGAACGTGCTGACTGGTTGAAAGCTGAAAACGCCAAGGATTTGGCGGCTGGGCGTGACAAAGGCTTGGATGCAGCGATGCTGGATCGCTTGACGCTGACCGATAAGACGATTGCAGGGATGGCGGAAGGCGTGCGCCAAGTGGCGACGCTGGCTGATCCGATTGGCACGATTACCGATATGAGCTACCGTCCTTCAGGGATTCAGGTTGGCAAAATGCGCGTGCCGTTGGGTGTTGTGGGCATTATTTACGAATCGCGCCCGAATGTGACGGTGGATGCGGCGGTGTTGTGCTTGAAGTCCGGTAATGCCACGATTTTGCGTGGTGGGTCGGAGGCGATTCATTCCAATCAGGCGATTGCGGCTTGTGTGCGGGCAGGCTTGGAAGCGGTGGGTTTGCCAGCGGCGTGTGTGCAAGTGGTGGAAACCACGGATCGGGCGGCGGTCGGCGAATTGCTGCGCATGGCGCAATACGTGGATGTGATTGTGCCGCGTGGGGGCAAAGGTTTGATCGAGCGGGTGAGTGCCGAGTCGCGCATTCCGGTAATCAAGCACTTGGACGGGATTTGTCATGTGTACATTGATGATCAGGCCGATCTTGAGAAAGCGGTTAAGGTGGCGGTGAATGCCAAGACGCACCGTTACGGCGTGTGCAATGCGATGGAAACTTTGCTGGTAGCGGAAGGTGTGGCGGCGCAAGTGTTGCCAGTGTTGGCGGCAGAATACGCGGCGAAGGGCGTGGAATTGCGTGGTTGTGAGCAGACGCGAGCGCTGTTGCCTGCGTGTGTGGTGGCGACGGAAGAGGATTGGAGCACCGAATACCTTGCGCCGATTTTGTCCATCAAGGTGGTGGCGGATATGGTGGCGGCAATTACGCACATTAATCACTATGGGTCGCAACATACCGACGCGATTATTACCGAGAATTACACGCGGGCGCGGGCATTCTTGCGGCAGGTGGATTCGAGTTCGGTAATGGTGAATGCGTCAACGCGCTTTGCCGATGGCTTTGAATATGGGCTGGGGGCGGAGATTGGGATTAGTACCGACAAGATTCATGCGCGGGGACCAGTGGGGTTGGAAGGGTTGACTTCGCAGAAGTATGTGGTGTTGGGGGATGGGCATATTCGGGTGTAATGTGAGTGAACGCCTTCGCTCCCCGCAACGAAGGCGTTTGCGTCAGGTGTGGATTAGTTGACCGCGTAGCCTGTGTGGGGGCGCACGGATTCTGGTAGAAATCCTAAGACAATGCAATATGAAAAACTGCATTCACAAGGTAAGTACAGGATCCTATGATTATGTCGGCACTATCAGAACGCATCAATCTACGCACCAACGCTGAAACCAAGAGCCTGTTAACGCGATCCGCTTCTTTCCGTGGCTTGTCGTTGAGTAATTTTTTGTTGGAAGCTGCCCAGCGCATGGCGCAAGAAGTGTTGAAAGGGCAGGAGCAAATCCTGTTATCCCAACGGGATTGGGAGCGGTTTGCGCTGATTCTTGATGATGATTCAGTGCCAAACGCGAAGTTACAAAAAGCCATGAATAAGTTTAAGGCTACCCAAGCATGAATCGTTGGGTAATTGAACCGTTCCATAAGCATGTGGGGTGTGATGGGTTTGCGTGCGGTGAGCCTGCGCTGGATGCTTATTGACTCGATAATGCTGTCGAGCAGGAAACACTGTGATGCCCAGTTGGGTTGCCAAGTTTGCAAGGCGTTTGTCTTTGGTCAGAAGACCGCAAGCATGGCGACGTGCTAACACGATATACAGCATGTCGTAAACGGGGTGGTTGTGTAGACTTGCCAGCGAAAGGGCTTCAACTGCCAATGATTGATCATCGACGATTTCATTGGGCAAACTCATCAGCTCTTCAAGCCGCCCGACGGATTGCTCCGTATCCAATAATGAATGGCTGACATACTTCCATAAGGCGTTAGCACATTCGGCAAAGTACAAGTGAGGGACAATGACGGGCTCACTGTTTTCCAATATATCCAATAATGGCACTGCATCTGGTTGGCGCATCAGTTTGCAGAGCATACCGCCCGAACAACGTTGAATAATAGGAATACCGCCGATGTACCTACCCAAACACTTTGAAGAGCACGACCAAACCGAAATCTTGCGTTTCATCGAAGCCCACGCTTTCGGCACGCTAGTCACGGTTGACGCAGGCGTTCCCTTTGCCAGCCACATCCCGTTTCTGTTGGAGCAGGGCGAAACGCTCATGCTGTCTGGGCATCTTGCCAAAGCCAACCCGCAATGGCAGCACCTCGCGGCAAACTCGCAGGTGTTGGCAATGTTCCAAGGCGCACACGCCTACGTTTCACCGACATGGTACGAAGGCGCAGGCGTACCCACTTGGAATTACACCGCAGTGCATGTCTACGGCAAAGTGCGCGTCATTCACGATGCTGACTGGCTACGCGAAAAAGTCGAACGCCTGAGTGCGCAATACGAAGGCAGCAGTGAAACCGCATGGCTTCCCAGCTACCCCGCTAAAATGCTGGAAGCCATCGTTGGTTTTGAAATCACCATCGAATCGCTGCAAGCCAAATACAAACTCAGCCAGAATCGCAGTGCGGCAGATCAGCGTAATGTCATGCAAGCGTTGGATGCCAGCGAGGGGGAAAACGAGCGGGGTGTCGCGGCATTGATGGCGAAATATCAGAAGTAAGTACGCATAGCGTGCCTCTCGCAGTTAAGCGGGTTGTGTGGCTTGCATCGCAGGGCGTTCACGGAATGACGTATACCACGCTAACGTTTGCGGGCAAGTAGCGGCTTGCAACAGGTGCGGCAAGCGAAATTCCAAATAGCCGATGGCTGCACCCAACGCCAGATGCGCCAGTGTGAGGCGTTTGCCCAAGGTGTCGAGGCGGGTTTCAATGTGTTTCAAGGTGCGGGTGATTTCCGTTTCCCAACGTGTCATCGCGGCGGGGGAACGCTCGTGTTCGGGGCGGCTGCGTTCTTCCATTACACGGTTGTAGGCAGCATCCATCACGCCGTCGGCGAGGGCTTCCCAACGCAGTATTTCCCAATGTTGCCAGCCGGATGGCGGCAGTAGCGTGTGACCGCTGAGGCTGTCGAGATAGCGACAAATCACAGGGCTATCGAACAAGGCTTCGCCGTTTGCTAGCACTAGCGCGGGGACTTTGCCGAGTGGATTGGCGGCGAAAAGTTCGGGTTGTTCCTGTGCGACGTTGACCGATATAACGTCGATTTGTGCCGCTAAGCCGGTTTCAATGGCGACCATACGCACTTTGCGAGCGTAGGGTGAAGTGGGGGAGTAGAACAGTTTCATCGTGTGTTTATGCTCTCGTTATTGCTTAGAGTGATTGTAGAAGGATGATGCCGATGCTGCACCAATCCTGCCAAAACTCGGCCGAAAAAGCACAACATAAGTGCATTCTAATGAACTGTGGGGTGGGTAGAGTACCCGCGCAACCCACCAATCTCGCTACAACTCCATTATTTTTATACTTGGCACATCCCTTGCATTGTAATCATCAAGCAGTCAACGGCGACTGCATTGATTCAAGTAACTCCTCCTCCTAACCGTGCGACGTAGTACGGCATTTGGGTAAAGCTGCCCTGACCCCCTGTTGGTTCCTCCTCCCCAACAGGCGCGTCAGGGCTTTTTTTTGTCTACACGAAATGAATTTGAGGTTTTTATGAGCGATACCAAAAAACCGGATACGTCCGTTACCAACCCTAGCCGCCGCGATTTCTTGCTGAAAAGTGGTTTGTTGATGGCTGCGGGTTCGATCATGACCATGGTTCCGGTAGGCGTGCGCAATGCCGCATGGGCAGCGGGTTCGGATGCACCGGAAAAACCCAATATCAATGTCGGTTTCATCCCGCTCACCGACTGCGCCAGCGTGGTGATGGCGAATTTGAAGGGTTTCGACAAAAAGTACGGTTTAACTATTACCCCGACCAAAGAAGCCTCATGGGCAGCGGTGCGCGATAAACTCACCAATGGCGAATTGGATGCAGCGCACGTTCTGTACGGCTTGATCTACGGTGTACAAATGGGCATCGGTGGGCCGCAAAAAGACATGGCTAACCTGATGACCCTCAACAACAATGGGCAGGCGATTACGTTGTCCAGCCAGTTGCACGACAAAGGTGTGACCGATGGCGCATCCCTTGCCAAATTCATGAAAGACAACCCGCGTGAATACACCTTCGCACAAACCTTCCCGACGGGTACGCACGCCATGTGGCTCTACTACTGGTTGGGCAGCTTAGGCGTGAACCCGATGAAGGACGTAAAAACCATCACCGTGCCGCCACCACAAATGGTTGCCAATATGCGTATCGGTAACATGGACGGCTACTGCGTCGGTGAACCGTGGAATGCACGGGCGATTGCCGACAAGATCGGTTTCACCGCCGTGACTACCCAAGACATCTGGAAAGATCACCCGGAAAAAATCCTCGGCACCACTGCTGAGTGGGTGAAAGCCAACCCGAATACAGCGCGTGCTTTGACCGCTGCGGTGTTGGAAGCCTCCAAATACATCGACGACATGGCAAACCGTGGCGAAGTTGCCACCGCCATTGCTGCCAAAGCCTACGTCAACACTGAAGCCAGCGTCATCGAAGGCCGTATGAAAGGCGAATACGACAACGGTATTGGCAAAACCTGGAAGGACGACAACTACATGAAGTTCTGCAACGACGGCGCGGTGAACTTCCCGTATCTGTCCGATGGCATGTGGTTCTTGACCCAGCACAAACGTTGGGGCTTGCTGAAAGACCACCCTGACTATCTGGAAACCGCGAAAAAGGTCAACCAGATCGACATTTACAAGCAAGCGGCAGAACTGGCGAAAGTCACTATCCCTGCTAGCGACATGCGCGAATCGACGCTGATTGACGGCGTGAAATGGGATGGCAAAGACCCGAAAGCGTATGCAGATGGGTTCGCAGTAAAAGTGTAACGGTGTAGGGGCGTATTGCATACGCCCTTCCCCTAAGGAGTTTCGTATGTGGAAAGAACGTTCGTTGGGGCTACTCGCCCCGTTCCTTGGACTACTCGGCTTTGTGCTGCTGTGGTCATTGGTATCCGCCACCAACCCGCAATTGCCGGGGCCGGTGTCAACATGGGCATCCGCCGTGGAGTTGTTCAAAGACCCGTTTTACCAAAATGGCCCGAATGATCAGGGCATCGGTTGGAATATCCTCAATTCGTTGGCGCGGGTGGGGATTGGTTTCGGGATGGCGGCGTTGGTGGGGATTCCGGTGGGTTTTATTATCGGGCGGGTGAAGTTTTTCAACGATATGCTTGCGCCGATCATTAGCTTGTTGCGTCCGGTGTCGCCGTTGGCGTGGTTGCCGATTGGTTTGCTGGTGTTTCAGAAGGCTGAACCGGCGGCGATTTGGGTGATTTTCATCTCGTCGATCTGGCCGATGATTATTAATACGGCTGTGGGCGTGTCACGGATTCCGCAGGATTACTTGAACGTGGCACGGGTGTTGAACCTGTCGTCGTGGAAGATGTTTACCAAGATTTTGTTGCCTGCAACCTTGCCGTATGTAATGACCGGGGTGCGCTTGGCTATTGGCGTGGCGTGGCTGGTGATTGTGGCGGCGGAAATGTTGACGGGCGGGGTCGGTCTGGGTTTCTGGGTGTGGGATGAGTGGAACAACTTGAATGTTGAACACATCATTATTGCGATTTTTGTGGTGGGGCTGATTGGTCTGTTGTTAGAACAATTTTTGTTGCTGCTTGCCAGCCGTTTGCGAACCGAGTGAGGTGGTTATGGATTCCAGCAAATACGTGCAGCTTGAACACGTCGATATGGTGTTTAGCACCAAGAAAGGCCCGTTTCAGGCGTTGCAAGAGGTGAATTTGAACATCGCGGCAGGCGAGTTTATTACCCTGATTGGGCATTCTGGCTGCGGTAAATCGACCGTGCTGAATATCGTGGCGGGGCTGCTGAACCATACCAGTGGGGTGGCGTTGTGTGCGGATCGCGAAATCAGAGGGCCGGGGCCGGATCGTGGTGTGGTGTTCCAGAACCATTCGTTGCTGCCCTGGCTGACGTGCTTTGATAATGTGTACCTCGCGGTGGATCGGGTGTTTGCGGCAACGGAATCCAAGGCGCAGCTCAAGCAACGTACTCAGGAAGCCTTGGCAATGGTGGGGCTAACTCATGCGGAACATAAGTTTCCAAACGAGATTTCCGGCGGGATGAAGCAGCGGGTGGGGATTGCACGAGCGTTGGCGATGGATCCGAAAGTGTTGCTGATGGATGAGCCGTTTGGCGCGTTGGATGCCTTGACCCGTGCGCATTTGCAGGATGAGCTGATGAAAATCACTGCCGCCACTCACAAGACCGTGATTATGGTGACGCACGATGTGGATGAGGCGGTGTTGCTGTCGGATCGGATTGTGATGATGACCAATGGGCCATCAGCGACGGTGGGGGAAATTCTGAAAGTGGATTTGCCGCGCCCGCGCAATCGGCTGGCATTGGCGGATAACCCTACGTACAACCATTACCGTGCCGACGTGTTGCGTTTCTTGTATGAGAAACATACACACAAAGAGGCGGCATAATCCGTTTGTTTGGCAGATAATGCCGCGATGGATTATCTGCTGCTGTTCACGTCGGCGTTACTCGCCGCTACCTTGATTCCCGCGCAATCGGAAGCCGTGCTCGTTGGGTTATTGCTCAACGGGCAGAGTGCGTTTTGGCTGTTGATTGCGGTGGCGACGTTAGGCAATACGCTGGGGTCGGTGATTAACTGGTGGCTGGGGCGTTATCTGGAACACTTTCAGGATAAACGCTGGTTTCCGGTGAAAGCGGCAAGCTTGGCACGGGCGCAACAGTGGTTTCAGCGTTACGGGTGGGGGGTGTTGTTGTTGAGTTGGTTGCCGATCATCGGTGATCCGCTGACGGTGGTGGCGGGGGTGATGCGGATGCGCTTGCTGCCGTTTGTGCTGGTGGTGGCAGTGGCGAAGGGCGGGCGGTATGGGGTGTTGGCGTGGGTGGTGATGGGGTAATCCACCCACTCATGCTAAACTTACTTCACTCCAATGATTTCTGTGGCAGCCATGAATAAACATTTCACCACCTCCGGTCCTGTTGTCCCTGCCGAGCATTATTGTATCGACCCGATGCAACGCCTCGATTGGGAAGAAATCCACTACCTGATTGCAGCCAAAAAATACTTCGTGCTGCACGCCCCGCGCCAGACAGGCAAAACCAGCACCTTGCTGGCGATGATGGAGGTATTGAACCGCAGCGGCGAATACAACACTCTCTACGTCAATATCGAAGGAGCGCAAGTCGCCCGCGAAGATGCGCACTGGGGCATGACACTGGTGTGCCAAAGCATTGCGGCACGGGCGCGAGACTACGGCATTGAACCGGGTTTGCCCGCCTTGGCAAAGTCCGTGCTGGCGGATACCGATTCGGCTAATGCGGTCACGGAATTGCTATCTCGCTGGGCGCAAATCAGCCCCAAGCCCATCGTGCTGATGCTGGATGAGGTAGATACCCTGATCGGCGATACCTTGATTTCCCTCTTGCGGCAAATTCGGGCAGGCTATGCGCAACGTCCTCGCGCTTTCCCGCAAAGCATCATCCTCTGCGGGGTACGTGATGTGCGTGACTATCGTATCGAGAATGCACACAAAGAAACGATTACCGGCGGCAGTGCTTTCAATATCAAGGCAAAATCCCTTGTGATGGGCAGTTTCAACCGTGCCGAAGTGGAAGCCTTATACGCACAACACACCACCGCTACCGGACAAGTGTTTGCGGCTGAGATTTTTCCCGAATTGTGGGAAGACACCCACGGTCAACCATGGCTAGTGAATGCACTGGGCAATGAAATGACGTGGGAGGATAAAACTGCTCGTGACCGCAGTACGCCTATTACGATGGAACGTTACCAAGCTGCCCGCGAACGCCTGATCCGTTCCCGTGCCACTCACCTTGACCAATTAACGAACCAGCTCAAGGAACGCCGCGTTCATGCCGTCGTTGCCGCATTATTGGCGGGTGAAAGCCGGATTGCTAATTTGCAGAATGATGACCTGCAATACGTGGAAGATTTGGGGCTGATCAGAACAAGCCCGCAGATTGCCCTCAGTAACCGCATCTATCAGGAAATCATCCCACGTGAAATTACTTGGCAATGGCAAGCGACCATCACCCACCAGCAAGCATGGTATCTGACCCCGGAGCGCCGTTTGGATATGGTGAAATTGTTGACGGCTTTTCAGCAGTTTTTCCGTGAGAATTCAGATGTGTGGCTGCAAGGTTTACCCTACAAGGAAGCAGGGCCGCATTTGATCTTGCAAGCGTTTTTGCAGCGTATCGTGAATGGGGGCGGGCGCATCCACCGTGAATACGCTTTGGGGCGCAAGTACACCGACCTGTACCTTGAATGGCCACTGGATGAGGTCAAAGGGTTTTACGGCGAAGTGCAGCGCGTGGTATTAGAGCTAAAAATCCTCTACGCCAATCTGGATAAAACCATCACGGATGGGCTTAGCCAAGTCAGCAGCTACGCCCGCCACTGTGGAGCAACAGAAGCCCATCTAGTGATCTTCAATCGCAACCAGGAAGTCAGTTGGGACGAAAAGATTTGGCATGAGGTGCGCCATGATGCGGCGTTGCAGGTGGATGTGTGGGGGGCGTGATTGCGGTGGTGACTAAGCGGGTTTTTGGAGAAATGGTGTAGAGAATTTGCGCCATTTATTTTCAGGATTTTTCTATAACGCCCGCTTAAGGGGCAGCCAACGCTACTACCAAGCTTCTGCATAACACCGTAATCACAAAAACCAACGCATAGTAAAAATGCCACGCGTTGGCTGTCCCTCTTGAAGCGTTTGTTATGTGTTTGAACTTAAAGGGATCTCCATTTCAACCAACCCTTTTACTTCAGATCTTCTCACGAATCCTTTGGACTCATACAGATTGATCGCTGGATTTTCACTAAACACACGCAGAACTAGCTTATTGGATTGACAGTTGACAGCATGTCCAACAACTAAATCAAGACTCTTAGATCCAATTCCTCGGCCTTGAAACTCAGGCAAAATTTGCAAGTCTCTAAGGAAAGTAGTATCACCACTATAGCTAAAACGCAGCACGCCAACACGGGTTTTATCTAGGTAAATTTCGTAGTTATCTAGTGCTTCCCAACTGTTTAGATACTGATTGTGATCCCAGATAATCCCACGAGTTTGGTAATAACTTGCCATATTTGTCTTGGTTAAAGACTCTGCAAATAAGGGGTCACGACCTACTTGAAGCTGAACTTCCATGCCTTTTCCTCTGGTTACACATAACGAGGGTGTAGAAAAACCCGAATCTGATCATCCTATCCAGATCGGGCAGTCATTTTTTTGAACACCCCACACGACTGGGCGTTTTTTTCAGCGTTGCCGACTTCCTGCTTCCCAATAACGCCCTGAATGCCACCTGATACGCTTAATACGGTGCATTTTTGCGTGTTTGGCTGCATCATTCCCCCCTTCATGCGGCATACCCGTGATGTGCCAGCTTTTCGAGGTTGTGCATCAGGCAAAACAGTTTCCATTGCCCGTCCACTTTGGCTTTGCTGCGCAAGGTGAAGCGGTGCAGGCGTTTGTTGCCGCGCAAGTTTCCAAACACGGGTTCGACGGTGGCGAAGCGTTGAGTGATCATGCGCTTGCCGAGGTCTGAATCGATTTTTGGCTTCATCAAATCGGTGTAGCTGGGGGTGTCATCGCGCTTGCCTTGCAGGAAAGTGACTTGCCGTGCGCGGGTTTTTGCCGGGTCTTTCAGACATTGGGGACGCTGGGTACAGGGTTCACAGTCACGCAACGCGCCTTGGAAACGTACCGAAGCATAGCCATTCAGGGTGCAATTCTTGCCGGTACGGTAAAGGCGTTTTCCCGCCGGGCAAAGACAATGACTGAGGTCAGCGGCTAATTGGAAGTCGGCGGGTTTATAGGTTTTGGCTTTGCTGGGCGTGGGGCTTTTGTTCCACAAGGAGTCAGGTTTTTGCTGATGCACGCTCTGATCGGCATAGCGTTCATCGCGTTGCCGGTAATCCTTGTCGGGGATGTAGGCATCAATCCCAGCCTCCGCCAAGGCTTTGAGATTGGCTTCACTGTGGTAGCCGTTGTCGGCAGCGATTACCGTTTCGGGGGTGCGCATGGGGGCAGTGGCATTGACCACCGGCATCAGCAGTTCTTGTTCCGACCCCGTGCCGTGGGCTTGGGCTTCGACAATGATTTGGTAATGGCAATCCACGGCTGCCACGCCGGTATAGCCCTGCACCACGCCTTTGCTGGTTGCCATTTTGGCAGATTCGTTATCAGTGCGGTTGGACAGGCGGATACTGCCTTTGGAGCCTTGGCGGTCTTTGGGGTTGTCTGCCAGCCAGTCACGTAACTGTTTGGCTTCGCGTTGCAGGCGTTCCAATTGTTTGGCTTCGCGTTTGGCTGCGACTTCATCCACGTTGCTGGCATCGGCTTGTTGGTGTTTGCCGATGATCTTGGCGGCGGCTTTTTCCATGCGTTCTGCTTGGCGCAGGAAGTCAGCGCGGGTGCCGGACTTTTCTTTGCTGGCATTGGATGGCAACTTCACCCCGTCGATGGCAAACAGCTCTTTGCCGATTAACCCTTGGCGGTCACAAATCAGCAGCACTTGGGCAAACAGTTTGGCAATCAGCTCCCCGGCATTGGCAATGAAGGCCGCCAGCGTGGTGAAATGCGGCTGGCTGTCACCGGAAACCGCAATGAACAGCATATTCTCGCGGCACGCTGCTTCGATTTTACGGCTGCTGATAATGCCACGGCTGTAGGCCAATAGGATGATTTTCAGTAATGCGGCTGGGTTAAAGGCGGCTGCGCCCTGCACATCATTCTTATAACGTTGATGGAAGCCTTCAAGGTCGAGTTCGTTATCCACCAAATGGCGCAGCGCGTATTCAAACGTACCGGGCAGGATTTGCCGGTCAAAGTCCAGTGCCAACAGTTTTAAGCCTTGATGGATCGGTTTGTAGCGTGCCATGCCTGCCTACTCGTTCGGGTGCTTGCGATGCCTGATTATCCCACAAAATGGCGAAAAAGAGGATTTTTCTACAGCCTCAACGTATTAGTTCTCCATTCCAGCCTTGGCTGGATATGGAGCAACATCTTGTTAAATGCCTCTGTGTCAAGGCAATCTGTTATCACAAATCCAGTGGAGACCTACAGCCGTTAGCACTAATGTTAGCAACATGTAGATAGACAGAAGTCGTGCTAATGTCAGCATGACCCATTAGTTCCTGTAAAGACCTAATGTCATAGCCTGCTTCGAGTAGTGCTGTAGCAAAGGAATGTCTAAGGCAATGTGGATACACACCCTTAGTTATCCCAGCTTTGAGACCTGCACTACGGAGTGTTTTCTGAACCATAGTTTCATGAATATGATGTCTAAAGCATTCATTAGAATCCTTATCAACATATATCTTAGAAGCTGGAAACAAAAACTGATAACCTAATTCAATCTGTCTGGCTTTAAGTTTAGAACCTTTAATCCAAGGTATAACAACTTTACCCCATCCATTAGATAAATCTTTCTGATGTAAATGAGCTACCTCATCAATATGAGTCTTTAACTCAATAGCAATAGATTTAGGTAGCATCAAGATTCTATCTTTGCCACCTTTACCAGAATGAACATGTATTTCACCTCTATGAAAGTCTATGTCTCTAATTCTTAGAGTCATACACTCCATTAGCCTCATGCCTGTTCCATATAATAACTTAGCAATTAATAACTGTGTTCCAGATAATTCATTAAACAATTTACTTACCTCCTCCTTATTCAGAACAGTAGGCAACTTAACTTGTTTAGAAGATAACTTCATATAAGACATATCATCTAATTTGATACCAAGGAACTTGTTATACAAAAACATTACAGCATTAAATGCCTGTCTCTGTGTAGCCACAGCAACCTTATTAACATTAACAATGTGATTAATATATAACTCTATATTCAAATGATTAAGTTTCTTAGGATGCTTATTACCATTAAACTCGATATACTTAGAGACCCATAATAAATATGCCTTCTCAGTCTTACGAGAATAACCCTTAAGCCTCATAAACTCCCGTAGCCTTATGACCATAGCTTCAATACTTTCAACCTTAACAGGGACAATAGGAACAAGATTTGAGGTATCTACATTCCTACTGAAATCAGTTCTGATAGGTTCAAATACTTCAGCTAATAAATTATTAATCGCAATGTTATACTTGAATGCTAATTGTTGAGCTTCAATAAAAGCAGACTCAAAGTTTTCATTAGCATAAGCGATATTCATAATTCTTCGTTTCAATGAAGCCAGATACTTATTAGCCTTAGCTAAATAATTCTCAGACAAATTAAACTCAGAAACAAAAACAACGTCAGTCATTACAGACTGCCATAATTCAATAGAACAGATAGCCATATCATTTACCTCATGAATAGATTGATATTAAAGAATGTGCTTGCTGTGAATAGGGGTGCGGGCATGTTGGGGAAGACGCCCGCACTCTCCTCAGACACAGACATCCAAACACCAGGTCTATGTTCAAAAGATATTTGTATCTATTTATGTCATATGGTGGGGGCAACAATTGAAGGTTGGAAAGTTATTCTGAAGGCACTGTCAAAAATAATATTATTTTAAAATTCAAAATGCCTATAGAATATTTTTTAAATATCTGTTAAATAATAATGCAAGGAGATACACAATGGATACACTTACAACTTTTTATAAAGAGCAATTAGCCAAAAGGACTAAGCAAATAGAATCAGATACCGGACTTACTGTTTCAAGTAAACACTATACGATAAAACAGTTTCTCTATGTCCTGAATCAGAATAACAAATTGCCGCTCAATTATATTACAAAAGGTAAAATTAAAGCCTTAAGTTCTATGGCTAGAAAATTATGTATTCAAAACAATTACTACTATGTAAAAACTAAAAGTTTAAAATACAGCCATAGGAATAGTATTTCAGCATACCCAATAGAAATACTTAAACAATTATATTTTCAGGAAATAAAAATAAATGAATAGTCGTCGCAGACGCATATATCAGATGATTAAAAAAAGGATTAAATAAATGAGTAATAACAATTTTGACTTTATGCAATTAGGTAGAGAGCAACTAAGATTCTGCTTCCTACAGACAGAGAACAAATGGTTCGTTTCCTTAGCTAATGTTGAAGACATTACCAGAAGTAAACTACCAGAAGGCGCTAAAGTGATTAACAGCCTCGTCCCAAGTGGTGAGTATACCTATATGCCATGTCAATTGATTAGTGTCTCAGACGCTATTCAGTTTAATTTGAATAGCAATAATCCTAACAGCAACTTAAACTTGTTACTTGAAGATAGATTAAAATATCCAGTTAAAAAAGCAGCTTAATAAATGGATGTGGATTTAACATATCTTGAACAAGTGATACTCTACTCGACATTTAAGTTAAGAGATTATTTTGTCTTTGCAACTAAACCACTGAAAGAATCTAATTCAGTCCCCTATCGTATTGAGCAAACGATTGAAGGTATTGAAAACAAAGTTGGTAAGAAACTTGTTGTTCCCAAACCTAAAAGTATTCACGAGGAGGGAAGTTCATTTGATTCATTCGGCAATAAAAATATTGAGAAGTATTTAGGTCGCAGGTATGCAGGTCAAAGGTGATTAACAGTTATGGTTAGAAATCCTCACCATTAATGCCATTGACAGAATACCTAAAAAAGTTATTCTTAAATTGCAGACAATAAAAATCCCTAAGTCCGAGGTACTGAACATAGGGATAATAGAAAAATAATTTTTATATTATACGAGAAGATTAATAAGTCCTACGCATAATGGAATAAACTGGAGAACCTACTATGGAAATGATACAAACAAATAATAATTCAAGTCAACCTGATTATCTGATTGCTCGTAATGAGCAACTTAAACAATATCGTGATGACCAAAATAAGATTATAGCATTAGCTTCAAGACCAGATGTCTCTACTAAAGTTAATGTTAATAACTTAATTCTTAAAGCTAAACAATTACTAAATGAAATTACAGCTTTGAATATCTCTAATCTAAACTTACCAGTGGGTACTACAATTAGCGCCCAGATTAATAATTCAATAGATGCAAAAACAACAGAACTATTTATCCTCCTCAAAGATATTAAGGATACAAACAAGTTCTCTGGCAAGATTTGGAGTTAATATGAAAGCAAGATTAGCCTTCATGTTTAGAAAATACTGGACATTATTTTTTATATCTCTAATTCGTGCTCCAGTGCTCTCAGTTAAAGACTTCTTAGAATCTGATACAACCATAGCAGTAAAGATAATTGGCGCTCCTATCGTCTTCGTAGTCGCTCTGATCGCTATTATCTACTACCAGCTACGCTTCATAATTTATGGATAACCTTCACTTACACAATTGTTAAAACAAAATGTGGCTACAGCTATAGTTCTTAGCAGACTACATATTACGCACCAGATAGATGAGTCTAAAAATTATACTAACAAAGTAAACTTTACTACGATATAATGTTTCAGACAATAAAAAAGCCTCTATAGAGCTACCAACTCCAAGAGGCTAAACAATATAGATAATAATTTCCCGACCAAAGGAATCAAATCACTATGAATATATTATATAACGATACCAATAAGATTTTCAATAACAATTTAGACGCTAATAACTTATTAAAACCAATAATTTTAAAGCACTTATTAGGTTCTAAATATCAATATCTAAATGCTACAGATGCTATCTCCCCTGTAATGATAGATAGAATACATTGCCTAGTTAATATTGGCGAACATACTCCTATAGCCAATTCATTCCTAATTGAATTAGATGAATTCGGTGAGGTTCTAAGAGCTACTAACAAAAGTATTAAGCTCAATTCTGAGCCTGACTCTAAAGAACAGAGTATGCTTATAAGAAGCATTAATAATAATACTGTTATTGAAGTTATAACCTCTCCAAATAAATATCTATATGGGCATAATCTCTATGGCAGTTCAGATATATCATTTCTGATTACTGAAACACTTACCAAGGCATTAACTCAAATAGAGCGTATAGACCTACTGCCTCTAATTCAAATGTCTCAAATCGAATTACACGGCGTAGATATAAACTCAATGTTAACTACTACACAAGTATCACATTATTTGTTATCATTACCCAGTAGATTAAATGTAAATAAGATTATAACCCCTATGCCTAATACTGTGTATGTTGGCAATTATAAAAAGTCAGACTATGCCTTTAGAATCTATGATAAGTTCGTAGAGCGTAAAAACAAAAAGCTATTAGCCGAATTACAGGCAGATGAAATAAACTATCTAGAAGATAAACTTCGTATTGAACTAATCCTTCATAGACGCGAATTACAGAATTTAGAACTAATAAATCCGACTGATTGGAATATCAATACAGCATATAAAGTTTATAATGATTACCGAGGTAAATTAAAAATAATGAGAGATAAATCAGAAGACTTAAGTCTATTAGACCATGTTGAGCGTGGTATTTATTTTGATTGGAAGTATTCTGGCGACCCAATAGAGTTAAGAATACCTAATACTAAGACTAGAACTAAATACCGTAAAAGCCTCAAAGAAAAAATGGGAATAGACATCTACAAACCTTATGTTAATGAGTCTATTAATCCCCTATTAGGAATGATAGAGCCATATCAATTACTACAAAATGGCATACCTGATACTGATGCTATAGTTCCAGCCTCTAAATTAGAATTATTACTACAGGAACAGCCGTTAGTCAGAACAACTTTACTAAAAGATTTGCTCTGTGCTACATAAGCAGCCTTATGTAATAACTAATCAAAAGGAAGTAGCAGCATGACATATCCCAATAGTCCTTTCACACTTAACGATGGATCAAATAACAATCAAGATGATAAACAAGTAAGCAATAAGAAGCCTAAAGGTGTCAAGAAAACCTACTTAGATATTACAAAAGCTCTATTGATTAATGACTTTAATCTATCGAAGCTATCAATTGAAGAGTATTGCACCCAAGAAGATAAACCTTCAGCAGCAACACTACGGAAATGGTTAAAGGCTAACAAGCCAGAATGTCCAGAATGTAATTCTCTTAAGCTCGAAGTCGTAGCATTAAAAGCAAAGCTATCAGTCTACGAAAGAAATTCTTAAACCAGCTCTTCCAACACCAGCAATATCAGAATCTACGCTCCTGAAATTTCGGGAGCATACTCCTAGGTCTCCGTTTACTGGTAATATTTACGATTTTCCAGTGATAGTCTCCAGTCCATTACCATGCTTATCCTTCAGGTCTCCGTTTACTGGTAATATTTACGATATTAGACACTGCCTCCCCTCGTGTGATACTCTCAAGATTACTCCAGCGTTATATCCAGCATGACAAGACAAGACAAGCCAGCATAACCAGAACACCACACACAATCTCCCAGCGATTGATAAGATGGTCGTTTATTCAATGAACAATGTGCAACAAATACACATTTAATCGCCCCAGTTTATTCCAGCTTAGAAAACTTTTGAAGATAATCGCCCCTTGAAATACCCTATCGGTAGACGAGAGCTAACATAGTTAGCGAGCTATAGGATAATCCAAGGAACGAAACAAAACAAAGCAAAGCAACAGAAACAAAGCGGCGAGAACAGGCAAGCGCCAGCGAAGCCCAAAACAAAAAGCCTCATTACCAAAAAGCACCAAACAAAAAAAAGGACACATAGAAAAGTTCCATATGCCCTCAATTAGATACCAAATCTAGATTACGATACTAAAATATTTTTAGATACCCACTGTCACAGTGGTTGTTTGGAATGTTTAACTTTATCAGTTAGCACAAAAGACTATGAGGGCGTAGAGATTGCGTAAGCAATATCTATGACCGAAGGGTTCGGAGTGATTACTCTTAATGCTCAACAAAAACACCAAAAGTGTTTAAATACTAGAACCTATAATTCTATAGATTCCAAATATCAGATAATCTTTCAATTACCTAATGTGAATTCCTAATGTGATATTAGAACGAGCGAAGCGAAGTTCTGTAAGCGAAGCTTGTTATAGGTCTTAGCGTAAGCAATAGATTTAATTTCTGAATTGACGGGCGTGGCGTGTAGTAAATCGTTAAGGCTATCACCGCACCCGTCGTCGAGGAGATATTCTGGTTAGGTCTTTTTATCGCATGTATTTATAGTCCATTAATGCTTTGTTTTCTCGCAAAGTTCTTCCATGCTCTAATTTATTTGAACTGAGTTCTTCCTCTAATTCTTTTAGTCCGGCTTGAGCTTGCTTTAATTTTTTTTCTCTTTCTACTGCTACTTCTATTTTTTTCTCATCAGTATCTTCTTCATCCTCATAAAATAGCACTCCACTAAATTCAATACTTGAAATTTCTCTATTTTTTCTTTCTATTTTTTCATTAATTTCTTTTTCTTTAGACTTTAATTTAGTTATGTATTCAATGTTTTTGGAAATATCTGAATCTAACTGCGATTGTTTTTGGGGATAACTTGGTCGTTTGGTTTCTTTAAAAATCTGAACTGATTTATAAGCTTCAATAATATCTTTAGTAGAAGCCCTTCTTGTTATGCTTCCATGTCTTATAAAGACATCATATTCCTTATAATCTGCTATGCTTTTTGAAAATTCATAAGGCTTCTCTTTGGAATCTATTTGTAAAATAACTATTTTTTTATTATCAATTTCACGTTCTGAATAGGTAATCTTTACTTTTGGTCTTGTATAGTCACAACACAACTGCTGTATAGTTTCTTCGTGATTACCATTAACCCCTATAATGGTTCTATTGTCATCAACACCAACGATGATATAACCATGATACTCTGAGCTATTGGCAATCGCCATTATAGTTCTTAGCAATTTTCCTTTTTGACTCTTATCAGACAGATTCAGTTCTCTTTTGAAATCTAAGCTTTCATTTTCAGGAAATTGTAAAAAATCTTCATTCATATATTTTACCTAGCGTGTTACTTCGCACTAATTTAACAGAGGGAGGAGCGAAAGCAATTAACAGTTTATTAGGCGGCGTTCTGGAATATCAGGATAGGAAGCCTGCGCTCAATCGGTGAGCACACGCCGCCTATCTGGTTCGTACAGTCTTCCGCATAGTCTGGCATTATCATAAATCGTGTCCCCAAAATTCAGTTAATGTTAATGGATAAGAAGCATACACGAAGCCCCGCAGCACCGGCAACCTCGTATTCCCATGAGTTCTGGGAAAATTACACGCTTTTTCTTGTTAAACAAGGCATTAGTCATAAGTATGTGACGTGGTATGTGCTGCGTACCAAGCAGTACATTGCCTACTTTCCCGACGATCACATACGTATCCATACCCCCCAACAAGTAGAGGAATATCTCACCAAAGTAGGGCGTGAAGTCAATCTGAAAGCGTGGCAATTTGGTCAAGTCGTCGATGCTATACGGATTCTGTTTTGTCTGGCATTGAAAAAAAGTTGGGCAAATGATTTCGATTGGGAATACTGGTCAGTGTCAGCGAAAAAGTTAGATGCCAATCATGCTACGGTCGCTCGCGATTACACGAATGCTCTCGATGGTCTAGAAGGGTTGGAAATGCTTGAGGGTGAAGAGCGTTGTTCTAATGAGCTTTACCAACGTTACCAGCCAGCCTTAGCGGAAGTGGTCAAAGTGGTGCGTCTCAAAAACTACGCGATGCGCACCGAACAAACCTATCGCGGTTGGATTGCCCGTTTTTTCTATTTCCACAAACCCAATGATGTGCATGATTTGGGGAGTAAAGAGGTCAAACAATACCTCGAATACCTTGTGCTTAAACGCAATGTGTCGGTTTCCACCCAAAAGCAGGCATTAAATGCGCTTGCGTTCCTGTTTAATCAGGTGTGGAAAAAGCCACTGGATGATTTGGGCGACTTTATTGGTTCAAAACGCCCACGTAAATTGCCAGTGGTGTTGTCCCGTGATGAAGTGCGCCGCGTATTCCAACATCTGAAAGGCACGCATCACTTAATGACAGGCTTACTCTACGGTGGTGGTTTGCGCCTCATGGAGTGCGTGACCCTGCGGATTCTGGATGTGGATTTCGATTACAACCAATTGCTGATCCGCAATGCTAAGGGCTTTAAAGATCGGATTGTGCCGCTGCCCGAACGTTTCAAAGATGCCCTCAAACAACAAATTGCCTTCGTTGAACGTCAACATCAGATGGACTTAAAAAACGGGTTTGGCGAGGTGTATTTACCCGATGCTTTGGGGCGAAAATACCAAAATGCGGCTAAAGAATTACGCTGGCAATATGTGTTTCCGTCCAGTGGTGTCGCTGCCGACCCGCGTTCGGGTGTGGTGCGCCGTCATCATTTGCATGAAACCAGTTTGCAGAAGATTATCCGTCGTGCGGTGAAACAGGCGGGGATCACCAAACATGCCACTACGCACACCTTCCGCCATTCCTTCGCCACCCATTTGCTGGAATCCGGTTACGACATCCGCACCGTTCAGGAACTGCTGGGGCATTCGGATGTATCCACTACGATGATTTATACCCATGTTCTGAATACGCCCGGAATCAGTGTCCGCAGTCCTGCTGATATGATGTAGCCAAGCTAAAGACGCTACCGCCCTGATCTGCGCTGACCCAAGAGCCTATAATTTACACTTGATCGAAGCGAATTACAAAAATTAATCGCACATTAAGCCTCATTACATGCAACTATTCGCGTTTGTTTGCACGCGTACAGGTGTGAAATGCTCGAATTCTGGAACACCATCCTGTTTTCCCTATCGGTCACGGGGCCGATCTTTATTTTGCTGGCATTGGGTGCATGGCTGCGTCAGCGGCAGTCGCTCAACGATGCGTTTATTGAAGTGGGTTCACGTTTGG
The DNA here is from genome assembly GCF_017349355.1 of Thiothrix fructosivorans. GTDB lineage: Bacteria > Pseudomonadota > Gammaproteobacteria > Thiotrichales > Thiotrichaceae > Thiothrix > Thiothrix fructosivorans. The sequence continues at coordinate 1,146,176 of NZ_JAFMPM010000008.1, forward strand.
TGTTTACGTGGGCATTGCCTGCGCTGCTGTTTGTCAGCATTGCGAAAACCCACATTGATGCCACCACCAACTTCCAACTGATCGCCTACGGCTTGGTGGCGATGAGCATCTTGTTTGTGTTGACGGAAATCCTAGCGCATTTCACGGTACAGCCGCCGGAAGATCGTGGCGTGGTGGTGCAGAGCATTTTCCGTTCCAATATGGCGATTATCGGGCTGGCGTATTGTGTGAATGCCTATGGTGAAGTGGCGTTGGTGGCAGCGTCATTGTACGTGGGGATTTTGAGCATCCTGTTCAATATCCTCGGCGTGATCACCCTGAGCCGTTCCCTGCATAAGCAGCAAGGCATTGGCGGTATCCTGCGCAATATCGTTTCCAACCCTTTGATTATCGCAATTGTATTGGCATTGCCGTTTGCATGGTGGGATGTGCGTCCGCCAGAATTGCTGATGAAAGCAGGGAAAACACTGGCGGATATGACTTTGCCGCTGGCGTTGCTGTGTACCGGCGCATCGTTGGATTTTCACACGCTGAAACAGGAAATGAATAAAACCTTGCTGGCAACCTTCAGCAAGCTAGTGCTGATCCCCGTGTTGTTTACGGCGGGTGGTTGGTGGTTCGGCTTTCGCGGCATGGACTTGGGGATTTTGCTGCTGATGTCCTCCGCACCCACGGCGGCAGCAAGTTACGTGATGGCGCGGGCAATGGGGGGCAATGCAACGCTGGCGGCAAATACCGTGGTGTTGACCACGCTGGGTTCGTTGCTGACCACGAGTTTGGGTGTGATGGTGTTACAAAGTAGAGGATTAATGTGATGTGTGAAGTGCCCGTTGCGCGAGTGGATTGCCGTTCCTTTGCGGCATTTTGTCAGGGGCATCATGCTCATGCCTGTTCAATTCCCGTGGATGAATTACCCACCCGAATGCACGAACTCCCCAAAACCAGCGAACCACTGGCCTTATATGCGAACGCTGAAGATTTGCAAAAAGCCGCCGCATTCCTCACCAGCAAAGGCTATCAAGTGGCGCAAGCCATCGAATGGACGTTGAAACTGGAGGCAACCTTACAAGCCGCTGGCTTATGGCAAAGCGGTGAGCAATCGCAGCGTTTGTGGCAACCCGCCCCCTTACTGGCGCGATTCGTCACAGAATTCATGCCCGCCCACCAGATTCAGCCGGAGCAGGGCTTGGATATTGGCTGTGGGGCAGGGCGCGATATGGTCTACCTTGCCATGCACGGTTGGCAAATGACGGGGATCGACTACATTCCCGGCGCATTGCAACGGGCGCAGCAATTGGCAAGCAGCCAACACGTCACGGTCACAACCCTGCAACTGGATTTGGAAACGGGGCAAGACCCGTTCGGGGCGTTTGCTGATGGGCAATTCGCGCTGATTTGCGTGGCACGTTATTTACACCGCCCGCTATTTCCGTGGCTGAAGCGCTTGCTGAAACCCGGTGGTGTCGTGATTTACCAAACCTTCATGCAAGGGTCGGAAAAATTCGGCAGCCCGCGCAACCCGAACTTTTTGTTGAAAGCAGGCGAGTTGGCGGAAGTGTTTGCGGGTGCAGACATCCTGCTCAATGCAGTGGAAATACTGGACGATGGTCGCCCAGTGTCTGCCTTTATCGCACGTTATTGATTGGTGGCGGGTGGCAAATCTTTGATGGTATCCAGCGGTAATTCCATCAGATTGGGTACGTCGGGTGTAAATGTATTGCCGTTGGGATTGGCAGCAGCATTGTCCGCATCCGTCACCGGTACTTCAAACGTAACATTATTGGCGGGTGGGGGGGGTAGCGGCGCAGGTTGTGGGGTAGGGGGCGGCGCATCCAATTGAATCGGCGGCAGTTCTGTCGTTGCGGGCACGGGGGTAATATCTTGCACAGGAATGTCTGCCGGAACACGTATCTCTTCAACAGGCGCTGAAATAACTGCTGCTGGTGCAGGCGTTGCTGCGGCGGCAGCGGCTTCGGGATTTTCGGTTTCTGGCGGAGCAAGTGCCGGTTTTGCGGTTGCTTTCGCTGGTACGGCTTTGCTCGCGGTGGTTGGTTCGGGTATTTCTTTGCCGGGAACAAACACGCCCATCGCGAGGGTTTCGCGGTAACGTTTTTCCAGCGCAATCTGTTCTTCAACTAAGCCGTCGAGTTTGTATTTGCCGATCAGGGCTTGGCTGTCGTTGAGTGCAGTACGGGCTTTGTCGGTGTCGCGTTTGCGCAGGTGTGCGAGGGCATTGTCTTGCTGTAAGGTCGCGACTTTTTCCAGTAATTTCAGGGCATCGGGTTGATCGGGTGTCTTTTCCAATAAGGTACTTAAGTAAGCAACGGCACTTTCGCCGCGATCATCGCCGGTATTGAGATTGCCGAAGCTAATGGCGCGTTGGGCGCGTTCTAAGTACTGGCGGGCATCATCGTCGATGGCGAGGGGGCTTGGCGTGGTGCTGCTACTGGGAGTATCCGCTGCTATGGCAGGTGGGGTGCTGTCAGGGGGAGCGGTGACGCTGGTTTCTTGTGTCAGTGCTTGTTTGCGTTTGGCTTGTTCGACTTCGGTTTCTAAGCTGACTTGGCGTTTTAAACCATCGGCAAAGGTGAATTCGGTAATCAAACGATCCGCTGTCCCCAATAAGGTGCTGGCTTCATCCAGTTTGCCTGCACTGAGTAAGGCTTCGGCTTCGGTGTGCTGGTCGTTGATTAATTGTGCGAGTAACTGTTGGGTTTTGGTATCGTCTGCGTTCAGGGCGATGGCTTTGCGTAGGTAATCCACGGCGGCGGGTTGTGCCGAGTCGGTGCTGAACAAATTGCCTTTGCGGATAGCATCGGCAGCATTGTCTTGCAAAGTGCTGAGATCATTGTCTGCGGCTAATTCGGCTTGCGCGGTAGCAGCAGTAGCGGCAGCGAGGCGTTCGGCTTCAGCACGGGTGTTAGCAGCCGTTTCAGCGGCGAGTTTATCCGCTTGGGCTTGTACGCTGTCTTGATCCAGCGCGGGCGGCAGACTGGTTTCACCGACCAACGCGGCTGAATCGGTGGGGGGCTGACTGCTTGCTACCGTGCTAGGGGTTGCCGTTACGCCTGTCACCGCTGTTTCTGACGGATTGGTGGGTTGATTGTCACGGCTGGAGAGTAGTTGGTATGTGGTCATGGCGACCGCACCCGCTGCGACCAATGCCGCCAGTGGCAGCAGCAACTTTTTTTGCTGTTTGCGTTGTAAGGTGCGTAACAAAGCCGTGGGATTCTTATGGCGATTGGCACGTTTGAGGTCTAAGCCTTGCCGTAAAACTGCCCATGCTTCAGGGCGCAATTTGCGGATGCTGGTCGGGGATAGGTTGCGCACGGTGGCTTCCAACGCACTTTGCTTGCCGAATGGGGCTTCGCCTTGCAGTAAATGGTAGGCGAGGCTGGCAATCGAAAACGTGTCATCAGCAGTGGTCGGTGTGTCACCTAACAAGACTTCTGGGCTGATGTAGCCAGAATGCAGCGTTTGGCGGGAACGTTCGTTCGGAGTGCTGTTATACGTGGCACGTAAGGCGGCAGCAACGGGCGAGGTGAGCAAGCAAGGCAGTTTATCACCTAGCAATACCGTATCGGGTTCGAGGTAACCGAAGATGCCATCAGGGCGCTGGTTGGCAATGGCGTTACTGAGACTATCCAGCAATTCGAGGGCTTCGGGAACGGGCATTCCACGATCATCAAGTTCCGCCAGTCGCTCGGTAAGCAACATGCCGCCACTATTGCGAATAATGATCCAGCGTAAACCATTTGCCGTTTTGCCATCGTCAATAATGTGCGGCATTCCCGGCGTGGGTTTCTGATAACCATGCAGCACATGCCCGAAGGCCTGTTCAAATACAGGGTTTTGTGCCAGCGCGGGGAGTAGGGTAAACACCAAAACGTTCGTTTGCTCACCGTTCCCTTGGGTTTGTTTCAGATCTTGCGCCCAATAGAGCTTGCCGAGCGCGGTATCCGCCATGCAGCGCCGCAGGGCATAGCGCTCCTGTAGGGTTGGCAAGGTTTGCACGGTCTGAGCATCCAGAGAAGGTCGATGTGAAAATGGCATAACGCAAAAGCTCCTGCGAATTACCGCCGGTAGTCACTAAAAGGCGGTGATTTTGACATCCTCCTCTCCCTAAAGGAAGGGGATTCCTACTGCACTCAGCTAGATAGCTGATTTACTTCGGCGAGTTCCTGCTTCATCGAGCGACTGAATGCCGCATCTCCACAGGCTAACAAGCGGTGTCCCCGCTCTTTAACATTGATCGCACCGACATGATCGGCGTGATTTTCATAGTGACATTTTACACACACAAACCGTACTTGCGTTTGGCGGTTATCCGTTGATACGTGGTGGCACTCAGGGCATTCTTGACTGGTGTAATGCGCAGGAACGGCGAACAACATGCCGCCATTCCATGCCAGTTTGTAGTCGAGTTGCCGCCGGAATTCACCCCAGCCTTGGTCGAGAATGGCTTTGTTTAAGCCAGACTTTGCCGCCACGTTCTTGCCGGGATTTTCTCCTGTACCTGCCGCTGATCGGCTCATATTGCTTACCTGCAAATCTTCGACGAATACGAGCGCGTGGTTTTGGCTGATCGTGGTCGTTGCTTTGTGCAGGAAATCGTGGCGGGCGTTGGCGATGGTGGTGTGGAGTTTTTGAATTTTGGCTTTCGCCTTTTTCCAGTTGTTGCTGAATTTCTGTTTATGCGCCATGCGCCGTTGGTATTTGGCGAACTTGGCTTGTTGGGTCTTGAAGCTGTTGAGCGGGGCAATATAGCTGCCATCCGAGAACGTGGCAAAACGGGCTATACCCAAGTCGATGCCGGTGCTTGTAGTAGCGGTGGAGGTGGGTTGCTCTACTTCTCGCTGAGTTTGAATGCTAATGTACCACTTGCCGTTTTTGCCGGACACCGTGATATTGCGCAATTTACCCAACACCTCGCGGCTGTTGCGGTAGCGTATCCAACCTAGTTTGGGCAGGAAAATGCGGTTGTTACGCTGATCGAGCTTGATTTGTTTGGCATCGCGAAACCTTGTTCTCGTTTCCAAACGGGAAGCCATGCCGCCATCGCTACATAGTTGATGAACTTTTCACCCGCCGCATGGTTAGCCTGTTGCAACGCTAACGCCTTGTTGTAAACAAGCCGACACAAACCCGCATAACGGCGTAGATTGCGCCGTTGCTCGCCGTTGGGTTTCAGCTCGTATTTAAAGGCTTGGAGTCGTTGCATGGTGTTAAAGATAGACTAAAATCCCTATTTTATGCGCCTGAATCCACTGTAAATGTGGATTTCAGCCGACAAACGGAAGAGAGGGGCGGCAATACCGCCCTCGCTCTGAAGGACGAGGTTTTACGCGAAAGAAGGATAAAGGATTACTTCGCTTTGAGCACATCTTCATGGAATAACTGACCAACGGCTTCCATTGCGATTAATTCATCAGCATCACCTTGAATGGAGAGAATCATGTGTGGCGGTACAAATGCGCCAGCACCCAAGGCTTTGGGGGCAACGATTTGATGCGCGGCTTGCAATTCCGGCAGAATGGCGGCACGGAATGCCTCATACGAAGCGTAATTGCGGCGTACTTTGGCTACTAGCGTGTCAAACAGCATCACTAACGGTGGCGGCGGTGGGCTGGCACGGGTAAAGCCGAGTGAGTGGAAAATGCCCGGTTTCAACCACAGCAGCAATTCGGCTTGCGCGTTGGAGACATCCCATGTTTCCCGCCCTTTGCGCGGAATGGCGGTTTTGATGAAATGATCAATCATGTCCGCCGTATCCCACGGTTGGAACACCAAGCCGCCGCCCGCGAGTGGTCTGCCGGGCAGACGCTCTTTCAGCGGTAATAACCACACGGGAGCGGGTTCAAGCTCGACGGGGCGGTTGAGTTCGGCATTTTGCACGTAACCATCCGTGCCGTTGCCGTAGTAATCCAAGTGTTTGCCATTCTGCCAAAAGGCTTCGCCTTCGTTGAGCATGGCGCTGACTTTCGCCCATTTATCTGCCCCGAACAGGGCGCTGACGCTGGCTTGATTCAGCGGCGCATTCAGACCGAGGTTGAGCGCAAGGTGCATCCCCGCTTCGGAGCAATACACTTGCTCGGCTTGGCTATGCAGGGTGGCGAGTGCGCTGCTGCTGCCGAGAACAGCATTGAGGACATTGCTGCCAAATTCCATCACCTTGGCGTAGGTATTGGTCATCAAATTGTCATTGCCGTTGTAATCGGGTGGAAATTTGGTCACTTTCTGCAAGAGCATCGACCAAGTACGCACATTATTGACGTAGGCGCGTTGTTCAGCGGGTGAAATATCGCCAAGGAAACGAATTCGCCACAGCAGGGATGGGTAATCTTTCGGATTCACATGCCCAGCAGAGTGTTGGTTGGCGTAGCTGCGCGGGCTATCCGTGGCAACCATGCCGCTGGCGACACCGATGTAATTGCGAATGTGGGTAATGCTGAATTTGAGCATTTCCAGCCCTTTTTCTTCATCATAGAAAACGGACTGGATAATATCGCGATTACCTGGGTTGTGGTGTGATGAGCCGAGATACCATTCGCCCGGTTGGATGTAACGCAATAAGTCGCGCTGTTTGGCTTTCCAGACATTCTGGTAGGCAATCAGGCGTAAATCGTTGTCGCTGTGTATGTGCGTGGGGACTTCTTCCCATTTGCCACCGACTTCGATGCGTTTGGTGACGAGGGAACGGTTGTTGGTCAGGGTGGGGTCTTTCCACAAGGCTTGCGCGGTGGCGGGATTGATGTCGTAAGCCGCTGGCGGCAAAGGACGGTCATAGCGAGATTGTGGATTCTGAGCGTACCAAGCATTGGCTTGCGCCAAGGTGAGGTCGGCGAGTCGTGAGACCATCATATTCTCCTTCTGTTGTTGCCCGATTGCTTGAGTATAGTGCAATGTTTTAGCGTATGGGCTGCCAGCGGAAGCGTTTTAAATCGATTTTGTTATTGGCATCAAACACGATGCCTTCGGCTTCTAAGAGGTGACGTTGGTGTAAGTCGCCGCCGGGATAAGCGCGACCAAGGCTGAGCTTACCTTGCGCATTGATAACGCGTTGCCACGGTACGTCAGAAAATTCGGGGAGGGCGTGCAAGGCATAGCCCACTAAGCGAGCGTGTCCCGGTAAGTGGGCTATGGCGGCTACATCGCCGTAAGTAGCGACGTAGCCTGCGGGAATTTGCCGGACGGCGGTATAAATGCGTTGGTGCTTGTTCAGGCAGCAGCCTCAGCCGGTTCGTATTTTTCCAGTGCGTGTACCAGTTGAGGAATTTGCGAGAGCGCGGGTGCGCCATCCATCAACAGGGCGATAGGCATGACCTCGAAAATTTCTTCAGGGCTTGCACCAAATTCACGCGCCGCTTTGACGTGCATGTCGATCAGACGAGCATCTTGGCGCACTAAGGCGATACCTAACCCGACCAGCTCGCGGCAACGGCGGTCAATACAGCCTTTGCTGAGGGAAAATTCACGCCATGAGTCCATCCACGCTTTCCATAGTTCGGTGTGATGGTGTTCTGGGCTGGCTTGCACGTAGAGCGCGACGCGGCGTACTTGCAGCATTTCGGTGTCGCTTGCCCCCAGTTTGAGTGCTGCGTCGGTGTGAATGTCGATGCAGCGGTGACAGCCTTTGGCTAATGCCATGCCTAAGGTAATCAGTTCTTTATGTTTACGATCCAGTACGCCTTTTTTGGTACTTTCTTGAGAAAGTTCGCCGATGATTTCCAAAAACTCACCTAAGCCGTAAGTTCTTGCCTGTTTCAGGGATTCCATGAAGTCATGATCTATCATTGTTTGTACCTAGTTTTGTTGCAGTGCAAACAAAGTTTAGCATATTCTTATACGCTACTGTCTCGGTCGTTTTTCTGAAAGACTGAAAAAAGTGTAAAAAAATGTAAATTTTTGCTTGACCAAATCTGAATGCATCTCCATAATATGCACCTCTTCCAGCGCATCTGTAGCTCAGTTGGATAGAGTACCTGGCTACGAACCAGGTGGTCGGAGGTTCGAATCCTTCCAGATGCGCCATCTATATCAAAGGGCTGTCCATGTGACAGCCCTTTTTTTTTACTGAATCTCCTCAGTATATTTGCTAATATGGCCATCAATAATTTTATAAAAAAGATGCCATACGTGTGAAAAATGCAAACGTTTACTCTAGTGATGGTTTTGTTACCCGCTACATCGTCTACATTCTCTCCTTTTTGCTGGTGATTGGTTCTACACTGGTGTTTTGGGTCAGTTATCAGAAAAGCCGTTCGGTCAATGAAGAAATTGCGGTTTACGAAGCCAGCCAGTTTGCTGCGTCGGTGGCGCGTTTCCGCACGTTTTATTCTGAGCAGTTTTTGCCGCGTGCTCAAGAAAACGGGATGGTGATTACGCATGACTACCTTTCTCGTAAGGATGCCTTACCCTTACCCGCAACGATGATGATTGATTTTGCAAAGTTTTTGACCGATGCAAAAGACAGTTCGTATAAAGTGCGTATCTACAGCGATCTACCTTTCCCATGGCGTAAAGATAAAGACGGTGGGGCGCACGACGATTTTGAGCGGTGGGCATTGCAAGAGCTGCGTAAAAGCCCTGAACAAGCAGTGTGGCGATTTGAAGGCAAAGACGATAACCAAGTGTTACGTTATGCCCGTGCGGATCGTTTGGGGGCGAGTTGCATCGAGTGCCATAACACCTACCCCGGTACGCCTAAAAAAGATTGGAAAGTGGGTGATGTTCGTGGAGTCTTGGTCGTCAGCCGTCCGATCAGTGGGTTCGAGAAAGCGACCCAATCCGCGATGATGGAATCGTTTCTGATGCTGTTCGGCTTGGGGATTGCGATGTTGCTGGTATTAGTGCTGGCATTGCGTGGCTTGCGAGCCTCCGCTGAGGAGTTAAAAGCCAGTCAAATCAAAAGCCGCACGATTGTCGATTCGGTGCTGGATGCGATTGTGGTGATCAATTCCAAAGGCATCATGATTGAAGCGAATGAATCCGTTTACCCTGTTTTGGGTTACACGCAGCAAGAATTACTGGGGCAAAACATCAATATTTTGATGGAGGGTGAGCACCATGTTGCGCACAATGGCTATCTTCAGCGTTATTTACACACCGGCGAGCCACATATTATTGGTAAACCGCGTCAGTTGATTGCCCGCCGTAAAGATGGTTCGTCTTTCCCTATCGACTTATCGGTGAGTGAGGCGCGTTTCGGTGATAATGTAGTGTTTACGGGGATTATTCGCGATATTAGTCACCGCATTGTTGCGCAACAAGAGTTGGCGACAGCGCGTGATGCGGCGTTGGAATCAGCGCGTCTAAAATCCGAATTCCTCGCGAACATGAGCCACGAAATCCGCACCCCCATGAACGGTGTTATTGGGATGACCGAGTTGCTGCTGGGCAGTAAATTAAATCGTGAACAACGTGATCAGGTACGTACCGTACAGCACAGTGCCGAATCGTTGTTGCGCATTATCAATGATATTTTGGATTTTTCTAAAATTGAGGCAGGGAAATTGTCGATCAGTAGCAGCCGGTTTGAGTTGTTGCCGGTAGTGGAGGGTGTGATCGACTTATTAGCTGAATATGCACACACCAAAAATATCGAAGTGGCGTTCTTTATCGACGCTGATGTGCCTGCGATTATTGTGAGTGACCCCATTCGTTTGCGCCAAATTTTAATCAATCTACTCAATAATGCCATCAAGTTTACCGAACGTGGGCATGTGATTCTCAATATTCGTACATCAGGGGACGTTTGGCAACACGAGGGTGATAAGCAACGGTTACTGTTTGAGGTCATGGATACGGGGTGTGGCATTCCTGCCGCTGCGCAAGCCAAGCTGTTTTCCGCGTTTTCGCAGGTGGATGGTTCTGTCACGCGTCAATACGGTGGTACAGGTTTAGGGTTAGCGATTTGCAAGCAATTGGCGCAATTGATGGGCGGCGATGTGGGTTTGAGCAGTACCGTGGGCGAAGGGTCGTGTTTCTCGATTACGCTTCAGGTGGTGGTGGTTGCTGGGCAGCAGCGCTTGCAGAATCCGCGTGTGACATCGTTATTAATGTTGGGCGCAAAACCGTCACTCAATCGTTATTATGAAAAACAGATACGCCAATGGGGTATTGAGCCTACCCTCGTTGAAACCCTGAATAGCTTGATGATGACCTTGGAGGAAAACAATCGTTATGACGTGGTGGTGTTGGATGCCGATATGTTTTACTACAAACCAGAACACCCGTTAGGGATTCTGGCGGTACTCCATGCGGTGCGGCAATGCAGCGCTGTGCCCTTGATTATTTATGGTAGTGCGCGACAGATTGCTGTGTTGGAAACGATTCGTTTAGGGCGGCATGTGCAACTGTTGACCAAGCCGATCAAGCATTCCGCTATCCAACGGTATCTCCAGCGCTCCAATACGCTACCCGTTGAGGCAACCGTTGAGGTCACGCGACCTGCGACCGCTTCGCCAGACACGGTTAAAACGACTGCAACCGTGGTGCGTATCCTACTGACCGAAGATCATATGGTGAATCAAAAAGTCGCCTTAGCCATGCTGAAAAAGCTCGGTTATACCCAGATTGATTGTGCCATGAACGGTGAGGAGGCGTTGGCAGCAGTGCAACAGCACACCTACGACGTGGTGTTAATGGACTGCCAAATGCCACAAATGGATGGTTATGAAGCCACTCGCCAAATCCGCCAGTTGGCAGACGCACGTTATCAAGCTTTACCCATTATTGCGTTAACAGCACACACCATGAAGGGTGACGATGAGAAATGCTTTGCTGCGGGCATGAACGACTACTTGTCCAAACCCGTGCGCGTCGATGAACTTCAGCAAAAGCTGGCAAAATGGTTGAAGGTCAACCCTCTACAACTGTTGGCGGTGGTGGCAGCAGACGCTTAGCTATTCAAGAATTCGCCGCTTTGGTGTTGCCACATTTCGGCATATTTGCCGTGTTGTGCGAGGAGTTCATGGTGTGTGCCTTGTTCGATAATGCGCCCATTTTCGAGCACGATGATTCTGTCCATGCGCAGAATAGTGGAGAGGCGGTGCGCAATCACGATGGCGGTTTTGTCCTTAATCAGCTCAAAAATAGCCACTTGGATTTGCTGCTCGGTTAGGGAGTCGAGGGCGCTGGTGGCTTCGTCCAGCACCACAATCGGTGCATTGTCGAGGAAGGCGCGTGCAATCGCGATGCGTTGTTTTTCCCCGCCGGATAGTTTCACGCCGCGCTCACCGACCATGGTCTCGAAGCCTTGCGGTAGTTTGTCGATAAAATCTAATGCTTGTGCTTTGCGAGCAACGTCGCGTAATTGTTCATCCGTAATGATTTTGCCCAAGGCAATATTGTCGCGAATGCTGCGGTGAAATAGATCGGGTTGTTGCGGTACGAGCGAGAGTTGTTCCCGCAACGAAGTGAGGGTGAAGGCTTTAGCATCCACTTGATCAAACAGGATATGCCCTTGCTGCGGGTCAATAAAGCGGAACAGTAATTTGGTTAATGAGGTTTTGCCTGAGCCGGAATGCCCGACGAAAGCGACTTTTTCGCCCGCCTTAATGTGTAGGTTAAAATCGTCAAATAGCGTGACGTGTTGAGCGTCTTTACCATACGCAAAACCGAGATGCTCAAAGCGAATGTCGCCCTGTGTAATGGGATACGCTTGCCCCGCGTTGGCGTCTTCGACGTCGGTTTGCCGGAATACATCGGCCATTTCCCGCGCATCCGCGAGTACGTTGAAGAAACGCCGGAAATTCATGCCGAAATCCCACAAATGTTTGATTAGAATAAGCAAAACGCTTTGGAATAAAATGAATTCGCCGATCTCGAATGCGCCGTTACGCCATGCACCAATCATCCAATAAATCAGCAATAATTCGATGCCAAACACCAAGGTACTTTGCACGGCAAAGGATACGAAGGTGAGCAACCACGCCACATTGCGTTTACGGTAAGCTTCATCGGCGATGCTGCTGATATTGGTGCGTTCCCGCTGTTCGAGCGCGAAACTTTTGACGACCGCCATATTGCTAATGCCGTCGGCATACGCGCCACCGAGTTTGGAATCCATCGCCGCCACGCGTAAGTCGAATTGCAATTTCCACACCAGAAAGCCGCCACTCCAGCCCAGAAAAATCACGACCCAAATCAGAAAATACAGCGCAAACTCCGGTTGTTGCTGGTAAAAAATGATGAAGGCGAGGGCGATACGCAGCAAGTTGCCGTAGAACTGGAAAATCAGCCAATCAATAATGGTTTCAAAGGCTTTAATGAAACGGTTGGCTTGCTTGACTAAACTGCCTGCGAAATTATTTTCAAAGAAGTGTTGGCGTTGCTTCACCAAGACATCGAAACAGCGTTTATCGAGTTTGTTTAAACCCCAACTTTGGAACATGATCATGCCCAGTTCCAACGCCCGCCAGCTTAACCAAATCAGCCCGTAGGTGAAGGCAATATAGCCGAGATTTTCCAGCAGCAGCGTGTGCGTGGCAGCACTGAACGGTTTAGAAAGACCGTTGGCGATTTCTTTGTAATACAGGGGGACGAGCAGATCCAGCCCCGCACCACCGGAAATGCCCAGCATGACCACAAAAAACCATCCCCATTTTTGGCGGATGAGCGTTCCATATTCGCGAAAAATAATATCCATGCCGGAATATTAGCAGAGGGCAGGGTTTGAATGCTTGTTTCTTGCTGCTGCGGTGGCTCTGGCGCGTGCTTCGATTTCGTAAGGATTATCCCAATAAAAGCGCTTGCCTTGTAGATGAGCGCGTAGCCCCGCGAGCGCGTACACCAGCGGGAAAAGTACACCCCAACGCTCAAATTGTTCCACATGCACGCGTTCATGCACGCGGCTGTTGTGTAAATGTTGTGGGGAAACACCTGCGATGACGTGCCCGATGGTGATGGCATTGACTGCGCCAAGAAAGGGCAGCCGCCCTTTATCCAGCCATTGCCCGACGATACCCCCCCAGATTTCCAATGCGCCGCTGTGTATCACGTATCCACCGCCAGTCCATTTCGCGAGTAAGGCTAAGGGCAGGCAAGCGATGCTGATAGGGCTGACCCATAGGTAGAGGAGTAATTGCCACCAAAAGGGCGTTTTTTTCACCTGTTGCTCCGCGTGATCTGGATAAGAACTGAACTGATGCCGTGTGCCAAGGGTCAGAAACCCGTATACTTATGGAAAACGATGTTAAGCAGATTGTAGGGGATTTAGGCGATGGAGCATGAACTATTACGCAACATTTTATTATTGTTGGTCATGTCCGTGGGCGGTGTCGCTGCATTTCGTACCCTGCATTTACCGCCTATCTTGGGCTATTTGTTGGTGGGGGCGTTAGCGGGCACGCATGGGCTGGAATTTATTCATGAGCCGAAAAGGCTGGATTTCATGGGTGAAGTCGGCATGGTCTTTTTGCTATTTGCGATTGGACTAGAGTTTTCTGTGAAGCAATTCATGGCAATGCGCAACACCATTATGGGCTTGGGTGGTATGCAGGTGGTGATCTCGACGCTATCCGGCATGGTGATACTGTCGTATTTTGGTGCATCTTGGCAAAGTGCTTTAGTGGCTGGTGGGGCGATGGCGATGTCTTCCACGGCGATTGTGGTCAAGCAATTGAATGATCAGGCTGAAATGCGTTCTCCTCACGGTCAAGCCGCATTAGGTATTTTGTTGTTTCAGGATATAGCGGTTGTGCCGTTTTTAGTCATTATTCCCTTGTTAGCGCTTGGCGATAGCGGAGGCGGACGTAGCCTAAGTGAATTATTATTGACGGCTTCTTATTACGCGGCGTTGTTATTTGCGACGTTGTTGGTTGGGCATTATACCTTGCGCCCGTTATTCCAATACATTTCCCGTGCGGAATCTCTTGAACTGTTCAATATTACGGTATTGTTGGTCGCGCTTACAGCGGCGTGGATTACGTTTTCATTGGGGTTGTCGATGGCGTTAGGTGCATTCCTTGCGGGGATGTTGCTGAGTGAAACGGAATACAAGCACCAGATTGAAAGTGAAATTCGCCCGTTTCGCGATATTTTGATGGGGATTTTCTTTATCACTGTCGGCATGAAATTGGACATGGCGTTGTTGTCGTCCCTCTGGTTGCCGGTACTGTTGTTGGTAGTGGGGTTGACCGTTGGCAAGGGGTTCTTGATTGCGCTATTGGCGCGGATGTTTACGAGCAGTAATAGCTCTTCGTTGCGTACTGGGTTAGTGTTAGGGCAGGGGGGGGAGTTTGGTTTTGCTTTACTGGCATTGGCATTGGACAACGATGTGATGCTTGAACATGAATCCCAGACAACATTGGCGGCGATTGTGATCAGTATGGCGATTTCACCGCTGATTATTCGCTACAATGAAAAGATTACCACGGTGCTGTTGGGCGATACCTACGCAAAACAACAATTTAAGGAGGCGGCAGAGGTCAGCGTTGCCGTCAAAGAAATCGAGGATCATGTTATTCTGTGCGGGTATCGCCGCATGGGTCAGAATATTGCGCGTTTTTTGCAGGAACAAGGTGTGCCGTATATTGCGCTCGACCTTGACCCCGGTATCGTGGAAAAAACCTGGGAAGCGGGTGATCCCGTGCATTATGCGGATGCAACCCGCCCTGAGATTCTGCTAGCGGCAGGCTTGCAACGGGCGCGGATGGTGGTGATTACCGTGGTGGATATTGAAGTGGCGAAGCGTGTGGTGGAAGCGGTGCGCTTAAAACGTGCCGATATTCCGGTGTTGGTGCGTACCCGTGATGAGCGTCATTTGCAGGCATTGGTGCGTTTAGGTGCAACCAGCGTGCTCCCCGAATCGCTGGAGGCTACTTTGATGATTACCCAGCGTATTGTTGAGCAATTGGGCTTCAGCCCTGATGAAGTATTTGAGATGACGGAAAAAATTCGTCGGGATAGTTACCGTGCCTTGCATAGCTATTACCACGGCGCTCAAGATAAGCCTGAGCAAAGTAATAAAGCGGCAACATTTTTGCATACCTTTACCTTGCATGAGCATGATTACAGCGTAGGCAAGCGCATTTCTGCGTTAGGGTTAGAGCGTTTTACGGTGCATATCAAGGCGTTGCGTCGAGGTGAGATTCGCGGTGAGCAGCCGTCACCGGAGATATTCTTGCAAAGCGGGGATGTGTTGGTGTTGGAAAGTGGTAAAGCAGATGGTTTTAAGGATGTAGAGAATGTGTTGCGCACGGGTGGTAAACTAGCGAAAACGCAGCTAGTGAGTCAGACTGTTGCGCCAGACGTGCGTTGATATGGATATGACAATAATTTTTGATGTTTTGGAGGGAGTCCGAACCGATGAATAAGCGTCCTCACTACTTATTTGTATGCCTGTTTAGTGTCGCCTTGTTGGGGGCAGCCCTGTTCGTGCAGTTGGTGATGGGGCTAGAACCTTGCCCACTGTGCATTTTGCAACGCATGGCGCTGATCACCATCGGTGTAGTGGGACTGGTAGCCTTTTTGCATAACCCTGCGTGGCTTGGCGATAAAGTATACGGACTGCTCTTGATGCTGGGGGCTTATGCAGTGCTGGGATTGCCATTCGTCAGGTGTGGTTGTTGAGTTTGCCTGCGGAAGAGGCGGCATCTTGTGGGCCGGGTCTCGAAATCTGGTTGGATCGTTTTATTACCTATTTACCGCAAGGGCAGGCAACGGAAGTATTGCTGCGTAGTGGGGCGAGTTGCACGGATGTTGCGTGGACACTGTTGGGCTTGAGTTTACCGCAATTAACCGCCCCTCTCTTTATTTTGGTGGCACTGTATTTGGTTTGGCTATTTTTTAAGCGAGCTAACAACCATAGCGGTACATTTTCAATGCGATAAAGGCTAGCGTCGCTTATCACCCTATATCCTAGATAATATACCGTTTATCAACGATTTCATTGGGTATATTTCATGCTGTGGTATTCTTTTATTCAGGATGTGCGTTTAGTTAGATGGTTTCCATTAAGTTTAATATCAACTACAACACATGCCGGTAGCCTAATGATTGGTCGATTCGCTTGGGGTTAGCAGTGGATAGCTGGGTTAGTAAAAAATTCTCACAACAGTGGGAAACTTTTTACGCAGCCTGATGTCCATGAGAAGTGCCGAGTTGTTTTAGATCACATTGGGGCTATTCACGACTTCTATGGAACGGATATAGGTGTCCGTATTGCAAGGAAGCACATCGGGTGGTATCTGGATTGAATCACCTCCGAGGCAAATGGTTAAAAAAGGATTTTTGCGGTCACAACTCCTGAAAAACAGTTGGCTGCGGTTCATGAAGTATTGTGTAGAATCGCACTAACAAATATTAAAAAGGTTGCATGAATTATGACGAATACATCTTCTCGTGTCGGTTTGGACGCTTCTTTGTCTGAAACGGTTGCTCGTACTTTACAAGATTATCTGGATACGCTGGGTGATCACGAAGCATCAAATATCTATCGTTTGGTGCTGGATGAAGTGGAACGCCCAATGCTGGAAATCATGATGCGTTATACGCACAGTAACCAGTCAAAGGCCGCACAGTGCATGGGTATTAACCGTGCGACATTGCGCACTAAGCTGAAGCGTCATAACTTGCTCTAATTGATTAGCAAGACATGACAAAAGGGGATAGTTAACGTATTAACTATCCCCTTTATTAAATTTATCAAAAATTAATTTTTCAAGGTTGCTTGGTACACTTTTAAGCCATCCCAATCTTGTTCACTTGCCAAATTTGCTTGCTTAGCCCAGCTTTCTGCTGAGGCTTTACTGTAGCGAATCCCACTCGATGCTAGGCGTTCAGCCACTGTTTCCACACTTAATTCTGCTAATTGTGTGTAATGCTTAATGCCTGCATTATTCATGGCTTCCGCCAATTTAGGCCCTATCCCACTTAACTTGGTTAAATCGTCTTTTTCAGCGCTGCTTGGTTCTGGCGCGGTTACTGTCTCCGTTACTGTTGGGGCTTCCACAACTGGCGGAACAATGGCAGCAATTGGGGGGGCTACTTTGGTCGCATCCAATGCAGCTTGCAACTCACGATTTTGTTGCTGCAAGTTAGCATTTTCTTTACGACTGGCTTGTAAGGCTGCTTCGACTTTCTTCTTGGGGTTAGGGACAAATAAGCGGACAAAGATCCACTCGATGACCCAACCGACCAGTATTCCAAGAATAAATATGCCTGCTAGTTTAGACAACATGGCTTAACTCCGTTGATTTAGCGTGTATTTAGTGCTTTTTTTTACAAAATGGATTCTAAACAGATAATACGGCAGACAGAATACACCAAATGGTAGGGTTGAGCAGACAAACCTCCTCCCAGCTTGATCTATGGCAATGTAATAATGGTTTTACCCGATTGCTATGAGTGTCAGCCTTGCCATGCGGTTAATGATTGTTACGTTGTTTGTTACCTTGGTGTTACAAGGTTGTCAGGATGAACCCCTTAATACGACGATTTACATGCCGGAGAACGGTAGTTCGCTGGTGTTACGCTCTGAGCTGGATGCGGAGTTGGAGGGCTTGATTCAGCGTTATGGGTTAACTGGTGATCCCTTACGTGGTAAAAACTTGCCCTCCATCGACGCTCCGTTGGCACAATTAGGTCTAAAACTATTCTTTAATAAAGCCTTATCGGGTGATAAAGATGTCGCGTGCGTAACGTGTCATCACCCCTTGTTAGGCGGTGGCGATAATCTTTCCTTGTCGATTGGTGTGGGGGCTGAGAACCCTGATGTGCTGGGGCATAAGCGCTTGTTAAAAGACAGTTTGACGCTCGGTGTACCACGTAATGCGCCGACAACGTTCAATAGCGGCTTGTGGCAACAGTTTATGTTTCATGATGGGCGAGTGGCACAAGTTGCGGGGGGCATTACCACGCCGGATGTGCCATACCCACAACCCGATGCTCAGGCAGGTCATAACCTTGTGCACGCGCAAGCCCGTTTTCCCGTGACTTCTTCCCATGAGATGCGTGGCAATCTGTTTGATAGGGGCGGCACCACCCAAACGTGTCGTGATCGTTTAGCAGAACGCTTGCGGGAAGAACCCAATTGGTTGTCGTTGTTTCGTGCTGCGTTTGCGCAAGCCGATGCTGCCGCCGAAACAGTGATGACCGAACAAAACATCGCATTTGCACTGGGGGAATACGAGCGTTCGCAAGTGTTTGTGAATCATGCGTGGAAGCAATACGTGCAAGGGGATTTAACCGCACTGAGCAGTTCCGCGAAACACGGTGCATTGCTCTTTTTTCGGGAACGCTCCGAAGGGGGCTATGCGTGTGCCGCATGTCATCGTGGGGATTTCTTTACCGATGAGCAGTTTCGCAATGTGTTGATGCCGCCGATTGGTCCCGGCAAAGGGGGCGTAGACAATCTTTCTCAACAAGATTACGGGCGGTGGTTGGTGACGCAAGACCCTGCCGATAAATTCCGCTTCCGCACACCGAGCTTGTTAAACGTGGCGGTGACGGGGCCGTGGGGGCATAACGGTGCGTATACCACGCTTGAGGGTGTGGTGAAACACATGCTGAACCCGTTTCAAGCGGCGCTAAGTTATGACAGTGCGCAATTGCAGCAGACTCACATTCCACACATGCATTTACAGGAAAATTTACGTGAAATGCTCGCCAGCAATACGGATATGGCGGGGCAAGCCTATCGTGAAGAAGACGTGGGGTATTTAGTCGATTTCCTGCAAACCTTAACTGACCCGTGTGTGACGCGCTCTGAGTGTATGAGTCGTTGGTTGCCGTCAAAAGATTCTGACGAGCAGAATCCATTGACGTTACAGCTAGATGCGCGGTTTGAACCTTAGATGCCGTACTGCGTGCGGTAAGCCTGAACGTTGCTCAATAGTGCGGCATCGTGCAAATGACTGCCGACGTGATTGATGACTTCGTTCAACCCAACAATGCTAATGACGGATATACCGTATAAGGCTTCGACTTCTTGTACAGCGGATTGTGTGCCGGTGCCGCGTTCTTGACGGTCGAGCGAAATAGCGACACTAGCGAGGGTTGCGCCGTGCGCTGCAACAATATTTGCCGATTCGCGAATCGCCGTGCCTGCGGTCATCACATCATCAATGACCAGTACGCGACCTTGCAACGGTGCGCCCACAATCGTACCGCCTTCGCCATGATCTTTGGCTTCTTTGCGGTTGAACGCATACGGATAATCTTTGCCATGATGTTCATACAAGGCAATGGCGGTCGCGGCAGCCAAGGGAATGCCTTTGTAAGCTGGGCCAAACAGCATGTCAAATTGCACCCCAGAATCGACAATCGCTTGCGCGTAAAATTTACCTAAGCGCGATAGGGCAGAACCCGTTTGGAACAACCCCGCATTGAAAAAATACGGGCTGATACGCCCTGATTTCAGGGTGAATTCACCGAAACGTAACACGCCTTGCCCAATGGCAAAATCCAAAAAATCCTGTTGGTATGTCTTCATGAATCCTTCCTATGCTGATAAATCGGCTAATGCTTGTCCTACACACAGCGCTACATCGGCGCTCAGTGCCTTGTCCCACGGAATTTGTCCCTGCTCTAGCAGCAAGATCACGGTCGAACCCATGTTGAAACGCCCCATTTCCGCGCCTTTTTCCAAAGAAACATGGGGGAATACCTGACGTTTCACGCCCCAACCTTGTGGTGGGGTGACTAAGCCATCCCAAACCGTTTCGATTGCCGCAACGTTAATCGCGCCGACCAGCACCATCGCCAGTTTGCCGAATTCGGTATCAAATAGTGCGACCACGCGTTCATTGCGGGCAAACAAACGGGGAATAGAACGGGCGGTATGCCCTGCGACACTAAACAATCGCCCCGGCACATACACTTGCTCTGTCAATGTACCCATCAGCGGCATGTGGATGCGGTGATAATCGCGAGGTGATAGGTAAATCGTCATGAATTGCCCATTCATAAATGGGGCGGCGCGTTCCTCATCGTCACCCAGCAATTCCAATGCAGAATACTCATGCCCTTTGGCTTGGAAAATTCGCCCCGCTTCAATCTTACCCATTTGGCTAATACGTCCATCCACCGGGCTAACCAAGACCTGTTCACCAGCAGCGA
This sequence comes from Thiothrix fructosivorans, assembly GCF_017349355.1. Lineage (GTDB taxonomy): Bacteria > Pseudomonadota > Gammaproteobacteria > Thiotrichales > Thiotrichaceae > Thiothrix > Thiothrix fructosivorans. The sequence goes on from NZ_JAFMPM010000008.1 coordinate 1,166,237, forward strand.
TAGGGCGCAGCTCTGGTTTGAGGGGGCGGGTGAAAAAGGCATTGAACGTGGGGTAACAGGCAGGATCAGGGTTGACGGCTTCAGCTAAATTGACCTTGAAAATGTTACTGAACAGTTGTATCGCATGGGGTACAAGGTTCGGGCATTGAATGCGTGTTAAGCGGAACACCAAGCGGGAAATGAAATGATGTGGCAGGATATAAAGAGGCCAAGATTTCAGCGCGTCGAGTAGAGTCATGCAAATTCACGTATTAGGGAATAAAGGCGCGATGATACGGTAAATTAGCCGAGAAGAAAGCAAAAAAGGCGTTCCGAAGAACGCCTTTTCGCAAACTGTGATGCTTGCTTATTATTGCGCAGTCGTTGGCGCAGTTTGTGGCGTTACCGGTGCAGCCATCATGATTGGAGCGCCGTCTTTAGCCGTTTGGGTGTAACCCGATGCGTTGTTAGCGGTGTTGCCGTAGCCATAGCCGTTACCTGCGGTATACCAGTCGCCATTGCCTTTACCGTTAGCTGCCATGTCGGTGTTCATATTGGTTTTGCCTTTACCTTTGAAAGTGATAGCAAAATCAACTTCACCGTCAGCGTCACCTTTACCACGACCCCAGCCATTCACATCACCCGCGCCATTGCCGTAACCGTTGCCGTTCGCAGCAGTAGAGCCAGTGCCGTTGCCTGTGCCGTTACCCGCCGCCGCACCGTTATCAAAGCCATCCATGAATTCAGCAGAAGCAGCACCGGATAAAGCGATCAGGGCAGCGAAAGCGATTGCTTGTAATTTCATAATGTTATCTCCTAGCGTTAGTGTGTGAAGAATCTTGAATATGTGAATATCATAATATTAGAGTTTTCTAATGTAAAGGGCTTTACATCCGATTTTTACACTTTTTTTGCAAATGTAAAAAAGCCCCAGTAGGCGGGGCTTCTTCAATGCGGTTAGGATAGAAATCTTAGTCTTTAATCCGATACTCCGCCGACCGTGCATGGGCGATCAGCCCTTCGCCGCGTGCCAATACCGAGGCAATCTTACCCAACGTTGAAGCACCGTCTGCCGAACAATCAATCAGCGACGAGCGTTTCTGGAAATCATACACCCCCAGCGGGCTAGAGAAACGGGCGGTACGTGAAGTCGGCAATACGTGGTTCGGGCCTGCACAATAGTCGCCCACCGCTTCCGCCGTGTAACGTCCCATGAAAATCGCGCCTGCATGACGAATTTGCGTCGCCATGTCACGCGGATTTTCCACGGAAAGCTCCAAGTGTTCGGGGGCGATGTAGTTGGCAACTTTCACTGCTTCTGCCATATCTTGCACATGAATCAGCACACCACGGCTTTGCAGCGAAGTGGAAATGATGGTTTTGCGCGGCATTTCTTCCACCAGACGGTTGATGCTGGCTTTCACTTGTTCGATGAAATCCGCATCGGGGCAGACCAGAATGGATTGTGCGTCTTCGTCGTGTTCTGCTTGCGAGAACAGATCCATCGCAATCCAATCTGGGTTGGTCTTGCCGTCGCAGATGACGAGAATTTCAGATGGGCCTGCAATCATGTCGATACCGACCGTGCCGTATACCATGCGCTTGGCAGTTGCTACGTAGATATTGCCGGGGCCAACGACCTTATCCACTTGCGGAACGGTTGCTGTGCCGTAAGCCAAAGCGGCTACCGCTTGTGCGCCGCCGATGGCAAACACGCGATCAACGTTGGAAATAGCGGCCGCTGCCAGTACCAGTTCGTTCACCTCACCATCGGGCGTGGGTACGACCATGATCAATTCCGGTACACCCGCCACTTTAGCAGGCACGGCATTCATCAGCACGGAAGAAGGGTAAGCCGCTTTGCCACCGGGGACGTATAAACCAACCCGATCCAACGCAGTGACTTGTTGCCCCAGCAAGGTGCCGTCGGCTTCGGTATAGCTCCACGAATCCATGATTTGGCGTTGCGCATAGGATTTGAGGCGAGCCGCCGCTTGTTCTAAGGCAATACGCTGTTCAGGCGTGATCTTGGTCAGCGCTTCTTGCAAACGAGCGGCTGGAATCTCCAATTCAGCCATACTGCCGACGCTCATGCGGTCGAAACGGTTGGTGTATTCGACCACGGCGGCATCGCCATGTTTGCGCACATCTTTGAGGATGCCGTTGACGGTATTGAATACCGCGTCATCGGAGACGCTTTCCCACGCTAGTAAGTCTTGCAGTTTTGACCAGAAATCGCTGTCGTTGGTGTTTAATTCAGTAATGTTAAGCATGTTTAACTCCTATTGCTTGCGCCGTGCTTTCACTGCCTCGGCCAACTGACGCAGCACTGCTTCAGTCGTGTCGAAGTTGATGCAAGCGTCGGTAATGCTTTGCCCGTAAACCAGTTCTTCACGTTGTTTGCCGTCGGCTTTTTGGTTGCCTTCAACCAGATTGCTTTCGATCATGACACCCGTAATCGCTTTGCTACCCGCCGCAAGCTGTTCGGCAACATTCGTCGCGACTTCTGGCTGACGGCGGTAATCCTTGTAGCTATTGGCATGGCTGAAATCGACCATCAAATACGGTGGTAATTTGGCTTTTTCCAAAGCAGCAACGGCGGCGGCAACACTGGTTGCGTCGTAATTCGGCTCTTGTCCACCGCGTAGGATGACGTGGCAATCTTCATTACCCTTGGTCGCAAAAATCGCGGTATGCCCTTCCTTGGTGACAGACAGGAAATGGTGCGGACGCGAAGACGCACCAATCGCATCAATCGCGATGTTCAGGTTGCCATACGTGCCGTTCTTGAAACCAATCGGGCAAGATACACCAGAAGCCAATTCGCGGTGCGCCTGACTTTCGGTGGTACGTGCGCCAATCGCTGCCCAGCTTACCAAATCTGCCACGTATTGTGGGCTGATCAAGTCGAGGTATTCAGTCGCTGCTGGCATTCCCTGATTGTTCAGATCCAGCAACAACTTACGCGCCATGCGCAAGCCTTTGTTGATGTGGAAACTGTTATCCATATCGGGGTCATTGATCAAGCCTTTCCAACCGATAGTGGTACGTGGCTTCTCGAAATATACCCGCATAATAATGTGCAACTGATCTTGCAACTCATCACGCAACGGCTGCAAACGCGCGGCGTATTCCATTGCTGCATCCACATCGTGAATCGAGCAAGGGCCGACAACCACCAGCAAGCGATCATCTTCACCGTGCAAAATGCGGTGCGCTTCTTGACGGGCGTTGTATACCGTTTCGGTCGCGGTTTCGTTTAACGGAAATTCACGGTGCAATTCCACCGGAGGCGTTAATTCGTGCATACCGATGATACGCAGGTCGTCAGTTTGGTGTTTCATTAGGGATTCCTTTGGTCGACTGCCGCTTGAATGTGCGCAATCAGCTCACGAATGGCGGCATGTTTGAGTTTCATGGATGCTTTATTAACGATCAGCCGTGAAGTAATGTCTGCCATGTGTTCGAGTGGCGCAAGTCCATTGGCACGCAAGGTGTTGCCGGTATCCACCACGTCGACAATGCAATCTGCCAAGCCGACCAGCGGTGCAAGTTCCATCGAGCCGTACAGCTTGATGACATCGACTTGACGACCTTGTTCGGCGAAATAGCGGCGTGTGCAATTCACGAATTTGGTGGCAACTTTCAGCCCGGTGGCAGGCAAAGGGCGATCAGGGAAACCTGCCACCATTAGCTTGCACCGTGCGATTTTTAGGTCGACCAGTTCGTACAGGTCTTGTCCACCGTGTTCCATCAGCACGTCTTTGCCTGCTACGCCTAAATCAGCCGCGCCGTATTGCACATACGTCGGTACGTCGGTCGCACGGATAATAACCAGCTTCACATCGTCACGGTTGGTATCGAGGATCAGCTTGCGGCTGGTTTCGGGGTCGTCCAAAGGTTCGATACCAGCGGCTTTTAACAGCGGCGCGGTATCCTTGAAGATGCGCCCTTTGGAGAGCGCAATGGTCAGTGTTTGTTTCACAATCTTATCCATTTACCCGTTGGATTTGCGCACCCAAGCGGGACAGTTTTTCTTCAATGCGTTCATAGCCACGGTCAGTGTGGTAAATCCGATCAATCGTGGTTTTGCCTTGCGCTGCCAAGCCTGCTAACACCAGCGAGGCGGAAGCACGTAAGTCGGTTGCCATCACTGGCGCACCTCTGAGCGAGGGCATCCCCGCGACGATGGCAGTATTGCCTTCCAGCCGGATGTTTGCCCCCAAACGCATCAATTCGGCAACGTGCATCATGCGGTTCTCGAAAATGGTTTCGACAATCACGCCAATGCCGCGTGAGACAGCATTCATCGCCATGAATTGCGCCTGCATATCGGTGGGGAAAGCAGGGTAGGGGTCAGTGCGAATATCCACCGCTTTCAAGATGCCGTCGCGCATGTCGACTTCGATCCAATCCGCTCCGCTGGTCACTAATGCACCCGCTTCGGTGAATTTGTGCAGTACAGCATCGAGTGTATCAGGTGCGGCTTTTAATGTCCTTACCCGCCCGCCGGTAATCGCTGCGGCTGCTAAAAAAGTGCCCGTTTCAATCCGGTCTGGCAGGACGCTGTAATCGACCCCTTTAAGGCTAGTCACACCTTCGACGGTGATTTTATCTGTGCCAGCCCCTCGGATGTTTGCACCCATTGCAATCAAACAGTTGGCAAGGTCAACTACTTCTGGTTCACGCGCTGCATTTTCCAGAACGGTTGTGCCTTCCGCCAGTACTGCTGCCATCAACAGGTTTTCTGTACCGGTCACGGTCACGATGTCCATGACGATCTTTGCACCTTTGAGGCGCTTGGCAGTGGCGCGAATGTAGCCTTCTTCGACCACGATTTTCGCGCCCATCGCTTCCAAACCGGAGAGGTGGATATTGACGGGGCGTGAGCCAATCGCACACCCACCGGGCAAAGAAACTTCGGCTTCACCGTAACGTGCCACCATTGGTCCTAATACGAGGATAGATGCCCGCATGGTACGTACTAAATCATACGGCGCGACAAAATGCTGAATGGTGGCGGTATTAGTATGTACATTATTATGTTCGTCCGTCTCCACGGTCACGCCCATGCCCGCGATGACCGCCGCGAGCGTGGACACGTCCTTCAGGCGTGGCACATTGCGGATAGTCATCGGCGTTTCTGCCAGTAAAGTCGCAGCGAGCAGGGGCAGGACAGCGTTTTTCGCGCCGGAGATGTCTACATCCCCGTCCAGTGTTACGCCACCTTCGATAATCAGCTTTTGCATGGTATTAAGATCCGGTTCAGTCGCTTGTCAGCAAAAGGATGGAATAATAGCGAAAAGGGAACTTAAAGAACATATTGGTTTTCCAAGCATAACAAATTGGGGAATAAGGCAGCGATAGCGCGAGGCTCGACTGCTGGTTACGATAACATGGGGTTTACTTAATCATGATAAATGCTTGCCATTCAGGGGGAAGCCGCTGGGCTTTTGCCGTTATGTTGCTATTGGGTTGCGCAGCGATGACACCCGCCGAGGCGTTCTACAACAGTCAGTCTGCGCTGGGAACAAATACCAATGAAATCATGGACGATGATTCCAGTGCACCGTTCATTGATCTCATGAAAATGTCTGTGCCGTTTCGGGAAGCGCGACAATTAACCAAAGGCAATGTGGAGTACGACGGTTACGGCTGGCCGCGTCTGATCTCTGACGGTGGGCAAGCAGGCACACGTTTTGTCAGCAAATTGCCCGCTGGTACGATTCCGAGTGGCCCTTACACGGTGTTATACGATGGCGAAGGCAAGCTCGAATACGGTAATGATGCGACCTTGCGGGAGCATACACCGGGGCGTGATGTGATCATCCTTGATCCCGGCAAAGACAATGAGTTGAATGCGACGTTGTTTATCAAAGCCACCAACCCGTCGAATCATTTGCGTAATATTCGCATTCTGCCGCCAGGTGGGGTGTGTTCCAATAACCCGTTTCAGCGGGTCGCGAATCCGGGGCAGTGTTCCGGCAATTTTCTGTCGTTTGAACAACATTCCAGCAAGATCATTTTCAACCCGGATTATTTAACGTTTATGCGCGATTACCGCGTGATCCGTTTCATGAACATGAGCGGGATTACCCGTAACCCCGTTTACGCGTGGGAAGACCGCGCCAGCATCGACCAGCAATCGTGGGGTGGGGCAGAAGGCATCCGTGGCGCACCGATGGAAGTCATGGTGGAGTTGGCAAATCGTTTGCACGCTGATCCGTGGTTTTCCATGCCACATGCCGCCAGCAATGATTTCATTCGCCGCTTTGCCGAATACGTGCAAGTGCATCTCGACCCTAGCTTGAAAGTCTACGTGGAATATTCTAACGAAGTCTGGAATGGCGTATTCACCCAACATGCGTATGCCAAACAGCAGGGCGTACAAATGGGCTTAGACCCCGACCCGAATCAAGCGGCGTATAAGTTTTATTCCAAGCGTTCTGTGGATGTATTCGGGATTTGGGAGCAAGTGTTCCAAGGCAATAAGCGCGTGGTGCGCGTCATGTCCGGTTTGGTAGGTAGTACCGCGATGACCAAAACGATTTTGTCGTATAACGGCGCGTATCGTTTCACCGATGCTTACGCGGTTGCGCCGTATGTGTATGGCGATGCTGCTGCCTTACGGCAAGCCCGCAGCGTTAGCGATATTTTCCGTGTGATGACCGACCCAAAATACGCGCATTCCTTACCGAATGAAATCAAATCCATCGGCAAGCAAGCGGAATTAACTAAAAGTTTCGGGGTTGATTTGGTAGCGTATGAAGGCGGACAACATTTGGTGGATATGACTACCAAATCCGACAATCAACATCCGAATAATTTGTTTTACGAAGCGAATCGTCACCCGCAAATGGCATCTATTTACCAGCAATTGCTGACGGGTTGGAAACAGGCTGGCGGTAAATTGTTTGTGCATTTCAGCTCACCGCGCATTTACCGCAAATACGGCAGCTTTGGCACGAAGGAATACATTACCCAGCCTGACGCGCAAGCGCCCAAACACCGCGCTCTATTGGCATTCACTCGCAGTAACCAATGCTGGTGGAGCGGCTGTTCGGGCAATACCTTGGTACGTCAGGCCAAACCGGCGATTACCTTGGAGGCGATGAAAACGCAATCTGAACCGTTGGATGCGACCGCACCGCAATACGAACCCATCAATGGCGATGCACCGCCGTTCCCGATGGGCAATATCCCGCCGGAAGCTGCTGAGCAACAAGCGGTGACGGAAGGCACATTAGTGACGATGCGTCGCGCTCCTAATGAGCAATACGTAGTCGGTGGCAATGCGCTGATTCGCCCTGCGCGTAACCGTGCCGATCTTTGGCAGGCAGCGACGGCCTACCAATTGCGCACAGTTGTCAATGGTGACATTGCTGGTTCGCAAGACTTAGCGGCGCTGTGGCAAGCGAGTTGGGATCAGCAAAATCTGTACCTGCGCATCGGTGTGGAAGACGATCAACCCGACGTGAGTGATTCGACCGTGCCGTGGGAAGACGATGCGGTGGAGGTGTATCTGGATGCGGATGGCTCAATGGAGGCGCAATACGATCAACGCAATGATTTCCACTTCATTTTTAACCTAAAAGATGGCAAGGTCGCATTGGGCAAAAACTCTCCGCAAGGCGGACGTTTACCGTTAAGTCAAAAGATCACCCGTTCCGGCGATGGCTATGTGCTGGAAGTGACCTTGACGTGGGCAGGTTTGGGCATTGCACCGCGTGCAGGGCATCGAATCGGCTTGGATGTTCACGTCGATGACGATGACAATGGCGGCGACCGTGACGGTAAATTAACATGGAAAGCTAAACAGGACGATGCTTGGCAGAATCCAGCGTTGTTTGGTGGGGCGATTTTGGGCGAATAACAGCTTCAATCAATGGGGACTTCACAATGACATCAGAACTACTGGCGGCGTATCACGCTGCCCATTACCAAGTGCGCTATCCTCAGGGGGCGTTTACTCTGAAAACCGATAGCCCCTCGCAAGAGTTGGCGGCATTGTTACGTGAAACGGGGCATAGTTGCGCGGCATTTATTACCGCTTGCAACCCGCACAGTTGGCCGCAGAGTGAGGCTGAAAATGCACAGGCGCAACGCCAATTAGCTGTTGAATTAGCGGAACACGGTTATCAAGCGATTCCGGCGGTTGGGCTTGACCCGGCGGGTGAATGGCAGGGTGAAGAGAGCTTTCTTGTGCCGGGGCTGGATTTGGATAACGCGAAATCTCTGGGTGAACAATACGCGCAAAACGCGATTCTGTGGGCAGATGCAGAAACCGCTGTGCCGCAATTGGTATTGATTTAAGCGGCGAATACCTCAGTGATTCAGGTTATTTGGCAATACTTGTACTAAAGTAGGACAATACCTGCATAACCTAATCACAAGGATTCCACTATGAAAGTCAGTATCATCGGCGGCACGGGTTTTGTTGGTACATACCTTATCGACGCGTTGCTGCAAGCCGGACATATGCCACGCGTATTAGTGCGGGCGGGGAGTGAGAGCAAACTCGCCGCTGCCAGTCAGTGTGAAACGATTTCTGGCAATATCCGCGAACCTTTTGCATTGGATGCTTGTTTGCAAGGGACGGATGCGGTGATCTACCTCATTGGTATCCTGCGTGAATTCCCCGCTAAAGGGATTACTTACGAGGAAAGCCAATTTAACGGCGTGGAACGCACGGTTGCTGCCGCACAACGCCAAGGTGTAAAACACTTCATCCTGATGAGTGCCAACGGTGTGAAAGCGGGCGGCACGCCCTACCAAGACACCAAGTTTCGCGCTGAAGAATGCGTGCAAGCCTCCGGTTTGGCGTGGACGATCTTTCGTCCGTCGGTGATTTTCGGCGACCCACGTGGCAAGGCAGAATTCTGTACGCAATTGCAACGCGAACTGATCTTGCCCCCTATCCCCGCACCGCTGTTTTTTGGCGGGTTTAATATCCTGCAAGCGGGTGAATTTCAGATGCAGCCCGTGCATGTCACCGATGTGGCGCAAGCGTTTGTGGGGGCGTTGGAGAATCCGGCGGCGCTTGGCAAAACCTTCACATTGTGTGGCGCAGAAGCGGTGAGCTGGAAAGCCATTATCCAAACCTTGGCGCAGGCATCGGGGCGTAGCAGCAAACTCGCTGTTCCCGCGCCTGCCGCCATCCTGAAAGTCGTGGCGGGTGTGTTGGATAAGCAAGCATGGTTTCCGATTACCCGTGACCAGATCGTGATGTTGCTGGAAGGCAATACGTGTACCGATAGGGCGGCGTGGCAAACGTTTGGGATGATGCCCAAACGCTTTGCGCTGGAAAATTTGGGGTATTTAGTGTGAGGTCATCACACTTTTTTGACGAATTCGGATTTAAGGCTCATTGCGCCAATACCGTCGATTTTGCAATCAATGTCGTGGTCGCCATCGACCAAGCGGATATTTTTCACTTTCGTGCCGACTTTGACAACCAGCGATGAGCCTTTCAGTTTCAAATCTTTGATAACGGTGACGGTATCGCCGTTTTGTAACACCACGCCGTTGGAGTCTTTGATGACGCGTTCGCCTTCACCTTCGGTAGTAGCAGTGACTTGTGACCATTCGTGAGCGCACTCTGGGCAGACGAACATTGCACCGTCTTCGTAGGTGTATTCAGAACCACATTGGGGACAGGCAGGTAAGCTCATGGGGGATTCCTTGGCTAAAAAGGCGCGAGTCTACCATAATTTTACGGTAAAAAGGTTACGACAAATGCGCTGCAAACAACCCTGCCACATCCACCCGCGCCCGCAATTTCGCCGCCAGCAAATACAATCCCCCCAATTTACGATGCAAAAACAACGCATCCGCAGGCGGGGTATGCCAATAATCCTGCTCCATGCTCAACGCCATGCCTGCATCACGAATCCGGCTTGCCAAACTCGATGTGCCAAAGTCATACACGCCATTCCAACGCAATGGCTCACATGCTTGCTCAAACAAATCCAGCACCGCTGCCCGCTGTTCCGGCTTGATGAAGGCTTGGAAGAAACCGATTTGTGCCGCGCCCGCATCCATCATGGCGCGATCCCGTTGTACTGCACCTTGCATCACTTGCCGATAGCCTTCCGCAATGGATTCGGGGTATGCCCGCGTTGCGCCAAAATCCAGCAAGATCAATTGCTGTGCTGCACGGTCATAGCGGTAATTGGCAAAATTCGGGTCGGTCTGCACCAGCCGGAAGCTGAAAATTTCTCGGAACAGCAAGCCCAACAGCAAGTGCATTACGTGGTCACGTTCTTCCTGTGGCGCGTGTGCTAGCGATTCAATCGGCACGCCGCCAATGTGTGTCATCGCCAGAATATTTACCGTAGTGAAATCATCATGCACAGTGGTCAGCGCAAATTCGGGGCTATCCGCCAATAGCTCTTGGTAGCGGCGGATGTATGCCGCTTCCTGCAAGTAATCGGCTTCTTGGTGCAATTGTTGCTTGGCTTCTTCGAGCAGTGGTTGATAGTCGATGCCTTTGGGGATCAGCCCGGAAATACGCAGCAATGCCGCGACATTATCCACATCACTGCTGATGCTTTCGCGCACGCCGGGGTACTGGATCTTCAGCGCGAGATGCCGCCCGTCTTTGGTGTGTGCCGAATGCACTTGCCCGATGGATGCCGCAGCTAAGGGTTGGAACGAAAATTGTTGAAAGCGGGTGTTCCAGCCTTTGCCCCAATTCTCGTCCAGCACTTTTGCCAATTGGCTCAAGGGCATGGGTTTGGCATCGGAGCGCAGCCGCGAAAGAATGTCGGTGAGTTCAGCGGGCAACATATCGCCCGCATCCATCGACAGCAATTGCCCAACTTTCATTGCAGCACCGCGTAAACGCGCCAATTCGTCGGCAACGCGCTTGGCGTTGGCGGGAGTCAGCAGCAAGTCGCTGACTTTGGGGCGATTACCTTGCGCGAGTTGCCGCGCACCTTCGGCGATCATGCCGCCCGCGACACCGGTGGCGAGTGAGCCGAGGCGTGCCATGCGGGCGAAGCGTCCGGCGGGGATGCTGGCATTGTGTTTTTCGTCGATAGTGCTCATGGTAATTGCATCAGTTCGAGGTGTTCAGGGTTGATGCACAGGCGATTACCGCACGTTTGGCGCACCAGCATTTTGAGCGGAATCGCGTCGAAAAAGGCGATGTAACTGGCATCGTCAGCACCCACTGTGCGCGGCATTCCGTCGTCCTGAATCATAATACGTCCGCGCCCGCTATTGGAAATTTGCCCCTGCCATTCCCAGCATTGCGTCGTGGGGTTAACGGTGCTGAGGGATTTGAGTTGGGCTTGCAGTCTGGCTCGGTACATGGGGAGTTCCTGTCACAAGGTTTAGGGCGCGAACGGCAAACCCATGAAGTCGAAAAGTTGCCCCGAATCGCTCAATTGGCGGGTTTGCATGACGTTGAGCAAGTGGCTGGCAGTGAATTCGGGCGTTTGCAGATGGTCGGGTGACACGTTGCGCTGGAAGGGGGCGGAAAGCGCGGTCGCGGTTGTACCGGGTTGCAAGCCCACGATAATGGTGGGGCGTTTGATGTGGTTGAGTTCAATGGAAAAATTTTTGATCAGCATATTCAGCGCGGCTTTGCTGGCGCGGTAGGAATGCCAGCCGCCTAAACGGTTGTCGCTGATGCTGCCGACCCGTGCGGATAAAATACCAATGGTGGTCGGGTGTTTTTCAGGCTGGGTATCGTGATCGTGCAACCAGCCGGTAGCGATGAAAACCCAATCAATTTCGGCGTTATCAGGCAAAGCTTGTAGCGCGGTAATCATGCTGGCTTCGTCGGTCAAATCAAAGCTGATGTCTTGTGTCGCAATGTTCAAGGGTAGCAACGCATCGGTGTGACGTGCCAAGCGAATCAGATGAACGTCAGGGAATTGCTCCGCTAGTTGCTGGCAAAATGCTTGCCCGATTCCGCCAGATGCGCCTGCTACCAACACCTTGCGCGGTGTGGCTGTCATGGTTAGTTGATGCTGCCAGTGATGGGGCAATCGGCAATGTCATCAAAAATCTTTTTCAAGCCGGGGCTGTTTTCACCTGTGTGCATGGGGATGTCGAGGTATTCGGCTTTGTTGGCTTCGGATTGAAAATAGATTTTGAGGTCGCCATCCATGATGAAGGGGGCGTTGGTAACGTCGGTCACGTCTTCGAGAGTAATTGGGTCAAGGGTTGAAATGCGCATGGTCGAGTTCCTCCTAGTGATTGTTAACTGAGTGTGGTGATTATGGACAAGGCTTGCAATTAATCCTGCTTTGTATCCGGTATTTATACAAGAATGTGACAACAGTGATTATTGCGGTGATAATCGTACACTTCTAGCGATGCGGCGGCGTTGGATTAGCATAATCTGCACACGTGTTGAGTCAGTCAGCCCTGCTCAAGTTCTTTGATACGTGCTTGTGCGGCAGCGAGTTCTTGCTGGAGATTGACCAACGCGGTCACGTCTTTTTGCACGCCGATGTAGTAGGTAATACCTTCTTCCTCATCGAAATACGGGGTAATGGTCAGATCATTCCAGAATAAGCTGCCGTCTTTGCGGTAATTGCGTAAGACGACACGTATTGGCTTGTCTGCTTCAATAGCACTGCGGATACGGCTGACAACAGCCTGATCACGTTCACCATTTTGCAAAAAGCGGCAATCCTGATACAAACATTCTTCGGATGAATAGCCTGTCAGTTGTTCAAACGCACGGTTGACGTAGAGCAAAATCGTGTCGTTGCCTTCGCGCTCGGCAATGGTGATGCCGTGTTCGGTATGGTCGATCAGGGCTTGCAATAAGTCCGGTCGGATGGCGGTGGTTTGTTCGTTACGCATGAGAATGTCCTGCATGGTTTGGCGTGATTGGTTAGTTGCGTTAGGCTCTGATGATAGCCGCTTGTGCCCGAATCGCGCTACGTTCTGCTGCGGGTAGTTTGCGCAAATTACTCAGCATAACCCTATGCGCGGGTGCGTGGCAAAGCGAGCGGGCTTCGTGCCGATTCAGAAAATCCCAACTTAAACCGCAGAGTTACTGCTGATTATCAGTAATGTATAACTCTAGTGCTATTATCGACGGGGTTTACACGGTATTTTCCAAATGAAGTTATACAAAACTGCGATCAATGATGCTGATCTGAGCCGCATCGTGGAAATGGCGTGGGAAGATCGCACCCCGTTTGGGATGTGGCACAAAACAAGGACAAGGAATTACGCATGATTACCCCCGATGACATTCTCGACTTTTGGTACAAACCACCGATGTCAGAACATTGGTTCGCATCCACGCCGGTCATTGATGCCGACATCCGTGAGCGTTTCGGCGCACTATGGGAGCAAGCTGCTGCGGGTGAGTGGGATGCTTGGCAAGCAACGCCGAACGGTTGCCTTGCCTTGTGCATCGTGTTGGATCAGTTCCCGCTGAATATGTTTCGGGGGGAAGTCCGCAGTTTTTCTACCGAACAACAAGCGGTTGTCGCCAGCAAGCAGGCGGTGCAACGTGAGTTTGACACGTTATTGCCACTGGATCGCCGTAGTTTCCTCTACATGCCCTTGATGCACAGCGAACATTTGGCTGATCAGGATGAATCGGTGCGCTTATTTGAAGCCGCTGGTTTGGAAGCAAATGCGCGGTTTGCCCGCCATCACCGTGACATTGTGCGGCGTTTTGGGCGTTTTCCACACCGTAATGCCGTGTTAGGGCGTGAGAGTACGGCGGAAGAATTGGCGTATTTGGCATCTAAAGAGGCGTTTACGGGTTAAGAAACGATCGGTGTAATTTAAAAGGAGTTTTGTCATGCGTTTGTACAAAAAATTATTTTATGGATGGATGAGCGGTTTGGCGCTGTTGTTATCCGGTTGCGTCGGGATTCCAGACGGCATAACGCCAGTGAAAGGCTTCCATGTCGAGCGTTATCTGGGCAAGTGGTATGAAGTGGCGCGGTTGGATCATTCCTTCGAGCGCGGTTTAGAGCAAGTGTCGGCGGAATACAGCCCGCGTGACGATGGTGATATTCGCGTCATCAATCGCGGTTACAACACTGCCAAGCAGCAATGGGAAGAGGCGGAAGGTCGCGCTAAATTCGTCGGCGCAAAGGATGTCGGGCAATTGAAAGTGTCGTTCTTTGGCCCGTTCTACGGCGGTTACAATATTGTGGAACTCGACCCAAATTACCAATATGTGCTGATTGCAGGCAATGACCGTGATTACTTATGGGTGCTGTCGCGCACGCCACAATTGGATGCAGCGGTGCAGCAGCGCTTGGTGGATAAGGCGAAAAGCCTTGGTTTTGCCACCGACAAGCTGATTTTTGTGAAACAGTGACGCGAGATAGACAGGAGAACCCCATGCAATCTCAATACTTCGATGATCGTTAAGCCTTCCGTCGCGTGGTTAGTGGGGGCAAGCTCCGGCATCGGGCAAGCCCTCGCGTTTGCGTTGGCGGAGGTGGGTTGGAAGGTTGCCATCAGTGCGCGGCGCATCGAGCCGTTGCAGGCAATGCAAGCGCGTAACCCCTTGCTGACACCGTATCCGCTGGATGTGACGGATGTGCAAAGCCTGCATCAAGCGGCGGCGGCGATTACCCGCGAACTGGGTGACATTGAGCTATGTGTGCTGAATGCGGGCGATTACACCCCGATGCCATTGGCGGATTTTGACCTGACGTTATTTCGTAAGCTGTGCGACGTGAATTATTTGGGTGTGGTCAACGGGCTGGATGCGATATTGCCGTTGATGCTGACGCGGGGGCGTGGGCAAATTTTGTTGACGGCGAGTATTGCGGGGTATCGCGGTTTGCCCAAATCTGCGCCCTACAGTGCCAGCAAAGCGGCGGTGATCAGTTTGGCGGAATCGTTGCATCTGGAATTGAAGGCGAAGGGTGTGTTGTTGCGGGTGGTGAATCCTGGTTTTGTGCGTTCGCCGCTGACCGATAAAAACGCTTTTAAAATGCCATTTCTGATGGAAGTAGAAGGAGCGGCGCAAGCGATTATGCGCGATTTACCGCGTCAGAATTTCGAGATTGCTTTTCCCAAACGCTTTGCATACTTGATGAAAGCACTGCGTATCTTGCCATACTGGTTGTATTTCAAGCTGACGAAGGGGACGGTGTGATGGATCATGTAAGCCGTTATTTGCAGACGTTCACGACTTTGCAGGCGGATAAGTTGGAAGGCTTGGCGGAGATTTTTGAGGCGGATGCGCGGTTCAAAGACCCGTTTAATGATGTGCGTGGTGTGGCGGCAATTACGCGCATTTTTGCGCATATGTTTGCCACAACGCAGCATTCGCGCTTTATGATTGTGGATCACGCGCTGGCGGGGGATACGCTGTTTATTCGTTGGGATTACCATTTTCAAACCTTGAAAGGTGAGTCGTGGGAAATCCCCGGTACGAGCGTAGTGCAGTTTAATGCGGAAGGCTTGGCGGTGGAGCATGTGGATTATTGGGATCCGGCAGAGCATATTTACAGTAAATTGCCGATGTTGGGGTTGGTAATGCGCTGGTTACGTGGGAAGTTGGCGGTCAAATAATGTTTTTTTAAAACGTACTTACGCATTTATTCTCAACCCATTGTATTTCAGTTAAATTTCACTGAAATACAATGGGATTTTTTTACGTATTTAAACTTATTTAATGTCTATAGTACGCTGTTGGCGAGTGTAAAACATGCTCAAAACCACCGACAAACCGATAATGCCTGCTACGACCAGCAATGACCATTCGATAGGGATTTTGTAGACATCTAGCAGCAGCATCTTGCTACCGATAAATACCAGTACCAAAGCCAAGCCGTATTTCAACAACACAAAGCGATTGGCGAAGTCTGCCAGCAGGAAATACATCGCCCGCAATCCCAGAATCGCAAAGATGTTGGAAGTCAACACAATGAACGGGTCGCCGGTAATTGCGAAAATTGCTGGGATGGAATCCACCGCAAAAATCAGGTCGGTGATTTCCACCAGTATCAGTACCAAAAACAGCGGCGTGGCGTAGCGCAGTCCATCCTGCATCACAAAAAAGCGTTCTTGATGCAAGATTGTGGTGACGCGCATGTGACCCCGCAGCCAGCGCACCAGTGGATTTTGTTCCAGATCAGACTGATGTTCCGAAAACCACAACATTTTGATGCCAGTAAACAGCAGAAACGCGCCGAACACGTACAAAATCCAGTGGAAGTGCGCCAGCAGCCATGCCCCTAGCAAGATCATGACGGTACGCATAACCAACGCACCCAATACCCCGTACAGCAGAACACGCCGCTGGTATTCAATCGGGATGGCAAAATAGCTGAATAACATCAACCAAACGAAGACGTTATCGATCGCCAATGATTTTTCCACGAGATAGCCCGTGAGGAATTCCAAGGCTTTGGTATCTGCTACCTCGCGTCCGCTGGTTTGTTCCAGATACCACCAC
The DNA here is from genome assembly GCF_017349355.1 of Thiothrix fructosivorans. GTDB lineage: Bacteria > Pseudomonadota > Gammaproteobacteria > Thiotrichales > Thiotrichaceae > Thiothrix > Thiothrix fructosivorans. Next base: position 1,182,618 of record NZ_JAFMPM010000008.1, read on the forward strand.
AATGCGGCATTAAACAGCAGCGCGATACTGACCCAGACTATTGACCAGAGCGCCGCTTCCTTGATGGAAACTTTGTGAGCCTTGCGCCCACCCAGCAGAAACAGGTCAACAAGCAACATAATAATGACAAAGGCAAAAAAACCAAGCCACATCCACGGCGTTCCAATCGTCTCCATGCAACCGTCCTTTTAAACTTGAGTATTTTAGTAGGAATTCATGCTGACTGTACAAGAAGGCGTTAAAGCGTTGCCAATAAACCTAGAAAATAACGTTCATTATGATGACAGCCCTTTAAGCAGATTTTCCCGTAATGCTTGCGCAATGGGCTGCTTTTCTCCCAACCAAATCCCGAAATACACCGCAGCAAACGCGGCAGATTTTACTTGTGTCACCGCCTTGCCGTTCAATTGCAAGCGGGTGGTTTGTGCTTTTGCGTCATAACACATTTGGTAAACATCGCCTGCTTTTACATCCACATACGCTGCGTGAAGCTGGTCAAGTTGCGGCTGAATGTCTGCCAACGTTGCTGCATTGTGCTGGCGTTTAAGCACGGTTTCGGCGGCAAGGCTAAATTTATCTGCGCTCAATTCCACCGCGTAATCCAGTGTTAAACAGCGCGATACTTCAGCATCCAGTACCGTAGTGCGATTGGCATCAGGGCTAACAAACAATTCTGCGTCGTACACTTTGATCACGCCAAGGTAAAGTGCCTTACCCTTGCCAGCCGTTTGCAAGCCAGCGGGAATGGTCGCCGCTACCGTCACGGGTAAGCAGCACAATGCCAGTAATAAACCGTTACGCCACATCGGGATACCCCTCACTTTTTCTGAAATGCAATCGTCACTTCACCCAAGGTAAAGCCAAATTTGCTCATCTTTGCCCGATTCAGCAATACGCCATCGGGTTGCAAATACATCCAGTCATCGAAACTCACTTGCCAGACTTTGCCATCCACGGGCAAATTCAAGTCGTATTGCCAATTCAGCGCATTACCGTAAGCCACACCTTTGGCTTCACCGACCACATCCGCTGCACGCCCGCTGTAACGGTGTGCGTCTTGCTTGCGGATGCGCCAGACACGTTGCGATTTTTCGCCATCGTTCCACACGAAATCCTCCGTCATCACCAACTCACCGTCGGGGCTGATAGTGCCGTTAATATCGACCACGAATTGGCGTTTTAACGCGCCGCCGCGATCCTGAAACACGCCCCAACCACGGGTATTGCCCTGAAAATAAGTAAACAGGTCAAACGTCGGTTCAAACGCGGCGTAATCTTCAATCTTCATGCTGCTGCACCCGCTCACGAGGAGCACTAGGGTTAGCAGGATAGAGCGCACTCGCATAACTCATCTCCCAATAATCACGGAAATCAACTTCACTAAACGGAAACTGCCACATCCGCCAAATTACCCAACTTTTCAGTAATACAGGCAATCCAGCGTAGAGCAACACCATGCTCCACAAGGTCGTGCTGGTTTGCGTGGTAGCGGCTGGCGCAAATCCCGCCCAATCCAACAGCGGAAAGGCAAGCCCCACCGCCAACGCCAGTGCCAGCTTGGTCAATAAACCCCACAAGCCAAACAGCAAGCCCGTATTGGGGTTGCCCTGATGCTGCATTTGCTGGGCAATATCCGCCTGCATCGACGCAGGCAATGCCACATCCGCCCCTAGCGCCAACCCACTGATCACGCAAATCGCCATAAACCACGCGGTATCACCCGCCCCCAACAGCGGCACAAACGCAAACCCCACCACCGACAACAGCAATGCCGATGCCCACGCCCGACTCTTATCGAGGTGACGAGCTAACCACAACCACAGCGGTAAACCCAGCACACCGCTGAGAAAATAAACCAACAACACGACACCCACCTGTTCCGGCGCTTGCAACACATGCGTCACAAACAAAATGAACAGCGTGGCGGGTAGGGCATTGGCGAGACTGTTAATAAAATAAGCGGGCAGCAACTGGCGTATCGCTGGATGTGCGGAGAGAATGCTACCCACTTTGCGCAATGACGCGAACCGACGTGCTTGGCGGCGTTCCACCAACCACACTAAGGCGGGAATCAGGCTCAACGGCAAGAGCCACCACAGCAAATTAGCCAGCGTCCCCAAGGTAATTGCCGCCTGCGATGCGCCTGTCAGCAAGGGTAAACTGATTACCACCACCGTTCCCACGATACCAAACCCTTCACGGCTGGCGGCTAAAGCACTTTTGCCGTGATAATCGCGGGTCATTTCCGCCCCCCACGCTTGCCACGGAATGCTAATAAACGTCCAGCCCAAATAGGTGACGAACGACCAAGCAAACAAATACACCCCGTCAACGTTACCGCTAGGGCGCAGCAAATATTCCAAGCCCACCAGCAACAGCGGCAAGCCCAGCAGCATAAACAACTTGCGCCGTCCCCATGTGCTTTGCACCTTGTCATTTAACCAGCCGATCAGCGGGTCGGTGAGCACATCCAAACCGCGTGCTGCCAGCAATGCCATTCCCACCACGCTTAATGACAAGCCTAAGTCTTGCGCATAAAACGACGGCAAATACACATACAACGGCAAGCCCAACATCGCCAACGGTAGCCCCGGCAAGCCGTAAAATAACCATTGACGATAATGGGCGGTGCTCATGACAAGGGTTTCTCCAAGGTCAGTTGAATCACATCCACACGCCCTTCGTTGAAACCCGCTTCGCAATACGCAAGGTAATAACGCCACAGCCGTTCAAAACGTTGGTCATACCCCAGCGGGCGCAAGCTCGGCAGAGCGGCGGTGAATTGCTGATCCCACGTTGCCAAAGTACGCGCATAATCATGCCCAAAGCTAAGATGCTTGGTTTGCTTAAGGTTATTGTCCGCAATCAGCGCATCCAAACGGGTAGGGCAAGGCAACATGCCGCCGGGAAAAATATAACGTTGGATAAAATCGGGGCGAGCGCGGTAGGTTTCAAACCATTCATCGCCGATGGTGATGATTTGCAGCACGGCACGTCCGCCCGGTTTTAGGCTGCGTTGCAAGGTTTGAAAATAGGTAGACCAATATGCCTCGCCCACCGCTTCAAACATTTCAATCGACACAATGTGGTCGTAAGTGCCTTGCAGATGGCGGTAATCACGCAATTCCAGCAGCGTTTGGTCGCCAAACTTCGCTAGCCGCTGCTGCGCCCATGCGAGTTGTTCGCTGGATAAGGTGATGCCGTGAACCTTGCAGCCTTGTTCTGCCGCCAGTTCCGCAAAGCCGCCCCAGCCACAGCCGATTTCGAGGATGGTTTGCCCCGGTTGCACCTGCAATTCATCAAGGATGCGCTGGTATTTAGCACGTTGCGCTTGTTCCAACGTCAGCTCTGGCGTGGTGTAGAGCGCAGAGGAATACGTCATGCTGGGGTCTAGCCATGCGCTGTAAAAATCGTTGCCCATGTCGTAATGGTGCGCAATGTTCTTGCGGCTATTTTTGACGCTATTGCGGTTGAGCCAATGCGTCACGGTGGTGCGCCAGCGTAACCATTGCCCACGTTCATCCAGCGGTGTGCCGATTTTGTGCCAGTTGCGCAGTAATAGCGTCAGCAAGGCGGCAGGGTTGTCGCTCGACCAATTGCCTGCGAGATACGCTTGCCCAAAACCCAAATCACCTTTGGTTAGGCATTGCAACGCCAGTTTCAGCGGGTGGTGGATGTGAATGCTGGCGTGTAATTCGTCGGTATCACCGACCACGTAGCATTCGCCATCCAAATGAATGCTGAGTTTGCCGTGGCGAATCCGTGCCAATAGCGACATTAACCAACGTTTGAAGGTGGGCAAATGCGCAAAGCTGGGCGGCGCAAGCGGCGGATTCAAGGTGTTTTCTAATGCCATTTAAGTAATGTTCTCCGTGGGGGGCGCAGGTTTGCGGTAAAACTTGCCGCCTTTTAGCCAAATGTTGAGGGCTTGCCAGTGAATCAACACCATAACCTTGAGCGTCATGAACGGGATTTGCGCAAACTGGCGCAGCAATACGCCCGTGGTAAACGGCAAACGTTGCCCTCGCTGGCTGGCAATCAGCATGAGTTCATCGCCCTCGTATTCGTGGATCAGAATGTTCAATTTGTCCTGCGGCTGATGAATGAAAAATTCATACCGCGCCTGCATCCCCACAAACGGGGAAACGTGGAATACCTTCTGTTTGCTGCCCGTTACGATGGGGGCGAGGGCTGTGCCGTGTTCGTGCAGCACGTAATGGTGGTGTTCGCCAAAGGTATTGCGTACCTCACAAATCACTGCCAGTAATTGCCCCGCCTCGTCATGGCAGAACCACAGACTCAAAGGGTTAAAGCCATAACCCAAGATACGCGGGAAACACAGCAAGTGGATGTTGCCAAGAGGCGTGGCAATGCCTTGCTGCTGCAAGACTTGTTCTGCCCAACCGCGCCAGCCGCTGCCATCGCGTGCGCCGTGGTCACGTTGGTAGAGGCTGAATAGGTTGAAACGGTTAATGGAAAACAGGGGGTTACGCCCGACTTCATCCAGCCGATCGATGTCTACCCAGAGATTAAAAACGCGATAGCTGAAACGGTAAGCCACTGGAAAACGCCGACTGTGCATGACTGTTGAGGGGAAGACAGCCGCTGCGGCGAGCGTGTTCATGGTGTTTCCTTGACCCAAACGGGGGTGATGCCAAAATCGCGACACACCGTGACGGCGGAGGCGAGGGCATCTTCGTGGAAACCGTAACGGTGATAGCTGCCGCAAAACCACGACTGGTGCTGCCCTTGCAGGCTGGCGAGTTGTGGCTGCGCATCCATCGCGGCTTGGTTGAAGATGGGGTGTTCGTAAGTCATGGTGGTGATAATGTGTTCGTCACGCGGCAATACGTAAGGGTTGAGGGTGACGAAATAGTCTTTGCTGGCATTCAGCCCTTGCAAATTATTCATCCAATACGTCGCGGTCATTTGCTGCCGAGCGTTGGCGTGTTCTGGTTGGCTGGTTGCAAGGTAATTCCACGATGACCACACCTTGCGATTGACGGGCATAAGGTTCGCGTCGGTGTGCAAATACGTTTGGTTTTTTTCGTAGCGGAAGCAACCGAGGATGCGTTGTTCCTCAGCGGTGGGTTGTGCTAGCAGAGCAAGCGCTTCGTCCGCATGGCAGGCAAAAATCACCGCATCAAAGTCGTGTTGGGCAACATCGGTGAAGACGCTGGCTTGCGTGTCGCTGCGTTCGACGCGGATTGCACCGGATTGGCGTTGAATCTTGTCGCCCATTTCGGCGAGAAGTTTGCGCACGTAAACAGAACTTCCTCCGCAAACGGTGCGCCATTGGGGACGGTTTTGAATGTCGATTAAACCGTGGTTGGCGAAGAAGCGGAGGAAGCTGAGCGCGGGAAATGTGAGCATGGTGTCAACGGGACAAGACCAAATCGCTGCCCCCATCGGTAGCAAGTAATGTTCGCGCATGTCGCGGGAAAACTGATGCGCGTCGAGCATCTCACCCAAGCTCATGGCGGTGACAGCGGCAGGGTTTTCAAGCAAGCGGTGCGCGACTTTGTTGAAACGCATGATTTCTTTGAGCAAACGCCAGTGGCTTAAGCTGAACAGGTTTTTACGTTGCGCGAACAGGGTATTGAGGCTGGAGCCGGAATATTCCAATTCGCCCTGATTCAGCGAAAACCCAAATGACATATCGGTGTCGCGGGTAGGAATGCCAAGTTGTGCGAATAGCCCAATCAGGTTGGGGTAATTGCGGTCGTTGTAGACGATAAAGCCGGTATCGACCGGAATCTGGCGGTCTTGTTCGGGTACGTCGATGGTGTGGGTGTGCCCGCCGATGTAGGCGTTTTTTTCAAACAGGGTGACGTTGTAGCGTGGGTGTAGCAGCCATGCAGATGCAAGTCCTGTAATACCTGAACCAATAATTGCCACACTTTTCTTGTACATATAACGCACTTCCTTTGTCTAAACCTATACCTTACTTGTACGGTGGAGTATGCGTTATGGATGCAGGGAAGTGCTAAAAAACGAAGGTTTTGTGGGGTTATCGGGTGGAGTGGGCGTTATTAGATGTCGTTGGGGTCTGTTGATATGCCTATCTTGTCATTAAATTGGCAAATAGAACTAGATTAGTTCATTTTTCTGGCATACAGTCAGTATTCTGTCAGAAAAATCCCCAAGGGCAATCATGGATCAATTGACTGATTTAAAAGCCATCCTGCACTCTAAGCGTGCCAATATTTATTACCTTGAACACTGCCGCGTTTTGCAAAAAGCGGGACGAGTGCTTTATCTCACCGAAGAAAAGTCTGACAAGCAGTATTGGAACATCCCCATTGCGAATACCACTTGCATTTTGCTCGGAACCGGCACGTCCATCACGCAGGCAGCGGTACGGATGTTGGCTTCTGCGGGTGTATTGATTGGGTTTAGTGGCAGTGGTGGCACGCCATTAATTGCGGCGAATGAGGTGGAATGGCTATCGCCGCAAAGTGAATATCGCCCGACGGAATACATCCAAGGTTGGATGCATTTTTGGTTTGATGATGCCAAGCGTCTTCAGGCAGCACGTTTGTTTCAGCAACAGCGGTTGGATTATTTAAAACGGATTTGGGGCAAAGATCGGGATTTAAAAAACGAGGGGTTTAATTCTGACGATTCGGATATTGCCGCAGCGCTGGATAATTTTTCTGCCCGCATGGCGATTAGCCCGAACACTGGGGATTTGTTGCTGGTGGAAGCGCAGCTCACCAAGCAACTGTATAAGATCGCCGCCACGCGCACCAAGCAAGGGGATTTTGTGCGTGATCACGGAGCGGTTGATGATGCGAATGCGTTTTTGAATCACGGTAATTATTTGGCGTATGGTTTGGCGGCGACCACGTTGTGGGTGTTGGGGATTCCGCATGGTTTTGCGGTAATGCATGGCAAGACGCGGCGCGGTGCTTTGGTGTTTGATGTGGCGGATTTAATCAAAGATACCTTGATTTTGCCGTGGGCGTTTATTTGTGCCAAGGAGGGGGCGACCGAGCAGGAGTTTCGGCAGCAGTGTTTGCTGAATTTCACGCAGCATCAAGCCTTGGATTTTATGTTTGAGGTGGTGAAGTCGGTGGCACTGAAGACGGATTGGGCGGAGAAATGTAAGCCATGATGGTCACATTTGTATCGGAGTGTGAAAAGAATGCCTTACCGAAGACGCGGCGGGTGCTGGATGCCTTCGCCAATCGGATTGGTAGCCGCACTTGGCAGACGGTGATCACTAACGATGGGCTGGATGCAGTGAAGAAGCTGCTGCGCAAAACGGCGAGTAAGAATACGGCGGTGAGTTGTCATTGGATTCGGTCGCGGTCGCGGAGTGAGTTGGTGTGGGTGATAGGCAATAAAGATAAGTTTAATGCTCAGGGCTATGTGCCAGTAAACTTTACGAATCAGATAGATGCACTAAAAATAGATGAGATTACAGTTATGACAGATAAGATTTTTGCAAATACACGGAAGCAACTGCTAAGCCAACATCTTTTTGCTGTAGGTTACATCGCCTACGAGCTAACTAGCCGACTGTTGAAAGATAGTGATGAAGATACAAAGTTAGCAAAAACAGCTTTTATCGCAGGGTGCTTGCATGATTTGGGAAAGCTCGATCCTTGTTTTCAATCATGGGTTGCTGGCGAGCTAAAAAATAAAGAGTTGCCTGAAGTTGCCGAAGAAGGTGAGCATATTCAAAAGCCAGTTAAATTTTCTTTCGAGAAGCACCCACGGCATAACGAAATCTCATTGCTGCTGTATCACTTACTTAATGATGTAGCCTATAAAAAGATCAATAAGGAGAATAAGGATAGGATTCGTCATGCCATTTACTGGCATCATGCCAAACCTATTCGAAAAGAGCCATTTCGTGTGCTTGATACCGTTTATAAAAAGCTAAAAAGTAATATTGATAGTAGTGCTGAAATGACGGTATTGATACACAGTGTTAAGCAATTAATCTCTGAGGTCAATGCGTTTTCGGAAGCCTATTTTGGTGAGGAAGAATCGTTGTCCGTGGGTGGGCTATTGGATTATTTTGACAATGATCATCTATATGAATTGGGCAATACTGAGTTCCCAAAATACAAACGCTATAGCCAGAATGACGAGATAAAAGATTACCAAGATGATTTAATCCACAATGCGAGAAATAATATCTGTCGGGCGGTAGTCGTGAGTGCGGATCGAATTATCTCCTCACTAACCGCTGAAGCACTGTTAACACATCTGGATAATCAAACTTTAGATAGCTTGATTGATGACGCTTTGCTGAAAGAGAGTCAACTTGCGAAAGATATTGAAAGCAGCCTGAAGGATTTCGAAAATAGATTTCCAAACAGTGCGCGTAATCAAGCACAAAGTGAGGCTGCTGAGAAGCTATTAGATGTGCGGTCTGTCGCTGTGTTGAAAGGCCCTGCGGGTTGTGGTAAGACAAAAATTGCTTTAGAGTGGGCAGCTAAATCTCGTGCAAAAAAGATTATATGGATTTGTCCACGCATACAGGTATGCCAAGGTTTATTGCATGATCTGACTAGCAAGGATTATTTACCAAATACAAAGATTGAAATTAATACAGGTGAGCTTAAAGCCATTTATCAATCAGGGGGCGTGAGTAACACACCGGAAAGTGATGAGTTTTCGGGTGATATTGTTATCACGACGATTGATCAAGTATTAAATACGATTACCACCCATACCAAGGTCAATGCATTGGTTCAGTATTTGGGGGCGCACACGGTATTTGATGAATACCACGAGTATATCAATATGCCAGCGTTTAACCTGCTATTTGCTGAGTTGGTAGAGTGCAAAAAACTACAAGGAAATCGCGCAAAGGCTTTGTTGGTTTCTGCAACTCCAAACTATTTTTTCTTGAAGGCTTTATTGGGGTTGGACTATGAGGATGTGATTGGAATTAGTAGTTTTAATCAAAGTGACTATCAAATAACCATTCAAACATTTGAAGAAAAGCAAATCGATGAGAGTAATCCACTTTATCAACAGCAGCCTGAAAATACTATTGTTATTAGCAATACAGCGCTAACTGCACAGCGTAGTTTCATCAAGAATCAATGCCATGAAAACGCAATTCTATTTCATTCAAAGTTTACTCTGCCGGATAAGCAAGCCTTGTTTGAACAGGTTTTCCAATGCTTTAAGCAAGAGGGAAATCAGCGCTATGCGGTATTGCGTAGTGGACCAGTCGTGCAGGCTTCTTTAAACATAACGTGTAGTCGCATGGTGACTGAGTTTACTCATGCTGAAAATTGGCTCCAGCGTCTTGGTCGCCTAGATCGCTTTGGCGAAAGTAAGGAGGTTAATGAGTACATTGTGGCGATTCCTGACTCACTGGCTATCGGTGGAAAACAAATTAGTCGTTGTGCTAAATTTTTGGATGCGATGCATAGTTTACAAAGTGCAAAAGCATGGAATAACTTTATACAACAGCATATAGAAGTAGGTGAAACAATAACGATTAATCGTTTGTATGAGCTGTATGATGCCTTTTATCAACATGATGCTAGCTTAAAGGCAGTAGAAGCTGACTTGGTAAAAGCGTTGAAAAAAAGCGTTGAGCGGCTTGATGCTAAGTTATTCGATCCAGTGGTTCTCGTTCGTAAAGACTCCATTAAAAGCAGTAAAGTTAAAATCAAAAAACACTCACTGCGTGGGGATAACCGTTTTGTGCAAATGGCTGTTTGCCAGATTAATTCCTTGGAGGATTATCAGTTCGTTGATCACTATGCTTATGATTCTAACACTGAGGCTAATCTGACTAGTTCTATTGAGCTTATTTTAGGGTATGGCGATAGCCGACAAAATTTATTGGCGTTTATGGCTAAAAAGCACCATAACGTATCCGATAGCAAAAAAGTCTATAATGATAATATCTTATTAAATGAAGCGCGTGATCCAGACAAACCGATTTATCTAAGTTATATCTCAGAAGATTTGCAAAAAGTGGGTGGAGAATCACAACGTCACGAATTTGCAATTTACTACGCAATAGGCTACAAACAAGCAATAGGTACAATTTCAATCAATCAACTTTCAATATAGGGATAAATCAGATGCAAAAAGTAACTGGAATCAAAAGTGTTGACTTTAAAATCAAAGCGCTAGGGCATGGCGTAGTGAACTGGAACGGACCAACAACACTCACAGGTGATGGTGGTAAGACAGTTGATAATCATACTTTGCCTAAACTACGTGGCTATAGCAATTTAACGGGTAAGATCAAAGAAGAGTCTGGGTACAAATATAAGAAAGAAGCGACTGATATTGATTTTAAAGCAACGCCACTTTACATCAGTCAAAACTGTATCAGGCATCATCTTTTTAAAGAACAGGCTTTTGATTTGCATTATGCGAAAAAATCAAACCTGCAAAAGGTATTAGCATCGATCACTGGCTTAGTGCGAGGTTACGTCGTTCCTGCTACTCAAAATAAGCGTACTAGTCCTTTGTTATTAGAAGACTTTGTGGATCAGTTAGGTAACGGTAATTTTGAACAGTTTGGGCAGGCTGGGGAACGTGATAGCTCTTCTTTTTTCTCCAAAACGACTTTCGGTGATACTGAATATATTTCTTATGGTTCAATCAGTATTGAGCAATTGCAGTTTATCTCACTGGATAAAAAATTTGATCGTGAGGCAATGGAGATTAAAGAAGGACAGGGTGAAGTTGTAGCTAAAGAAGTTCAGGATTTTATTCAGTCACTCAATACTAGCTTAAAGCCTGTAGCGACATTCCACGCGAACTATGTACGTAAGGGGACAATTTTTGAAGAGGGCGAAGCGGGGATTTTGTTGAATAATGATGCTATCCAAGCTTTGGTGGATCACACGCTAGAGCGTATTGCCAATCTATCTATTCGCCAAGCTAAATCCTATATGTATGTTGATGAAATCACGGTTGATTACAACGATAGCAGCAAAATGATGCGTATTAAGAAAGATTTAGGTAGCATTTCTGAAATGCCTGAAGGGGAATATGCGGTTTACTTCTACGCAAAATAAGGATGAGATCAATGAAGATAACAATTGAATATGAATCCTCATGGCGTAATTCTTTTCTTGATGGTAGTAATAATGAACCACTACCAAAAACGAGTAAGGGTGTTGGGCGCAACTTTGTAGGCTCTATGACTAGTTTAAAGACCGAGGAAAATTTCATTAAGCGTGAAGTTACGCTTGATACGGTCATGGGCATTTTGAATAGGTTGATCGGTGATCAGCGGAAATTATATCAAGCCAGAGCAGGGCGCTCGTATTTCTTTGCTGACATTGAACCACTGATTACGTTTGTTGATAGACCTAGTTGTATTAATCATGAAATGACTTATATCCGTAATATCACGGGTAGCACTGATCAAAACTCTTACACTGGCATGGTCAAGGTGAGCGATCCCATATTTAGCTCTGACTACAGTACTAAATTTTGGGGCGTTTTAGCGCTAGATTTTGACGTGCTTTGTGATTTCATTGTGCAGGATACTGCAATTAATGCAGTGATCGAAGCGAATCCACTGGTGATTATCGAGCGTTTAGAGGAAATCAATAAGTTTAAGCCAGTTGAGAATGCTGGTGTTGTGAATGATGCATTCCTTGTTCTTAAGAAGCGCTTCGAGAAGTTTAATGGTTTAAACCAGAAAGGTGAGGTGCTACCTATAAGTTTGTATTGCTCAGCTTTGTACCTACAGCTAGAACGATTATCAAAGACCTACGACCTTAGCACAGCCAGAACGAAGTCAGGGGGTATCAGTGGCATTTCTAATAATGGTTTTACCAAAAAAGATTTTATGAATTGTTACACAACAGGCGATAAGAAAAAAATCTGGGGTAATCCTTATATTCGAAAAGAGCGTATCAAAGGTGTTGGAGAGGTGACTTCATTAATGAAGAAAGCCAGTGGCACTTTAGAAATCCAGTTACTGATTGAGCGCGATAAATCTAAAGTGTTAGAAGCCATGATAAGTGCCGCAGGCGTGTCGAGCTTTTATCTAGGCAAGAAGGGTTTAGCCTATGTCTCAGACATTCGGGTCTAAGGAGGTGATTTGTGGATTATTACATTGATGTATTGACTAAGCCGGATGAGGAGATGCGTGAAAATGTACTGCTCAACAAGGTTTATACAAAACTGCATAAGGCTTTGTACACACTCCGGTCAACGACTATAGGTATTAGTTTTCCTCAGCGAAAAATAGTGCTTGGCAAGTTGTTGAGAATACATGGCTCCGAAAGTGCTTTAAATAGTTTGGAGGAAATGAACTGGCTGGGTGGCTTGATCGGGTATTGCGAGGTATCTAAGATACAGTGCATACCTGCTAATGTTCAGTATCAAGTTGTTTCTCGAAAGCAGTCAACAATGACGCAGGCTAAATTGAAGCGGCTTGTTAAACGTAGTGAGATAGGTGAGTTAGAGATAAAACAGTACAAGGCAAAAATGTTTTCTAAAGGGCTGGATGCACCCTACCTTGAACTGGAAAGTGGCTCAAGTGGGCATAGCTATCGGCGGTATATCGTTTTTAGTGAATTGTTCGACCAGCCAGTATCGGGTGATTTTGATCAATTCGGATTAAGTAAGAACGCTACTGTACCAGTGTTTTGACTGTTTATGGTTGTGTTCACTGCCGGATAAGCAGCTTATAAGCTTTGTTTTGCTCGCTCTTTAAAAATTTATTAAAATCAATAAGTTACAACGGGTCGATTTTTGATTGGTTAAAACGCCAAAAAATCACTAACTACCTGTTGTAGCTTATGTTTTATTGTTTATACTCCTGTTCACTGCCGGATAGGCAGCTTAGAAATTATTTGCTGGTTTGTTTTGCCACTGGTGCGCGTTCACTGCCGGATAGGCAGCTTAGAAAGATGACATGAGCCACTGCAAGGCGCTGGACGAGTTCACTGCCGGATAGGCAGCTTAGAAAGGAACTGTTCAAGGCTGGAAAGCAGCGCGTATGTTCACTGCCGGATAGGCAGCTTAGAAATAGTATTAAGTTAATGGCAGGTAGCATTCTAAGTTCACTGCCGGATAGGCAGCTTAGAAAAACGTGGTCTACCATGATGCGCTTAACGCCTTGTTCACTGCCGGATAGGCAGCTTAGAAATATCACAATACCGTAAGATTGCCCAAATCCAAGTTCACTGCCGGATAGGCAGCTTAGAAATCAAGAACCTTGATAGCAAGCCCGACATCTCCGTTCACTGCCGGATAGGCAGCTTAGAAACTTTTAACGGCTTTTGGCGGCAACAATGCAGAGTTCACTGCCGGATAGGCAGCTTAGAAAAGTTTTAACAGCCGCCTTGCCAAACAGGGCGAGTTCACTGCCGGATAGGCAGCTTAGAAAATTGATCAGCAAAAACTAGCACGGATTCGGAAGTTCACTGCCGGATAGGCAGCTTAGAAAATGTCATCCACCGCGTGATACTGCGCCCATACGTTCACTGCCGGATAGGCAGCTTAGAAATGCCGCAGGTTCTGGTGAACCTCCACGGGCTTGTTCACTGCCGGATAGGCAGCTTAGAAATGTTACTGCTGGTGACACAGTTCTTGTACGTCGTTCACTGCCGGATAGGCAGCTTAGAAATTGAGCATTCTTGATTCCGCACCTTCCTCAACGTTCACTGCCGGATAGGCAGCTTAGAAAATTTTTCAATAGCGATAGGTGAGGCTAGGTAAGTTCACTGCCGGATAGGCAGCTTAGAAATCTTGCCAGATTGCCGCGCCACCCGCTTTCCTGTTCACTGCCGGATAGGCAGCTTAGAAAGATGGGTCAATTGGTGACAGACTTTGCTCATTGTTCACTGCCGGATAGGCAGCTTAGAAAAGTCAGCCGCGATCAACACGGGCGACCGTTCAGTTCACTGCCGGATAGGCAGCTTAGAAATCTGGGCGACTGGGCAAAAGCAAAAGCAGCGTGTTCACTGCCGGATAGGCAGCTTAGAAAGTAGCGACCAGTCCAGCAAGGTCATCAGGTGGCGTTCACTGCCGGATAGGCAGCTTAGAAAGAATGTGGCAGCAGTAAACGTACTGATGTTAGGTTCACTGCCGGATAGGCAGCTTAGAAAGTTGACTCTGTGACCGTAACGAATGCTAAGCCGTTCACTGCCGGATAGGCAGCTTAGAAAAGTAATTTACACAGGCAACTCCCGACCAACTAGTTCACTGCCGGATAGGCAGCTTAGAAAGTCGACTTGCTTTTGTGACAAAGCACCGTTGAGTTCACTGCCGGATAGGCAGCTTAGAAAAAGGTTGGCTAGTTCCTCGCGATGGCGGCATAGTTCACTGCCGGATAGGCAGCTTAGAAAGACACACAAGGGCGTGACTTCACTTTACGACTGTTCACTGCCGGATAGGCAGCTTAGAAATTTATTCGCTTTCGATAAGGCTATAAAACTGCGTTCACTGCCGGATAGGCAGCTTAGAAATTTGTGAAGGTGCATTTGCAGGCTGTTGGCGCGTTCACTGCCGGATAGGCAGCTTAGAAAATCGGCACGGCGATGCAACCCGGCACGGTCAAGTTCACTGCCGGATAGGCAGCTTAGAAAGCCACCGACACCACCCCGCGCCGCTTTCTCGAGTTCACTGCCGGATAGGCAGCTTAGAAAGTTCATGGTTGAAAAGTGATGCCGTACTGCAAGTTCACTGCCGGATAGGCAGCTTAGAAAATAGGTATTAGCAGCTATCCCGTATTTAGTGCGTTCACTGCCGGATAGGCAGCTTAGAAAATTGCCGCTAAACTCGCCTGTTGCGCTGCCGGGTTCACTGCCGGATAGGCAGCTTAGAAAGGATTTCGTGAACTTTGTGGGCGGGTTCATAGGTTCACTGCCGGATAGGCAGCTTAGAAATAGTTCTACGCAGCTACACGCCGGAAAACGAAGTTCACTGCCGGATAGGCAGCTTAGAAATGTTCAGGGTCTAAGCCATCCCACTGCTTTAAGTTCACTGCCGGATAGGCAGCTTAGAAATGATGATGAAGAGATTGAAGAGGCCAAGGCTAGTTCACTGCCGGATAGGCAGCTTAGAAAAATACAGCGACGAAACACGACTGGCAGCAAAAGTTCACTGCCGGATAGGCAGCTTAGAAATACCTCACAGGATTGGTAGCGTGAAAGTTATTGTTCACTGCCGGATAGGCAGCTTAGAAATAATATTTGCAATTGGAGACTAACCATGACCGGTTCACTGCCGGATAGGCAGCTTAGAAATCATCACTCATACGCGCCAACGTCGCATTTTCGTTCACTGCCGGATAGGCAGCTTAGAAAATAACGCACGGTTTCGCGGGGTGCTTGCCATTGTTCACTGCCGGATAGGCAGCTTAGAAAATTTGGCGTAGCAGCACACCACCGATGGTTTTGTTCACTGCCGGATAGGCAGCTTAGAAATTCAAATCCCCCGTAGAACGCAGAGTCGCAGTGTTCACTGCCGGATAGGCAGCTTAGAAATTAAGAGCACGTTCCGCTTCCGACGGTTTGAAGTTCACTGCCGGATAGGCAGCTTAGAAAAATCCATCGAATACAAAGGCAAGCCCGTTGACGTTCACTGCCGGATAGGCAGCTTAGAAATGACAAGCTTGCCAAACTGGACTTTCCAGACAGTTCACTGCCGGATAGGCAGCTTAGAAATGTCATCCTGACAGACCCCTAAAGCGCATAACGTTCACTGCCGGATAGGCAGCTTAGAAAACTTGGTTGGTGTCGTTGCAGGTGGTGCAGGAGTTCACTGCCGGATAGGCAGCTTAGAAAAAGCGGCGCATCGAGCCACTGCACCGTCCAGCGTTCACTGCCGGATAGGCAGCTTAGAAAATTGCTTTAGAAAAGTTTGCTTGCCTGTCTGGGTTCACTGCCGGATAGGCAGCTTAGAAAGGTGCATCGGGTTGTGTCGTGGGGTAGGGTCATGTTCACTGCCGGATAGGCAGCTTAGAAAAGAGGCGGACATGAATCAGCAATGCGTGGTTGGTTCACTGCCGGATAGGCAGCTTAGAAAATCCTCAACCAAGCCCGCATCCTAGCCGCCGAGTTCACTGCCGGATAGGCAGCTTAGAAAATTCAGTGACCTCCTTCTTTTCGCCTGTGTTTGTTCACTGCCGGATAGGCAGCTTAGAAAGTCAAAACTTCCCGCGCATGATCTTTACTTGCGTTCACTGCCGGATAGGCAGCTTAGAAAGTTAATTGGATCATCATGCAGTTGCTTGGCGAGTTCACTGCCGGATAGGCAGCTTAGAAAAATGCCGTTAGTTGTTGCACTGGATTGAACCAGTTCACTGCCGGATAGGCAGCTTAGAAATTTTACCGGCTCGGACACAACGCCATCTGCAAGTTCACTGCCGGATAGGCAGCTTAGAAATTATAGAGCCTTGGAAGTTCGTGACGATTTCCGTTCACTGCCGGATAGGCAGCTTAGAAAAGATGAATCTTGTACGCAGCAGCTAACTGGGCGTTCACTGCCGGATAGGCAGCTTAGAAACGCGCTGATGTGCTAGCACTGTGGGGGCAGGGGTTCACTGCCGGATAGGCAGCTTAGAAAGAAGACGCAGACCGCCAAGAACTGTCCGCCTTGTTCACTGCCGGATAGGCAGCTTAGAAATACTCACCCGACTACTACACCGCACTCGGTTTGTTCACTGCCGGATAGGCAGCTTAGAAACACTGCCGTAGCCAAATTAATCAGATCGAACTGTTCACTGCCGGATAGGCAGCTTAGAAAATCAGATGATGGATTCGCACGATGCAGTTATTGTTCACTGCCGGATAGGCAGCTTAGAAAAGAAAACCGTAACTGATTCCATGAGCAAACAAGTTCACTGCCGGATAGGCAGCTTAGAAAAAGCCGTTAAGCATTGTGTGCTAAACTGTTGCCTAATCAATGCATTTACCTTCAAGCGAGAAAAGGATGAAAATCCCCTACGGCATCAGCAACTTCAAAGACCTGATTACTGGCGGCTACGTCTACATCGACAAGACGGATTACATCGCCAAGCTGGAAGAAGCAGGCAAATACCACATCCTGCTGCGTCCGCGCCGTTTCGGCAAAAGCCTGATGCTCTCCGCACTGGAGTATTATTACGACATCGGCAGCAAGACCGACTTTGATGCAATATTTTCCAAACTTTACATCGGCAAGCATCCCACGCCACTACAAAGCAGCTACCAAGTGTTGTTCATGGAATTCAGCGGCATCGAAACCGGCAGCCACGAACAAATACTCAGCGGCTTCAATGTCAACGTCAACATTTACTTGCAAGCCTTCCTGAGGCGTTACGGTTATGGGGCAGACGCCATTGCAGGGCTTGCGGACTGCCCCGCCCCTGCTGACAAGCTGAAACATGTGTTTAATGTTGCCAGTGGGAAAAAAATCCTGCTGCTGGTCGATGAATACGACCATTTCGCCAATACAGTACTGGCGGAGGATTTGGGACTGTTCCGGCGTATCACCGGTAAGGGTGGTTTTGTGCGCAGCTTCTACGAAACCGTTAAAGCGGCAACCCAGCGCGGCATCGTTGACCGCCTGTTCATCACGGGCGTTACGCCTATCACGCTCGATAGCATGACCAGCGGCTTCAATATCGGCGAAAATATTTCCTTCGATAAAAGCTTCAATACGGTGACAGGCTTCACCAAGGCGGAAGTGGCGGGGCTGCTCCAACCGCTGACAGAAACTTGCCAACTGGATGCGGAAAAGCTGATGGAGGACGTGACGCGCTGGTACAACGGCTACCGTTTCCACCCGAATGCCCGCGAGAGCGTTTATAACGCCAATATGGTGCTGTATTTTCTGAAAAACTTTGATCGTGAGGAATGTGCTTATCCTGAGCGGATGCTGGATGACAACATCGCCTCGGATTATGGCAAACTGATGGGGCTATTCAAGATCGGCAACCCTGACGAAAACTACGCGGTGCTGGATGAGCTGATCAATACTGGGGAGGTCATTGCCCAGCAACGGCGCAAATTCGACTTCGACAAGGGGTTTGATCGTGACGACTTCATCAGCCTGCTGGCGTACATGGGCTTTGCGTCCCTGCAAGGCAAAACCCTCTCCGGTGAAGTGTTCGCCATCCCTAACCATGTGATGCAGGAATTGTATTTCCTGTTGAGAGATGGGGAGCGGGTTGATGTTATAAAAATGCAGTAACCGTCCCCCACACCGCAAAAACCGGATCAGACACCGCCGTTTCGCGCCGATGCGCATCATCCAACGGACGCGGCAATCCCCGCACCGATTCTGTATGCAAATCGCTGAATCGCCCCGTTTTCACGAAATAATCCAGCACCAAGCCCTGACGTTCAAACGGGTGCATTTCCGTCCACACGTCGATCACCTTATTCGGAAACCAGCGTGTGGAAAACGTCATAATGACCACGCCCCCCGCTTTGACAACCCGCGCTAATTCGCTCATCACCGCCAACGGCTGGGTGAGGTATTCGACCGAGACCGTACAAATCACCGCATCAAAGCTAGCATCCGCAAACGGCAACAGTGGCGTGTGATTGAGATCGTGGACGATGTGCTGTTGCAAGCGCGGGTTCGCTGCCAATTCCGCCGCGTTCATGCCTAGCCCCGTGACCTGCACATCAAGCGTATCCGGTAGGTGTGACACGCAACTGCTCATCAAATCAAGGACGTGCATCCCCGTTTGTAACAAACGTCCATACAACGCCGTTACTTGCGCCAACGCAGTTTTATCCAAATGTGCGACCAAGCGCGGATGGCTGTAGAACGCAGCGTCGGCGTGGTCATCTTTACGGGTAAACGGATAAACCGCGTAATAATTCGGCGCAATATCAGGGTAGGGCGCTTGCATCCCCGCACCCTGCGCCTTGAATAACGCCATGACGGCTTGTTGATCAGCAGCAACGGGGGCGTTGATGGTAAGCGCATACGCGGTCAGCGGGTGATTGGGGTCAACCGTCAAGGTATCGGGCGTGGCAGCAATCACCCGAAACGGGCGGAAATCACTGCGAGAACAATCGAGTGCTTCCCATGCGTAGGCGTGCGGGTAAAAACGCCCGACTTTGGGTTCAATCGTCAGGTGGCGTTGCTTGCCGTGGAATTGGGCGCGTGGCAACGTGACGATGGCAGCGCCCTCCAAAAGCTCACTGGCTTTGGGGATACTGTTGGCAAACAACCGATCACAATGTGTCGTGACGGTGCTTTGCCAAGTGAGAGTGAATTCATCCATCGCACGAACCTCTGTTGCTAACGTGTGGTACTTTTAAACGTACCTTTGATGCCCCCGATGGTCAACGTTGTGGTTACCGCGCTGGCGCTTTTGCTGGCAGAGGTGTGGCGTACTTTCACCGTATTGCCTTGCACGACCGTTTTGGCTGTGCTTATGTATGCTCCTCCGTTGATGCTATAAGACGCACCCGTGCCAGTAATACTGATAGTGGCTGCTGCATTGATACCGCTGACGGTAATGGCATTAGATTCAACGACGGTTGCAGGCGCAACACCCGTGAGTGCGGTAAAGCTAAAGGCGGCTGGCGTTGTATCTTTAGCAGCCGTAGTGCTTTTAAACGTGCCTTTAACTCCGCCGATGGTCAGTGTCGTGGTCACACTGGCGGAATAGCTGGCTGATGCGGTATGGCGTACTACTACGGTATCACCTTGTTTCACTGTTCCAGCCGTACTGGTGAAAGTTGCACCGTTGATGCTGTACAAGCTGCCAGCACTGACACTGATAGCAGTGGCAGTATCAATGCCCGTCACTGTGATGGATGCAGAATCCACGGGCTTGCTGGGTGATACTCCCGTTTGGGTGGCGAAACTGAACGCATTAGGCGTCGTGTCTTGTGTGATGCTGGTGAAGTAGCCGACCGCCCCGCCGATAATCACCTTGGTGGATACCTTGGTGGCATAGTTGGCGGAAGAGGTGTGTTTTATTTTTACCGTATCGCCGTTTTTGATTTTTCCGGCAGTGCTGGTGTATACCCCGCCATTAATACTGTAAGTGCCGCTGTAGATATTGATGGGGACCTGTTTATCAATCCCACCGATAGTGATGGGGAGCGATTCTACTGCCGTGGAGCGTAATACCGCCGTTTTGGGGGGGAAATTGGGTGTAGTTGGGTAGCTGTCTGTCCCCGATGTGATGGGTACATTGTTGAGTGCCTGTATCATTACTTTCATTGGCACATTGATGGTAGTGCTTTCTCCCGGATAGGTCTGCCAACCACTGTACAAACCGAAACGGTTTTCGTGGTAGGCAAACATGTGGCGATTGATGCCATAATAGTCCATTGCCGCCGACAGGTCAGTCATCCACTGTTCAGCCCCTAAGTTCTTTTCCCCCGCATATTTCTGGTGGACAACACCGTATTCACCGCTGTTGAGCGGGTAGGGGAACGTGTCGGTGCTGGCATCATAAAAGGCGTCAAATTCATTGGCTAATGCTGATTTGAACGCTGCAACACTCCCTGCGTAAGGGGTTGTGCCTGTATCGGAACTGGCAAACGTATCGTAAAAATGAACATCGTATACCATGTTGTCGAACGGCAACGGGTACATTTTTCCTGATACGCCTAAATCATTGGGATGATAAGACGGTTGGATGTAAACCAGATGGTTGGGGTCAACGGCTCGGATTTTATTGATTAGTGTCGGAGCGTAAGCAAACCAGTTGGCCGTGTATGGCTCGTTAAGCAAGTCATAACCGAGTACGGTGGTTTCATTGCGGTAACGTTGGGCAATCGCAACCCATAGGTCTTCCAAGCGCTTTTGGGTTGTGGCGGTCAATCCAAGCTGGTTGGGAAGTTGCGCCCCACCGGGTGGTTCATGCATATCCAATAACAGGCGTAGGTTATGCTTTTTTGCCCACTGGATATTGCGGTCTAGCCATGCCCAACCTTCATCCTTGTACACGCCGGGGTTGGCATTATCCTCAAAGACCACGAAAGACATCATGAGTCGGACAGTGTTGAAACCCAATGCCGCAATGTCTTGGAAGGATTGCTCGTCATAATTTTTCCAACCAAAATTGTCGATAGCATTTTCAGCACCCGCGATGTCGTTGCCGTAATTGTAGGCTTCCACATTAATGCCTCGGACGTTGAGCGGCGTTTTAGCCGTACCCACGACCAGTCGGTTGCCATCAGCCTGCACCAATTGTGCGTAATCCAGCGTTGTTGGCGGTTGGTAGCCAATTTCGGTAGTGGTCAATGGACGTACAAATACGTCATCAAGGTAGGTGGGGATATTAGCACCGCCACTGATACACAGTTTGAGGTTATCAGTCGGAGCAACATTGGCAAGGTAAGCACCAAACAAGCGTGTCCAACGGTCAGGGTAAGCTTTGCTGGTAGCGCTGTAACCATCCAGATAGACAGGTGCAGCGCCGTTTTTGATCAGTCCCATGCGTAAGTCGGCTGATGTTGTGCCGCTACCAAGGCGGGTACGCGCTCCAAATTCATAGAGCTTTCCCTTTTGGAAAGCGGCACTATTCAGGGTGTAAAGCGCCCCGTTAATACAATAGGTATTTGCCGACAACAGTTTCAGCCCGCTTTGCCCACTAAAAGCAGCAGCGGTATTCAATGTCAAGATTGAGCCACCTGCCCCAGACCACAATAGGCTGCCAGATTCAAACCCCCCGTCCGTTATTAAATTCGTCCCTGCCAGAGCACCTTGTACCGCTAATGTTAGCGGTAAGGTATAAAACCATGTCTTATGCTTCATAAGGGAAATTTCCTCGCATTAATCTTGCTTGTGTAGAGTCATTAGCAATGACCATCGCTCTATTGCTTTGGCACAGGTAATGCGCACAATGATCACATGAATAATATGTTTATATATTGATCATTGTCAAAATTTATCAAGAAGCATGGGTTAATCCGTCTGCTTCAAATGCCGCGTGACAAACATCATAATGACCGTTGCCAGCAGCAATAAACCCACTCCGACCACCAGCGCGTAATCCTCCATCTGCAACAACAAATACAGCAACCCGTACAGCGTCGCCAGCAGCAAAAACAGCAAGACAGTGCGTCGTGCATTGCGCAGGACAATGCCCATGTAGGCGGTAATGCCGATAACCGTGGTTGTCGCTGCCGCGATATAGGCGTACATAAAACCGATGTGTTCCGCCAACGCCAACAAAATCAGGTAAAACAAAGATAAAGCGATGCCCACGATACTGTATTGCAACACATGCAGCCGCCGTTTCAGGCTCATTTCAAACGCCAAAAAGACCACAAACGTCAGCGCAATAAACAATGCACCGTATTTCACCGCACGAGCAATTTGCACATACAAGGCGGCAGGTTCATACAAGCTCACTCCCGCACTGACACTGTGCAAGTTGTAAGCCTCTTCTTGCTTGTCTTCCAGCACCCAATATTGTGGGTAACTGCGCACCAGATGCGGGATTGCCCATTCTGCATGAAAACCTTCTTCGCCCACGTCGTATTTATCCGGCAATAATTCGCCTTGGAAACTGGGGTGAGTCCACGCCGAGGTCATCAAAATCTTGGTATTTTCACCGAGCGGCGCAAAGAACAGCCCCTCGCTGCCGCGCACGCTCAAGGTGAGTTTGAATTCATTGCTGGGGTTGCTGTCGGCATTGACGCTCAACGGTACGTGAAAGCCGGTGGGCAGCAACTTGTTTAAGCGTGTGCCGGGAGCTAGATCAATGCGCCCGTCATTCCAGAAAAAGCTGGAGGCGTTATCAATGGCGCGGGTGTCGTCCAAGCCAATCGCGATAAAGGCTTTGCTCCACAAAATGCGCCGTTCACCTTCGGCGGCTTGGGTGAGCTGTTCATGGTTAAATGTGCCGGTAATGCTGATATTGGCGGTGTAAACCAGTGCATCGTGTACGCCGCGCTGACGGTGTTCTTCTTTTAAATCGCTGCGGATTTCTAGATTTTCCGGCAATAAAATCGCGGTGCGGTCATTGAAGACGTCGTTGCTCACGACGCTGTTTTCACCATTTTCATCGACGGTGGTATCCACTGTGGTGAAATGCTCGACATACGGTACGACCAGCACAGGACCCGTTAGCGTCTGCTTTTTGCCCCACGTATGCGCAATATTCTGGATAGCTGTTTGGTAATTGCTGCTCCGTTCTTGCACGACGCGTTCGGCAATGAATAGCGGAATCAGCATCAACAACCCTAGCAACAGGATCACGAAGGTGCGGAAACCAATGGACTGCGGCAAGCTGCGCAAGCGGTAGGTGGGAATAGGGGGGGGGAGCTGCTCCGACATGTTTCGTATCCTAGTATTGACGGGGCAGATAATAGCATGAAACGGGGTGTAGGCTTACACCCCGTCGGGTTTGTTACTTCGCCTTACACTCCGTTTTTGTGCCAGCGACTTTGCCGGTGAGTTGCAGGAAGTGTTCAAACGGTCCCATGACTTTCATGGCTTCGATTTTCGGACCGGTGAATTTGAGCTTGCCGGTGCTCATCGCACCCATTGCCCCACAACCGAACTTGCCTTCGCCCATGCAGATCCAATCGGCATCGGTCGCGTGCATCAAATAATCGTAGCTGGCATCCATGGCTTTGCCATCGGGTGCGCCGCCGTAACTACAGGTGGCTTTGTCGCCTTCTAGGGTGATGTTGAGCTGTACTTTGGTGCTTTCGCCGCAAGCGGTGCGATACATCTGCACCAACTTGTAGCCCCGTTTATTGTCGTTTTTGATCCAAGAGTAGCCATCGGCATCCATCAGACCGCTGGTCAGATTGCTATCCGCATTCCACGCGGCACAGGCTTGTTTTGCCCAAGCCGCATCCATGAATTCAGCCGCGTGGACAGGGGCAGTCAGCAGCAGCGTCAGGCAGGATGCCAGTGTGATCTGTTTCAACATGTTAAAACTCCTCCTCATTTTGTGGTGTCCGTAGCATTGGCTGAGGCAATAGTTATGATTGGTTCAGCCACGAGCATGGTATAGCAGATCATTCCGTTTGTCTGCTATTTACACTTTTTCGGGAATCTGTGGTCTAAAGTTAGGAGCACAACAGGATTCAACATTAGACGGTTTATAGTCACTTGGCATTTGACTTGCAAACTGTCACTATCAGATGAAGATGATCGTCTGGATATACAACACCGGGCAGTGAACTGCCCTCGTATTTACCGTCAAGGGGTACATCATGAGTAGCATTTTCAATCACTATCAGTCTCGATACGAAGCCTTAAAAGAAGAAGAGTATTCGCTACAGGAGTACTTGGACATTTGCAAGCGCGACCGCATGGCTTACGCCACTGCCGCTGAACGCATGTTGTACGCTATCGGTGAAGCCGAGCTGGTTGACACTTCCCGCGACCCGCGCATGAGCCGGATGTTTTCCAATAAAGTCATCCGTCGCTACCCCGCCTTCGCCGAATTTTACGGCATGGAAGAGTGCATTGAGCAAATTGTGTCGTTCTTCCGCCACGCTGCGCAAGGCTTGGAAGAAAGCAAGCAAGTGCTCTATTTATTAGGTCCAGTCGGGGGCGGTAAATCGTCGCTGGCGGAACGCCTCAAAGCCTTGATCGAGAAAGCGCCGATTTACAGCATTAAAGGCTCGCCTATCAACGAATCGCCATTAGGCTTGTTCACGGTGGAGGAAGATGGCGCGATTCTGGAAGAAGATTTCGGCATTGCCCCACGTTACCTGAAAACCATTATGTCGCCGTGGGCAGTGAAACGCTTGCACGAATACGGCGGCGACATTACGCGCTTTCGTGTGGTAAAACGTTACCCGTCACGCCTCAACCAAATCGCCGTTTCCAAAACCGAACCGGGCGATGAAAATAACCAAGACATTTCCTCCTTGGTGGGTAAGGTCGACATCCGCAAGCTGGAAGATTTCCCGCAAAATGATACGGACGCGTACAGCTATTCCGGCGGCTTGTGCTTATCAAACCAAGGTTTGATGGAATTCGTGGAAATGTTCAAAGCGCCAATCAAGGTACTGCATCCCTTGTTGACCGCGACGCAAGAAGGCAACTTCAATGGCACGGAAAGCATCGGCGCAATCCCGTTCAGCGGGGTGATTCTGGCGCATTCCAACGAATCCGAATGGCAAACCTTCAAGAACAATCGCAATAACGAAGCCTTTATTGACCGCGTGTCGATTGTGAAAGTGCCGTATTGCTTGCGTGTCACCGAAGAGATCAAGATTTACGACAAGCTGCTGTTTAACAGTTCCTTGGCAGCGTCGCCGTGTGCGCCGGATACGTTGAAAATGTTGGCACAATTCATTGTGTTGTCGCGTTTAAAAGAGCCGGAAAATTCCAGTCTGTTCTCGAAAATGCGTATCTACGACGGCGAAAACCTCAAGGATATTGACCCGAAAGCCAAAACCATTCAGGAATACCAAGACACCGCTGGCGTGGATGAGGGCATGAATGGCTTGTCTACTCGTTTCGCCTTCAAGATTCTCTCGAAAGTGTTCAACTACGATGCCACCGAAGTTGCGGCAGACCCTGTGCATTTGATGTACGTGTTGGAACGCCAGATTGAGAAAGAGCAATTCCAACGCGAACTGCAAGACCGTTATATTCGCTTCATCAAGGAATACCTTGCACCGCGTTACGTGGATTTCATTGGCAAGGAAATTCAAACTGCTTACCTCGAATCCTATTCCGAATACGGGCAGAATTTGTTTGACCGCTACGTCACTTATGCGGATTTCTGGATTCAAGATCAGGAATTCCGTGACCCTGAAACGGGTGAGTTTTTGGATCGGTCGGCATTGAATGCGGATTTGGAAAAAATCGAGAAGCCAGCGGGTATCAGCAATCCGAAAGATTTTCGGAATGAAATCGTTAACTTCGTGCTGCGGGCGCGTGCCAACAATAACAATGGGCGCAATCCGGCGTGGACGAGCTACGAAAAGTTGCGCCGTGTGATTGAGATGAAAATGTTCTCTAGCACTGAAGACTTGCTGCCAGTCATTTCTTACGGCGCAAAATCCTCAGCGGATGAGCAGCGCAAGCATGACAATTTCGTGGAACGCATGATGAAACGGGGCTACACCGAGAAGCAAGTGCGCTTGCTGGCGGAATGGTATCTGCGGGTACGTAAATCGCAATAATCGGTGATAACCCTAAGGAGTGCCGTATGGCTTACATCGTTGACCGTCGACTGAACAGTAAAAATAAGAGTTTAGTGAATCGGGAACGTTTCTTGAAGCGTTACCAGAAACAGATTCGCCGCGCCGTGTCGGATGCTGTCAGCCGCCGTACTATCACGGATATGGAGCAGGGGGAGAGTATTACGATCCCCCGTCGCGATATTTCCGAGCCGGGGTTTCATCACGGGCAGGGCGGCAAGCGCGACATCGTACATCCGGGTAATAAAGAATTTGTTACGGGTGAACGTATCCCGCGTCCTCCGAATGGTGGGGGCGGCGGGAGTGGTTCGGGCAAAGCCTCCGGTGATGGCGAGGGCATGGAAGACTTCGTGTTTCAAATCTCGCAAGAGGAATTCCTCGAATACCTGTTTGAAGATTTGGCACTGCCCAATATGGTCAAGCGGCAGTTGTTAAGCACGGACTCGTTTGAGTATCACCGTGCAGGGGTGAGCGAGGTCGGCAACCCGGCACAAATCAACGTCATGCGCTCCATGCGCAGTGCGCAAGGGCGGCGGATTGCTTTGCGCGGTAAAGAACGCCGTCGCCGCCGCGAAATTTTGGCAGCGTTGGAAGCGCTCAATCAAGGTGTTGATAGCCCCGATATTGCCGAGCAACGTGCGTTACTGAAAGCCGAATTGACGCAACTCAATGTGAAAATTCACGCGATTCCGTGGCTGGACGATTTCGACTTGAAGTACAACCTCAAGGTGAAAATACCGAAACCATCCCCGAAAGCGGTGATGTTTTGCGTGATGGACGTGTCTGGTTCGATGACGCAGGATATTAAGGATACCGCCAAGCGTTTCTTTTTCTTGCTGTATCTATTCTTGAAAAAGAATTACGAGAAAATTGAAGTGGTATTTATCCGCCACCATACCCAAGCGCAGGAAGTGGATGAAAACACGTTCTTTTATGCACGGGAAACCGGCGGTACGGTAGTGTCCAGCGCGTTACATCTGATGGGGGACATTATTGAAGAACGTTATTCGCCTAGCCAGTGGAATATTTACGTGGCGCAAGCCTCCGACGGTGATAACTGGCATGAAGATAACCAACGTTGTCACGATGCCTTGATCAATACGGTGTTGCCGTTTGTGCAGTATTACACCTATATCGAAATCGGTGACCGTGACCCGCAAGGCTTGTGGTATCTGTACGAGCATTTGCAACGCGATTTTCTGGATCGGTTTGCGATTCAGCGCGTCCGCAATAATGCTGAAATTTACCCAGTATTCCGCGAGTTGTTCAAACGTCACGCGGGTGGGGAGGTGAACTAATGAGCGAGCATGATGCTGAAAAACGCTACATTTCGACCAGTTCGGAATGGACGTTTGAGACTATCGAAGCCTATGAGCGCGAAATTGCCCGTATTGCCCGTGATAAATTCAAGCTGGATACTTACCCGAACCAGATTGAAATGATCCGTTCCGATCAGATGATGGATGCGTATGCGTCGATTGGGATGCCAGTGTTTTACAGCCACTGGTCGTATGGCAAGCATTTCGTCCATGTCGAGCAGAATTACAGTCGGGGGCGCATGGGGCTGGCGTATGAAATCGTCATCAATTCCAATCCGTGCATTGCCTATTTGATGGAAGAAAATACCATGACGATGCAGGTGCTGGTGATTGCGCACGCGTGTTATGGGCACAATTCGTTCTTCAAGGGTAACTACTTGTTCCGCACTTGGACGGACGCAGAAGCGATCATTGATTACTTGCTGTTTGCCAAAAAGTACATCAGTCAGTGCGAAGAACGCTATGGCGTGGAACAGGTAGAAATGTTGCTGGATTCGTGCCATGCCCTGAAAGATTACGGGGTGGATCGTTACAAACGCCCTGCACCGATTTCAGCAGCGGAAGAACAAAATCGCCAAAAAGAACGTGAATTGTATATCCAGCAACACTTGAATGATTTATGGCGTACCTTGCCGCACCGAGGGCGCGAGCGTGATGAAGATAAAGTAGCACGACATTTCCCCGCCGACCCGCAAGAGAACTTACTGTATTTTATCGAGAAAAACTCGCCATCGTTGGAAACGTGGCAGCGTGAAATCATTCGTATTGTGCGGAAGGTGTCGCAATATTTCTACCCACAACGCCAGACGCAGGTGATGAATGAGGGCTGGGCAACCTTCTGGCATTACACCATTCTCAACGAGATGTATGACGAGGGGTTGGTGAACGAAGGTTTTATGCTGGAGTTTCTGAGTTCCCACACCAGCGTAGTAATGCAGCCCGGTTTTGATAGCCCGTATTACAGTGGGATTAACCCGTATGCGTTGGGTTTTGCAATGATGAGCGATATTAAGCGCATTTGCGAACACCCAACGGCGGAGGATAAGCAGTGGTTTCCCGACATTGCGGGCAGCGATTGGCTGACGACGTTAGATCAGGTCATGCGTAATTACCGTGATGAGAGTTTCATCCTGCAATTTTTATCACCGAAAGTAATTCGCGATTTCCATTTTTTCGCCTTGGAAGACGATGACCGCAAGAACACCATTGATGTGACCGCGATTCATAACGATGAAGGCTATCGGCGCGTGCGCGAAAAGCTCTCGCAGCAGTACAACCTTAGCCAGCAAGAGCCGGATATTCAAATCTATAACGTGAATGTGCGCGGGGATCGTTCGTTGACATTGCAGCATGTGTTGAATGAGCGTCGCCCGCTGAGTGGTGAGGTGAACGAAATGCTGCGTCATGTGTATCGCTTGTGGGGCTATGATGTACATCTGCATTCAGTTGAGACGGAAGGGCGGACGGTGCGTAGTTACCATTTGGTGAGTGAATTCCAGCACTAGTGCAACTTGGGGCTGGCATGTTATTTGCACGACTTTGGGGCATAACCCTTATTCCTCAAGGTACACATGTACAAACTTATGTTGGTCGATAACGACTCCGAGCGCACCGACAGCCTCGAATCCGCCCTTGCGGCTATTGGTTACGCGCCCATTATCCGCGTTGGGCAGCACGACAACCTGCTGAATGCTGTCCGCACGCACCAGCCCGACATTATTCTCATTGACATGCAAAGCCCTGACCGCGACACGCTTGAATCGCTGCGCAATGTCAGCCGCGAAACCCCCAAGCCCATCGTGTTTTTTGCCGAACAAAGCGACCTTGAAACTACCCGTGCCGCCATCAGTGCTGGTGTCAGCGCCTACATCGTCGATGATTTGCCGAATAAGCGCTTGAAATCGGTGCTAGAAGTGGCGATTGCCCGCTTCCAAGACCACCAAAAGCTCAAAGAAGAACTCGAAGACTACAAATCGCGCTTGCAAGACCGCAAAGACGTGGACAAAGCCAAAGGTATCCTCATGCAGCACCGCAACCTGACGGAAGAAGAGGCATACCAACTCCTGCGCAAAATGGCGATGGATCGCAATATGAAAATCGGTGAAGCTTCTCGCAATTTCGTTGCCGCAATGGCATTGTTAGGAGGGAAATTCTGATGAAACAAGACCTACGCATCGGCTTTTTGCCTCTCACCGATTGCGCCGTATTAGTAACGGCGTTGGAGCGCGGCTTCTTTGAAAAATATGGCTTACATGTCACCCTGCAACGCGAAGTGTCATGGGCAAATATCCGCGACCGTGTGGCGTTTGGCGAACTGGATGCCGCGCATATGCTTGCCCCCATGCCCTTGGCGGCAACCTTGGGCATCGACGGTTTGGGGATTCCCATGCAAGCTGCGTTCAGCCTTGGTCTGAATGGCAGTGCCATTACTGTCGCCAGTCCGTTGATGGAAGCCATTCGGGAACATTACCCGCAAGAACTATGCACCGCGCCAGTGCGGGCGCATGGTCTCAAACGTTTTTTAAGTGCGCAAGCCCCGCGCAAATTGGTATTCGGTTGCGTCTACCCTTTTTCGCAGCACCACTACCTATTGCAAGCTTGGTTACAAGACGGTGGTCTGGTGTTGGGGCAGGATGTGGAAATCCGCGTCATACCCCCGCCGCAAATGGTTGAGTCCTTGGCGCAAGGTGACATTGATGGCTATTGCGCGGGCGAACCGTGGAATCAGCAAGCGGTCAGCCGAGGCATTGGGCAGGTTGCCGTCACCAGTTACGATTTGTGGAACAATGGCCCCGAAAAAGTGCTGGGCGTAACCCAAGCGTGGGCGGAAGCCAACCCTGAAACGCATCAAGCCTTGCTGTGTGCCTTGCTCGAAGCCGCGCAATGGTTGGATGAGCCACACAACCGCGTGCGTATTGCCGAACTACTGACCCGACCGGAATATTTGGATGTGCCGCTCGCTTTGATCCAACCGCCGTTGTTGGGGCGTTATCGTTACGCGCCGGATGAGCCGGAACGCTTATTGCCCGATTTCAATGTGTTTGCACGGTATGCTGCTAATTTCCCGTGGCATTCGCATGGTGCGTACTTTTTGGCACACATGCACGCAACAGGGCAGTTGACGACGTTGCCTGTTGACCCTGCGGCATTATTGGCGAAGGTGTATTGCACCCATTTGTACCGCTTGGCTGCCGAAACCCTGAGCTTGCCCTACCCAACGGTGGATTATTTGCCATCGACACATTGCCTCGCGCCGTGGGTATTACGTGATGCCAGTCAGCCGATAGCGATGGGGAATAGTTATGTGGCGTTGGAATCGCTCAAGTCGCTTGATTAGTGTTTATCAGAAATCGCGTAAAACCCCGTCGTTCATGGCGGGAATGTAAGCGTCTTCGGCATTCTCTTTTTTTGCTATACTCATTCCCATGAATGTTACCCCACACAGCTTGAAAACCCTCAAAGTCCGCATCAGGGACATTTGGTGTTGGAAGGTGAATTCGGGCTATTGCCCATTGAAATCAAATACAAACTCAATATTCCGTTTAGGTATGTGTAAATGATCGGCATCCTCGGCGGCACATTCGACCCCATCCACCACGCGCACCTCCGCACTGCGCTAGAAGTTGCAGAACACTTCGGCATTACCGACATGCGCCTTATCCCCGGCAACGTCCCACCGCACCGCCCGCAACCGCTTGCCACTCCCGCCCAGCGTTTCGCCATGTTGCAAGCTGCCATCGCTGCCGAACCGCGTTTGCACGCCGATGATCGCGAACTACGCCGCGCAGGGCAATCCTACAGCTTCGACACATTACAAACCTTTCGTGCTGAAAGTGGCGACGAATGCCCACTCCTGTTCACCCTCGGCTTCGATGCCTTCCAGCATTTTCAGCGTTGGCACCGTTGGGATGAAATTTTAACCCTCACACATCTGGTCGTGGTGCAGCGTCCAGCGTATAGTCTGCCCCCTAACGCGTGGTATGAACCTTACCTCAGCACAAACCCCGACGATTTACGCACCACACCCGCAGGCAGGATTTACCTATTACCCGTCACCGCATTGGATATTTCCGCTACACAGGTGCGCGGGCTATTGAAACAGGGTAAAAACCCCCGATATTTGTTACCAGACAGCGTTCTGGACTATATTCAACGACATCAACTTTACTGTGAATAATTAATGGAACTCGAAACACTTAAACAATTAGTGGTTACCACACTGGATGATATGAAAGGTCAAGACATCAAGACGATTGATGTGCGTGGCAAGTCTTCCATTACCGACATGATGGTGATCGTGACCGGTAACTCGAATCGCCACGTCAAATCCCTCGCGGATGCGGTCGAACTGGCGGTGAAACAAGCCGGTCAGCAGCCGTTAGGCGTTGAAGGCGACGCGCAATCGGATTGGGTATTGCTCGACCTCAACGACATTATCTTGCACGTCATGCTCGCCAGCACGCGTGACTACTACAATCTGGAAAAGCTTTGGGAAATGGGCGAAGGCTTGCCGCAATTCCGCCCCGGTATGTTGGATGCCGCAGCGGCTGATCACGACGACTAAATGCGTATCCACCTGCTCGCCATCGGCACGAAAATGCCGAGTTGGGTTAACACAGGCACGGATGAATACGCCGGACGGATGCCGCCACACTGCCAACTGTTGATTCGCGAAATTGCCGCCGAGAAACGCACTAAAAACAGTGATTTAAACCGCATTCGTCAGAGTGAAGGTGAAAAGTTGCTGGCAGCGATTCCCGACGGCAATCTCGTGATCACGCTCGACGTGAAGGGTAAACCGTGGTCAACCGAACAGCTTGCCCAGCAACTCGATAGCTGGATGATGTCCGGTCGGGATGTTAGCTTGCTGGTCGGTGGTCCCGAAGGCTTATCGCCTGCGTGTTTGCAACGTGCCGAGCAAAGCTGGTCGTTGTCACCGTTGACTTTCCCACATCCGCTGGTGCGGATTGTGGTGGCGGAGCAATTGTTCCGCGCATGGAGCATCCTGACCAATCACCCTTACCATCGCGGGGACTAAATGCACGCACCGCAGCTTATTCTCGCGTCTGCCTCACCGCGCCGTCGCGA
The DNA here is from genome assembly GCF_017349355.1 of Thiothrix fructosivorans. GTDB lineage: Bacteria > Pseudomonadota > Gammaproteobacteria > Thiotrichales > Thiotrichaceae > Thiothrix > Thiothrix fructosivorans. The sequence goes on from NZ_JAFMPM010000008.1 coordinate 1,215,061, forward strand.
ACTGCTGGCCCAAATTGGCATCCGCTTTGTAGTGCAAACCGCCGATGTCGATGAAACACCGTTGCCGGATGAAACACCAGAAGCCTTGGTGAAACGGCTAGCTATCCTCAAAGCGGAAACGGTTTCCCTTCGACTTCGCTCAGGGAACTTACCCGTCCTCGGTTCGGACACCATTGGCATTCTCAATGGTGAACTCTTGGTAAAACCCCGTGACCTTGTTGACGCTCAGCAAATGCTCCGTAAAATGTCAGGGCAATCCCACGATATTTTGACGGCTGTTGCCCTAACCACTCCTGCAGGGACGCGGGTTAAGGTTAGCCGTAGTATAGTGACATTCCGTACCATCACTGATGCGGAAATTCTGGCATACTGGGCAAGTGGCGAACCACACGACAAAGCTGGGGCGTATGCGATTCAAGGGCTTGGTGCAGTTTTTATCGAAAAACTCGCGGGTTCGTACTCCGGTGTCATGGGGTTGCCTCTGTTTGAAACGGCACAATTGCTGGCAACAGCAGGCATTGAAACTTTATAAAAAAATAACGATTACCACCACAGGCGAATTCATGAGCGCAGAACTGTTAATTAACGTCACCCCGCAAGAATCGCGAGTGGCATTGCTCGAAAACGGCATCTTGCAGGAAGTGTTGATTGAACGCACCTCCCGTAAAGGCATTGTCGGTAATATTTACAAAGGCAAAGTTAGCCGCGTCTTACCAGGGATGGAAGCGGCTTTCATCGACATTGGTTTGGAAAAATCGGCGTTTTTACACGCGTCTGATTTGACACACCCTTCATTAGAAGAATTTCAAGGCGATACCATCCCGCGTCCTACTGTGCAAATCAGTGAATTGCTGTACGAAGGCAAAAAGCTGTTGGTACAAGTGATCAAAGACCCGCTGGGGACGAAAGGCGCACGCCTTACCACGCATGTCACCATTCCTTCCCGCTTTTTGGTCTTGATGCCGGACAATAGCAATGTGGGGGTATCGGGCAAAATCGAAGAGGGGGCGGAGCGTGAACGCTTGCGGGCAACCCTCGAACACTTACGCACCGAATTTGGTAGCCAGCATGGCTATATCGTGCGTACTGCTGCTGAAGGTATTAGTGAAGACGATTTGCGCCGTGACATGATGTTTCTGTGCAGACTCTGGGAAAGTATTTCCAAAGTTTCGCTAGAGTCACCTGCGCCGACCTTGGTGTATGCGGATCTGCCGCTGGTGCTGCGGGTATTGCGCGATATGGTGGGCGAGAAAATCAGCAAAGTGCAGATTGACTCCCGCGAAACGGCGACTAAAGTCATCGAATTCAGCCAGAAATACATCCCTGATTTGGCGGGTGTGATTGATCATTACCCCGGCGAACGCCCGATTTTTGATTTGCACGGCGTGGAAGAAGAAATCCAGAAAGCCTTGCAACGCAAAGTGCCGCTTAAATCCGGCGGCTATTTGATCATCGACCAGACCGAGGCGATGACCACGATTGACGTGAATACCGGTGGTTTTGTCGGCAGCCGCAATCTGGAAGAAACCATTTTTCGCACCAATCTGGAAGCCGCGCAAACCATTGCCCGTCAACTGCGGTTGCGTAATTTGGGCGGCATTATCATTATCGACTTCATCGACATGCTGCAACACGACCACCGCCAACAGGTGCTGAAGTTGCTAGAAAAGGCGTTGGAACGCGATTACGCCAAAACTTACGTCTGCGATGTGTCGCCGCTGGGCTTGGTGGAAATGACCCGCAAACGCACGCGTGAAAGTTTGGAACATATTCTCTGCCAACCGTGTCCTTGTTGTAATGGCAACGGTTTTGTCAAAAGTGCGGAAACGGTGTGTTACGAAGTGTTCCGCGAAATTTTGCGAGCGGTGCGCCAATTCGATGCGCGTGAATTGCTGGTGCTGGCTTCTATGGAAGTGGTGGACTTGTTGCTGGATGAGGAATCCGACAGTCTGGCAGAATTACAGCAATTTGTGGGGATCGGTATTCGCTTACAAGTAGAAGCACTTTACAAGCAGGAGCACTTCGACGTTGTACTTCTCTAGGAGGCAGGGCGGTTTTGTATTACGCCTCACCTACTTGCTACTCACGTTCTTTTTTCACTGGGCTATTTTTCTGGTTGCGCTGTTTGGGCTGGCGCAGCTCTGGTTGCCGATGGTTAATGACTATAAAGGCATACTGGAAAGCGAATTGTCGGATTTCGTCGGCAATCAGATCAATATTGGGCAAATTCGTGTCGATAGTGACGGCGACGGTCTGCTGTGGGTGCTGGAAAACCTGCAATTAACCGAACCTTCTGGGCAATCCCCCATCCAAATCCGCCAGCTCGCATTAACGGTGGATTGGCGCGAAAGTTTGCGCACCCTGCGTTTACAACCTGCCGAGATTAAGTTAGAAGGCGTGGAATTTATTTTGCGTCAGCAGGCGAATGCGTTGCCGGATATTCAGGGCTTACGTTTTCCCTTGCCGGGGCAGAAAAACACAGTACTGAATATTGAACGTCAATCCCCCATCCGTATCAGCATCAATAGTGGCTTTGTGCATTGGATGGATGAAACCAATCACCGCAGTTTGGCGCTGAGCGATTTACAGTTCATGGGCGAGATTTTGCCGAACGAAATTACCTTGCAAGCTGATGCCTTATTTCCGCCTGCGATTGGGGAAACCTTGGGGGTGGATGCGGTGTTGCACCAAGCGCCAGCCCCCGACGGTAAGCCGCAATGGGAAGGGGATTTGCATACCCGTACCCAAATATTCAACCTTGCGGCGCTACCATCCCCCGTGCTCAAGTCCTACGGGGTGACGGCGGGTGGTTTGAAGTTGGATGCCACCATTAGCGCGGTGGCAGGCAAGCCGTTACAGGTCAGTGGCGAAGGGGAGGTGACGCACCTGAGTTGGAGCGGCAATGCCGATGTGCCTGCCTTGCAAGGCGTGAATGCGACCTTTGCTGCCAATAATGCAGGCGGTAAGGTTAAGGTGAACATCAGCGATAGCAGCCTTCAGTACCCGAAATGGTTCGAGAAGCCTTTGCGGGTTGACACGCTAGCTGCTGACCTGAATTGGACGGTGCAGCCGGACGGTTGGCACTGGCAACTAGCACGTCTAAATGCTAAAAATCCTGACATAACCCTACAAGGGTCTGGCAAGTTCGATTTACCTCACCAACAGCCGCCTAACATTGACTTGGCTATGACGTTTGCGACGCAACGTACCGTCGATAATGTACGCGATTACATTCCCGCACTGCTTCCCGATCATACCGAACAGTGGTTGAAAACGGCGATTGTGCAAGGTTACGTGCCGAAGGGGGAATTTGTATTGCGGGGCAATCCGGCGGATTTTCCGTTCCAGCATAAAGCGGGGGTATTCGACATCCGCTTTGATATTGAAAACGGCGTGTTGGCGTATTTGCCGGAATGGCCGCAAGCCGAAGCGGTTAATGGCGAGTTGCATTTTCACAATGCGGATATGAATGCCACGGTACGCAGCGCCACGATTATGGATTTGGATGTGCGGGGCGGCACGGTGGCGATTCCGAATATGCACACCAAGGATAACCATCTCTTGCTCGACTTGCAGACGCAAGGTGATTTGCAAGCGCACATGAATTATTTGCGGGATGCGCCGATTGGGCGCAGCTTGCGCGATTTTATGCAGGTTGCCAGGTTTGCAGGCGACTCTGATTTGCGTTTGAAACTCGATGTGCCGTTGAAAAAATCTACGTTGGATGCGCAAGGCGTGGCGGTGGATGGGCTAGTTAGCCTGCACGGTAATCGGTTTGCGATTCCTGATTACGACCAATCCTTCACCCAGCTCAACGGTCAGGTGCATTTCGATCAGTATGGCGTGAACGTTGAAAATGCTACGGGCGAATATCGGCAACAACCGCTTAAACTTTCGGCGAAAACCGATAAGGCTCACGGCATTATTCGTGTCGGTTTGCAGCAGCAGCAATCCCCTAGCGTATTTTTGCCGGAAAGCCTTGCCAGCCTGAAACCGTATGTGCACGGCAAAACCACGGTGGAGACATTATTGGAATTACCCGCATTCAACGCGGCTAAAGACAAAGCGTTGAGTAGTCTGAGCATACAATCACGCAGTCAGTTAGCGGGCGTGGCGATTGATTTGCCCCCGCCGTTTGGTAAAGCGGCTGAGACGGCACGCGATTTACAGGTGGACGTGGATTTGCCTTTTGATTCCAACCAGCCGTGGCAGGTGGATGTGGATATGGGCAAATACTTAAGCGTAAAAGCGCGTTTGCCCCACAAAGGCAAGCAGCCGACGGCTATTGGGGTGAGCGTGGGCGGCACAGCCGTGACCTTGCCGGAGAGTGGTATTCTCGTTGGCGGTGAGCTTGAGGAGTTGGATTTATTGGCATGGCAAGGATTCGGTGCGGCAATGAGCGGTGGTGCGCCTGATGCAGCTACCCCCCCTAGCGTAATCGCCAATCTTGGTGTCTCTAACTTGATGTTGGGGGCGCAATCCTTGGGCAAAGCCAGCATCAACGTGGAGCAGGGTGACATTCTTAAAGCCCATGTGCGTGCGGAACGGCTGCAAGCGAATGTGTATTTACCCCGCAAAAAGTGGGCGAATGGGCGCGTCAATATCGACTTCAATCACATTGATTTGGATAAGTTCAGTGCCAGCTTGCCGAAACGTTCAACGGGGAAGGCGGGCAGTTTGTCTCCGGCGGATTTTCCGTCGCTGCGCGTGACCTGCCGTGATTGCCAGAAAGACGATTTTCCGATTGAGCAGTTGACGCTTAATCTCAATAAAGTCCGCAATGATTTGCAGATGGATACGTTTGAACTGCGCAATTCGCTGCTTACCTTATCTGCTACGCAAGGGCGTTGGTATAGCACTGCCGCTAGTTCTTCGCAGACGGAATTGACGGTCACGGCGAGTATTCCCGAACCCGGCAAGCTTCTCTCAAAACCTGACAGTGAGGCTGGCTTGCAAGGTGGGGCATTGCAAGCTACCGCCAACCTGCATTGGGACGGTGCGCCGTTTAACTTCGCTTTGCCGACAGTGAAGGGAGATATTCAGGTGCGTTTCGGTAAGGGTAGCTTGAGCGAGGTTGACCCCGGTTTGGGGCGTTTGCTCGGCTTGTTGGATGCGCAGCGTTTGCCAGAGCGCTTAACTTTGGATTTTCGGGATATGATGGCGAAAGGGGTGGCATTTGATGCGATCACCGGCAATTTCAACTTGGAGCAGGGCATCCTTACCACGCACGATACCATTATCGAAGCGGCGGCGATGAATGCGGGAGTTAAGGGTAGCGTAAACCTAGTACGCAAAACCCTTGATCAAACGTTGATAGTGATCCCTAACCTGCGTTCGACCTTGCCCGTGGTAGGGGCGGCGGTTGGGGGAATTGGTGGTGGTGCGGCAATGTTATTGCTCAATTCGCTGACGGAGAAAACAGCGGCGCAACAGTTGCAAACTGCCGGAGGGTTGCGTTACCGCGTCACGGGTGCGTGGGAAAAACCGGAAATCGTCGAATTAAAGCTACCATTCAAAAAGACGGATGTTGATGTTTTAACGCATTGAACAGACAATGACAGCACGTAATCAGTAAGGGGAGATAAGCATGGCGTTAATCGCGGCACTACAGATGGCAGCGGGTCCACAGGTACAAGCGAATCTGATGGAAGCAGGGCGTTTGATCAAGGAGGCGGCTGCGCGTGGCGCAGGCATGGTGGTGCTGCCGGAAACCTTTGCCATGATGGGTGAGGATGAAGCTGATAAAGTAAAAATTGCGGAAACGTTTGGTGAGGGGCCAATTCAAACCTTTATTAGTCAGCAAGCCCGCAAGTACGGGGTGTGGATTGTGGCGGGTACTATCCCGTTGCGTTCTGATAACCCAGCCAAGGTGTACGCCGCTTCCCTGATGTATAATGCCAAAGGCGAGGTGGTGGCGCGTTATGACAAAATCCATTTGTTTGACGTGGTGTTGAGCGAGAATCAAGAAATTTACACCGAGAGCGATACCACCGTGCACGGCAAGCAGCCCGTGGTGGTGGACACGCCGTTTGGGCGCGTGGGCATGTCAGTGTGTTATGACTTGCGTTTCCCCGAACTCTACCGGCGTTTGTCGGAACAGGGGGCGCAAATTTTGCTGATCCCTTCCGCGTTTACTGAATTGACGGGTAAGGCGCATTGGGAAGTGTTGATTCGGGCGCGGGCGATTGAGAATTTGTGTTACGTGGTTGCACCCGGTCAAGGCGGTTATCACACCAGTGGGCGTACCACTTACGGTCATAGCATGATCGTGGATTACTGGGGGCGGGTGCGGGATGTTCGCGAAAAAGGTGCAGGTGTGGTGTTGGCAGAGATCGACCTCGATGCGCTCGAACAAACCCGTAAAACCTTTCCGGTGCTGTCGCATCGCTGCCCCAAAGAGACAACTATGCAAGGAACATTATGAGTACGACAACATCCGCATACGATTTCGCTCGTGAGGCATTTTTTGCCCCGACGGGTTTGAGTGAACAACATTTAGAACACGTTTTCAGTCAGCTTTTAACCAAAGATACCACGCTGGCTGATTTGTATTTCCAGTCCGCCCGTTACGAATCGTGGGGGCTGGAGGAAGGCATTATTAAGAGCGGCAGCTACAGTATTGAGCAAGGTGTCGGAGTGCGTTCGGTGTGTGGTGAGCAAACAGGCTTTGCTTACAGCGGTGAAATTACCCTGACGGCATTGCTGGAATCCGCCAAAGCGGCGCGTGCCATTACGCGTGCGGGGCAATCCGGCACGGTAAATGCGTGGCGTGTTGCTGCGCCGCAACGTCAACTGTATGGCATGGACGACCCGCTGGCATCGTTATCCGAAGACGACAAAATTAGCTTCCTGCGCCAAATTGACAGCATTGCACGGGCAACCAGCCCTTATGTGCAGCAAGTCATGGCAAATATGGTGGCAGTGCATGAAATCATTCTGGTGGTGGATGAAACGGGGCGGATGACGGCGGATGTACGCCCGCTGGTGCGTACCAACGTTTCCGTGATTGTGGAGCGCAATGGGCAAACCGAAAGCGCGACGGCTGGCGGTGGTGGACGTTTTAACCTCGATTTCTTTCTCAATGGCAACAAAGCGCAGGAATACGCGGAAGAAGCCGTGCGCAAAGCCTTGATCAACCTTGATGCCGAAGCCGCACCTGCGGGCAGCATGACGGTGGTGCTAGGCAATGGTTGGCCGGGCGTGTTATTGCACGAAGCCATCGGGCACGGTTTGGAAGGCGATTTCAACCGCAAAGGCACGTCCGCATTTGCAGGGCGTATCGGCGAACAAGTGGCTGCCAAAGGCATTACTGTGGTGGATGACGGCACGTTGGAACAGCGCCGTGGTTCACTGAGTGTGGATGACGAAGGCACACAAACCCAATGCACGACCTTGATCGAAGACGGTATCCTCAAAGGCTATTTGTTTGACCGCCAGAATGCTGCGCTGATGGGGACGCAATCCACCGGCAATGGGCGGCGGCAGTCTTACGCTAATCTGCCGATGCCACGTATGACCAATACCTACATGCGTGCAGGTGCATACGATCCGGCAGAAATCATTGCATCGGTCGAAAAAGGTATTTACGCGGTGAATTTCTCCGGTGGTCAGGTCGATATTACGTCTGGCAAGTTCGTGTTTTCCGCCTCCGAAGCCTACCAAATTGAAAACGGTAAGATTGGTAAGCCGCTGAAAAACGCGACGTTGATCGGCAATGGCCCTGACGTATTGACGCGTGTCAGCATGGTGGGCAACGATTTGCAGCTCGATACTGGCATTGGCGTGTGCGGCAAAGACGGGCAAAGCGTTCCGGTGGGCGTGGGTCAACCGACCCTCAGGATTGATGGTATTACCGTCGGCGGCACGGCGACAGCATAAGGATAAGTATCATGATTGAATTGGCAAACCGTTTTGACGTTGCAACCGAATTTCAAGCAATGGCTGAACGTGTACTCTCGGCAGCGCAAGCGAAAGGCGCAACCGCCGCAGAACTCGACATCGACAAAGGCACGGGACTGTCGGTCGAAGTGCGTATGGGGCAGGTCGATAAGCTGCAATACCACCGTGATCAGGGCATTAACTTGACGGTGTATTTCGGGCATCGCAAGGGCTATGCGTCGACAGGTGATTTTTCACCGCAAGCGTTGGAAGATACATTGGATGCGGCGTGTCGGATAGCACGTTACACTTCTGAAGACGATTTCAACGGTTTGGGTGATGCGGAACGCATGGCGACGTATTTCCCCAAGCTGGATTTATACCATCCGTGGGAATTGGATGCGGATGCGGCGATTGACATGGCGCTTCAGACCGAATCCGTGGCGCGTGAACACGATGCGCGGATTACCAACAGTGAAGGCGCGAGTGTGGATAGCTATGCGGGCATGAGTTTGTACGCAAATTCGCACGGTTTCATGGGCATTACTCATGGCACACGCCATTCCCTGAGCTGTTCGGTAGTGGCACAGGATGGCGATTCTATGCAGCGCGATTATTGGTATAGCGTATCGCGTGTACCGGGTTTGCTGGAATCTGCTGACAGTGTGGGGGCGGAAGCGGCGCAACGCACTTTACGCCGTTTGAATGCACGTTCACTCTCGACGCGTGAAGCACCGGTTTTGTTTGTGCCGCAAATGGCACGGGGTTTGATTGGGCAATTGGTATCGGCGATTAGCGGTAGCTCGCAATACCGCAAAGCCAGCTTTTTGCTGAATTCACTGGGGCAACAAGCCTTCCCTGAGTTTGTGCAATTGCGCGAAGATCCGTTCATGCGTCAAGCCTTGGCAAGTCGTTCCTACGATTCGGAAGGTGTCGCGACGCAAGCGCGTGACATTGTGAAAGACGGCATTATTCAAGACTATTTCCTCGGCAGTTACAGTGCACGTAAGTTGGGAATGCAAAGCACGGGCAGTGCGAGTGGTGCGAGCAATTTGTTGTTGGCGGATACGGGGATTAGTTTCCCCAGTTTGCTGGCGGAAATGGGCACAGGCTTGATGGTGACGGAATTAATCGGCAATGGCATCAATGGCATTACTGGTGACTACTCGCGTGGTGCGGTGGGTTATTGGGTCGAGAATGGTATGATTGTGCATCCGGTGGAAGAAGTGACCATTGCGGGTAATTTGAAGGACATGTTCAAGGGCATTGTGGCGATTGGCGACGATGTGGATGAGCGTGGTAGCATCCGTACCGGTTCGATTTTGATTGATAAAATGACCATTGCAGGTCAGTAATTATCCCCCATCCCTCAACGTTAAAGGAAGTTTATGAGTCAGTTTGAGAATGTCAGCGTTAATAAGACCGCGAATGTGTATTTTGATGGCAAGTGCATCAGCCACACCGTGACGCTGGCAGACGGTACGCGCAAAAGCGTGGGCGTGATTTTGCCCTCCACGCTGAAATTCAACACGGGTGCGCCGGAAATCATGGAATTGCTGCAAGGGCGTTGCAACGTGCGTTTGGCGGGTAGCGATGAATGGACAGCGTATGCAGGTGGTCAATCGTTCGAGGTGGGTGCGAACACTTCCTTCGACATTGAAACCTTAGAAGACCTGCACTACGTCTGCCATTTCGGTTAATTAAGCGCTGAGATGCTGGATGGGACGTGTTAAGGCGTTGCCATCCAGCGTCGCTTGATTGTTTACCAGTTTAAGCCTGCCTTCCACGAACCATTTCACCACTTGCGGATAAATGACGTGCTCTTGCTCTTGTATCCGTTCCGCCAGACTGCTTTCCGAATCACTCGGTAATACCGGCACTTTGGCTTGGATAATGACGGGGCCTCCATCCAATTCTGGGCTGACGAAATGTACGCTGACACCATGTTCATTGCCACCATCTTCTAGCACGCGCCGATGCGTGTGGATGCCTTTGTACAAGGGCAAGAGGGAAGGGTGGATATTCAGCATCCGCCCTTCGTAATGCCGTACAAAGTTGGGGGTGAGGATACGCATAAAGCCTGCCAGTACCACCAGATCCGGCTGGAACGCATCAATTTTGTCTTGCAAGACTTGATCAAAGTTTTCGCGGTTATCGAAGAGGCGGTGACTCACGATGTCGGTGGGTATGCCCGCATCGGCTGCACGGCGCAGACCGTAGGCTTCGGCGCGGTTGCTGATGACGGCGGCAATCCGTGCTTTCAGGCGACCCGTTTCAATCGCTTTGATGAAGGCTTGCAGATTGCTGCCGCTACCGGAAATCAGCACGACCAAGGTTGGCAGTGCTGTGGCGTTATCAATCGACATATTCGACAAAGGGGGTATCGCTATCGGAGGTGTCCATCGTGCCGATTTCCCACGCCTTGATGTTTTCGAGGCGGCAAGTGCTGATGATTTCTTCGGACTTGTCAGCAGGGACAACCAAGATCATGCCGATACCGCTGTTGAAGGTGCGTAGCATTTCTTCGTCAGAAACCCCGCCCTTTTCTTGCAACCAGTCAAAGATGGGGGGGCGTTGCCAGCTACCGCGCTTGATTTTGGCTTTGGTGCGAGCGGGTAGGACGCGTGGCAGGTTTTCGGTAATACCACCGCCGGTAATGTGCGCGACGGCGTGCAGGTCGTAGCGGCGCATTAAGCCGAGGATGGCTTTGACGTAAATGCGGGTCGGTTCTAACAAGGTGCGCCCAAGCGTGCTGTCGCCGAAGGGTTCGTCCAAGGATGCGCCGCTGACTTCGATGATTTTGCGAATCAGGGAATAGCCGTTGGAGTGCGGGCCGGTGGAGGCAAGGCCAATCAGTACGTCGTTACGGTGCACGCGGGAATTGTCTAGGATATTGTCACGCTCAACCACGCCGACGCAGAAACCAGCCAGATCGAAGTCATCGCCGTGGTACATACCCGGCATTTCTGCCGTTTCACCACCGGAGAGTGCCGCCCCTGCTTGCACGCAGCCTTCGGCAATACCGCTGATGACTTGCTCGGCAACGTTCACATCCAGCTTGCCAGTGGCGTAGTAGTCGAGGAAGAACAGGGGTTCTGCGCCACTGACGATGATGTCGTTGACGCACATCGCTACGAGGTCGATACCAATGCTGTTGTAAATGCCAGTATCAATCGCCAGTTTCAGTTTAGTGCCAACGCCGTCCGTGCCGGAAACCAGTACGGGGTTTTTGTAATTGGCGGGGATCGACATCAGTGCGCCGAAACCGCCTAAACCACCCAGCATTTCAGGGCGTTTGGTGCGTTGCGCGAGGGGTTTGATGCGTTCAACCAGATTGTTGCCTGCATCAATATCAACGCCAGCATCACGGTAAGTTAGGGAGGGTTTGCTTGAGTCCATTAAGCCTGTCTCTGTTAGGGCAGCAATAAAGGGGGAATTCTAGCATAGCCACCCTAGGGCTGACACACAGAAAGATAAACCTTTCTTGGAAAAAACACTGGAAATGTTCTGAAAGTTTGCGTATCATTTGCATCCTTCGGAGAGCTGGTCGAGTGGTCGAAGGCGGCGGTCTTGAAAACCGTTGAGGGTTAAACCTCCGGGGGTTCGAATCCCTCGCTCTCCGCCATATTAAAGAACGGTGACGTTCTAAAACATCCTAAAACCCGCATCACAGCGGGTTTTTTTATGCCTGCGATTGTCCGGCTACGTTCTAGATGTACTCCTAGAAACCGCGATTTGATACCCCCAATGGCAACTTATTCAATTTGCGTGCGTGCGCCAAGTATTTAGGCTTATCTGTATTGCTGATTCTGAACGTCAACTTTAGCAACATATTGAGTTCAGCAAGATCTGGCAAATTTAATCCAGCTTCTACTGCTTGTCTGGCAGAGAAATGTTAAGAAATGTTGCGTTCCCTTCAGCCAACCTTCAGTTTGATGATAAATTCGCATGGGTTAATTTTTAACATACGGGAACGTTTCCATGCATATTCTCATTGCTGTTGTGGCACTGGCATCATTGGTTGGTTTAGTGGTTTGGTCGATGAGCCAGCCTAAAGAAAAACTGCAAGCAGTTTGGACAGAGTTGTCCGCCTCCTTTTCTTCCAAACACAAAGACTTGGCAACCCCCTTCCGTGCATGGGTAGAAACCTCCGCCTTGATGGCAAAGGAGCAAGCACTACAGGCATGGCTGTTAGGCTTACCCGCCGAAGGTTTGCAGGCATTGGCGGAAAAAGTCGCCGAATTCTGTGTGGAAATGGATGTGGAGCTGGATTGGTTGTTTGACGCAGACGTTGATGTAGACCCTAATGCCAAAGCTGCTGCCGAAGAAATGGTGATTGATTACTGCAAGATTTGTCTGAAAGCGGTGCAAAACCAACAGATAGCTTCCTAGTAAGTTCCGGTATTTGCTTGCAAGGAGTGTCGCCATGTTGCCACCAACACCCTCTACCCGTTTAGAAGACCTGCGTAACATTTGGGAGCTGGCATTACGTCAGCATCCCGATGTGAGGGATTTGGCGGTTAATCTTCAACTTGTGGGTGAAAGCTTACGCTATCGGCATTTGCATGACGTTCTGCCGGATACAGGCTTGTCTGCGTCGCCAACCCTCCAGGCAACAACGATAGCACCACCAATAGCTAGCAAAGCCGCGTCATCAGATCAGGCAGTGGCTGCGTTATCGTTATTGACGGGTGAACCGCTGGTATTGCCGCAGCAATTGCCAGACACCTTACCCGCGATCCTGCATCAGCAAGCTGCCCGTATCACTGCTGCTTCGTGGATTTTTGTTGATGCGGATGGGCAGGAACAACGCTTTACCTATGCCGACATGCTCAATGCTGCTGAAACCATTTTGGCAGGCTTACGCCAAGCGGGTTTACAGCCGCAGGATAAAGTGATCCTGCAATTGGGGGATAACTACGCCATCTTGACAGCGTTCTGGGGCTGTGTGTTGGGTGGATTTGTTCCGGTGATTATGGCACCACCGCCCAGTTATGCGGAAACCCATAACGATTTGGAACGCTTGCTACATGTGTATCGGCATTTGCAACAGCCGTATCTGCTGACTGATGCAGTTCGCCGTGACAGTATCCAGCAATTAGCACGCTGGGGCGATTTTGCCGCTGATCGGGTGTTGGCATTGGAAGATTGTCAGACCCAAGCGGCGGATACTCGCCATCATGTTGGCAGCCCTGATGATGTGGTGTTTTTTACCCTGACTTCGGGTAGTACGGGTGCGCCCAAATGTATTCCGCTGACCCATCGTAACCTCATCTGCCGAGCAGTGGGTGTGAATCAGGCGAATGCCCATCAAGCCGATGATGTGATCCTGAACTGGTTGCCATTTGACCATATTGGCAGCATTTCCGATTGGCATATTCGCTGTGTGTTATTGGGCTGTACCTTGGTGTATGCGCCTAAAGAATACGTATTGCGCGAACCCTTGAACTGGTTGCGTTTGCTTGACCGTTACCGCATCACTCATAGCTGGGCACCGAATTTTGCCTACAGCCTCATCCTGAATGCGTTGGCAGAGCAGGGTAGGCAAGGTGATTGGGACTTATCTTGTGTCAAAGCCTTGCTGACGGCAGGGGAAGCAGTATCCCCGGCAACCGTGGCTGCGTTTCTGGATGGGGTAGCCCGTTTTGGTTTCCCATCCCATGCGATTTGCCCAGCGTTTGGTATGGCGGAAATGGGATCAGGGGTGACGTATTTCCATGCGAGTGCCGAGTATCCCTTGCGCTTTGTGAGTGTTAGCCGTGCCTCTCTGGATAGCCCTGATGGTGTGGTGGCTGTCTCAGCGGCTGCTGCCGATGCGGTGAGTTTTACCAGTTTGGGGCCGCCAATTCCGGGGATTAGCCTACGCATTGTGGATGCCCACGGCACTTTGTTGCCGATGGGAACGGTTGGGCATTTCCAAGTTAAAGGTACGGCAGTTGCCAATGGCTATTACCAGAACCCGCAAGCCAATGAGCAAGCCTTTCTGGACGACGGTTGGTTTGATACTGGTGACTTGGGTTTCTTTGCTGATGGCGAATTAGTGATTAGTGGGCGTGCCAAGGAAGTCATCATTATCAATGGCGCGAACTTCGCCAATGCTGAAATCGAAGTGGTCGTGGAAAGTGTGCCCGGAGTGGCGGTGTCATTCACCGCTGCCTGTGCGGTACGGATGCTGGGACAGACAGCGGAACAATTGGCAGTTTTCTTTGTACCCAATGCGCCTGCCCGCTTGCCACAGCTTTTGCCCGCCATTCAGGAAACCTTGCTGAAAACCTTGGGGCTAATGCCTGCCTACCTGATTCCATTGCAACGTGACGACATTCCCAAAACTGCCATCGGTAAAATTCAGCGCAAGCCCTTGGCACAGCGTTTGGAAGCCGGGGAAGTGGATAGTACCCTGCAACAAGTTGATGTGCTGTTAGGTAATGAGCGTACTGTGCCGGAGTGGTTCTATCAACGTGCATGGCAACCACTAGCGGCGGATTCCCGCGAAGGGATAATGACTGGGCTGCATGTTATTTTGGCAGATCGTTTGGGGTTGGCGGATACCTTGCGCGGTAAACTGGAAGCCTTGGGTAATGTGTGCGTCTGTGTTTCCAGTAGTACCCATGTTACGCCGCAAGTGTTTGCTCACCCGTCACAGCCACTGGTACACGTTTGGCACTTGCTAGGTTATGACGCAGCGGTGGACGAGCAATCGCCAAGTCAGGAGCAGGCGGTGTGGGATGCCTGTCAGGAAAACAATCTCTACAGTGTATTGGCATTGGCACAAGCCTTGCTGGCCTACACCCGCGACATGCCACAGGTTGAGCCAGTTGGTTTCAGTGTGGTTGCCAGCCATAGCCAGCTAGTTTTGGCTGAGGATAGGCTTGATGCTACCAAAGCGACTGTTCCAGCTCTCCTGAAAAGCCTTGCGGCTGAACAGGTGGGTTTATATTGCCGTCATATTGATTTGCCGTTATCACCATTGGCTTATAAGACGGCATGTTTGGTGGCAGAGAGCAGCGACCGTGCTACCCATAGCGGCAGTGAAGTAGCGTGGCGAGATGGGATGCGTTATATCGCCGGGTTGCAAAAGACAGCATTGGCACCAGCGGATAAGGGCGCGGCGCGGCTGGCACAGGGCGGTTTGTACGTGCTGACAGGCGGTCTGGGGGGGATGGGTGTAGAACTCGCTACCTTCCTGCTGACAAATTATCAAGCGCGTTTGCTGTTATTGGGGCAAACCGCGTTGCCGGTTGCTGGTGCTGATGTTTCCTTTAAAACCGTAGCCCGTTTAGCCACATGGCAACAACTGGAAGTACTTGCGCTGCAATCTGGCGGGGCGGTGCAATACGTAGCGTTGGATGTTGGTGGTGCGCACGCTTTGCAACAAGCCGTGATTGCAGCGGAACAATACTGGCAAGCCCCACTGGACGGGATTTTCCATTTGGCGGGTACATCGCATGAACAGCCGATTGCCAACGAATCACGCGCTGGCATGGCAGCCATTCTTTACCCGAAACTGGCAGGTGCATTAGCCATCCAGCCCTTGCTGGTGCAACGTCCGCAAGCCTTTGTGGTCTACAGTTCCTCCGCCGCCGGTTTCTTTGGTGGGGCAAACATTGCCGCGTATGCCGCTGCGAATGCTTATCTGGATGCATTTGCAGTCCAGCAACGCCAGCAAGGTTTGCGTAGCTACAGCCTTGCGTGGAGCATGTGGGACGACGTGGGTATGAGCCAAGGCGCAACGGTGCAAGCCCTGTTTGCGGCGAAAGGCTATTGCCTGATCAGCTCAGCAGAAGCGATGCGTTCCTTGTTGGTGGCCTTGGCGCAAAACCAGCCGAGCCTGTTGGTAGGGCTGGACGGTGGCAAAGCGCATGTGCGCCAGTTCCGCACCGATGTGCAAGCCGATGCCAAGGAACTGGTTACTTACTGCGTCTTGGCGGAAGGCTGCACGACTGCCCCAGCCCTCCCGCAATGCAGTACCGACCTGCCCGTGCCGTGCCGGATGGAAGTGGTCGAAGTCATCCCGCGTTTGGTAGACGGTACGGTTGATTTTGAAGAATTAGCCCAGCAAACCCTGCCTGATAAACGTTATAGCAGCCGTTACCTTGCGCCGCGCAATCCGCTGGAAATCCAGCTTGCGACTATCTGGCAAGAAGTGTTGAAAAAGCCCAAGGTAGGGGTGCAAGACAATTTCTTTGCCTTGGGTGGTGCATCCTTACAGGTTATCCAGTGTGTGGCGCGGCTGAATCAGGCATTGGGGCTGGAGTTGTTGCCCGGTGTGCTGTTTGCCCACCCGACGCTTGAAGCTTTGGCACAGCAGGTGGCAGGTTTAACACCTTCTGCAATGGCGGAAGTGATTGTCCTGCGAGCCAGTGATGCGCCCTTACAGGCATCGTTTGCCCAGCAGCGTCTGTGGTTTCTGGATGAGCTGGAAGCGGGAGATGCTTATAACATTCCGGTGGCATTACGGTTGTGCGGTGTGTTTGACATGGCAGCCTTTCAGCAAGCCTTCGATGCCATCATCCAGCGTCATGAGGCGTTGCGTACCCAGTTTGTTACTGGCGACAGTGCGCCAATATTGGCAGCTTTCAGCCCGGCACTGATCCGACAGGTGGATTTAAGTGCCTTACCCAAGGCAGCGCGTGAGGCCGTGGTGTTACGTCATGCGCGTGCCGATGCGCAACGTCCGTTCAATCTGGCAATGGATGTGCTGTTACGTGCCACGGTATTGCGTTTGGCGGCGGATGAACATGTGCTATTGCTGAATCTGCACCACATTGCCGGGGATGGTTGGTCAATCAGCATCTTGGCGCGGGAACTGCAAACGTTGTATGCAGCCTATCGTGAGGACAAGCCTGCTGCCTTGCCGAATCTGCCCATCCAGTATGCCGATTTCGCAGCTTGGCAACGTGCCACCCTGCAAGGTGAACGGCTGGCAAACCTGCTGGCTTTCTGGAAACAGCAACTCAGTGGCGCACCGGAATTGCTGCAATTACCCACCGATTTCCTGCGCCCGGAAGTGGAAAGCTATCAGGGCGGGCAGCAAGCTATCCATGTTCCCCAAACGGTGGTGGATGCGCTGCAACCCTTGGCGCAGCAAGCCGGGGCAACGTTATACATGACCCTGCTGGCAGCTTTCAATGTGCTGCTCTACCGCTACAGCGGGCAAGATGATCTGGTCGTTGGTTCACCTGTGGCGTGCCGCAACCGTTCCGAACTTGAACCACTGATCGGTTTTTTTGCCAATACGCTGGCATTGCGTACCCAGATGGATGCGTCGGCGAGTTTTGTCGAGGTGTTAGCGCAAGTACGCTCCACGGCACAAGCCGCGTTCGACCATCAGGATGTGCCGTTTGAAAAGCTGGTGGAAGAGCTGCAACTGACCCGCACCCTAGCGTACAACCCACTGGTACAAGTGTTATTTGCTTTGCAAAACGTATCCGCTAATGAATTTGCGTTTGCCGGTATACAAAGCCAGCCATTGGATATACCCGCCGAACGCTCGCTGTTCGATTTGGAACTGCAACTGTGGGAAACCCCTAATGGTCTGGAAGGCTTCTTCCTGTACAAAACAGCGTTGTTCCGTGCGGAAACGGTGCAGCGCATGGCGGGGCATTTTCTGACCTTGTTATCGGGTATTGCTGCCCATCCACAACAAGCCGTAGGGCATTTGCCGCTGCTACCTGAGTGCGAACGCCAACGCTTATTGGAAGATTGCAGCGGGATTGCAGCATTACCTCTGGCAGATACTGAGCCAAGTGTGATGGGTTTGATTGCGGCACAAGCGGAATATACCCCCAACGCTGTTGCAGTGGTGGATGCCGCTACAGGTCAACAACTGACTTACCGCGAACTCAATACCCGTGCCAACCAGTTGGCTCATTACTTACGCACCCAAGGCGTTGGGGCTGAAATGCCGGTGGGTTTGTGTGTGGAACGTTCCGCCGACATGCTGGTGGGTTTGCTGGGTATCCTCAAGGCTGGGGCGGTGTATTTGCCGATAGACCCGACATACCCCGCCGAGCGTATCCATTTCATGCTGGAACAGGCACAGGTCAGGCTGGTATTGAGCCAGCAAGCGGTGCTGGAACGGGTATTCACCCCTCAGGTATTGCCAGCGGATACTGCCCTGTTTGCGCTGGATAGCCAGTGGTTTGCCCTGCTGCAACAGCCGCTTGATAATCCGGCGTTGGTAGTTACTGCCACGCAACTGGCTTACCTCATCTATACCTCCGGCTCGACCGGACAGCCCAAAGGGGTGATGGTGGAACAGGGTGCACTGGCAAGCCATACCCGCACCATGCAGCAACAGTTTGGTTTGGGCGCAAATGACCGGGTATTGCAGTTTGCGTCGATGAGCTTTGACGTGGCGCTGGAACAAATCCTGCCCGCCCTGATCAGTGGGGCAAGAGTAGTGATTGCCCAACCCCATTGGTCGTTGGATGAATTCACCACACACCTGCAAGCACAGCAAGTCACGGTCTGTGATTTACCGCCTGCTTATCTGCATCAGGTCTTGGCGCATTGGCAAACGCAACAGTGGCAAGCCTTGCCTGCCAGTTTGCGCTTGATGATTGTGGGCAATGATGTTTTACCGCCGGAAACCGTGGCGTTGTGGCGTGAGATGGAGCGCGGGATTCGCCTGTTGAATGCTTATGGCCCAACGGAAGCCACCATTACCGCCACTTGCCACGAACTTAATGCTAATGCGATTCCGACGTGCAAAGTGCCAATTGGTCGCCCGTTATCCGGCAAGACGGCTTATGTATTGGATACCGCATTGCAACCCTTACCCATCGGTGTGCCGGGTGAATTGTATCTGGGCGGCAGTGGCGTAGCACGCGGCTATTGGCAACGTGATGACCTCACAGCCGAACGCTTCCTTGCCAATCCGTTCGGGGCAGGGCGTTTGTACCGCACGGGCGATCTGGCGCGGTGGTTGCCGGATGGCACGCTGGAATTCATCGGGCGCGTCGATCATCAGGTCAAACTGCGCGGCTTCCGTATCGAACTGGGCGAAATTGAAACGGTGTTGAACCAATATCCCGCCGTACATGAAGCGGCTGTGATTGTGCGCGAAGATCAACCGGGGCAGAAACGTTTAATCGCTTACTGGACTGCCAAACCGTTTGCGGATGCCAGTAACACCGACATCATGCAACACCTGCAAGCCGCCTTGCCTGCCTACATGGTTCCGGCGGTGTGCGTACTACTGGAAGCCATGCCGCAAACCGCCAATGGCAAAATCAACCGTAAAGCCCTGCCTGTTCCCACTGAAACGGAAGCGGCTAACGATACCCAATATGCTGCGCCTACCCAGCCAGTTGAACAGCAACTGGCGGACATCTGGGCGAATGTGTTGGGACGTGAGAGCGTCGGTATCCACGATAATTTCTTTGCATTGGGCGGGGATTCCATCCTCAGTTTGCAAGTGGTGTCACGGGCGCGGCAGCAAGGTTTGTTATTCCAACCCAAGCAGTTATTTCAGTACCAAACCATTGCAAAACTGGCAAGCGTGGTTGAACAGCTTACCCCTACCGCCACCCTGAATACGCAAAGTCAGGTCAGTGGCAAGGTGGAACTTACCCCCATGCAACACTGGTTCTTCGCTCAGGATTTTGCCGAAGCACAGCACCATAACCTCGCCTTCCGTGCCGAAATCGCCGCCGGGCTTACCCCGGAAATGCTTACCCAAGCATGGCAGCAGGTGACATTACACCACGATGCCTTGCGCAGCCGTTTTGTGCAGCAAGAGGGGCAATGGCAACAAGACTGTGCAGCAGAGGCGGGTGAACTGACACTTGCCGTCATCGACTTGAGCGATTTGTCACCGGAGGAACAGCGAGCACGTTGGGAGCGCGAATGCTGTCGCCTGCAAGCCAGCTTGAATCTGGCAACGGGTGAACTGCAACGCATGGCTTTGTTCCGTTTGGGTGAACAGCAACCCGCCCGCCTGTTCTGGTGCATTCACCATCTGGTGGTAGATGGGGTGTCATGGCGTGTATCGCTGGAAGATTTGCAGACCGCTTGCGTGCAGTTGCAGCAAGGGCAGGGGATCAAACTACCTGCTAAAACCACCGCTTTTCAAACATGGGCAGCGTGGCTGGCACAGGATGCCGTTCCCTACGTAAAAGCGGAATTGGCGTATTGGCAGGGTGTGTGTACCAACCAGACTGCGATCTTGGTTGCCGATTATCCCGCCAATATCACCGCGAATACGGTAGCGTCGCAAGCGCATATTGTCCGGCAATTATCCGCTGTCGATACCCGCAGCCTGCTGCAAGACGCACATCAGGCATACCACACCCAAGTCAATGACCTGCTGCTGACGGCGTTATTGCAGGCTTACCAGCAACGTACTGGTCAAAGCCAGTTGCGCCTTGATCTGGAAGGGCATGGGCGCGAAGTGCTGGATACTCCGCCGGGTGGTGTGGCAGTTCCCGCGTTTGACTTGTCGCGCACGGTGGGATGGTTCACCAGCCTTTATCCGCTGGCATTGACGCTGCAAGGCAAGGATGCGGCGAGTGCCATCAAAGCAGTCAAGGAACAGTTACGTGCCATCCCCAATCGGGGCATGGGCTACGGCATCCTGCGCTATTTGGGTAAGGCAGACGGGTTGGCAGGGCAAGCCGAGTTGTGCTTCAACTATCTGGGGCAATTCGATGCCAGTGCTGCTGACACTGCCGTGTTGCGTCATGCCATGCTGGATATGACGACACAGCCACACAGCCCGCAACAGCAACGCCCTTACGTTTGGGAAATCAACTGTTTGGTGGTGGATGGGCAGTTACAAGTTGATTGTGCCTACAGCACAGCCTTGCATAAACCTGCCACCGTGGAAGCCTTCGCGGATGCCTTCATGAGTGCTTTGCAAGCCGTGCTGGCGCATTGCCGTGACCCGCAAGCAGGCGGTTATACCAGCAGCGATTTCGCCCAAGCCAAACTCAAACAAAACCAATTAGATCAATTGTTGAACCGCATCAAGGTCAACAAAAGGAAGTGACCATGCAAGACAATCTGGAAAACATCTACGAACTGACCCCGTTGCAGCAAGGCTTGCTGATCGAAACCCTGAGCAAGCCGGACAGTGATGCTTACACCATCCAGTTCATCCTCACGCTGGATGCGGCAAAGCTGGATGAAGTTGCTTTCCGCCAAGCGTGGCAGACGGTGTTGGATCGTCATGCAGTGTTGCGGTCTGCCTTTTATTGGCAAGACCTCGACAAGCCAGTGCAGGTCGCTTTACTTGATGTGGATTTGCCTTGGCAGGTACTGGATTGGCAGCATCATGAAGCGGTTGAGGCGGAATGGGCGCAGTGGCAGGTTGCCGATTTGCAGCAGCCGTTTGCGCTGGAGGATGCGCCGCTGTTCCGTTGTACCCTGATCCGGGTGGATGCACTAACCACGCGCTTTGTTTGGACAATACACCACCTGATCAACGACGGCTGGAGTTACCCCATTCTGTTGAATGAAGTGCTGGCGTTTTATCAGGCGGCTACCGCAGGGCAAACGTTATCATTGCCCTTGCCGCGCCCGTTTGTGGATTACATCGACTGGTTGCAACAACAGGATAGGGCGCAAGCCGAACGTTTCTGGCGTGGGCAATTGGCAGGGTTCAATACCACCACGCCTTTGGGAGCAAGCAAGCCTACGCCTACCGGGCAAGCCGATTACCAGACGCAACACCTGCTATTGTCACCCGAACAGACCGCAGCCTTACGCGCTTTTGCCCAACAACATCGCCTCACCCTGAATACGCTGCTGCAAGGTGTTTGGGCAATCGTGCTGGCACGTTACAGCAACACCGATGACGTGCTATTTGGCGGGATTGTGTCCGGTCGACCCGCGACACTCGCCGGAGTGGAAAGCATGGTGGGCATGTTCACCAATACCTTGCCAGTGCGGGTCAAGGTCGATGCTAATACCCGCTTACTGCCGTGGCTGCAAACCTTGCAACAGCAACAAGTGGAACAGGAACAGTATGCCCATTGTTCGTTGGTGGATATTCAGGGTTGGAGTGAAGTGCCACGCGGTTCGCCGCTGTTTGAAAGCATTTTTGCCTACGAAAACTACCCGCTGGATGCGCGTTGGGAACAACTGGGGCTAATCCGTGACATGCAAGCGGTGGAGCGCGTGCCGTATCCACTCAGTTTCGTGGCCATGTTGCGCGGGGTGATGGAACTGCATGTGCATTACGATGCTACTCGCTTTGCGCCTGTCCTGATCACGCGCCTGTTGGGACATGTGCAAACCTTGCTGGCAAATATGGTGACAAAGCCAGACACGCTGTTACGCGATGTGCCGCTGCTGACGACTGTTGAAGTGCAGGATGTGTTGGTAAATCTGAATACGACGACCGCGCCTCACCCTACCGATGTGTGCATCCACGAACTGTTTGAGGGACAAGTAGCCCGTACCCCCGATGCCATTGCGTTGGAATTTGCGGATACCCGTTTGAGTTACCGGGAATTGAATGCCCAAGCCAACCAGTTGGCGCTGTGGTTGCGGGAGCAGGGCGTACAGCCGGATATGCCGGTAGCCTTGTGTTTGCCACGTTCACCACAACTGGTGGTGAGTGTATTGGGTATCCTCAAAGCGGGTGGGGCGTGTTTACCGCTTGATCACAGCTATCCGGCGGAACGTTTACAGTACATGCTGGCAAATGCGCAAGCCTGTTTGCTGCTGACTACATCCGAATTGCAGGCGCAATTGCCACTCACTGCGAACCTGCAAGTCTTCACCGCATGGGAAACCTTGTCCGGTTTGCCGACGGATAACCTGTCTTGCCAAACCCAAGCGCAGCATTTGGCGTATTGCTTGTACACCTCCGGTTCGACCGGGCAGCCCAAAGGGGTTGCGATGCCACATCGTGCCATGGTCAACCTGACTTTGTGGCAACAGGCGGATGCTCGCTTGGGGCAAGCAGCACGTACCTTACAATTTTCGCCGATCAGCTTTGACGTGTCGTTTCAGGAGATTTTCACCACACTGTGTGGCGGCGGTACGTTAGTGTTGATTGCCGAAAACCTGCGGCGTGATGCATCGGCGTTGCTGCGGTTTGTCGATACTGCCAAGGTGGAACGCCTGTTTCTGCCGTTTGTAGCCTTGCAGCAATTAGCAGACGTGGCAATGGGCTGGATGCCGCCGAGCTTGCGTGATGTGATTACCGCCGGGGAGCAATTACGCCTGACGGACGCATTGAACGCATGGTTTACGGATACGGATTGCGCTTTGCACAACCATTACGGCCCGACCGAAACCCATGTGGTGACGGCGTATACTTTGCAGGGTGAGGTATCGCAGTGGTCGGTATTGCCGCCCATTGGCAGACCGATTGCCAATACCCGCCTGTATTTGCTGGATCGTCACGGGCAGCCCGTGCCACGCGGCATTCCGGGGGAATTGTCTGTGGCGGGTGACTGTCTGGCGCAGGGTTATCTCAACCGCCCGGAACTGACGGCGGAACGTTTCCTGCCCAATCCGTTTGGGGATGGTTTGCTGTACCGCACCGGCGATCTGGCGTATTGGCGTGAAGATGGCAATGTGGAATTTTTGGGACGTGCTGACAACCAGCTCAAGATTCGCGGTTTCCGCATTGAGCCGGGTGAAATCGAAGCGGTGCTGAACCAGCATCCTGCGGTGCAGGACGGCGCAGTGGTAGTGCATGAAGCCAAACCGGGCGATAAACGGCTGGTGGCTTACTGCGTACCGAAAACGGGCACGCCAGATTTGGCAGTGCAAGTGCAGCATTTCTTGCAGGAAAAACTGCCGGATTACATGGTTCCTGCCGCCGTGATGGTGTTGGAGGCTTTCCCAATGACCCCCAGTGGCAAGCTCGACCGTAAGGCATTGCCTGTCCCGGCTTGGGGTGGTGGTGTCAGTGCACAAGCGCTGCCGTCCACCCCAACCGAACAGCAGCTTGCCGACATCTGGCAGGAAGTACTGGGGCTGGAAGCCGTGGGTGTTCGTGACAGTTTCTTTGCTTTGGGTGGGCATTCGTTGTTGGCAACGCAGGTGATTTCGCGGGTCAGTCAGGCATTCGGGCTGGATGTGCCATTCCATTACCTGTTTGAACACCCGACTATCGCAGGGCTGGCGGTGCAGGTGGAACACTTGCTGCGCAACCAGTCTTTGCTGGCGGATGAGGATGATGCTGAGGAGGAGATGGAATTGCTCTGATGCTAAGGCCGCACAGATGACACCGCACATTTGCCTGTATGCTAAACTGAAACCCTCGGAGCAGTCGGCAGCAGGCATCTATGAACCTCAAAATTCCTTACGGCGAAAGCAATTTCAAAAAAGTGATCAGTGAAGGTTTCGTCTACATTGACAAGACCTCTTACATTCCTCTGCTGGAGCAGGCAGGTAGTCACCTGTTCCTGATGCGTCCGCGCCGTTTCGGTAAAAGCCTGTTTCTGTCGATGCTTGAATACTATTACGATATTGCTTACCGCGATGAATTTGACACGCTGTTTGGCACGCTCCACATCGGGCGACACCCAACGCCACTACACAACAGCTACCCCATTCTGTTCATGGATTTCAGCGGTATCGACACCGATAGTGGGCATGACGGGATTTATGCAGCCTTCGACCGCAAAATTGCCAATGCCTTGCTGCGTTTTCTGGAACGTTATGACTATCCATTAGCCGCTCAACAACAGATACAAGATGAAACTAGCCCGCAAAGCCGCTTGGAAGCATTTCTGCGTATCCTTGACAACGCTAACCAGAAACTCCTGCTGCTGATCGACGAATACGACCACTTTGCCAACAGCATTCTTGCTGATGATCTGCAACTGTTCCAGAAAATCATGGGCAAAGGCGGGTTTGTGCGCAGTTTTTACGAGGTGCTGAAAACCGCCACCCAGCGCGGCACTCTTGACCGGCTATTTGTCACCGGAGTCACGCCGGTAATGCTCGACAGCATGACCAGTGGTTTCAATATTGGCGTGAATTTGTCGCTGCATGAGGACTTCAATGAGGCAGTTGGCTTTACCGAAGCAGAAGTTATCACCCTGTTGCAGCCATTGGCAGATGTCTGCCCATTATCGCTGGAGCAACTGCTTGGCGATGCCCGCGCCTGGTACAACGGCTACCGCTTCAACCTCAAGGCGCAGACCCGTGTCTACAACGCTAATATGCTGCTGTATTTCGTCAAGAACTTTGACCGCAAACGCTGTGAATACCCCGAACCGATGCTGGATGAGAACATCGCCTCGGACTACGGCAAAATCATGAAGCTGTTCACTATCGGCAATCGTGATGACAATTTTGCGGTGCTGGATGAGTTGTTGAATGCAGGGGAAGTACAAGCCAGCCAGCGGCGCAAATTTGAGTTTGACAAGGGTTTCGACCGCAATGACTTTATTAGCCTGATTGCATACATGGGGTTTACTACGCTGGTACGAAAATCGCTGGCGGGAGAAGTGTTTGCCATCCCCAATCACGTGATGCGCGAGTTGTATTTCCAGTACTTCAAGGTGGAGATCGAGCGGCGCAACCAGATCACCATTTCCGACCGCACCTTGCTATTGGCAGTGGAAAAACTGGGATTGTATAGCGACATCCAGCCGCTGGTCGCAGAGTTGAAACGGGTGCTGCAATTGCTTTCTAACCGCGATTCACTGTATCTGGATGAGGAACACATCAAGACGATTCTGCTGGCGTTGCTGTACCAGTCTCCGGCGTATTTTATCCTGAGTGAACGCGAAATGGATAAGAAATACCCCGACATTTTGCTGCTGGAGCGTAGCCCTTATAAGGTCAATTTCCAGCATTTGATTGAGCTTAAATATTGCAAGAAAGGCGACAAGCAAGTGGGTTGGGAAGCGCAAAAGCAAAAAGGTATTCAACAGGTGGAGGAATATCTGCAACTGCCGAGCATTGCCGCCCTGCAAAACTTGAGCGCGTGGTTGCTGGTGACGGATACCACGCGGGTGGAAGTGATTAAATTAGCCTGATTTACTTGACCATTACACTACTGGGATGGCGTTGTATTACTTGGGTGCAGTGGCTGGCGTGGGGGTATCGTTGCGCCCGTTGGTCAAGCATCAGCAGACGCTGGCAGAGTTGCCTGCGCCTGTTACCCACTGAATGGCTTGCAGTGCTGCCATGTTTCACCCAGAAAATTGTTAAGAAATGTTAAGTTCGGGTTCATGGTGGCAATTCCTGTGATAATTTCGCGCATCTACTGTGCGGAAATGGAACAGCTATGAAAACGATTCAGGCATTGCTGGATGAAATCCAAGCCTTAGGTATCAAATTCCGTCTGGAAGGTGACAAGCTCGGTGTCAAAGCCGCCAAAGGCGTGCTAACGGATACCTTGCGCAGCGAATTGTCTGCCCGCAAAGCCGAGATCATCGCGTATTTGCAGCAGTTACAAGCCCCAGCAGCAGCGACAAGTATTCCGCTGGTAACACGCAACCAGCCGTTGCCGCTATCGTTTTCCCAGCAACGCCTGTGGCTGCTGCATCAGTTGGCAGACCAGAAACAGGTGTACAACATCCCCTGTATCTGGCGTTTGCAGGGCGAACTCGTTATCGCTGCACTGGAAACCAGTATCAACCAGATCGTGGCGCGGCATGAAAACCTGCGCACCGTGTTTGTAGAGCAAGATGGCACGTTGCGGCAAACCATACTGCCAACCGTGCATGTGCCGTTGCAGGTGTTGACAAGCAGTAGCCCCGCACAGGCGCAAGCTCAGGTGCAACACCTGATTGATACGCCATTCCGTCTGGAGCGTGCGCCATTATTGCAGGCGCATTTGCTGTGTCTGCCCGCGCACGAATACCTGTTGGTGTTGAACCTGCATCACATCATTGCAGACGGTTGGTCACTGGATGTGTTGGTGACAGAGCTAGCAAGCCTGTACAGCGCCGCTGTGCAGGGAAGCGTGGCGGAATTACCTGCCTTACCGATCCAGTACGCCGATTTTGCCTATTGGCAACGTCAGGCGATGCAACGGGGAGAATACGCCCGCCCGCTCGAATACTGGCAGCAACAACTTACCGACGTTCCGGCGCTACTGAATTTGCCGACGGATCGCCCACGCCCACCCCTGCAAAGCAATCAAGGTGCGGTATACGATGCGGTGTTATCGCCAGATTTGTTGGCGAAGCTGAAAACACTGGCGATGCAAACCGATACCACCCTGTTTATGGTGTTACAGGCAGCGTTTGCGGTATTGCTGGGGCGGTATGCGGGGCAGGATGATGTGCTGCTGGGTTCGCCGATTGCCAACCGCAACCGCTTGGAAACCGAAGGGCTGATTGGCTGTTTCATCAATACACTGGTATTGCGCACCCGCTTGGAGGGTAATCCGAGCTTTACGGAACTGCTGGCACAGGTGCGCAAGACCACGCTGGACGCTTACCAACATCAGGATTTACCGTTCGATGTGCTGGTCGAAACCCTGCACCCGGAACGTACCACCAGCCATTCACCGCTGTTTCAGGTCATGCTGGTATTGCAGAACACCCGTGCCGAAAGTCTACAATTGCCCGGTTTGCAAACTACCTTGCAAGCAGCGCCTAGCGATGTGTCCGCGTTTGATTTAACCCTTTCTTTGCAGGAAAGCCCTGAAGGGTTGGTCGGCTCGTGGGAATATGCCACCGCTTTGTTTGATGCCGACACCATTACCCGCATGGCGGCGCATTGGCAGGTCTTGCTGTCAGGGGTAGCGGCTAACCCGCACTTGCTCATCTCACAACTGCCCTTGCTGACGACTGTTGAGCAACAGCAATTATTGGTGGACTGGAATGCCACCACGACGGCTTACCCGCGAGATGTCTGTTTGCACGAATTGTTTGCCCAGCAAACCGCCCAAACCCCGGATGCACCCGCCGTTATTTGTGCGGGGCAACAACTCAGCTATCGGGAACTCAATGCCCAAGCCAATGCTCTGGCCTTCAGCTTGTTGCAACAGGGCGTACAACCGGATGACCTGATCGGTATCTGTGTGGAGCGTTCGCTGGAAACCAGTGTTGCGGTGTTGGGTGTGTTGAAAGCCGGAGCTGCCTATGTACCGCTTGACCCCCATTACCCGCCAGAACGGCTCAGCTATATGCTGGAACACGCCAAGGTCAAGGTATTGCTGACGCAAAGCCCGTTGGCACAGCGTTTTACCCAGTACAGTGGCTTGCAAGTGCTGTGTCTGGATCAGCTTGGGCTGGCAGCGATCCCGCTGGATTGCCCTGAACCGTATACCGCCGTGCGCCCGGAACATCTGGCGTATGTGATTTATACCTCAGGCTCAACCGGCTTACCCAAAGGAGTGATGATTCCGCAACGCGCCTTGCTCAACCGTGCCTTGGGTTTGGCGGATAGTTATGCACTGAAGGCCGCCGACCGCGTGTTGCAATTTGCGGCTTTCAGTTTCGATGTGGCGGGGGAGGAGCTGTTCCCAACGTGGTTGCGTGGTGGCTGTGTGGTGGTTGCGCCGCAGGATTGCACCCATTCCGTCGCCGAGTTGGTGAAATTCGTCAGTCAGCAACACATCAGTGTGCTGAACCTGCCAGCCCCTTACTGGCATGAATGGGTGGCACAATTGCTAACCCACAACGTGCCGGACAGCGTGCGTCTGGTGGTTGCAGGCAGTGATAAGGTACTGAAAACCCGCTTGCAACGCTGGCAACAGCATACCCAAGGGCGTGTACCGGTGTATTGCGGTTATGGGCCAACCGAAGCCACCATTACCGCAACGTTGTATACGGGGCAAGATACGCAGCGTGGGCTGACCGATAGTGTGTTGATCGGGCGACCTTTGCCGGATACGCAAGCCTATATTCTTGACCGTCACCAGCAACCCGTTCCCGTCGGTGTGCCGGGGGAATTGTATCTCGGTGGCGTTGCCTTGGCGCGTGGCTATTTGCACCGTGACGATTTGAGTGCGGAAAAATTTATTGCCAACCCGTTCCTGCACGGTGCGGATAGCCGTTTGTACCAAACCGGTGATCTGGCGCGTTACCTGCCCGATGGCAATATCGAGTTTTTGGGGCGGATGGATGCACAGGTGAAAATTCGCGGTTTCCGCATTGAGCTGGGCGAAATTACGGCGGTATTGCAGCAACATGTAGCCGTGCGTGAAGCGGTGGTGCTGGCAAAAACGGCTGCTAACGGTCATGCCTATCTGGTGGCGTATGTAGTGGCAGGGCAAACCGCCGAAGTGATTGCGCATCCAACCTTTGCGGATACGGTCAGTGTGGCTGACCCGTCTGCGTTGCAACAGGTATTGCGTGAATTCGCCCGCCAACATTTGCCGGATTACATGATACCGACCGCCTTTGTATTGCTGGATGCCATGCCGTTAGCACCGAGTGGCAAGTTGGATGTACGTGCCTTGCCCGAGCCAGAACTGCAAACCGGGCTGGTATACGTTGCCCCGCGTACTGCGACCGAACAGGTGGTGGCGGGTATTTGGCAGACGTTATTGGAAGTTGCCAGCGTCGGGGTACAGGATAATTTCTTCGAGTTGGGTGGGCATTCGCTGCTGATTACGCATTTGTTGCATCAGGTAACGCAAGCCTTTCGGGTGGATTTGCCGGTGCGTAGCCTGTTTGATTTCCCCACATTGGGCGCATTTGCTGAACACATTGATCATGCACGTCAAGGTTTGCCGGGGACGGTGAAAGCGGTGGATTTCCATGCGGAAGTGCGGCTGGATGACGACATTGTGCCGCCAACGGCTGAGTTCAAGGTGGAACGTGAGACGTGGCAAGCGGTATTCCTCACCGGCGCAACCGGCTTTGTGGGCGCATTTTTACTGCACGAATTACTGCAACAAACGCAGGCAGATATTCATTGTCTGGTGCGTGCCAGCGATACCGCGCAAGGCTTACAGCGTTTGCAGACGGCACTTACCGCGCATGGTTTGTGGCAGGAAACGTACCGCAGCCGTTTGATTCCAGTGTTGGGGGATTTGGGTTTGCCGCGCTTTGGTCTGGAGGCTGCTGCTTTTGATACCTTGGCGCAGCAGGTTGACGTGATTTACCACAACGGCGCGTGGGTAAATCATGTGTACCCGTATTCGGTGTTGAAAGCAGCAAACGTGGGTGGTACACAGGAAGCCTTGCGTTTGGCGTGCCGTATTCGCACCAAGCCTTTGCACTTTGTTTCCAGCCTGTCGGTGTTTGCGCCGGAAGTGACCGAAATGTATGAGGATGCGGATCTTGGTTCACCCGAATTGCTGGAAAACGGCTACGTGGAAACCAAGTGGGTGGCAGACAAGATCGTCAGTCTTGCTGGGCAACGCGGTTTGCCCGTGACCATCCACCGGGTCAGTGGGGTGGCGGGGATGTTGGCGAATGGTGGTTTTGCGTTCGTCAAAGACAATTTCTACCGCGCTGTTTTGACGGCGGTGCAATTGGGGATAGGGCTGGATAGTCCTTTGGGTGAGGATAATTTTGTACCCGCCGATTATGCCTGTCGTGCGATTGTGTATCTCTCCAGCCAACGCTATTTACAGGGTACAACTTTCCATGTGGGCAATCCGCAGAATACCCGTGCCAATCTGGCTTACCAAGCCTTGCTGGGTTTGGGTTACAGCATTCGCTTGTTAGCACCGCAGCAATGGCAGGCGGAACTGTTACGCCGTGCCAAGGATGACCCTGAAATCGGCTTGCATCCCCTATTATCACTGTTCACCCACTACGATTTTTCCCGTGAGCCGGAACATATTTTGTTTGATGAGCGCAATACACAGGCGGGATTAGCGGGTTCGGGTATTGATTGCCCTGTGGTGGATCAGCAGGCTTTGGCAAACTATTTCGCATGGCTGGCACAACAGGGGCATTTGCCCTTGCCGCAAACGGGGTTACGTCAGCCTTTGGCGGGCAAACGGCACATAAGGGGCGACGCATGATTCTGGAACTGGCGGCGGTGGGTGGCGCAAGTTATGTGGTCAGACGGGTGCGTCGCCCGCGTTTAATTGACCGGCTCGTGCCCAACCATCGGCGCGATTGGACAACGCTGAAAAAACAGACGGAAACCATGAGTGAGGAGGAGCGCGAAGCCCGTCAATACTTCCTGCAAACCTCGGTGATGATGGGCAGCGCGGTGATCAGCATGGTGGTATTCCCTGCGTCCCTGTATCTGCTGATTCCCGGTATTGCCTACACCACGTACCCCTTGCTGCGTGATGCCTGGCGCGATTTACGTGAGGAACACCGCCTGACCGTGGTGGGGGTAGATGTAATTCTCACGGCATTAACCCTGATGTACAGCGTGATCAACCCGCAAGTATTGGCACTAACCACGTTCAGTAATTGGTTGTATTCGTTCTTCCTCAAAGTGATTGCCACCACTAAAAGCAACGCACAGAATCAACTGGCGCATTGGGAGGTTGCCGAACCTGAACAAGTATGGGCAGCAGAATTGCGCCATGTGTTTGATAACAGTGCGCTGTATGCCGCCGATGTGGAATTGCGTGGCAAAGCCTTGGCTGACCGTTTTGCCTTGCCCGGCGTGGCATTGAGTGTGTTGGCATACCCGGTGGGTGGCTTGAATGCGGTGCTGGCAGTGATGATGATGAGCCCTTGCTACAATATGCGCCTGTTTGGGTTGCTGACGGTGATGGAGTTCCTGCAAGCTGCCGCGCAGGAAGGCATTCTGATCAAGGATGGGCGGGTGCTGGAGCAGGTCGACAAGATTGATACCGTAATCCTCGATTTGGCGTCACTACTGGTGCTGGATGAGTCCGGTGAGATAACGCTGCGGGAAGGTACGCTGGAAGGTGTTAATGCGTTGCACACCCAAGGATTGACCCTGTGGTTAGTAGCGGCTGAAGCGGTGGAAGTGGCTGAACAGTGGGCAACGCATTTGGGGATTACCCATATCGTCAGCGACGCCATGCCGCACGATAAAACCGCCTTGGTGCAACGTTTACAGGCAGAAAACGGCTTTGTGGCGTATGTCGGTGACGGTATCCGTGATGCTGTTCCCATGAAGCTGGCGCAGGTGGCGATTTCGCTCAATGGCGTTAGCACCCTGACACACGATACCGCACACGTAATTTTGCTGGATCAAAACCCACAACATTTACACAACCTGTTTAGCCTGTCGCAGCGGTTTGAAGCCAGTATGCAGCGCAGTTTGTGGCTCACGACTGCTCCCAATGCTGCCAGTATCGGTGGCACGTTCCTGAATGTGGTGGGGTATGCTACCTCCATCGGTATTTTCTATTCCGCGATGGGGGTAGGGCTGTTGAATGTCTTTTGGCCGCAATTGCGCCGTCGTTACGCTGCCCTGACGGCGGCTAACCAACCCACTATGATCAATAATAATTCAGTACCAAGGATAACCCCATGATTCCTGTCGTCGTTGGTGTATTTGCGGGTGGCGCTGCCTTCATCGGCGTCAACTCCACCGCCAGTAACCGTAAACGTTTCAAGAAACGCCGTCTGGTCGAAGCCTTGGCGGGTAAGCCGCTGGAGGAAGATAGTACCACCCTCACGCAACGTTTCATTGCCAAGGTTGCCGAACAATCGCCAACCTTGGCTCAACGGCTGACGGAGGCGGGTCTGTCGCTGGAAAAGCTGGATAACCAGTACCAACGGTGGGTCAAACGCCATCTTGACCCGCGTTTGGCAGGCAGCGCCCGCGAGCAGTATTTGCAGGAACTGTCAGCGGGGCGTGAGCTGTATCTGTCGGCGGAGGAAAAGTCCATCAACCGCCAAATGGCTCTGGGTGCGGGGGCGCTGGGTTTGCTGGGTGTGGGTGCGCTTGCTGGGTTGGGGGGGATTGTGCCAGTGGTGATTGCTGCCGGGTTATACCTCACCTTACCCATTTACCGCGTTGCCTATGAAATCGCTGTCAAGGAACGCCGTTTGAGTACCGCGCATCTGATGGCAGTGTATTTCTCTGGCATGTGGCTGGGTGGCTTCTATGTGGTGGGTATGTTCGGCGCGATCATCGGCAGTATTGCCCAGAAAGTGATGATGGTGTGCGAAGACGTATCGCGCTATGAACTGGTGAATATTTTCCAGCAGCAACCGCGCTCGGTGTGGGTGGTGGTCGATGGCACGGAAATGGAAATCCCTTTCGCACAGCTAAAAGCGGGTGACGTGCTGGTAATGGATGTGGGGCATACCATTCCGGTGGATGGCGTAATCGTGGACGGGATTGCTTCGATTGATCAGCACATGCTCACTGGCGAATCGCAGCCAGTGGACAAAGGCGTGGGTGATATGGTACTTGCCGCTACCATTGTGTTGGGTGGGCGTATTTTCGTGCAAGTGGAAAAGACTGGGGAGGAAACCAGTGCCGCACAGATTGGCGAAATCCTCAACCGCAGCACCGAATTTCAGTTGTCGATGGAAGCGCGTGCCATGAAGATTGCTGACCGTTCCTTGTGGCCGATGCTGGGCTTGGGGGCAATTAGCTTGCCAATGGTGGGAATGGCGGGGGCAACGGCGGTATTGGGTTCCAACTTTACCCTGAACATGGTGTGGTTACGCTTGCTGACCATGCTCAATTTCCTCAATGTGGCCTCCAAACATCGGATTCTGGTCAAGAATGGTGATTCGCTCGAACGCCTGAAGCAAATTGACACGGTGGTGTTCGATAAAACCGGCACATTGACCATTGAACAGCCGCATGTGATTGCGGTACATCCGGTTGGCGAGCACAGTTCCGCCGAGGTATTGACACTGGCGGCGGCGGCGGAACACCGTCAGTCACATCCGGTTGCCCAAGCGATTATCGCCGCCGCTGCCGAACAGCAGTTGGCATTACCCAGCATTGATGATGCGCAATACGAAGTCGGCTTCGGGATCAAGGTCAAGCTGCAAGGGCAGTGGATTGCAGTCGGTAGCCGCCGTTTCATGGATGCCGAAAATATCGCGATTCCGGCGGACATGCAAACGCTGGAAACCTCGTGCAGTGCCAATGGGCATTCACTGGTATACCTCGCGGCGGATGGCGAATTAGCCGGGATTCTGGAACTGAAAGCGACTACCCGCCCGGAAGCGGCTGAGATTGTGCGTAACCTGCATGAGCGTGGTTTGCAACTGTACATTATCTCCGGCGATAGCGAATTGCCCACTAAAGCGCTGGCAAATGAACTGGGGATTGATGGTTACTTTGCCAATACCCTGCCGGAACGCAAAGCCGATTTGGTCAAGCAGTTGCAAGCCGAAGGGCGCAATGTGTGTTTCATTGGTGATGGCATTAATGACGCGATTGCGCTGAAACAGGCGGATGTGTCGGTGTCCTTGAGTGGTGCAACGACTGCCGCCACCGATACTGCGCAAGTGGTGCTGATGGATGCTGATCTTCAGCAATTCATTACCCTGATGGATTTGTCACACGCGCTGGACGACAACATCAACAAGAATTTCAACACGGCGGCGGGTATGAGTCTGGCGAGTGTCGGGGGGGTGTTGTTTTTCCATGGTGGTTTCTTGTTGGTGGAAGTGTTGGCGGCGTTGCAAATCTTGGTGGGTGTGGGCATTGCCAGCGAACCGTTGTTGGACAAGGATGACACACTACCGTCTAAACAACCCGGTTTGCTGGGTAGACTGTTACCTCATAAGGATGAGCATTAAGTGTCAACACCGGAAAAGCCCCCTTTGCTGGCAATCTTGTTGAGCAAAAATCGTTTCAAACTAGGGCTGACGTATGGCCTGAGTTTGAGTGAACAGTTGTTGGCCTTGTTAATGCCATTGGCAATTGGTGAAGCCATCAATGGCTTGCTGGGGCATGATTACTGGCCTTTGGGCTTGTTCATTGGTTTGTGGCTGGTGCTGGCAGTAATGACGGCAGGGCGCAAGATGTATGATACGCGGGTATTCATGGGTATTTATGTGGCAGTTGTTACCCAAGTGATCAAACAGCAACGCGCTGTCGGCACGCCGACCAGCAAACTGGTGGCGCGTTCCATGTTGATCCGCGAAGTGGTGGATTTTCTGGAGCGTGACATCCCGGATATTTTTGCCATGGTCATCACCTTCATCGGTTCACTGGTGATGTTGTTTCTATTTGATTGGCATATAGCCAGTGCCGCCTTGTTGCTGTTGATTCCGGTGTTGCTGTTGAATGGGTGGTTATGGAAACCGATCAACCGCCTCAACCGCAGCATCAACAATAATCTGGAACGCCAAGCGAGGGTCATTAATCAGGGTTCCTTGCTGCGGCTGGGGCAGCATTTTAATTTCATGCGTTTCCTGCGGGTCAAAACCTCGGATATTGAAGCCAGAACTTGGGTACTGATTGAGCTGTTTGTGGTGGCAGCAACCATTTACGTGTTTGTTTATACCGCGCAAACGCCGGGAATTGAGGCAGGGACAATCTTTTCCATTGTCACGTATTTCTGGAATTTTCAGGGCAGTCTGGATCGGTTGCCGATTCTGATGCAGTCGGTGTCGCGGGTGAAAGATATTCTGCGGCGGATTCGGGAAACAGTGTAGGGTAACTGAACAGTCCCCCCTTACCCAAACGCACTAAATTTGCGACACTCCCCCGATGACCCAACAACTGAAAGACCACAGCCTCAAACAGCTTAACAGCCAGTACCTTGCCAAGCTCACGCCGGAGGAACTGCTGCACCTGTCGACCAAGTTGTTGCATGACCTGAAAGAAGCGCGGGAACAGATCAACCAAAACTCCAACAACTCCTCCAAACCACCCAGCAGCGGTTTCCCGTGGGAAACGTCACCCAAAACGGTGGCTTTGCCCGAAACAGAAGGGGTGGGTGCAGCCAGAGGAAAGCCAACCCCGGAACCAGAAGCTGTGGCGGGCACAAAGCCAGCCCAACCAGCCAAACGCAAAGCGGGTAAACAACCCGGCGCACCGGGTTATGGTCGGGTATGGCATCCGCCCATCAATGCAGACGAACACCATTACCCCAGCCGATGTGAAGCCTGTGGCAGGTCCCTGGATGCGGCTGTCTCCCGTATTTATACCGCCTATGACAGTGTGGACATCCAGTTTGGCACGGATGGGAACCCCGGACTGACCGTCATCACCACCCGCCACCACCTTCACGATAGCGTATGCACCTGCGGTCATGTGAGCCGCCATATCCCGCATCGCCAAGCTCCCGACCCGTTATACCCGGAGGTTGATGTGGGCGAGTGGCGGCTGATTGGGGGCAATCTGGCGGCACTTATTGTCCACCTACGGCTGCGCTCACGCTTGTCACTGCGTGGCACACAAGAACTGTTGCGGGAGGTGTTGGGCATTCCCCTAAGTGTCGGGGTGTTGCAGCAATGTTTTGAGGAAGCAGCCGCGAGTGCTTCTCCATTGGAAGATGCCTTGGTGGAAGGGCTGTTGGCAGAAGCCACCGCTGACGGCGGGGTGCTGTATATTGATGAAACCTCTTGGAAAGAGCGTGGCGAAGCCCTGTGGCTATGGACATTCGTCACCACCCTCAGCGTTTGTTTCTACGTAGGGCAGCGCACCATTGAAATGCTCGACAACGTGATTAGCCCCCACTTTGGGGGCTGGCTGATGAGTGATGGCTATGCCGCTTACCGCCACCACCCCAAACGCTTGCGTTGCTGGGCGCACCTGATCCGCAAAGCCCGTGGGCTGGCAGAATCACTGGACAAAGACGGGCGGACGTTTGGCAACTTCACCCTCGCTTGGCTGAGGGTATTACAGGACGACATTTACGCTTGGCGGGCAGCAGGCGGCACGGTGGGGACGCAAACCGACGTGATCCGTCAACGCCATCAGGCAAAACTCCTGGAATTCAGGGCATTATGCTTGATCCATGCCGTATCTGCCCATGACAAGACGGCGGCACTGGCGAAAGAGTTCATCAATGATTGGGATGCCATTTTCCGAATCCTTGACCACCCGTGGCTTCCCTTGACCAATAATGAGGCTGAGCGGGCGTTGCGCCATTGGGTGATCCTGCGCAAAACCAACCATGGCACAAAGAGTGCTACGGGGAGCCGTGCGTTTGCCATGCTGGCCAGCATCATCGGTACTTGCCGCAAACGTGGACAGTCTGCCTTGGCTTATCTTGCCAGTGTTATTACCGCTGCCCGCGCTGGCTTTGCCCTGCCCGCTTTACCGCAAGGGGTGGGGATGTGATCAATTACAGTGTAGGTGCTTTATGCTAACGATTAATATGCCGCTCATGCGTTTTATCGAACGGGAAAACCGCAGTTCTTACTGGCAGGTTTTGCTGATTGCGACGATTTCTGGTATCGCCAACAGTTTATTGCTGGCGATCATCAATCATGCAGCAGAGGCTGTTACTAAAAACGCAGATCTGACCCAGTATTTTTTACTGTATATCACGGCTTTTGTGCTGTTTCTGTATGGGCAGTGGTATGCCTTTGGGCAAGCTATCCAGATGGTTGAAGAAGCCATCTTTAATACCCGTAGCCGTTTGACGCGCAAAGTACAGCAGGTTGATTTGGCATTCATCGAAACACAGGGTAGCAATGAACTGTATAGTCGTTTGACGCAAAGCGATACGCTGATCTCGCAGTCGATTCCGCAAGTGATTGGTGCATTTCAGATGTTTGCGCTGATGGTGTTTTCATTGCTGTATTTGGGGTATGTATCGGTTGCCAGTTTTGTGATTACCTTGCTGGCGATTGGGTTAGGGGTGGTATATTTTCTGATGCAATCCCAAGCGATTCGTGCAGCTTTGAATACGGTGAAGCAAAAGGAGGAGTCTTATTTTGCCTCTATTTCACATTTGGTGAATGGCTTCAAGGAAATTAAAGTAAATGAGCAAAAAGCGAAGGATTTGCTGAAAGGGATCACCGCCGCTTCTCATGATGCTCAATTGATTAAGTATGAAGTGGGCAAACTGGAAGCGACGATTTGGGGGTTTGGGCGTTTGTTTATTTATGCGCTGTTACCCATTATGGTGTTCATTCTGCCCAACTTGTTGCATGAGCAAACGCAAGATATTTTTAAGATTGTGGCTACACTGCTGTTTTTAACCGGTTCAGTGACTGCATTGGTTAATATTATTCCGATACTGAATCGCGTGAATCTGGCTGTTGAGGATGTGTTTGCATTGGAAGCGACAATGGATAATGCAATTACCCGTTCTCAGGTTATTCCTTCTAGTACTGCTAGTTTTAAGGACTTCAATACACTCAGTGCTGATAATATGCAATTTAGTTATCCATCCTCTAATAGTGCAGCATTTGGCGTTGGACCATTTAATGAAAAAATCCAACGGGGTGAGTTACTGTTTATTATTGGTGGTAATGGTAGTGGTAAATCTACTTTTTTGAAATTGCTGGCGGGTTTGTATTATCCGCAAGAGGGCGGGTTATCAGTGGATGGTACGATAATTGAAACTGGCAATTATGCGGCTTACCGCCGCCTGTTTTCGATTATATTCACAGACTTTCATCTGTTCGACAAGTTTTACGGCGTGCCGGGTGTGGATGCGCATAAGGTGAATGAATGGCTGGAAAAAATGCAGATACAGCATAAGGTTGAATATAAAAATGGTGGTTTTACCTCGACGAATCTTTCAACCGGGCAACGTAAGCGTTTGGCATTCATTGCGGCGATGCTGGAAGACCGCCCCATTTTGGTCATAGATGAGTTTGCAGCAGATCAAGACCCGCAGTTCCGCCAGTATTTTTACGAAACGCTATTAAGCGAAGTGAAAAACATGGGTAAAACCATTATTGCCGTCACGCACGACGACCATTATTTCCATGTGGCGGATCGGGTGTGGAAGATGGATGAGGGGTGGATTGAAAAACATTCGCTAACTCAGTAGACAGGAGTGCAGGGTTTGAAGCAGCTACCACAAAACCCACCCAAACTTCTCCAATCTTTGTCATTTTGGAGAAGTTGTAAGGCACAGACTACCGTTCATCTGTCGATAGCAACATCAAAAACACCCACCCCTAGACACAAAACCTGCTGTATTGCATCCTATCCCTCATGATTATCAGCCACAAAATCCGCCTTGACCCTAGCAATAAGCAAGCCACGTACTTGGCGAAAGCCGCAGGTACAGCTCGGTTTGCTTACAACTGGGCGTTGGCGGAATGGCAAACCCAATACGCCGCGAGGAAAGACGACAACACCCAGCCCAAACCCAATCAAATGAGCTTGCGCCGCCAATTGAACGCCATCAAGCGTGAACAATTCCCGTGGATGCTCGAAGTCACCAAAAACGCTCCACAAATGGCGATTATCCAACTGGGGCAAGCGTTCAACAACTTTTTTGCCGGACGTGCCCAGTACCCGCAATTCAAAAAGAAAGGCAAAAGCCGTGACAGCTTCACCCTCACCAACGATCAATTTTCGCTTGATGCTTCCCGCATCCGCATTCCCAACCTTGGGTTAGTACGGATGCGGGAAACGTTACGCTTTTTCGGCAAAATTCTTTCTGCCACGATTTCCCGCACCGCTGACCAGTGGTTCGCCAGCATCACCGTGGATACGGATCAAAACCACCTCCCGCCTGCCGAAAACCAAAGCACGGTGGGGGTGGATTTGGGCGTATCCGCACTGGCAACGTTATCAACGGGGGAAAAAGTTACAGGAGCAAAGCCGCATAAAGCCTTGCTTTCACGCCTAAAACGGCTATCCCGCAGCCTGTCGCGCAAGGTCAAAGGCAGTGCCAACCGCCACAAAGCCAAGGCAAAACTGGCAAGGCTTCACGCCAAGATAGCCAACATCCGCCAAGACAGTTTGCACCAACTCACTACGGATTTAACCCGCCGTTTCCACACCATCGGCATTGAAGACTTGAACGTATCGGGCATGGTGAAAAACCGCCATTTATCCCGTGCTATCAGTGATATGGGATTTTTCGAGTTCCGGCGGCAACTGGAGTACAAGGCGGGAATGCGTGGTTCGGTGGTGGTCATCGCTGATCGGTTTTTTGCCTCCAGCAAGACTTGTTCTGCCCCCGACTGTGGGCATAAAGTGGACAAATTACCACTATCGGTACGCGAATGGACTTGCCCCGTTTGTGGCGCAGTTCATGACTAAGTTTAAAGGAACGGATGTGTGCTTACGCCCTTGCCTTGCGCCTCATGCTGCTGTATCCGGTGGTGGCAGTGGGTTGGTATTGGTGGCATGGTAGTGGGCAAGCAGCCACTGTCCATCCATACGTTGGAACATAACCGTTTCGACGAATTCCAAATCCATGGGTGGCTCAGCGTCATTAGGTGTCCACACTTCGCAGTTCCGCAAGGTTGCCCATGCAAAATCACCGTGGCTTTGCGCTTTGAAATCCACCAGTTTTGAGGATTGTGTGCCGTAAGCCATGCCATCTTCCAGCCGTGCCAGCAGCTCGGCTTTGTCCAGAACTTCAGTGTGTTCCACAATCCTGAAGTCAGGGGTAAGCATAGTGGCGACGGTTTGTAGGTCATGGCGATGAATGGCTGCGTACCAATCACGCAGGGTGTTACGCAAGGTTTGTTCCAGTGCGGTGGTCATGCAGCAGTTTGCTCCGGTTTTCCAAGTGTTTCTTTGAAGGCTTAGTTTAGAATCCGATCACCAAATTGACGCTAGTATTGGTGTCGGTCTTTTTGGTGTCGGCAAATACCTTGCTATTATTGGTATAGCCGTAATTGAGTTTGAGGGATGTTTTTTTGCTCATACCCACTTCCAAAGCGGTGTCAGACATGGTGAAAGTATTTTCTGAGCCGGATTGGATGACAAAATTTTCAGTCAACTTGGTGTTGTCAGTCAATTGCAGGCTATAGTCTGCGCCCAAATGCCCGATGGCTTCATTCTCTTTGCCAAAGTCTTCTGTAAAAGTGCTTTGACGTGCGCCCAGCCCAAGCTCCATGCCCAAGGTTTGTTTAGGAGTGTCGATGACATTCATACCATAACCGGCAATTTCCACGAAGCGTTTGTCGATGCCTGCAAATTTGTTAGCATCGTACCCGGCATAACCAAACCAGTAGTTTTTGTTGGGCAACACATAGTCGGCTTGGAGGTCAAGTAGATAGCTTTCAGAGATACGTGTGTCACTAACATCCATTGCATCCGCTTTGGCGGCAACCCGGTAGCGCCACGGCAGGGTTTCGCGGTTTAGTTGCAATCCCATGTTGGCACTTTTGGTGTCTACGTTACCACTCATGCTGTTGACACCGAAACTGAGTTCACCCGTCCAGCCGCTATTGGCTGCTGGGGTTTCCGCCGGGGCTTTGCCGGTAGGGGCTTCTTTGTCAGCAGCCAATAATGTCGGGCTAGCACCGAGTGCGCTGACCAGTAGCAGGGTGGTGAAAAGTTGGGAATGCTTAGGCAACATCTTGATAAACCTTGTCGAGTAATGGCGGGAAGCCAATGGTGGCACGAGTTTGGCTGTTTTTGAACCAAACTTAACATTTCTTAACATTTTTCTGGCATGGTGCAATGATTGATTTTTTTGCCCGCCGTTCGGGTTGGGAAAGTAGCGGGAATTGATGTGTCAATGGTTGTAAGGCTGATATTGCTGTGGTGCTTGTGGGTAACGGTTGTTTTTGCGGGTGAGTCGGTCATGGTCTTGGACGACACCCAATCTAGCTTGTCTGCTGCCGCTTTTATGGAGGTATTGGAAGACCCAAGCAGAGTCTTGCGTCTAGAGCAGGTGGTGGCATCAGCGTCCCAGTCTTTTGAAGCTAATACACAAACCTTGCCAAGTTTTGGTAGAACTCGTTCAGCGTATTGGGTGCATTTTAAACTCATGGCAACCTCTCAGCAGCCGTGGTACTTGTTGTCAGATTCATTATTAGAAGATGAGTATGACCTGTTTGTTTGGGATGGTATTGCCGATGTAACCGCTCGCTATGCGAAAGAACTAACCGATTATCGGCGTCCTGCTTGGATCTTACATTTGCCACAGCAGCAGACGTTGGATATTTATATCCGAGCTACTAACGGTGATGCTGTATTTAATCTGCCGGTAGAGTTATTGACTGCTGAGGCGATGCTCACACACAGCAATCAAGCGTATCGTCTATACGCTAGTGTTTATTTTGGTATGGTAATACTGGCTATTTATAATTTGTTCTTATTTTTTATAATTCGCGAGAAAAGTTATTTAATTTTAAGTGTGCATATTATGGCTATGGTTATTACGATGCATATTTCTAATCCGGTTTTTGATGGTATTGATTTTTTGCGTGATACCGGTTCTCATTTTTTTACTGCTCCAGCTTATATAGCGATTATTTCGCTAAGTTTATTCGTGAGGCAATTATTGCAGACCCAGCAGTGTGCGCCGGTGATGGATCGGCTTTTACTGATGGTTGTCTGGCTAGCGGTCGTTTTTTTGCCGATAACAGGGTGGATTCCGGGAGGAACATTATTAACGAATAGTTTGGCATTATTGACGATTTTAGTGGTTTTCTTCGCCAGCATTAGCGTGATGCGTCGTGGAAGCCGTGTTGCTAACTATTTCTTTGGCATTTTCTTGCTGGTTTTTCTGTTTATTGTGCCGAATTTATTGGTGCTGGTGTTTCAGGCTTCAGCGTGGAATCTTCAATCCTTCTATGTCAAAGGTATGCCGCTTGGGCATTTAGTATTTATTTTATTGTTGTCATTGATACAAGCAGAGAGGGTGCGTCATTTACGTGAAGATAACGAGCGTGTTCAAGCAGCGAATCAAGCAAAAACAACATTTATTGCCACGATCAGTCATGAATTACGCACGCCCTTGAATGCAATTGTGCAATTAGTCAGTTTATTGAAACAAGAGTCTTCCGTGCCCCAGCAGCAAGATTATGTAAGCAAACTAGCTGTCTCTGCGACACACATGCTACGCCTGATCAATAATGTGTTAGATATATCAAAAATTGATCGTGGCGTGGTGAATTTGGTTGTCGCCCCTTTGCATCTGTCACAAGTCGTGCGGGATATTCAAACGGTGTTAACAGCGCAAGCGTCTGAAAAAGGGTTGAAATGGACGGTGGATTGTGAACCTGCCTTGTCGGAAATGGTGTTAGGTGATGCCACCTGCTTGACACAAGTTTTGTTGAACTTGACACACAATGGTATTAAATACACCCAATCTGGATACGTTAGTCTTACGGTAGAGCGGTCGTACTGCGATGATGATACTCACGTCGCCGTACTATTTAAGGTGAAGGATAGCGGACACGGTATTTGTCCTGAGCACTTGATACAGATTTATGAGCCTTTTGTTCAAGTTCACTTGGGGGCAAATTATTCACAACAAGGGGTGGGGTTAGGTTTGGCGATCTGCTACCGCTTAGTGCAAGCAATGGGTGGAGAACTGCAAGTTGAAAGTGAGGTGGGTAGTGGTAGTTGTTTCTACTTTACCTTACGCTTCAAAAAACAGGACTCTACCTATAATGCTCAAGAAACACTGATTACACCATTCCCTGTATTACTAGATAACTCACCGAAGCGCATCCTGTTGGTGGATGATGATGAAATTAACCGCTTCGTTACCCGTCGTTTGCTGGAAGTCAAGGGTTGTGCTGTGGCCTTGGCAGCGGATGGTCAAGCGGCATTGGATGTGGTGCATCAGCAAGCGCAGCCGTTTGATCTGGTGCTGATGGATGTCAGTATGCCGTGTATGGATGGTTACGAAACAACCCGGCGCTTACGTGCGTGCGGTTATCAGTTCCCTATTGTTGCTTTGACTGCCCATGCAGTGAGTGGCGAACGCGAACGTTGTGAAGCCGCTGGGATGAATGATTTTTTCACCAAGCCGTTTGAGTTGCACGAGCTGGAACAGATGGTGAGTCAGTGGATACCGAACAAGGAGAGGGGATAGCATGATTTGGTTGCCCGTGTTGCTAGCAGGTGGGGTTTTGTACGCCGGTAGCAAAGCCTTGCCGTCGTTTGATCAGTCAGCAAAAACATGGTTTGGACTCAAGCGTGCCAAAGCCCGTGCCACCGATAGCGCACAAGCTGAGCGTGAGTTGGCGGTATCAGCGATTTCGCTGGGTGTTGCAGCAGCGGGTAGCTTGTTGAAACTGCCGATGCTGGGGTGGCTGAGTGTGCCGGTCACGGTCTATTTGCTTGCGC
Organism: Thiothrix fructosivorans; assembly: GCF_017349355.1. Lineage (GTDB taxonomy): Bacteria > Pseudomonadota > Gammaproteobacteria > Thiotrichales > Thiotrichaceae > Thiothrix > Thiothrix fructosivorans. The sequence continues at coordinate 1,258,852 of NZ_JAFMPM010000008.1, forward strand.
CAGTGGTGCGTGAAGCGGGGCAGGTGGTGGTGCAAGAGCGACGGGTGAATGATCAGGTGCTAACCAGTGCGCGGCTGGCAGTGTGCATGACCATGAGTTACACCTTTATTGCCGCACTGGATGCCAGTTTGCACGTCGTGACCCACTGGCTGCGGGTGCGTAATGCCGAACGTTGGCAACAGGCATTGCAGCAGCGTTTGGGGTCACAAGCACAGCCCTGGCTACAACACTGGGATACGCTGGCAGAACAATCGACGCATTGGCAACGGGTGGGGGAACGCAGCGGCGCAATCGCTGCCCCGCTGATGTTGGTGACGTGCGTGCTGGCAACGCCTGCCCTGGGGATTAACCGTTCCTCTGCCTTCCTGACCACGTTTTTTGGGGCGCATGTACGCAAACTGGGGCCGTATACCACGCGGGAAACCCTACATCAGGCATTGGATCGTGGTTTGCTGTTGACGCACCCACAAGTGCTGGAGCGTGCAGTAAACATGGATACGGTGGTGTTCGATGGGCGACTCTTGCATGACACTTGTGTGGGTGGGCAGTTTGCTGCCAGCGTACAGGCATTGCAGCAACAAGCCCGCCGCGTCTATGTATTCACCGAAGCGGATGATGCGTTGTGTGCGTTGGCGGGAGTGGATGAGTGTTTTAATGCTGTCACTGCCGATGAACGGGTGGCATGGATTCACCAATGGCAAGCCGCAGGCAAACAGGTGTGTTACGTCGGTAGTGGGGCGGGGGATAGTGCCGCTTGCCAAGTGGCAAACCTCAGTGTAGTGGTGCAGGCAGTGTTACCGGCAACTTTACCCACGGAGGATTTGCCGGATGCCTTCTTGCTGGGAACCGATTTGCAGGCAGTGCCGCATCTGTTTGCCTTGGCGGCAGCCTTTGGTGATTGCCAACGCTTCAATTTGCTTGCCCCGATGGGGGTGGATGTGGTGGATATTTCGACCACCTTACTGCTGGATTTCGGGCTGGTGTATTCGGTGATGTTCACTTATGTTGGGTTGCTGCTGGGGATGGGCAGGACTCACTGGCGGAAGCCGCAGGCATTGCCAGCCAATAGGCAATCTTTGCCAGCAAGTCTTCCAGCCTGAAGGGTTTGCCCAGAAAATCGTCCATGCCAGCTTCAAGGCAACGTTCGTGGATATCGGGTATGGTATGGGCAGTAAGGGCAATAATCGGCGTGGTGTGGAATGCTGTGTGTGTGCGGATAGCCCGCACAACCTCATAGCCACTTTGGTCGGGCAAGCTGACATCCATCAGGATCACATCGAACTTCTGTTGCTGGCATTGTGCCAGTGCTTCAGCACCGTTCGCCGCCGTCACCACCTGTATGCCGTGTGTTTCCAGCAAGCGTTTCCCGACGAATAAGCTTATTGCATCATCATCCACCAGCAGGAGGTGGGCATGTTGCAATAACGTCAATGGGGTTTCTTGAGTGCCAAGTTGTGGTGTTTCTGTGGTGGTTGCCAAGGGGAATGTCAGGGTAAGGTAAAAGTGGCTGCCTTGCCCTAACTGGCTGGTGACATGCAGATTGCCGCCCATGCGCGTGACCAGCTTGTGGCTGATGGCAAGCCCCAGACCTGAACCCGCGTGTTGCTGCTGTCTGGAAACTTGATAGAACGGTTCAAACAGATACGGCAAGTGTTCCGGGGCAATGCCTGTGCCGGTATCTGTGATAATAAAACACAAAGTGAGGCTGTTTGTATCGTGGTTTTCCAGACGGGTAGTTAGGGTCACTACGCCTGTTGGGGTGTACTTGATGGCATTGCCCAGCAAATTACCCAGCACTTGTGCAAGGCGGGCAGCATCACCCAATAAGGTGGTCGCGTCCTCAGATGCAGGTAGGACATGTAACGCCAGCCCTTTGTGTTCTGCCAGCACGCTGAACATATGCCGGAGTTCATCTAGGAGCGTATTGAGTTGAAAGGGGGCAGGGCGCAGTTCGATAGCACTTTGCTGCATCCGTGACAAATCCAGAACTTCATCAATTAGCGGAGCAAGTGTGTGGAGGAAGCATCCAGTTTGCGCACGTAGTCCTGTTGTTCTGGGTTTAGCGGGGTCATTTGCAGCAGGGCATTGATGCCTACTACCGCATTCATCGGCGTGCGCAACTCATGGCTCATGGTGGAAAGGAATTCATCTTTGGTTTTGTTGGTGACTTCGCTGCGTTCTTTAGCTTCACGCATCCGGTGAGTTTGCTGAGCGTGCGCAAATGACAGCAGCAGTAGTGCAATCAGGACGGCGATTTGTGCTCCGTACACATACAGACGGTCATACATTAGCCAACCTGTTTTCACCAAGAGGTAAGGGATTATGCCAGTGGCGAAGATCAGTGCTGCCCAGTAATTATTCCGGGTGGAGTGATGCCCGTTTAGTGCTGCCTGAGTAATTAAAAAAAGCACAATAGGGGCAAGGATCAGGGTAATAGTCAACAGGAGTTGTTCCGCGAAAAACACTAGCCCTGCCAACGGTATGACGCCAAGGAAAAGAATAGGTATCCAGTGGCATAGTATTTCTAAGGTACGGCTGTAACCCGCATTGATGTAACGCCAATAATGAAATGCACTCCCAACAGTCAGCAAAAATGGTGTAGTGGAAAAATAGCTATCTGTTCTATATACCCAGAATAATGCCGGGAATAAATGACTTTCCTGTAGGAACACCCCGCTCATGCTAAAGGTAAACACAGTCAAACTTAGATAGGATAGTTCCCGTAAGCTAATGAATAACAGCAGGTTATAGAAACCCAAGACCATAATGCCCGCAAACAACATCCCGAATATGAGTGTTTGCAGATAAGTATTGGTAAGTAACGGTTCTGTTGTCACCAACTTCAGTGGCAGGGCTAATAATCCTTGGTGGTTAGTGACCCGTATGTAAACGGTCAAGGGTTCATGTAAGGCAGGTTTTACCTGATAGACGGGGGTGGTCCGGTTAACCACCGGCGAGAGTTGTATAGGATGGGGTGCTGTTTGTTGGAATACCTGCATATCACCACCCAACGGGTAATCCAGCAGCAAAAACCAGTCTTGTGTGTGGTCTGTCTTGAGTTGAAACTTCACCCACCATGTTGAGCGTGTTCTCCCCAAGCTCGGTACGGTGGCCGTATTGGTTTTAAACTGTTCGGCAGGCATAGCCATGATCTCGTCGATGCTGAACGTACTCTGGGGGTCTTCCAGCAATTCCAGATAGGGGGCAAGGTTGACAGTGTTCTGCTGCTTGTGCAAGGTCAAGACAGGTGCGGCGGAAACGCTGTTTCCCCAAACAAGCAACAAAATGAATAACACCCGGTATGGCAATGGAAGTCCCTCATGTGCGGCCTTGACACGTAGGGAGGGGACATTGCCTGATAGAACAGGCGTTGTCCAGCTATGATGCAGTGGTTAGCGGCTCTTATTAAATCCCCCCGCTGACTTCCACAATCTGCCCTGTCAGATAACTCGCCGCTTCCGATGCCAAAAACACCGCCACTGCCGCCTGTTCTTCCGGGGTGGAAAGTCGTCCCACCGGTATCGACTCCAGCACCTCGTGCTTTTCAGTATCAGAACGCACTTGCCAAAATTTTTCGTCAATGCGTTCAGTCAGGGTAATGCCGGGGGCAACCGCATTGCAGGTAATGCCATACGGGGCAACTTCCCGCGACAGTTTGCGGGTGAAACCATCCACCCCAGCTTTGGAGGCGGCATACGCGACCGATACCTTGTCGCGCCGCCCATGACTGGCAATCGAGGAGAAGTTGACAATACGCCCATATTGATGGCGTTTCATCAACGGCACAGCAGCACGGCAACACAAGAAAATGGAATCTAGGTTTAGATGGAGCAGTGTCTGCCATTGCGCCAAGCTCATGTCTTCCAGTTTTGCACCCGGTGGCCCGCCCGCTGTGCCGCCGCCGACCGCATTAATCAGAATGTCGAGCCGCGCATATTTGTCAGCAATTTGCCCGAATACCGCGTTGACCGCCATTTCTTGCGTGACATCCAGCAAATACGTATCTACCCGTAACAGGCTATGTTCTGCGTTCAGTTGAGTTTTCAGGTCAGCGAGGGTGCTGGCATCGGTATCCATTAACACCAGTGTCTGTAAGTGTTGCGCCAGCAAGAATGCAGTGGCCTTGCCAATGCCGCTACCTGCACCAGTAATGATCGCTAGCCGTGGAGAATTGCTCATGTTTACCCCACTTTGCGTACTGGTTGCTGAGAAACTGCGCCGGACAAGGTAGCCAGCATCGCGGACATTTTCATACGGATTTCCTCATTTTCCTGCGCCGGAATGGATTCTGTCATCACCCCCGCCCCGGCTTGCACAAACAGGCGGTCAGCGTATTTGTACATGCCTCGAATAGTTAAGGCAAAACGGCAATCACGTCCAGATACCCAGCCGACAGTACCCGCAAACAAACCACGCGGAAATTGCTCCAGTTCGCGGATGAGCTGGATAGATTCGGCTTTCGGTACGCCGCTAACCATCGCGCTGGGGAATAGGGACAGCATGGCATCAACGCAATGTTTGTCTTCGGCGAGTTCGCCGCTGAGTTCTGAACTCAGGTGCATCACGTCTTTTTGTTGAATGACATCCAGCAGGCGATTGACTGCCAGTGTGCCGGGTGCACAGTGTGGATGCAGTTCACCCATCATCTGCACCAACGCCAAGGTATGTTCGGCCAGTTCCTTGCGGTCACTGAGCAAGGCTTGGGCTATACGTTGGTTCTCTGCCGGATTATTGCTGCGGGTTTTCGTACCCGCTAAAGGATTGGCGGCGACTTTGCCCGCATCCACACGCACCAGTAATTCCGGGGAGGCAATCGCAGCACCCACGCTGCCGAAATCCATCAATACCGCATCGGCATACTTTTGATGCAAGCAATAGGCGGCAAACAAATCCAGCAGATCGGCGTCGTCATCAAAGCCCAGATAGCGCGACAGCACCACTTTGGTCAGATTGCCGCTGAGGGTTGCGGTAGCGGTTTCTACGGCTTGCATGAAATGTTGTTCGCAATAGCCGCAATCTGGAGCAACCGCATCCAAGACAGGCAACGGGGCAGGCGGGGCTTGTAAAGCAAGATCTAGCAAACGGGTATCCGAACCGAAGTATTCGACTTGCCCATCTTGTATGCACAGCCGGTGTTCGGGGATGAAGAATTGCACCAGCGGGAACGTGCTGCTACGGTCGGGTGCATAACCTTGGTTGCTATCCCACGCATCAAAACCGACGTAACCGAAAGCTTTATTGTTTAAGGCTTCCGCTTGATCACCGAGTTGTTTGAGGGCTGTGACCCAATCACTATCACTTTCTCCGTCGAGTAGGGCAATCTGTGTCTTGGCCTGCCAGCCAATTTCTGCCCTACCTGCGTGAATGTGCAAATAGTAAGGCTGTTGGATAACCCCTTGCTGGCGCAACCAATGCAGGATGGCAACCGCCTCGTTGGGGGTATCGGCTTTGCGGGCTTTATTGGTACGTTGGTAAGCCTCGTAATCAAGAATCTTGCTCATGGTGTTACCTCTATTGGCGCGTTACCCGGTGGATAAGTGATGGTTTGGTGTTGGTTTTAGATAATTGACGTAACGGTGACAGGGCTTTGCTCATTGCTGCTGTTACCCCGCCGCCATACAGCACAAGGGCTGCGGTCATGCCAAAGTGCAGCAGGAAGACCCCGCCGATCAGTACCGTGCCGGGGATGTAAGCCATGCGCATGGTCTGGTCGAGGTTTTTATTGAAGCCATACGCAATTTCGAATAACTGATCCAGTTGTTGCAAAGATTGGGTCATCAGCACGATCTGCGCACTATCGGTAGCCACGGACGTTGCCCCACGCAACGATACCGATACATCGGCTTGTTGCAGCGCAATCGCGTCATTGATGCCATCACCCACGAAACAGACAGTACGTCCGGCTTCCTGTAATTCGCGGATCTTGTCGGCTTTGCCTTCGGGGAGGACTTCGGCAAACACATCGTCAATGCCCAGCCGTTTTGCCAAATGCTCGGTAGGTTGACGGTGGTCGCCGGAAAGGATGCACAGTTTCAAGCCGCGTTGGTGCAGTTTGCGCACCATGTTTACGGTATCAGGGCGTAGTTGCGCCTGTAATTCGAGTGCGCCGGCCAGTTGCCCATTGACTGCGACGAAAATCAGCGAGTTGCCGCTTTCCTGACAAGTCGCTTTGACTGTTTCCATCATGGGGGGGATGGCAACCTCGGCTTGCTGCATGAAACGCTGGCTACCGACCTGAATCGTCTTGCCCTGATGGTTGACTTGTACCCCAAAGCCGACGGTGTAAGCAGCGTCATCCGGCACAGTGAGTTCCAGTCCATGTTGTTCGGCAGCAGTAAGAATGGCTTTGGCAACTGGGTGGCTTTGGCGGTATTCGGCGAGTGCCGCAAACGTGAGTATGTCGGTTTCCTGCCAGTCAGCGCAGCAATGGATATGGCTGACCTCGGGTTGTTCCAGCGTGAGCGTGCCGGTTTTGTCGAAGACGACGGTATCCACCTCGTGCAGCTTTTCGAGTGAACGCCCGTCCTTGACCAGAATGCCGTGGTGGGAAGCTAGGTTCAGGTGACTGAGCATACTCACCGGGCCTGAGAAAAACATGATAGAGCCAAAGCCGCTGTTCATGATGGCGGCTGCTCCGGCTGGGCCAATCGTTACCATCGCCAAACCGCTGGCAGCCAAGACAGGAAATGTCAACTTGTCAGCTAGACGTTCGCTACGGGCTTCGTGTTCCAGCCGTTGCGATGTCATGTTGCCCAAAATGTTACCGATTTGTGCGGCTGCCGTATCATTGCCGGTTTGTTCGACTCGCACGTAGATTTTACCCGTCAACACCAGTGTATTGGCGAGAACGGGGTCATCCAGCGTTTTTTCCACCGGCTGGGCTTCGCCTGTCAGTACATGTTGGTCAATGGTTGCTGCGCCTTCGGTGATATGCCCATCAACCGGGACTGTTTGTCCAGCAGACAGGACGATGATGTCCCCAATCTGTACATCGGCGAAACTGATTTCAGTTTCCACCCCAGCTACTTGTACCCACACAGTAGCTGGGGGTTGTAAGGCAAACGTGTTCATCAGTGACGCTTGGGAATAGGCTTCGGTGCGGGCAGCGAGTTTGAAGGCGGAAAATACGACGACAGACAGCAGACTGCTAACGACGTAATAGCCCGCCGCTAAGCTGCTCAACACCGACAAAGCACCTACAAAACGGTATTTAATGCGCCGTTCACGCAACATGGTGTGCAGGCTACGTTTGAACAGTGGTCCCATGATGAATAGCAAACCTGCGGCACTCACCCACGAAAGGGGTTGGTAAACCAGTGCGCCTAGCAGGGCAAGTTTGGTCGTGACAAGAGACATACCAATGCGTCGGTTAATGTCAGCTTCTTTGTCGTTGTATTGACCAGAAAACTCCTGCATTTGTTGGCTGCGTTGTTCTGTTCCGAACAGCGTGTCTATTTTAGTCTGAAACAAGTGCTGGTAACTGGCATCAACCCGCTGCCACAGTTTGGGTGGCTGTGGTATGCGAGGATCGAGCCGCTTAAGTTTGCCTACGGTTGTTTCACGGGAAAGCAGTTTTTTGGCTAGTTTTTTGCCTGCCAACGTACCGCCGCCCATCACCAGCAACATCTCCAGCATTACTTCGTTTCCACCGTAAACAGGTTGAGGCTGTAGAGGGCTTTACTATCAAACCATTGCTGTTGCAGCGTTAACCCTGTGGCTTTGCCAAGTTGCAGAATGTCATCTTGATCATATTTGTGGGCAAAATGGAGACGGATAAGTTCTTCCGCTTGGAAATCGAAGGTTTGTTCTATCGCTTCCAGCGTGACTTGCTGATCTAGCAGACTTTTCAGGTAAATTTCCACCCGTCCGGCAACGTCATTGTAGAAACAGTGACGTTGGAAATGATCCGTAACAAAATTGCCGCCCAGTTGTTGATTAATACGGCGCAGGGCGTTGCAGTTGAATTGATAGCGCAAGGGGTCATCATATTCACCGCAACAGTAAGCACGGTGCAGAATGTCGGTATCTTTCTTCAGGTCAATGCCCAGCAAGAGTTTGTCGCCGGGCTTGAGGGCGGTCAGCATTTTTTCCCGTAACAACTGCGCCGCACTGGCAGGGTCAGCATGACCAATGTCTGAACCCAACCACAGCAACAGTTTAGGTTGGCGGATTTCGTCAGCCAAAGCCGCTAACCCTACGTAGTAATCAGCAATCACACCCAGAATAGCGAGATCGGGATAATCCGCACTCAAGCGTTTGACATTGGCTTGCAGGAAATCCCCGGAAATGTCGATGGGGCAGAACAGCGTTTTGCCTTGATGTTGCTGCATGGCTTCCAGCAAATGGCGGGTTTTGACAGAGCTACCACTGCCCAGTTCAATCAAGGCGGTGTTGTCTGCCAGTATTGCCGCGATAGCGGGGGAAAAGCGGGTGAGAATTTCGGTTTCGGCATGGGCGGGGTAGTAGTTTTTGTCTTGGGTAATGCGCTCAAACAGGTCAGAGCCAGCCGCATCATACGCATACTTGTGTTGGATGTATTTGGGGCTAGCAGCCAAACCCGTGCCAATGTCGCTGGCGAAGGTATCGGGGGCATCCTTGTCTACCAAATTAATGAAACGGTAAGCAGCAGGGGTAAGCTGGGGTTGGGGCGTTGACATACAGCAATCCATCGTCCGGTTGGGTAATTGTGGATAAAGCTTAAGCATTGCAATGTGCCAAGGAAAGCGGTTTATTGTTAAGAAATGTTAAGCAGCATGGGACAGTGATCACAGCTTGTGATTGAATACTCGCCTGACTTCCCATGACAAGGCCAACCATGCAACCGATTAATTTTATGCAGCGTGCTGTTAGCAGCGTGCAAACACTGCAACCCTACCAACCCGGCAAGCCTATCGAAGAAGTGGAGCGCGAACTGGGCATAACCAATATCCTCAAACTGGCCTCCAACGAAAACCCGCTGGGTACTAGCCCCAAGGCACAAGCAGCACTCGCCAACCCCTTGCAAACGTTGGAACTTTATCCCGATGACAGCGGTTATAGCCTCAAACAGGCAATTGCCGACAAGTTTGGTCTGCAACGCAACCAAATTACCTTGGGCAATGGTTCTAACCAAGTGCTAGACACCATTGCCCGCGCTTTTCTCGACCACAATCGGGCAGCGGTATTTTCGCAATACGCTTTCGCTGCGTATCCACTTGTCACCAAGATGGTCGGGGCGGCATTGCAGGTTGCCAAAGCCAATCCAGCCGATCACCCGACCATGCCTTACGGTCACAATCTGGCGAACTTGCTGGCACGGATAGATGCCAAAACGCATGTGGTCTTTATCGCCAATCCGAACAACCCCACCGGAACATGGCTGGAAAAGGCGGAGCTACACGCTTTCCTGCAACAAGTCCCGCCGGAAGTGATTGTGGTGATCGACGAAGCCTATACCGAATACGTACAGGATGCGGATTTCCCCAATGCGCTGACATGGTTGGATGAATTCCCGAATCTGATTGTGACGCGCACGTTCTCCAAAATTTACGGGCTGGCAGGATTACGGGTTGGCTACGCGGTTTCAAGCCCGGAAGTGGCGGACATACTCAACCGGATGCACTTGCCGTTTTGTGTGAATTCGCTGGCATTGGCGGCGGCACAAGCAGCACTGGCGGATGATGACTTCCTGCAACACAGTGTCACCACGAACAGCATTGGCTTGCAGCAATGGTTTGCGGCTTGTGTTAACAATGGTTGGGAATACATCCCCAGCGTGGGAAACTTCATTACGATTGATTGTAAACGCCCCGCCATGCCCTTGTACCACGCCATGCTGCGCGAAGGTGTGATTGTGCGCCCGATTGGGGGTTATGGTTTGCCGCAGCACTTGCGTATTACCGTTGGTACGGAAGCACAAAACAGCCGCTGCATTGAGGTGTTGCAAACGCAACTGCGCGAACCTTACCTTGACCAAGGAATATTGTAGACAACACCCATGGCTTGTATTTTTTGACCTTCTACTTTTTATCCATCAACACATGAGAGTATGGCGATGAACAATGAAGTGACTAAAGCAGAAAGCGAACTTGCTGAGACATCCGTTGCTGAAAATAAACTCAAGGTGGGAGAGGTTGCGGCTGCATCGGGTGCTGTAGTGAGTGCGGGTGGTATTGCCGCAGGCATTGCCGGTGCTTGCGCTACCGGCGGTTGTGCAATTATGTCGGCAGGTAGTTTTGTCGGTGGTTCGGCAGCCGCAGGCCCGGTGGTCATGGCTGGCGCACCTGCCTATTTGGGCGCAAAAGCCATTAACCACTACGCTTTCAAAGACGAAATAACGCTTGAGCCTGAAGAAGCTCAAGCCCGCGAAGCGGCACGTAAAGCCACCAATATCGGTGCATTGGTTGGTGTGGGTGCAACCGCAGCCATCACCGTTAGCAATGGCTTCAGGACGGCAGCGGTCATGACCAAATTGGCGGCTATCGGCGGAATGCTGGGTGGTAGCGCGGTCACGGGGGGTGTGATGTTGGCGTTGATACCGATTGCCACGGCGGGTATTGTCGGAGCTGGGGTCTATTACGCTAAGAAAAAGCTCACGCAACCAGCGCCACTTGCTGCGGCATAATCCGCTAGGTTTTTTTGCCGAGCAAACTCACGCCGGAGATGACCAGTAGCATTCCGGCGAGATGCTGCCAGCCAAAAGCCTCATCCAGTAACATGACGGACAGCAAAACGGTGATTACTGGGCCGAATGTTCCGACAATGCTGGTGCGTCCTGCACCGATGCGATGAATCGCTTCACTTAGCATAAAACTGGGTATCACGGTGCTGACAATGCCTAATAAAACTGCGTAAAACCATGCAGTAGGGCTGACGAGCAAATCACTGAATGCGTGAGTGAAGGCAAAATGTACGGTGATGCACACCGTAGATGTCAACATGACAAGGCTGGTAAATAACGCGCTGCCAAATTTGCCAATCAAGCGTTTGCTTAGTACTACATAGAATGCAAACACCAATGCAGCCCCAGCGACTAAGGTTATCCCCACATTGACTTGGCTACCGCCGAGTTGGTTTGCCTCATAAGCATACAGCAGCAATACACCGCAGTACGTCAACACCAACGCCATGATAATACGCGGTGTCACGGCTTCACGCAGGAGCAACCACCCCAACAGCGTTGTCATGATTGGATAGGTGTAGAGCGTCAGACGTGCCAGTTGCGCTGAAATATAGTTCAGACTTTGCATGTCCATCCACGATGCAAGGTAATACCCGATAAACCCCAGTCCCATGATACTGGCAAGTTCACGCCCTGACGGCAGGGTTAAGCTGGTCTGGCGCAATGCCCATATCAACGCGCTTAGGTAAAAGGGTAAGGACACCAACATGCGCAAGCTCAGTAAGGTCACAGTGTCCACACCTTGTGTGTAAGCCAGTTTGATAAAAATGGCTTTGAACGAAAACAAAGCGGTACTGACAATGGCTAGCCATAGGCCTGTCTGGAAGTGTTGCATGGGGTTGTTTGCCACAGAATTGTTAAGAAATGTTAAGCAGTATGGGTGGTGATGAATTTTTTTTCTATACTCGACCGCTCAATACCCCAATCCCTATCCAGACCCCTATCAGTAAAACAGAGGTTAATACGATGAAATACAGTGTTTTTCACTATGGAAAACCCAGTTGTGCCGTGATGCACACCCTGCCACACATCCTGTATCAGCGTTCCAAGGATTTGACAACAACACCCTGTATTTATGTCGATGGTAAACCTGTTTTATCTTGGGCAGAGTATGCCGATGCCGCTTTCGGGATTGCTTTAGGGTTGCGTGCACTTGATATCAAACCGGGTCAGCGTGTGGCGATGTTATGCGAAAACTCAGCAGATTGGGCGAAAGTGCAACTCGGCATTTACGCGGCGGGCATGATCAGTGTGCCGATACTGCCTTCCAGTTCCGACAATATGATTGAACGTATTATCAAAATGGCAGAGCCACAAGCCCTGTTGGTGGATGCGGTGCAAATGTCGCGTGTTATTGCGATGCGGGAAAAAGGTGTGACCTCCGCCCCGCTGTTTTGCCTGAATGGCTCACAGCCCGGTGTGTTGGGGCTGGCGGATCTGTACCAGAAACCTACCGATGCGCAGATGCAGCAATTGCTGAGCGAGATTAATGAGAAAACGCCTTGCCTGATTTCTTACACCTCCGGTTCTACAGGCGACCCCAAAGGCGTGTACAAAAATCACCTCATTACCACGGTTAACCACGGCCCTTGCGATGTCAACGGTCAACTAGTACCCGCGCAACCAGAGCAAATGGCTGGCATTATCCTCAGCCTGAACCACGGCATGGGGCAGGGGCTGTTCTATCGCGCACTGGCGCAAGGCTATTCTATCGGTCTTACTGAACGCCCTGAGCCAGAAATCAGTCTGGCGCATTTAGCGGCAATGGCTCCGACCATCATTTGGGTCGTACCACGGGTGATCAAGCGGCTGGTGGCGGAATTTGATGAACAGCACCCTGAATGGTTACAGGAATGGGAAGCCCAATATGCCGCAGGCAAACGGCGCGGCAGCCCAGAAATGGCAAGCCTGCACCAGCGTATGCAAGCGGCATTCGGCGGGCGTTTGCTACAAATCCATTCTTCGGGTTCGCAGACACCGCCTGCCTTGTTCAAACGCTGTACCGAAATCGGGCTGGAACTGTGGGAGTTCTACGGCGTTACCGAAACTGGCATTGTGTCAGAAGGCAGCCCATCGGGTGTACCGGGAATGACCGGGATGCCTGTGCCGGGCATCGAATTGCGCTTTGAAGACGACGGTGAGTTACTGGTACGCGGCCCTGGTATTTCATTGGGGTACTACCAGAATGAAGCCGCTACCCATGAGATGATTGATGCGGACGGTTGGTGCAAAACCGGCGATTTCGTGGTTTTCAAACCAGAAGGTCTGCATATTGCTGGGCGCAAGAAGGACATTTTCAATACATCCGAAGGTTCTAATATCTACCCAACCCGCATTGAAGGCATTCTGGAAGAGTTGCCATTGGTAGCAGAAGCCGTGTTGTTGGGCGATCGTCGTCCATTCATTGCTGCGCTGATTGTGCCGGATGTCAGCAAGGCTGTGCAGGAACTGGGTCGGGAACTCACCGAGGCCGATTATGCTGAAGGTGGTGAGTTGCATCAGGTATTGATGCGTAGCATTGCACGGATCAATGACGGGCTAGAACCTTACGAATGCATCCACAAGATTGTTCTGCTGCAAACCCCGTTCCTGCCAACCGTCCGTTCACAGGTGGGCGGTATCAGTAAGACCCGCGTGCGCCGCGATCTGGTTGACCAGTTCTATCAAACCGACATTCAGCAGATTTACGAGGTTGTATGAGTACTACAATGAACGACGGGCTTGCGCTCGATTTTCCTATCCATTACGACATCGCAGCGGTGCGGATGTTGCGTGCCACCTCGCGTGAAGAGCGGGCGGCGGCGCTGGCAGCGTGTTGTTACAATACTGGCAACCTGCCAGCGGACGTGATCTATGTCGACTTGCAAAGCGACGGCGGTATGGGTGCTGTCGGAATCGAACAACTGGCGGCAGTCGTAGGCGATGCTCCTTCATCAACTTCGCTGGAATCACTGGGAGCGGCAGACCCGGAGTACGGTGCGCTGCTGGCAGGCGTGACTGAACTGACGGGTTATCCGCACGTAGTGGCGTTCAACAGTGGCAGGCAATCGGAAGCCGCCTTGTTACGGGCTATCCTGAAACCGGGTGTGAAAGTGTGCGGCAATATGCTGTTCCCGACCACCCGCTATTACGTCAGGACGCTGGGCGCAGAACTGGTGGATGTGATTAACGAACGCACCTATGCGCTGGATGACCCGTATCCGTTCAAGGGCGAGGTCGACTTGGACAAGCTGGCGGATACGCTGGGGCAAGCAACTCCAGTGGCTTGTGTATTGGTTGAAACGGCTGTCAATGGCAGTGGCGGACACCCGATTTCCCTAGCCAACCTTCAAGCCGCTTACGCTTTGTGCCAACAGCACGATGTGCCGCTGTATCTGGATGCTTCACGCATACTGGAAAATGCTTACCTGATCCAGCAGCGCGAATCCGGTCAGCAAGCGCGTCGTGTTACGGAGATTGTCGGTGATTTATGCAATGCTTCTTCCGGCTTGTGGGCGAGTGCTGCTAAAGATTTTGGCGTGTTGGAAGGTGGTTTGGTTGGCTTGCGGGATGAGGTGCTTTACCATCGGTTGCGCACGGTGTCTATGCTGGAATGCGTTTCCAACCGCACGATTCGCGAGATAGCGGCGGGCTTCCGCGAAGGTTGGCAGCGTGATGGGCATTTGCATGACCGTGCGGCGGGTGTGCAGCAGTTGTGGCAAGGTCTGCAAGCAGCGGGCATTCCGCTGGTGCATCCCTCCGGCGCACATGCAGCATTCGTGGATGTGAAAAGCTTTTTCGGCACGGGCGACGGCGTGAATCTGGGTGAATCGCTGGCGGCTTACATCTACCTCATTTCTGGCGTGCGTGTGACCAAAGGACCGCGTTTATCAGATGGGCAACAGGCGCGTGGACAGGAACTGATGCGTCTGACTGTGCCTGCGCGGCGTTACTTGCCTGCGCACATTGAGCATGTGGTGCAGGCGTTCAAACTGGCGTTTGCCAATCGTGAACAGATTCCACGTCTGACCAAGCTGGAGGCAAGCTCCAGTTGGATGTTTGAAGCAGCGCGTTTCGCGCTGTAAACAAGACTGTAAACGCATGTTGCGGCTGCCGGGTTAATGCCCGGCAGTGTTGCGTTTGAAGGCTGCTTCGATGAATTCTTCTTTGCTGACAGGGCGGGTACTGAAGGCGAGCGCATGGGCAGCTTCCAGCAATGGCATGGGTTGCTCATACTGGTTTGCCAGTTCTAGCCCGACACGCAGTGACTCCACCCCTTCAGCCATTTCGCCACGCGCCTTGATCGGGGCTAATGCCTCTTCCAGTGTCATTCCTTGACCCATTTGCACAGCGATTTGGTAGTTGAGGGCAAACTCGCTGGTGCATACCAGAAAAATGTCGGCGATGCCTGCAACCCCATACAACGGTTTGCTGTCTAGCCCCATTTTGGTTAGGAGCTGGTCGAGTTCTTTCATGCCTTCTGCGGCAACTAACCCTTGGAAATTCGTGCCTAAACCTAAGCCTTGCACCATACCGACTTCCATGCCGACGATATTTTTCAAGCCACTGAGATATTCATAGGATGCCAGATCGGCTACGGTATTGACGTTAATGGTTGGCGAGGTAAATGCTTGCCAGCCATGCTGACGCATTTGGGCTGAATCCGAGGCAATCACCAAAGTCGTGGGCAAGCCTTTGACCATATAGGCTTGCATGTTGGGGCCTGAAATTGTTCCCAGATGTTCTGTTTGGCACTCTTCGCGCAAAACATGCGTCATCAGCTTGGTATTAGTCGGTTCAAAGCCTTTGGTCGAAGATAAAACCGATTGAGCAGGATGTATCAGCGCACCAAGCTGTTGTGCGGCTGCCCGCATCGCATGGGAAGGGACTGCCATCACAACTAGATCTGCTTTAGGGATTTCATCTGCAATATTCATCGACGCACGCACAGCAGGATGGATCGGCGCACCCTTGAAATAGGTCGGGTGGCAATGCTGGGTATTGATGCTTTCCTGCACGGTTGCGTCTTGTGTTAACAAGGTACAAGTATGTCCAGCCGAGGCAATCAGGTGGGATAAGGCAGTACCCATTGTCGTACTGCCAAAGACAGCAACGCGCAGTGTCTTGTTGTTTTTCATGTTGGAACTCGGTTCGGGGTTGAGATTGGTAATGGTATAGGTTTATTTTTCAGCCTATTGGTTAAGGGTAAAACTGTCAATGCTGAAAAGTGGCACTT
Source organism: Thiothrix fructosivorans (assembly GCF_017349355.1). GTDB lineage: Bacteria > Pseudomonadota > Gammaproteobacteria > Thiotrichales > Thiotrichaceae > Thiothrix > Thiothrix fructosivorans. The sequence goes on from NZ_JAFMPM010000008.1 coordinate 1,274,727, forward strand.
AACATTTCTTAACATTACGGGTACATTTTAACCGTTATACTCACAATCTTTAAAATCAAGGAGAATACTTATGTTTCCAGTAGCTTTTGTAGTGGGCGCGGCGGTTGGTGCTACCAGCACGTATGTCTATAAAGATGAACCAGCTAAGCAATGGGTGCAGGACACCAGCAAGAAACTGAAAGAGGCTGCCGTTTCTTTCATGGATTCCATGAAAAAGAAACCGGAAGAGCCAGCAGAAGCCAGTGTTGAGGCTGCTGCTACTGCGCAAACAGTTGAAGGCACGGTCGTTGTGGACAAAATGGAAGAGGCTACCAAGTCTTAAGCGTCTGCTGCTGGGGCTTCAACGTGAAGTTCCCGTCAGCTTGTTCTTGAGTGTTGTTTGCTGTCGAACGCCTTGGTTCAACTCGGCAACGAATGTACCTTTGGCTTTGTCTGGGTCAAAGTTTTCCAGTGTTCCGCCTTGTTCAAAATGTTGTTGGAATACCCTGCCTACCGCATAAGTGGATGCCCCGCCTAATGCTGCGGTGGTTGCTCCCCCCGCTAATGTGCCGATCCCCGGAATCAGTTTGAGAAAACTGCCGACCAGTGGCGTGGCTGCTTTGGGTGCCAGGCCCGTCATGAGGGTGGCGATCCATGCTTTCGCCAGATTTTTGGAAAACGGCACACTGTACAGTTTGGAGAGTCGCATCAGCATGACCCGTTGTACCCCGATCAGTCCTAAAGTATCCAGTAGGGGGATGGGGATGAATCCGGTCAGGCTTGAGCCAAACGCATAATCTTTAATAAGTTGTTCGGCTTGTTGCGCCCGTTGTTGCTTATTCATAGTGTGTTTGTAAATCCGTGCGGAAGGCGTTGGTTTGTTGCTTAGTATCGAAGTTTTCTAGCGTGCCGCCTGCCTCGAAATGGCGGATAAAGATGTTGCCCGTGGCGTAAATGACTGCACCTGACAGGGCGGATAAGCTGGCTCCACCGCTGAGCGTCCCAATGCCGGGTATTAGTTTGGTCAGGCTGCTTAAGCCGATGATAGTGGTCGTAGGCAGGGTACTGCTGAGTAGGGAGAATAGTTTGGCTTTCGCCAGCTTTTTATCGAAACCGACGGCATAGTGCTGGCTGAGTTTGTCCAGCAAGTGCAACTGGGTGCTGGTTAAGGCTGCCACATCCAGCAGGGGGATGGGGATGGCACTCATCGCAGCACCTGCCAACAGGTGTTTTCTGACAATCCGCTGTGCGTGTTGGCGGCGTTCGGTATGGATAGCTGCCAAATCGGAGAGGGTAGGTATTGCCTCTGGCGGTGATTCGGCGGTATGGGTTGTTTCTAGAATGCTGTTTACTTGTTCCATTACCGGTTCTTTAGGCGGAACTAGCACGGGTTCTGGTTGTGCAATCACCGGAACAGTTGCCACCGTGTCACCCAGCAAAAGGATGTGTCGTTCTTTCAGCCGCATCAGTATATGGTCGGCATGGGTACGCAGTTGATAAAACTCCGGCATGTGTGCCAGTGGTACGGAAACCGTATTCGCCAGTTCGCCATGTAAGTTGTGTAGGCGGGCAATTTCCTGTTCGGTGGCGGGTAAATCAAGGCTGTCCAGTTTGCGGTCGAGCTGGCTCAGGGTTTTATACCAAGGGTAAATGCGTGACCGGATACGCCATTGGTACAAGGGCATAATACCTTTACTGAGTGGGATCAGTAGGGTAAGCAACGGAATCAGCATGATTTTGAGTTGATCTAGCCGCGATGCAAGCCAGAAGGGGAAGATTTTTTCCAGCCAAGACGGACCTTGCTGGAGGTATTGTTCGGCAGTCGGATGGATGGGGATTTCCAGATGGTCAATAGAAGGGAACTCGCGGGGCTTTTCCAGGAGACCTTGTTGGCTATGGATTTTGTGGGCTTCTCGACTGAAGAGGCGCACATGTTCAGGGTGAATATCCTTGCCCGCTACCAATGTCGCAGCGGTGGTCAGCATCGTTACATTGTGGTCAGGCAAGTTATTTTTCAGGTCGATGATGCCTTCGCCCAACGTTAGAGCATTCAGAAAGGGGTAATGACTGGTGTACGTAATACTTTGCCGCTGGAAATCCATCAAGGCGATGTCAGGTGAGCTGATGAGTTTGGAGACGATAGCTGCGTTGGGAAGCGTCATGATGAATAGTGCATCTATTTCACCGGCGAGCAGTTTGGTTTCAGCTTCATCCATGAGCAGGGGTTGCAAGCTGCTGTTATCCTTCGTAATGTCATTGTCGGTCAGCAATTGCGAGACGAGGACTTGCGTGCCGCTACCTTGTTTGCCAATCGACAAGCGTTTGCCACGCAAGGCATTCAGGTGGCTGATGTCACCCAATTCTTTGCGGTAGAATACCCATAAAGGTTCATAAAACAGGCTGGCAATGGAGTGTAAACCCTGTTCGGCGGCATCCGGCAGGGTGCTGTGGGCAACACCGCCTTGCACCAAGGCTAAATCTGCTTTCCCCTCTTTAACTATTTGCAAGGCTTCGACTGAACCCGCCACGGAAACAATCTCAAGGCTGAGACCTTCCGCTTGAACATTTTGCTGATAACGTTTAGCGTAATCGTAATACGCGCCGCTCGTACCGCCTACGGCAATCTTCAAGGTGTTGGCGGCTGATGTGGGCACGAATTGCCACGCCACATAAAACCCGATTACCAGTATTACCATCAGGGGTAGCCAGATTTTGCAGAACTCACATGTGAACTTGAACTTCAGTTTTAGCTTCTTCATGGTATTAGATGGGTTTTGAAGGATTTGCGCATAACTTTAGCACTTTCATTGAGAAAGAAATGTTAAGAAATGTTGCGTTATGTTTCCTTGAGGTATTGTCGATGATTTAATGAGCATAATAATGCCACTTGAGATGTGAGGGATTTCCAATGCCTGAGGATCGTATCAACATCAGTACACATCGTACTGTTCAGTCAAATAAAACCGCGTTGTCACGGCAAGTCAAGGAACAAACGCAACTGATTGGTGAACTAACCGCCATGATCCAGCAAAAGGAACAGGAATTGGCGGAATGGAACGGTCAGTCACATTTGATTGGTGAACTCACCAACAAACTTCAGGAAACTGAAACAGCCATGAGCGTCGTCCACCAGCAACTTCAGTCTAAAACGCATCTGGTTAACGACCTGACCAACCAATTAAAGACACAGGAACAGCACATGCGTACTGCCGCTGAACACGCTCAATTGATTGACGACTTGACCACTAAACTTCAGGAAGTGGAAATCAAGCTAGCCGCCGCTTCACTGCAAGGTAAACATATTAGTGCGCAAAATACGGTGAAAACGCACATGGTTTCGGGTATGGCGCTGGGTTTGTTACCAGCCCCCTTGTTTGACATTATGGCGTTGAGTGGTGTGCAGCTTAACCTATTACGTAGTTTATGCAGGCATTATGCGGTGGATTTTGATGAGCAGATTGGCAAAGGCATGGTGTCGGCATTGGTCAGTGGTTCTCTGCCTGTGCTTACCGTGTTGGGGTTGAGCAGCTTCGCTAAACTCATTCCCGGTATTGGTACAGTGGGTGGTGGTCTCAGTATGACGGTGCTGGCAGGTGCAACCCTTTATGCGACCGGACAAGTGTTCATCCGTCATTTTGAGGCGGGTGGTACGTTACAGGACTTTGACGGCAAGCATTGGCAGGCATTCTTCAAACAACAATTGGAAGAAGGCAAGGCGTTTGTCAGGAGCAAGCAGTTTGGCACAGAACCCAACAGCCGTTCTGCCACCACCGTTAACTAAACCGTTGTCATGATCAATAGGGGATAATCATTGTGCGTGGATTGACCGAGCCAAGGTCGAGGCTAGAACCATTCTTCATTGAATACAACAGTACCTATCTGCATGGGGATCTGTTGCCCAAAGGGAATCAAGAACCACCAGAAGTGCTTTGTCTTTATGGAGGCGGGAAAGAAAGGCGCAGCAGTTTTTTGCTCTTACGGCATGTTTTGTTTGAGAAACATTCAATCTCATCCTGTGCGTTTGATTTCTATGAGGAATCACTCGATCCGTATCGACAAGAATACTTGAATCAGGCGACCGATATTATTGATGCCTGTTTTGATTCCCAGCCATTTAGTGTTGTAGCGGCAGACTTGAATGCTGAAGTGGCGTTACAATTGGCTAAACTATTCCCAGTACGTCAGCTGATTTTGCTGAATCCGCCAGCGGGTTGCCATGAAGCAAGGGAAACACCTTGTCAGGCCGTGGCGATGCCAGTTGAATCAACACAAACATTGGCTTACCTGAATACTAACCCTACCTTGTTGTTGAAGGTCGCTCAGATGGTTAAGAATACCTTGCAGGGTGATGGTAGCCATGTGAGATGCAATTATAAGGAGTACGGCTAATGATCCACCTACCTTTTCTTCTCCCTTTGCTAGCAGCGGGGGTCGTTCGAGCCATGTGGCGTGAGCATCAGCAGGGTAAAGTATTTGTAAATTCACCCTTAGGTTTGCCTGATCCGACGACGGGTACAGCACAGGCAACATTGCCCACACATCAAGCGGACAAGGCATTCGATGATGTTGGCGAGTTGCATCATTACCAAAAGGTTGCTTGGTACAGTCTGGCATTTGCTGCGTCTGGTTCATGGTTTTATCCACCCGCTACTTTGCTGAGTATTCCTTTGTTGGGATACAACGCTTATCACTTTACTAAGCTCATTCGGCATACGGATGCGGCTGGGCGCAAGTCACCCATGACTGTTTTTGAAAGTATCGCTTTGGCAGGTTCATTGGTGACAGGGCAGGCAACCACAGCATCGGTCATGTTTTTGTTGATATTTGGTTCGCGTAAGCTGCTATTGCAGGCGGGTAATATCGCTGATATTGGTCTTTCCCGTACCATGGATCCGCGCTTTGCCAAAATGTGGATTTTACGGGATGGTGCAGAAATTGAAGCATCACTACGCGAGATACAGGAAGGCGATGTGGTGGTGATAAGAAACGGTGATACGGTACTGGTGGAAGGTAAAGTTTTGGAAGGTGAAGGGGTTGTCCGCCAATACAGTCTGTTAAAAAAGCCTAAATCCATCAATAAGCAAACGGGGGATAAAGTTTTTCCTTTCACCCAATTAAAATCGGGTTGTTTATATATTCAACGCGTGTAATATCCCTTTTAAATATAAGAAAATGATTGATACAGATCAATTAGTAACCATATCAATGCAGTTCTCGAATTTTCTAATAAAAAATTAGCAAAATGTGTAGTAGTATAGCGCGGTTAGTTGAAAAAAGGTCGTCATCTGATCACCTTATGAGTGTGCATACTCTATGATTGAATAGATAGTTAAGGATTCCCCACCTTGTTATTTTTATTCATACGTCCCTTCAAGTAAAAATAAAGTGCTGTTATGACTATGTTGCAAAAACATGCAATGAGAAAACTGCTGATTGTCGATGATGATGAAATTTTACAGAGTTTTTTGCAGAAATATCTGGATCGTGCACAGTATGAAACTGAGAGTCTGCTGGATGGAAGTCATTTACCCGGAGTGCTTAGTAGTGTCCGGACAGATTTGATTGTGTTGGATGTGGAATTGCCCAGCAAAGACGGTTTTTATTGGCTTAAATGGTTACGGCAATACCATCCCCACATTCCGGTCATTATGGCTTCTGTCAGAAGTAACGAACATGATCGCTTAGCGGGTCTGGAGCAAGGTGCACGCGATTATCTGGTCAAACCTTTTCAGTGTAAGGAGCTGTTGCTCAGGATTGAGAACATCCTCGGTAGTACTCAACCCAAAAGCAACAGTACGCTGCTCCGTATCGGGGAACTGGAATTGGATACTCATGCTTGTACCATCGTCAATGGGCATAAGGAGATTAAACTGACTTTGCTGGAAACCAGTATTCTTAAATTACTCTACATAAACAGTGGTGCTCCGGTCAGCCGTGATGACATCATGGCGCAGGTAAAAGGTACTAGCCATAACCCGCTTGATCGCAGTATTGATATACATATCAATAAACTGCGTAAAAAGATTGAAACTAATCCCGCAACCCCACAGTACATTCGCACAGTCAGGGGAAAAGGCTACCGTTTACATCGTAATTGATCACATCCCCACCCCTTGCGGTAAAGCGGGCAGGGCAAAGCCAGCGCGGGCAGCGGTAATAACACTGGCAAGATAAGCCAAGGCAGACTGTCCACGTTTGCGGCAAGTACCGATGATGCTGGCCAGCATGGCAAACGCACGGCTCCCCGTAGCACTCTTTGTGCCATGGTTGGTTTTGCGCAGGATCACCCAATGGCGCAACGCCCGCTCAGCCTCATTATTGGTCAAGGGAAGCCACGGGTGGTCAAGGATTCGGAAAATGGCATCCCAATCATTGATGAACTCTTTCGCCAGTGCCGCCGTCTTGTCATGGGCAGATACGGCATGGATCAAGCATAATGCCCTGAATTCCAGGAGTTTTGCCTGATGGCGTTGACGGATCACGTCGGTTTGCGTCCCCACCGTGCCGCCTGCTGCCCGCCAAGCGTAAATGTCGTCCTGTAATACCCTCAGCCAAGCGAGGGTGAAGTTGCCAAACGTCCGCCCGTCTTTGTCCAGTGATTCTGCCAGCCCACGGGCTTTGCGGATCAGGTGCGCCCAGCAACGCAAGCGTTTGGGGTGGTGGCGGTAAGCGGCATAGCCATCACTCATCAGCCAGCCCCCAAAGTGGGGGCTAATCACGTTGTCGAGCATTTCAATGGTGCGCTGCCCTACGTAGAAACAAACGCTGAGGGTGGTGACGAATGTCCATAGCCACAGGGCTTCGCCACGCTCTTTCCAAGAGGTTTCATCAATATACAGCACCCCGCCGTCAGCGGTGGCTTCTGCCAACAGCCCTTCCACCAAGGCATCTTCCAATGGAGAAGCACTCGCGGCTGCTTCCTCAAAACATTGCTGCAACACCCCGACACTTAGGGGAATGCCCAACACCTCCCGCAACAGTTCTTGTGTGCCACGCAGTGACAAGCGTGAGCGCAGCCGTAGGTGGACAATAAGTGCCGCCAGATTGCCCCCAATCAGCCGCCACTCGCCCACATCAACCTCCGGGTATAACGGGTCGGGAGCTTGGCGATGCGGGATATGGCGGCTCACATGACCGCAGGTGCATACGCTATCGTGAAGGTGGTGGCGGGTGGTGATGACGGTCAGTCCGGGGTTCCCATCCGTGCCAAACTGGATGTCCACACTGTCATAGGCGGTATAAATACGGGAGACAGCCGCATCCAGGGACCTGCCACAGGCTTCACATCGGCTGGGGTAATGGTGTTCGTCTGCATTGATGGGCGGATGCCATACCCGACCATAACCCGGTGCGCCGGGTTGTTTACCCGCTTTGCGTTTGGCTGGTTGGGCTGGCTTTGTGCCCGCCACAGCTTCTGGTTCCGGGGTTGGCTTTCCTCTGGCTGCACCCACCCCTTCTGTTTCGGGCAAAGCCACCGTTTTGGGTGACGTTTCCCACGGGAAACCGCTGCTGGGTGGTTTGGAGGAGTTGTTGGAGTTTTGGTTGATCTGTTCCCGCGCTTCTTTCAGGTCATGCAACAACTTGGTCGACAGGTGCAGCAGTTCCTCCGGCGTGAGCTTGGCAAGGTACTGGCTGTTAAGCTGTTTGAGGCTGTGGTCTTTCAGTTGTTGGGTCATCGGGGGAGTGTCGCAAATTTAGTGCGTTTGGGTAAGGGGGGACTGTTCAGTTACTTTACATCTTGCTGAGTTAACGACATAATTAAAAGCCATACTAATAGTCGGAAATAATCAAAAATGACAAACGTTGGCAGAGAAGAGGTACTGGATAGTCTGCTGGAAAACTTAGGGATGACAACTACGGTTGAATTGTTGGCATTCGCTTTGCCACATATCGGTCAGAGAAGGGATAGCTTACAGCAGCTTTTGCAAGCCGGTGATTGGGAAGGTGCTGGGCGGGTTGCCCATAAAACATTGAGTTCAGCACGTTTGTATAGCTCAAGCCAGTTTGAGACTTTATTGAGGAAAGTGAGTCAACAAGATATAGCAGTTATTGCTACAGCGGAATTCCAGACAATGTTAGATGAAGAATTTTCTTTCACGATTAAAGCGCTGGAACAATGGCTGGCTTCGGCGGCTGCCTGAACACAATAGGCAAGGCAATGGTTTGTTCCAGCCCGGTAAGCGTCAAACTGCCAGCTTTTTCCGACTTCTTCTAAACCCGGCTCACACGATAAATGCCAGCGGCTGGTCTTCCAACGGTAGAAAGCAAACTGTTGCAAGGGTAACTGTAAACCCATGCCACGCGCCTTGATATACGCTTCTTTCAAAGTCCAGTAAGTGAAAAAACGGTCGGCTTGCGCGTTTGGGCAAGGGGCAGAGAGAACATCGTTTGCCTCTAGCGGCGTTAATACATACTGGCATAAGGCAGGCAAATCACTGGGGCGTTTGATGTTTTCTACATCGACACCCACCGCCCGTCCACGCGCCACGGCACAAGCAACCATCCCCTGCGTATGCGAAAGGTTAAATTGCAGCCAATCATAGCCGGGGTTGGCAATGGCAGGCTTGCCATAGGCATTGTGATTGAACTGCCATTGTGCAGGGTTGACCGGGGCATAACGGCTCAATACTCGTCTCAGGAAAACGTGGGCAGCCACATACAAATCCCGATCTTTAGGGAAACGGAATGCCTGCGCCCGTTGGTGTTCTTCCGGGCTGAGGATGTGTTCTGCCTCTGCACCTACATACCCATCCGGCTGTAACAGATGGATATGCACCTTATCCGCGAGTGCCTGCATCAGTTGGCAACAATAGGTGTACGTTGACGGAAAGCCAGCAGCATCCATGCCGCCTGTGCCAATACCACGCTGTAGACTAGGCCGACCGCAATACCCTGTAACTGATACAGGAGCAGGGCAACATTTGGCATGGCAAACATGCCTTCCGACCCCAGCAATGCGACGCATAAACTACCCCATACTCCACCGACGCCATGAATGGCTACCAGATACGCTGCCCGCGATTGCCATGCTTGCGTCAGGAACTGTTTGCGTAACATGCTGAAAGCTAGGTTATGTATCAAGCCTGCACTGATACCGACGACCAGTGCTTCCATAAATAATAAGCTATGTGCTGATGCTGCGACCGCCACCAGCCCGGTGACAAAGCCGCCCAAGGCGCGTGCAATCATGCCTTTGCCGGTATGGAAAAAGCTGTAGTGCAGGAAAGCCACTAGACCAGCAGCAGCGGCAGCCAATACTACATTCAGCATGGTAGAACCAATCTGGTTGCCAGAAATGGGCAGGGTTCCGGTGGTAAAGCCCAACCAGCTCAACCACAAGAACAATACAGCACTGGAAGAGTAGGCAGCGTCATCGTTGGCTTTGGTAGCACTGGCCTGTTCAGTATGCTGGCGCCCCAGTTTCCAGACCAACACAAAGGCGAACCATGCTGCTACTGAATGGATAGTGGTAGAACCAGCCGCATCCATAAAACCGGCGGCCTCCAGCCAGCCTTTGTTACCGGGGATAAATTGCCCTGCCCACGCCCAATGCCCAAAAACAGGCACAAGAATGATGCCGACAAAGGCTGCCAACAAAAGGTGTGATGCGGCGGATAATTGCTTACCGATAGCGCTATAGATAATCAAGGTAGCCAACATGGTAAACCCAGCCTGATACAGAACAAATTCGGCAAAAGGAAATAGCGGCGCTTGGTTCGGGTCAGCCACGTCATTACTCAGCAGGTAGCTGGATGTACCTATCCACCCGCCAGCGGATGTGCCGAACATCAAACCAAATCCAACCAAGAAATAACCAAGAAATGCCCCCAGACAAACCAACAGGACACCCTGATGTTGGGGAGTGCCGTCTGGCAAGGGTTTGTAGTGCTCGCGGCTACTGGTTAATACATAAGCCAGTGGTGTCAGGAAAACCAGTACGATAGCCAGCAATGTCCACAGGCGATTCAGGCTCTTCATGAGTGTTGTTTGTTCTTCCTGTTTTTGATCGGCTACTTTGGTTTCAGACCCCTGTAGTGTTTCCAATTGCTTGGTCAGATCCGCAATCGTGATCAGAATCTCATACAAACGGGTGGCATTGCCTTCGATCAGGGATTTTTGCGAGTAAATGTCACTGGCATTGGTGCGTACATCCCGGCTCAGTGCCAGTAAGTCGGTTTTCAGCTTTTCAATATCAGTGGTGTTAGACGTAATGTTGTTGCGGCTGGTATCCAGCCCGGAATAGGCTTCCTTGAGCTTGGTGTCGATCTGTTCTAGACCATTCTTAATGGTATCCATGCTACTGCGGTTGAGTGTGGCATCCTCTTTGCTGTTGTCAATTTCTGTACGCAGGGATTCCAGTGTCTGTTGGATGATCTCGATGTTGTCCATGCTATTTTCGATTTTGGACTGAGCCTGTTCTTTGGAAGTGGCTGCTGCATCGGGAGTCCCCGTGCCTGATACGGGCGCAGCCGTTTGGCCTTTGATTTCAGCACTGGCAGATGGCAGGTCAGGGGCGGCTTTTTTTTCTTCGGTCAATCCGCTAAGGGGGAGACAAAGTATGAGCCATAACAGGATAAACCGAAACCCAGTGTGGCACTGACGGGCTGGGGATGGGTAAGTTATTTGCATACAGAGCCTCAATGGTTATTTCTTTGTCGATTTAGTGGTAGGTGTTGCCAGCAATTGTGCGCAGTTTTGCCCTTTCAGCGTGGCTTGCAGGGCGTTATTTATGTCCTTGAACAAGTCAGTATCCTGTTCACGTAAAGCCAGTACCATCGCTGTGGCAGGTAATGTTTTAGGATCAGCTTCAATGACCTTGAAATGGAGGTAGCCTTCCAGTGAGGTATCCGTGATGCGTGCCTTGATCATGGCTTCTTCCGCAAATAGGGCATCCAGCCTGCCAAATACTAAGTCAAACACCGCACTATCGGCGAATGGATAAGCTTTTAAACGTGCTTGGCTGCTGTACTCATCCAGCAAATAAATGTGGAAAATCGAGCCTTCTAGAACACCTAGGTTTGCTCCCCGGAAATCTTCCGGCTTGCTGCGCACGGATGCATCTGCTTTTTGGATAAACAGAGGTTTGGGTTTGCAAAGGGGTTGCGTTAACTGGAGTTTATCTACTTCTGGGGCAATAAAAGCATCAACGACCAGCAGCGCATTCAGTTTAACCGCCTGTAAATCCTGCAATAGTTGGTCGGGCGTACCACTAACAAATTCACACTTTGTCTGCATGTATTGGCAGGTTGCCTGAACAGCATCGACCAAGATACCAGCCGCTTGCTTTTGTGCATCCAGATAAGCGTAAGGTGGTCGTTGGGGGGGAATGCCAATATACAGGGACGGCTTGTCCGCAACGCTGGGTGTCGTTGATTCTGCAAAAGCAGGTAGGCTAAGGAGACTAAGCAACACTATGGAGTAACCACATATCAGGTATTTCATGGCGTGTTGCCTGTCTTTTTTTCAGGAACAGGTGTTGGGATATGGTCGTCAACACTATCTAAAAACGTGGCGGGAGCTAGATCCAGAAAAGGTGCATCAGAAAAACCTTGATATTGCAAACTACTGAGATTAATAGAAATTTCCGGCATCCCTACCAAGTGCGAAGCCAGTTCATGTACTTTTACATTGTGTACCAGATCACGGTAAACCTCCATATTTCCCCTGCCTTGTGGGTCGACATCAGTGCGTTGGTTCAACACGATATCCACTCCGGTGAGATCGATTTGTTCACCAATAAAGATGGCAGGTACTTTAAAAAAAGTCATGCTACTGTTCAACCGCCCGACCAGTGTTTGGTTGATTCCAGCATGGTTGCTGATAAAGAAGGCATCGGCATTGAGTGATAATTTGCCATAACAGGCAATCAGTTCCCGTTCAATTTCATTCTTGCTTAAAGCCGAAAACGGGATGTCGCATCCCACCAGTTTTACCCCACTCTGTTCCGTCATCTGTTTGACGATAGAATAACCCGCTGCCAGCCGCCCATTTTCGGTGTCTTCATAAATCAGACCAATACGTTTGAACTGAAACATAGCTTGCGCAAGTTCTAATAGGCGAACTTTATGGTCGTCGCTGTGCACTGGGGTACTAAAAATTTCAGCGAAACTGAGCTTCTTACTGGTCTGCGTCTGTCCCGCTAATGTGTTTGTGGTGGGTGTTTGTGCGGGAGCGCTTGGCATTTCCGCTGATTGTTTAGCAGATTGCGCCGTGTTGTTTGGCTGCTCAGACGGTAGGACGGTTGTTTGCTCGACCGTTGGGGTGGCTGGCGGCAGATCGGGCTTTGATCGTGTATTTTCCACTGGAGTAGTCGTATCACTCAGGCGCTTTTCAAAACGCTCCAGCAGAAACGGTAGGTGGATGGCTGGCAAGGGGCGGAATTCGCCGCGCTGCCAGACGTTGAAAACAAAGTGTTTGCCATAAAGGTCACCCACACCATTATAGGCATACAAACCCGTAACCCCAAGCCATGCAGGCAAGTAGTGCATCGTTGACGATAACAAGGCTGGTACTGTTGAACCTGCTTTTTCAATGGCGGCTGCGAGCAGCATTACTGAGTCATAACCTTGGGCAGCGTTGTAGTCAGGCTCTTCCTGATACTTGTCCTTATAACGTTGGATAAAAGCTGTATCACGGGGATTCTGGTTATTGGGGCGATACACCGCTGGCACGATGGTATTTTGTCCCGCTTCTCCTACGGTTTTGGCATAGGCGGGCAGGTTGAAGCCATCACCACCAAGGATGGGCTTGTTGATGCCCATTTCCCGGAGTTGTTTGACCATATTGCCGCCCGGTTGGGAAGGGGAGGCGATGAAAACGGCATCAAAGTCTTTGCCCGTAAATTGTGAAATCAACGGACGGTAATTGTCTTCTTTTTCAAAAAACGAAGAGTTTTGCACCAGTTTTATGTCCCGTTTGACTGCCGCATCCTCAAACAGGAAAGCCAGTTCACGGCTAAGGTCATCACGGGCGTAAAGAATAACTACATTTTTGTAGCCAAGGTATTGAGCGACACTGGCGATCTGTTCCGTCATGACGGCTGCATTAGGCATCATACGGAATACATACTGAAAATTATGTCCGGTTAATTCTTGTGCGGTCGAAAAGGGTGGGATGAATAGGATCTGGCTACGTTCGTAAACGACCGAGGCGGGTACAGCGATACTGGAACTACGATGTCCCAGTACAGCCGTCACTTTGGGATCGGCAGCAATGCGGCGAATGGTGGGCTTGGTGTCATCAAACGATTCCCCATCCTGTTCGATACTGACATTCAGGGAACGCCCCATGAGTTTGTTAGGACGCTGATTGATTTCTTCAGCAGCCAGAAGAACGCCGTTCAGGTAGTTACTTTTATAGGTATCCTGTACCGCCACGAAGTGGATGTCCCCTGTATTCTGGCGGGCATAATCCAGCCGCTGCTGTGCCATCTGTTCATAATCAGGGCTACACGCCGCAAGGTTTAGGCAGACTATCAGCCATACTAGCAGGCGGGTAGCATTCATGGCTTGTCACCTGTCGCAGGAGGGGGATTAGTCAGTTTTTGTTCGTTTGGTACGCTGGTCGAAGGCTGCTTATCCTTGTCCTTGGTTTTTTTCCCGTCGGCTTGGGCAGCAGGCGTTGTGGTTTCAGTGAGGGGGGCATCCGCTGGCAGTGTTTCTGATGTTGCCGGGATGGGGGAACTAACGCCATTATCGCCGCCCAGAATGATGGGAAGACCATCTTTGCCAGAACCAATTACCACAACTTTGGCGTTGGGTGAAGCTGCCAGCTTTGCGGTAGCTTCAATACCTTTACTACGCAGCACTTGCTCGGTCAACGAGCTATTGATGGTATCGTGGTAAGTTTTGATACCCCCCGCTTCGATAGCCATCCGTGCGGCTTCCTGCTCGGCTGTCTTAAGACGGAATTCATAGGATTTCATGAATTCTTCCTGTTTCAGTTTGTCTTCGATGGCATCGACGATTTCTGGGGGGAGGGTGATGCTACGGATGATGATGTCTTCGACGGCTACGTAGTTACGCCCTACCTCATCCAAAGCGCTGAGGATGGCATTCGTCAACAGTCCTGCTTCGTTCGTGTAAATTTGTTCAGCAGTGTAACTGCCTAATTGCTTACGCATGACCGATTCGATCTGCGGCAGGATGACCAGATTCAGGTAATCAGGGCCGATACGTTGGTGGAGAATACCCAACAGTTCATATTCAGGACGGTAACGTACCGCGAGTGACAAGTGGATGCTCAATCCCTTGTTGGTAATAACATCAAACTCATGTAGTGCTATTTGCTTGCGCACGTCGTAGAGGTACATGGTATTGAACGGATTGATGATATGTATCCCTTCTGGATAAATCGTATCGGTTTCTGTGCCGCCGCCAAACAGACGATAGAGCACGCCCGCTTGACCGGAGTGGATAGTGATCACAATACGGTTAAAAAAGAAAATAACCACTAACGCAGTCAGCAGGGTCGCAACAATCAGTAGGGGCACTTTGCGCCTAATCCAGCGTTTGAATTGCGCATTGGCGCTGATGGGTTTGTTTTCCACAGGGTAACACTCTGTCCTTTTGTTACCGGATTGCGGGGTTACAACACGGTAATGCCTGTCTGTTTGGGTATAAGGGATAAGGGCTTGTTGTCAACAGTTCAGGATGTCAGAAAACCAAAAACCACCCAAAACACGCGTTCTGGGTGGGTTAACTTATTCGTGTCGAATGAATAAATCAGGCAGCGGCCATGACGGGTGCGGCTGTATTCTTTTTGCCGAACATCTTGCCAAAGGCGTAGTAAGTCCCTAGACCCAACAATGCCCCGCCTGCGACAGCCATACCCATCGGGTGGCTCAGCGCAAAGACTTTGGCGGTAGTGCCCATATTGGCTAGTGAATTGCCAATCGTTGCTAAGGTGCTGTTGGAACCGGCTGCTGCTGCGGTTGCTGCTTCTGCTTCCATAAGGTTCTCCTGTAGAGGGTGTTAAATGGATAACGTATTGTGAGAGTGGATTATCAACGCCTGTCCAAAATTGAGTCAAGCCAATACCCCCCGTTGAAAGCCACTGAATTGTTAAGTTTTGTTAAGTCAGCCATATCGGTCGTTATATTTATTTTGATTATGATAAAATTTTAGCAATATCGATGTTTGCTAACTGAAGGTCAGGATACATGCCACTTACCGTTGAAGCGGTCGATGTTATTACCGGTAGCCACCCCACTGATCCAGTCACGGAATTGGAGGCGGTTGCCGCCGAGGTGCAAGAAATCACCGCCAGCAGTATTGTCAAAAACCACCTGATTACCAGCATGGGTTTGGGATTAGTACCCATTCCACTGTTTGATGTATCTGCCTTGACGACGGTGCAAATGAACATGCTACGCAGCTTGAGTGCGCATTATGGTGTGCCCGTGAGAGATCAAGACCTCAAGTCGATGTTGCTTTCCCTCGCAGGCGGGGCAATGCCAGTGCTGGCAATCGTTGGGTTAAGCAGTTTTGCCAAAGTGATACCGGGAATCGGCACATTGGCAGGTAGCGCCAGCCTTAGCGTATTGGCAGGTGCGGTGACTTATGCAGTGGGGCAGACTTTTATCCTGCATTTTGAAGCAGGCGGTACGCTGGAAAACTTTGATCCAAAACAGGCACAAGCATTTTTCCGGCGTGAACTGGCAATGGGTAAGTGCTTGGTACACAGCATCAGGGACGAGATCAACGGTTCCAAAAGACGTAGTAGGCAGATATTGCCGCAATAGTGGTCAGTCAGAGGGAGGGGCATACAGATGGCGGATGAGGGGGAAGATGTCTGGCAGCCAATTGAGGCGGATTCTGCTTTGGCTCAACAGGCTGATCAGGTACGTTTGAACGCTGAAAAGCAGGCTGCTTGTGCCGCGAAAGCTGATAGCATCATCAAATCCAATGTTGCCCAAGCGATGGCAATGGGATTGATCCCTGTGCCACTGTTGGATGTGATTGCACTCACCAATATCCAGTTCAAGATGGTGGATGATTTGGTTAAGTTATATGGCATACGTTATACCCATATTGAGAAGGCTGTAGTACGCTCCTTCATTCTGGGGATGTTACCGGTAGTGGCTGTGGCAGGGTTGGGGAGTGCCTTTAAAGTATTACCGGGTGTTGGTTCATTTGCAGGTGGTGCAAGTGTATGCATAGTGGCAGGTGGTTTGACTTATGCCACGGGCAAAGTGTTTGTGCAACATTTTGCAACAGGAGGAACTCTGCAAGATCTTGATCTGGTAACAGCCAAGCAGCATTTCATGCGTGAGTTCCGCCGGGGCAAGCAACTCGCTAAAGAACGGCTAAACGATCCACCGTTACTTTTGCACTCTTAAACAATAATATTAGAATTTAACCATGCAACACGTTATTTTGGGCATATTCCTGACACTGGTGCTGATGTTACCTGCGCAGGCGGCTGGTACAGGCAGTAACACAGCCATCGCGGAAGAAACCGTCATTGTCTATAACTGGTCAGATTACATACCGGAAGGGGTACTGGAAGATTTTACCCGTGAAACCGGTATCAAAGTTGAATACCTGACCTACAAAAACAATGAAATCATGTATACCAAGCTGAAATTATTGAAAGGGCGGGGTTATGATGTGCTGATTCCCTCTACTTATATGGTGGAGCGGCTACGCAAAGATGGTTTGCTCCAACCACTCAATAAGACACTGCTTAGCAATTTTAAACAGCTTGATCCTGATTTGCTCAATAAACTGTATGACCCGGGTAATGAGGTGAGCGTGCCTTACTTGTGGGGCAGTGTTGGTCTGGGGGTTAACGCCAACAACCCAGCCGCCACTAATGTGACCTCATGGTCAGATTTATGGCATAAGCAATGGCGTGACAAACTATTACTGCTGGATGACATGCGTAGCGTGTTTCATATGGCGCTGAGTCTGGATGGACATTCCACCAATGCTACTGCTCCAGAGGAAATCAAGCAGGCTTACGAACGTCTGCAAAAATTGATGCCTAATGTTCATTTACTTGGGGATGCAAACCCTGATGAACCTTTCGCAAGCGGGAAGGTGGATTTAGGATTGCTCTGGAATGGCGATGCAGTACTTGCCCATAGCAAGAATCCGGCAATCCGCTATGTATACCCCAAGGAAGGAGCTAGTTTCTGGATGGATAGTTTTGTGATTCCAGCGCGTGCCAGTAACCCGGAAAATGCGCACAAGTTCATTGACTACATGCTGCGCCCAGAAGTGGCAGTACGTTGTGTCAAGGAACTGGGGTACGCTACGCCCAATTTGACTGCGAAATCCATGCTGGATACTGAAACGCGAGAAAATCCAACGATTTTCCCTTCCCCTGAGAGGTTGGCAAAAGCGGAATTCCAACGTGATATTGGCGATGCTCAAGATCTTTATATGCGTTATTGGGCAAAGTTGAAAGCGGGACGCTAATCCGGTAGTCAACGGTAAGCCAAGCCGGAAACCTTGCTCCGGCTTGGCTTAGTGATGGCTTTAAGCGCGACCTTGCAACGGGCCTGCTGCACAAATAGCTTCAGCCACCCCTGCGCTGTATTGCGCAAAGTTCTGGTGGAACAATGAGGCTAAGTGAGTTGCTTTCACTGCATACACGGCTTTGTCCGTCCATGTAGAGGATGGATCAAGCACGGCGGAGGGTACGTCTGGGCAAGAGGTTGGAATGTTCAGCCCGAAAATCGCATCTTGCTGCATTTCCACGCTATCCAATGTGCCATTCAGCGCGGCATTGACCATGCTGCGGGTATGGTGGATGTTCATACGCTTACCCACGCCATAAGCCCCGCCCGTCCAGCCAGTATTCACCAGCCAGCAAGAGACACCGTGTTCGTTGATCTTTTTGCCCAGCAAGTCAGCATAAACCGATGGGTGCAATGCCATGAACGGTGCACCGAAGCAAGTACTGAAAGTAGCGGTGGGTTCAGTGACACCCTTTTCCGTACCCGCAACTTTCGCGGTATAACCGGAAATAAAGTGATACATCGCCTGTTCTGTGGTCAGCTTAGAAATCGGTGGCAATACGCCAAACGCATCACACGTCAGCATAATAATGTGCTTAGGATTACCTGCCTTGCCCGGATACAATGCGCCCGGAATTTGCGTGATCGGGTAACTCGCACGGGTATTTTCCGTTAAGCTATTGTCATCTAGATTCAGTTTGCGGGTTGTTTGATCCATCACCACGTTTTCCAGCACCGTGCCGAAGGTTTTGGTGGTTTTGTAGATCATCGGCTCTTGTTCGGCGGAAAGGTTAATCACCTTCGCGTAGCAACCGCCTTCCAGATTGAATACGCCGTCATCGCTCCAACCGTGCTCGTCGTCACCGATCAATGAACGGTTAGGGTCTGCCGATAACGTGGTTTTACCTGTGCCGGAGAGCCCGAACAGAATCGCAACGTCACCTGCTTTGCCCACATTGGCGGACGCGTGCATCGACATAATACCGCGCTGTGGCAATAAGTAGTTGAGTACGGAGAAAATGGATTTCTTGATTTCACCCGCGTAATGCGTGCCGCCAATCAAAATCAGCCCACGACTCAAGTTCAGCAATACAAATGCGCCGGAATGCGTGCCATGCGCTTCTGGGTCAGCCTGCATATCGGGTACATGAATAACCGTGAATTTAGGCTCAGTCACGCCTAGTGTGCGGTTCAAGTCATCAGGGCGAATAAACATATTACGGGCAAATAACGCGTGCCATGCGTACTGGGTAATGATACGGACAGGTAATTCGTCAGCTTCATTCGCGCCTGCCAGTAAGTCTTGCACAAACAACTCACGACCATCCAAAAACTGCACTGCATCCGCTAAAATCTTATCGAATTGTGCTTCTGTCATGGCTTTATTGACTTTGCCCCACCACACTTTGTCGTGTGAACCGGCATCATCGACAATGAATTTATCGTTGGGGGCGCGTCCCGTAAATGTACCGGTATAGGCAACAAATACACCGTCTTCGCTGATTTTGCCTTCGCTGCGGTTGAGTGCTTGTTCGTATAGAACCGGGGAGGATTGGTTCCAGTAAAGGTTTGGTGAATTTTTTAGTCCCAACGTACTGGCAAGATGTTGTGCCAGTGTGCCTGTTGTACTCATGTGACGCCTCCGGTAGCGCTGTTTAATGTCGACAATATATCGTTCAAGTATAACGAAGGCACAGAATAATATCGCATAGTGTCGACTATTAGAATACATTTTATCGGAAATTCCTGCTTAATTAGTTATATTGTCGACAGCAGGTTTTTTGTCTGTCGACAATGTGGATTTTTGTAAGGTTATCTTGAAAAATACCTAAAAGTTGTTGCGCTTTTTGTGACGCCTTGTTGATTCAGTGTGATATTCTCGCGCAATGGAAAATTTCTACTTAAGTCAAATACGTTTTGCTGATTTCCCGCTGGATGAGCGCATCTTGGCGTCGCTCCGGGAGACTGGTTTTGAGTTCTGCTCGCGGATTCAAGCGGAGACGTTGCCGCTCGCATTAGCTGGGCGCGATATTGCGGGGCAAGCCCAAACGGGCACGGGCAAAACCGGCGCGTTTTTGGTGGCTGTTTTTCAGCATTTATTAACGCATCCCTTGCCAGCGGCGGGTGCTGGAACAGTGCGCTGCATGATTCTTGCGCCAACGCGTGAACTGGCAATTCAGATTGCGCGGGATGCGGAAGAGCTGGGTAAACACACGGGCTTGCGTTCGGTATTGGTCTATGGCGGGGCAGGTTACGACAAGCAACGCCGCCAATTTGAAGAGCCAGTCGATGTCTTGATCGGCACACCTGGGCGGGTGATTGATTACTGGAAACAGCATGTTTTCACCCTCAAATACGCGCAAGCCTTGGTGATGGATGAAGCTGATCGCATGTTTGACATGGGTTTCATTCAAGATGTGCGTTTCTTGATGCACAAAATGCCACCGCCTGAGAAACGTTTGAATATGCTGTTTTCTGCTACGCTGTCACAGCGCGTGTTGGAATTAGCCTACGAACACATGAATAACCCGCAGCAAATCAAAATTGAGGCGGAATCGGTGCGAGCGGATAATATTGCGGAGCATGTTTATTTTCCGGCGAACGAGGAAAAAATTCCATTGCTGGTGGGGTTGGTGCGTAAACTTCAGCCGTTCCGTGCGATTGTGTTTGTGAATACCAAACACATTGCTGAAAAGATTGATGATTATCTCCGCGCTAATGGCATTACCTCTGACCTGATTTCGGGGGATGTGCGTCAGAATAAGCGCGAAAAGCTGTTGCAAAACTTTGAAGCCGGTGAGTTTCAGGTGATGATTGCGACCGATGTGGCAGCGCGGGGCTTGCATATTCCTGATGTATCCCACGTTTTCAATTTTGATTTGCCGCAATTGGCGGAAGATTACGTGCACCGTATCGGGCGTACTGCGCGGGCGGGTGCATCAGGTGAGGCACATAGCTTTGCGTGCGAAGATACCGCGTTTTACCTGCCGGATATTGAGGAATACACGGGTAAGTCGATTCCGGTGAGCAAAATTACTGCCGAATTATTGCCAGCAGATTTGCATCGTCCACACCGTAGCCAGCGTGAACGTGTTCCGCACCATCCAGGCGGGCATGGTCACAACGGTGGTGGGCAAGGTGGCGGTCAGCGCCGTCGTAGCCGTCCGAGGGGTTAATGAGGACTTGATGGACTGTTATGCGAAACGTTTGCATAATCCTTTCAGTAGCGCGGTGCAAGTGGTGGCATCCGCGCAGATTCGTGCCTTAAGTTTCAATGGGATAGACTGGGAACTTCAGTTCCAATGTCAAACCCCTCGTGGTATTCAGTACGCTAGGATCGGGCTATGGTCGGCGCGTCATGGTTTTCGTCCTTATCCGCTTGATCCCAGTATTGACCGTGACGCGCTCGAAATCGCGTACCCGCCTATTGTTGCCACCCTCGAAACAACCCCCGTACCCTTGCCGCAAGATGACCATTACGAGTTCTGGTTGTTGGATGAAACCGATCACTACCCATTAGCCTTGTTGGCGAGTTGCCGATTGCCGACTGAAATGTCGCAAGCGCGTATTTACCCCATCTGGAAAGCGGTGAGTGCCAGCCAGCTTGAGTTGCGCAATACGCCTGAAGAAGAGCGCCGAGGTGCGCCGCCGCTGAGTTATCGCTTAGAGCAGAATGTGAAAGACAGGGCAGGGCAAAACCCGCAGGCGAAGTGGTTTTTGCGCACGCCCGATGGCGCTGGGCAATGGCTGAATGCGGCTAATGAGGTGGTGGATAAGCTGGCAGCGGAGCATTTCCCACCGCTGCTATTGCGCGAAACGTGGCGCAAACCAGCGGAGCAAGATTTGTGTGATCGTTACTTGCAACGCCTTGCGCCGCGTTTGCTGGGTTTGGCACGTTTGTCGCTTGCTGACCGTGCGCGAGTGGAACAGATGGCAAGCCATTATGCGCAGGAAGTTGCCGCGCATTTCCACCTGTACCCCGCCATTGCCGACCCGCAGCGGATGACTGCATTGCGGGTTGAGGCGCGTTTACGGGATGCGGTGTTAGTCGCTGCCAAATAGGTCGCGGGTGTAAACCTTCGCCGCGACATCGTGTAGCTCGTCGCTCATGCGGTTGGCAATAATGACATCGCTCATTTGCTTGAAAGCGTCGATATTGCGAATGACAGCGGAGCGGAAAAACGTTTCTTCTTCCAGCACGGGTTCGTACACCACTACATCAATCCCTTTTGCTTTAATGCGCTTCATAATGCCTTGAATGGAAGAGGCGCGGAAATTATCCGACCCCGCCTTCATGACTAAGCGGTAGATGCCAACAACACGCGGGTTACGCCGAATCACATCATCCGCAATAAAATCTTTACGGGTGCGGTTGGAATCGACAATCGCGTGAATCAGGTTTTGCGGTACTTGATTGTAATTAGCGAGCAATTGCTTGGTGTCTTTAGGTAAGCAATAACCGCCGTAACCGAATGATGGGTTGTTGTAATGATTGCCAATACGCGGATCAAGGCATACGCCGTCAATGATTTGGCGCGTGTCCAAGGTATTCGTTGCCGCATACGTATCCAGCTCATTGAAGTATGCCACGCGCATCGCGAGGTAGGTATTCGCAAACAGCTTAATGGCTTCGGCTTCGGTCGAGTCGGTGAATAGCACGGGTGCATCTTGTTTGACCGCCCCTTGTTGCAATAAGCCTGCAAAGACTTGGGCGCGTTCCGAGCGTTCTCCGATCACAATGCGGGAAGGGTAGAGATTGTCGTATAACGCTCTACCTTCGCGTAAAAATTCCGGCGAGAAAATAATATTGTCGCTGCCGACTTCTTGGCGCAAGCGGGCGGTGTAGCCGACTGGCACAGTGGATTTTATAATCATGACGGCATCAGGATTGATTACCATGACATCACGCACGACCGCTTCGACCGAACGCGTATTGAAATAATTGGTTTGCGGGTCATAATCCGTCGGCGTTGCAATGACCACGAAGGTCGCCCCACGGTATGCGTCTTCCTTGTCAAGCGTGGCGCGGAAATTCAAATCATTGCGCAACAGGAATGCTTCGATTTCGGTATCCACAATCGGGGATTGATGCGCATTCAATTGGGCGACTTTTTCGGGGAGAATGTCGAGGGCAACCACTTCATGGTGTTGCGCTAACAGCATGGCGTTGGAAAGACCGACATAGCCCGTTCCGGCAATTGCAATTTTCATAAGTTATTCATTGTCATTGTATGTTAGAAGAAAGTAAGCCATCCATTGGATCAGCATGGCAATTATCGAGCTTTGCGTGTTCATGCCGCAAGTGCTCCGAGATGAAATGTGGCAATGTGGTAGGCAAATGGCGTTTGCGTGAAAAAAAGGCTTGCCTTTTGTTTCTGATTCCCTATAATTCACCACCTTCAGCGACAGGCGTATAGCTCAGTTGGTTAGAGCACCACCTTGACATGGTGGGGGTCGTTGGTTCGAGTCCAATTACGCCTACCACTTTCATACACAACCACTATAACCACGTGACCCCTCGTATAGGCCACCACTGGAGTACAATATGCCTATCATTACTCTCCCCGACGCAAGTCAACGTTCTTACGATGCCCCCCTTTCTGTCCTTGCCGTTGCTGCCGATATTGGCGCGGGTTTGGCTAAAGCGACACTCGCAGGCAAAGTAAACGATCAATTGGTTGATGCCAGCTATGTCATTGATCACGATGTTTCCCTGAGTATTATCACTGCGAAAGATGCCGAAGGCTTGGATATTATCCGCCATTCCGCCGCGCATTTGATGGCTCAAGCGGTCAAACAATTATTCCCTGAAGTACAAGTCACCATTGGTCCCACGGTCGAAAATGGCTTTTACTACGATTTTGCCTCCCCACGCCCGTTCACGCCTGAAGATTTACAGGCGATTGATGCGCGGATGCAGGATCTCATCAAGCAAGATATTCCCGTCGAGCGTAGCACCCTGTCACGCGATGAAGCCGTAAGCTTCTTTCTGAATATGGGGGAAGCATACAAAGCGGAAATCATCGCAGGCATTCCCGCCGACCAAACGCTGTCGCTCTATCGTCAAGGCGATTTTATTGACTTGTGCCGTGGTCCTCACGTTCCTAGCACGGGAAAAATCCCCTCCGTCAAAGTGATGAAGGTGGCAGGTGCTTACTGGCGTGGCAATTCCAACAACGCCATGCTGCAACGCATTTATGGTACAGCGTGGGCAAACAAAAAAGATTTACAAGCCTACCTGACGATGTTGGAAGAGGCTGAAAAGCGTGATCACCGTAAACTCGGTCGTCAATTGGATTTATTCCATTTCGACGAACAAGCCCCCGGTGCAGTCTTCTGGCATCCCAAAGGTTGGACAGTATTCCAAGCCTTGATTGGCTACATGCGTCAACGCCAGCAACGCGCTGGCTACGTCGAGGTAAACACCCCCGATGTCATGGATCGCAGTCTGTGGGAAACCTCCGGTCACTGGTTTAACTACCGTGACAATATGTTCACCACAACGACAGAAGACGAGCGTGTCTTCGCCCTGAAACCGATGAACTGCCCCGGTGGCATGTTGATGTTTTCACAGGGTTTGAAAAGCTACCGCGACCTACCATTGCGTATGGCTGAATTCGGCAAAGTACACCGCTACGAACCGTCCGGTGCATTACACGGCTTGATGCGTGTACGCCACTTCACACAGGATGATGCGCATATCTTCTGTACTGAAGACCAGATGGCGCAAGAGTGCAAGGACGTAGTGGCGTTGGTGCTCGACATTTACAAAGAATTTGGCTTTGAAAATGTTCACATCAAATTGTCTACTCGTCCAGAAAACCGCATTGGTTCGGATGAGAGTTGGGATTTGCTGGAACACGCGCTCGGCAATGCACTCGATAGCATGAAGTTGCCGTATACATTGTTCCCCGGTGAAGGCGCATTTTACGGCCCTAAGCTGGAATTTGTATTGCGTGATGCTATCGGTCGTGATTGGCAGTGTGGTACGCTGCAAGTCGATATGAGCTTGCCAGAACGCTTTGATCTGACCTACGTAGCGGAAGATAATACCCGTAAACGTCCGGTTATGTTGCATCGTGCATTATTTGGTTCATTGGAACGCTTCACTGGCATCCTGATCGAGCATTACGAAGGGCGTTTCCCGCTCTGGTTAGCGCCAACGCAAGCTGTCGTGATGAATATCACGGACAAACAAGCCGATTTCGTGCAAGATGCCACCAAGCAATTGCTTGATGCAGGTATTCGCGCTGTATCAGACTTGAGAAATGAAAAAATTGGCTTTAAAATCCGTGAACACACGATGCAACGTGTCCCCTACCTGTTGGTAGTCGGAGACCGCGAAGTGGAAACACAATCTGTAGCCATGCGCACCCGTTCCGGTAAAGACTTAGGAACTTTCCCATTAGCGGAAGTTTTGCAACGTCTGAATGCGGAAATTGCTGCGCGTCGCTTATCACTATCTGAGGATTAAACTTATCGCTCTCGAAAAAGAACACCGTATTAATGACGATATTAACGTTCCGAAAATTCGTCTGATTGATGCGGAAGGTGAAAATCAAGGTGTTGTCTCCTTACGGGACGCAATGGAAATGGCCTACGATGCCGAGCTTGATCTGGTGGAAATCGTACCCAATGCGAAACCACCGGTTTGCCGCATCATGGATTATGGCAAATTCCGTTTCGATGAAAGCAAAAAAGCTGCGATAGCCCGAAAAAACCAGAAACAAGTGCAGGTCAAGGAAATCAAGATGCGTCCGGCAACGGATGAAGGCGATTACCAGATCAAACTGCGAAAACTGAAAGAGTTTCTGGAAGAGGGCGATAAGGTTAAAGTCACCCTGCGCTTTAAAGGGCGTGAAATGGCTCACAAAGAGCTGGGGATGGATGTTCTCAAGCGCGTTGAGAAAGAGCTAGAAGACATTGCCGTTGTTGAGCAATTCCCGCGTCTGGAAGGCCGTCAAATGGTTATGATGCTCGGTGGCAAGAAAAAAATCTAAGCCCAACATTGGGGGCATTCCCCAACACCATCCTGTTAAGGCAAGGCACTCTTGCAGGATGTTTTATCTACCTGATCGAAAAGGAGACCAAGATGCCTAAGATGAAAAGTAGCCGTGCTGCGGCTAAACGTTTCAAGAAAAACGGCAGTGGCTTGTTTAAACGCAAGCAGTCACACCTGCGTCATATCTTGACTAAAAAATCCACCAAGCGTAAGCGTCATTTGCGTTCAGGCGACAACTTCGTTGTTGCAGCCGACCACGGCAATGTACAAAAAATGCTGCCCTACGCGTAATCAGGAGGATTTAAAACATGGCAAGAGTTAAACGTGGTGTAACGGCACATGCCCGTCACAAGAAAATTCTCAAGCTGGCTAAAGGTTACTACGGTGCTAGAAGCCGGGTCTACCGGGTTGCGCATCAAGCAGTTATCAAAGCTGGTCAATACGCATTCCGCGACCGCCGTCAGAAAAAACGCCAATTCCGCGCTCTGTGGATCGTGCGTATTAATGCTGGTGCACGTCTGTTCGGTCTGTCTTACAGCCGCATGATGAATGGTTTGAAGAAAGCCAATATTAGCCTTGACCGTAAGGTTCTGGCTGATCTGGCAGTCCACGACATCACTGCGTTTGGTGCAGTCGCAGAGAAGGCAAAAGCTGCCCTAGCTGCTTAAGCTGCATTAAGATGCGCTGAAAAATACCCGTAAATGGGTGAGCAAGGCGGGGGAAGGTTTTACCTCTCCCCGCCTTTTGCTTTTTACCGATAAAACCCCATATATTTAAGGAAATCGTCGTGCAAAGTTTGCTGGAATTGATGGGCGTAGCCCACGAGCAGATTTCGCAAGCCGTCAGCCTCACCGCGTTGGATCAGGTGCGTGTGCAGTATCTAGGCAAGACTGGTTTGTTGACCGAGCAACTCAAGCAACTGGGTAAGTTACCGCATGAAGAGCGTAAAGCGGCTGGTGCGGAAATCAATACTGCCAAGCAAGCACTCACGCTGGCTTTGGATGAGCGTAAGCAAAGCTTGCAAGTTGAAGCACTGAATGCGCGTTTGCAAGCTGAAAAAGTGGATGTCACTTTGCCGGGGCGTCGGATGGATACTGGCAGTTTGCATCCTGTTACGCAAACCATTCAACGCATTAGCGAGATCTTCGCACAATTGGGTTTCAGTTTGGCAGAAGGTCCTGAAATTGAAGACGATTTTCACAACTTTACCGCATTGAATATCCCAGAATCGCATCCGGCACGTGCGATGCACGATACCTTTTATATGGATAGTGGCTTGCTGCTGCGTACCCATACCTCATCCGTGCAAGTGCGTCACATGGAAAACAATCCTCCACCGCTGCGTATCATTTCGCCGGGTCGGGTATACCGTTGCGATTCCGACATGACCCACAGCCCGATGTTCCACCAAGTGGAAGGTTTGATGGTCGACGAAGACGTGACCTTCGCGGATTTAAAAGGCATTCTCGAAGCCTTCTTTAAAGCTTTCTTTGAAGTAGATGAATTACCGACACGTTTCCGTGCCACGTTTTTCCCCTTTACCGAGCCATCGGCAGAAACCGACATTCAGTGCGTGCACTGTGGTGGTGACGGTTGCCGTGTGTGCAAAGGCACGGGTTGGCTGGAAGTGATGGGCTGCGGCATGGTGCATCCGAACGTGCTGAAAAACGTCGGTATCGACAGCGAAAAATACACTGGCTTCGCGTTTGGTTTCGGGGTCGAGCGTTTGGCGATGTTACGCTATCAGATCAATGACTTGCGCGTGATGTTTGATAACGACGTGCGCTTCCTCAAACAATTCGGTTGAACAAAGCGGAGTAACCTTATGAAAGTCAGTGAAAAATGGCTGCGTGAGTGGATTGATACCCCGCTAGCGCTGGATGTGATTGCCGACAAACTCACCATGTCCGGCTGCGAAGTGGAAGCGCGTGATGCAGTAGCCACCGCCTTCACCAACATTGTGGTGGGTCATGTCCTCGAACGTGAAAAACACCCTGATGCTGATAAACTCAGTGTCTGCAAAGTCGACAATGGACGTGGCGAAATTCTGCAAATAGTGTGTGGTGCGAGCAATGTGCGTGCGGGCATCAAAGTGCCATTGGCACTGATCGGCGCGGTATTGCCACTACCCGATGGCACGGATTTAAAGATCAAAAAAGGCAAGCTGCGTGGTGTGGAATCGTTCGGCATGTTGTGTTCATCAACCGAATTGGGTATGTCCGACAAGTCCGACGGCTTGCTGGAATTGCCAGATGATGCGCCCGTGGGCATGGACATCCGTGAGTATTTGAAACTCAATGACGAAGTGATTGAGTTGGCGATTACCGCGAACCGTGGCGATTGCATGAGCATGATTGGTGTGGCGCGTGAAACCGCCTTGGTCATGGATGTACCGTTGAATGTGCCGGAAATCCCCGCGCAAACCATCCAGCATACCGACACGTTTCCGGTTGACTTACAAGCGGCGGATGCTTGCCCGCGTTATGTTGGGCGCATTATTCGCAATATCAACCCGCAAGCCGCCACGCCGATTTGGATGCAGGAAAAATTGCGCCGTGCCGGTGTACGTAGCATTTCTGCCACGGTTGACGTAACCAATTACGTGTTGCTGGAACTCGGTCAGCCGATGCACGCTTTCGACCTCGACAAACTGCAAAGCGGTATCGTGGTACGTTACGCGAATGCGGGTGAAACCCTGAAGCTGCTGGATGGGCAAACCGCGACCTTGCGTAACGATACGCTGGTGATTGCCGATGCCACACAGCCTGTTGCGATGGCAGGCATTATGGGGGGCGAACCCACGTCGGTGACGGATGCTACCCGCAACGTATTTCTGGAAAGTGCACATTTCCGCCCTGCCAAAATCATGGGTAAGGCGCGTAGCTACGGCTTGCAAACCGATTCTTCGGCGCGTTTCGAGCGTGGTGTCGACCCTGATATGCCAGTTAAGGCAATGGAACGTGCGACACAGTTGATCGTGAGCGTTTGCGGTGGCGAAGTCGGCACATTGGTGGATACGGTAGCGGATACCAGCATATTGCAGCGCAAAGCGATTCTGTTGCGTCCTGAACGTATTCGCCGTGTGCTGGGGATAACGATGGCGGCGGCAACGGTTGAAGGCGTGTTGGTGCGTTTGAATTGCACCTTCACCAGCAGCGATGCAGGCTGGCAAGTGCAAGCACCGTTGGCACGTTTCGATTTAAATATCGAAGAAGATTTGATCGAAGAGCTGGCACGGGTACGCGGTTACGATTCGATTCCGGCAGAATTACGCCCGCGTGCGCCGCGTATTACCCAGCCGAGCGAAACAGCGGTTAGACGTGAACATTTGCGTCAGTTGTTGGTGGCGCGGGGTTATCAGGAAGCGGTTACGTTCAGCTTTGTTGATCCGAAAATGGAGCACTTACTTGCTCCCGGTGCGGATAATATTGCATTGGCGAACCCGATTTCAGCCGATTTGGGTGTTATGCGCAGCACTTTGTGGTCAGGTTTGTTGCGGGCGGTAACGTACAACGTAAATCGGCAGCAGAGTCGAGTGCGTTTGTTTGAGATTGGTCCCGCGTTTTCGCAAGGTGAAGCTGGCAAGCCACAGCAAAAAACCATGTTATCGGGCGTATTGACCGGCAATCTTTACCCAGAACAGTGGGGACAGGTGAACCGAAACGTCGATTTTTACGACTTAAAAGGGGACGTGGAAACGTTGCTGGAACAGGTCACAGGTACGTCATTCTATTTTGCACCTGTTGCTCATGCGGCATTGCACCCCGGTCAATCCGCTGAAATCATGACTGAGACAGCCGTGGTGGGCTGGATGGGCATGTTGCATCCACGTATTGAGGAACAGCTCGGTCTGGAACAACCCGTGTATGTCTTTGAATTAGATATGAGTTTGTTGATGCAACGGGCGTTACCGAAGTATCAAGCGATTTCCAAGTTCCCGGCTATTCGCCGTGATTTAGCATTATTGGTCAGAGAAGATACATTGGCAGTTGCTTTGGAAAATGCTGTGAAAAAAACAGCGATTCCGCAGCTAATGTCCTATTATTTATTTGATGTTTATACGGGTAAAGGCATACCAGAAGGGCAAAAAAGTGTTGCGTTGAGTTTGATTATTCAAGACGCTACGCGCACGCTTGAGGATGCAGAAGTCAATCGGATCGTCGATACAGTCATTACTTCGCTTCAGGATGAAGTCGGTGCGGTATTGCGTTAAACAGGGAGAAAGTGCATGACAACAACATTAACCAAAGCAGACATGGTTGAACATCTGTTTGAAGAGTTGGGTTTGAATAAGCGCGAAGCCAAGGATTTGGTCGAGATGTTTTTTGAAGAAGTCCGCGATGCTTTGGAAACAGGCAAAAACGTGAAATTGTCCGGTTTCGGGAATTTTATGTTGCGTGACAAGACCCAACGTCCGGGGCGTAACCCGAAAACAGGTGAAGAAATTCCCGTCACGGCGCGGCGTGTGGTGACATTCCGTCCGGGGCAGAAGCTCAAGCAACGGGTAGAGGAATATGGAAGTAGCGACACCCAATAGTCAACTGCCACCCATTCCGGGCAAACGCTACTTCACCATCGGTGAGGTAAGTGATTTGTGCGGGGTGAAAACGCACGTATTGCGCTATTGGGAGGGTGAGTTCCCTTCTTTAAAGCCGATGAAGCGGCGGGGTAACCGTCGCTATTATCAGCGTGAGGATGTGTTGCTGATCCGTCAGATTCGGGCGTTGCTGTATGAAAATGGCTATACCATCAGTGGTGCGCGGCAGAAATTGTTGGATGAAGCGCACACGCCACCGCCATCTGTGCATCCCTTAGAGCCAATTGTGCTCAACGGGCATGATGTCGCGCCGCTGGTGGAAGAGCTGGAACGTATCTTGTTTATCCTTAAATGTTGATTTCAGCTTGAGCTTACGCGGTGATTACGGTAAGCTCTGTCCCCTTCACGTCGGGGCGTAGCGCAGCCTGGTAGCGCACCACACTGGGGGTGTGGGGGTCGTAGGTTCAAATCCTATCGTCCCGACCAATTCATTGATTCATGTTGTATCATGATGACCCAAAAGCCCTTACAGGCAGCAATCTGTAAGGGCTTTTGTTGTGTCAGGTTGTATCAGATTGGCTCACTGAAGCTCATGCAATTGACTGTACTATTGTCCATATATCAACTTAAGCGCATGGATATATGGACACATGGAAAGAAAACTAACAGATACAAAGATTAAGAAGGCAAAGGCAAAACCAAACGGCAAGGACAACATTTTAGCGGATGGCGGCGGACTTGCTGTTTACGTGACAGCCAAAAACAATCGGTATTGGCGTTACACCTATCGGTACGAAGGTAAAAGGCAAAACTTAACCATTGGTAGTTACCCAGAAATCGACCTTGCAACAGCCCGTGAAAAGCACATGGAAGCACGGGCGCAACTTGCCAGAGGCATGAACCCCGCCACCCTCAAACGCATCATGAAGGCATCCCGTACCGACATCACCACCAACAGTTTTGAGGCGATAGCGCGGGAGTGGTTCGAGCGTAGTAAAAAATCATGGTCTGAAAGCCACACGGTACGCACTATCAGCTATCTGGAACGGGATGTTTTCCCGTGGATGGGTAAAACCAACATCAATGAAGTGACACCGGGTGACGTTATCCGAGTAGTCCAGCGGGTAGAAGCGCGTGGGGCAGGGGATGCAGCACGGCGGGTTAAGCAATACATCCTGCAAGTGTACAAATACGCGGTTACGTTAGAACTGGCAGACCGTAACCCAGCGGCGGATATTGATAACGGCATCATCTTGCAACCCCGTATCAAAAAGCACTTTGCCGCGATCATAGACCCGGTGAAGGTCGGGCAACTGTTGCGGGATATGGACGCTTACCAAGGTTCGTTTGTGGTGCGGTGTGCTTTGCTCTTGTCGGCATTGGTGATGTTAAGACCGGGTGAGTTACGGGCGGCGGAATGGTCGGAGATAGACCTTGAAGCCGCTACATGGACAATTGAAGTAAGGCGCATGAAAGCCCCTACCCACATCAAGCGGGCTAACCAGACCGCGCACATTATCCCGCTATGCAGACAAGCGGTGGAGGTGTTGCGGGAATTGTACCCGCTCACAGGTCGGTTTAAGTACGTGTTTCCCAGTGCCAGAGGTGCAAGCAAGCCAATGAGTGACAACGGGGTGAGGGCGGCATTACGCACGATGGGTTACGACAATGACACGATGACCCCGCATGGATTTAGGGGCATGGCATCCAGCTTGCTGAATGAACTGGGATGGAATCCCGACGCGATAGAACGGCAGCTTGCCCATAAGGATACCAACCCCATTAGAGCGGCATACAACCGGGCGGAATACATGGAAGAACGAACCAGAATGATGCAGGCGTGGGCGGATTATCTGGACACCCTGAAAGTGGGCGGGAAGGTTATCCCCTTCAAAACCAAAGCAGGGTAGGTTGTTGCACAAACCCCAACCTGAGAGCCGGACCCGTTCCGGCTTTTTTGTGCCTGAGAAAGCCAATACAAAAAAAGCTGCTACAGTTGCTACACTTGCTACACTTCGCTACGTTTAGCCTATATCCCGCCTCCTTATGATTAAAATATAACCATAATATAATTATAATAATATATAACTTATTGTTTTTATTGTTATTTATATATTATTACTACTTTATAACCCACCTAGAAACCCGTGACGTTCTCACCGTAGCAATTGCTACTGCTACAGTTGCTACACTTGCTACACTTCGGGAAAACGCAGTGATAACACACCCATTCACCCTTGGTTATTCCCCCTTTGGTTTTGCGTTACGCAGTAACGGGCAAGGCGTTTGATTGTTGTAACAGAATTCAAAGCACCTCAACAAAGGTAGACGGATAGTAGCCCGTGGGTGAGGGTGTTTGTGAATTGCGTGTGGACATAGGCGCGGGATACCGCATCTACTATGGTCGGCATGGGCAAGAGCTTGTGATTCTGCTTTGTGGTGGCGACAAAGACAGCCAGCAATCAGACATTCGGCAAGCTATCCAATACTGGAAAGATTACAAGGCGGATACCAATGGCAACAATACCCTACAGTAGCAGTGACTACCTGCAAACCGATGATGACGTTATCGAGTACCTTAACGCAGCAATGGAAGACGGCGATAATCACGTATTGCTGTTGGCATTGCGTAACGTGGCGATTGCCAAGGGCGGGTTTGCAAAGCTGGCAGACATCACCGGATTGAACCGCGAAAGCCTTTATAAAACCTTGTCAGAGCAGGGCAACCCACACTATGAGACAGTCGCAGCAATTATGCGCGGGTTGGGTTTCCGGTTTGCGATCTTGCCCAACCAAATCAGCAGCCACCACCAAGCAGCTTGAAATCTGTAACAACAATCAAAACCCAAAGAGCCGGACACGTTCCGGCTTTTTTGCGTCTGTCACCGTGGAAAACTTCAACACCTGCTTAGTGTGAAAGTGAGTACAATAATTGGTACTTACTAACAAAATGAGGACGTGACCAATGGAAGCCATCAGCTATTCAGCTTTCAGAAAAGGGCTATCGAACGCTTTGGATAAGGTGGAGCAAGACCGTGTGCCATTGCTGATTACGCGGCAAAACGGTACGGCGGCGGTGCTTATTTCCTTGGATGAATACAACGCTTATGCGGAAACCGCGCACTTGGCAGCAAGCCCCAAAAATGCCGAACGCTTGAACCGTGCCATTGCCCAACTGGAAGCAGGGCGGGGCGTGGTGCGTGACATCGTGGAGGCGGAATAATGCTGCTGTGTTGGGCTGATGATGCGTGGGATGATTACCTACACTGGCAGCAAACCGACCGCAAAATCGTGAAGCGGGTTAATGACCTAATCAAGGATATGAAGCGCAACCCGTTTGAAGGCGTGGGCAAACCCGAACCCCTTAAGCACCAGTGGGCGGGGTATTGGTCACGGCGCATCACGGAGGAACACCGGATTGTGTACAAGGTGGAAAGTGACCACCTGTATATTGCGCAGTGCCGTTACCACTATTAGTCCACTGTCACCCAACCCCGTCACGCTTTGAAATCTGTTACAACAATCAAAACCCAATCAAGAATGTCGGACACGTTCCGGCTTTTTTGTGCCTATCTATTGCTACCGAAAGGCGTTAATATTTAACGGTCAACAAGGCAGGAAAGCACATGACCCCACACCAAGCAAAAGCCATCTTGAACGACCTAGCCAGCGATGGGCAGCGGGTATTCTTCACCCGTCATGCAGAGCAACGCATGGTGGAGCGGGAAATAACCCGTATGCAGGTTTTACGCTGTTTGCAGGTGGGCAGCTTTGAGGAAGAACCCGCTAAGGATGCGCGGGGTAATTGGGCAATGAGGCTAAGAATGTTTACCGCAGGCGAATATATCCGCGTGGCGCTTGCCATTGATGAAGATCAGCATGGGAATCTTGCTGTGATTATTACCGTTATCTAGTGAGGTGTTGTTATGTCTGAATTATTCCATTATCAAAGTTGCGGGCTTGATAGCATTTGGTTACGCAACGGTTTTGAAAGCAAGCAAACGCCTTACGGTGAAGCGGTAGCCATTGCCGATGTAGCAGGGCTGCACAAGACCATAGGGCTATTCATCACCAACAACCAACCCTTGTTGGATGGGGCGGAAATTCGTTTTTTGCGTAAGGAATTAGACCTTTCCCAAACGATGTTGGGTGAGGTGTTGGGCGTGAGTGAGTCCACCGTTAGGAACTGGGAGGCAGGGCGGCAACCAATCACGGCAGCGGCTGACAGGTTCACCCGTTTGCTGTACCAAGAACACATTCAGGGCAACGCCTATATCAAAGCAATGGTGGAACGTTTGAGTAAGCTCGACCATGCACGGCACATTCAGCGGCTGGAACTGGAAAGCACCGGGCAAGGCTGGAAAGCAGCGGCTTGACTGCCACTTACACCCAAAGAGGCGCAACGATGACCGGCAATATTACCCATACTGAACACCTGACAGATGACGGCGGTGAAGTTCGCGAATTGACGGCGGAAGATATGGCTGGATTCCTTCCCATTGGTGAAGTATCGCCAGCACTGGCTAACCCTACCCGCAAACGTAAGGTGTACACATTGGCGGAATTGCTGGAAGGATGGGAACCAGACGCCACTATGTCGGCAGAAGTCCGCGAATGGGAGAACATGCCACCCGTGGGCAATGAAGTTATCTAAGCAGGAAGAGTGCCACCCAACACCGTCACGCTTTGAAATCTGTAACAACAATCAAAACCCGATCAAGAAAGCCGGATACGTTTCGGCTTTTTTGTTTGCATTGTGTTGTTAAGAACTTTGCAAAATACGTGCATTTTTTTTTGTTGTTTTGTAGCGTGTTTGAAGTGCTGAAACAGCACAAAACCCAAGCGGGAAGCCATATGCAGGCGCATTGCATCGTAAAAAGCGGTTCGTAATTTCGTGGCAGTTATTTTTAGCGCGAGCGGGAGTGAGTGCGCGTTTTCGCGTTTTTGAGTTTTTTCTTTGACTGACAGCCTGCACTTGGCAGACTGTCACGAAGGATAGTAAAACGGGGTTAGCTAGGGCTTATCTCTTGTTCGATTTCGGACATGATGGCGTGTTTAAGGTCATCAAACAGCGGGTCACGTTCAAACGGCTTAGGTTGTTCAATCATGGCTTTTCTGAGGTAAGCCAGTGGCGACATACCGAACCCATCATCTTGGTACAGTAACTGCCCTGACAAATCCATGAATGCAGCGACACGGTTATACGCGGGTGCAAAAGCTTCAACAGCGGTTTTGTATTCGTCAATGGCAATCAGGGCTTGCTGACGTAGCAATGAGCGACGGCACGCCTTAGCAATTTTGTTGTATGCGTCGAAATCCAATTCAAGGCGCTTGGTTGCATCGGTGTATCCATCACGGCGGATTTCATAACGCTTTCTTTCGCCAACAATGGTTACTGCATCTTTCTCGGCTTTCTGGATACCTTTTTCATCATCAGCCAAGACAAGTGCTTTGTAGCCTTGTGTGATCTTGCTTTCCTGTTCTGTAAGGGCTTTGAGCTTTTTTACTGCTTCATTGCGCTGGTTTTCGGTTTGCTCCATTTTGGCAGAAATATCATGAGCAAGGCTTTCAGCAATCCGCACATGCTCAGCCGTTACTTCTTTGCGGGTGATTGGCATCGCTGAACTTTCATCGAGACGTTCCCAACCATGCAAAACCATCAGCTCTTTCCCTGCGATCTTCCCGCCAGGTTGTTGCACGGTTGCGGCTTCCATTGTGGCAAGGCGGATTCTGAGCATTTCATTGTGGAACGCCTGCACATCGGCGGCGGCATCGCCAGACAGTTGGTAGTCTTGAAGTGCGTTTTTCATAGTCATTTTGGGTTTTTCCATGTGGTTAACAAGGTCGTTAGGTTCGTATAGCCCGTCTGGATTGAAAAGGCGGTGTTGTCCAGCAAGGGGAGCGGCTGGACAAGCACGCATAGAAGGCATTAGGGCGGCATTGGCACTATAGGAACAATTGATTCAATGCAGAGGAATGGACAGTGCAGGAACAACAGAACGATGAATACACCGTAACCAATTCACGGGCGGCAAATATGCTGGGATTATCCCGAAAAAGTCTTTACAGCTTGCCTTTGTCTTATCGCCAGTTCAAACCGCGTGGGCGGCGATATTACCGATTGTCTGATATTGAGAAACTGAAACAAACCAGTATTCACCAACCAAACCGTTAAACCATTATTTCTAGGATGTAACCCATGAATACCTATTATTACGGGCAAAGAAAATACACGCTGGCACAATTGCGCGAATTGCGCAAAAAGATGGAAGGCACTTATTCATCTTTGGTTGCGGTATCAAAAGAAGATTTTGAAGCTAAAGAAGAAATCGACAAAATGAATGAAATTGATAAGAAAATTGGCGAAGCGTTTTCTTATCTGCATAATGAAGTGGGCATTAGCTATTATAAAGTTGATGATTTAAAACAGAAATATGCCGCATTACGTTCTAATTTAACGTTTGGTGCTGAATCAAGTATTTATTAATTTTTCGTCGAGCCTTGAGGGTATTGCGGCTTAACTGTGTTTGAGCCGCTTTTTTAAATTCACTGATTAAATAATTATGCAAAGTGAACTATTTAAAGATCGGTTCAATCATGCCAAGCATTGGGCAAATCAACACCGATCACGGGTAGAGCGGCGGGCGCGTGTTGCCTCTGGTCATTTCCTTGTGAACCTAACGCATGAGTGGCGCTTGCTGCTGGTGCGTGAAGTCCTCAGTTAACCCCACAACCCCCAGTAACGGGCGGGCGTGATCTTTAACAATAGAATCCCCTTTCTCGCCTTGTCAGTTCCCCCGCATGACCTATACTAGCCGTTCGTCTGTCTGGCTAGGGTAGCTCCCGAAAGCCTGAATCCTTTGCAGGTTGCCAGACGATTTTCACCAAGGGAACACGGCACAAAGGGGCGTGTATGTATGTCTGGAACTGGAAACGAGGAACAGCCACAAACACGGCTGATTTTTCTGTATGCGCGGCTGTATGAGTTAATGAGGGAAGCGGTTGAAGACGAACGCCTAGATAACCCGCTTTGTCCCATTCCTGATGCAATCGCTATCCCTGAGTGGCACGACATCAAAAACGCCATCACCAAGCCGTTATCCATCTGGAATATTGCCGTGATGCGCTACCCCTACCGCGATTTGTGGCCTACAGATAACCCCTCAATGTGGCACAATTACGCCAATAAGCGGCGACATCTGGTTTATGAGTTGTTGGATGCGGTTTACCGGGATGAAATCAAAATTTATCAGTACCCCGCTGAAATCGACAATCAAGCCATGTTCAAACGGGCTGACACTAGCCACCAAGCCAAGGCCGAAATTCACGTTGATAGTTTGCGGGCGGCGATCCTTGAAGATCGTTTTTCATGGAGACATTCCATCGTAGTGAAAATATGGGATTGCCTGATAAAAGCCTGCAAATCCGCTACCTTGCCTTTTCAAGACCCGCCCACCCCGATTAGGTTACAAGACACTTTCAGCACTATAGTCTTTCCCCGTAAAACAGCTACAATAGGTTGAAGATCAACTTTTTTGCTATTGCCATGACAACCTACTCTCACGACTTACGCGAACGTGTTATCCATGCCTGTGAGCAAACAGGTCACAAAACAAAGGTTTGCCAAACATTCTCGATTGCCCGCAGTACCTTGGATAAATGGCTTGCCTTACGAGTCGAAACCGGCGGCTTAACACCGCGCCCTCATCGTATTCGCGGACATAGCCATAAAGTGACCGATTTAGATGCCTTTCGTGAATGGGTCAAAAGCGAGACACCAGTCGAACGGCTGGAGGAACTGATTCCGCGTTTTGAAGCCCATTACGGCACACCCATTTCTTATAGTAATTTGCACAAATGGTTACAACGGATTGGCTGGAGTCACAAAAAAAAACCATCAGTTACCAACAAGCCAAACCGCTAGAACGCTGGGTTTACCGATGGCTGCACCAAGAACTGGAAGAGGAATATGGGCTGGATCACATGCTGTATGCCGATGAGGCGGGTCTTTCCAGCACCGCCCGCTACGCGTGGGGCTGGTCAGAGCGCGGCAAACCCTGTGAGATGCCACGTCCGGGCGGTCATGGAGAAAAACGCAATTGGATCAGTGCGATTTTGGCTTCTGATCATCGTTGGCAAATGCCTTGGGTGGTGCAGGGAACCATTAACCGTGAGGTGGTTGAACAATGGCTCACGGCATTGGGGCAGTCATTGCCGCAAGAGGCGGAGACGCCCAAGCCTTATGTGCTTATTTGGGACAATGCCAGCTTTCATTTGGGCGGTGAGTTACTGACGATTGCTAAACAATACCGGATTCGCATCGTTCAATTACCCGCTTATTCCCCTGATTTCAATCCTATTGAACAATGTTGGGCAACCTTGAAACGGTATGTGCGTCTGGCATTGGGAAAAGGTAGTTCCTTGGATGATGCAATCGATGCCGCTTTCAAAATTCAAGTGTAGCTGTTTATTAAGGAAAGACTATACAGCATTTTTCAGGCCATCCCCTGATGATCTATTCACGATGCAGGCCACAACAGAATGCTTACCTGATGATATTGGGATTGAATTCATGGATAGCTGGGAAATCTGGCGAAAGAATCACGCATGGGATAGAGAACCAATAGCGGGAAGCGCTAGAGAAATCATTCATTCTCACCTTGGTATTATTCCTGCAACTAGCAGTGACAATGCCAATAACCTGCAAATCATCCAGCCACAAGAATTAATAACCAGTAGTGAACTACCAATAATCAGCAATAACAAATTACAAGAGCCAGATATTGAAAACACCCCCGACGGCTTACCCATTCCGTGGCTGATGAAAAAAATCCAACGTGAACGCGGAATAGCACCAATGCTAAAAGCAGCTTACATGGCGCTCAGGCAATCACCAGAAAAACGCAACCCAGAACGTGATGAGTTATGGCTATATCTCACTCATGAGAACCTTCCTGAATTCATCAGCAAACGTGATAAAGATGGCCCGACTCTTGCCGATAGTAACCGCACATGGACTAAAAAAGACTTTCTGACCGCTTACCCATTTTGGTTTAGTGCTGGAGATTCAGAATAGTTTCAGAATAAGGCAGAACACCCCACAAGCCAGCGTTTACCTGTTACAAATCCCTCAGACACAAAAAACCCGGAAGGGGCAACCATCCGGGCTTCATTGCTTAATTTTTATCATCAATAGGAGTCCATTGTATGGGCTACAGCAACGCTTTGCCTACTAAAAACAGAACTCCCTACTTACCCGCTTTGGTGAGTTCTTCCCGTATCAGTTCCCGAATGCGTGATTCTGCAAGATCGGGAACGGGTTCTTTCATGCCAAGGGCGGCGGACATCAAATGCACCATTTCTGCATTCACGCTTCTACCGCTTTCCTCTGCTGATAACTTGATTGCTTCATACACATCTGAGGGGATGCGTATTTGTGTTCTGAAAAAATCGTCTTGTTTACCCATTGTTCCATCTTCCCGCGTACCTAGTGCCAGTGTATCACTAAAATAGTTGCTTGCTTTTTTTGTCACTGCTATAGTGACAACTTGAATGACAAAATAGTGACTAGGTAGTGACAATGACAGACACGGAAACCGAAAAACGTACACAAGTGAGAATGCCGGGTGATGTTCACCAATGGCTGACACATCGGGCAAAGCAGAACGATAGAAGCATGAACGCGGAACTTATCCGCATTTTGAAGGAGGCAAAGGAAGCAACGGAAAAGAAAGCGGCGTAAGCCATAAACGAAAACGCCCCACCCTGTTACAGGTGAGGCGCTTACGGGCTGCAAGGTGCTGGAAACACCACAACAGCCCATTTACTGATCGAAGTTAAGAGAACTCAGCAAATGAAAGCTAATGTTATCACAACGCCTAACGGCACAAACAAGACCTATGAATCAGACATCCTGATTACTGTTACAGGCATCAAACCCGGCATGGATAGCGCCATCATCGGCGAACATCTGGCGAACTTCCTGCACAACCAAGGCTTGCAAGTAGAAATTGCCGGTCAAACCATCCAGCACGGCAACCACTACCCACAAGCCGTCACGATCCGCACCACTACCCGCGTAGGCGGTGCAGCATGAACAAGCAAGAACACAACCAACTGTTAGAGATTCACCGCCGCGTATATGGCTATTCGGCTGTAATCGGCGTTTCCCTTGATGCATTGGAATACCAAAACTCACGCAGCGAAGACCTAGAAACCGCCCATATCGAGCTGGTGCTGAAAAACCTGCATTACGACCTTGCGGCGCAATGCGAAAAGCTGGAAAAAATGCTGGAAGCAGCAGAAGCCAAGTTCCAAGCAGAAGCACAAGCGGAACAAGCACGTAAGGAAAAAGAGTGGCTGGAAAAACGCAAAGCCAACTTTCCCGAAGGTGCGGTTGACGCCTTCAAAGCCGTAAACGCGGCCTACGGCATCAAGTCAGAGGGGGCTTCACAATGAAAGCCCCCAAACTAAACCAAATCGAGCTATTCGCCCGTAAAGGTGGCACACGCGCCAACGCAGGCCGCAAAGCTGGCGAATCAACGAGCGTTATCCGCATCCCTACCGCTTGCCTGCCAACGGTAACGGAGATCCTCACCGCAGAACAGGGTGCAGCAGCGGCAAGAGTTTATGCAAAAACCGGAAAAAATCAACGCAATCCTTACAGAACTGAAGCGTTTGAGAGCGGATGGTGGAATCACGGCTTTAGGATGGAAATATCACGTATCGAAGGGGTGCAATCATGAGCAACCCACTACTTTCACCCGCTGAGAATGCAGAATTGGCAGCGCTACGCAGCAACAGCGCGGCTTCCCTATCACACTGGAAAACGGAAACGAACGCCCTACTCGACCGCGTGGACTGGAATAAGGCATTCATCCGCGTGGCTATCGGCATGAATGCCGTGGGTATCCTCTACGTTGGGTATATCTACAGCGCGTATATCGCCTACTTTGGCTATTCGGCAATTGCCTTTATTGGGCAACTTCTTATCGGAGTGTTCTTCATGGCGTGCGTGGTGAGCAACACCAGCGGCTTGCACGTCATGTTGGCATCTATCGGCATGTTTGTTTTAGCGAATAGTTTTTAAGGGGTAACGTATGAAATTCAATCTTCCAAACAACAACGGCAAATTGCCAACCGACCAACACCGTGCCATGAAAAACTATCGCCTGATGCAGTGGGCGAAAGTAGCCACCTTCGGGCTGTATATGGTGGCAGTGTTCATGCTGTACGTTTCCGACGTGTGGGGAGTTGCGTCCTTCGTGACTCAAAACAGCAATGAGTTCATCGCCCTTTCGGTGTTTTCCATCATCAGCTTCGTGCTGGCGTTCTTTCTCGCATCCAGCAAGGAAGCCGTTTACGAAGACATCGCCCTGCACCGCTCCGAAGGCTGGAAACTGAAGCCAACCCAATACGCGGCTATGGGCTTGTTCCTATCCAGCGGCATCCTGTTTGAAATGTTCAGCACGACCAACAATCAGCAGCACATTGCCAACACGGCGGCGGAACAATCCACCATGATGAAAAGCATTCAGGGAACAGACGTATCCTTGTTGGGCAGTGCCAACCTAACCGACAGTTTCGCCAGTGCTCAAATGAAGCTGGCGCAATGTGAGCAACGCCTAGCGCAAGGCAAAGAAAAGCATTGTGCAGGTGCTAAGGCGCGTGTTGACGCGGTACGGGAAAGCATGACCATGAGTAATC
The DNA here is from genome assembly GCF_017349355.1 of Thiothrix fructosivorans. Classification (GTDB taxonomy): domain Bacteria; phylum Pseudomonadota; class Gammaproteobacteria; order Thiotrichales; family Thiotrichaceae; genus Thiothrix; species Thiothrix fructosivorans. Next base: position 1,316,415 of record NZ_JAFMPM010000008.1, read on the forward strand.
AGCTAGCCACCACAGCCGCACAACAAAGCGTGGATAACAAAGTGGATGGAATGCTGAAGATCCGTGAGCACTTTGATAAGCCGATGTTTCAGGCGATTGGTAAAGCCACTGGCACAGACAACAATTCCGGCATGTTAATGGTTATCGGCGTGCTGATCTTCATCTTTGAATGTCAGCACATCATGGCACTGTTTGCTTATGCCAACAGTCTGGCACGGATTAACCGCAAAGACTCAAAGGGGTTGGGGTTGCCAGCCGATGATGAAATGAAGGAACGGCGCGAAGCTGAGGCAATGGCGGCGCGTGATCTTAAATCTAGCTCATACGACTTTAAAAGATGGGCTGATGAAAAAGAAGCTAAAGCACCGTTGGCAGCATTTGCCAATTCCGCCAAACAAACCGTAGGCGAATATGCTGCAAAAGTCGAAGCGGGTTTAAAAGCCTCACCCTACGTTATCGCCCGTGAATATGCCCGTGCCGATTATGCCAATAAGCAGGTATTAGCTGACGCGGGGCGTATTGGTGGCAAGATCGGCGCAAAGCTGGACGACGCGTTAAATGCTGAAAACCGTAAAAACTACCCTCAGAAAATTCAATTTCCAGTGGGCGAAGGTAAAACAGCAGAGGACTATGACTTAATCCCGCGTACCGATAAAACCCCTACCCTTTCCGGTGAAAATACATTGGCGTATTTGACCCCGCGTTTGTCCGTAGAGGAAACCGTGAAGCACATCCAAGCCAATGTGAAGCAATCGGGCGCAACCTCACCAGACGCGATTCAGGCGGCTGTATTCGACACGTTTGCAGCCATGCCGAACCCTGCCCCGCTCTCTGATGTGATCCTTGAGCGCATCGCGGGCAAGCTGGTAGAACAGGCTGTAACGACTGTGCACGCACAGCCAGAACAGACCCGCACAGAGGCACAGCCAGAACAGCATGAACAGCCTGTAACGACTGTGCACGCACAGCCAGAACAGACCATGCCAGAACTGACAGCAGCGGCAAAACAGGCAGAATCAGACCTGTACCCAGAGTGGGTAAAACAGGTATCTGCCAAGGCGATTACGTCAGGGGCGCGTGATTCAAAACGCTTTATCAGTCAGGCAACTTTCACGCACGGCGACAAAACAGTTTTGTCTGTGCAGGAAATGGGGCGCATTTGGTTGAACTGGCAAGATCGGGCGGCGCGTGATGGCGTACTGACAGCAAACCCAAAATATCAACCCAACAACCGCCAACCTAAATATTTGTTAGCGGCATAACCCAACAGGGCAGGGAGGTATTAAAACTCCCTGCCCACCTTTAAATCTCATTGGAGCTATTAACATGATTAACCCCGCCACTTTTCAAACATTCGACTTCAAAGAATGGAAACAAAAGTTACAGCAGAAAAAACCCGACATGCCTATCGGTGTACGCCTGATTGATATGCACGAAATTGTCATGAAAACCGGATACAGCAGAAGCACCATTAACCGCTGGCGTAAAGCCGGAACGTTTCCTGATGGCACGTTATACGGCAGCAGCACCCGCCGTTGGTTAGAATCAGACATTGACGCATGGATTTATCAGGCAAGAGGGTAGTTTATGGAAAGCACACAAAGAAAAGCCCCTAGTGTTACCAGCACCAGAGGCAATTCGAGAATCAACGATTTGAACACTGATTATAATCCAAAAGCCGAAAAACTGCCATTAAGCACAGGTGATATTATCGCCAATTTCCGCCAAGCGGTGCTAGACAATATCGGCTATGCCCCTAGCGTTATCAAGCTATCCGGCAAAATGGAACGCTTTGCCAGCAACAGCAAAAAAGGCGACGTTTCCGGCTGGTACGTCCTGCACTTGCACGGTGATTATGCCGTGGGCGCGTTTGGTTGCTGGCGTTCTGGCATCAAGCAAACGTGGCACAGTGCCAGCGGCTCACAACGCCTTTCTGATGCAGAGTGGGTGCAACTCCGCAAACTGATAGCCGCCGAACGTGCCAAGACAGCAGCAGAGCAAGCCGCGAAAGCAGAGCAAGCCCAACGCCAAGCCGTGGCGCTGTGGCAATCCAGCCAACCCGCTGACCCGCAACACCCGTACTTGATGCGCAAGCGGGTAGGGGCGCACGGCATCCGCCAAAAAGGCCACTGGTTGCTGATTCCCCTATGTGATCTTGACGGCCTGCTATGCGGCATCCAAACCATTGACCCTGACGGAAAAAAACACTTTCCCAAAGGCACAGCTAAACACGGGCATTTCTGCCTAGTTGGGGAAAACCTGACCCATCCACACGGCGTTTACATTTGCGAAGGTTACGCCACCGCTGCCAGCCTGCATGAAGTCTACGGCCTGCCCGTACTGTCTGCCTTTGATGCGGGAAACCTGCTACCTGTTGCCACCGCATACCGGGAGCGTTTCCCCCATGTTCCCCTGACCCTTTGCGCGGACAATGACCGCGACCACACCAGCACGGGCTATATGATCGGCTTAACCAAAGCGCGGGAAGTGGTTGCCACTTTGCCGAATGTGGGCTTGATCGTGCCAGAATTCCCCGACAATGCGCCGCTGAACCTCTCCGATTTTAACGATTTGACGGTATTGCTCACCAGCAACACCGAGAAGGACATTACCCCATGACTACCGCAACCCCCCACAACACCCACAAACCCACCTTGGCAGTCGTGAGCAGCTTCGTGCGTACCGAAAAGCCTGTTAGCTGCGGATGGGAAAACCCCGAACCCATTACCCCATCCGGCAGCGATAGCGCAAAATACCCCATTCACGCATTACCCGGCATTGTTGGGGCCGCTGTGCGTGAAGTGGTGGAAATCGTCAAATGCCCCCCGGCACTGGCGGCAAACTCTGCCTTATCCGTGTTGGCAGTCGCAGGGCAGGGCATCGCCAATGTGCAAGCGCATATCAGCCTAAAACCTTCACCATTAAGCCTGTACCTGTTATCCATCGGCACATCCGGCGAACGCAAAACCACGGCGGATAAACACTTCTCCGACGTGCTGGATACGTGGGCGTTCCGCAAACAACAAGACATTGAACCCAACCTGATAAAAAGTCGGGCGGCGGTAACAGTCTGGAAAGCCGAAGTGGAAGGCATCAAGCAAGCCATTATCCAAGCAGGACGCAAGGGTGAAAATACCCGCGAACTCCAAGAGCGTATGGAACTGGCAGAAGCCACCCAACCCAAAGCACTACACACCCCCGATATGGTGTTTGAAGATTCCACCCCTGAATCCATCGCGTTCGACCTCGCCCACAAATGGGCTAGCGCGGGTATCTTGTCGGATGAAGCAGGCGTGGTGTTTGGTGGGCATGGCATGAAAGCCGACAACATCACTAAAAATTTAGCCGTGCTGAATAAGCTGTGGGAAGGCGGTTCACTGTCGATCAAGCGACGCGGTGACGGTGGCAGCTTCAATGTGCGCAATGTGCGCTTATCGGCAGGGCTAGCCGTGCAACCCAGCATTATCCAAAACTTTTACGAAACCAACGGCGATATAGCCAGAGGCTCAGGGTTTGCGGCGCGTTTCCTGCTGGCATACCCCGAATCAACGCAAGGTGGGCGCTTTTTGACGCTGGATGAAATCACCACCCAACACCCCAAGAAATCCCTAAACCTGTTCTATGCAAAATTGCATGATGTGTTGGAACGCCAGTACACCAACGCCCAAGGCGGCACACTGGAAAACCTGCCCACCTTGCAACTATCACCCGCTGCACAGCAGGCATGGTTGAATTATTACAACGGTGTGGAAAGCGAACTGAAAGCAGGCGGGGACATGGAACATTATCGCGACATTGCCAGCAAGTCAGCCGACAACGCGGCGCGGATTGCGGGATTGTTCCACCTGTTCAACGATGGCGACGCGTTAGACACGATCAACGGCGCAACGATGGAAGCCGCTACCCAGTTAGCCGCATGGCACTTGTACGAAGCGCGGCGATTTTTCAGTGAAATAGCCGTACCCACTGACCTTTCCAACGCCATTAAGCTGGACAGTTGGCTAATCCAGTATTGCCGTAACAATCACACCGACCACGTAGGCAAGCGTGAAACGCGCCAACTTGCCCCCAATCGCCTACGCAATAGCCAAGAGCTAGACAAGGCGTTAGAAGAATTGGAAGGGTTAAGCCGTATCCGCATCATGACCGAAGGTCGAAAAGAGTTCATCGAAGTTAACCCCGCATTGTTGGGAGGGTAGGCTATGGCACTGCGTGATTCACTGGCATGGAATACCCCCACCAATAGACCTGCCACCCAGCCACCCCCGCAAGGTGTCAAGCGTTTGCGTGACTGGTTGGCATGGGATACCCCACCACAACCCGACCTCGAAGCACTGGCAGAACGGGCGGCAATTATGGAGCATGACGGCGGATTAACCCGCCAAGAGACAGAACGTAGGGCAAAGCAGCCCACACGCTAGGGCAGCAGAACCCAACACCACACAACGAGCCGGGGAAACCCGGTTTTTTTGTGCCTGTTTTCCGAAGTGTAGCAAGTGTAGCAACTGTAGCAGTAGCAATTGCTACGGCTGGCACAACCAAAGGGTAGGGCGTAGCAACGTAAAATCAAGCACTTACTGATTCATGACTGCGAAGTGTAGCAAGTGTAGCAACTGTAGCAGTAGCAATTGCTACGGCTGGCACAACCAAAGGGTAGGGCGTAGCAACGTAAAATCAAGCACTTACCGATTAATGGCGGCGAAGTGTAGCAAGTGTAGCAACTGTAGCAGTAGCAATTGCTACGGCTGGCACAACCAAGGGGCAGGGATGGAAGGAGCGGGTAATCTGGTGCTATTATTGGTTAAGTGTCCGTATATTTGGCTATATGGTGATTATTTTTGTTTAGTAAAATTGTTAAAGAACAACTGTTTATGATGGCTTTTAAGTTGGTATCGTCCCAATTCATTGATTCATGTTGTATCATGATGACCCAAAAGCCCTTACAGGCAGCAATCTGTAAGGGCTTTTGTCGTTTCTGCGTAGCAGTGGTTATGCACTACAACAATATAATAAAGCAAATTCGACAGGCTGATTGGAATTGTTAGCAATACGACAAAGCATGACGCATTTTTTTTGAAAAATATTCATATTTTTTAGTGGCATGACTTTTGCCTCATCGTTTCCGTTTGATACCTAGCAACGTTGTAAAAGGAATCCTCCATGAAACTGTTTAAAACCCTTGGTTTGGCTATCACTTTGTCGTTCAGCGTAGCCACCGCTTGGGCGGAAGATGTACCCGTCGCCGTTGCCGCTAACTTCACTAAACCGATGGAAAAGATTGCCGCCGATTTTGAGAAAGCCACTGGCAACAAAGCCGTATTGTCTTTTGGTGCGACCGGCAAATTTGTTGAACAAATCAAGAACGGTGCGCCTTTCCAGATTCTCGTTTCTGCTGACCAGAAAAGCCCGATCAAGCTGGAGAAGGAAGCGCTCGCTGTTCTCGGCACACGTTACACTTACGCCATTGGCAAGCTGGTGTTATGGTCCGCCAAACCACAATTTGTGGATGACAAGGGGCTTATCCTGAAAACCAACCGCGATTTTGAACACATCGCCATCGCTGATCCCAAGGTTGCTCCCTATGGCAAGGCAGCCATGCAAGTGATGGAGAAAATGGGGGTGCTGGATACCCTGAAACCGAAAATGGTGCAAGGTGAGAGCATTGGTCAGACCAAGGAGTTTGTCGCCAGCGGTAATGCCGAACTGGGCTTTGTTGCGCTGTCGCAAGTTATCAAGGAAACGACAGGTTCGAGCTGGATGATTCCCCAAGATTTATACAGCCCCTTGTATCAGGATGTTATCCTGCTCAAAACCGGCGATAGCAGTGCCGCCGCCAAAGCGTTGCTGGATTATCTGCGCAGTGATGCAGCTTTGGCTGTGATCAAAGACTACGGCTACGACCTGCCAGACTGGGCAAAGACTGATGCTAAATGACGAAGATTTCGGTGCAATCCTGCTAACCCTGCAACTGGCGAGTCTGGTGACAGTCATCCTGCTGTTGCTGGGTACGCCTATCGCGTGGTGGCTGGCGCACGCCCGTTCACGCTGGAAAGGCATTATTGGCGCGGTGGTCGCTCTGCCGCTGGTATTACCGCCAGCGGTGCTGGGTTTTTACCTGCTGGTGCTGATGGGGCCGCACGGCGCGGTTGGGCAAGTCACTAAGGCGCTGGGGCTGGGGACGCTGCCGTTCACCTTCGGCGGGTTGGTGGTGGCTTCAGTGATCTATTCGCTGCCGTTCGTGGTGCAACCGTTGCAGAATGCGTTTGAAGCGATTGGCTCACGTCCGCTGGAAGTGGCTGCTACCTTACGCGCCAGTCCGCTGGATACATTTTTCAGTGTGGTTGTGCCGCTGGCACGCTCCGGTTTTTTGACCGCTGCGATTTTGGGATTTGCGCACACCATCGGTGAATTCGGCGTGGTGTTAATGGTCGGCGGCAATATTCCCGGCAAAACCCAAGTGATTTCCATGCAAATTTTCAACCATGTTGAAACGGGCGAATACGCACAGGCGCATTGGCTCTCTGGCGGGATGCTGGTGTTTTCGTTCGTGGTGCTGTTGATGCTCTACACCTTGACACCGAATCCGTGGAGGAAACGCTAAAGTGGCAAATATCGAAGCGCAGTTCCGCCTGCCATTTCCCGATTTCACGCTGGAGGTTGACCTGCAATTGCCCGCTAAAGGCGTGACGGCGTTGTTTGGGCATTCCGGTTCGGGTAAGACGACGTTATTGCGCTGCATCGCTGGCTTGGAATGCGCCCCGCAAGGCTTCCTGCGTGTCAACGGCAAGCTGTGGCAGGACAGTAAGCAGGACGTGTTCCTGCCTACCCACCAGCGCCCATTGGGTTATGTGTTTCAGGAAGCCAGCCTATTTCCACATTTGAATGTGCGTAAAAATCTGGAATTTGGGCGCAAGCGAGTGTCTTTCCTGCGCAATCCAGCGGGGCTAGCGCAGGCGGTGGAATTGCTGGGCATCAGCCATTTGCTGGAGAGGATGCCGGATAAATTGTCTGGTGGTGAACGTCAGCGGGTCGCGATTGCCCGCGCCTTAGCGGTTAGCCCACAGGTGCTGTTGATGGACGAACCGCTCGCCGCACTCGACCTCAAACGCAAGCAGGAAATCCTGCCGTTCCTCACGCGTTTGCAGGGCGAACTCGACATTCCGATTTTGTACGTGACGCATTCGCCACAGGAAGTCACCCAACTCGCCGATCATCTGGTCGTGCTAGAAGCGGGCAAGGTGGTGGCATCCGGCACGCTGGAAGAAACCCTGACGCAATTGGATTCGCCGCTGGCGCAAGGCAAACAGGCAGCCACCGTGTTGCAAGTGACGGTCTGCGGGCATGAGCCGGAATTCCACCTCAGTCAGGTGCAATTTGCGGGCGGGGTATTGAGTTTGCCTTACCAGCAGGCAGCGGCTGTCGGTACGGCTTTGCGGCTGCGAGTGTATGCGCGTGATGTCAGCATTACTCTCCAACAACCGGAACAAACCAGCATCCTCAACGTGCTACCTGCTACGATTACTGGCATGGCACATGATGCCGCCGGGCGTACTATGGTGCGGCTGAACATGGGTGGCGTGCCGCTGCTGTCGCACATCACCCGCAAATCCGCCAGTGTACTGGGCTTGGAAAAAGGGATGCAGGTATTCGCGCAAATCAAAGCGACGGCGATTTTGTAGGTTTAGCCCTGCTCAATCACTTTCCTAAAGCGCACGATTTGTTTTTCGCGTACTTGCTGCATATCCAGATGGTAAATGTCGTAAGGGAACAGGAAGTCCATCACTCCTGAATCGAACAAGCGGCGCACTTCATATTCGTCGTGTGACGTGCCGCGCTGGTAACGGTAGTTGAGATAAGACGGATTGGTATGGATGATGAATTCCACCCGCAAGCCTCCCATCCGCGCAAAGAATTTCAGCATCTGCGTCTGATTGCTGCTGCCGACGGCGGTAGCGGTGTATTGATTGCCTGCTAACGTATCGGAAATGTCTTCCAGAATCATGATTGAACCCGCTTTGACGGCGGCGCGGGTCAGGTGGCGCACAAAGCGTTTAACGTGGCTGACATTATCTAGCACCGCCATTAGCCCCAGCTCATCATCGACGGCAACGGCAGGATTCTTTTCATTCTTGCGTAACAGTTTCAGCACTTTGGCGGCAGAATCCTTTTTACGCACGGTGACATACACCGGAATTTCTTGCCCATTGACGTGAAACAGGCGGCGTTTTACCAAGGTCAGTTTCTCATTTTCGCCCACAGGGGGCAGGTGTTTGACCGTTTCAGCATCCAGCACTTCGACGTGGGTGCAACTGAAATCTACTCCGTCATGGTGGCTGGCGAGGTAGGCAATGTCCAGTTCGCCAATCTTGAGTTGCGGACTCCACACGTATTGGTTGAGGAAGTTCAGGAATGCGGAAAACTTGTTTTCGATGTCGGTTTCGCGTTCACGCTGATCAATTGAACCTGCCAACCCCATCAGTACCAGTTTGCGTTTTGCCTCGAAGCGGATTTTTTTGTGGTAACGGTCATCGAATACGATCAGTAGTAGATCAACCGGATTTTTGGAGGTTTCAATCTCGTTGCTGATTTCGATGTGAGAGGTGTAGGGGGCGAGAACCTTGCTGCGTAATTGCCCGATTACCGCATCGGCGGTGTTCATGTATTCATGAATGCGCGTTTGAATTTCCGGTAGCCCACCGCTTAAGCCAAACAGGTTGCCGAGCAATTGATAGGCGCGTTGGCTGCGTTGTTCACGCAATGCCGCGTCGTTGATAAGCGCGGGAATTTCGTCGAAAGATTCAATCTCCAACAGGTCGAATAACTGGTCACGCACCGCACGGTATTTGGTCGCTTTTTGCCTATCGTGCAGCAGCGCTTTGGCACATTGCCGATTTTGCTGCGAAAACAGATGGTCAAAGGCAATCTGGTCGCGCACGGCAAACAGGCCGTCTTGCTTCATGGCGGTGAAAATGGATTTTTCGTCAATGATGCTCATGGATTCATCCGTCTGCCGAGGTTTGTGTAGGGGACTATTGTACAGCAACATTTGTACCAATTATGATGCGTCGCATGAAAATGCCCCTCACTGAACAGACATTGCCCGTCGATGCGGTACTCGACGACCTCAAGCAAGCGCTGCGTCAGCGTCATGAAGCCGTGTTGGAAGCGCCCCCCGGTGCAGGTAAAACCACGCGTGTGCCGCTGGCGTTGCTGGATGCGCCGTGGCTTGCGGGCAAAAAAATCCTCATGCTCGAACCGCGCCGCATTGCTGCCAAAAATGCTGCCCACCGCATGGCTAGCCTATTGAACGAAAGTGTTGGGCAAACGGTGGGCTACCGGATGCGCCTCGACAATAAAACCAGCCGCGCCACGCGGATCGAAGTTATTACCGAAGGCATCCTCACCCGTCTATTGCAGCAAGACCCGTCGCTGGAAAGCGTCGGCTTGGTCATTTTCGATGAATTCCACGAACGCAGTTTGGATGCTGACCTCGCCCTCAGCCTGTGTTTGAAAGGACGCGAACTCTTCCGTGATGACAGCAATCCACTGAAGATTTTGGTCATGTCCGCGACGTTGGATAGCGCTGCGATTGCCAATTTGCTGGACGATGCGCCGCTGGTACGCAGCGAAGGCAGAACCTATCCCGTCACGATTCGCTACGGGCAAGCTGCCAAACCCGGCGAACGCATTGTCGAGCGCATGGTTGCCACGCTGCGCCAAGCCCTGAGCGACAATCCCGACAGCAGCATTCTCGCCTTTCTGCCCGGTCAAAGCGAAATCCACCGCACCACGGCAGCGCTGAGTGAATGGCTGGTGGAGCGCAAGCTGCGTGGCGTGCATTTGCGCCCCATGTACGGCAACCTCACGCTGGAAGAACAGCAGCAAGCGATTGCCCCGCTCACGGGCGCAAGTGAGGGCGAACGCAAAGTCGTGCTTGCCACCAATATCGCCGAAACCAGCCTGACTATCGAAGGCGTGGATGTGGTGGTGGATGCTGGGTTGGTGCGTGAAGCCCGTTTCGACCCCGGCACGGGCATGACGGGCTTGCACACCACGCGCATTTCCCGCGCATCCAGCACACAACGTGCCGGACGGGCAGGGCGGCTTGCCCCCGGTGTGTGCTACCGCTTGTGGACGGAAAGCCAGCAAGAGCAACTCGCCGCGCACAATACGCCGGAAATGTTGCGTGCCGATCTCGCCCCGCTGGCGTTGCAATTGCTGCAATGGGGCGTAAACGATCCGGCGGAATTGCGTTGGTTGGATGTGCCACCGTCCGGCTTATGGCAACAAGCGTTAGACTTGCTGGCAACCTTGGGGGCGATTGCACGCAAGGACGACAGTCATGTGTTGACCGCGCACGGGCAAGTGATGGTGGATTTGCCCGTGCATCCGCGTTTGGCGCATTTGCTGCTGTGTGGCGCACAGGTTGGGCATTTGCAAACCGCCGCCTATCTTGCCAGCCTATTGTCCGAGCGCAATCCGTTCAGCCAAGATAATCCCGATATTAGTTTGCCGCTGGACATGCTGGCGGGTAAAGCCAACTGTCCGCCCCCGCAACAAGGCTGGTTAACGCGCACGCGCCAGCTTGCCAACCAGTTTGTGGCGCAAGTCCGCAGCCAAGCCTTGCCGGAAAGCACGGTCAGTTTTCTATTGCCCGCGTCACAGCTCAACGGCTATTTACTGGCGTGTGCTTACCCTGATCGGATGGCGCGTCGCCGTCATTCCGGCGGTTATCAGTTAGCCAATGGGCGTAGCGCTGAATTGCCCGACAAACACGCCATCGGCAACCAGCCGTGGCTGGTGATTGCCGAAGTCAGCAGTATGATCGGCGGCAAAAGCGACACGATCCGTGCTGCTACCGTGCTGGATGACAAGCTGTTTGCTAGCGCACTCGCAGAGCAGGTGCGTGTACACACCGTGCTGGAGTGGGATAAAAAAAGTGAGCGCTTCCTTGCTGAGACGCAGCACAAAATTGGTGCATTAGTCTTGCAACGCACCACCTTGCAGAATGTGCCGCCAGAAGCCAAAAGTGCTGCCCTGATCGGTTTCATCCGCAAACAGGGCTTGGATTTGTTGCCGTGGCAAGCGGAACACGCGCAATGGTGCGCCCGCGTGAATCTGCTACGCCGTGTTGAGCCGGAACAGCCGTGGCCGGATGTGAGTCGAGAACACTTGCTGGCAACGTTGGAGATTTGGCTTGCGCCGTATTTGGATGCGGTCAATCTGTTGAGTGATTTCAAAAAGCTGGATTTAAGCGCGATTCTCAGCACACTATTGCCGTGGATGTTGCAACAGCGTTTGGACGCGCTTGCCCCGCAACAGTTGGATGTGCCGTCGGAACATGCCATTGCTATCGACTACCGTCAGTCGCCGCCCGTATTGGCAGTGAAATTGCAGGAAATGTTTGGCTGTGAACAAACGCCGACGATTGCGAATGGCAGGGTGGCGCTGCTGGTGCATTTGCTCTCTCCGGCGGGTAGGCCGTTGCAGATTACGCAAGATTTGGCAGGGTTTTGGCGCACGTCTTACCACGACGTGAAAAAGGACATGAAAGGGCGTTACCCCAAACATCCGTGGCCGGATGATCCGTTACAGGCGGTGGCGACGCGCAAGACCAAGCGGCATCAAATATAGTTTGGCGAATAGGAATATTCGGTTAATGATAATGTTAATGAAGAGTCATGGATGAGAAATAAATTTTTAGGCACGGGAGAGGAGGGGTATCACCCCTTGCGTAAATTCCAAACCGTATTATCCGGTTTAAAGTATGCCGTGAAATATGATTTTAGTGTCACCTATAAACTGGTGTTGTCTATAATTGTATTAATCATTGCGTTTGCCTTCAGAGGCTGGGTCGATTTTTTGATGGTGTTGGTATCAACCACATTGGGCTCTTTGGGAATTCCCGTGGAAGCCACCAGATGTAGTGTTAGCCTCATGCTGGTTGCTTCCTTGAAAATGCCAGATCCACCTGAATGTGTTGGAAGAAACGCTTCACATCCAACAACCCATAGCAGCGGCGCTTGATGACTTTCAGCTTGTTGTTCATGCCTTCGACAAAACCGGAGGTGTTGCGATCTTCAAAGTAGTTGGTGATGCCATCCTGCCATGTTTCCAGCAAGTTGAGGAATTTGTCAAAACAGGCCAGCCCTGATGCTTTAACCTTGGCCTTCCAGTCTTGTAGTTGTTGTTGGGCTTGTGCCTTGGTTTGTTCCTGTTCAAATAGCAGGTTCAGTTCATGACGCAGTAGCCAAGCATCTTTCAACTCAGGGGCGAGTAGCAGAAATTCTTCCAGTTGCCCACGCTGTTCTGCGGTCAATGACCAGTAGTGGTGACGGAACAGCCAGAGTGTCCCCTTACAGGTAGCGTAGGTATCTGCCGAAAGTGTTTGTTTGAGTTCCTGCAAGGTCTGCTTACGGAAATTGTCCACCTCCCGGTTGTAGTATTGTGCGACATGGAAACGGTCTACCACGATAGCGACCTTGGGCAAGGTTTCCCGGACGGCATTGGCAAAACCCTCGTTCATGTCACAACATGCCCCGCACACGGTGGTTTGCAGGTGTTCAGGAATGCTGCGCAGGAAGGCAGCTACCGTTTCTTTGAGACGGTCAGGCAACACAGCCAACACCTGCGGACGGTCATGATCATCCAGTGAGCTGATAATCGCGGCATAGTGCTTATGGCCTTTTTTCAGGGCGATTTCATCAATGCCCAAGGTGCGTAATTGCTTAAAACCAGACCAATCCACTTGGGTGCTGACACGACGTTTCAGCACCCCTTCCACCTCACCATAGCTGACACCACAGCGGCGGCTGACATCCATGACGGTGGAATTGCCCAACATCTTCAACAGCCAGTCCTCAAAAGCACGGGTATGCGGGCTGCGTGGGTCATACCATTCCAGCGTCTGGGTAGTGGTCGGGTCACCTTCGCAATGGCGGCAGCGGTAACGTTTGGGGCGGATTTCAATCCAGACATCACGCCCCAGAATCGGCAAATGGCGCAAACGGATCGGTCGGTCGTAGCCATGGAATTCGGTAATCTTGTGCCCACAGCAACGACACTTCGTGAATGAAAGGCTACTTTCCACTTCCAGAATGAAATTGCCCTGTGCGTCATGGGAACTCGACTGTAAACGGACGTTGGGGAGATCAAGCGGGATTTGCAGGCTACTGTTCATGGGGGATCCTCGCTAGGGGTGCTCGGTTTTCCTCATGATACTACATGTTGTGGCTTCCACGGGAATTCCCAAAGAGCCCCACATTGGTGGTTATGGCGGAATTATTCAACAGTGCCATCGAGGCATTGTGTGACTTTGTTGAGGATCAACACAATGAAAAGATTAAAGTTATTAAGGATATTGCCGCTGCGGCGGTGGGTATCTCCATTTTGTTATGGGTGATTGTGATAGGCATGGAGCTGTGGCGCGTCCTCGTCGATTAAGCGGAGACTTGTTGAGTGTGACTGTATGAGTGTTAATCCACATTTATTGGGAGATTTTGTCAACGCGCTGTTTAACACGCCAGCATTCCCTGAGCGTTTCAAGCTGTATGTCAGTTTCATTGAGACGCTCGGTTTTGAGGGACGTGTGGTGTATTCCTTCCTGCCTTTGTTACGCATGGAAGGTAAGCTGTTCCCAGCGAACGTGGAACTTACCCACACTAGCAACTATCCCGTTGATTTTTTGCAACATTACGTCATAGAAGATTTAGATCGTTATGACATTAGCCTGAAAAAAATCAGAAACAATGACTTTTCCATGACGAATTACCGTGAGTATGCCGACACGATTGGTTTTACTTCTGACGAACGCTACTTTGATAAGCTGGCAACGCATGAGTATGGTTGTGTAAATGCGTTGTGTTTGCCGTCATTGGGCGCGACGGGTATTTCTAGTTTTAATATTATCAGTTGTGAACACGATTATATTTTCAGGCATTTGATGCGAGAACGTGCCGAGATGCTGTTGCACCTAACGCAATTGTTCCACAGCGTGGTGTTGTCTGATCCCCAAACCTGTGCGCAGTTTACCTCGCCGTTTTTACCGAGATTGAATGACACTGAAATCACGATTTTGCGTTATGCGGCTTCTGGCAAGTCATTCAAAAATATTCAGGATCACACGGGCATTTCGTACCGTTATGCTGCCAAAGTATTGGATCGGTTGCGTGATAAGTTGGGGGGTATCACGCGGGATCGCTTGTTTTATTTGGCAGGTTTATTGCGCTTCACTTCTGCTGATCCACAAACCACACCGCCGCTTCCACCCGCGACCGCAGGTTGAGTTTGCGTAGTAAATGTTTGACGTGAACTTTGACCGTGCCTTCGGTGATACCCAGTTCACGCGCTACCAGCTTATTGCTTTTGCCCGCCGCGACTCGTTCCAGAATGCGCTGTTCTTGCTCGGTCAAACCCGCTTCGGAGCTGGTTTTGGGGTGAATCGCATCGTGGCGCATGGCGTGTGCCAGCAAGTTGATCAGGCGTTCGGTGAGGGTAATGCGTCCCGCCGCTGCTTCCGCCAGCTTTTCTACCAAATCCTCAGGTTCCATTTCCTTGAGCAAATAGCCGTCTGCACCTGCGCGTAACGCTGCCACCAAATCACTCGCCTGATCAGAAACGGTCAGCATCACCACCCGTGCATCGCTGCCAGAGGCTTTGATGACTTTTAATACCTCAATGCCGCTCATGTCTTTCATGTTCAGGTCGAGCAGGATCATATCGGGGGCAAGTTCTAACGCCATGTCGATGCCTTCCTGCCCGCAGGAGGCTTCGCCGACAATGATGAAATCAGGCACCATATTGACCAGATAGCGCACGCCTTTGCGAAACAGGGGGTGATCGTCCACGATCAGCAGGCTTTGCGGGGTTTCAAGCGGCATGAGCAATCCTTGTTTTGGGGGTGAAATCGAGCTGTACGCAAGTGCCACCACCCGTGCGCGGCAAGTATTGCAGTATGCCATGCAGGGCGCGGGCGCGTTCGTCCATAATCGCCATGCCGTAATGGTGCAGGTTGGCGGTTTTTTGGATACCTGCGCCGTCATCTTCGATGCGCAATTGCAGGCTGTTATTGCCTTCTTGACGTTGCAACGACACCCACGCTTGGCTGGCGTGCGCGTGTTTGAGGGTATTGGATAAGGCTTCGCGCACGATTTGCAGCAAGTGAATTTCTTCGTTGGGGGTCAGGTTGAGGTTGCCTAGACTGACATCCAGCGCAATCGGCAAGTTGCCGCGCTCGGCAAATTCGGTGGTGGTTTGCGCCAGTGCCATGCCTAAATCGTCGTCTTCCATACGCAAGCGGAAGGTGGAGAGCAGTTCGCGCAATTGTTGGTAAGAGCTGTTAAGACCCTCGCGCAATTCTTCCAAGGCGGCGGTGACTTCGGTGGCATCTGCCGGATTTTTTACGGCGGCACGTAAGCGACTGACTTGAATTTTCATGTACGCCAGCGATTGTGCCAAGGAATCGTGTAGTTCGCGGGCGATGACGGCGCGTTCTTCCAACAGGGAGACGCGGCGGTGCTGTTCGCTGCGTTGTTCTGAGGCGATGGTGACACCGATGTGACGCGATAAGGCTTCCAGCAATTGCACTTGCCAGCGTTCGGCGGTGGTGTTGGCGGGGACATCGACGGCTAACATGCCGTAGCGTTTTTCGGCATCGGTGAGCGGCATCCGCAAGATTTGGCGACCGTCGGGGAGGGTATCCATGCGGGCGGCGTGCGGGTCGTGGCATTCGGCGCAACTGTTGGCGCGTTGGCACATGGGGCTTTTGCCATCGCTAGACGTGGTGGCGACGACATCGCCTTGTTGGTCATTGTCTTCTTTGAGGCAAATCGTACCATTGCCCAAGCCCAGCACGGCTTCGGCATCTTTCAACACGTTATGGAAGACGGCGCGGTCGGGGGCAATGCCGTGCAAGCGGGTGATGGAGCGGTACAACAAATCCAGCGAGCGGTTGCTGCGGGTGAGTTCGGCGGTTTTCTGTTCGACCCGTGCTTCGAGGTCTTGGTAGAGCTTGGACAAGTCTTCTGCCATGAGGTTGAAGGCTTGTCCCAATTGTCCGATTTCGTCTTCGCCGCCGAGTTCGGTACGCACTGCGAGATTGCCTTGGCGAATCTGGTCGGTTAGCCCCAATAGCCCTTTGAGCGGGGTGACGAGAATGTTATTGACCAAGTAAATGGAGAGGATGACGGCGAGGATCGTGCCAATCACGGCGACACCCAAAATGACCCGCAATACAAAAATTTTGGCTTCGGTGGCTTCTTCAATCTGCTTGACCAGATCGTTGATGTGGGCAACGAATTGCGGGACAGCATCGAGTAATGCTGCATCGGCAGCAGTGGTGGTATTCGTGGTCAGCAAGGAAATCAGGTCGGGTTTGATGCGTTGCTGCCAACCATTTTCCACTTGTCGGTATACCTGCTTGAGCGGGGTGGTTTCGTCGGAGGGCAATACGGAGAGGATAGAATCCGCCGCTAAATCGGTTTCAAAGCGTTGGATGGCTTGTTGCAAGTCGCTGCGGTGCGTGGGGTTGGAGTCTTGCAAAATGCGTTGGTAGAGTGATGCCATGCGCCAGCTTTGCATCCGCAAGCTTCCGGCGACGTTGATGGCTTCGCCGTTGCCTTGGGTGGTTTCCGCGACCATCCACGAGGTGGACATGCCGACGACGGCGAGAACGGTGATGGCAGCGATCATGCCGCCTAGCCGTAGCAGCAGGGAGTTTTGGAGTTTGTTCCACAGTAGGCGGTTCACGCGGTGGTTTCCTAGTGTTGTTATTGGATGCTGCGCACTGATTCTAGGGTAATACATTTGGGGGTGGGTCGGGTGGAAAAAAGGGTGTACTACTTTGGGGGTAGTTGAGGAGATTTAGACGTTTATCGGCTTGGTGCGTTTGCTGGCAATTGCCGAGCAACAAGATATTTGAAGTTGGGAGTAATTTTATGGGGCTAAATGTTGGTACGTTCCCATTCGGAAAGCCAATTCTTTCATTGGTACAAAAAGATCAAACACCTAAGCGCGTGTTTATTTTAGGTGTATATGCAAGTGCGGTACATGCTCGTTGGATAGGGCAAGATGGTCGTCAGAAAATAGGTGCATTAGCCGTGGCTTCTGAGCCAGAAATATTTTGGAGAGGCAGTACGGCATCAGCGCAGGAGATTATTTCAACTATTCAGCTTCCGCTGGGTGCAGGACGCTTGCTTCCTGCAAGCAAACATTTGAATGGGCCATCTGGCAAAGCTCTTGATGATTGTTTTATTGCACCGTTGGGTATGTCTCGGAATGATGTGTGGCTATGTGATCTGATTCCGTATAGTTGCATGAACGAAAATCAGGAGGTCGCCTTAAAGCGGGAATACGATCCCCTCATTGATTCGCTAAAGCTTCCTGAATACACTTGGTCTCGTTTGCCTGATACGTTGGTTAGTTGCGGCAGACGATTGGAGATTGAGCAAGAGCTGATTCGTTCCAATGCTGACATTGTTATCACGTTGGGAGATCAGCCGTTAAAATGGTTTACGCAACATTATGGAACAGCGTCTAAATTATCTGCTTATGGAAACACAGAAAAACACTATGGTCGTTTGTATCCTTTTTCGGTGGCTGGCAAACAGTTGCAACTTCTTCCGCTTGTTCATCCTCGGCAAGCAGCAAAATTAGGGGCGCATTCGACAGGTTGGGCTGATCTACATGCCGCATGGGTTAAGCATTGTCCTGTAAAGTAACCACACTAGTATCAACGTAAGGGGCAGTTCCGTGGGTTAAAGGGTGTACCACCTCTATGCTGCCATCACCAAAATCCAATCAATGCCTTAATAAAAATTCAAATTAAAACAGTTGCTTAGGTAATTTCTCATGTACCACTAAAGTGGTATTTACCATCCTTTACCCGCCATTACCCCCACTAGAATCAGGAATTCATCGGCCTAGAATCACCTTGAAACCACTTACGGTTTTGTTACGAGGTGAATTATGGCAACGCAGCAATACAAGGCATGGTCGGTCGTCATCATGAGTACGCTGGCCTTCACGGTGTGCTTCATGATCTGGATGATGTTTGCCGTCATCGGGATTCCTATCAAAGCAACCTTGGGTTTGAACGAAACCCAGTTCGGGATTTTGATCGCAACACCGGTACTGACCGGCTCATTGATCCGCGTACCGCTAGGGATGTGGACGGATAAATTCGGTGGGCGCATCGTGTTCACCATCCTGATGTTATCCACCGTATTGCCGATTTGGATGATTTCGCAGGCAACCCAATTCTGGCATTTCCTCGTAACCGGCTTGTTTGTCGGCGTAGCGGGTGGTTCATTCACCGTTGGTATTGCTTATTGCGCCCGCTGGTTCCCGAAGGAACGTCAAGGTTTGGCGATGGGGATTTTCGGCGCAGGCAATACTGGCGCGGCAGTCACCAAGTTGCTCGCGCCCATTATCGTGGTCGGCTATGGCTGGACGATGGTGCCAAAAGTCTACGCCGTGTTGATGCTGGTCACTGCGATTGTGTTCTGGTTTTTCACCTTCAGCGAACCGAGCCACAAGGTCGGTAAAGCGGTCACTGTGCGCGAACAGCTTGCGGTATTCAAAGACCCCAAGGTGTGGCGTTACAGCCAATATTATTCCATCGTGTTCGGCGGCTACGTCGCACTGGCGTTGTGGATGACCAAATATTATGTCAGCGAATACGGTTTCGACCTGAAAACCGCCGCGTTTTTAGCCGCCGCGTTCAGTATTCCCGGCGGCTTGTTGCGGGCAGTTGGTGGCTACTTCTCCGACAGACTCGGCGCACACACCCTGACTTGGTGGGTATTGTGGGTTTCACTGGTGTGCTTGTTCTTCCTGTCTTACCCGCAAAGTGACATTACGATTCAAACCTTGAATGGCGCAAAAACCTTTCACTTCGGGCTGACCCCGACCGTCTTCACCATCATCCTGTTTACCCTCGGCGTAGTCTTCGCTGTCGGTAAAGCCTCGGTTTTCAAGTACATTTCGGACGATTACCCCGACAACATTGGCGTGGTATCCGGTGTGGTGGGCTTGGCGGGCGGTTTGGGTGGTTTCCTGATGCCGATTATGTTTGGCGCATTGGTGGATCTCACTGGCATTCGTTCTTCCGCCTTCATGCTGATGTTCGGGGTGGTGTGGGTGTCGCTGATGTGGATGTATTTCACCGAAGTGCGCCCGGTTCATGCCGATTTACACGCAAAGTCCCTCACCACAACTGTTTAATGCGAGGAATACCTGATGACTGATATTAAAAATTGGGACGTGGAAGACACCACGTTCTGGGAAAGCACCGGCAAGAAGATTGCCAACCGTAATTTGTGGATTTCGATCCCCAGCCTGCTGATGGGTTTCGCTATCTGGCTGATGTGGGGAATTATCACCGTACAGATGTCCAATCTGGGCTTTCCATTTAAAGACGAAGAGTTGTTTACCTTGACGGCAATTGCCGGTTTGGCAGGCGCGACCCTGCGGATTCCGGCTTCTTTCTTTATCCGCTTGGCGGGTGGGCGCAATACCATTTTCCTGACCACCGCGCTGCTGATGATTCCGGCTATCGGCACGGGGTTTGCGCTGCAAAACAAGGAAACCCCGCTGCTGACTTTCCAGATTCTGGCATTTTTGTCCGGGATTGGTGGCGGTAACTTTGCGTGTTCCATGTCGAATATCAGCACGTTTTTCCCCAAGCGTTTGCAAGGTACGGCACTGGGTTTGAACGCGGGTTTGGGTAACTTTGGTGTGACCACCATGCAAATCCTGATTCCGCTGGTGATGACGATGGGCGTGTTTGGCGCATTGGGTGGCGATTCCATGCCCTTGATGAAAGATTCCGGCTGGATTCTTGGCAAAATTTTGGCAGGCACAGAAACGTGGGTGCAAAACGCGGGCTTTGTGTGGCTGGTATTCCTGATTCCGCTGGCGTTCTTCGGCTTCTTTGGCATGAATAACCTGTTGCCGATTTCTCCGGCGATTGGCGGCACGCTTGCGGCGTTCGTGAAAATTTTGTGGCTGTATGGCTTGGCGTTTTTGACCACGGCAGTTGGCTTGTATTTGTACCTGCCTGCGCCCACGGGTTTGGGTTTGCTGAATATGTGGGTGGCGCTGCCGCTGATTATTGTGGCAACGCTGGGGATTATGAAAGTGACTGCCTTTGGTGAAATGAAGGTGGGTATCAACAAGCAATTTGCGATTTTCAGCAACAAGCATACTTGGTCAATGACCGTGTTGTATGTACTGACCTTCGGCTCTTTCATCGGTTTTTCAATGGCATTGCCACTGGCGATCAAGGTCATTTTCGGCAATACCCATGTGTTTGATGCAGCCACGCAAGCGTGGGTACATGCCAAAAACCCTAACGCTATTTCGGTGTTTACTTACGCATGGATTGGCCCGTTTGTGGGTGCGTTGATTCGTCCGGTCGGCGGCTGGATTTCTGACAAAGTGGGCGGCTCTATCGTTACGCAAGTGATTTCGGTGGTGATGGTGGGCGCGTCTGCGTATGCCGGTTACATCATGATGCAGGCTTATCAATCGGCTACCCCGGAAATTTACTTCCAGCCGTTCTTGTGGACATTCGTGTTGCTGTTTGCTGCCACCGGTTTGGGCAATGGCTCGACCTTCCGCACGGTTGGGGTGATTTTTGACCGTTTGCAAGCAGGCCCTGTATTGGGTTGGACTTCAGCAGTAGCGGCTTACGGTTCGTTCATTGCACCTGTGGTGATTGGGGCGCAAGTGAAAGCGGGTACGCCGGAAAACGCGATGTATGGCTTTGCGATTTTCTACGCGCTGTGCCTGATTTTGAACTGGTGGTTTTATCTGCGTAGTGGCAGCGATATTAAGAATCCGTAAGACAGGAGATAAACATGGCAATTCAACAGTATGACGACAATCTACAAACCAACCCTTACGCGATTTATACCTTGGCGTTGGAAGTGGATGGCAAAACGATCCTCACCGATCAGGAAGGCTACATCCAAAACATGGATGACTGGAGCGAAGGTTTCGTGGAAGCCCTCGCCGAACGTGAAGGCTTGGTGCTGACCGACGAGCATTGGGAAATTATCGAGTTCCTGCGCAACTACCATCAGGAACACGGCGTGCAAGCGCCGGTGCGTGACATGCTCAAGCACTTCAAGCAAGCGTGGGGTGAAGAGTTCGCTACCAACCATTACCTGCATGAAATTTTCCCCAAAGGCGGCCCGCAGAAGCAGGGCAATCGCTTGGCGGGTATCCGTAGAACCAAAGGGGAGCATTGATTGCCATGAGCCACTTTATTGACCGACTGAATTTTTTCAAACGTACCCAAACGCCATTTTCCAACGGGCATGGCGCGATGACCGAGGAAAGCCGCGACTGGGAAGACGGCTACCGCAAACGCTGGCAGCACGACAAGGTGGTACGTTCCACCCACGGCGTAAACTGCACGGGTTCGTGTAGCTGGAAAATCTACGTGAAAAACGGCTTGGTGACGTGGGAAACGCAGCAAACTGACTACCCGCGTACCCGCCCGGATTTGCCGAATCATGAGCCGCGTGGCTGTCCGCGTGGCGCAAGTTATTCGTGGTATATGTACAGCGCGAATCGCCTCAAATACCCCTTGATGCGCCGCCAGTTAATGGAATTGTGGCGTTCTGCCAAAGCGAAAAACCCTGATCCGGTCACGGCGTGGGCATCCATCGTTGAAAATCCAACCACGGCGCAATCCTACAAAACCCGGCGCGGTTTGGGTGGTTTTGTGCGTTCTTCGTGGGATGAAGCTAACGAGCTGATTGCAGCGGCGAATGTGTATACCGCCAAGCAATATGGCCCAGACCGCGTGATTGGTTTCTCACCGATTCCGGCGATGTCGATGGTGTCGTATGCGGCCGGAAGCCGTTACCTGTCGTTGATTGGTGGCGTGTGTTTAAGCTTCTATGATTGGTATTGCGATTTGCCGCCTGCGTCACCGATGGTGTGGGGCGAGCAAACCGACGTGCCGGAATCTGCCGATTGGTACAACAGCAGCTATATCATTGCGTGGGGTTCTAACGTTCCGCAAACCCGTACCCCTGACGCGCATTTCTTCACTGAAGTGCGTTACAAAGGCACGAAAACGGTGGCGATTACGCCGGATTACGCGGAAGTTGCCAAACATGCCGACCAATGGCTGAACCCGAAACAGGGGACGGATGCGGCGTTGGCAATGGCGTTTGGACACGTCATTCTGAAAGAATTCCACGTTGATAAGCCTAGCGAGTATTTCACCGATTACGTGCGCCGTTACACCGACTGGCCGAATCTGGTATTGCTGGAGTCGCGGGACGATGGCAGCTATCAGGCGGGACGCTTTGCGCGTGCTAGTGACTTCGTGTCTGGTTTGGGCGAAGAGCAAAACCCGGATTGGAAAACTGTCGCGATTGATGATGCGACGGGTGAAATCATTTCCCCGAACGGTTCTATCGGCTACCGTTGGGATGGTAGTGGTCAGTGGAATCTGCAACAAAAAGACGGGAAGACCCACGACGACGTTAACCTTTCATTGTCCTTGGTAGCGCGGCACGACACCGTGGTGGATGTTGCGCTGCCTTATTTTGGCGGTGTGCCCAGCGATTATTTCCAAGGCAATACGCTCAAAGACATCCTCAAGTATAAATTGCCTGCCCGTAAAGTCACTTTGGCGGATGGTAGCGAAGGTTTGCTGGTGTCGGTGTACGACCTGAACATGGTCAACTACGGTATTAGCCGTGGCTTGGGTGATGATGACAGTGCCAAAGATTTCGATGATGCCAATGCGCCGTACACTCCGGCATGGCAGGAAGCGATTACCGGTGTGCCGCGTGACAAAGTGATCCGCATTGCGCGTGAATTTGCCGATACCGCCGACAAGACCAAGGGTAAGTCGATGATTATCGTCGGCGCGGGCATGAACCACTGGTATCACATGGACATGAACTACCGTGGTCTGATCAATATGCTCGCCATGTGCGGCTGTGTGGGGCAATCCGGCGGTGGCTGGGCGCATTACGTTGGGCAGGAAAAGCTACGTCCGCAGACCGGCTGGTTGCCGCTGGCGTTTGGGCTGGACTGGTCACGTCCGCCACGGCAAATGAATGGCACGTCGTTCTTCTACAACCATTCCAGCCAATGGCGTTACGAAAAGCTCGAAATCAAGGAAATCCTTTCCCCGTTGGCGAACAAAGAACGTCAATCCGGCAACTTGATTGACTACAACGTGCGGGCAGAACGCATGGGTTGGTTGCCATCTGCGCCGCAGTTGAATACTAATCCGTTGCGCATTGCCCAAGCCGCGAAAGATGCGGGCATGAGTCCGGCGGATTACACCGTTGCCAGCCTCAAATCCGGCAAGATCGCGTTTGCAGCGGAAGACCCCGACAACGCGCAAAACTTCCCGCGTAACCTGTTCGTGTGGCGTTCCAATTTGCTGGGTTCTTCGGGCAAAGGGCATGAATACTTGCTCAAGTATTTGCTGGGCACAAAGCACGGCGTGCAAGGCAAAGACCTTGGCGAAATGGGCGGGGTGAAACCGCAAGAAGTGAAGTGGCATACAGATGCGCCCGAAGGCAAACTCGATTTGCTGGTAACGCTCGACTTCCGCATGTCTACCACCTGCTTGTATTCCGACATCGTGCTGCCGACCGCGACCTGGTACGAAAAGGATGACCTGAACACCTCCGATATGCACCCGTTCATTCACCCGCTGACCGCCGCCGTCGATCCGTCATGGGAAGCACGCAGCGACTGGGAAATCTACAAAGGCATTGCCAAGGAATTTTCACGGGTATGTGTCGGGCATTTGGGCGTGGAAACCGATTTGGTGACACTGCCACTGTTGCACGATGCGCCCGCCGAATTGGGTCAAGCCTTCGGTGTGAAAGACTGGAAAAAAGGCCAATGCGACCTGATTCCGGGCAAAACCGCGCCCGCGTTGATTGCGGTCGAACGCAATTACCCTGAAACCTACGCCCGCTTTACCTCCATTGGCCCCTTGATGGAAAAACTCGGTAACGGCGGCAAAGGTATCGGCTGGAATACCGAAACCGAAATCGCTTTCCTCGGCAAGCTCAATCACCAGCACACCAGCGGCACGAACGAAGGCCGTCCGTGCCTGAACAGCGCGATTGATGCGGCGGAAATGATCCTTTCACTTGCCCCCGAAACCAACGGGCAAGTGGCGGTGAAAGCGTGGGCGGCACTGTCGAAAATTACTGGCATTGACCACACCCACCTCGCCTTGAACAAGGAAGACGAGAAAATCCGCTTCCGTGACATCGTGGCGCAACCGCGCAAGATCATTTCCAGCCCTACTTGGTCGGGCTTGGAAGATGAACATGTGTCATACAACGCCGGTTATACCAACGTCCACGAGTTGATTCCGTGGCGTACTTTGACAGGTCGGCAACAGTTCTACCTCGACCATGACTGGATGCGTGATTTTGGCGAAAGCATGTTGGTGTATCGCCCGCCGATCAACACCAAAACCATCAAGCCGATGCTCAACCAAAAGTCCAACGGCAACCCCGAACTGGCGTTGAACTGGATTACCCCGCATCAAAAATGGGGCATCCATTCCACCTACACCGACAACTTGCTGATGCTCACGCTGTCACGCGGCGGGCCGATTGTGTGGATGAGTGAAGACGATGCCAAAAAACTGGGCATTGTCGATAACGACTGGATCGACCTGTTCAACGCCAACGGTGCGATTGCGGCGCGGGCAGTGGTCAGCCAGCGCGTCATGCCGGGGATGGTGATGATGTACCACGCGCAAGAGCGCATTGTGAACGTACCCGGTTCTGCCATTACGGGCGAACGCGGCGGCATTCACAACTCCGTCACCCGCGTTTGCCCGAAACCCACCCATATGATCGGCGGTTACGCGCAACAGGCTTACGGCTTCAACTACTACGGCACGGTCGGTTCTAACCGCGATGAATTCGTCATTGTGCGCAAGATGACCAATGTCGATTGGCTGGACGGCGAAGGTAATGACACGATTCAGGAGGCAGTAAAATGAAAATCCGTTCCCAAGTCGGCATGGTGCTGAATTTAGACAAGTGCATCGGCTGCCATACCTGCTCGATTACTTGCAAAAACGTCTGGACTTCACGCGAAGGCATGGAGTACGCATGGTTCAATAACGTCGAAACCAAGCCCGGTATCGGTTATCCCAAAGAGTGGGAGAATCAGGACAAGTGGAAAGGCGGCTGGTTACGCCGTGCCGATGGCAAGATTGAGCCGCGCATCGGCGGTAAATTCCGCCTGCTGGCGAATATCTTTGCAAACCCCGATTTACCGGCGATTGACGACTATTACGAGCCGTTCGATTTCGATTACCAACACTTGCACAACGCACCCGATAGCAAGCATCAGCCGGTAGCACGTCCGCGCTCGCTGATTTCCGGGCAGCGTATGGACAAGATCGAATGGGGGCCAAACTGGGAAGAAATCCTCGGCACAGAATTTTCCAAGCGCCGCAAGGATAAAAACTTCGACCAGATTCAGGCGGACATTTACGGTGAATTTGAAAACACCTTTATGTTTACCCTGCCGCGTTTGTGCGAACACTGCTTGAATCCGGCGTGTGTCGCGTCTTGCCCCAGCGGTGCAATTTACAAGCGTGACGAAGACGGCATTGTGTTGATCGACCAAGACAAATGCCGGGGCTGGCGCATGTGCGTGAGTGGCTGCCCTTACAAAAAGATTTACTACAACTGGAAGTCTGGTAAATCCGAGAAGTGCATTTTCTGCTACCCACGCATTGAAGCGGGGATGCCGACGGTGTGTTCCGAAACCTGTGTGGGGCGTATCCGTTACCTTGGCGTGTTGTTGTATGACGCGGATCAGATTGAGTCCGCCGCCAGCACTCCGAACGAGAAGGATTTGTACAAAAAGCAGTTGGAAGTATTTCTCGACCCATTCGACCCGAAAGTGATTGAACAGGCGAAGAAAGATGGCATTCCCGACAATGTGCTGAAAGCCGCGCAAGAGTCTCCCGTGTGGAAGCTGGCGATGGATTGGAAGCTGGCACTGCCGTTACACCCTGAATACCGTACTTTGCCGATGGTGTGGTATGTGCCGCCACTGTCCCCAATCCAATCGGCGGCGGATGCGGGCAAGATCGGTTACGACGGCGTATTGCCGGACGTGGACAGCTTGCGGATTCCGGTGCGTTACCTCGCTAACTTGCTCACGGCGGGCGATGAAGAGCCGGTGAAATTGGCACTCAAACGCCTGATGGCAATGCGCCAATACAAGCGGGCGGAAACCGTGGAAGGCATCCACGATACCCGTGCGCTGGAACAAGTCGGTTTGTCGGAAGCGCAAGCCAAGGAAATGTACCGTTATCTGGCGATTGCCAATTACGAAGACCGTTACGTGATTCCCACCAGTCACCGCGAACTGGCACGCGATGCTTTCCCGGAACGGGGCGGTTGCGGTTTCAGCTTCGGCGACGGTTGCGGCACTAGCACGGGGAATAACGAGGTCAACCTGTTCGGCGGGCGCAAGCAAACCGTGACGATGGTGCAGAAAATCGACTTCGTGAAGCAGGAGGTCAAGCCATGATTAAGATCTTTGCCGTACTGGCACGCTTAATGGATTACCCCACGGCGGAACTGATCGAATCCCGCAGTGCCTTGATTGACGTGGTGCGCGAAGAAACCCGTTTGCCGGTGAGCTTGCGCGATTCCCTGACCGCTTTCATCCAGCAATTGGGTACGGGCGAGTTGTTGGATGCACAGGAAGATTACGTGGCGCTGTTTGATCGCGGGCGTTCGCTGTCTTTGCTGCTGTTTGAACACGTTCACGGCGAATCGCGGGATCGTGGGCAGGCAATGGTGGATTTACTTCAGCAATACCGCGATGCGGGGTTGGAACTGAGCGTCAAGGAATTGCCGGATTACATCCCGCTGTATCTGGAATACCTCGCCACCCGCAGCGAAGCAGAAGCGGCGCAAGGGCTGGGTGATGTTCACCCGATTCTCGCGCTGTTATCGGCACGCTTGCAGGAGCGCGGCAGCAATTACCACCTGTTGTTTGATGCGTTGCTGGCGATGATTGGCATCCAGCCGAACATGGGGGAATTGCGCGGTAAAGTGGCAACCGAACCCCGCGATGACACCGCCGCTGCGATGGATAAGGTCTGGGAAGAGGAAATGGTCGCCTTTGTGGAAGACAAAGGCGCGTCGTGCCGCCCCACCCAATCCACCAACCAAACCCACACGCTGCATTTTCGGGAGAACTGATATGTCTTACTTTGATTCACTTTTCTTTGGGCTGTACCCCTACGTAGCGGGGGCGGTGTTTCTGATTGGTAGCTGGCTGCGTTACGACCAAGCGCAATATACGTGGCGGGCAGGTTCTAGCCAGATGCTCAGTAAATCTGGGATGCAGGTGGCGAGTAATTTGTTCCATGTGGGCATTCTGGTGATCTTTTTCGGGCATTTGGTGGGTTTGCTGATGCCGCATTGGTTGTATGAACCGTTTATGTCACCCGGCACGAAGCAGGTGATGGCGATTCTGGTCGGTGGCATTGCAGGAGCGGCTTGCTGGTATGGCGCGTTTTTGCTGTTCATGCGCCGCAAGAATGATGCACGGGTACGCGCTACGGGTTCAACAATGGACTTGGTGGTGATTGGTATTTTGCTGGTGCAAGTGACGCTGGGTTTGCTGACCATCATTCCGACCTTGGGGCATTTGGATGGCAGCAATATGCTGAAATTGGCGGAATGGGCGCAATCCATTGTGTTCTTCAAGGGCGGTGCGGCGGCGCATCTGGCGGATGTGGGTTTTATCTTTAAGCTGCATATTTTGCTGGGCTTGACTGTGTTTTTGCTGTTCCCGTTTACGCGCTTGGTGCACATCTGGAGCGTGCCGGTGCAATACGTGAATCGTCAGTATCAAATCGTGCGGGCGCGGGGTTAAGCCATGAATAGCATCCAAGTCGGCAATGACACCATCACCGCTGAAGCGATTGCCCGCGAGTTGCAATATCACCCCGCCGAACAGATGGACGATGCTTGGCAAGCCGCTGCTACCAGCTTGGTGGTGAAAACCTTGCTGGAGCAACGTGCCAATGAGCTGGGCATTGAGGCGGCAACGGAAGAAGAGCGTACCGCCTTATTGTTGGAGCAGGAACTGCAAGTGCCTGAGCCGACGGAAGAGCAGTGCCAGCATTACTTCCACAGCAATCGGGGGCGTTTCCATACCCCGGTATTGCTGGCGGTAAGCCACATTTTGTTGCTAGCTGCGCCGGAGGATGTGCAGCAGCGTGATCAGCAGCGCATTCTGGCAGCCCAGTTGTTACGGCAATTGCAAGTTGAACCCGATAGTTTTGTGGCACTGGCGCAGCAGTATTCGGTTTGCCCATCATCGGGGCAGGGCGGCAGTCTGGGGCAATTGTCGAAAGGACAAACCGTGGCAGAGTTTGAGCGGCAAGTGTGGCGATTACCCGTGGGACTTGCCGCGCAGCCAGTGGAAACGCGCTTTGGTTTTCATCTGGTGCGGGTGGATCAGCGTGTGGAAGGCGAGCCGTTGGAATATGAGCATGTGGCAACGCGCATCCGCCAGTATTTGCATGAGCAGGTGACGCGGCGGGCATTGAGCCAATACTTGCAGGTGTTGGGTGCAGAGATTGGCGTTGAGGGGATTGCCTTCAATGCCGCCGGTTCGCCGTTAGTGCAGTAAGGGTGGGTGGTGTGTATGGGTAATGGATTAGTTGACCCGTTTGGGCGTGAAATTAGCTATTTGCGGGTATCGGTGACGGATCGCTGTGACTTGCGGTGTTTTTACTGTATGCCGGAACACTTCAACGATTATACCGTGCCGGAGCATTGGCTGAGCTTCGAGGAAATCGAGCGGGTCACGGCAGCGTTTGCCGCCTTGGGCGTGAGTCGGTTGCGCTTGACAGGTGGTGAACCGTTGGTGCGCAAGGGCTTGCCTGAACTGGCGACGCGGCTGGCAGCATTACCCGGTATTACCGATTTATCCTTAAGCACCAATGCTAACCGACTAGTGCATGACGCACGGGTGCTCAAGCAGGCAGGTGTTTCCCGTCTCAATGTCAGTCTCGATAGCCTGCAACCCAAACGCTTTCAACGCATTACCAAAGGCAAGTTGGATAAAGTCATGGCAGGCTTGATGGCAGCCAAAGCCACTGGGTTTGCCCCTATCAAAATCAATATGGTGGTGATGCAGGGCATCAACGACGACGAAGTGCTGGATATGGTGGAATTCTGTCTGGAACACCGTTTCACCCTACGTTTTATCGAAACCATGCCGATGGGTGAAACGGGGCGCAATGCCCGCGATTCGTATTACTTGAGCCTGCAAACGGTTAAGGCACGGTTGGCGGAACACTACAATTTGTTGCCGTCGATCATGGAGGGCGGTGGCCCGGCACAGTATTACACCATCGGTGATACGGGGTTGAAGATTGGGTTTATTACGCCGATTTCGCAGCACTTTTGTGCGACCTGTAATCGCGTAAGGCTGGGCGTGGATGGCACGTTGTACTTGTGTTTGGGGCAGGAACATAGCGTGGCATTGCGTCCGTTATTGCGGGCGGGGATTAGTGATGTGGCGTTGCAGGCGACTATTCGCAAGGCGTTGTGGCTGAAGCCGCTGGCGCATAACTTCAACCAGACGCAAACACAGGTGTTGCGGTTTATGTCGATGACGGGTGGGTAAAGCTGTTGAAAGAGGTAGGAGAGGAATATGTGCTGAATGATGCGTTATCGGCATTCCAGTGTTTTAAAAACTTACCGCCGTTACAAAGAGAGTATCTATTAAATCATTCCCAAAAGATTAAAGTGTCCCGTTTAGAACGATTGTTTGAAAATGGCAATCAATGCGCTGGTGTGTTTTGTTTAAATGTCGGGCGTGTTCGTCTCGGTATTCTTGCTTCCAATGGGAATGAACGCACCATTGATCTTGTTTTGCCCGGTGAAATATTTGGTGAATCCGGTATTTTTAAAAGCCATAAATCGCCTTTATATGCTCAAGCCCTGACACCAGCAGAACGTAACTGAACAGTCCCCCCTTACCCAAACGCACTAAATTTGCGACACTCCCCCGATGACCCAACAACTGAAAGACCACAGCCTCAAACAGCTTAACAGCCAGTACCTTGCCAAGCTCACGCCGGAGGAACTGCTGCACCTGTCGACCAAGTTGTTGCATGACCTGAAAGAAGCGCGGGAACAGATCAACCAAAACTCCAACAACTCCTCCAAACCACCCAGCAGCGGTTTCCCGTGGGAAACGTCACCCAAAACGGTGGCTTTGCCCGAAACAGAAGGGGTGGGTGCAGCCAGAGGAAAGCCAACCCCGGAACCAGAAGCTGTGGCGGGCACAAAGCCAGCCCAACCAGCCAAACGCAAAGCGGGTAAACAACCCGGCGCACCGGGTTATGGTCGGGTATGGCATCCGCCCATCAATGCAGACGAACACCATTACCCCAGCCGATGTGAAGCCTGTGGCAGGTCCCTGGATGCGGCTGTCTCCCGTATTTATACCGCCTATGACAGTGTGGACATCCAGTTTGGCACGGATGGGAACCCCGGACTGACCGTCATCACCACCCGCCACCACCTTCACGATAGCGTATGCACCTGCGGTCATGTGAGCCGCCATATCCCGCATCGCCAAGCTCCCGACCCGTTATACCCGGAGGTTGATGTGGGCGAGTGGCGGCTGATTGGGGGCAATCTGGCGGCACTTATTGTCCACCTACGGCTGCGCTCACGCTTGTCACTGCGTGGCACACAAGAACTGTTGCGGGAGGTGTTGGGCATTCCCCTAAGTGTCGGGGTGTTGCAGCAATGTTTTGAGGAAGCAGCCGCGAGTGCTTCTCCATTGGAAGATGCCTTGGTGGAAGGGCTGTTGGCAGAAGCCACCGCTGACGGCGGGGTGCTGTATATTGATGAAACCTCTTGGAAAGAGCGTGGCGAAGCCCTGTGGCTATGGACATTCGTCACCACCCTCAGCGTTTGTTTCTACGTAGGGCAGCGCACCATTGAAATGCTCGACAACGTGATTAGCCCCCACTTTGGGGGCTGGCTGATGAGTGATGGCTATGCCGCTTACCGCCACCACCCCAAACGCTTGCGTTGCTGGGCGCACCTGATCCGCAAAGCCCGTGGGCTGGCAGAATCACTGGACAAAGACGGGCGGACGTTTGGCAACTTCACCCTCGCTTGGCTGAGGGTATTACAGGACGACATTTACGCTTGGCGGGCAGCAGGCGGCACGGTGGGGACGCAAACCGACGTGATCCGTCAACGCCATCAGGCAAAACTCCTGGAATTCAGGGCATTATGCTTGATCCATGCCGTATCTGCCCATGACAAGACGGCGGCACTGGCGAAAGAGTTCATCAATGATTGGGATGCCATTTTCCGAATCCTTGACCACCCGTGGCTTCCCTTGACCAATAATGAGGCTGAGCGGGCGTTGCGCCATTGGGTGATCCTGCGCAAAACCAACCATGGCACAAAGAGTGCTACGGGGAGCCGTGCGTTTGCCATGCTGGCCAGCATCATCGGTACTTGCCGCAAACGTGGACAGTCTGCCTTGGCTTATCTTGCCAGTGTTATTACCGCTGCCCGCGCTGGCTTTGCCCTGCCCGCTTTACCGCAAGGGGTGGGGATGTGATCAATTACAGCAGAACTACTATGCATTAACAAAAGTGCGATTTTAGCGGGCATTCAACAATGGCCGGAAATGGGAATCGTATTTCTCGAATTGGCCTGTAAACGTATTGATCAATTACTGGGAGGTATGTACGTGTGTTGTTTACGTAATGCCCACCAGCGCGTCAATGATTTTCTGTTGAAAAACGTCAAGCCGTTAGGAAGAAGCCGCTCTCAAGGAGTTGTTTCACTACCTGTCAGTAAGGCGATGCTGGCTTCCAGCCTGAATTTGTCAGCAGAAACCTTTTCACGCGAACTCCATAACCTGTCGGAGATGGGGTTGATCCGAGTGGAACGTACCGCCATCCACGTTTACGACCTTGAACAACTGCACAAGCAGTGTATTTCTTAAAACCGTAAAGAGGAGATAAAGCAAATGATGAATCGTAGAACATTTTTGCGGGGCAGTCTGGCTGCCAGCGCACTGGGGCTGGTTGTTAGTGCCGGATTGCTGACCCCGCGTTTACTGTTGGCGGATGAAACCCGTGCGGCAGCTTTCGAGGCAAAATCACTGGATGAAGCCCTCAAAGCGATGGCGGCAACACCCGAAGAATCCGCTGAGATCAGTATTGAAGCACCGGACACCGCCGCTAATGGCGCATCGGTTCGAGTTACGGCAGTCAGCAAGTTACCCAGCACATCCGAAATCAGTTTTATTGTGGAAAACAATCCGTTGCCCTTGGCTGCGACGTTTGTTCTGGGGGAGGGCGTAGAACCCACTTCATCGGTGGTACTCAAGTTCGGCAAGACTTCCAACGTCATTGTCTTGGTGAAAGCCGGGGATAAGATCTATTCCGCCAAGAAAACCGTCAATGTCACTACCGGCGGTTGCGCCTAAGCACAGGAGAATACACACATGTCCAGCATCAAGATGAAAGCCAAAGCAGAAGGCGATAAGGTCGAAGTCAAGGCACTGATTACCCACCCAATGGAAACCGGTCTGCGCAAGGATAAAACCACGGGCGAATTGGTTCCAGCGCATTACATTCAGGAAGTTGTCGTGACATCGGGGGATAAAATCCTCGTGACGGCTTATTGGGGCGCATCCGTTTCTAAAAACCCGTTTATGGGATTCACCTATAAAGGGGTGGTTGGTGATAAATTAAAGATCACTTGGAAAGATAATAAAGCGGCAACCGATTCCGCTGAAGCAGATGTTGTCTAGGTTTTAATTAATACGCTTGCCGTGATGGAGTCGAATAACACCATCACGGCTGATTTTGATAAATGTCAAAATTTAAGAGGCATATAACGATTTTCTTATATATTTGTTCTTGAGTCGCATCAAGGATTTCCTTTTAAACAGTATGGTAAAAGAATAAAAATAATTTTTTATGTCAGTAGTTTCAGTTACGCTGGAGAGGAGTTGAATAATGCATACACGGTCTTTTTTGGGGATCTCGAATCCCTTTTCGCTGCCTTGGTTAGGGGTATTATTTGCCCTGCTTTTATTCACTAATCCACTTCAGGCTGCCCGCCCAACGGGTGAAATGGGCAAAGACTGGGGCAATCCAAAAGGTAAAGCCTGTGTTGAATGCCATCAGGCAGAAACACCGGGATTAACGCAGGAATGGAATCACAGCCAGCACGGTCAATCCGGCGTTAACTGTCTGGATTGCCATCAGGCCAAACCCGAAGACAAAGACGGTTTTGTGCATGAAGGTGAGCGTATTTCCGTCATCGTCACCCCCAAAGATTGCTCCACCTGCCATAAAGCTGAATTCGAGGAAATGGACGGTTCCCACCATGCTAAAGCCGGTGACATTCTGGGTTCACTGGATAACCTGATGGGTGAAGTAATCGGTGGTCCCGCAGCCGTTACGGTCGGTTGTAAGCAATGCCACGGCGGCGTGGTTGAAATCGGTGCAGATGGCAAGCCTTCCCCCGGTAGCTGGCCTAATACTGGTATCGGGCGCATCAACCCGGATGGCAGCAAAGGCTCTTGTAGCGCCTGCCACGCCCGTCACACGTTCTCCAAGGCTCAAGCACGTACCCCGGATACTTGCGGCAAATGCCATGTTGGCCCTGACCATCCGCAAATCGAAATTTACAACGAATCCAAACATGGGATTGTTTACCGCGCCAGTGTCGACAAAATGAACCTTGATTCGGATAAATGGGTTGCTGGTATCGACTATTCTGCTGCCCCCACCTGTGCAACCTGCCACATGAGTGCAGGCGGTAAAGAAGGCAAAACCCATAACGTGGGTGAACGCATTTCCTGGACATTGCGCCCCGCCGTTTCCAAAAAGCTCAATCTGGTCAAGCTGGAAAACGGGCAGGAATTTGACGTACCCGAAGGTGAAGCCGTGCCTAAAGTGGGTGAAGCTGCCAAGGAATCCAAAGTCATTGAAGTGCTGACGTGGGAAGACCGCCGCAACAAGATGAAGAGCGTGTGTTCCGCCTGCCATACCGAAAACATGGTGGAAGGTCACTACAAACAGTTTGACGATCTGGTTGAGCTGTACAACGAAAAGTTTGCCAAGCCCATCGCGGCGATGATGGAAGACCTGAAGAAGGAAGGTTACATCACCCCTGCACCGTTTGATGAAAAGATCGAATGGGTCTGGTGGGAAATCTGGCATCACGAAGGTCGTCGTGCTCGTCACGGTGCATCCATGAGTGGCCCGGATTACGCTTGGTGGCACGGTATCTATGACGTTGCCAAGAACACTTACTTCGAGTTCATTCCTGAGTTGAAGGAAGTCGTGCAACACAAGGACGGCAACACCAAGAAAGCCGACGAACTGCTGGCGAAACACTTCAAAGGTCACGAAGGCCACGACTGGTACTTCAACGGCCTGAACAAGGAGCAGATCGAAAAAGTCCGCCAAGGTTATGAAGAGCGCTACGGCAAAGGCGCACTCAAATAATCTCCTGTCCCCGCGTATTCCGCTCCGGTGGAGTACGCGGTTTTAAGCGAGCCAAACACATCTTGTTGTACCCGTTTTCAGGAGTTTACCGATGAACCGATACAGTACCCTGTTCTCTCTCCTCTTGCTCTGCGCTACACCGCTAACAGTGCTGGCGCAAGAGCAGGATTTCATGGCGGAAGCGGAAAAAGCCTCCGTCGGTGGTGATTGGGAAAAAGCCACCACCCTTTACCGACAAGCCGTTGAGAAAGACCCAAACTCCTCCTTGGCACTATCACGGCTTGCCGGGTCTCTTATGGCCAGCCAGAAATACGGCGAAAGCATCTCCGTATTTCAGCAAGCCATCGGCAAAGACCAGAAAAACGCCAGCGCCTTTATTGGCATGGGGATTTCTTACCTGCATCTGGGGCGTTACAACGCAACACAAGCAGCATTTGCCGAAGCCAAAAAGCTGCAACCGGATAAAAAGGAACTGGATGAAGTGATTACTTGGGTGGAAAAAAAGCTGGCAGCCGAAGAGCAAGCTGCTGCCACGCCGCCTTCCGCACCCTCTACCGCACCGCATTCCACGCCACCTGCTGCTACACCCGCACCACCCACGCAGGGGGAGGTCAAACCATGAAGCTATATCCAAGCAAACTGATAGTGGCAATGGCACTGTTAGTGTTTTCCCAAACAGCCTGTTCTGAAGAAAAAGCCTCAGCCCCGCCTGCTGCTGACAAAGCCCCGGCGGCTGCGCCCGCATCTGCACCTGCTAAACCGGCGGCAGCACCTTCGGGTGCTATCAAATCGTCTTTCGCGTTGGCAAATACCTGCGCGGGTTGCCACGGAACCAACGGGCAAAGTGCGGGTGATTCCATGCCGTCACTGGCGGGTCTGGACGAACGTTATTTCTACAAGACCATGAAAGATTTCCAGTCTGGTGCGCGTCCCTCCACCATCATGGGGCGGTTGGCGAAGGGCTATTCCGATAATGAAATGAAGGCAATGGCTGATTTCTTTGCAGGCCAGCCGTGGTTCAACGCCAAGGTCGAGGTCGACAAGAAACTGGCAGCAGAAGGCAAGAAATTGCACATGGATCATTGCGAAAGCTGTCATGAGCAAGGTGGCACGGTGTCCGGTAGCAAGGATACCCCACGCATTGCTGGGCAATGGCGACCTTACCTACTCAACCTGCTGACCGACTTGCACACCATCGGGCGTTCCAGTACCCAGCCCATCAAGATGCGCCAGCGCGTGCAAAAATTGTCGCAGGAAGAGCTGGAAGCCCTCAGCCATTATTACGCCAGCCAGCAGGAGGCCAAGCCATGAACAAGCTATCACGCCGTGATTTCATCAGGACTGCTGGTGGTTTCACCCTACTATCGGCTTACGGTTTCCCGCTGTTCGCCTCGACAGCGGAAAGCACAGCATCGGCAGCGGCTCCGGCAACACCTGCCGCCACCAAAGCGCGGGTCATTGTCATTGGCGGCGGTTACGGCGGCACAATTGCTGCCAAATACATCCGTATGGCTGACCCGGCTATCGAAGTGACCCTGATTGAAAAACATGCGGAATTCATTTCCTGCCCACTCAGCAACGAAGTATTGTCCGGTGAACGTGACCTCAAATCGCTGACCTTCAACTACAAGGGGCTGGAAGCACACGGGGTGAAAGTCGTCATTGCCGAAGTGACCGCCATTGACCCAGTGAAAAAGTCAGTCACTGCTGGAGGTCAGGAATTGGCCTATGACAAACTGGTGGTCTCCCCCGGTGTCGATTACAAATGGGACAGCATTCAAGGGCACAGCGCCGAATTAGCGGAAAGCAAAATACCCCATGCTTGGAAAGCAGGCGCACAAACCGCGCTGCTGCGTAAGCAGATCGAAGGCATGAAGGATGGCGGCAAGGTCATTATTACCGCCCCACCTGACCCGTTCCGTTGCCCGCCGGGGCCGTATGAACGCGCCGCACAAATTGCCAGTTACCTCAAACACCACAAGCCCAAATCCAAAGTTATTATCCTTGACGACAAGGCGGGTTTTTCTAAGCAAAGCCTGTTTACCCAAGGCTGGCAAATGCACTACGGCGACATGATCGAGTGGGTTTCCGGTGAACAGGGTGGCAAAATCAGCGCAGTCAACCCGGATGCAATGACCGTAACGGGCGAACTGGAAGATTTCAGTGCGGACGTCATCAATATCATTCCACCGCAAAAAGCCGGGCCGATTGCCTTCGCTGCTGGGCTGACCAATGAGAGCGGCTGGTGTCCGGTGGATCAGCGTACCTTTGAATCCACCATCCACAAGGATGTGTACGTGATCGGCGATGCGTGTATTGCAGGCAAAATGCCCAAGTCCGGCTATGCCGCCAACTCGCATGGCAAGGTGTGCGCTGCCGCAATCGCGGCATCCGTCAATGGAACGCCAATCCCCGAACCTTCTTACGTCAACACTTGTTACAGCGTCATTGCACCGAATCATGGTATTTCGGTGGCAGCCGTCTACCGGCTGGAAGGGAAAGAGATCGTTCCCGTACCGGATTCCGGCGGAATTTCACCGTTGGGCGCATCCGAACGCGATCGGGCGCTGGAGGCTGAGTATGCCTACAGTTGGTTGAAAAACATTACCTCCGACATGTTCGGGTAAGCAAAGGGAAGCATATGCGGCTGGATGTTGTAGGTCTTCATTGCACACGCGGTTATCGCTCCCTGTTCAGCGAACTGGCATTTACGCTGGAAGCTGGGCAGTTGTTGCTGGTGGAAGGCCACAATGGCAGCGGCAAAACCACTCTGCTGAAAACA
This sequence comes from Thiothrix fructosivorans, assembly GCF_017349355.1. GTDB lineage: Bacteria > Pseudomonadota > Gammaproteobacteria > Thiotrichales > Thiotrichaceae > Thiothrix > Thiothrix fructosivorans. The sequence continues at coordinate 1,353,755 of NZ_JAFMPM010000008.1, forward strand.
CTGGCGGGATTACGCGAACCGGATGCTGGGCAGGTGTTGTGGGAACAACAGCAACCGATTGTGTGGTTGGGACATTCCAACGGTATCAAGGATGATCTGACGGCGTTGGAGAATTTGCAGATGATGCAGGTAATGGCAGGTGCTGATTCTCTTCTTCGTAGAGACGCAAAATCTTGCATCTCTACCTTGGAGCGGATGGGATTGGCGGGTAACGGGCATCGTTTCCCGCGCCATTTTTCGGCGGGGATGAAACGTCGCCTTGCCCTGTGTCGCTTGCTGCTGTCCAGCGCCTGCCTGTGGATTCTGGATGAACCGCAGGCGGCTTTGGATAAAGCGGGTATCCAGTTGTTTGAAGCGTTGTTGGCGGAACATTTAGCACAAGGGGGAAGTGCCATTATGACCTCTCATCATCATGTTGGGCTGCAAGGCTCGCACATCCAGCGTTTGCTGCTGGCGGCTTGATGCACATAGCCAAGGCTTTCCTATCAGTATTAAAGCGGGATGTCACCGTAGCATTCCGGCATCGCAATGAAATCTTTAACCCCCTGCTATTTTTTTCGCTGGTGACGCTGCTGTTTCCGCTCGGTATTGGCCCTTCCCCCAAGTTGTTGCAAACCATTGCCCCCGGCATTTTGTGGGTGGCGGCGTTACTAGCAGCATTGCTGGCAGCCGATAACCTGTTTCGATCGGACTACGAAGACGGTACGTTGGAACAACTGGTGTTAAGCCCCCAGCCGTTATCGCTCATGGTCACGGCGAAAGTGCTAGCACACTGGCTGGTTAGCGCCGTCCCCTTGCTGCTGCTGACACCGTTGCTGGCAGTGTCATTCGGGCTGGATGCGCCGACGATTGGCGTTGCCTTGCTGACGCTGTTGTTGGGTACGCCAGTACTGAGTTTCGTCGGCGCAATTGGGGTGGCGCTGACGGTTAGCCTGAAACGCAGCGGCATGTTGTTGGCACTGTTGGTGTTACCGCTCTACGTCCCTGTGCTGATTTTTGGCAGTAACGCCATTGATACCGCTGCATCCGGGTTGCCGGTCAACGGGCAATTATACCTGCTGGCGGCAATGCTGGTGCTTGCGGTGACGCTAGCTCCGTTGGCGATTGCTGCGGCTTTGAAAATGAGTGTTTCGCAATGAATAGTAATGCTTCACACGTTAATTCTGTTGCCATGAAAAACCCCGGTTTTTTCACCCGCTGGTTTCACCGCATGGCTTCCCCCGTCTGGTTCTATCAAATCTCCGGCAAGCTGCTACCGTGGCTGTGGGTACTGTTCGCGGTATTGCTGGTAACAGGTCTGTACGGCGGGTTGGTGACAGCCCCGGCGGATTACCAGCAGGGCGATTCCTTCCGCATTATCTATGTGCATGTTCCGGCGGCGTGGATGTCGATGTTTGTCTACATGGTGATGGCGGTCAGCGGTGCGATTGCGCTGATCTGGCGCATGAAGCTCGCGGAAATGGTCATGGTCAGTTGTGCGCCAATCGGGGCAGGTTTTACTTTCATTGCGCTGGTGACAGGCTCGCTGTGGGGCAAACCCATGTGGGGTGCGTGGTGGGTGTGGGATGCCCGTTTGACGGCGGAACTGATCCTGTTGTTCCTGTATCTCGGTGTCATTGGCTTGTACAGCGCGATTGAGGACAAGCGCATGGCTTCGCGTGCCGTCGCCATTCTTGCGCTGGTCGGCATCGTCAATATTCCGATCATTCATTATTCGGTGGAGTGGTGGAATACCCTGCATCAGGGCGCGACAGTGACCAAGTTCGACAAGCCGTCCATCCACATCGACATGCTGATTCCATTGCTGTTGATGGCGGGTGCATTCAAGGTATTTTTTGCGATTAGCCTGTTGCTGCGTACCCGCAATGAGTTGCTGGAGCGTGAATTGCCCCGCCAGTGGGTGAAACAATTAGTGGAGGAAAAGGATGGCTGAGTTTTTCCACATGGGCGGTTATGCCCTGTATGTCTGGACTTCGTTCGGCATTGCGGCGGTGGTGTTGCTGTTGAATATTGTGTTGCCCTTGCAGCAGCATCGGGAAGTGTTGCGTAGGGCTGCGGATTTTCATGAACTGGAAGGGAGAACCAAACAATGACACCTGTCAGGAAAAAACGCTTGTTGCTGATCCTCGCGCTGGTTGCCGGGGTTGGGGTGGCGGCAACGTTGGTGTTGCAAGCCTTCAACCAGAACATGATGTTTTATTATGCGCCGAAAGAGGTCAAAGCTGGCAATGCCCCTGCTAACCATGATTTCCGCGTCGGTGGATTGGTGGTCAAAGGCACGGTGAAGCGTGACCCCAATAATCTGGATGTGCATTTCGACATTACCGATATGACCGAAACCGTGACGGTGAAATACACCGGCATCCTGCCCGACCTGTTCCGCGAAGGGCAAGGCATTATTGCGCGGGGCAGGCTGTTACCGAGTGGCGTGATCGAAGCGGCGGAAGTGCTGGCGAAACACGATGAAAATTACATGCCGCCGGAAGTCGCGGCCTCACTGCCACAAAAACCTGCCTCGGAGGCAAAATGATTCCTGAAATTGGCCATTTTGCCCTGATTTTGGCGCTGGTGGTGGCGGTGGTGCAAACCGCTGTGCCGTTGCTGGGCAGTGCCTTGGGTAATCCGCGTTGGATTGGCTTGGCAAAACCTGCCACGCGGTTGCAATTGCTGTTCATGGTGATTGCCTATGCTTGCCTGACTTACGCCTTCATTACCCACGATTTTTCGGTGAAGTATGTGGCGAGTAATTCGCATACCACCATGCCCTTGCTGTACCGCGTTTCTGGGGTGTGGGGGGCGCATGAAGGTTCGTTGCTGTTGTGGGCGTTGATCCTGAGTTTGTGGGCGGTGTCGGTGTCGGTGTTTAGTCGCAGCATTCCGGCAGTGATGCTGGCGCGGGTGCTGGGGGTAATGGGTTTTGTAGCGGTGGGTTTTTTGCTGTTTTTGTTGGTGACTTCCAACCCGTTTGAACGCTTGCTGCCTGCTCCTGCGGATGGGCGCAGTTTGAATCCGTTGTTGCAAGACCCCGGTTTGGCGATTCATCCGCCGATGTTGTACATGGGTTATGTGGGCTTTTCGGTGGCGTTTGCGTTTGCGGTGGCGGCAATGCTGGGCGGCAAGTTGGATGCCGCCTGGACGCGCTGGGTACGCCCCTGGACGAATATTGCGTGGATGTTCCTGACGCTGGGGATTGCGCTGGGTAGCTGGTGGGCGTATTACGAACTTGGCTGGGGTGGCTGGTGGTTCTGGGATCCGGTGGAAAATGCGTCGTTGATGCCCTGGTTGGTGGGGACTGCCTTGATCCATTCGCTGGCGGTGAGTGAAAAGCGCGGAGCGTTCAAGGCGTGGACGGTGTTGCTGGCAGTGTTTGCGTTTTCACTGAGTTTGCTGGGAACGTTTCTGGTGCGTTCTGGGGTGCTGACATCGGTACATGCGTTTGCCAGCGATCCGGGACGGGGGTTGTTTATCCTGCTGTTTTTGGTGACGGTGGTGGGGTTGTCGCTGACCTTGTATGCGTTCCGGGCGAAACAGTTTACCTCCAACGTGAGCTTCCAGTTATTTTCGCGGGAAACGGGTTTGCTGCTGAATAACGTGATTCTGGTGGTGATGGCTGCGACTATTTTGCTGGGTACGCTGTATCCGCTGGTGATGGATGCATTGGGGATTGGCAAGATTTCGGTGGGGCCGCCGTATTTCAATAGCGTGATTGTACCGCTGGGAATTCCGTTGGTAATGGTGATGGGGCTGGGAGTGTTGTTGCGCTGGAAACGCGACAGCATCAGCCGTTTGGGGACTGATTTGATTCTACTGGTGATTGTGGCACTGGGGGTTGGTTTGCTGTTTTCCCTGCTGTTGCGTTATGACTGGGAAGTCATGGCAGCGGTTGGTTTAGTGATGGCGATGTGGATTGCGGCGACGACCGTTTTCTCGGCATGGCGACAGAAACGCACGGCTTCGGTGTGGGGCGCGGCTTTGGCGCATACCGGTATGGCGATCACCATTATTGGTATTAGCCTTACATCCCTGTACAGCAGCGAAAAGGATGTGCGCCTGAGTGCTGGGCAGCAGTACCAAATGGCAGGGTATGCATTCCAGTTTCAAGGGGTGAAGAAGGTTTCCGAGACGGCGTTTGATGCGTATCAGGGTACGGTGGACATTACCCGTGACGGGCAGCCAGTCAGTCACATGGAACCGCAAAAGCGGGTGTACAAGGTGCAAACCATGCCGATGACCGAAGCGGGGATTGATGCCGGATTGTTCCGTGATTTGTTTGTGGCGTTGGGCGAACCGCTGGAAGGTGGGGCGTGGAGCTTGCGTTTGTACCATAAGCCGTTCATCCGCTGGATTTGGCTGGGTGGGATTTTCATGGCAGTCGGTGGGCTGTTGGCGGCGACTGACCGGCGTTATCGCTTGAAGTTGCGGAGGGCTGGCAATGCTTAAGTATTTCGTGCCATTAGGTGGGTTTTTGTTGCTGGTGGCTTTGCTGGCAGCCGGTTTGAAACTTGATCCACGTGAAGTGCCATCCCCTTTCATTGGCAGGCAAGCCCCCGCATTTGAAGCGAATCAGTTGGAAGCAGCAGGTATGCTTGCCAGCACTTCACTCAAGGGTGATGTCTGGTTGCTGAATGTGTGGGCATCTTGGTGCGGGGAATGCCAGCGTGAACATGCCGTACTGACCGAGCTGATAAAGGGGCAAAATCTCAAGGCAGTGGGCTTGAATTACAAAGATGTGTCTGCCGATGCCAAACGCTGGATTGCTCAATTCGGCAACCCGTTTACCCAGATTATCACTGACCCACAAGGCAAAATCGGGCTGGAATGGGGGGTGTATGGCACGCCGGAAACCTTCATTATCGACCAGCAGGGGATTATTCGTTACAAGCACATCGGCCCGATGAACCAGAAGGCTGTGACGGAAAAAATCCTGCCATTGCTGGCGGAATTGCGTAAGGAGGCTGGGCAATGAGAGCGTTTTTATTTGCAGTAATATGGCTGTTTGCATCCAGCAGTATGGCAAGCATTGAAGTACATACCTTCCAGACACCGCAACAGGAGGCTCTCTACAATGAGATGATTGCGGAACTACGTTGCCTCGTCTGCCAAAACCAGAATCTGGCGGATTCCAATTCCGCGTTGGCACAGGATTTGCGTGGCAAGACTTACGAACTGGTGATGGCGGGGTCTTCGCGTGACGCGATTATCGACTTTATGGTGACACGCTACGGCGATTTCGTGCTGTATAAACCACCCGTCAAGCAAAGCACCTTGCTGTTGTGGCTGGGGCCGTTGCTGTTTTTCTTGGTGGGGCTGGGGGTATTGTTTGCTTTCCTGCGGGGGAAAACACGTCAGACCAGCGAACCCTTGTCAGATGCCGATCATCAACGTGCCGCACAACTGCTTGCAAAGGATAAACCATGACATTTTGGATGATTGTTTTTCTGCTGGTGGTGTTAACAGTGGCGGGTTTGCTCATACCGTTGTTACGCCAATCCAAGGTACAAGCAGAGGTGGAGCGCAATGCCCAGAATATCCAGATTGCCCGCGAACAATTGGCTGATTTGGAACGCATGAATGTCGCCGGAGAGCTGGATGCTGCCGAATACCACAGTGCTAAACAGGAGCTGGAACGTACCCTGTTGGATGATGTGCAAACGGGTGAGAGCCGCGTGCCTGCCCGCCAACACCTGTCACCACTATGGACGGCGATGGTCATCGGCTTGTTTGTACCTGTCGCGGCTTTCGGTTTGTATGGCTGGCTGGGTACGCCCGAAGCCCTGCAAGTGGTGGCACAGGAACAAGGCTTGCCAGCGGATCATCCGCCGATGGATGCTGGTCAGCAGCAAGCCCCCGATATTGGCAAAATGGTGGAAGGTTTGCGCAAAAAACTGGATGCCAACCCCAATAACCCGGAAGGCTGGAATATGCTGGGGCGTTCCTACATGAACATGGAACGCTTTACGGATGCTGCAAACGCCTACCGCAAGCTCAACGAATTGCAGCCGGATAATGTGGATGTCATGCTGCTGTTTGCCGACGCGTTGGCGATGGGTAATGACGGCAAAGTCACTGGTGAGGCTGAAACCCTCGCACTCAAAGCCTTGGCAAAAGCGCCCAAGAACGTGACGGCGTTATGGTTGGCGGGGCTAGGGGCAGCGGAAAAGGGAGATAAGACCAACGCCTTGCAACACTGGAATACCTTGCTACCGTTATTGGCGGATAGCCCTGCGGAACAATCTGAGGTGAAAAAGCTGATTCAGCAGTTGCAGTAATCAGTGTCATTTTGCACAAAATCTTGCGCGTTCCATGGCCTGTAGCTGAAGGCGTAAGTTATCCGCTGTACCGTAATGCTGTTCCCAGCATGTTAACCATTGCGCCACACTGAGATTTTCTGCCCAACTGTGGGCAATAGCACACTCACGCATCGCTTTTTGTACCATGTATGGGGAATCTGGTGTTTGTAATGCCCGTAAAATACGGCGTTTACTGCGCCACTGCCGCCCGTGTTTTCCAGCCAGCTTTACGCTAAACCATAGGCTTGCCAACAATGCCAGCAGACTAAACACACCCATTACACCACGCCAAATCCAACCCAATACCCACTGGCGTGGTGGCGTGTATTGCCTGTGTTCCAAACGTGCCGTTTCAGGGTCAAACCAATGCCATTTCAAGGTTGGCAAATCCAGCCGTCCGCTGCTTTGCGGCTTGAAGGGGATGTGGTATTCGAGTCGGTATTGCCCGCCGTCACTGGCAGGTTTGTCAACTTTCGCAGGGAATAATTCCACTCCGCTGCTGCGCATTTGTTTGAGAATCGGTGGGAATTGTGCGGTTGTCACCTCGTTGCTGTGCAAACGGATGTGCCAATACGCCAGATGCCCCGGTTGCAACACACCGCTGGGTTCGATGTGCGATTCAATCTCGACATTACCGACGGGGATGGTTGGCGGCAAATACGGGGGCAGGGCTTGCACGTCCAGCGTTTGCACGGGCGGTTGCCATTGCGCCGCATCCCGTCCGTTGAGGTTGTAGCGGATGGTGGGAAGTCTGATAGTTTGCTTGCCGGGAGTATGGGCGGACAATTGCCAGCTCAGGCGCAGTATACGTTTGCCATCGGGATTTGCTTCATTGGTGGCAGGCAGGGCTTGCACATCGACACCTTCGATGCGCGGTAAGCTGGCTTCGAGCGTGGCGAAACGGTCGGTGGACTGCACTTCTACGGTCAATGTGGTGCGTTCGCGCTGCCAAACTTGCACGTCTTCGAGTTGAATTGTCCACGGCAAATCGGCGGCTACCACGGTAAAACTCCCAGTAATTCGTTGGGTTCGATTTGGGGTGCGGGGTAGCCTTCTTCGACTTCAAACAGACGTTTCCATAAAGCAGCAGGGTCGTCGTCGAGCTGTTGCAGGGCAATGCGGGCATCGTCGAGCGATTGTTGGCTTTTGCGCCATGTTTGCGGATCGCTTGCGCCGGTTTCTGCCAATCGAGCTATGCCTTTGTTAATCAGTTGCTCGATGTCAGGGGTAAATCGGGCGGTGGGGCATTCACGGGTGCGTCTTTGCCTTCGCCCAACGTCAGGGTGCTGGCTTGATCCCAGTCGAGAGTATTGGTGTTGCGTTCGCGGCGTGCGCCAGTGCTGGCGTTGTCGGCGGCGGCGCGTTGCCCAGCTTCGCGGCGGCGTTCGAGTTCGGCTTGGACTTCGGCGGCGAGGGCTAGGTTTTGCTGGGTGGCGGGGTGTTCTGGACGATAGGTTAGGGCATCGCGGAAGACTTGCGCGGCGGCAGCGTAATCGCCTTGTTGGAAATAGCTGTTGCCGAGGTTGTGCAGGGCGCGGGCGCGTTCGGTGTCGTTGGTGGCGGCGAACACGGCGGCGGTGAAGTGTTGGGTGGCGGTGTCGTAGTGTTCGGCACGGTAGGCTTCGATGCCAGCGGTTAAGTCGGCTTCATCAGCGTGTGAATACATCGGCAGCAGTAACATCATGAACAGTAACTTAGTTTTCAACATGTCGCCTCCACACTGCCAACCATACGCACACTATTCCCAGCAACAACGCCCACACATACAACTCCCGCCACTGTTGCGCATCGCTGGAGGTGGCAGGAAAGGCTTGCGCAATTCCGTTGGTGTACAGCGTTTTCCAGTCGCTGGCATCGTCTTTCACCGCGCTGTACGCACCGTCCGCTTGTGCTGTCAGGCTTTGTAGCAAGGTACTGTCGAGGCGCGAACGCACCGCTTGTCCGTCATGTTCCAACCATTTGCCGCCGGGGAGTGGGATGGCTTCGCCATCTTCTGTGCCGACACCAAGGCTGTACAACGGAATACCCGCCGCTTTTAGTGCTTGCGCACGGGTTTGCAAAGCGGTGTGCTGCTCAGCGGGAATATTGCCATCGGTAATCCATAGCACCGCAGTGGGTAATGTTTGTTTACGAGCCGCGAGTTCTTGCTGGGCGAAGCCGAGCGCGGCGGCGTGGTCAGTGCCGTGCGTCGGTAGCACCAGCGTTTCCAGATGTTGCAGATAAAAGCGCACGGCGTTGGCATCGTTAGTCAGCGGAGCGAACAGGTGCGGACGTGCGCCATATACCACGATCCCGACGCGGCTTCCTTGGGCAAGGCTGAGGAATTCGTGCAATTCCAGCGCGGCGCGTTGCAGGCGATTGGGGGCAATGTCAGTGGCTTGCATCGAGCGCGAAATGTCCAGCACCACCAACACGTCGAACTGGGCGGGACGTAAATCATCGGGCTGGGTTTGCGGAATGCGTGGCCCGGCAAGGCTGATGGCGAATAGTAGCCACGTAATCGCCCACAGGGTTTGCGGTGAGAGCCACTTGCTCCAACCGTGTTGGCTGGCGGTTATTTGTACCCACGGCAATAAATGCGGATCGGCGTAGGTTTGCGCTTGGCGGCGTTGCTGGAAATAGCTCCATGCGGCAAGGAGTAGTGGGAACAGTGCCAGTAACAGCCACAGGGGTTCGCGCCAGTGTAAGGCTTGCCATAAGTTCATGCGTTTGCCCGCCGTTGCCAGAGTTGCCACAGCATGAGCGGCAATAAACCTGCGAGTAGCAGCCAGTGGTAGAGCGGTTGCTGTTCGTAACGCGGGGTTTGTTCGGCGGCATTTTGGTGTCGGCGGGTAATGTCGGCAAGGGCTTGTTCGACGGCTTGCGCGTCACCGGCTTGGTAGGTTGTTGCACCAGTGCGTTCTGAGAGTGTTTGTAACAGGGCGAGGTTGACGGGTTGGTAGACTAATCCGCCGGTGTCGCCTTCCATCGTGGCGGCGGTGGAGCCGATGGCGATAGTGTACAGCGGAATCTTGCTTGCGGCGGCGAGGGCGGCGGCGGCTTCGGGGTCTACGCGCCCGATGGATTCGTCGGCATCAGTGAATAGCACGAAAATGGGTTTGCGTTGCGGTTGTTTGCCCGCTTCTTTGAGTGCGAGGGTGATGGCATCGCCGACGGCACTGACACGCCCTGCCAAGGTTGGGGTGAGGCGTTGTAGTTGGCGTTGTACCAGCGTTGGGTCGCGGGTCAGCGGTACGAGCAGGTAGGGGCTTTCAGCGAAGACGATCATGCCGAGGCGTTCGCCTTGCAGGCGGTTGGCGAAATCGTGCAGCAGGGTTTTGAGGACTTCCATGCGGCTGCGTTTTTGCCCGCCGAGGGCGTAGTCGGTGAGAGTCATGCTGATGGATACGTCAACCAGTAGTAGGATGTCGCGTTCGGGCGGCAGGTCGGGGAGTTTTGCGCCGCGTTGCACGGGTTGGGCGATGGCGACGGTTAGGCAGAGCCAAAGCCATGTGAAGAGGGTGCGATGGAGGTGGCGTTGCCATTGGGGTTCGGGAGTTGTGGGGAGCAAATGGGCTAGAGGATGAAGAAAGACCCCCTTCCCCGACCCTTCCCCCGCAAGGGAGGCAGGGAGGAAGAGAAGAGGGACTGCCGCCAGTAGTGGGAGGATTGCCAGATACGGGGTAAGCCAGTCGATGTTCATCGGGCTTGTTCCAACAAAGTGCGGGCTTCGCGTTTGAGGGTGGCGAAGGTGTCGGGGGGGCAGGGTGTTGGAGCGAAGCGGGCGTGGTCGAGAGCAGCAAGGGAAGTAAGCCCTGCTTCGCGCAAAATGCTTGCCAATGCGGTTGGATTAGGCGGTGAATCGGGCAGGCGTTCAAGCTGACGCAAAGCACGCGCCACGGGGTGTTGTCGTTTGCGCCACCACGCTAATCCAGCAATCAGCAACAACAGCATAACCAACGCCAGCAGCCACCACACATAACCCGGCAAGGGTGCAGGCGGAAGTTCCAGATCGTGCAGGACGGGCGAATTCATGCGGCTGGCTTACCCCCGAACCTGTTCAAGTATTTGCTGGGCTGCCCTCAAGCCGGATAAGTACGCGCCGTGGACGCTGCTGAAATGCTTGCGCTCGGTAGCTTCTCCGGCAAAAAACACCGTATTGCCCAGCCGTTCTGCCAAATGGTCACGCATGGCAGGCGTTGAACCCACGCTATTGAAGGAATACGCGCCCCGCGCATACGGGTCAGCATTCCAGCGGGTAATCTGGTAATCCAGCGGTTCAGGGATGTTATTTCCGAACAGTTTGCGCAATGTTTGCATGGCATCAGCGACGATTTGTTTGTCCGTCCACTGCTCGATGCGCTTGCCGCGCTTTGCCGCATTGAAGCCTAACAGCACCGGCCAACCTGCTACCCGCGTCAGGCTAACCCATTCTGTCCATGCGCCTGCTTCGGTGGGAATGTATTCCAGCCAGTCCTGATCATCCGGCCAAAAAGCGTTGGGGAATTGCAGGTAGCACTTGTTTAACGTACCCATCCCCAGTGTCGCAATGGCTTGTTGTTTGCGGGCAGGCAATGGCGGCGAAAAGGCGACTTGCCCACTTTTCAACACGCCCAGCGGTAAGGTGATAACGGCGTGATCGGCTTGAAACGCACCCCGGTTGGTTTGCACCGTCACCTGTTGTTCTGACCATGTGACTGTTTTCACGACGTGTTGCAACTGCACATTCAGCCCCTTCGCCAGATGATCGACGATGACTTGGTAGCCATCAGGGAACAACGCATCATCGCCCTTGAATGCGGCGGCTGCATCATGCCAGTAGGCGGAAAGCTCATGGATGCCGCCTGCGTATTCCTGTTCCAAGGTACTGTTGAGGATGAATTGCACGAGTTGGCGTTCGCTTGCCTTCAGGCTATTCCAGCCCAGTGCTGTTTCGACAGCGGCTTGAACGGATTGATCGGTGTCGGCGGCTTGCGCGGCTTCCAACGCTTTGTCGATACGCGCTTGCCATTGTTCCAACTGGCGGTTTTCGCTGTTGTTCAGGGGTTTGCCAGCGGTGTTGTAGGTGGTGGTGTTTGCGTAACGAGTGATTAAACGTTTTGCGCCGATGCGGTCAGCCAAAGCGGATAAGGGGTTGTCTTTTGCGCCGTGAATCCACGTTGCGCCGAGGTCTACGGGCATGTGTTGCCAGCGTTTGCTCGTCCACAAACGCCCGCCCAGTCGGTCACGCGCTTCCACAACGGTTACGGAATGCCCTTGCTGGCGCAGGGTTTGTGCGGCAGTTAGACCGGCGATGCCTGCGCCGACGACGATAATGCGTTTGGCGGGGGCGGCAGACAGGGGTGCAATGGTGCTGCTTGCTAACAGACCAGCGATTAGGTGTAAGAATTTTCTTCGGCTCATCGGGCTTGTCACCTCGGTTCTTGCTGCGTAGTGCAATGAATCCCACCGCCGCCCGCCGCTACCCCGTCGATGTTGATTTGCACAATGTCCCGGTCAGGGAACAGCTTTTGCAGGGTATCGTGGGCGGCTTTGTCCGCTTTGGCATCGCCGAATTCGGGGGCAATCACTGCGCCGTTGCACACGTAGAAATTGATGTATCCTGCGGCGAAATCGTTATTGGCGTATTGCTCACGCACGTTGGAAGGAGCTGGCATTACCGCGACTTCCAGCTTGTTGCCTTGCGCATCCGTCGCGGTTTTGAGGATGTCCAAATGGCGCTTGGTCACGGCATGGTCGAACGATTGCGGGTCGGGGTCGTAGCCCGCCACCACCACACCGGGGCGGGCGAAGCGGGCGTAAAAGTCGGTGTGTCCATCGGTGATGTCTTTGCCCTTGATGCCCGGTAGCCAGATGATTTTCTGCAAACCCAGCAGGCGTTTGAGTTCGGCTTCGCACGCGGCTTTGCTGACACCGGGGTTGCGGTTGGCGTTTAGCACACAGCTTTCGGTGATGATAGCTGTGCCGTGTCCGTCAACTTCGATGCCGCCGCCTTCCAGCACCAGATCGGTTTCCAGCAATTGCACGCCTGCGGTTTTGGCAACCAGTGGGGCGACTTTGGCATCTTCATCAAAATCCTGCTTTTCGCCCCAGCCGTTAAAGTTGAAATTCACAGCTGATTTTTCGCCCTTGGTGTTGGTGACGAAGACCGCGCCTGTATCACGCATCCACAAATCATCCAGCGATGCGACCACCAATTTGACGTTGGACGTACCCAATAGCTTTGCAGCGATGGCGTAATCTTCCTCGTGTACCAGCATGGAAACGGGTTCGTAGCGGGCAATGGTGGTGGCGATGGTGACAAGGTTGCGGCGCACTTCCGGCAGCAGTTTCTTGCCCCAGATGGCGGTCGATGCACCGAAAGCCATCCAGGTGCGGGCGTGGGGTTCGCTTTCGTCGGGCATTCGCCAGCCGTTGCCGGACGCTGCCCAGCCCATGCTTGGCGTGCCGAAAATGCTGCCTGCGGATAGCAGCAGGCTGGTGCTGAGAAAATGGCGGCGGTTCATGCAGCAAATCTCCACGTTATTGATTAGTAAGCGGTTGGTTGTTGTTGGGTCACGCAATGTACCATGCCACCGTTGGCGTACAGGTTGCGCACGTCGATCCCTACCACCGTGCGGGTCGGGTAGAGCGACTGCAAGATGTTCCGCGCTACGGTGTCGTTCGCATCCTGATAGGCAGGCATTAGCACCACGTTGTTGCCGACATAATAATTGACGTAAGAGCCTTTGTAACCGAGGTTTTTGCCGTAAGTTGTCACCACGTTTTTGGCGGTCAGCGGCAATTTCACGATATTGTAGGGTGTGCCGTTGGCATTTTTCGCGGTGTACAGGGTGTTGATGTCCTTACTGGAAATGCTCCAGTAGTTGAGGTCGGTGGCACTCATGGTGACGAGGGTGCGTTCGTCGCCGAAGCGGGCGAAACCGTCGATGTGGGTGTCGGTGATGTCTTCCTTGCCGCCGGGTGCGCCATCCAGCCAGATAAATTTGCTGATGCCGAGGTTGTTGGACAGGGCTTGTTCCACTTGCGCTTGGGTCAGGTTGGGGTTGCGCTTGTTTTGCAACACCGAGCTTTTGGTGGCGAGTAATGTGCCCTTGCCATCGACTTCGATCGCGCCGCCTTCCAGCACCACGTTGTTGAGGTTGACGGTGGGCATGGCAAGGCTTTTGCCGACGGCAGTGGGGATGAGGTTATCTTTGCTGTAAGGCGTATCCAGCCCCCAGCCGTTGAAACCCCAGTCGGTAATCTGCAATTGTCCGCTCTGATTGCGCACGAAGACCGGGCCATTGTCGCGTACCCACACGTCATCGGTCGGGCTGATCAGGAAGCTGACGCTGGCAAGGGGTACGCCTGCGTTCAGCAGCAGGTTCTGGATGCGGGTTTTCTCGGTGGCGTTGTAGGCGATGATGTGGACGTTTTCGCTTTGCACCAGTGCCTTGGTCATGGCTACCCATGTCGTGTCGAGGCGGTTGCGGTAGGTTGCGCCGTAGGTGTATTGGTGCGGCCATTGCAACCAAGTGCCTTCGTGGGTGGCGTTTTCTTCTGGCATGTAGCTTTGGCTGGCGGCGTAGGTGGCGGTGCTGGTCATCGTTCCCAAAACGCTCAGTGAGCAGATCAGGGTGGCAAGCAGGGTTTGGCGGATTGCGGTTTTCATGGTGTTGTCTCCATCGGTTGGTTGTCGATGGGGACAGATTACGGGGGAAAGCTGATATTTTGCTGACAGTGGGTTAATACACCACAACAAGACATTGGCAATTTTTAGCATTATAATACTAAAAAATCGCACGAAAGTAGGTATCACAGTAAGATGATTGAGCCATTACAGCACCTTTCCAATCAAATCAGGACGCAAAAGTTGCCGGATTACCAGCGTTTCCTGTTCCGGCAAATCGACTTTTCGCAACGCTTGATCGGTATCATGGGCGCACGCGGGGCGGGGAAAACCACCTTGCTGTTGCAATACCTCAAATCCGTGGCGCGGGAAACCAAGGTGCTGTATGTGATTGCTGACCACCCTTTGGTCGGACAACACGGGCTGTTTACCATTGCTGACGAATTCCAGAAAATCGGTGGTGAATTGCTCATCATCGACGAAATCCACAAATGCCAACATTTCGAGCGTGACCTGAAGCTGATTTTCGACAGCTATTTCAATCTCAAGGTCATTTTCACGGGTTCATCGGCAACTGCCATTGACAATGCCAAGGCGGACTTGAGCCGTCGGGCGATGCTGTACCACTTGCCGGTATTGTCATTCCGCGAATTTCTGGAATTGGAAACGGGTGAAACCTTTGAGGCGGTGACGCTGGATGCCCTGCTCCAACACCATCCGCAACTGGCGCTGGAAACCGTCAGCCGGATCAAACCCTTAGCGTATTTGCCCGCGTATCTGGAACACGGTGCTTACCCGTTTTACCGCGAGGCGGGTTCAACCTATTTGCCGCGCTTGCTGAATGCGTCGATGCAGGTGATCGAGACGGATATTCCCGCGCTTTACCCGATTGACTACGACAAAGTGAACGCGCTGAAAAAGCTGATGGTGATGTTGTGCCAAAGCGAGCCTTACGACATCAATGTGTCCAAGCTGTGCGGCGCAGTGGAGCTGAACCAGAAAACCCTCTACAAATACCTTGGTTTGTTACAGGCGGCGGGGTTGTTGCGCTTGTTGGGGGCGAAATCCAGCGGGGTCAGCATTATTTCCAAGCCGGAAAAGTTGTATCTGGATAACACCAACCTGTTTGCTGTGTTTTGCAACCAGCCCAAAGCGGGGACACTGCGCGAGACGTTTTTTGCTTCGATGCTGTCTTACCACCACACGTTGAATTATCCCAAAAGTGGGGATTTTCTGGTGGATGGGCAGTATGTGTTTGAGGTTGGCGGCAAAGCCAAAACGAAGAAGCAGATTAAGGATGAAACGGCTGCGTGGGTGGTGGCGGATGGGTTGGAAATTGGGGGGGAGGGGAAGATTCCGTTGTGGTTGTTTGGGTTTTTGTATTGATTGGTAGCCCGCAGAAGCGGGCGATGAATGTGTGGGTTAGCGTTTGGCGGCTTTGGCTTGCTCGATCAATTGCAGCGTGTAGTCGTACTTTTTCCCGAATACACCGGGGGCTTGCTGGGCAAGTGGTGCAAACAGTTGGGCGGATTCTTGTAGCAGTAGCAGGGATTGATAGGGTTGATCCCAATTCAAATATGACCAACCAAAAGCCATGAGCGTCAGCGCCACGTTGGGCTGGTACACCGCCGGGTTGTCCTTAGCTAGTTGGCGGTAGCTGCTGAGCGCCTCGGTGTAGATGGCTTCGGCTTCCTCGCGCCGCTGACTGTTAGCAGCCACCAAAAGACCAAGGTTGTTCAGCGTCCCCGCCACGGCGGGCTGGTACACTGCTGGGTTATCCTTGGCGAGTTGGCGGTAGCTGGAGAGCGCCTCGATATAGAGTGTTTCGGCTTCCTTGCACCGCTGACTGTCAGCAGCCATCAAGATGCCAAGGTTGTTCAGTATCCCCGCCACGGCGGGCTGATACACTGCTAGATTGTTCTTGGCGAGTTGGCGACGGAGGGAGAGTGCCTCGGTGTAGAGAGCTTCGGCTTCCTTGCGCCGCTGGCTGTCAGCCGCCACTAATGTGCCAAGGTTGTTCAGCGTCGTCGCCACTTCGGGCTGGTACACTGCTGGGTTGTTCTTGGCGAGTTGGCGGTGGAGAGTGAGTGCCTCGGTGTAGAGAGCTTCAGCTTCCTTGCGCCGCTGGCTGTCTGCCGCCACTAATGTGCCAAGGTTGTTCAGCGTCGTCGCCACGTCGGACTGATACACTGCTGGGTTGTTCTTGGCGAGTTGGCGATGGAGAGTGAGTGCCTCGGTGTAGAGGGCTTCGGCTTCCTTGCGCCGCTGGCTGTCTGCCGCCACCAAGAGACCAAGGTTATTCAGCGTCGTCGCCACGTAAGGCTGGTACACTGCTGGGTTGTTCTTGGCGAGTTGGCGACGGAGGGTGAGTGCCTCGGTGTAGAGGGCTTCGGCTTCCTTGCGCCGCTGGCTGTCTGCCGCCACCAAGTTGCCAAGATTGCTCAGCGTCAGCGCCACGTAAGGTTGGTAAACTGCTGGGTTGTCCTTGGCGAGTTGGCGGCAGATAGTGAGAGCCTTGGTGCAGAGTGTTTCAGCCTCCTTGTGCCGCTGGCTGTCAGCTGCCACCAATTTGCCAAGATTGCTCAGTGTCATCGCCACGTTGGGCTGGTACACCGCTGGGTTATCCTTGGCGAGTTGGCGGTGGAGAGTAAGTGCCTCGGTGTAGAGTGTTTCGGCTTCCTTGCGGCGCTGGCTGGCAGCCGCCACCAAGTTGCCAAGGTTGTTCAGAGTCCCCGCCACATAGAGCTGGTACACCGCAGGGTTATCCTTAGCGAGTTGGCGGTAGCTGCTGAGAGCCTCGGTGTAGAGGGTTTCAGCTTCTTTGCACCGCTGGCTGTCTGCCGCCACTAAGAGACCAAGGTTGTTCAGAGTCAGCGCCACGTAGGGCTGGTGCACCGCCGAGTTGTCCTTGGCGAGTTGGCGGCAGCCGCTGAGTGCCTCGGTATAGAGGGTTTCGGCTTCGCGGTATTGGTTGCTATCCTGCAAAAACTTGGCATAGGTAAACAAACGTTCGGAGGTTCTACCAGATTTGAGTGCTTTTTCAAAATAGCCGCTGGTTTGGGCAATGCGTTGGTCGCCCAAGCTGTAGTCAATCGCCGTCAACTGGGCTTTCAATAGCCATTCGTTGGCTTTATCCTCAAGCTGGGCGTTGGTCGTTGTCAGTTCTCCCTGTAGCCGCTGCTGCTTGTCAAGCAGAGCATCTTGCTCTTGGGTGATACTTTCCGCATCCAGCACCGCACGCGCTTGCACGTATTCGCCCGCATCAAAATGTTGCTTGGCTAACTTCAGACGCTCGGTGTTGAGAGGGATACGCTGGAAATCCTCTGCCAACTTCAGTACATCACGCTTGAAGTCTTCCATCTGTTGCAGCAATCGTGCTAACTCTTGCCGGAAGTCAGCGTCATCGGGGTATTTTTGTATGTGCCCTAACAGCTTCTGCCGCTGGCTTTCCATCGCTTGATAAGATGCGGAATGGTAGAAGTTTTGGATAATTTGGTTATCGTTGCCAACAATGACATGACCACCATCCGTGATGATGCTACCCGTCTGGATGCCGGATACTGCCATGTCTCAGCCTATACTGTTGCGATTACCAACGATCACAGAACCGCCCGTGGTCGAGATATTGCCCGTGGTAATGGTGCTAATATCGCCCGTTCCACCCATCGCCAATTGCGTGAGACTGTCACGTAAGGCTTGGTTGGTTTCCAACATTGCCTGTAACGCAATCTCGAATTCAATTTGCTGGTTGTTGGCTGTATAGCCAGAGAGCCGCGTAAAACCTGCACCCGTCAGTGCTTTGATGCCATCGTAAGCTGCATTGCCAATCACGCCGCCAGCAATAGCACTCCACGCAAAATTGGTTAATGTCGTCAGATCCATTTTAAGCCTCGTCGTAAATGTAGGATTGCCAAAGATTGTAGCAATATTTGCAGGTGCTTATAGGTTTTTTCAATGGATTGTGATGGGCATCGGTTTGCTGAATAATTTGTAGATAAGATTTGATAGTAGGAATGAGCTGATTTTCTTTGGCTAACAACAAGTTATGGCAACCAGTGGTGAGGTATCGGCAATAACCAGCATCAGCAGGTTAACCGAAAATCAGCCAGCTCGGCTTCCAAGTCTTCGGGCGTGTAGTTGATGGTCGGAATGTCGTGTTTTTTGCACTCTGCCATGAAGGTGTAGCGGTCAACGCCTGCCAGTTCGGTTGCAGCGCCAGCGGACAATTTTCCGGCTTGGAATAGTGCAAGGGCGGCATACAGCTTGAGAATACTGGCAATTTCCGGCTTGGTTTTATCTAGCCCGAAGTATTCGGGGATGTCCATTGTGATTTGCATGTCATGTATTCCTAGTGGAAAGGTGCTATTTCCATTCTATAGCGGCAACACCGCCTTATCCACCACCCGTCGCAACACAAAGCTGAAATATCACGCAAAATTCACCGTCACCCGCGCCCCACCCTCCACCCGATTTTCCAGCCGCAACGCGCCGCCATGCAGCCGCGCCACCATATTCACAATCGCCAGCCCCAAACCCGTGCCACCTTGCGTCGGCGACAGCGCGAAATCGGTTTCCCGTCGCGCCAGCAATTCGGCAGAAAAGCCCTTGCCCTGATCTTCAACCGTAACTTGCGCACCCGCCACCGTAACATGGATGTGCGACTGCGCGGCTGCTCCATGCTTGCGGGCATTTTCCAGCAGATTGCGCACCGCCACCGTTGCCAGTCGGGGATCGAGGTTGACCACCGTAGCAGTCGCATCCAGCGTTACCGAATCGTCGTCGGGCAGCAGGGCTTCGACCAGCAAATCCAGCCGCACGGGTTGGCGTTCCAGACTTGCCCCAGCATCCAGCCGCGCAAACAGCAGCAGGTCTTCGAGCGTGTGGGTGGCGCTGCGTAACAGGCCATCCATGCGTGTCAGGGCGAGTTGCGGGGCTTCGTCACCACGCTGGGCGGATTCGCAAATGCTGCGCAAGGCGGCAACCGGAGTACGCAATTCGTGGGCGGTAGCGGACAGGAAACGTTCGCGCTGGCGTAACGAAGCCAGCACCGGGCGCAAACTCCACGCTGTCAGCCCGACCCCGACCAGCAGACCGAGAATGCCCAGCAATGCACTTGCCCCAACAATCCGCTGCACGAATGCCTGATACGCCGCTTGCCCCGGTGTCGGGTCGGCAACGGTAATGATCATGGCTTTGGGGGTGCTGGTGTCGCCCTGATCCATAAAGGTGGGGATGGCGTGCAGGCGGTACGGCTTGCCGTCGGTATCCTGCCCATCAAGATAAACATCTTGCCCTTGCCCCATCACGGTGGTTTGCAATTGGGTGAAATCGGTGAGGTTGAAACGCGGGTGCGCCGGGCTGAAATGGCGGGTGGGCGGGTTGCCCGGTTCGACTACCCAGATGTCATACGGCGCATCCAGCAATTCCTTTTCCAGTCGTAAAATTTCATCGTGGAATACACCCGCTTCGTCAAACCACGTCAGGCCATACACGGTGGTGGCGTAGAGGGCAAGTTCGGTATCGAGGTCGGTTTCGCGCAATTCCGCCCGCAAGTCGATGGCGACTTTGGCAAGGATGGCAATGCCCAGCAGCCATGCCACACCCCACGCCAACAGCAGCGGGATGCCCAGCCGCAACAGCCGCGCCCGCTGGCTGGGGTCAACTTTCATGGGCATCGTCCAGCTTGTAGCCGTGACCGCGCACGGTTTTGATCAGGGCAGGTTCGCCCAGCTTGCGCCGCAGCGAGGCAATGATGGTTTCTTCGACGTTGGAGGCGGGGCTTTCCAGCGTATCCCAGCAATATTCGAGGATGTCGTTGCGTGACACGGCGCGGCGGTTACGTACTGCCAGTAATTCCAGCACGGCGTATTCTTTGGGGCGCAAGGGGATCAGCACTCCGGCACGGCGCACTTCATGCCGCCCGCTATCCACTTCCAGATCAGCCACCCGCAGGATGGTGTCGCGTAACGGTTCGCCCCGTCGTGCCAAGACGTTGATGCGTGCCAGCAACTCATCCATTGCGAATGGTTTCACCAGATAATCGTCAGCGCCGACTTGTAAGCCTTCCACCCGGTCTTCGATGCGGTCGCGGGCGGTCAGCAGCAGGATCGGGGTGCGGTTGGCAGCATTGCGTAATGCCTGCAACAGGGTGAGGGAATCGCCGTCGGGCAACATGCGGTCAAACACGCCTACGTCGTAGTGTGCGCCGTTCAGGTAGGTGCGAATTTCGCGGAGGCTGGATACTTCGTCCACACTGTTGCCGAGGGCGCGAAGCCGTCGGGCGATGGCTTCGCGGAGTTCGGTATGGTCTTCGGCAAGCAGAATGCGCATGGGGGAATCCTATGGGGTTGCGCAGGTTTTCAACGCTGCATCCACAAACACCGCAAAATCAGGATCGTGCTGGAGTTTCACCGCTGTTTGGTATTCCTCGCCCGACAAGTAAAGCTCGTGGTAACAGACTTCTGTTGCCAACCCTTTGTGCCACTGCGGGTCATCGGGGTAAGCCGTGTAAATCTGTTCCGCGCTGTAGAGAAAATAGGTCACAAACCATTCATAGCCGGACTTCGCACTCTTGTTATCGCTGGGTTGGGCATTGGCGAAATCGGGCTTGTCGATGGCGAGTTTGAGGTATTCCTTGAAGGCTTCGCGGGCAGAGGCTTCGCGTTGGATGTTTTCCGCCGCTTTGATTTGCCAGACAGCAATCACTAATGCCAGCACGGCAACAAGAGCGGTGGCAATCGTGCTGATGTGAGAAAAATGTTGGAGGTCAAAACGGCGCATCAGGCATTCCAGTCAGTTGATAAAAGCAAGCGGGCGTAGCGCAGTATAACGCATCCCGCCGATGGTTTACGTCCCCATCCCGTGGGGTAATGGCACTGCCAATTCGGGTGCATCCACGTCCGTCAGCAGTTGGGTGTAATGGCAACCCCAGCCGCGTAGACGTTGCGCTTGCTCATTATGCAATGCCGCTGCTTGCTGGCTAAACTGTTCGCGTAAGGTAGGGTCAGCCAGATTGACACGGTGGGTAACGCCATCCAGTCCTTGCAGGTTCACGCGTCCGGCAGCGGGTAATTCGCATTCGGCAGTGTCCAGCACTTGCACTGTGAACAGCGGGTGATGATGGAGAAGTTGCAGGATATGTGCCTCACACTCTGCGTCCAGATCGGTGAAATCGCTGAGTAGATAGACGTGTGTGCCGCGTACCACAGACGCATTGATGAGCGGCAAAATACTTGCCAAGGTAGGTTCATGCGTAGTCAGTAACGGTGGGCAAGTTGCTGCGCATTGACGCACGAACTCCCATACGGCGTGGGTATCGGTTGAGGCGGGAAACCAGTGGGGTTGCGTTTCCAAGATTACGCCGGAGACTGCCCAGCTTTGTTGGGTGGCTGCGAACGCGACGAGGGCGGCAACGCGGGCGGCTTGCGCGGCTTTGAGGCGTACTTTCGTGCCGAAGCGCATGGCATTGCGTCGATCCAGCACGATGAAAACCGCTGGGCGGCGTTCTTCGCGGAATTGCTTGACGTGTGGTTTGCCAGTGCGGGCGGTAACGCTCCAGTGGATGAAGCGCGGTTCGTCGCCGGGTTGGTAGGGGCGGCTTTCGGCGTAATCCAGCCCTGCACCGCGATAGCGCGAGGCTACGTCACCGGCTTGGCGTTGTTCCAGCAGGTTTTGCAGGGATGCATCAGCGGTGGCACTGCGGGCACGTTGATACAATGCTTGCAGTTCGGTTTCGGTGAGCAGTTGGTTATTGCCCATGGTGGCATGACGGCGGCGTTTGCTAGTGATGTCGCTGATGTCCGACATTGCATCCTCCTTCGGCGATTAAAGAGAGAAAGTCTGTTATTGGCTACTTTTGGGGTTAGACCAAACCCTTGCCCCGCAAGCGGCTCATAAACGCTGGACGGCGACTATACTGATTTACCAGCGCAATCAACTTAGGTTGAAATACTGGCAATGTCTGCTCGCGTTCCGCCAGTTCGCGCAAGTCACTCAAATGGCGAGCCGCTTGTTCATAACTTGTGGCATTGCCTTCACTAATCAGATTGTCAATCTCGTGCCATACACGATTTTCCCGCTGCTTCAGTTCATCAAGGTATTGCTGACGTTTTTGTGCATCGGCTTGGCGTTTTGCTTCGGCTTTGATAGCGGCTTGACGCTGGGTTTCGCGATCAGCCGCCTCCTTACACGCACCATAAGTGGTTTGCATATCAACAAAGCGGCGGAGAGGCGATTGAGGTTGGGTTGTTCCCGTTTGTGTTGGAGTCTGAAACAGGGTTTGCAACCGCTTGTTTAGGTGCATAGCGAGGTTGGGTTCATGACGACACAATCGCACCAGAAAATCGTTTTTTTCTGCATCGGGGAGTTGCGTTACCCATGCTTCTGGCTGAAACGCAGTCTGCTGGAGCGGCAGGCTATTGTCAGCAGCAACGTTGATCATGATTTCATCCACTCCAAACAATGCCGCAAAGCGTTGCTGGGCGTGAGAAAGTTCAGCCAATCCAGCCGGAACGACGGGTTCAAGCGTTTCATCATCTGCCTCTTTTTCTGCTGCTTTTAGCCATGCCAAATACAACACGCGGAAATCCCCCTGCAAGAGTTCATCCCGCAACGACAGCATTTCGTCTAATAATCCCTCACCTTCCATCCAGTCGCCATCAGGTTCTTCTTCGCTAAAATGCAGGTCGATGATGACGTATTCACCGTGTTGGTGATGGTCTATTTCGTCGGAAATAAAATAATCGCGAACCTCCGACACGTTAAACAATGCCTTGGGCAGCCGGAACATTAACCGCTGCGCTCCCCAATTGGTGACATACAACATCATGTCAAAGGTTTCACGCATGAGCTGGGTCACATTGCCCCGAAAATCACCGTAGTGGTAAACGAATTCGGCACGTTGTGAACTCACCTGCGCACGGCTAGACAAACTGGCAACGCTTGCCTTTTGTGCGACGGTTAACGACTGGTCAATCGCTCGAAAATCATAATATTGGTATTCACTCATGCACTTACTCCTTGTTATTTGACTATACCACTACGCGAAACCCTCACGGAATCGCCACGCCCGCCAACACCTTCCGCACCACCGCATTCGCATCCACACCCGCAGCCCGTGCCGCATACCCCAACACCAACCTATGACGCAATACATCCGGCGCAATGTCGATGATGTCATCCGGCACAACATACTCACGCCCACGCAAATACGCCAAGGCACTGCTGGCTCGCAACAACGCAATCGACGCACGCGGCGATGCCCCGACCTGCAAATAATCTGCCCACGCTGCATCAAACTGCCCCAAATTGCGGGTAGCCCCGACCAGCGCAACAATGTATCTCTCCAGTTCCGGCGCAACGTGCACTTCGGCAACTTCCCGCCGTGCCTGCAATACCTGTTGCGGGTGCAAGGGCGAATGCAGCACGGGTTTATCCGCACCGTAATGCCGTGCCCGGTCGCGTTGCAGGATCAGCAATTCGTCGTCAGATGTTGGGTATTGCAGCACGACATGCAGCAAAAAGCGGTCGAGTTGCGCTTCGGGCAAGGGGTACGTGCCGCTTTGTTCCAGCGGGTTTTGTGTTGCCATCACGATGAACAGTTCGGGCAAGGGGCGGGTCACGCCGCCGACGGTAATCTGGTGTTCCTGCATGGCTTCGAGCAGCGCGGATTGCACTTTGGGCGGAGCGCGGTTGATCTCATCCGCCAGTACGATTTCGTGGAATAACGGTCCCGCGATAAAGCGGAACGTGCCGTGTTGCGGCTCAAAAATATCCGTGCCGGTCAAATCCCCCGGCATCAAATCCGGCGTGAACTGGATGCGTTGGAAACTGGCGTGGACTCCGCTTGCCAACGTGGTGACAGCGGTGGTTTTCGCCAGACCGGGCAGACTTTCCAGCAGGATATGCCCGCCCGTGAGCAGTGCAATCATTAGGCGGTCGAGTAAGGCGGATTGCCCTACGATCACTTGTTCGAGGTGGGAACGTAGTTGCAGAAACTCGCGTTGTGTTTGCACGGTTACTCCTTATTAAATGTCAGCGCAACCCACGCGCCGGAGAGCAACATTGCTACCCCGACCAGCCAGAAGGTTACGTCCAAGCCTTGCGTCCATTGCGCCAGCAAGCCCATACTCAGCGCACCGACGGCGTAGCCGAAGTCACGCCAGAAACGGTATACGCCGAGCAATGTGCTGCGTTGCGCGGGTGGGCTGACATCGGCGACTGCTGCGCCTAGCGTGGGGTAGAGCATCGCCATGCCGAAACCGATTAGCCCTGCTTCCAGCGTCCACAGCCAAACGGTGTGGGTGAGTACCAGCAGCAATACGCCGATGCCGCACAGCCACATGCCACCGACAATCAGCGGCTTGCGCCCGAAACGGTCAGAAGCCGAACCCGTGATAAGCTGGCTTGCACCCCACACCAACGCGTAAACACCGATGATGGAACTGCCCTGCACTAGCGTCAGGTTCTGCGATACGAACCACACGGGTAGAATGATCCAGACCAGTGCATCAGTAAATTTTTCCACCAATCCAGCCTGATTCAAAGCCAACAGATTGCGGTTTTGCCAACTCGCGTACCAAAAGGCTTGCCCTAATGATGGTGCGGGCGCGGGTTTTATTCCCTGAATATGCGCCAAAGCCCACGGACGGGTTTCTTTGATCACCAGAACCGCCAATAGCAAGCCCAGCACAATCACTGTTGTGCCAAATAGAAACAAGCCCAGCCGTGCGCCATACACCTCCACCAACCATGCAGTAACAACACCCGCCAAGGCAACGGCAGCGTAGCCGGAAAACTCGTTCATACCATTGACCAGCCCTTTCTGGTTCAGATTGGTCATGTCGAGTTTACTGTTCAACGTCATCGACCAGCACAAGCCTTGGTTAATGCCAAGCAAAGCGGTGGCGGCGACGACCCAACCCCAATTCGGCGCGTAAAGCAGCAGCAACGGAATCGGCAACGCAGCAATCCATCCCGCCACCAACACGCGCTTGCGCCCGAAACGGTCGGAAAACCGCCCTGCAAACAGGTTCATCACGGATTTGACTGCGCCGAAAACCACCACGAAGGTCGTTAGCAAAAAGAACTGTTGCCCGCCCAACCCGAATTCGGTTTCCGCCAAACCGGGGACAACGGTGCGGGTCATGCCGATGGTCAAACCGACCAGAAACACTTGCAGGAGCTGGTGCAAGATTTGCGCGAGATTGGCGTGGATACCGTGCTGAAGCTGAGGCATGGAAAAAACCTGTGGTAGAAACACTTGCAGGATACGCATTGCCATGCAATCATTCAAGTTATCAATTGAATGAGAAATCCCTGATGTCATCCCCCGGTTTCAAACAGCACGTTAACGCCCAATTTGCCCTGATTGCGCAAGCACTTGCCTCCCCGCAACGCTTGGAAATCCTCGACTACCTCGCGCAAACCGAGCGCAGCGTGGAGGAACTCAGCCAGCTTGCTAACCTCACGGTAGCCAATACCTCGCGGCATTTGCAAACCCTCAAACAAGCCGCGTTGGTGAATGTACGCCCCGACGGCAAACGCCGTTGCTACCGCCTTGCAGGAGGTGACGTGGTGCAACTGATTGCCAGCTTGCGACGCACGGCGGAATTGCATCTGGCAGAAGTGGAACGGCTTGCCCACATCTACCTGACCGACAAACAAGCGATGGAAGCCATTAGCGCGGAAGAATTGCTGACCCGCATTCAACGCGATGAAGTCACCGTGCTGGATGTACGCCCACAAGCCGAATATGCCGCCGGACATATCCCCGGCGCGATTCACCTGCTGCCGGAAGAAGTCGCCGAACGCTTGCACGAACTCGATGACAGCAAAACCATCGTTGCGTATTGCCGTGGGCCGTATTGCGTGTATTCCTACCAAATGGTGCAAGCCTTGCGTGGGCATGGCATTAACGCCGTGCGCCTTGTCGATGGTCTGCCCGAATGGAAAGCCGCTGGATTACCTGTTCAAACTGTTTAGGAGGATTACCCATGTTTTTCTTGCAACGTGCCGCACCCTCGAACCCTTCCTCGCTCGCTTATTTGTTAGGCTGTGGCGGCAAAGGTCATGCCATTGCCGTCGATGTTCATGCCGAAGACGTGGAGTGGTTTTTGCAGCAAGCCGCGCAACAGGCGGTGAAAATTGATTACGTGATCGACACGCACATCCACGCCGACCACGTATCCGGCGGGCGTGAGTTGGCGCAACGTTGCGGCGGTGAATATTGCTTGCACGAAAGTTCTACACCGCAATTTGCGTTTACCGCGCTTAAGGATGGGCAAGTGTTGACCATCGGCAATGTCACGGCACAAGTGCTGCATACACCGGGGCATACGGCGGATAGCATTTGCCTGCTGGTATCGGATGTGCGTCGCAGTGCTGAACCGTGGTTTTTGTTGAGTGGGCATACGCTGTTTGTGGGCAGTGCGGGGCGACCGGATTTGCGCGGTGAAGAAGAGCGTATGGGCGGTTTGCTGCACGATTCGCTGTTCAACAAGCTGCTGACCTTGCCGGATCACGTTGAAATTTTTCCCGGTGCGCAAGCGGGTAGTGTGTGTGGGGCGGGGATTTCGGGCAAACCGTCTTCTACCATTGCGTTTGAAAAGCGGTTTAATACTACGTTGCTAGCGGATAAGGGCGAATTTGTGGAGGCAATTCTGGCAAATCTACCGCTACAACCCGAAGGTATGGCAGAAATTATTCGACAAAATGTGATGGTATAATTTTTCTTCTAGCAATTTCGCGGTATAACGCCTCTTGCACCACAATTGCAAATAAATTAATCGAAACCGTTAGGATTACACCATGTTCAAAAAATTCTCATCAGGACTCATCGGCTTGCTGCTATTAGCCGCACCGTTCGCTCATGCTTTTGAACCCACCACTCAAAAAGTCACCGACAACGTGTACGCCATCATCGGCGAACTCGACCAACGCAGTGCCGACAACCAAGGTTTGAACAACACCATCGGCTTTATTATCACCACTGACGGGGTAGTGTTGGTCGGCAGTGGCGCAACCGCAGGCAGCGCGAAAATGCTCGAAGCCGCTGTCAAAAAAGTCACTGATAAACCCATCAAGCAGGTTATGAACATCGGTGTACAAGATCATCACTGGATGGGTAATAGCCATTTCCTCGCGCAAAAAATCCCGGTCAGTGCCTTAGCCAAAACCGTAGCCAGCCAGCACGAACAAGAACCGATGAACCGGATGCGCCTTGCCAGCGCGATTGGCGGCAAGCCCGAAGATTTGAAGGTGGAATACGCCAGTGAAACCTTCGATAGCGACGAAAAAGACCTAACGATTGGTGGCGTGGAAATGTCACTACGCTACCTCGGCGATGCGCATTTCCCCGGCGATGCGGTGCTGTGGTTGCCTAAGGAAAAGTTGGTGTTCACGGGTGACATGGTGTTCAACGAGCGGATGCTGGGCGTATTGCCGGAGATTACCAAGATCAAAAACTGGCAAACGACCTTCAAGAAAATGGTGGAACTCAAACCCGAACATGTCATTGCAGGGCATGGTACACCCAGCAATTTGGCTACCGCGCAGAAAAATACTGGCGATTACCTCGATTGGCTGGTAATGGAAATCGGCAAGTCGCTAGAGGAGATGGAGGATTTGGGCGATGCGGTTAAACGCTTGTCAGCGGATGATAAGTTTAGCTTCCTGAAGCTTTCTAAAGACTTGCATGGGCGCAATGTGCATCAAACTTATTTGCAGCTAGAGGCGGAGTAACGCGTGGGTGCGGATGGCCTTGCACCACCCGCCCCCGTTTTAATTTATCGACACAATACGTCAGTACGGGTGCTTTCCACGATTGCCCCCGCTTCCGTGATAATGTCTTCCGGCACATTCAAATCGCGCAAGGCTTTGACCAGATTTTCCACGGTGGCATCGAAATGCACATCAGAAAGCCCCATGTGATCGACCATGTGCTGGTGAGCGGAACGCATATCCTTACCCGCATAACCGCCGTCCGCGCCCAACGCAAAGGAAATGAAATCCTTCTGGTGTTGGCGTTGCTTTTCCATATTGATATTCGCGAAAAAGTGTTTGACGCGATCATCTGTCAGCATGTATTCGTAAAAACGATCAACCGCTGCATCCACTGCGGCTTTACCACCAATACGCTTAAAAACATCTCTCATTGTGAGCTTTCCTTGTGACTAAAAAACATGAATAAAACTAACCCCAGCAATACCAAACACCACACAGCAAACCCCATCCACACGATCAGCAGTGAAATCCACTGCAACGGTGGAAACTCCGCCGCCAAACCCAGCCGGAAACTGGCAACCGCATACATCCCCAGCGGAAACACCATGCTCCACATCGCAGGCTCGTAGCGTAACGGGTAACGCTTCACCCCGTGTTTCCATACCCCAAAAATCACCAGCATCGGAATCCACCAAGTTGCCCATGACCACAACAGCATTGCCACACCGTCAATAAATGGGTGCAAGGCTTGTAAAAAACTCAGGGTCGTTGAGGTTTGCAATAACACCGTTCCGGCATTCACGCCTGCCGCCGCTGCGCCCATAATGACCCACAACAAGGGCGAAGTGTCTTCCGGCTGAAATCGCTGGAAGAAAATCCGGTAGCAAAATAAGGTGACAAAAATTCCGTACAATACCAGCCCCAGCAGCCACAGCAAATGCACTTCTACCAGCATGTAATCGGTGTAAATGCCCAAATCCGGCGCAACCATCACCCCTAGCAATACCAGCGATTGCGTGGCAATAATCGAGGTCAACCAGTCACCATGCACCACATTCACGGTATGCGGATGCGTCAAAAATGTCAGCACGCTAAAACTCAGGTACAACAACAACGACCACACCACAAAGGCAAACGCCCAACACACCAACGCCAATTGCGGATAGCTGTGTTGATGCAGCAAAATCCCCACCACATTGGTCGATACCACCAAGGTAAAAAACGCAAATACCCGCCGGATATTCAACAGGTCGATTTTCACCGCTTGCGGGAAACGCCATAAACGCCACGCACTCAAGCCCAGCATCACCACCCACGCCAGCAATGCGGCGGCGAATAAACTCTCAGCCAGCACATTCTGCCCGATCATATCGAAGGCAATGCTCAAAATGCCGCTCGCCATTGCTACCGCAAAATAGCCGGGCGGCAAGCCTTCCAGCCAGCGCAGCGTGTTATCGTTTGAAATGGATTGCGTCAAAGCTTGTACCTACTTTTCCCACTAAAGCATTAAGGTTTTAAAGCATAGCGATAAGCCTTAACCCTTACATAACGATATTTTTTGCTGTCTAATATCGGAATCGTCGATATAAAGATTGGAACATGGATACCGAACAAGCCCGTACTTTCCTCGCGATTGCTGCCCACGGTAGTTTTATTGCCGCTGCCAGCCAGCTACACCTCACGCAATCCACCGTGAGTGCGCGGATTCAACGGCTGGAGGAAACCTTGAATGCGCGGCTGTTCGTGCGCAATCGCTCCGGCGCGAGCCTGACACCCGCAGGGCGGCGTTTTCTGGAATACGCCAAACGGCTGGTATTCACCGCAGAACAGGCGATTCACGACGTGGGTTCATCCAGCCGTTACCGCGCCACACTGCGTGTCGGTGGGCGCATTGCGTTGTGGGAAGGTTTTTTGCCGCAATGGGTCGGGTGGATGCGCCTCACCAATCCCGATGTGGCGATGCGCACGGAAATCGGCTTTGAAGATGACCTGATGCGCCGCTTGATTGAAGGCACGCTCGACATGGGTTTGATGTACACACCCAGCCATCAGCCGGGGTTAATCGTTGAACATTTGTTTGACGAACGCCTGATTCTGGTCAGCAGCCGCCCCGATGTTCACGAACCGGGGTCGGGTTATGTCCATGTCGATTGGGGCGCAAGTTTTCATGCGCAACACCGCCAAAGTTTCCCGCAAATGGAAACCCCAGCGTTGGTGGCAAATATTGGCTGGCTGGCAATCCAACTGGTGCTGGCGAATGGTGGTTGCTGTTTTTTGCCGGTGCGATTGGCACAGCCGTTTTTGACGACGGGGCAATTGTTTCCGGTATTGGGTGCGCCGGAATACGACCATCCGGCGTACATGGTTTACCCGCAAAAAGCCGAGAGCATGGTGTTGGAACAGGCGGTGCAGGGCTTGCGAGAAGTGGCGAAGCAGCAAGGGGCATGGCAATCTTGAATAAGTGCGGCTAAATATGGCTGATTATGCGTTGAAACAGTATTTCTAAAGGCTGCAAATCACCCAAATAACCGGCAATGTTGGCTTGATTTACTGATGTCAACCGTTCGCAACGTTCCCGCCCACGGGTAAATGTCTTGAAATAAGTAATGGTGGATGCCACACAAGGCTGATAAATCAAAGACTGAAAAATCGGGTTCAAACAACGCCGCTCTGGATTCGGTCAAGGCTTTTTCGATCTCGGCAAGTTCTTCTGCGTCACGGATATTGAGCTTATTGATTAAAACCGTGCTGTTTGGGTAGCAAGCCGGATCATGTGCAACACCGTACTTATCCTGCATAGCGAGCAGTAATGCGTTCGATTCGTTGCAGAATTTGCTGGCGAGTCAGTGTATCAAAGTTGATTTCCTTGTCAGGTACGACTTTAAACCCTTCCAAACGCAAGCTGGCACGGTAATTGCTGTTGCGGTGCATTTGGAAATAGCGCAGTTTTTGTTCATTAGTTAGCATGATGTCACCTGTTTTTTGCCTGGAAACACCGTCATTTTAGCATGATCATAATCAAGAAACTGCTTCCTCATACGTTTTGCCATCGCGAATATGATACAGCCGCTTAAAGGTCGGAATGATCTTCTCATCATGCGTGACCACAATAATCGCCGTTTGGTGCTGTTGCGCCATGTCGTTGAGGATTTTTACCACCGCCAATGCCCGTTCGCCATCCAGCGGCGCAGTGGGTTCGTCGGCAAGAATCACTGGCGGATTATTTGCCAATGCCCGTGCAATCGACACGCGCTGTTGTTCACCACCGGAAAGCAGTGCCGGATTGGATTTGGCGCGATGGGCTACGTCGAGGGCTTCGAGTAATTCTAACGCACGACGGCGGGCTTCTTTGTTGGATTTCCCTGCCAGCATCGGCAACAGTGCCACATTGTCGGTCACGTCCAGAAACGGGATCAGGTATGGGGCTTGGAACACAAAACCAATCCGGTCGCGGCGTAAGGTGCGCAAGTCTTTCACCTTCCACACCTCATCGAAAATGGCTTCCCCACCCAAAAACATCTGCCCTGCGGTCGGGTCAATGACCGCACCCAGACATTTCAGCAAGGTGCTTTTGCCCGAACCGCTGGGGCCAACCAGCCCGACGACTTCGCCGGGGGCAATGCGCATATCCACGCCCTTGAGCGCGTCCACCGCCGTGTCGCCGCTGCCGTAGCGTTTGCATAAGCCGCGCAGTTCAATCGCCGGAGTGGTGTTATCTGCCATGTTCAGCCTCCTATGGCTTCAGCGGGATCAACTTTTAACGCGGCGCGAATCGCCATGACACTCGCCAGCGTACACACCACCACGATCACCAGCAGCCCTAGCACAGCATCCAGCGGTAATAGCAAGACGTATTTGGGGAAAACAGGTGCCCACAAGGTCGCCACCGTTTTGCCGATAATGAAACCCACCAGCCCCAAGCCGAGGGATTCCTGCAAAATCATCCACGAAATCGTACTGTTGCGCGTGCCGATCAGCTTTAACACCGCAATTTCGCGGATTTTGCCCAGCGTCATGGTGTAGATGATGAACGACACAATCGCGGTGCTGACAATGGTAAGAATGACGAGAAACAAGCCGATTTGCTTGGCGGACGTGGCAATCAGTTTTTTCACCGAAATCTCTTCCATGTCGGCGTAGGTGTAGGCTTGCAAGTGTTTCCAGCGTTGGATGTCTGCCGCCAATTGCGCCGCATCCCACCTCGCTCGCACTTGCACCAGCACAGCATTGACGTTGTGGCTGGTGGTTTGGCTCATCTGCACCGCTTCCAGCAAACCCGGCACATTCGGGCGGTTGAAAGCGGGGTTGGCAGCGGTACGTTCACGCCCGCTCACAATCGCGTCGTTGTTTTTTTGGAATTGTGCCGCTTGCGCATCCGCCAGTGGGATAAATACCATCGGGTCGCCGCCGGATGACACGGTGCGCTGGCTCAAGCCGACAATGGTGTATTCGTTGCGGCGAATGCGGATTTTTTCGCCCAGTTTGAAACCGGCTTTCACATCCGCCACGGCTTCGTAGTGCGAACGGGTAACGTGCCGTCCGGCAATCAGCGACGGCGGCGCACCCGGTTGCCCCGACTCGAAACCGACTACCATGACGCGGGTATCCTTGCCCTGATGCTGCACCTGCATGGTGAAATAGGTGACATTGGCGGCTTGTTGCACCCCTGGCATTCCCAGAATGCTGCGGTACACATCGTCGGGCAGGCTGGACGATTCGGCATACGGCCCTTGGGTGTCTTTTTGCACCACCCACACATCCGCCTGACTGTTGCGCAATAACACCTGCGCGTCATCCACCATGCCACGAAAAATCCCCGCCATCGACAGCGTGACCCCAATCAGCAAACCCAAGCCAATGCCGGTGAGGACGTATTTTGACCACGAATGCGCAATGTCACGGGCGGCAAGGCTGATCATAATTGCGCTACTACCTTGATTTTGCTGTCGGCACGGAGGGCTTTGCTGGTGTAGACCACGATCGTGTCATCCGCCTGCAAGCCGCTGAGGATTTCTACCTGACCGTCGAGCGAATGGATGCCGGTTTGTACGGGGGTGAATTGCAGGCTGTTGTCAGGGTTGAGTTTCCATACGCCGGATTGCCCCGCCTGTTGCTGAATGGCGGCGTTGGGAATCACCAGCGCGGCGGCTTTTTGTCCGGTTTGCAGGGTGACTTCCGCCAGTTCGCCAGAGGATAACGCGGCGGGAACAGGGGTGAACGCGATGCCAACGATGCGTTCTTCGGTGACGCTATCGCTTAACGGTTCAATGCGTACCAGCTTGCCGGGTAAGGCTTGTTGCGGGGCAGAACGCAGGGTGATACTTGCCGTTTGACCCGCTTGTAAACCCAAGGCAAGGCTTTGGTCGATGCGGGCTTTGACCCAGTAGCTTTGCGGGTCAGCGAGGGTGAGAACTGCCTGACCCGCAACCAGCGTTGTGCCCGGTTCGGCATCGCGGCTGGTGATCATGCCTGCCACGGGCGCGGTCAGGGTGAGGTTGGCTTGTTGTTGGCGCAAGGCTTGCTGTTCGGCTTGCAGGCGTTGCTGTTCCTTTTTGGCGACAGCGGCGGCGGCATGGCTGGCTTCCACTGCGGCTTGGGTAACAGCTAAATCTTGCTGGCGGGCATCGCTGCTGCTTGGGCTGACGAGGGCTTTGGCGGCAAGGCTTTGCTGCCGCTGGGCTTCGTGCTGGGCAAGGGTGAAACGGGCGTTCGCTTCCTTGGTTTGCGCGTTGGCACTGGCGATGCTGGCAGTGGCGCGTTCGGCGGCTAAACCAGCGGCTTGAATGCGGGAATCGAGGTCAACCGCATCCATGATTGCCAAGGTTTGCCCCGCTTGCACGCTGTCACCGACATCGACCAACACTTGCTGGACGCGCCCCGCAGCCGTGGGACCGATGCGGTAGTTGTAACGCGCTTCCACCGTGCCAATGCCAAACACGCTGGCACTGATGGCCTGCTTTGTCACCGTCGCTACGCTGATGCGGGGTTCATCACCGACCGGACGGGTGAGGAAACCTATGAACAGCAACGGCGGGCATGGTTGTCCCATCAGGGCGGTGATCCTGTTTGGTGATTGCGCCGGGAGGCTGGGTATGATCTTAAACCTGTGAATGTTTAGAAAATCCCTTGCTCAGGCCTTACGCTGTTTGGGAAAGGAATTATCTGAACGTCTATAGACAATGGGGAGCACCTTAATATGGCTTCTCAGGTTTGGCATAGCACATGATTATTCAGCCTCACCCTTTAGAGCTTCTCTCATCTTTGTGATATATCTCAAGTTAATCCAAACCCAACCCATAAGCCTATTTTATTTTAAGAGCAAATAGGATTCAATAGATGTGTACTCCGTGGGTGTGAACAAAAGTGTGGTTTTTCCTCTACGGCTTCGCCGTTACCCCTCACCCCAGCTCCTCTCCCTCAAGGGGGGAGGGGCTCATAGCCTGATTTTCTTGCTCCACCTCGCCCCTTGAGGGAGAGGAGCTGGGGGGGGGTGGGGAATATCGGAGTGCAATAACTGAACAAAACCACACTTTTGTTCACACCCGTACTCCGTTAGCTATGTGAGGGGGCTTGTCATGAGAACATCATTTTTTGAAAAAGCGGGCATATTTTTAGTATTTATAGTTATCAGTATATTGCTACAAAAAACTGCACTGTCTAATATGTCGGAAAATGTCTCGTTTGCGCCAGTCAATCCTGACTTTACTGCATACCAAGCAGCTAAGTTCGTGGGAAAAATCCAAGAATTTCCAAGCATTTCCACTAATGGGCATACACTAGGTTATATTCCTCCACCCGTAGCTTTGCCACCGCAAAAAGCTACAACATCTCAGAGTATCTTAAAAGTACCTTCATTTCCATCAAGTTACGATCTCCGTTTATTTCAGAAACTTCCCCCAGTCCGAAACCAAGACCAGTGTGGTGACTGTTGGGCTCATGCAGCCTATGCATCACTGGAAGGTGGGTTGGCAGTAGCTGAGTCTCGAAATTTCTCTGAAGCTCATCTCAATGATTCCCACGGCTTTAGTCATGCTTGGTGCAACGGGGGGAACGATAATATGGCGGTCGCTTATTTGGCTAGGTGGTCTGGGCCGGGACAAGACGCAGCTTATCCACACCCAATTAGTGGTGCTAAAATAATAATTCCTGAGGAGAAACACGTACAAAACGTGGACTTTCTTCCTGACAGGTCTGGCTATTTAGATAATGATGCTATCAAAGATGCACTAATGAATACAGGGCCTGTAACAATGAGCTATTATGTAGGCGAAGAAGAAACGTATTATAACGCTACTGCTCATACTTGGTATAACCCTACATCATCCCATGCACCGAACCATGCCGTTGCTATTGTCGGGTGGAATGATACTATTTCCCGTAATACTTTTCCTATCACTCCTCCCGGCGATGGGGCATTCATCGTCCGTAATAGTTGGGGGATAGACTGGGGAGAAAATGGATATTTTTACTTATCTTATTATGATGCCACAATGCATCCTGGAGCGGCATTCAATAATGCGGAACCAACCGGGAACTTCTCCCACGTCTATGAGTACGACCCTTTGGGCTGGACAAACAGCAGTGGCTTCAATAGTGATACAGCTTGGTTCTCGAACATCTTTAGTGCTGAGAGTTACAACGGTGCTGATACTGCCATTGAAGGTGTAAGCTTTTATACGCAAGTACCGAACAGTACCTATAACTTGATGATTTACAATAATGTATCTTCTGGCAATCCCAGAAGTGGTACGATGATGGTTAATCTTACTGGCACGATTGTCAAGCCTGGCTATCATACCGTCCATATTACTTCCACTCCACTTATTACGCCCGGAAGATTATTTTCAATAGTTGTTAAATTAAAAACACCTGATTATTTATATCCTATCCCAATAGAGTCTTCGATTAGCAGTTATAGTGAAAAGGCAACTGCATCAACAGGACAGAGTTTTGTTAGCAAAGATGGTAAGGTTTGGACTGATTTTGGAAAAACAAAATCCGCCAATGTCTGCTTGAAGGCATTGGCGCGAAATGGGCTAACACCAGATATATTTTCTTTTCGTGATCAAACAAGTGTTGATCTATCTACTTATATTTATTCTGATCAAATTGTTATTGAGGGTGTTATTTATCCTGCTGAGATTAGTATTACAGGTGGAGAGTATAAAATTGATGCAGGGAGCTATACAGCCGCACCGGGGGTTATTAATAATGGTCAAAAACTCATATTGCGTCATCTGTCTGCAAATACTCCCAATACGGCTAAACACACAGTAGTGACGATTTGGGGAGTACATGATACTTTTAGTAGCCTCACTGGCTCATTCTTCCCGTTTTTAAAGGTCTCTAAACTTGGTATGGGCAGCGGTACAGTGACCAGCTCCCCCACTGGGATCGACTGCGGATCGACCTGCAGTTCATATTATCATATC
The DNA here is from genome assembly GCF_017349355.1 of Thiothrix fructosivorans. Taxonomy (GTDB): domain Bacteria; phylum Pseudomonadota; class Gammaproteobacteria; order Thiotrichales; family Thiotrichaceae; genus Thiothrix; species Thiothrix fructosivorans. Next base: position 1,389,790 of record NZ_JAFMPM010000008.1, read on the forward strand.
GGTCAAACAGTGACACTGACGGCCTCGCCCTCCCCCGGTTTTTTGTTTGCTGGTTGGGGCGGTGCTTGTAGTGGCAGTGCGCTAACCTGCACACTATCTGGTATAAGGGTATTTGGGGAAACATCGGTCTCAGCAACTTTTGTCCCTATTTGTCCTGTGTCCAACATATCCCTGTGGCAAACGGTTAATAATTCATGGGATTCAGGATGTACTTCTGCCCACAGGGGGAGTGCTTATTATGCGAGGTATTATAGTTTCACTGTCCCATCAAGCCAGACAGTGACTATTGACCTTATGTCTAGTACACAAGATGCGTACCTGTATCTTCTGGTCGGTGACAACAGAAATGGCAGTATTGTTGCCTCCAATGACGATCATTCGGCAATAGGTAGTTGGAACTCGCGTATCAACATGACGTTGCCTGCTGGAACATATACGGCAGAAGCTACAACTCATCAAGGAGGTCAGACCGGGGAATTCTTGCTTATGGTTACAGGTGGTGGTGACCATACTTTGACCGTTAGCCGGACTGGCGCAGGTAACGGTATAGTCCGCAGCTCACCCAGTGGGATCATCTGCTACCAAATCTGTAGCGGGTCCTACGTCTCAGGCGCAAATGTAACATTGACAGCTACAGCAGACTCCGATTCTGCATTTGGGGGATGGGGTGGGGCTTGTAGTGGCACTGCACCGACCTGCACCGTCTCCATGACAGAGGCAAAAGCGGTAACGGCAACTTTTTATAGATCAGTTACCTGTACGGAATCCGATATGTCGATAGGGGAGACTGTCAGCGGGTTATGGGATTGGGACTGTAAGTCTGTTCACTATTGGAGGGAAGGCGGTCTTGCGCAGTACTACAAGTTCACTGTCCCATCACGCCAATTAGTAACTATTGACCTGGTTAGTCCAAAACAACTAGGACAAACAAGATCACCATATCCGTACATCTACCTCCTGTCTGGCGACAGTCGATATGGACAGGTTATTGCCACTAATGATGATTATTACTACGGTATTGACCACTCACATATCGAGATGGTGCTGGATGCTGGAACATATACTGTCGAGGCTGCCACTCAATCCGGTGTAGAGGCAGACTTTTCACTTACCGTGGCACGTGGCGATACTCTGGCTGTCACCAAGCTTGGTACAGGAAACGGGAATGTGACGAGTTTACCCATGGGGTTATATTGTGGGTTAAGATGTAGTGCCTCCTATATATCGGGTACGAGCGTGGTACTGACAGCGAATGCCTCCTCTGGTTCCACGTTTGCAGGATGGAGTGGAGCTTGTAGCGGAACAGCGTCGACCTGCACAGTATCCGTAACAACAGCGAAGTCAGTGACCGCCACCTTTAACCTTCAGACTTATGCTTTGTCAGTGAGCAAGTCTGGTAAGGGCGGTGGTACAGTGACCAGTACACCTATCGGCATCAATTGCGGGACTGATTGCACCGAACCTTATACCATCGGCACAAATGTTACGCTGACTGCGATACCCAATGTCGGAACTCGCTTCACAGGCTGGGCAGGCGCATGTTCCGGCACAGCATCCACCTGTACTGTCAGCATGAAAGCCTCCAAGTCCGTAACTGCGACGTTTGATAAGGTTTATACCCTAACGGTAGCAAGTAACGGCACTGTGACCAGTACGCCTACGGGCATTAACTGTGGGACTGATTGCACCGAACCTTATACCATCGGCACAAATGTTACGCTGACTGCGATATCCAATGCCGGAACCCGCTTCACAGGCTGGTCAGGCGCATGTTCCGGCACAAAACCAACCTGCACCGTTAGCATGACAGCCTCCAAATCTGTGACTGCCACCTTCAAACCGGTCTATACCCTGACGGTTAGCAAAACGGGCGCAGGTTCAGGCACTGTGGGCAGTTCGCCTGCGGGCATCAGTTGCGGCGAGGATTGCATGGAAGATTACATTGGCGGAACCCGTGTCAAGCTCACAGCCACTGTAAAGACTGGCTCTAAATTCATAGGCTGGTCAGGCGCGTGTGCAGGCATCACTACCATGTCTTGTACGGTAGCCATGTCTGAGGCGAAAACTGTTGGTGCAAATTTTAATATTATCACTTTCCCATTAATCATGGTGAACAGTGGCAACGGCACTGTGATCAGTACGCCTACGGGCATTAACTGTGGGACTGATTGCACCGAGCCTTATGCCACTGGCACAAAGGTCACACTGACTGCGACACCCAACGTCGGAACCCGCTTCACAGGCTGGTCAGGCGCATGTTCCGGCACAAAACCAACCTGCACCGTTAGCATGACAGCCTCCAAATCTGTGACTGCCACCTTCAAACCGGTCTATACCCTGACGGTTAGCAAAACGGGCGCAGGTTCAGGCACTGTGGGCAGTTCGCCTGCGGGCATCAGTTGCGGCGAGGATTGCATGGAAGATTACATTGGCGGAACCCGTGTCAAGCTCACAGCCACTGTAAAGACTGGCTCTAAATTCATAGGCTGGTCAGGCGCGTGTGCAGGCATCACTACCATGTCTTGTACGGTAGCCATGTCTGAGGCGAAAACTGTTGGTGCAAATTTTGTAACTCATTGATAGGTAAGCGGGTGTGACCGGAAGTGATGCATGGTCTAATATCAGGTAAATTTTCCCATCAAAACGAGTCCCTCTATGTTAGACAAGCCAACGGGTGACGACTTGAAACGCGCCGATGAAGCAGAACGGCAGATAATCGAAACCCTGCGCCAACTGGGACACAATGCGCTGTCCGGTTTGGCACAACAGCATTAAGAAGCGGCCGCCGACCAAGGCCAACAGGCGGCGGGTTGGCGTTCTATGGGTCAAGAAAACTCTACTGGCATAGCACCTACGGATTGATTGAAGTAAACGAACGGCTGTTTCGTCAGGGTTCGTGCCTAAACGTTAGAAAGTTGGAAAGTTAGACTTATTATTCAATCTAGGTATTTGTTAGCGGATGTCAATGCTTCGCCGCTTTTTTCCACAAGTCGCATGGCTACATTCCGTTAACTGAAGGAGTCAATGTCATTGGGGAAAAGGTGTTCAACGGTTTAGGAGTATGAAGATTTGCTGTATTGATGCGAAGTAGCAACCAGTACTGGCAAGTAGGGGGAAGATGAAGGCATACTGCCTACTGAGGTTCAAAACCTTTTAGGTGGCACAGTAGGCAAAACGGTAGCACGGATTTTTTAATGTCAGTTCGGATGTCGTGGATAGTTCTGCTAACCAACTGATTTAATTGGTGCCCGGAGCCGGACTCGAACCGGCACGCTGTTACCAGCGAGAGATTTTAAGAGTGAGAGATCAACAGACTCATTTTACCGAAACGCGACCCCGCAACCCTTGCGTTTAGCGACTCAGAAAGCCGCGCAAGCCCTCGCACCCCCTCAGAACCTTACTATCAACCATGACCCCGCTATCAGGGCAAACATGACCCCGTAGCGGGGCATCTGCTACCATCAAAACCGCCAATATGACACCGGATGGGGTAGGGGATGACCAAGAAACTAAACTTCAACAAGGCAGTGCTCGAAGCACTCGAACTGCCCACCGTTGGGCGGTTGTATGTGTACGACACCAAAGTCGACGGATTGCTGCTGATGCTCACCAAAGCGGGAACGCGTTCCTTTCAAATCAGAAAATTCCTGAATGGCAAGGCGGCGCGGGTAACGTTGGGCGGATTCCCCCACATGACCGTGGTACAGGCGCGGGAAAGAGCACTCAGGGAATTGTCCCTGATAGCAACCACCCGCCAGACCAGCACGCAGCAGAAAGCAGAGATCCGCCAATACGACAGCCTGACACTGGGAAAAGCCTTTCAGGACTACCTCAAATCGCACAAGAATCTAAAGACATCGACCGTCAGCGACTACGAACGCGCCGTGCGTGTCGGTTTCCCTGACTGGCAAGAACTGCCCCTGACAAAAATCACGCGGGATATGGTCGAAGCACGCCACCGCGAACGCAGCGACCAATCAGCGGCACGGGCAAACAATGAAATGCGCGTGCTGAGGTGCATCTTCAACTATGCTGCTGAGGAATATTTTGATGCAGCGGGTAAACCGATCATCACCGCCAACCCCGTCAAGCGACTCTCACACAGCCGCGCATGGAATAGGGTAGAGCGCAGACAGACCATTATCAAAAATGACGAACTGCCCAACTGGTTTGCAGCCGTTGACACCCTGCCCGAATGGTACGGCGGCGCGTTGGCAAGCAAAGCACGCACCTATTTTCTGTTGACCCTTTTCAGCGGCTACCGTCGCAGCGAGTCGGGCAACCTGTTGTGGGAAAATGTCGACCTGAAAAACAATACCATCCGCATCGAAGACACCAAAAACCACCACAACCACGTGTTACCCCTCACCACCTTCACACGCGAATTGCTCACCCAGTGGCAAGCGTGGACAGGGCAGGGCAGCGGCTTAGTATTCCGTGCCACGGACAACACCTCACCGCTTTTCAGTGTGGAGGAAGTCATCAAAGCCATTCGCACCCGCACCGGCATTCAGTGGACAATGCACGACCTGAGACGCACCTTCACCACCACGGCGGAAAATAACGGTGTACAGGGCTACACCCTCAAACGCTTGATCAATCACAAAACCGGCGCGGCGGATGTAACAGGCGGCTACATTGTTACCGACCTCGAAAGCCTCCGTGAACCCATGCAAATCATCACCGATAGGCTACTCACCCTCACATCGGCTAAACTCACCCCATCCAAGACCGCAGCAGCGGCAATCAATACCTGACACAGGAAGTTTGGACATGACCGACACCCCCAAGAAAACCCTAAGCATCACCCGCAAGCCTGCCGACACTGGCGCGGTAAATTCTCCATCTGGCACAATCCAGCGCACGGGCAAGCGCATTATCCGCCGTGAAGACCTGCCACAAGTGCAGCGCGTGCCACCACCCAAACCCAAAGCACCCAGCAACAAAACCAAACCCAAAAAGCCACCGCGCAAACCTGCCCCAAAAAAGCAGGTAACACCGCCATCCGATCTGCGAATGCAGGAACTCGACGCACGCCTCAACGGTTTTCGTGTTTGGGTGATGTATCAACCGCTCTCCGTTGGCATCGAAAAGGAGATTTTCCGGCTGATCAATGATGAATCGTTTTCCGCATCCAAGCGCGTCGTACAGAAAGTGCTGAGGATGCACACCCACCACGGGCTATACCTGCAAGCCATCCAGCACGGTGGTGCTCGCTACACACTGGACGGCGTAGAGCAGGGCGACGTGACCGAGTACCAACGCCAGTACGCAACCGAAACCCTCACCAAACGACTACAAGGAAAGTAAAATGGAATGGCATAGTCAACGATTCAATAAGCGCGTGATACTCACCCACCATGCTGATGAGCGCATCGAAGCGCGGCGTATCAGCCAGAGCGAAATGGAAACGCTAGTGGAGCAGGGCGAACTACTCTATAAAGATTCAGAACATCTATGGATATTCAAGGCGTTGGAAGGCAGAACCGATAATTTGATATGCGCGGCGGCAATAGAGCGCAATGCGCTAATCATCAAAACCGTGATGACTAACTGGGAGAAAACACCATGAAAGCAATTTACCATCAAGATGACGATATTCTCGTCCTGCGATTCAGCGACGAACTGCCAGCGCGGGAAGTGTCACAAGGCTGGAATGTGAATATCAGCTACACCGCACGCGGCGATATTGTCGAAATCGTGGTACTGGAAGCCAAAGAATCAGGTCTGTATCCAGTGTTCACAGAATACCAACAAGCCGCTTGAGCGTACAGCATGAAAAAACACTATAGACTTTAGCGGCGGGGTACGTATCGCAGCTATCAAAGCCAGTAAAGGGTTTGAAGCAGCTACCACAAAACCCACCCAAACTTCTCCAATCTTTGTCATTTTGGAGAAGTTGTAAGGCACAGACTACCGTTCATCTGTCGATAGCAACATCAAAAACACCCACCCCTAGACACAAAACCTGCTGTATTGCATCCTATCCCTCATGATTATCAGCCACAAAATCCGCCTAGACCCCAACAATAAACAAGCCACGTACTTGGCGAAAGCCGCAGGTACAGCTCGGTTTGCTTACAACTGGGCGTTGGCGGAATGGCAAACCCAATACGCCGCGAGGAAAGACGACAATACCCAGCCCAAACCCAATCAAATGAGCTTGCGCCGCCAATTGAACGCCATCAAGCGTGAACAATTCCCGTGGATGCTCGAAGTCACCAAAAACGCTCCACAAATGGCGATTATCCAACTGGGGCAAGCGTTCAACAACTTTTTTGCCGGACGTGCCCAGTACCCGCAGTTCAAAAAGAAAGGCAAGAGCCGTGACAGTTTCACCCTCACCAACGATCAATTTTCGCTTGATGCTTCCCGCATCCGCATTCCCAACCTTGGGTTAGTACGGATGCGGGAAACGTTACGCTTTTTCGGCAAAATTCTTTCTGCCACGATTTCCCGCACCGCTGACCAGTGGTTCGCCAGCATCACCGTGGATACGGATCAAAATTCGCTCCCGCCTGCCGAAAACCAAAGCACGGTGGGGGTGGATTTGGGCGTATCCGCACTGGCAACGCTGTCAACGGGGGAAAAAGTGGTCGGGGCGAAGCCGCATAAAGCCTTGCTTTCACGCCTAAAACGGCTGTCCCGCAGCCTGTCGCGCAAGGTCAAAGGCAGTGCCAACCGCCACAAAGCAAAACAGAAGTTGGCAAAGCTTCACGCCAAGATAGCCAACATCCGTCAAGACAGTTTGCACCAACTCACTACGGATTTAACCCGCCGTTTCCACACCATCGGCATTGAAGACTTGAACGTATCGGGCATGGTGAAAAATCGCCATTTATCCCGTGCCATCAGTGATATGGGGTTTTTCGAGTTTCGCCGTCAACTGGCATACAAGGCGGGAATGCGGGGTGCGGTGGTCGTGGTGGCTGATCGGTTTTTTGCCTCCAGCAAGACTTGTTCTGCCCCCGACTGTGGGCATAAAGTGGACAAATTACCACTATCGGTACGCGAATGGACTTGCCCCGTTTGTGGCGCAGTTCATGACCGTGACGTAAACGCTGCCAAGAATTTGCAAGAGTATGCTTCGGCTACGCTCAGCAACCACGCCGTGAGTTCCACGGTGTCTGCCTGTGGAGGGTGCGACCTGATGCCTCTTAAGTGATTGTTTCATTTGTCAAAAGCAAAAGAGAAACCTGGTGTTTCGCCACCAGTAGCCTACTGACCCATGCGGTGCTGGTAACGGTGCGGTGTGAAGCGGTCAGGACAAAGTAACCTGCCATAAGGCGGCGTAGGTTTCGTGAGGAAACACGCTATCTGTAAGCATCAATGCGGATGGGAGCTAGGCTTGATGGTATGACTAACGAAAGTGAACTGCTGATAAACATCGTAAAGCAGAACGAGCTAAAGATGCTGACAAGCTTGAGCCAAAAGGCAAATGGCTGGTTAATCCCCTCCTCCATGGGATTACGCGGACACAACAGCCATCGGTGAACAGGCAGGGTCTACCCCATCATTGTCACTCAAGTGGAACAGGATAAGCCCGTATCCCCGCCAGCAATGGCAAGCCGACCGTAAGGGAAGCCGATGGGAATGCGGGTATGGGATGCCAGAAAAAGCGAATGCCACTCTGTAATGGGGTGGACAGGGGTTGAAACATCACCCTGCCCAAAAGGGTGCAGACTTCTGGCGGGTCTCTCTTTGCAGGAGAGTTTGTAGGACTTTTACAGGAGGTTGGACAAATGAACGAAGCGCAAGCCAAGTGTGCCACCCCCGATGGCGTGGTGGATTGGCACGGAATTGACCGGGCAAAAGCACATCAGGCCACCCAAAAGCTGCAAGTGCGTATTGCAAAGGCAATCCGGGAAGGGAAGCACCGCAAGGCAAAATCCTTGCAATGGCTACTGACCCACTCGTTTTACGCCAAATGCATGGCGGTCAAACGTGTCACGGAAAACAGCGGCAAAAAGACTGCCGGGGTGGACAATGAAACTTGGGACACTCCACCGGCCAAAGCCAAAGCAATAGTGGGTCTCAAACGCAGGGGCTACAAGCCCCAGCCACTGAGACGGGTATATATTCCCAAAGCAAACGGCAAGCAACGCCCGTTAGGCATCCCGACGATGAAAGACAGGGCTATGCAAGCACTTCACTTGCTTGCCCTTGAACCCATCTCGGAAACCACAGCCGACCCGAACTCATACGGGTTCAGGCCAAAACGGGGTTGCAAGGACGCAGCGGAACAGATATTCATCAGCATGGCGCAAAAAACGCAGGCAAAGTGGGTATTGGAGGCAGACATCGCCGGGTGCTTTGATAACATTAGCCATGAATGGTTGCTCGCCAACATCCCTACGGATCGGCGATACTCAGGAAATGGCTGAAGGCAGGGTTCGTGTGGAAAGGGGTGCGCTCCGATACGGAAGCAGGCACTCCACAGGGCGGTATCATATCCCCCGTACTGGCAAACATGGCACTGGACGGATTGGCGGGTAAACTGGCTAAGCCTTCCCAAAAATCACTGGACGTGGCAGGGCGACCAAGGTCAATTATATCCGATATGCCGATGACTTCATCATCACGGGCACAAGCCCGGAAGTGCTGGAAGAAGCCAAACCATCACTGAACGGTTTCTGGAGGCAAGGGGACTAATCCTCTCACCGGAAAAGACCAAGGTGGTGAACATCTCAGAAGGTTTCGACTTTCTGGGCTGGAATTTCCGCAAGTTACAACGGGAAGATGATGATCAAACCTGCCAAGAAGAACGTTTAAAAAACTTCTTGGCAGGCATCAGGCAACTGATAGACAGTAATAAGACCGCCACACAGGAAAAACCTGATCCGCCTCCTCAACCCCAAAATACGGGGATGGACGGAGTACCACAAAAACCAAGTGGCAAAGGAAACATTTTCCGATGTTGATCATGCCATCTGGAAAAAGCTATGGAAATGGGCAAGACGGGCGACACCCCACAAACCCAAAATGTGGGTCAAGGCTAGTATTGGCCTCACCACAATGGGTGTAACTGGACGTTTAGGGTAAAGGTGCTGGACAGGAAAGGGAATGGGGTGTGGCTTGACCTGTTCAAGGCATCCTCTGTTCCCATTGTCCGGCATGTCAAGATTAAGGCAGATGCGAACCCCTATGACCCGGCGCAGGAAGAATACTTTGAGGAGCGGTTTCAACGCCACTTCAAGGAGGAAGCCCACGGCGCTAGGATCAAATACCTCTGGCACTCACAGGACGGCAAGTGTACCGCTTGTGGGCAAACCTGACCAAGCAAACAGGGTGGCACGTCCACCATGTTATATGGCGGGTAAAAGGGGGTACGGATGACTCGCGGAACTTGGTCTTAATGCACCCGGACTGTCACCGACAATTACACAGCCGTGTAAACCGTGGGTTGCCGACCACCCTGAAAAGTGGCTGAAGAGAGGCTTGAGCCGTATGTGGTGAAAATCACAAGTACGGTTCTTAGGGGAGGATGGTGCAGTAATGTACTGTTCTTACCCGACGGAAGGCGCTGGTCTTGAGCGCAAGCCGAAGACGAAACCAGCCCCAATGAAGCAGGAATTTAACCGCAAACTTGACCTTGGTTAAGTTTGCATAAGTTTAAAAGAACGGAAAGCGAGTATCCACAAGCGCAAGGTGCTCGTGTCACACCCTAGCGGTTTATCACGCAGTGGATTGATTAACGAAAAACATTATGAAAATATTAAATATATACAAGAACATAGGCGCATTTCCTGAGAAATTAAATCAATGACTATGAGAAGGCGTAGGTGGTAAGGCTCGCACTCCTCCTAACCTGCCGGGTTTTTGCAATTTTTTTATCTATTGCGTAGATTCGGCATATTCTAAGTGCTGTAATCACCGGTATAAGGCGATATTTCTTGAGCGCCAGGGCGTGTTATTCAAAAAACAAAAGCCTTAAAACGGCACGTAGTGTGTTATTGAGCTATGTGCGAACCCGCATTTTTAGCAAATTGACAAGAAAAACAAAACAACAAGAATTAACAAGCACAACAAACGAAACAAACCACACATTTATTAGAAAATATTTCTATTTCACAATATTGAAAATAAATCATTAGTGTGTTTTATTGGTGTTCTTATTCCTATATGACATATACGGGTTTTAAAATGTTTGAAGTCATCACCGGGTCAGAATCAGCAGAATCGACCATCACCACGCACACACAGCAGCGCGTTCAAGACGTTTTCAGCAAAGCAAAGCAGCTAAGGGCGAACAAGGCAGAACTCACCGCCATTGAACGCCAGAAACGCGAGGAAAATCCTATTGTTCTCGCAAGTGGTCGGGTAAGACTCGGAACTTTCAAGATACCGGGCATGGATGCTATCTCAAAAGAATATGAGGAAAACATACAGTCCTTAAAGTTTGATGATCTGGGCGAATGCAAAGATCATCTCGCCGCGATAAAAGAAGGAAAAACCGAATTAGAAAACCTGCTATTTGATCTTGCCCAGCAACTCAAACCACAGATGCAAGCTGTTCCGGTTATAGTATATCTGTTTTAACGCCTTCTCAAACAGGCTGCCATTCAAACTCAACTAAAAACTGACTATACTAACTGGTTAAACGTTTTAACGCCTTCTCAAACAGGCTGCCATTCAAACGGCGGATGCCGAAAATTTCCCTTTGGTTACAATGACTTGGGAGGCAATTTTTTCTATATCAAAAGGGATAGATCGCGTTAGCCCGACAAGACCATGAAAACTGTAGGGGATTGTGCGCATTGGGTACAGTTTTCTCCTCTTTTGCGGTGAAAAATCATGCAAATCTACGCTCGCTGCACGTGTTTGTATAGTAACACCTCCAGCACCTAGGGATACAGTGCTCAAACCAACAAGGCTTATGGTTTAGGTCGTTTTATCCATGCCCAGCTAATGAGGGCTACCAAAGGTAAGGCTACCAGCAGCGTCATTCCCCCTTCATGGAGGTGTTTTGCCCCCCACTGCCAGAGTGAGAGTGACGGTGTATTAAAGTCTTTAACCATATCGTTTAAGACAGGTAGTACAGCCAGATACAATGCCCCCAAGGCAAAGGCAGCACCCCAATGTGTCAGTTTGGTGCTCAATTGGCTGAGCGCGTTGCTTAAATCGCTGCTGTGGGCTTCGCGTTGAGCGTTCAGGTATTCATCCGTGCGGCTGATTTTTTCCTTGATGCGCTCGTAATGTACCTGCAAGTTCAACCCCTGCTGTTGGAGGCGGAAAATCTCTTTGCCCTGCATTTGGTCGGTCAGTTCCGGGAACCAATACTGGTTGGTAAAGCGAATGAATGCTTCGAGTTGCTCCTTGATAAGCTTGATTTTGTCTTGATCCTTCAGCAGTGTCAGGGTGGTCTCTATCATTTTGTGGTCGTAATGACGTAACGATGCCTGATAGAACAATGCTTGTACCAACATGCGGTTATACAGGTGTGGAATATGGCAGGTAGCGATACTTCGGCGGAAAAACCCACCATTTGAAACGTAGGCATTCACCCTGTCGGTGTAGAAATAGTTACTGCCAACGGCTTTCCACAAATCGAAGCATTTCCCTTGCAGATAACGGTCGGTTACTTCAGCAGTGTAGGGATAATCTTCTACCCAGCAATCAGCAACCCGGTCAGTGAAGCCTGCCAATGTATTGATCTTATGCAGGGTTTCGTCAGTGTGTTGTTTGCCTGCCAACCCGTAAGCCACGCTAATAAACATACGGTCGTCATAGAGGGCAATATTCTGTTTTAACCAAGTTTCCAACGCCGCTGCTTGCGGTTTGAAGAATTGTTGGAGCAAAAAAATAATGATGGGAGACAGGTCTTTACCCGGATGCTCCGGCATTTCCAGCTTTTTCATGGATTCATCAAAAGCGGTTTTCAATGTTTCGCCGGTCACGGAATTCAGGCACAGTTTGGCTATCTTGCTCTCATCCCCCTGTTCGGTGAAACTGCGGTAGAGCTGCCGCCCCAAGCGGGAAAAGCGTAACCACGCTTCCAGTTGTAATTTTGGATAGACATCACGATCAGGGTCATAGGGGCTGACATCTGCCAGCTTTTGTATGCTGCCTGCAAACAGGCTCACAGTCGCATCAGCTTCTTTATCCAATTCCCATGCAGGTTTTCGTTCCTCTACGGGTATTTGTTTTTCTGCCTCTGCCAGTTCGTTTCTTTTTTGTTTAACCCGCTCTTGTAGTGGTGGCAAGACTTCTGGTGTGACGGTGAATGCCAGCACATAAATACCATTGAAATACCGGAACAGTTGCACCGATTGGAAGAGGGCAGTTTGTTGTGTCAGCGGGGTTACATCTTTGTCACCATCTGCTTTGTGCAGTGTCATGCGCCAGGGCTGAATAACCTCTTGGGGCAAATACCATTCACGCATTGGCGTCAGGGTTTGCGGCGAATGCTCAGTATCTTCAGTGCCACGATCAAACAAGATATTACGCAGAATGGGGGTGAAAAAGTGAAATGCCTGTGCGTCACACTCGCTCGATGCACTGCCCGCCGGATAAGTTTTACGGGTGGCTTCTGGCTTGAACTCGTCGGGTAAGCCGATCAGCGGCAAGAAAAACGTGCAGTGGTAATGATCCAGCAGCAGGGTTTTGAGTTCATCGTTGGAAGGTGCAGACATAAGAGGCATCCGATAGCGGCAAAAGTGGGATAATGCCACATCCCACTTGACTAATCACTGCTCTGTTTTTTCATCAGTCCTGAACGACGAAACCCCTCACGGGGAGGGGCTTCGCCTTCGGTATCGTTTGTCAGATACCCAGTATTTTATCCATTTCGGCGGCTGATTGCCGCATCTCTTTCTTCAAGGATGCGATCTCTGACGGTTTGAGACGGTTTGTAATTGGAAAGATAACGCGCCTCGCTTTCCGTGAGCGCATCAAAACCATAACCCGTTGCTTCCCTGAAATCATTTTCAATATCACCCTATTGATGAATCACTCTCCCGCCATTGCTGCCAATTGTTCACGCAAGGCGGCTGACAAACGATAACCACAGCGAAACAAGGCATCCAGCTCCGCCCTGACATTGCCGATGTGTCCGCGCCGCTTTGCTGTGACTAGAACGATACCTGTGCCGATGATGCGCACGCCTTTTTGTTGCGCAATCACTCTGCCGCGTTGTTCGTCAATCAATAACAAATCGGCGGGAAGGTGTAGCGCAAGGGCAATGGCTTCGGCTTCACCGGGGTCTAAACGCTCTTTTAATTCGCTGACTTCAGCGGCTGGAATGGCAGCATAATCGACGGTTTCTAGCCAACCTTCCATTAGGGCTTGCTGAAGTTCAGCACCGCCCGGACGCAAACTCCCCGCCTGCAATTCAGCATAAACAGCGGGGGGTATCAGAATGTGTTGGTAGAGGTTTTTTAGCAGTGCCAGCCTGCCAATCTTGGCTAACCCTATCAATGGGCTGGCATCAGCTATGATCACAGGCAGCAAGCGCATTCTCCAATTCGCGTTCGAGTTCTTCGGGTGGGTAGTCCACGGCATCAATGCCGCTTGCGCCGAGCAGTTCGATGAAGGATGACAAATTCATGTCTGCTAGCTTTGCTGCTTGTGCCAGTGTCAATTGGCGAGATTGCACCATGTGCAGGGCGATGACGCGGTGAATGCCGTGTTGTAGCAGGTGGGCATCAAACGGAATCGCTAAGATGGAGGGTTTGCCGTGCTTGGTGATAATGCTGATATTGCCGTCGGTGGCGTGTTTGAGCAGTTCGCCGGAACGGTTACGCAAATCACGCGCTGTGTAGACTTCGACAGTTTGCATCGTAACACCTCTCGGTTGGTTGTGTGCACATAGTGTAGCACTTTTTATCGGTATGGGTATCTACACCAGTTGCGGCTTCGCCGTTTCCCCCCATCCCCGACCCTTCCCCCGCAAGGGGTGAAGGGAGCAAGAGGAAACCCCTGTGCGTTGTTAAGTGAAAAACGACACTTCTTAGCCCCTTCACCCCTTGCGGGGGAAGGGGTTGAGGATGGGGGAGAGGTTCGGAGTGAAGAAGGTGACGGTCTCACAGCCTAAACGGCATCCCGCCCCTGCAACTGATTAGTAAACTCAGTGAGGCAGATGAAGTAATGCGTCTCACAGCCTAAACGGCATCCCGCCCCTGCAACAATTCTGACACGTTCAAGGGCAAGCAAACGCAAATGTCTCACAGCCTAAACGGCATCCCGCCCCTGCAACGTGTTTTTCAATATTTTGCACTGGAGGTGCATATGTCTCACAGCCTAAACGGCATCCCGCCCCTGCAACTCTTGGTTCAAGAGGTTTTTGTAGAGAAGGCGTCTTACAGCCTAAACGGCATCCCGCCCCTGCAACGAACCCAGAGTGCGTGAAGGAAAACGGTAACTAGTCTCACAGCCTAAACGGCATCCCGCCCCTGCAACAACTCGGCGTGCAATCCACTGGCGCTGGCGTAGTGGTCTCACAGCCTAAACGGCATCCCGCCCCTGCAACAAAGCGTGGCGCACTTCGGAAACTGTGCGGTTGGTCTCACAGCCTAAACGGCATCCCGCCCCTGCAACTCAAATGGTTCGTTTGAATGGAAATTTTCTTACAGTCTCACAGCCTAAACGGCATCCCGCCCCTGCAACCCAACCGGGTTCGTCGCTTAATCCCATTCAGTACAAGTCTCACAGCCTAAACGGCATCCCGCTCCTGCAACGGATTTTTTTATGATCGATCGCAAGGAGTTTTACAAGTCTCACAGCCTAAACGGCATCCCGCCCCTGCAACACCAGCCACCAAAAACACACGCCATGCCCGGGGTCTCACAGCCTAAACGGCATACCGCCCCTGCAACCCGGTGAGGTTTACAGTTGCAATCAGTATTTGGGTCTCGCAGCCTAAACGGCATCCCGCTCCTGCAACAATATCGCAGGCAGCAATACTCTGTCTGGCAACGTAGCGTCTCACAGCCTAAACGGCCTCCCGCCCCTGCAACTCGGTGCAGTCGTGCGGCTATCAATGCGGATGTTGTCTCACAGCCTAAACGGCCTCCCGCCCCTGCAACATTGAAGCCGGAAAATTGAGTGGTGCCATTCATCGGTCTCACAGCCTAAACGGCATCCCGCCCCTGCAACAGAACTGCTATGACTGATGCATATAAACCTGGTGTCTCACAGCCTAAACGGCATCCCGCCCCTGCAACCCCGGTTCGCGTTGTTCGTCTTTCCGCGCCTGCGTCTCACAGCCTAAACGGCATCCCGCCCCTGCAACTACGAAAAATGGTACAGCTATCATCTAGTTCAAGTCTCACAGCCTAAACGGCATCCCGCCCCTGCAACCAGAAGCACCTTTGTTAGGTCGCCTTATATGGGACAATGTCTCACAGCCTAAACGGCATCCCGCCCCTGCAACGCATACCCACGAACTAAAGAAGCTTTTGAGTCGTCTCACAGCCTAAACGGCATCCCGCCCCTGCAACGGTGATAGCTGTAAAAGTAGCCCCGAAACTGATTCGTCTCACAGCCTAAACGGCATCCCGCCCCTGCAACGGATTGCAAACACGTCGCCAATGGTGATATGTTGTCTCACAGCCTAAACGGCATCCCGCCCCTGCAACAGCACCCCATTTTCCACCAATAGAATCAATGCCTTGGACGGCGATTTGGTGAACCTCAGCGGTACGGACAGAAAAGCGGTTAAACAGCATTCATTTTCACTCGTTGCAAATGCTCAAGTCATTGATCACAAAGGGTTGGTGAATCGTTTATGATTAGCGCATTACGCCACCACCAACCCCCTCACGTTACAGGAGCGGGAACAAAATTATACCATCACCGCGCCCGAAACGCATGAAAAGCCTCACCCTTCGTCACAAACCCCTTCAACGACAACGCCTGCGCCCGCAACTGATCCAACCAACTCTTCGCCGCATCATCCCCCCGCGCCGTCAGCTTGTTCTCCCAACCCTGCATCAACAACGCCAAAAACTTACGCCGCGCCGCATCGCTAATCAAACACGCCCGCTCCGGCGTATACCGAAAATCAGTCGCCACAATCTCCCCCCGTGCCACCATCGACAACGCGCTACGCTCCACCAAATGCCGGAACGGTTCCATCAAATCCGACGCCAACACCGCATGACGCCCACGCGGCTGATGGTAAAACCCCTGCCAAGGCAACAACCCCACCGTATGCACCACACTCTCCGTCAAGCTATACAACTGCGTATACCCCAACGACAACAACACATTAAACGGGTCACGCGGCGGGCGACGATTCCGCCCCTCAAACCGAAAATCCACAGGCAACACACTCGCAATCCGCGCAAAATACTCCCGCGTACTGCTCCCCTCATACCCCAGCAAACTCGCCAACGAATCCACCTTCGGCAACTTACGCAACGCCCCATTAATCACCGGCAAATCCTCCGCCAACTGCCGATGCCGCAAGGTCTCCTTCATGTGGATCAACCGCGCCTGCACCACCTCTTTGGCACACGCCAACACCTTCGCCTCATCCTGAAACGCCAGAATCTGCTGCACCCACAAACTCTGATGCTGGCTATTACGGTTATGCGTAATACACCCCTTATAATTCCCCTTACCACTCGCCAAATGGATCGGAATATCCTCATCCAACGCCGTGTGCATTGCCTGCGTCGTCACCTGATGATTCCCCAGCAGCAACACCATCTCGATACTGTTCCAGGGCAATTGCATCAGCAACTCATCCTTACGGTAAACGTGCAACTGCCCATTGGAAGTCGTCAGCACCGCCGGATCGCCCGTGACGGTCACAAAGCTCCCGGTACGTTCGCGTTGCCCGACTTCATGAATAATCACACCTGACGCTTGCTCCGCAGGGGCTGCCGCCGAACGCTGGTGCTCGACATCATCCCGCATCAGTTCCGCCAACAACGGGCTGAGTGGCGACCCCAACGGCAAACCCCGCGTCCGCGCTACGGATTCACCCGCACACACCACCTCCGCCCGCAACCAGCCAAGAATCGCCGCCACCACCGGATCGTTGTGGTAAACCGCCACCAATCGCCCGCGCAACCGTTCCAGATCAATGCTGCCGAAAAAGTCCTGAATATCGCCCTCATACACCCAACGATAGCCCTCCGCCCACGCCTGACGAATCGCCTGACCCGGATCGGTATCTCGCCCCTCACGCTGTGCCGCCAACAAAGCCCCCAAGGTATGCGCCAACACCTGCTGCACCGCCCGCTGCAACACCCGATCATACGTCGGCGCAACCGCCAACAAATGCATCCCGCCACTGGTTTTCGGCAACCAATAACCCTGTGCTACCGGTGGCTGATACGTGCCGTGCAACACCCGCTCCAAATCCGCCTGCAACTGCTCCAACGGCAACTCACTGCTGGGAATAGCTTCCTCAGCATCCGCGTCTATACTTACCGCATCATCGTCTTCATCGTCCGGCAAATACCACCGCGCCACTTCCGGCTCATCCACCAAACCATCGGGGATGTCTTGCCCCGCCTGCACATACGCCCACGCCTGACTCAGGTTCTCCTCGGTTTGCGCCAACATCAGCAAGGAACTCGCCGGAAACACCCGCCGGTAACTTTGCCCACCTTCCGCATCCACCAGCAGGTAACGACCCCACCCAAACGTGGTGCGCTGCCCCATGCCAAGGTATTGCCCCAGCACCAACAATTCCCACCACCCTAACGCCAGATTAGCAGGCAAGTGCAAGCTCAGGTGCCCACTCACCCCGCCCATGCTTTGGTACTGATGGTCAGCCCCGCGATAACCCGCTTCCAACCAGAACAGATGCGCAGCGCTGATCTCCACCGGCGGCGCTGTCGTCAACGGCATGGTTTGGGTTTCCCCGCGCCGCCGCAACAAATCCGCCACCGCCGTATGCACCCGGCTACACAACAACGCCCCGCTCAAGTCGGGCGCATCACGCACATACCGCGCTTCACCTTTGGCCTTGACGCCTTCCGCCTCACGCTGCTGCTTATCCTTGAGCAACAGGGCAGGGGAGAGCCATTGCCATTGCACCTGCTGCTTGCCTTCCCACAACGCCACTTCGGCTTGCAAGGCATCGACATCATAACAACACGCCTCCGCCAGACTGCTTACCGGGTTGCCGGTGAACATATCTTGCACCGCCTCCAGCCGCCAATTGTCCGCAAACGGCAAACCCTCGCCCTGTTTCGGCGCACTCTGCGGCAAACCCGCCAAGCCCGCCAGCAGCGCATCCAGCAACGCCTCACTCCCCGCCAGCCCCAGCAACAAGAAGCGGTAATGCTCACCCGCCCGGTAACTGACCCGCCCACTTTCCGGCGTATCAATGCGGATAAGCTGGTCATACTGATCAGGTGAACCCGCCAGAAAACGCAAAAACGCGGTCAACGCAGGCTGATGAAAAAACGCCAGCCGCGCCGTCGCAGTACAGCGCAAGGTAATCACCAAACCGCGCAGCGGCAACAGGGTGTGTAGACTCATAGCATGACCACCTAACTTGCGAGTGTTGGCAACCGCTTACCGGGGGCAACACTCTCTAAAGCCTGATGAATAGCCCGTTGGTTGCGGCTGTCATTTTTGCCAAACCACTTAAACCCTTCGCCTTCGCTATACGCCTCTTGTCCCTTGTTTGAGTCAAATGGGTAACACACTGGAATATGTGCCGGTACATTGCTGGGATTGGCAAGCCAGCGCAATTCTTTTAATGCTTTGGCATTTACAAGGCTGATGTCAGGCTGTTTTGACCATGTTTGATAACGCCCACCCTGCAAACCTAGACGTGAATAACGCTGCTGGCGATTAATCGTTTCCACATCAGCTTCAAGTTGCACATGCCCAAGACCCAAGGGCTTGCCTAGACCCAGCCGATGCACAAAGGTACTACTTGCTTCTGCGGGTTGTAACGCGGTCAACAACAAACCCAGTTCTGCTTCACTCAAATTTTCAAAGTGGACATAAAAACGCAATTCCACTTGAGCAGGAATAGGTTGGCAGCGCAGGTGCATGTGAGGACGGTAATCTTTATCCCCTGTTTCCCGTTGTGTTTCCCAGTCATTGCGTGGTAACTCAAAGAGTGAACGGGGGTGTGGCAGATACTGCTTACGTCCGTTAGGCGTGTCACTACCCAAATCAAGGTCGGTTTTGGCAACATACCGCCCATGACCACTGAAATACAGGGCAGGCGATGGCGGTTTGGGAGAGTTGAGGATTTTTAAGATAACCGCATCTTGCAACTCAATCGGCTGGGTAACAATGGCATCGGTAAAACGTACCCGTGATGCCAGATTACGCGCACCGCCGCGTTTCTTTTCATCCGGTTGGTCTTCCACAACGCCAAACAAGGCTTCGGCTGGGGTGAGGGCATCCCGCTCAGCATTCCAGGGTAGACTGTTGATCCCCGCCGTTTTCTTGAATGCCCCATGCAGATCACTGGGTATGGCCTTGCGCCAGATGGAGGAGTAGCTGATTTCTATCACTTCACCATTGGTTTCTCGGTAATACAACAAGTCGCCATCCAATACCAAAGGCTTGTCATCCTTGACTTCCCAGCCACGCGGCTGGTTAGCATAACCTTTGGGTAACATTTGCTCGGATTTGGTTGCACGATCTTTGGGATCTTTAATCGTGGCGTATAGTGTGCGCAGAATCGTTTCCAACACTGTTACCACATTGGACTTGATGGGTAACAGTTTGCCATCATCAATCTTGCCATCCCACGGCAGGTAATATTCACGCCGTTTGCCCAGTTGTTTGTTTTCACCGCGTATGTAGTAAATACCTGCTGCGTGCGAACCATAGCTATGGGATTGGCTATTGTGATGACGCTGATAGCAAGCCTGTTTTTTCAGAAATTGGGTTTCTTTCTGCCAGCGTTGGCGGCATTCCGCATTATCGCCTTTATCCAGATAATCACCGACTGGGATAGCTTTGTTGTCTTCATCTGCCAATGGGTAAATGGCAAAATGACCATCAGCTTGTTTGCATAGCAAGCCAAGCTTTTTCAGGGGAGCATCTTCAATGCCCGCATTTTCAGCTTGTGCGGCTTTCCTGACCGAGTATTCCCCATTTTCCGCTTGTATCAGCACCCGCAAGCTGGATTGGCTGATGGTTTCGGCGATATTACCTACCATCCCTCGCAGACTGTTGCCGGGAATCGCTGGATTACCATCACGGTCACGGTAGGGTGTGACACTGCCCGGAACTCCCTTGTCTTTATTACTCGCCTGTTGTTCAGCACCCACCACCAGCGGACTGAGTGTTTTCAGTGTGCAGGTGATACGCCCAGACAACCCATCCTTATGCCAGTAATCGTGACGGATGAAACGGTTTTCGACCCGTTCCAACCCATCCAGTGTTTTCCACTCATCGGTTTTGGTTTTACGGGTGTCGACCCGGATAAACTGATAAGGGTGATGGAATTCTGTCATGCTGCTTGCTCCTGTGTCATCACGCCCAATTGTTGCAACAACTCGTTTTCCCATTGCTGCAAGGTCTCATCGTCTAGCTTTGTCAGCCAAGCATTCCAGCCGCCGTGTTCAGATACCAACCGTACCCGCCCATAGCCCTTGCTTTTGCCCCAGCCCAGCACTAAATCACCTTCTTGTGCATCCCGCCATGCAAACAGTAATAGCAACTGCATCCAGCCGGTTAGCTTGTCTTTGCGGTAAGCGATGCGCCCGCTGAACATTTCCCTGACCCACAATGCCCTGACTTTATACAAAGCTGAATCTTTGACCCCACCTGTGAAACGATCAACCGCATTGAAGGTTTGCCAGTGTTTATCATCTTCGGTAAACGCTACTGTCGCATCGTAAAAACGCACATGCCCTTCACCATCAGTGCTGCCAAACAGTTGTTTAAGCAATACGTCTACGTCTTCTGCTTTCTTACTGCTGGTATCTTGCGCCAGCGTGAGCAGAATGCGGCGACAATGCGCACGGAACCAGCCTTTGAGGGTAGAGCCGGGAACAAGTGCTTGCTTGCCCCGCACCATGAAAGCATGGTTGGGCAGGCGTTTCCTGTCTTCCGCATCATCCGTGGAATACTTCTTGAGTACATCTGAGTCATGTGGGTTGTTAATCAGTATCGGCGACTCAGGCTGCAAGCCAAAGGTTTCCTCTACCCATTCGCCACTGCGAATACCCGTTACCGTTAGAGTCGCAAGGTTATCCAGTGGAATGGGTTTGAAGCTGCTAGTGAGTGGTGTAGCATTTGGTCTGCCAACCCAAGAACAGAAATCAACCTCACTCAGCCCCAGCACACTAACGGATTTCCAGCGCAGGCAACCCTGACCACTGCTTTTGCCTTTGCCTAATTGTCCACTAGGTTGTTCGCCAAAGGATTGCAACGCGAGCAGCAGCGTAGCAATGTCTTGCTCCGTGATTGGGGTGCGTTGGTTGCCTTCCAGCATGATTTCTACGTCAAACACACTGCCAACCGGAACAGCTTCGTGAGTGGCAAGGTGGTGGCGTTTAGCTGTGCCGCTGACAGCATCAATACTGGTTCGACTGATCTTTGCCCTGTCTCCACCTGATGTTTTGAGTCGGGCATCATATACCCGCACAACGCCTGCTTGCCCTTGTGCAATAGCATCGCTTGCTTGCCGTGCATCTCCAAACAAGAAAGCACGGGTATTGTCGTCCACACTCAGGCTGCGCAAATAACCACGCAGTGTTGAAGCAGGGATATAAGGTTTTTTGTCTACATCCAGTAACAACGTATTGAATGAAAAGATTTCTTCCTTGTCTGTGGGAGTAGCACGGGTATATGTAGCCTCATCCCCCGTACCAATGTGCAGTTCTGAACAGGTAGTGAGGGTTCCGCTAAGGGTTACACGACGATAGCTCATGCGTTGTCACCTCCGTTTTGCAATGGGCGTTCTGTTTGAGCAGACCAGTTGACACAAATTTCCCCGAAACCGTGTTCAGGTAGATAGGGGGTATCTTTCCACGTTACAGGCTGATCCTTTGCTTCTGTATGGGTAGGTAAACCTGTCCGCATCCATTGTTGAAGTTTCTCCAGACCTGCATTGGTTTCCACGGTTAGGACAAACACACTTCCGGCAACCGTCAACCATTCCGGGGCATAAGCATCCCGATTCTGGAAATGTCGGTGCTGATAGGCTCCACCCCGGCGTTTTTGTTGAGCAAAATGGCGTTGTAAGCTCAAGCCATTCCCTGCAACGTTTTCCCAATAAGCCGCATACAAGGAATGCAGGATACTGTCTGATTGCGTTCCATCTCTCCATTGATTCGCCAACACCTGTTCGAGATGTGCAGGCAACAAAAGGGCATCACTCATCAGTGTGACTATTGCTGTCTCACCGACTTGTGGTGTTGCTCCATGTGGTGTGGCAAATGCTTGCGGGTAAACGTCCACTTGTGCATAAGCTTTGGTTTTGCCTATACCGTCCAACCCTTGTTGCAAGCAAGCCACCAAGTTTTTCAGCACTTGCGGGCGGCGTTCATCAGCAACCAAGCTCAAATCAACATTGCCGTACCAAGCAAAATCATGCGGGTCAACACACTCCACACTAAATAGGCGACCTTCTTCAGCCGTACCACTGTCACGGGAAATTTCTGTCCTAACCAGTAGCAAACGTTCAGGGCTGGCTAGGCTGAGACCACAGTCTTCGCTTGCCTTACTCCATTGCGCATCTTTCCAGTCTGGTTGGAAAGCAGGGATGTCTTGCCAGAGAAAATGTTGCGGGTTATCCAAACCCGACATATCCACCAGCTTATCTTGATAAAACGCAAGGCTCAACGGTAGCGGTGGTTGACGTGTTGCGGTTTTGGCAGGCAGGGCATGGCTAAAGACCAGTTGGTCAAAGCACAAAGCATCCTCTCGCGCTTGTTCGCTGGCATATTGGTTAGCGATGACCGCTTTGATCACATTGCCACTGATGAAATCGTCAGACACGACCCGGTTGCTGTCCGGTGTGCGCGGTTTACCAATACAGAAGGGGCGATCCAAGTGAAGGCTGATACCGAAGCGAACAGTATTTGCCGGTAATGAGAGGGGCGTTTTCTTTCCAGTCGCAGTCATTGATGCTGGTTTGAGTTCGGCTTTCAATAACCGACCATAACCAATACCTTTCAGACTTCCCATTGCCGGGATAAAGCTAAGCGTTTTGTTAATCCATTTCTCGAATCGTTGGCGTTCTTCCGGATCTTTGAACGTGGCGCGTAATTTTCCGCTAAATACGGGTTTAGTTCCTGTGGGGAAACAATCTTCAATCGTCTGCAACGCACCCGATTCGACACTTCCCTGTTCACCCAATTGAATACGGGTGCGATGCCCACCTTGAAAATCCTTGTCTTGCAACAGCCAGAACAGATCAAAACGAACATTACCCCGCTGTGGTTCCATGTTGCTTTCACTGGATGCTTGCCCAAACCAGTCCAAACTGGCATTGAGCAGAGACTGACTTTTGTTCTCTGGCAAGGCTTCGACAAGCTGCCCCAAATAATCGCGGATATTTCCCCGAACCAGACTGCCATTGATAGCGGGTTGTTCACGGTAACGCTGCATAGCCGTGTCCACGCCAAGCCTGAGCGTACCAGACTGTTGTGACAGCAATGGCCCGGCAAATGTCAGGCGTAATTCGTACACAATGTTTTGGACAGGGTTTGTCTTGGGTTTTTTATTACTCATGGCTTAGCCCCCTTGGCAGGTATTAGGTAGTCCCACAATTCCAATAAATGTAACCAGCACCAAGCGCGTTCTTTCGCCTCATCCATGTCCAAGGCAAACAACTGTTCAATCATGACAGGAAGCTCTTGCTCGACGGTTGTCCTGTTTGCACCGTCCAAGGTACGCAGCATCTGGAACTCTGCCTGTTCCTGAAGACTGGCTTCTTGGATGGTTTCTTGCGTGGCATCACATAAGCCATTCCAATCCAGCGTTCCCTGTGGTTCGTTACTATTAAACGTGTCAACGATGCGGTAAAGCTGGCGAATCGGTAACATGCCATCCCCCAATAAACGGTGCAAACTGGCTTCGGCTACCTGCCAATTTGGAGCGGATGGGTGTCCTGCTGGGCGTGATTGCTGGAGAGCCGTACCGTAGCGCTTTCCAAAATAAGCATCCAGATCGTCACGGGTCGGGTAATCAACCGATTCCAGCACCAGATAATCCCAGCCATCTTTGTCCCGCCCGTACTTGTCCTTTACCCGTTCTGCCAATTTGCG
Organism: Thiothrix fructosivorans; assembly: GCF_017349355.1. Classification (GTDB taxonomy): domain Bacteria; phylum Pseudomonadota; class Gammaproteobacteria; order Thiotrichales; family Thiotrichaceae; genus Thiothrix; species Thiothrix fructosivorans. The sequence continues at coordinate 1,413,936 of NZ_JAFMPM010000008.1, forward strand.
GGCAAGGTTTTGGATAATACGTATCGGGGTTTTCGCTTTGCAGAATACAATTCCCGCTGCATGGGTGAATTGCTCTTGCTGCTGGTCATCCAGCTCCCATAAACGGGTATGTGTAAAGAACTGTTGCAAAAAGCTGGTTCCTAACCATGCGGGTAAGACAAACAGCATTTCATCGCCGCCCCAGAGTAATGTTTCCAGACGAATTGCGGGAAAGTTGCCACCACCGTCTTCTTCATCTTCACTGAAACGTGTCACTGCATCGGGTAATTTGCCGTCCAGCATTTTGGTTATGATGTCCTCCAAGAACTGGTTGCGCCAAGTCTGGATACAATCATCAAAGGCTTGCTGTGCGGCAATACCATCCTGTCCCGCACCAATCGCTTTTTGTAGGTAGCTGTCTTGACGTTTGCCGAAGCCATTCCCATCAATATAGATGACAGCCATTTTGCCATTGAGATTGCCGTAGGCTGGGTTTTCACAGAGTGTTTCAATATCAGGCACAAAACGGTACTTCGCCAGCCTGTTTTGCAAGTCATCGCTCAATCCATTGAGGTAATAACTCTGTTTCTGCTGCCGCCCGTATTCACGGCGTTGGAAAACGGACAGGGATAAGTGGCGTTTGGGCTTATCCAGCGTCGCTTGGACTTTGCGTTGTGTACGGTTAGCCGCAATACGGATACCTTCCAGTTCGCATGGCTCATCCCGGCTGGTGTGTTTGCCTTCAAATACATCAGGGGTAAGTGTCAAAGCGCGTAACTGGCGGAAATGCAATTGCGCCCATAGCTGCCGTTTGGCTTGCAAGATGTCCCCAGCTTGACAATGTTCCACCAGAAAAGTCAGGTGGCGAAACTGCGGATGTGTCCGCAAGCTCTGCGTCACAGCTTCGGCAATACCCTCGATAGCTTTCGTTGAAGCCATTTTCAGGCAGAATAAGCCGGACGATGCCCCCGTGGAAACCGCTTCCAGATCAGCCGCAAACTCTTTTTGGATATGCGTGACCGCATCCTTATACAAAAAGCTGCTGCCACGAATCACACTGAGTTGGTCAGTGTCGTAGATATTGGCGTAAAGGTTGACCCCTTCCACCAACAGAAAATGATGCCCCATAACGTTATCCTTACCGTTTATTGATCGACCGCGTGCCGATGTCGCCCTTCTTCAATGTCCTTACGTGCCAGTTCATACGCTTTACGCGGGATCACTGGCGCGGTTTGGTTCAGTTCGTCCTTTTTGACCGATAGCTCCAGCAAACGCTTTTTCAGTGCCTGCATGTCTTGCTCGGTGGTGCTGACCAGTTCGATTTCCCGGAAAATCCGCGCCGCGTTGCGCAAACTCAGGAACTGGTCGCCGTAAGATTTGTGGGTGGAAGCGTGGTCAGACGGCTTTAAAAAAGTCAGCGTTGCGGTCAGTACCGTGCCAATGGTAGCCAGAATGCCTGCCCAGAAAGCCTGATCGGCAAACGCTGTAGCACCCGCCAGTGCTGTGACCACCGCAGCGGGCAACCCCAATACCAGATTCCAGCTTTTCCAGTCTTCCGCTGCATTGAAATGCCCTTTGCAGGAATAGGTGCTGTCTTCCTCAATGCGTTGAATTTCCTGCACCATGTTGGGCAGTAATTCCCCCGTTTCAGCTTGTGGCATGTAGCCCCCGTTATGTTTCCAGTAAAACCCGTTGTAACTCGTATCGCCCCAACCCCATATTGGTGCTCTTGCCCGTGTGCAACCATTGTCCAAGGTATAAGTATGGCCAAAAGTCAGCCAAGTTCCCGCCTTGTAGAAAAATATCGCCCAACCAGCCTTTCACCGGCTGTTCACGCTGTTGGCGCGAGGAATAACGCTGCCAGCCCCCTGACCAAACATTGGCTTTGTGGCGGATGTGGGCGGACTGATGTTTGAGTTCGCCAAAGTCCGCTTCCAGTGGTGAATTGGTGTAAAACTGGTGCAATAAGGAAACGCGCCGCACTACACCCATCAAAAAGCGTTCCACCGCAAAGCCCTCACCGTGGTCACCCATATTGGTTGGGGTAATGAAATGAATGCGGGCAGAAGTGGCGGGTTCGGGTATGGTGGGTGGTTCAAGCGGTGCAGCACGGAAGAAAATATCATCGGCGTAAATCACGCTGGCATTGCCACACACCGGCAATTGCACCACTTCTTGCAAAGCTGCCCGCCCATAGCCTTTGCCCAAACCGCCTTGCCCCGCCAATTGCATGGCTTCAATGATTGGGCGCACGTAATGGTTAGCGTGTGCCACCAACAACAGCTTGACGGAAAACCAGTCGCCGGGGTTGAGCCGCCGCGCTTGCTGGCGTTGCACCCGAAACACATACGGCACGGGAAAGGTAGAAATGGTTTTTAGAATACCGGCATCTTCACGCACTTCTGGCATTTGTGGCTCGAAAATCCGTGCATACAAACAATCATCCGTATGGACTTCTTGCCCGCAACAATGCAGGTGACGTAATGCATGACCAAATGCTCCGCGCCATAATGAGCCGGTAAATTCAGGGAAATCAATAGCATCCACTGCCCGAAACAAGAAGCGGTATTCAGCGAATGTTAGTCTGGAAGGGGAGGTTTCAACAGACACAAGTACAAGCCCAAAAAAAGATTTATGGGAGTGTAACTTATCTGGGCTGATGAATAAAGCAGCGACTTGTTGATGCCGAGCAGCGGATGTCGGTGTTTCTGGTTCATCGGTGTTGAATCCGAGGGCGGAACGGCTGTTTCATGTGGATAGCAAAGCGGTGATGGCATTGCTGGAGTTGTGGCTGAAACAAGGGGTTTGAACAGTTATCATAAAATCCACCTAAAACTACTTAAATATTGTTATTTTAAATAGTTTTCAACGTGAGGAGTTACCATTCATCGGTGATACCTAACGGTAAAAACACTTGCCACTAGACAAACATCCCGCTGCATCGCATCCTATCACGCATGATCATCAGCCACAAAATCCGCCTTGACCCCAACAACAAGCAAGCCACGTACTTGGCGAAAGCCGCCGGTACAGCGCGGTTTGCTTACAACTGGGCATTGGCAGAATGGCAAATCCAATACGCCACATGGAAAGACGATAACAGCCAACCGAAACCCAACCAAATGAGCTTGCGCCGTCAATTAAACGCCATTAAACGCGAACAATTCCCGTGGATGCTGGAAGTCACCAAAAACGCCCCGCAAATGGCGATCATCCAACTCGGTGCAGCTTTCAAGAACTTCTTTGCCGGACGTGCGAAATATCCGCAATTCAAAAAGAAAGGCAAAAGCCGCGACAGTTTCACCCTCACCAACGACCAGTTTGCCCTCGACGCTTGCCGCATCCGCATTCCCAACCTTGGGTTAGTACGGATGCGGGAAACGTTACGCTTTTCCGGCAAAATCCTCTCTGCCACGATCTCCCGCACCGCTGACCAGTGGTTCGCCAGCATCACCGTGGATACGGATCAAACTCACCTCCCGCCTGCCGAAAACCAAGGCACGGTGGGGGTGGATTTGGGCGTATCCGCACTGGCAACCCTATCAACGTGGGAAAAAGTCGCAGGGGCGAAACCGCATAAAGCCTTACTTTCCCGCCTGCAACGGCTCTCGCGCAGCCTGTCCCGCAAGGTCAAAGGCAGTGCCAACCGCCATAAAGCCAAAGTGAAACTGGCAAAACTTCACGCACGTATTGCCAACATCCGCCAAGACAGTTTGCACCAGTTCACCACGGATTTGACCCGTCGCTTCCATACCATCGGCATTGAAGATTTGAATGTATCGGGTATGGTGAAAAACCGTCATTTATCCCGTGCTATCAGTGATATGGGCTTTTTCGAGTTTCGCCGCCAACTGGAATACAAGGCAGAAATGCGCGGCGCGGTGGTCGTGGTGGCTAATCGGTTTTTTGCCTCCAGCAAAACCTGTTCTGCTGCTGGCTGTGGACACAAAGTGGACAAACTGCCGTTATCAGTACGTGAATGGACTTGCCCTGTTTGCGGCGCAGTCCATGATCGTGACGTAAACGCAGCTAAGAATTTAGAAGAATACGCCGTGAGTTACACGGGGTCTGCCTGTGGAGGGGAAGGCGCTGGTCTTGGGCGAAAGCCGAAGACGAAACCAGCCCCCGTGAAGCAGGAATTCAACACCATGACTACTTTTAATTAGTTATAGGTAGATTTGGGTAGGTTTGAAATAACGGCGCATCACACCAGCTTGCTGGGGAGTGATCGGGGTATTTCACAAGGGGCGATATTGTCGCCGCTGATGTGTAATTTGTACCTGCATGATTTTGACATTGCACTGGAAAAGGCTAATATACCGTTTGTGAGGTATGCGGATGATTTTTTGCTGTTTACCTCCAGTAAAGTACAGGCAGAACAGGCACTGGATTATGTGCGCAGCCTGTTGAAGAAGCTGGATTTGGAATTGAAAGATGAGAAAACCCGTGTGGTGCGTTCCAGCCCTGAAGTCGTGTTCCTTGGAGAGCGACTTCCTGTGCCGAAACGCTGAAAAGCCCTACTGTTTTTATGGTCTTGTGAGGCTAAACGCAACTTACCTTTTTCATGGGGTCGCGAACACCTTCCAACACACTGAATTCAAAAGGAAATTTTCAAACCTCAGGGTTTAAGCGGTAGCCTGATTTAGAAGGCGTTAAGACTGTTTCTGCCCATCTTTTGCCCAATGATGTCCGCGTTTAAGCGGTAGCCTGATTTAGAAGGCGTTAAGACAATATTCTGGCCAACAATAGTGGCATTCCATTTTTGTTTAAGCGGTAGCCTGATTTAGAAGGCGTTAAGACAATATTCTGGCCAACAATAGTGGCATTCCATTTTTGTTTAAGCGGTAGCCTGATTTAGAAGGCGTTAAGACGATGGTAACCAGCATGCAAACGTTGGAGGGGGAGTTTAAGCGGTAGCCTGATTTAGAAGGCGTTAAGACGCGGCTGGTGGTTCTTCAGCAAAAGCTACACCAGGTTTAAGCGGTAGCCTGATTTAGAAGGCGTTAAGACTGGAATGTATTAGTCCAGTCCGCAGAATCCGCGGGTTTAAGCGGTAGCCTGATTTAGAAGGCGTTAAGACAGAACATTCTGCAAATGCGGAAAAACTCATAGCTGTTTAAGCGGTAGCCTGATTTAGAAGGCGTTAAGACGGGGAATTTCGCAGTATTAGTCCAATCTGCCCCGTTTAAGCGGTAGCCTGATTTAGAAGGCGTTAAGACCAGCAAAAGCTGCAGTAGAAGTTAAAGTCAACGGTTTAAGCGGTAGCCTGATTTAGAAGGCGTTAAGACTAGACCAGCAGACAGAAGTATGGACGCGGACAGGGTTTAAGCGGTAGCCTGATTTAGAAGGCGTTAAGACAAAATAGTCTCAACCGTTCCATCAATAGGTTGAGTTTAAGCGGTAGCCTGATTTAGAAGGCGTTAAGACCCAGCCAGTTTGGCTGATTTCTCTTCAGGTTTTTGTTTAAGCGGTAGCCTGATTTAGAAGGCGTTAAGACTCACGCGCCAGAACATCATCGCCTTCTAATTTGGTTTAAGCGGTAGCCTGATTTAGAAGGCGTTAAGACAAAACACTTTTTTTGTTCATGACAATACTACCTTGTTTAAGCGGTAGCCTGATTTAGAAGGCGTTAAGACATCCAGACAGGACACTTCATCCTGTGTGTAGATCGTTTAAGCGGTAGCCTGATTTAGAAGGCGTTAAGACATATAAGGGTATTTTTTCATGAATTCTATCAGTTTAAGCGGTAGCCTGATTTAGAAGGCGTTAAGACAATTTCTTTCAGCTCTGGTTTTAACTTCAGAGCTGTTTAAGCGGTAGCCTGATTTAGAAGGCGTTAAGACTGCCCATTGCTGAGCATAAGCGACTGCCTTATTTGTTTAAGCGGTAGCCTGATTTAGAAGGCGTTAAGACAGAGAAATTGTCTCGTAGATAAGATCCTACGAGGTTTAAGCGGTAGCCTGATTTAGAAGGCGTTAAGACGCCTAACGGCATTACCATATATGCCGGATTTGCTGTTTAAGCGGTAGCCTGATTTAGAAGGCGTTAAGACAGAGAAATTGTCTCGTAGATAAGATCCTACGAGGTTTAAGCGGTAGCCTGATTTAGAAGGCGTTAAGACGCCTAACGGCATTACCATATATGCCGGATTTGCTGTTTAAGCGGTAGCCTGATTTAGAAGGCGTTAAGACGTTTACATTCTAGCCTTCCCCACTGGGGTTGGGCTGTTTAAGCGGTAGCCTGATTTAGAAGGCGTTAAGACCGGGTTCATCGGCTTGCCATTTGAAGCGGCTTGGTTTAAGCGGTAGCCTGATTTAGAAGGCGTTAAGACCACTACTATTTTGTATTAACTTACCTGTTGCGTTTAAGCGGTAGCCTGATTTAGAAGGCGTTAAGACTACAGTATAATCTGTATACAGCACTCCCCAAGGTTTAAGCGGTAGCCTGATTTAGAAGGCGTTAAGACTACAGTATAATCTGTATACAGCACTCCCCAAGGTTTAAGCGGTAGCCTGATTTAGAAGGCGTTAAGACGATGGAAAATAGTGCTACTACTAAGAGTAGCACTAGTTTAAGCGGTAGCCTGATTTAGAAGGCGTTAAGACCCTAGTATGATTATCTTTTTCATACTTTGCTAATGTTTAAGCGGTAGCCTGATTTAGAAGGCGTTAAGACCCATTACGAACGGAACCGGACAGTTCGAGAGATGGTTTAAGCGGTAGCCTGATTTAGAAGGCGTTAAGACACAGCAATACTCATACTAAAAAACCCCATATGGTTTAAGCGGTAGCCTGATTTAGAAGGCGTTAAGACAAGTTCCGATGGAACCTCTGGGGCTGCAGCAAAGGTTTAAGCGGTAGCCTGATTTAGAAGGCGTTAAGACAGCACGCAATGGCTAGGCCTCTCAACCAGGTTTCCGTTTAAGCGGTAGCCTGATTTAGAAGGCGTTAAGACGCCCTCCTGGGGCATTTTGTTTTAAAAATTTTACGTTTAAGCGGTAGCCTGATTTAGAAGGCGTTAAGACCTACCTTTTACGGTCACATAGTCAGTTTGGATTTGTTTAAGCGGTAGCCTGATTTAGAAGGCGTTAAGACGGACAATACCACCTGGAATAAATGGATTATTTGTTTAAGCGGTAGCCTGATTTAGAGTAACTGAACAGTCCCCCCTTACCCAAACGCACTAAATTTGCGACACTCCCCCGATGACCCAACAACTGAAAGACCACAGCCTCAAACAGCTTAACAGCCAGTACCTTGCCAAGCTCACGCCGGAGGAACTGCTGCACCTGTCGACCAAGTTGTTGCATGACCTGAAAGAAGCGCGGGAACAGATCAACCAAAACTCCAACAACTCCTCCAAACCACCCAGCAGCGGTTTCCCGTGGGAAACGTCACCCAAAACGGTGGCTTTGCCCGAAACAGAAGGGGTGGGTGCAGCCAGAGGAAAGCCAACCCCGGAACCAGAAGCTGTGGCGGGCACAAAGCCAGCCCAACCAGCCAAACGCAAAGCGGGTAAACAACCCGGCGCACCGGGTTATGGTCGGGTATGGCATCCGCCCATCAATGCAGACGAACACCATTACCCCAGCCGATGTGAAGCCTGTGGCAGGTCCCTGGATGCGGCTGTCTCCCGTATTTATACCGCCTATGACAGTGTGGACATCCAGTTTGGCACGGATGGGAACCCCGGACTGACCGTCATCACCACCCGCCACCACCTTCACGATAGCGTATGCACCTGCGGTCATGTGAGCCGCCATATCCCGCATCGCCAAGCTCCCGACCCGTTATACCCGGAGGTTGATGTGGGCGAGTGGCGGCTGATTGGGGGCAATCTGGCGGCACTTATTGTCCACCTACGGCTGCGCTCACGCTTGTCACTGCGTGGCACACAAGAACTGTTGCGGGAGGTGTTGGGCATTCCCCTAAGTGTCGGGGTGTTGCAGCAATGTTTTGAGGAAGCAGCCGCGAGTGCTTCTCCATTGGAAGATGCCTTGGTGGAAGGGCTGTTGGCAGAAGCCACCGCTGACGGCGGGGTGCTGTATATTGATGAAACCTCTTGGAAAGAGCGTGGCGAAGCCCTGTGGCTATGGACATTCGTCACCACCCTCAGCGTTTGTTTCTACGTAGGGCAGCGCACCATTGAAATGCTCGACAACGTGATTAGCCCCCACTTTGGGGGCTGGCTGATGAGTGATGGCTATGCCGCTTACCGCCACCACCCCAAACGCTTGCGTTGCTGGGCGCACCTGATCCGCAAAGCCCGTGGGCTGGCAGAATCACTGGACAAAGACGGGCGGACGTTTGGCAACTTCACCCTCGCTTGGCTGAGGGTATTACAGGACGACATTTACGCTTGGCGGGCAGCAGGCGGCACGGTGGGGACGCAAACCGACGTGATCCGTCAACGCCATCAGGCAAAACTCCTGGAATTCAGGGCATTATGCTTGATCCATGCCGTATCTGCCCATGACAAGACGGCGGCACTGGCGAAAGAGTTCATCAATGATTGGGATGCCATTTTCCGAATCCTTGACCACCCGTGGCTTCCCTTGACCAATAATGAGGCTGAGCGGGCGTTGCGCCATTGGGTGATCCTGCGCAAAACCAACCATGGCACAAAGAGTGCTACGGGGAGCCGTGCGTTTGCCATGCTGGCCAGCATCATCGGTACTTGCCGCAAACGTGGACAGTCTGCCTTGGCTTATCTTGCCAGTGTTATTACCGCTGCCCGCGCTGGCTTTGCCCTGCCCGCTTTACCGCAAGGGGTGGGGATGTGATCAATTACGATTTAGAAGGCGTTAAGACGCATTTGCTGCCTCTTGAATCTCGTCAGGTGCGGTTTAAGCGGTAGCCTGATTTAGAAGGCGTTAAGACGCAGCTTTTTCGTCTTTCCCACACCAAAAATCGGGTTTAAGCGGTAGCCTGATTTAGAAGGCGTTAAGACACATTGGAATGAATGGTACAATTCCATGGGGTGGTTTAAGCGGTAGCCTGATTTAGAAGGCGTTAAGACGCTAAAGCTCGCGCTTTATCTACAATTTCTTTTGTTTAAGCGGTAGCCTGATTTAGAAGGCGTTAAGACCCACACCTCCTTGTGGTTTTTGAAAACCGGTTTGTTTAAGCGGTAGCCTGATTTAGAAGGCGTTAAGACGCTACAGTGGAAGCAAGAGGCAGACCTGCAACCGGTTTAAGCGGTAGCCTGATTTAGAAGGCGTTAAGACCATTTTTCAAGTCTTCATCTGAGATGCTGTACGTTTAAGCGGTAGCCTGATTTAGAAGGCGTTAAGACGTAATTGCCCCGTCTTTTTCCGTGGTCCCCTCAGGTTTAAGCGGTAGCCTGATTTAGAAGGCGTTAAGACTTTCGATTTGAGTAGGAGCTGGGGGAGCAAGGGTTTAAGCGGTAGCCTGATTTAGAAGGCGTTAAGACAGCGATCTACCTGCTCCGCAGGAGGTATAGGTGCCGGTTTAAGCGGTAGCCTGATTTAGAAGGCGTTAAGACGCAGAAAATGAAATATCATACACTCCGTCAGCCGTTTAAGCGGTAGCCTGATTTAGAAGGCGTTAAGACAGGGTTAGAAGGGGGGGGTTATTTTTTTGGAGCCGGTTTAAGCGGTAGCCTGATTTAGAAGGCGTTAAGACATAGGACTTTTGTTTTTTACACACCATTATTTGGTTTAAGCGGTAGCCTGATTTAGAAGGCGTTAAGACATAGGACTTTTGTTTTTTACACACCATTATTTGGTTTAAGCGGTAGCCTGATTTAGAAGGCGTTAAGACATAGGACTTTTGTTTTTTACACACCATTATTTGGTTTAAGCGGTAGCCTGATTTAGAAGGCGTTAAGACTAATTATTATGGTTAATATGCCAATTACTTTTCGTTTAAGCGGTAGCCTGATTTAGAAGGCGTTAAGACGCTGATTTTTCTTCTGCTTTTTGGTTTTTTTTGTTTAAGCGGTAGCCTGATTTAGAAGGCGTTAAGACAGCTTGGCCTAACGGCATTACCATATATGCTGGTTGGTTTAAGCGGTAGCCTGATTTAGAAGGCGTTAAGACTTCATGTCGTTACTCCTTTTTGAGGTTGAAAAAAGTTTAAGCGGTAGCCTGATTTAGAAGGCGTTAAGACACATACAGCGGTCTGCTAACGCAGAACCAGAAAGTTTAAGCGGTAGCCTGATTTAGAAGGCGTTAAGACTATTACTACCGAGACTCCAGAGGGAGGCATAAAGTTTAAGCGGTAGCCTGATTTAGAAGGCGTTAAGACCCATTTGACTTTCTCCTGTCGTTCAGTCATTGTTTAAGCGGTAGCCTGATTTAGAAGGCGTTAAGACGTCCTTGAAAAGATTGTCTCTTTAACCCCATCAGTTTAAGCGGTAGCCTGATTTAGAAGGCGTTAAGACGTTGAATTGCCCGGCAGAAGCCGACCAGAGAGTTGTTTAAGCGGTAGCCTGATTTAGAAGGCGTTAAGACTTTCGTTTTGCTCAGCAACTTCTTCAACTGCCGTTTAAGCGGTAGCCTGATTTAGAAGGCGTTAAGACTTTGCATGGATTACCCCTTCTTGTTAAAAAAAGTTTAAGCGGTAGCCTGATTTAGAAGGCGTTAAGACCAATAATGATTGAGATTATTCCCAATAACATTATGGTTTAAGCGGTAGCCTGATTTAGAAGAGTATCGTCTTGAGGTTCTGGCTGGGGGGATGCTTCGGAATATGTAGGCTTGCAAGTTATTGTCCTTCGCTGTATTTTGATGTTTTCAGCCTGTCGTTCTGTGCCAAATGAACAAGCAAACCCTTATCGAACAACGCATTTATCGGCTGCATCAGCGGGTCATCGAAAAATTGCAAGCTGACCCAGAGCAGGTGGTGGGTATCGCCCGCGCCAATTTGCAGCGTTACCGCGCCAACAATGGTAATTGGCAGGCTTACACGGATTGGGAGCAAAAGCTTTCCTTACCCGTGACAGACATCATCAACATTCTGGATTCCCACGACGAAAGCGCAGTGCTGGCACGTTCAAACTCCCCCTTTGCCGGATGCCTTTCTGCCCATGAACGCTGGGAAATCCTACGCGAATTCAAGAACACCTATGAAACGTTATGAAATCGAACACTTGATCAGAGCAGCGGGTGCAATCACACAGAGCAATGAAATCATTGTCATTGGCAGCCAGTCGATTCTTGGCAGCTACCCAGAAGCCCCGGATGCCCTTTTGCAATCACGCGAAGCAGATTTGATCCCTGTCCAGTACCCTGAGCGTACCGACCTGATTGACGGCGTGCTGGGTGAATTATCTCCGTTTGATGAAACATTTGGGTACTACGCTGACGGTGTTGACAAAACCACCGCCATACTCCCCGAAGGCTGGGAAAGTCGTCTGATCAGGATTGCTAACACGAATACCAATAATGTTGTCGGCTTGTTTCTGGAGCCACATGATCTGATGGTCAGCAAACTTTATGCTGGGCGGGAAAAGACATGGACTTTGTGGCGACAGCCATTCGTAGCGGTATTGTGGATGCCAATCTGATCAGGGAGCGGATAAACAAGGTGTCTGGTCAAGACGCTATGCGCGATACCGTGCAGGCAAGGCTTGAACGGCTTCTTTAAGGCGTTAGCTTGCTGATAATAATCGGTGTGATGTGTGGCGGGAATTTGATCCGGTCATCATTGGTAACAAAATAGGTGCAGCCGCTGGTGAGTGCCGTGATCAAATGGATGGTATCCGGCAATTTGTTTTTGAAAAATGCCCGCAGTTGCGCAGCATCCTTGAGGATTTGACGTGACACCGGAATGACCAGCAAAGCCTCAGACGGGCTGATGTGCTGCTCATATTGCATCTGTGACCCGACATCCTGCTTCTCGAACGGTTTGACCAAACACTCCGCCAAAGTCAGCTCACTGGTGACACTGGTACTGTCGGTTGCTGCAATCACTTCAAACAACGCTGTCACCTGCCCGACAAATTCGGGGTGTGCTTCCAGCGCGTAAATGAACGCATTGGCATCCAGATAGAAAATGCCCTTGCTGATGCTGCTCAGTTCCATTCATCCCTCAGCTTGCGGATAAAGTTATCGGCATCCTGTGCAGATTTGTACAGGTTGCTGCCCTTGTTCGCCCCAATCATTGCCAACAAGGGGCTGCGGGGTTGCACCGCCGGACGTTGGCTCACCGCTTGGGGAACTAGCACCAGCAAGCCATCCTGTTCCCGCACTTCCAACATATCGCCTTCGTGCAGGTTAAGGCGTTTGCGTAGGGCGGCGGGAATCGTCACCTGGTATTTGTGTTTCACCTGAACATAAGTCACGGGCATCACCTAAACGTTAGAAAGTTGGAAAGTCAGACTTAGGCGTCCAGTCTAGGTATTTGTTAGCGGATGTCAATGCTTCGCAGATTTTTTCCACAAGTCGCATGGGCTACATTCCGTTAACTGAAGGAGTCAATGTCATTGGGGAAAAGGTGTTCAACGGTTTAGGAGTATGAAGATTTGCTGTATTGATGCGAGGTAGCAACCAGTACTGGCAAGTAGGGGGAAGATGAAGGCATACTGCCTACTGAGGTTCAAAACCTTTTAGGTGGCACAGTAGGCAAAACGGTAGCATATTGGTAGCACGGATTTTTTAATGTCAGTTCGGATGTCGTGGATAGTTTCGCTAACCAACTGATTTAATTGGTGCCCGGAGCCGGACTCGAACCGGCACGCTGTTACCAGCGAGAGATTTTAAGAGTGAGAGATCAACAGACTCATTTTACCGAAACGCGACCCCGCAACCCTTGCGTTTAGCGACTCAGAAAGCCGCGCAAACCCTCGCACCCCCTCAGAACCCTACTATCAGCCATGACCCCGCTATCAGGGCAAACATGACCCCGTAGCGGGGCATCTGCTACCATCAAAACCGCCAACATGACACTGGACGGGGGAGGGATGACCAAGAAGCTAAACTTCAACAAGGCAGTGCTCGAAGCACTCGAACTGCCCACCGTCGGGCGGCTGTACGTGTACGACACCAAAGTCGACGGACTGCTGCTGATGCTCACCAAAGCGGGAACGCGTTCCTTTCAAATCAGAAAATTCCTGAATGGCAAGGCGGCGCGGGTAACGTTGGGCGGATTCCCCCACATGACCGTGGTACAGGCGCGGGAAAGAGCACTCAGGGAATTGTCCCTGATAGCAACCACCCGCCAGACCAGCACGCAGCAGAAAGCAGAGATCCGCCAATACGACAGCCTGACACTGGGAAAAGCCTTTCAGGACTACCTCAAATCGCACAAGAATCTAAAGACATCGACCGTCAGCGACTACGAACGCGCCGTGCGTGTCGGTTTCCCTGACTGGCAAGAACTGCCCCTGACAAAAATCACGCGGGATATGGTCGAAGCACGCCACCGCGAACGCAGCGACCAATCAGCGGCACGGGCAAACAATGAAATGCGCGTGCTGAGGTGCATCTTCAACTATGCTGCTGAGGAATATTTTGATGCAGCGGGTAAACCGATCATCACCGCCAACCCCGTCAAGCGACTCTCACACAGCCGCGCATGGAATAGGGTAGAGCGCAGACAGACCATTATCAAAAATGACGAACTGCCCAACTGGTTTGCAGCCGTTGACACCCTGCCCGAATGGTACGGCGGCGCGTTGGCAAGCAAAGCACGCACCTATTTTCTGTTGACCCTTTTCAGCGGCTACCGTCGCAGCGAGTCGGGCAACCTGTTGTGGGAAAATGTCGACCTGAAAAACAATACCATCCGCATCGAAGACACCAAAAACCACCACAACCACGTGTTACCCCTCACCACCTTCACACGCGAATTGCTCACCCAGTGGCAAGCGTGGACAGGGCAGGGCAGCGGCTTAGTATTCCGTGCCACGGACAACACCTCACCGCTTTTCAGTGTGGAGGAAGTCATCAAAGCCATTCGCACCCGCACCGGCATTCAGTGGACAATGCACGACCTGAGACGCACCTTCACCACCACGGCGGAAAATAACGGTGTGCAGGGTTACACCCTCAAACGCTTGATCAACCACAAAACCGGTGCGGCGGATGTGACCGGCGGCTACATTGTTACCGACCTCGAAAGCCTCCGTGAACCCATGCAAATCATCACCGATAGGCTGCTGACCCTCACATCGGCTAAACTCACCCCATCCAAGACCGCACCAGCGGCAAGCAATACCTGATACAGGAAGTTTGGACATGACCGACACCCCCAAGAAAACCCTAAGCATCACCCGCAAGCCTGCCGACACTGGCCCGGTAAATTCCCCCGTTGGCACAATCCAACGCACGGGGAAACGCATCATCCGTCGTGAAGACCTGCCACAAGTGCAGCGCGTGCCACCCCCCAAACCCAAAGCACCCAGCAACAAAACCAAGCCCAAAAAGCCACCGCGCAAACCTGCACCGAAAAAGCAGGTAACACCGCCGTCCGATCTGCGAATGCAGGAACTCGACGCACGCCTCAACGGTTTTCGTGTTTGGGTGATGTATCAGCCGCTCTCCGTTGGCATCGAAAAGGAGATTTTCCGGCTGATCAATGATGAATCGTTTTCCGCATCCAAGCGCGTCGTACAGAAAGTGCTGAGGATGCACACCCACCACGGGCTATACCTGCAAGCCATCCAGCACGGTGGTGCACGCTACACGCTGGACGGCGTAGAACAGGGCGACGTGACCGAGTACCAACGCCAGTACGCAACCGAAACCCTCACCAAACGACTACAGGGCAAGGGCTGAATAAAATAGAATTTTCTTTATGGAAAATACAACTATAATGAACAGCATCAACACACTAAGGAGGATGCAGAATGACCACCGCAACATTACGCACCGTCGGTAATTCCGTCGCCGTGGTAATCCCTAAGCAATGGTTGGCTATGTTAGGGCTGGAAGCAGGCGCAAAAGTAGAATTGAGCGTTGAAGGCGGCAAGCTCACCTTGCAACCAAAAGCAGCGACTAGACGCAAAAAATACAAACTTGCCGATCTGTTAGCCAAATGTGACCCATCCGCACCCATCCCAACAGCAGCGACCGAATGGGACAACATGCCAGCAGTGGGGAATGAAGTATGGTAAAGCGTAGCGGATTTGAACGCGGCGACATTGTGCGCGTCAGTTTTAACCCGACAGTGGGGCGTGAGATGCAGGGCGATATGCGCCCCGCACTGGTGCTTTCGACCCGTGAGTTCAATAACACTGTTGGCACTGCCTTGGTAGCACCGATTACCCAAGGTGGCAATCTTGCACGGGTAGCGGGGTTCGCTGTGCCATTAATGGGCAGTGGCACGGAAACACAGGGCGTTATTCTGGTGAGTGCCGTGCGAACCCTTGATCTAGTGGGCAGAGGGGCAAGGCGCATCGAATCCGCACCCGATAGCATTGTCGATGAAGTGCTTGAAATACTCGCGGGTATCATCGAATAGCAGAAAGCGCTTGATTGTTGTAACAGAAATCAAAGCACTTGCCCCAACCACCCAATGAGCCGGACACGTTCCGGCTTTTTTGTGCCTGCCACCATCACCTCCGTTACTCGCTATTACAAACTGCCCGTTAAGCGCAACAACACACGCCCGCCGAACAATAGAATTTCAGATAAAAAATTCTCGAAAAATCTTTTTTAGACAAGAAAAACAGCGTTTTACCGCGTATTTTCGGTCAAAAAAGCAAAAACAGCCAATCGTGATGTTACAAAACGCTACATCAAACCCCAAAAAAGCCGTTCACCGCGCATTCAGCAGCCCCAACACCCCTATGTTTTTGTACAGCCCACAAACAAAAATCCGCCGATAGAACCCCGTCACCCATACCGGCATTCTTGGCAGCATCGAACGTAACCGAGAACACCCCATGATTATTACCGATTGGATACGCGCCGCCGTCGCAGGCACAACAGCAGACGGGCGCGAAATTTCAGAACAAGCCTTGGTTGAAATAGCAGAAGGCTATTCACAGGACACCTATAACGCCCGAATCTGGGCTGAACATATCCGTAGCGTTGCCCCTGATGGCATGTTCAAAGCATTGGGCGACGTGGTGCAGGTTAAGACTGAACGCATCAGCGGCGGCGCATTGGCTGGCAAGCTAGGTTTTTACGTCAAACTTGCACCGCATCAAGACTTAATCGACATGGTGCGCAATGGGCAGAAAGTCCACCTCTCTGTGGAGATCGAACCAAAGTTTGCTGCTACTGGCAAAGCGTACTTAGTAGGGGTAGGTGCTACCGACTCACCTGCAAGCCTTGGCACGGGCATTATGAAATTCAGCACTGCCGAACGCCAAACCAGTTTATTCAGCACCCCACTGCAAGCCGACATCAAAGAGCCAGCCAACCCCACGGGCGGCGCGGATTACTCCCTACAGTTCGCCCAATTGCAGGGGCAAAACACCGCGATCATTCAGCAATTCAACGCCCTGAAAGGCGAACTCACCCTATTGCTAACTGAGATCGGCAAATTGCAAGCCAGTCTCAAAGAAACGCACACCATTGTTGAAGAGATCGGCAACACCAGCCAAGGGCGTTTTAAGCGCTATGTACCGCACAGCAACACCGTCACCCACTCGCAGTCAGTGGACTACTAAGGATTACCCCCATGAAAACCGAAACA
The DNA here is from genome assembly GCF_017349355.1 of Thiothrix fructosivorans. Classification (GTDB taxonomy): domain Bacteria; phylum Pseudomonadota; class Gammaproteobacteria; order Thiotrichales; family Thiotrichaceae; genus Thiothrix; species Thiothrix fructosivorans. Next base: position 1,430,522 of record NZ_JAFMPM010000008.1, read on the forward strand.
CGCAAGAAATTCACCCGCCTGAAAGACACCGTGGCATTAGCCAACGATGTTGACAACGTAAGCGAAAAATTCAGCTTAGTACCCGCCGTAGAACAACGCCTCATTGAAAAAATGGGCGAAAGTAGCGACTTCCTGCAAAAGGTCAACATGGTCGGCGTGACCGAACAGAAAGGGCAAAAGCTAGGCTTAGGCGTAGGCTTGCCCATCTCAGGGCGTACCGACACCAACACCACCGACCGCGAAACCGCGTTTGTCGGTGAATTGAGTGGTGATGAATACGAATGCAAGCAAACCAACACCGACACCCACCTTAGTTACAACGTTCTCGACGCGTGGGCAGGGCTAGACAGCTTTGAAGCGAAATACCGCGCTCAAGTCATGAAACGCACAGCCCTTGACCGCATCATGATTGGCTGGAATGGCACAAGTGCAGCCACCACCACCGACCGCACAGCAAATCCACTCTTGCAAGATGTGAACATTGGTTGGTTGGAAAAAGTGCGCCGCAATGCAGTAGGGCGTTTTATGGGTTACGCCTCAGACGGCACACCCAACGCCGAAGAATACAAAATCGGTGAAGGCGGCAATTTTCAAACCCTCGACGCGCTGGCTTTTGACGTAATGAGCAACCTACTCGACCCTTGGCACGTTGGCAGTGATGACCTTGTGTTAATCATCGGGCGCGAACTGTGGGTGAATCACGGCTTGACCCTGTACAACGACAACCGACCCGCCACCGAACGCAACGCCCTACAAATCTGGTTTGCACAGCAAGCCATTGCCGGATTACCGACCGTTACCGTGCCATTTTTCCCCGCACGCGGCATGGTGATTACCTCATACGACAACCTCAGTATTTACTATCAGACAGGTGCAGTCCGTCGGGCAATCATCGACAACCCCAAGCGCGACCGCGTGGAAGAATACCTTTCCTCGAATGACGCGTATGTGGTGGAAGACTACGGCAAGTTGGGTGCAGTCCGTCATGGTGCTATCAAGCTGAAAAACGCGGCGGGTGAATGGGTGTAATCGTGCAGAGCCTTGCAGCCAAACACAGGGCGCAAGTGGACGCGGGGCGCAATATCCCCGCCACCGCCACCCACAAGCCAGCATCAACCACCCAACGGTTCATGCTGGCAGCCCTGCAAGCTGACTATGCACGCCTGAAAAACGTGCGTAGCAAGCAACGTAAAGCTGAGATCAAGCGCGAATTGCTCCCCCGCTATGCTGACCATTTGAGCGTGATACTCAACCAGTCGGGCAGTGGTCACGATGAAAGCGTGGTGGTGTTGTGCGTGTGGGCGTTTGACGCGGGGGAATGGCACACCGCCGTCATGTTGGCAGAATTTGCCCTACAGCACGGCATGAGTGCCCCTGAGGGTTTCAAGCGTAGCCTACCCGAAACCCTGCTAGAAGAAGCTGCACTTCAAGCCACCCGCCAAGGCAACCCAAGCGAATTACGCGATTACTTGCAACACCTGCAAGCACTCACCAGCGGCGCGGATATTGCCGATGAAGTAACCGCCAAGTTCCATAAGGCACTGGGGCAAACACTCGAATCCACGGACAAGCCAGCAGCGTTACACGCCTACCGCACCGCGCAACAGTACGGTGCGCACGTCCAGCGCAACATCAACCGAATAGAAAGAGAACTACAGCCATGAGAGCAAATTTAGAAAAACAGGCGGAATTTTTCAAAGGTCAACCCCTGTTACACCGTAACGGCTGGATGACCGAGACAGACGCAGCGTGGGCATTAGGCGGCGTGAAACCGCTTTTTGCGCGGCGTTTGCCCATCCCGCGTACCAACGTCAGTAAGCCGAACTCACGGCGCACGTGCAACCGTTACCGCGTTGAAGATGTGCTTGCCTATTTGCAAGCCAATACCGCAGCACCAGCACCGACTGCTGCATAGTTTTCTTGAGTGAGGTAGCCGCGTTTTTTGTCCCTTGGAACACGGCATTCAGGCGGCGGGTAACGTTATGTAGGTACTCATACACTTTACGCGATACCCGACCGCCTGCTTTTTATTCTCCACTGGCAACCGTCCCCACATCAGGTTACATTCAACGCCCAACCTGTCGGGATAGGCTGATCACCGAACCTCTGTAAGCCCTTTGCAGACCTCCCGACAATTTTTTCAAGGGAAACCGTAGCAAGGGCGCGTGAATGGATGACACCCCTAAAACACTTGCCGAAACACTGGCAATATTCAATGAACGCCTAAGACCATTCCGAGAATTGAGTGAGCGCCTCAAGCAGATTCAAGCACCCTACCAACGCCTAGGGCAATCATTCCAGCCATTCACCAAAGTAAATCAACACAAGCAGAACGGTGTGGTTATGCCTCAGTCTTGCTTAGTACCACTTCCCCAAACCCCGCCACCTGTTGCACCAAAGCCACCACCCGAAAAACGCCCCTCAACGCTCGACAAGAATGCAGAAAGAAGAGAAATATATCAGCAAGTGGTTGCTGAACTAGGGCGGTATGCTCAACAAGGCGTATTACTTGAAGAAGCCGCAAAAAGGGCGGGGTGTACGGCTAGAACGATGTGGAGAGCTATAACGGACAAAAAATAATCAATTTTATGACATCTTCTGACATGTTCTGACATCTTCCCTGTTTTTGACGGTTCAGACGGCACAATAAAAAAAGGCTAGCAATGCGGCTAGCCTTGAACAAAAAGTTGAGCCGCTATGATAACCAGACACACCCAAATTTTCCACCACTCACAACAAAAACCGAACTATCCAGCGCAATCATTCGGTTTTACCGAATTGACCATAAACCCACCTTTCCCCCATACTGTCCCCGTTGGTGCAAATCACCAACAAACAGCAAAATTACGGGTACTCTATCCCATCATCTGGCGGCAACACCGCCACCATGACGCAGGCGGTTTTTTTTCGTCTGTAGGATGCGCAAGCGGCTTTATGCCAAGTCTGCGTGGACTACAAAACGGTGAAAACCGAAATAAGCGCGTCGTGAACCAGTTGAGCGATAGAGAGACTTGGCAATTTTTGCCCAACTCTAAAACTCAAACTGGAATTGTCATCATGACAGCAATTACTACGGGCAACACTGCCCACAATCCCTTGGCACGTCTGCCACACCTCCCGTTTACGTCAGCCCTGCCTAAACACAAAGCAGCCCCCGCCCGTATCGTTTTTAGTCGGTCACGTACCGGATACATCGCCTACCGCAAAGCAACACCGATAGCGTGGTTAGTGCTCGGCTACCATCAAGGGCAACTCAACAATCAGCGCAAGCTCGTAAAATTCGTCGACGTAGCCTACCACCGCCAACACGAACGCGGCATCAGCATGGAAACCGCTTTTTTCGACACCCTGCCCGAAGCCATGCAATTCATCCGCACCACATTCGACAAGGTAGGTGCAGCATGAGCAGTAACCAAGCCAACCGCGTCGTTAAAATCGGCGTGATCTACGAAGAACTAGAAAACCTGCACAATCTCTTGCAAGTCTGTGTTGATGCAATGGCACACCATAACGTCCTAGAACTGGATAGCGTCAAACAGGTGCTCTTAATGGCAACTGATAAAGCATGGGGCAACTACACAACGGCAAAAGACCTGCACGACGAAATGTTAGCCGTGTTGAAGGATGGTGCAAAATGAGCCAAGCCTCCTCACGCTCAACCAGAGCAAGCCTCAAATACCGCCGTAACCGCGATGCCATCCGCCGTGCGCAAATCGTGCAAGCCATCCCCGCGTACAGCGTCAACAGCGACCCCCTGCTAAACGCAATCGAAGCCGCTGCCTATCTCTCTGTGTCGTACAGAACCCTTGAAAAATGGCGTAGCACTCACCCCGACCGCCTGTCATTCGTCAAGATCGGCGGTCGGAGCGTGCGCTACCGCCGTTCCGTGCTCGACACCTACATCAGCGGTCAAGCCGTCACCGACGGGCGCGGGGTGGCAAAATGAACCGCCACGACGTACCAGCGGCGCAAATCGCCCCGCAAGACTTTCTCGACCGCGTTGATTTAGTCGAAACCGAAGTTCAACGCCGCAAAACCCATACAGCCAACCCGAAACCAGCCGCGTATGTCACTAGCCTATGGTTGCGTTGGATTGAAAAAAACGCCTACAGCCACACCGACAGAGGAGCAGCCGTATGAACCAACCTACCCTCACCCTGAAAACCGCACCCGTGGAAATCAGCAGCCGTTACAGTGACCGTGGATTCATTGCCGACAAACTGGCAACCATCCCCGACCACCTGCATGAAGCCGTTAAGCAAGGCTACAACGACCGCTACGTTTCCAACGGTTCGCACATCGAAGCCAACGCCTACCTTGGTAAAGCGGCGGATAAAATCCTATCCACCCAATCCCCGTTAGGCATCACGGCGGATGATGACGACGACACCCTCCTGCTGAAAGCCCAAAAGCTCGCAGCAACATTTGCCAACATGATCAACGGCGGCGGTCTGCCCACTGCCCTAGAACACGCGTCCGTCATCGGCATCAGTCCCCCGCAAGTGCCACACAAAGCCATCCGCCTAGACGATGGTGCAGTCGTGACCGACCGCGACACCATCCGCGAAATCGGGCAAGCCAAACGCCTCACCTCACCCCGTTGGCTCTATCGCGTGATGCGCTGCGAAAGGGAGCGCTTAGCCGAACTGCAAGCCCTCCGCCTCCGCATGATTCACAAAGACGCAAGCGCCTATGTAACGCGTCGCGCTCTGGCAGTGCAAAAGGCAAAAAGCGAGATGGCGCGTGACTACATGAATTCACGCGAAGCCGTCTCGCTCACCGATGGGCGCGTGATGAACATGGGCGACGTGATGAACGCAGGCGTATCCAATCCCGCCAACCTCCGCAATGAAATGATGATGCGCATCAGCGACGGCGAACGCTACATTCAGCAATATCACCCTGACTATGTGTGTCTGTTTTTCACCTTCACCTCACCCAGTGCATTTCACGCCATGAAAATGAGCGGCGGTTATCGCACCACCGACAAACATGGCGTGACGCGCACCATCGGCGCGAAAGCCATCCCCAATCCAAGCTATCAGCAGCAAATCCCCACCCACAAAGGACGCGGTAAAAACGTCGTCACCACCTTGCGCGAAAACACCCCGCGACTGTCACACCACTGGTTAACCGACAAATTCGCGGATTTTCGGACGTGGGCGAAAGACAACGACATCGACCTGCATTACATCCGCACCACCGAACCCAACCACGACGCAACCGCCCATTGGCACGGTCTGCTATGGGTAGCGGAAAACGTCGTGAGTGACGTAAAACGCGCTCTTAACGACACGTTCCTCGCTGAATTCGGTGAAGAGATTGGCGCATGGAAACACCGCGTTCAAATCAAACAGATGGATGCCAGCAAAGGCAGTGCGGCGGGATACATCGCCAAGTATATTTCAAAGAACATCGACGGCTTTTCTGTCGGCAAAGACTTTGAGTCAGGGCTAGACGCAGCCACCGGAGCGGATGCGGTCAACGCATGGCGCAAAACGTGGGGCATCCGTGCATTCCAATTTTCCGGCAACTTTGCCCCCGTCACCCACTGGCGTGAATTGCGCCGCATCACCCCGCAACAAGTCGCAGACCGTCCCCTGCTCGCAGCACTGCGCAACGCGGCGGATTTATCCGACTGGTACGGCTTCGTGGTACACAGCCACCGCAACCCCACCGTGCTGCACACCGGTGTCATTGACCTGAAAGACGGCAGCGGCATCACCACCCCGTTGGACTGGTGCGACTTCAACCCCGAAGACACCGACCGTCAAGCGGCATTTGAGGCACGCGCCACGCTCGCCAAACCCAACGCCTATGGTGAAGTTGTCCCGCGTGCCATCGGCATCAAAGCCTACTCCGAAACCCCGCTCTATACCCGCGATACCGTTTGGGAAATCCAAGCCAAGCGCGGCGGCGAATCGTGGCTCGACAAGTTGCGCGAAATGGGCGAACACGGCACAAGCTGGCACGTTGCCAACGTGATCGACAGCGTTACCGACGCGGCTTCTTTCTCTTCAATCTCCTCTTCCTCCCCCCTTGGACTAGTGAAAAATAACTGTGGAACTCCACTGTTACCCGACGAAAAGGAGGAAATTTACCAGCAGATGCGGCGCGATTATCGCCAGATGCGCCTAAATCCCAACAGCAAACTACACAAAACCATGAACGAAAAGTTCCCGACATGGGACTCCTACGAAAACGCAGCCATCGACATGATGCAGCACCGCGAAATGTCAGCCGAAGCGTGGGCAGCGCATCAAGAGCGCGTCGCCATCATGTTGGAGGGTATGTCATGAGCCAGCAATCCACCAACGTTCCACACCGTCAGCCCACCCGCCATCGGGCGCGGCGCGTGGTGCAACAGCATCAGCCACAACCACACAAGCAACCCGCCACCAAAGCAGCAAGCGGCGGTGTGGACGGCTTAACGGTGTTTCTGCTGGCACTGATCGGCATGTTGGCAGCATGGGGGATTCTGTCATGAGCAATTCACCTTTAAAGCTATCCGATCTAATCGCCCTGCAAGCCGAAAATAAGGCAGTTAAAGCCAACTTGAAAACTGTTACAGAAATCAAGTTAGACCAAATTCCGCTATTTGACCAACCCCAACAACACGGCGGCAATCGTGAAGGGTGTGGTCGCAAATCCTCAGCAGAGAAAACGGCGGTGGTGCGTGTCCCTGTTGGGTGTTTGGCAGCGGTGCAGCAGTTGATTGCTGAATACCGCAATCCAAACTTGAAAACTGTTACAGAAATCAAGTTGCCCGAAGGGCTGGAAGATCGGAGGAGACCAAGAGCACCGCCGCGCTATCGTTTGGTTGTGGATGGCGTAGAACATTTGTGGTCTGGACGTGGGCGAATACCAGTGGAGTACCAGCACTATGCAAAACAGCAAGGTTGCCAAGGGCGCGATTGCCTGCAAGCCCTGCTAATCGAAGGGGTGCAGCCATGAGCAACCCACTCCTTTCACCCGTATCCAGCGTTACCGCCATCCTCGACCGCGTGGACTGGAATAAGGCATTCATCCGCGTGGCAATCGTCCTAAATGCCGTGGGCTTGCTGTACACCGCCTACGTATACAGCGTGTATGCCGCCTATTTTGGCTATTCCGCACTCGCATTTATTGGGCAGTTCCTTATCGGGCTTTTCTTCCTAAACGTCGTGGTGAGCAACACGGACGGCTTGCAGGTAATGCTAGCGTCGGTCGGTATGTTCATTCTCGCAAACAGTTTCTAAGGGGTATCACATGAAATTCAATCTTCCAAACAATAACGGCAAATTGCCAACCGACCAACACCGGGCCCTGAAAAACTATCGCCTGATGCAGTGGGCGAAGGTCGCCACCTTCGGGCTGTATATGGTGGCAGTGTTCATGCTGTACGTCTCCGACGTGTGGGGCGTTGCCTCCTTCGTGACTCAAAACAGCAATGAATTCATCGCCCTTTCGGTGTTTTCCATCATCAGCTTTGTTCTGGCGTTCTTCCTCGCATCCAGCAAAGAAGCGGTTTATGAAGACATCGCCCTGCACCGCTCGGAGGGCTGGAAGCTCAAGGGCACGCAATACGCGGCAATGGGCTTGTTCCTATCCAGTGGCATCCTGTTTGAAATGTTCTCGACCACCAACAATCAGCAGCACATTGCCAACACAGCAGCAGAACAATCCACCATGATGAAATCCATTCAGGGAACGGACGTATCCTTGTTGGGCAGCGCCAACCTAACCGACAGTTTCGCCAGTGCCAAAATGAAATTGGCGCAATGTGAAGCACGTCTGGCACAAGGCAAAGAAAAGCATTGTGACGGTGCTAGAGCACGGGTTGACGCGGTACGCGAAAGCATGACCATGAGCAACCAACTAGCCACTACAGCCGCGCAGCAAAGCGTCGACAACAAAGTCGACGGTATGCTGAAGATCCGTGAGCACTTTGACAAACCCATGTTTCAGGCAATCGGCAAAGCTACTGGCACAGATAACAATTCAGGCATGTTAATGGTCATCGGCGTGCTGATCTTCATCTTTGAATGTCAGCACATCATGGCATTGTTTGCTTATGCCAACAGTCTGGCACGGATTAACCGCAAAGACTCAAAGGGGTTGGGGTTGCCAGCCGATGATGAAATGAAGGAACGGCGCGAAGCTGAGGCAATGGCGGCGCGTGATCTTAAATCTAGCTCATACGACTTTAAAAGATGGGCTGATGAAAAAGAAGCTAAAGCACCGTTGGCAGCATTTGCCAATTCCGCCAAACAAACCGTAGGCGAATATGCTGCAAAAGTCGAAGCGGGTTTAAAAGCCTCACCCTACGTTATCGCCCGTGAATATGCCCGTGCCGATTATGCCAATAAGCAGGTATTAGCCGACGCGGGGCGTATTGGTGGCAAGATCGGCGCAAAGCTGGACGACGCATTAAATGCTGAAAACCGTAAAAACCACCCGCAGAAAATTCAATTTCCTGTAGGCGAAGGTAAAACAGCAGATGACTATGACTTAATCCCGCGTACCGATAAAACCCCTACCCTTTCCGGCGAAAACACTGTGAAGTATTTAACCCCGAAAATGAGCGTAGCGGATACGGTTAAGCATATCCAAGCCAGCGTAAAGCAATCAGGCGCAAGCTCACCAGCGGCGATTCAGGCGGCTGTGTTTGATGCGTTTGCAGCCATGCCCAACCCTGCCCCACTCTCTGATTCAATCCTTGAGCGCATCGTTGGCAAGCTGGCAGAAAAGACAATCCCGACCACTGCTCCTTCCGTTCCATTCCACCAGCAATCCGGCGCAACGGGCATCCACAACCCCGTGTTAGGTACTGAGGAAGAGCACTTCCCACTACCCCTGCAAGACCTCGACGCGGCGCGTGTCTCACCGTGTACTGTACACGTAGCACCGTCAACCGAAACACGCGCATCAGACGTGAATCACGGCGGTGGTGAATCACGCGTGTCACCGTGTACAGTACACGCAGAAGAGGGTGGGAAACCATTCACTGAATCACACTATGACCAGCTCAAAAAAATGGTTGTGAACCGCGAAATTGAGCCAACATTCAGACCTATTAAAGCCGTGTTGCGCGGCTGGGAAGTCGGCACAAGTGAGCGCAACCGCCAAGTGATTGCCACGACTGCACTTGACAGAATGCACCGTGAAAACATTCTGGTGCTCAACCCCGCCAATGATGGCAGCGGTATCAAAAAAGCCAAATACATCTTGGCATGATCGACACGGCGGGGAAGGGTAGTTCCTTCCTCGCTATCAAATGACCATCAAATGAGCCGGACAAGTTTCCGGCTTTTTTATGTCAGAATGAATATTTAGCCGTAGCAAAGATAATAGGAGTTTTATGTATCAAGATTGGAAACAGTGGGCAAGGTTTGCCTATTCCGCGTTTAACTTATTTATCGTGTGGCGATTAACGCAGCCGTGGGTAATTAACTTGTATTCAGAATTGGAAATACCCGGATATGTTCAAGTGTCATTATTTGTAATCGCGGCGGGGCTGGTATTCCCAACCAAACAGCGCTTCGATTGGGATGATGACGGCGACGTATTCCAAGTCAGAATAGGCGTGTTTGTGTCGTGGCTAGCATGGGCAGCAAGTTTTCTACCCTGACAATCAAAACTCAATCAAGAAAGCCGTGTCACCCGATGCGGCTTTTTTTTGCGAAAGGGTAGGGTATTAATCCCTAGCGAGTTGTCCCCGCGAAAGGTGCAGGTATGACCCCAACATGACCCCGCCAAAAACGGGCAAAAAACGGCAGCGCGTAAAAATCCGCAAGTGCTTATAAAGATTGGTGCCCGGAGCCGGACTCGAACCGGCACGCTGTTACCAGCGAGAGATTTTAAGTCTCTTGTGTCTACCGATTTCACCATCCGGGCAGGAGGAATAAGGTAGGGCGCTAATCTTACACAACTCTGGCGCTCGCTTCCAGCACTTGTTGCAAACAATTTGCCTAAAAACGCTATACTGTTTGCCATTATCGGTTTTAACGGGAAATAAAAGCACCATGCGATACCTGCCAGCAGCTTTTTTGGGCATGAGCCTCGTGTTTAGCACGAGCGCACAAGCAGAATGTACCTCGCCCAACTTCAACGATTGGTTGGGAACGTTCAAGGCGGATGCCAGTGCGGCTGGGTTAACGCCTGCGTTGCTGGAGCGTACTTTGGGGGAGTTGCAACCGGATGCTGCTGTGATCCAACGCGATCGTTCGCAGCAAGTGTTTGCACAAGATTTCTTAACCTTCGCCACCAAAAAAGTGAGTAGCAATCGCTTGAGTTTGGGGAAAACCAACCTAAAAAAGCACGCGGCTTTATTCAAGCGCATTGAGCAAGCCTACGGCGTACCAGCCCCCGTTTTGACCGCTTTGTGGGGGTTGGAAACCGATTTTGGTGCGGTCACGGGTGATTTTTCTACTCTACGTTCCTTGCTGACGTTAGCGCATGATTGTCGCCGCCCTGAGATGTTTCGCACGGAATTGCTCAGTGCTTTGCAATTAGTGCAAAAAGGCGATTTGACACCCGCTAAAATGCGCGGTGCGTGGGCGGGAGAAATCGGACAATTGCAATTTCTCGCGTCGCGCTACGATCAATACGCGGTCGATTTTAATGATGACGGACACCGCGATCTGATTCACACCAGTGCCGATGCGCTGGCATCAGGGGCAAACATGCTCAAAGCCAATGGTTGGCGAGCAGGTGAGCCGTGGCTGCAAGCCGTGCAAGTGCCTGCCAAGATGGATTGGTCGTTAGCGCGTTTGGATAACAAATTACCCTTAGAGGATTGGGCAACCCAAGGGGTTAGCGATGTCGATGGCAGCCCGCTCAGTGGCAGCGGGTCGGCGGCATTATTGCTGCCAATGGGTCGGAATGGTCCCGCGTTCCTTGCTTATCCCAATTTCGATGTATTCTTGCAATGGAACGAATCCACCGTGTATTCCGCGACCGCTGCATATTTTGCGACGCGTTTAGCCGGTGCGCCCGCTTTGCGTAAAGGCAATGCCCCCGTCGCCTTATTATCCACTTTTGAAACCAAGCAGTTACAAGCGAAATTGCAAGCGCAAGGGCTGAGCATTTCCAAAGTGGATGGGATTATTGGTGAAGAAACTCGTGAAGCCGTGCGCCAAGCCCAGCAAAAACTAGGGCTGCCCGTGGATGGCTACCCTGATCCTGAATTGCTGGCACGTTTATAATGCAGTAACATTGCCCACTGCAAAAAGGTATACAAGGTACGGCAACCAATAACGCTTGCCGATTTTATGGATAAAACAATACGGTTGGTTTCAGTAGTGGATATACAACTTTCACAGCGCGTTGGGCGCGTCAAACCTTCGCCTACACTGGCTATCACAGCATTAGCGGCACAGCTTAAAGCATCAGGTCGCGACATTATTGGTTTGGGCGCAGGTGAACCTGATTTTGATACCCCCGATCACATTAAGCAGGCGGGTATCGAAGCCATCCAAAAAGGTGAAACCCGCTACACCGCAGTCGATGGGACACCCGCCCTTAAACAAGCCATCATCCGTAAATTCAAACGCGATAATGGCTTAGATTTCAACCCCAAGCAGATTTTGGTATCGTGCGGCGGTAAGCAAAGTTTCTACAACTTGTGCCAAGCCTTCTTGAATGCTGGCGATGAAGTCATTATTCCCGCGCCGTATTGGGTATCTTACCCTGACATGGTGCTGTTGGCGGATGCTGTGCCAGTCATCGTTGCCGCTGGGCAGAGCGAACATTTCAAATTGTCGCCCGCGAAGCTGGAAGCCGCGATTACTGCCAAAACGCGTTTATTCGTGATCAATAGTCCGTCAAATCCGACGGGTGTAGCGTACACCTTGGAAGAGCTGGCAGCATTGGGTGAAGTATTACGTCGCTACCCGCAGGTATTGATTGCGACTGATGATATGTATGAACATGTTCTGTTCGATGGCAGAAAGTTCGTGAATATTTTGGATGCTTGCCCTGATTTGTATGAGCGTACCATTGTATTGAATGGCGTTTCCAAAGCCTATTCCATGACGGGTTGGCGGATTGGTTATGCGGGTGGCCCTGAAAAGCTGATTCAGGCGATGAATATCATCCAATCACAGAGTACCTCTAACCCGACCTCTATCTCGCAATATGCGGCAGTCACGGCGTTGGATGGCGATCAAGGTTTCATCCAAACGATGGTGGAGGCGTTCCAAGCGCGTCATGCTTATGTGTTGAAAGCGTTCAATGCGATGGATGGGGTGGAATGTTTGCCCGCTGATGGTACGTTCTACAGCTTCCCGAATGTCGAAGGTATGATCAAGCGTTTGGGCTTGGAAAACGATGCTGCGTTGGCAAGCTACCTGCTCGATAAAACGGGTGTGGCGGTGGTGCCGGGTTCGGCGTTTGGCTTAGAAGGTCACATCCGCATTTCATTCGCCACCAGTATGGCAAACCTCGAAAATGCGCTAGGGCGTATCGCCTCTGTGTAAGTCTAGTGTGGGGGGCGTGGTGACTCACGCCCTCATTATTGGTGTGCCGATACGCGGTACTGCTTTTCCAGATGGGTGATCACCAAATCTTGTAGTACGATAAATTCATCATTTTGCAGCAAATACCCATACAGCTTATTCCCTAAAAGGTCGCGTACTTGTGCGTAGGGTGCGGGTAATTCTATTTCTTTTACTTCCATTTCCTGCATATCCGTTTGCCGATCAAACGAACTCCCTGCATAAGCTGCCGGATTGGCTTTGAATTGTGCGTGCGCCGGAGCGGCGATGAGTGAGCCAGCCAGTAGTAATGCGCTAACGTAGTGTGCTTGACCTAACATAATGTGTTCCCTCTCGATTTATTGTACGAGTATGCTCGTTGGCATAGATCGTATTATTGTGCTGATTAGTCGAACTATGCTGTGAGAGGGTTCACATTTATAGGGAAAATTTTGTATTTTACGCAAAAATTTATGGCTGTAAGCTTAATCGCGATAGCGTTTGACTAAATCTTCGTAAGCATCAATGCGCCGATCCCGTAAATAAGGCCACCAGCGGCGCACTTGTTCGGTGCGGTCTAAATCCAGTTCCACTACCAATTCTGTCGTGCTCGCCGTATCGGCTTGTGCCAGTAATTCGCCTTGCCAGCCGACAATCATGCTTGAACCCCAAAACTGACTGCCTGCGGTTTGCTCGCTAGGGTCACCTTCAAAACCAATGCGGTTGGCGCTTAATACTGGAATGTTATTGGCAACGGCATGGGAGCGTTGGATGGTGATCCACGCGTCGCGCTGGCGAGCTTGCTCTTCCGGCGTATCTTGTGGATTCCAGCCAATCGCAGTGGGGTAAAGCAGCAATTCTGCCCCTGCCAATGCCATCAAGCGTGCGGCTTCGGGATACCACTGGTCCCAACACACCAGCACACCTAGCGTTGCCAAGCTGGTTTTAATCGGCGTAAAGCCGAGGTCGCCGGGGGTGAAGTAAAACTTTTCGTAATAACCGGGATCGTCAGGAATGTGCATCTTGCGGTATTTGCCTGCAATGCTGCCATCCGTATCCAGCACCACAGCGGTATTGTGATACAGCCCCGTAGCACGTTTTTCAAACAGCGAACACACGATGACGATACGCAATTCAGCCGCTAATGCGCCGAGCGTCTGCGTGCTTGCACCGGGGATAGTTTCCGCAAGGTCGAAGAAATCGGTGTTTTCGACTTGGCAGAAGTACAATCCGGTATGCAATTCCTGCAACATCACCAACTGTGCCCCTTGCGCGGCAGCACGGCGAATACCTGTAATGCTCTGGGCGAGATTCTTAGCGTAATCGGCACTATTGCTGTGTTGGACGACGGCGACTTTCAAGTTACGGCTCATACGTTAACGACCTCGTGAGGGATTTGCATGGTGATGCAGTGCAGGCTGCCGTTTTGGGCAATCAAGGCGCGGCAATCAATCGGGATAATGACGTGGTGTGGGAACGCTGCTTGCATTTGCTCGATGGCTACGGGGTCAAAACATTCATCCGCATACACGGGCAGCAAGACCGCGCCGTTGATGATTAGGAAATTCACATAGCTGGCGGCTAAGCGTCGTCCATCTGCGTAAATCGCTTCCGGTAACGGAATCGGGAATAAGCGATACGGCTCGCCATTGCTTTGGCGCAAGGCTTGCAGTTCGGCTTCCATCGCCTGCAAGGGTTTGTAATGCGAATCTGTCGGGTCGGTGCAACTCATGTACACAATGCTGTGCGGATCAGCAAAGCGTGCCAGCGTGTCAATGTGTGCGTCGGTGTCGTCGCCTTCCAAATGCCCATGCGCTAACCACAGGATACGTTCCACGCCTAAGGCGCTGCGTAACTGGCTTTCAATCGCGCTGCGATCAAGGGTGGGGTTGCGATTGGGGTTGAGCAAGCAGATTTCGGTGGTTAACAATGTGCCTTGTCCGTCGGTTTCGAGGCTGCCACCTTCCATGACCAGCGGGTACGTTTCCAGCGTATTGCCAGACAGCAGCGGATGGTGCGCTAAGCGTTGGTTAACGGCGTTATCCAGTGCTGCTTCAAATTTGCCGCCCCATGCAGTGAAAGTGAAATCCAGCAATAACGGCTTGCCTGCTTGTTTCACCGTGATAAATCCGAAATCCCGCGCCCACGTATCGTTGTAGGGCATTTGTACGCAATGCACGTTGGCAGCGTTATGCGTGACAGCACTCAACACACTGTCGATATGCGCCTGATGTGCGTCATCATGGCACAACAATAGCACCCGTTCGCGCAGGCTTATCGCGCTGACAATGGCGGCGTAACAGGTTTCGGCTGCGTCCAGATTATCCGCCCAATCGGTATCAGGGTGCGGCCACGCCAGCAATACGCCCCATTGCGGATGCCATTCAGCGAGAAATTCACGGTTTTCCATCAGCTTAATTATTCATGTGATCACAAAGTGGCGATTATACAAAGCGGCTGTTGCGAAACAAACCCCTGTTTGCTTGTAGCTATTTACCTAAAGCGCGACAACAGTGAGACAATACTTGTATTAACTCGATAAAAGGATGGTAACGCGCATGATTAAGCAATTGTTTGGGCTGGCAATGAGTTTTTTTGCCGCCGCTAATGTGATGGCTGAACCCGTGGCGGGGGCGGCAACCGCGAACGGTTGTCCCGCTGCTTTGAATTTCACCTTACGCGAATTAGGCTCGGATAAGGAAGTCAATTTGTGCGAAACCTATAAAGGTAAAGTCGTCATCATGGTAAATACGGCTAGCAAATGCGGTTTTACCCCGCAATTTGAAGGCTTGGAAAAGTTGTACAGCGATTATAAAGAGCGCGGTTTGGTGGTATTGGGCTTCCCCTCTAACGATTTCGCCCAGCAAGATCCCGGCACGGAAAAAGAGATCAAAGATTTCTGCCAACTGACTTACGGGGTGAAGTTCCCGATGTTTGCGAAAACCGAAGTGACCAAAGACAGCGCATCCCCGCTCTACAAAGTATTGGGTGAGATGGCAGGCGAATACCCAAGCTGGAATTTCCACAAGTACGTGTTGAATACCAAGGGCGAATTGGTTGGTAGTTTTTCCAGCTTTGTAACCCCGCAAAGTAATAAACTGGTGAAATTAATTGAAGCGAACTTGCCGTAATGCAACATGACGATCGGATAAAAATTGGCATCAGCGCGTGCTTAGTTGGGGAGCAAGTCCGCTTTGACGGCGGGCATAAGCGTGATGGGTATATCATGGGTACGTTGGGGCTGTACTTTGATTTCGTGCCACTCTGCCCTGAAGTGGGGGCGGGTTTGGGTGTGCCGCGTCAGACCATGCATTTGGTGCGTAAAGATGGCACAGTGCGGGCTATCAATACCAAGGATGCCAGCATTGACCATACCGACGCGCTAGCAGCTTATACTCATGCTGCCGTGCTGCAATTGCAGGGAATTCATGGATATATCCTGAAAAAGAATTCGCCTAGTTGCGGTATGGAACGCGTGAAAGTGTATTCGCTGGAAAACCGTAATGTGCCGCCGGAACGCGATGGTATCGGTATTTTTGCACGGGGTTTGCGCGAACAATTTCCGTTATTGCCGATCGAGGAAGAAGGGCGCTTGTGTGACCCCGTGTTGCGCGAAAACTTTATCCAACGGGTGTTTATCTACCACCGTTGGCAACAGTTGCAGGCGGCGGAACTTAAACCGGCCGATTTAGTGGCGTTTCATGCTGACCACAAATACATCTTGATGGCGCACGATCAAGATATGGTGCGCGAATTGGGGCAACTGGTGGCACGCGCTGGAGTAACGGAAGATTTGCCGCATCTAGCAAACGACTACTTGCACCTGATGATGGCGACGCTGGAAAAGCGGGTGTCACGCGGGCAACACGCTAATGTGTTAATGCACTTGATGGGCTATTTGAAAAATGCGCTGGATGGGGAAGACCGTCAAGAATTGCTGGAAACGATCCATCAATACCGCACGGGGTATGTGCCGCTGATTGTGCCGATTACGTTATTGAAGCACCATTTTCGGCGGCATCCGCAGCCGTATATTGAACGCCAGCATTACTTGAATCCGCATCCGCGTGAGTTGATGCTCAGGAATCAGTTGTAATACTAGTTTTCTGCGGTATCCACTGGGAAGTGTGACAGGTATTATCGAAACTGTCCTGAAATAACATCCCGCGCTCATCCAGTCTGCGAGATGGGTATGTAGTGTTGGTTGTATGCAAAATAGTCAAAATGTATACCTTTATTTTGAAAAAATGAAAATAGGGGTCTTGTTTTAAGACAGTTCCGTAATTTAAAATATTTATCATTAAACAATGAAAATAAAAAATATGAGCCGATACTGTCCCCCTGCATTGTCAAGCTCGCCAGTTCCCTTACGTCATACCCAAGGGGTGACGTTGGTTGAGTTAATGCTGACTATCGCGGTTGCAGCCGTGTTGATAGCTGTCGCTGCGCCTAGCTTCACTAGTCTGCGCTTTAGCCAGAGTTTGACCACCCAAGCGAATGAAATGCTTTGGGTAATTAATTTTGTTCGTTCAGAAGCCATCCGCCGCAACAGACCTGTCACTTTGTGCCGTTCCTCCTCTGAAGCATCCACTGCTTGCGTAACCGCCAATGGCGTTTGGCGATATTGGATCGTGCTGGCTAATGGTAGTGTCATACGCAGAGGCGTCATACCAGAAAAGAATGGTTTAAGCCAAAGCTCAACATTAACTGCCGACAGTTTAGTGATCGGTGCTGATGGACTAACGCGTACCAATAATACGTTAGTAAACAACCAATATCTGGAAATCATTGCACCTATTAGTGCTGTTGAAAAGAACGCTCGAAGGGTCGTTCTAGGCGCAGGAAGCCGAATCAATATACAAAAGCTGTCACTGCAACAGTAAGGATGACGACGATGGCTATGGCGACAATGGAACGTTTCCAACGCGGAGTTGGATTGATTGAAGTGTTGATTTCTGTGTTGATATTGTCCGTTGGTCTACTGGCTGTCGCCTCATTACAGATTCGTGCCATCAAAAATAATCATAGTTCATTGGGGCGCAGCATGGCAGTCATGCATACCTATAGCATTATTGATGCCATGCAGGTTGATCGTGTCCATGCTATCACTGGCGATTTTAATGTAGGGCTTGCTGATGCTCCTCCTACGGGTGACCGTTTTGCTGCAAGTTCACTCACGGCTTGGCGGCAGAGTTTGCGCACGTTACTGGATGATAGTGCTACAGGGTCAGTTGCTTGTGATAACACCGCCTGTACGGTTATCGTGCAATGGGACGATACTCGTGGAACAGAAGGCGATGCTAGTCAACAAATAAGGGTTGAGGTGCGGCTATGAGACAGCGTGGCTTAAGCCTGATTGAGTTGATGATAGCCATGATGTTGGGATTGGTAATAGCGGCGGGTGTTGGCAGTGTATTCCAATCCACCCGCCAAACCTACCGCAGCGTAGAAAGCCTTTCACAGCTTCAGGAAAGCGCCCGTTCCACCTTTGAATTATTGTCCCATGACTTGCGGCAATCAGGGCTGGGTATTTGCGGCGATACCAGTAGCATTGCCAACGTGTTGAATGGGGCAAGCGGTAATGCTTTTTTCCAGTGGGTTGGTCTGATGGGTTTTGATGGTGAGATGGCAGCCCCCCGCATTACAACGGGAAGTGGCACGGGGCAACGGGTAGCTGGAACGAGTGCTATCCAATTACAAGGCGTGACGGGCAGTGGTTTTGCTATTGCGAACCACATGGCGGCTTCTACCAGTTTCAAAATTAATGCGATTCAAACTGATTTTGCAGCGGGCGACATACTAATGGTCTGTGATGTTAGCCAAGCGACTCTCTTTCAGGTCACTCATTACTACAGCAGCACGCTGACGGTGAAATATGAAACAGGAGCGGGAACACCGGGTAACTGTTCCACTGGGTTGGGTTTCCCCAGTAATTGCAGTTCAACGCTTGGTAATCCCTACACCTATGGGCCAAATGCCAGTATCACCCGCTTCCTAAGCACAATTTGGTATATCGGCAACAATGGGCGAAATACTGATGGTGGGCAATCGCTTTATCGTCTGCGCTTAGGGGAAAACGGCAACCTTGTGACAGAAGAAATTGTTGCGGGTGTCAATAATTTGCAAATTCGTTATCACGAGCGCGGTGCGAATATTTGGAGCAATGCCGCTAACGTAGAGGCAGCAAATAATTGGTCGGTAGTTGATGCTGTTGAATTAGCGCTGACTTTTGAATCAGCAGAAACACAGGTATCCATTGACACTACTCACAATGAAGGACGCCTCCAGCATAACGTGACCCTAATCATTGCCTTGAGGAACAGGATTCAATGAACACTATTACGCGACAACGCGGGGCAACCCTCATTTTTTCTTTGGTTATGTTGTTGGTAATGACTACTTTAGCACTATCGAGCGTCCGAGGCATTGGTTTACAAGAGCGTATGGCTTCCAATCTTTACGACCGTGATTTGGCCTTTCATGCAGCCGAATCCGCGCTACGAGCTGGGGAAAACGCGATTGCCATTAACCCAATACCCGCCGGTATGGTGAATTGTAGCCCGGATTCTGGAGTTTCTTGCCCACCTGTACCTAGCACTGTATTCCAAAACGACAATACCCATTGGACCAATGTTAGTGAAGAGTTTGCAATGAACAACAATATGATGTTAGGCACACCACAGTATCACATTCAACTGATGGGCAGTGGCAATGGAGCAGGGCAACTGGGTCAACAAAACAGTGCCAACAGCAATCAATACGGTTTCAATGGTGGGTCACTTACTGAACAGTATTACCGAATCACGGCACGCAGTAGCAACCCTGGTCTTGCACAGAGTCGAGCTATTGTCGTCTTGCAAACGACGGTTAAACGGAACATTTAAGTGAATAAGCATCCATATATTTACACTGGTTTCAGCTTAATCTGGCTGACTGTGCCAACAACACAGGCTGGGGTGGAAATTTCTCAATTTCCGCTAGTGGTTGGCAGTGGTGCGCCAGATAACTTGGTACTAGTCCCATCCGTTGAATGGCCTACGATCAATAGTGTGGCTAATCTAGGTAGCTACGACAGTAATAAAACTTACTCAGGCTATTTCGATGCGGCTAAATGTTATTTGTATAACTACAACACGGTTGAAACCGAACGCTATTTTTACCCCAGTGTTATGGCATCTAACCATCTTTGTACAGCAGGGAATAAACTCTGGGGGGGCAATTTCCTGAATTGGGCTGTTACACAAACCATTGATCCATTTCGTTCTGCCATGACAGGAGGCTACCGCGTCAAAGACACGGCTAGCGAAACATGGTTAGAAAAGGCGCGTCATGAAGGAAGTGGAGGAACAGGTATTTTCCCTAACCAACGCTTGCCAAATTCTGGTAATAACGCAACCTTAGTGAAAACATCGACTCCCTTTAACAAGAATTACATGCAAATGCGAATTCAAGGTTTGGGCAATAAGATGTGGTTTAGCGTAAATGGTACAAATACTACGTCTGCCAGCACAGCAACACCTTACAATCCAACGGCTACCCAAAATGACAATAGTACTTATGAAGTGAGTATTCGGGTCAAAGTGTGTGTTTCTGGTTTATTGGAAAACAATTGCAAAGCTTACGGCACTAATTACAAGCCTGAGGGGCTGATGCAGGAATATGCCGATCGGTTACGCTATAGCGTGTTCGGTTATTTGAACCATAGTGATTACTTGCGTGATGGGGCGGTTCTTAGAGCACAACAAAAATCCATTGGACCTTTCCTTGCCAACTTGAATAACAAAGTACGGATTGATAACCCGCTAAAAGAATGGAATGCTGATACGGGGGTATTGTTGCGTAACCCAAGTCCGGTAGATGCTAGTGCCACGTCTGCTAACTTAGGTATCAACGTTCAAGACAGTGGTGTTATTAATTACCTTAATAAATTTGGGCAGATGAGCACTCAGGCACATAAGAGTTATGACCCAGTGAGCGAATTATTTTACGCCGGATTACGTTACTTGCGCAATCAAGACAATATTCCAGTGTATTCCAACATGACAGGAGCAAATGCCACTACCAAATACAACTATGCTGATGGTTTCCCTGTCATCACCAATTGGGAAGATCCTTTCCAAGCATCATGCCAAGTAAATGCCTTGTTGGGTATTGGGGACATCTATACACACCGAGACAAAAATTTACCCGGTAATAACAGTTACCGATCGGAAGAACCTAGCAGTCCCGGTGAGGTATCCAGTGATACCATCAACGTTGTTTCTCTAACCAATAAAATTGGGCAACTGGAAGGGATCGGCAATATTGGCAATACTAGCAGTTTTACCGGACGTAATAATTCTGCCTATCTGGCAGGATTAGCATGGTATGCCAATACTACTGACTTGCGCCCAGACCTGCCGGGCAAGCAAACAGCTTCCACTTATTGGGTGGATGTGCTGGAGGCGCAATCATTGGAGGGCATGGCACGCAACCAATACGCCCTAGCGGCAAAATACGGAGGTTTTAAAGTATCCGACAATTTTAATCCTAATACCTGGACGGGGGCATTACCTGAAGCATGGTGGCATACCAATACGGATACACTGATTCCCTTCGGTAGTGGCAATGGTCAAGCCGAATTTAAGCGCCCCGACAATTTTTTTGTGGCAGGGCAAGCCACACAAATGGTGGATAGTCTGAAAAAGGCGTTTGAACGCATTATCAACGAATTGATGGGTTCTGGCGCTTCTCTTACTGCCAACTCTAGTAAATTGGAAATAGGGACTCGCACTTATCAAGCGTTGTTTTACAGTAAAACTTGGCAGGGTGATCTTAAAGCATTTGATGTCGACCCAACGACGGGTGCACTGTCTAATGGTCCTGTGTGGGTAGCCAGTGCTAACGTGCCTCTCTGGAGCAACCGAAAAATTTTCTTGCGTGATAAAGCATTCAATTGGGAACTATTAAATAGTGCACAACGTGACATCCTCGCATCCTCATCAGTTGTGGAATATTTACGGGGTAACACTGCCAATGAACAACGGAATGGTGGTTCATTTCGGGATCGGGCTACCTTGCTTGGTGATATTGTGCATTCACAACCTATTTTGGTTAGTAAGCCCAATCCTAAATTGTATGCCAGTAAAGCCTTTGCGGGTGCGGATCGTTACACCGCCTTTGCAGCCGCAACCGCAGGCCGTACTCCTACCCTGTATGTAGGAGCAAATGATGGCATGGTGCATGGTTTTAATGCTGATACCGGGGTTGAAACCTATGCGTTAGTGCCATCATCGGCGATTACTGGCTATTTAAAACAATTATCTGAACCTGGATATCAACACCATTATTTTGTGGATGGGGAGCTGACCGTTGCCGATGTGTATGTTGACGGCGAATGGAAAACCGTATTGGCAGGATCGTTGGGTCGGGGAGGTAAAGGGGTATTCGCCCTCGATGTCACTGATCCTGATGATGTGAAGTTTCTATGGGAAAAGTCGAGCGCTGATATTCCTGCGTTAGGCAACGTCTTGGGGAAACCACTCATTACTCAAACAGCAGAGGGTGTTTGGCAGGTCGTATTGGGTAATGGTCTTAATAGCACCGGAGAGCGGGCGCAGTTGCTAATGATTGATATTAGTTCAGGATCTGTGACGACGGTTGATACTGGGGCGAGTAGCAACAACGGGCTGGCGGCGGTCAGTGGTTGGAGTACTTACGGTGATGGGATTACTGACCTGTTTTATGCAGGAGACTTCAACGGTAATGTATGGCGTATCCTTGTGAATGGCACCGCGTTCAAATTATTTGCTGCTAAAGATGCCAATAATAAAGCCCAACCTATTACTGCAACACCATTAGTGGGAAAAGACCCTTCTACTGATGAAATCTGGCTGTTTTTTGGAACAGGTCAATATTTAATGGAGGCCGACCTCAGCAATAGTGCAACGCAAACATGGTACGGTATTAAAGATAAGCAAACCTTAATCAATGACCGTAGTGCATTGGTCGAACGTTCCATCGTAGCAGACGGAAAAATTAATAACGTTGATGTCCGCGTTATTGAAACAGGTACAGTGACTGACTTATTAGATAAATCAGGTTGGTATATCGATTTACCTAGCGTGGGCGAGCGTATGGTTGTCCCTAATTTCTTTCAAGGTAATGTATTAATAGGCACGTCACGCATACCGGATGGTTCAGATATATGTGCTCCAACAGGAAAAGGTTTCATCATGGCGATTAACCCCTTTACTGGCGCTCGTTTGGGCAAAACGTTCTTTGATGTTTCGGGTGATAACGTGTTTAACCATTTGGACACGTTGACCGTGGATGGTACGCCAACCGATGTGTCAGGCATTGGCTTCGGTAGTAGCCCGAATAACCCTATTTTTGTCGGAAATGTCATGCAAGTTGTCAAAGATGATGGCACAACCAACACAATACTGACCCAAGGTATGACAGGTGCTGCTGGTCGGACTTCATGGCGTGAAATCATTAACCAATAATAAGGACTAAAATAATGAACCAAAAATATGCTTTTCACTACGTTACATGTGGATTTACCCTGATTGAGCTAATAATTGTAGTTGCCATTATTAGCATCATCGCCACATTTTCTTACCCGTCTTACACAAGTTACGTTGTTAAAACTTATCGCAGTACTGCTAAGGACTGCCTTGCAGAGTACACGCAGTTTATGGAGCGTTTTTACACCATTAATTTTGCCTACCATCAGAAAATAGCAGGGAACGCCTTAGTATTACCCAATCTAGACTGTGCCACGCAAGGCAATATGCAGCAGCGTTATCTGTTTACGGCTGACACACTTTCCCGTAGTACATTCCGGGTTGTTGCGACCCCAATAGGTATCCAAGCAAAGCAAGATACATTGTGCGGCACACTCAGTATCGACCAAACGGGACTGAATACCGCTAGCGGCACAGAAGGGAGCAAGGAATGTTGGTAGGATGACTTGGGTATGCGATGGTCATCCGAGCATCTCTTCCGCCAACGCCCGTGTCGCGGGCGTGATTTCCACCCCACCAATCATCCGCGCCACTTCTTCCACGCGTTGCGCTTGCGTCAAATGCACAATGCCCGTGCTGGTATGTGCCGCACCTTTAATCTTGGTGACTTTGTAATGCTGGTGCGCTTGCGAGGCGACTTGCGGTAAATGCGTCACACACAGCACTTGCCGATTGATACCGAGGGCGCGAAGTTGTTTGCCGACGACTTCGGCAATGCCGCCGCCAATCCCAGTATCCACTTCGTCGAAAATCAGCGCGGGCAGGGTAACTTTTTGCGCGGCAATCATTTGAATGGCGAGGCTAATGCGAGAGAGTTCGCCGCCGGATGCCACTTTCATCAGTGGTTTCAGCGGCTGACCGGGGTTGGCACTCACGGTGAAGTCGATGCTATCCATGCCCGTGGCTTGGAAGTGGTTGCCGTTATCCAGCGTGACTTGAATGGCGAATTTGCCACCCTGCATCCCTAATTGCTGCATCGCTTGCGTTACGCCAGCAGAGAGTTGTGCGGCAGCGTGTTGCCGTGCTTCGCTGAGGGTTTGCGCGTGGTGTCGGTAGGTGTCGGCTGCGTCCTGCAATTGCTGTTCCAGCGCGTCGAGGTCGTAATCGCCGCCGCCGAGCTGGTCGAGTTCTTGCTGGATGCTGGCTAAACGCGTCGGCAGGTCTTGCGGGTTGGTGCGGTATTTGCGAGCAAGGCTGCGAATATCCGCAATGCGATTTTCCACCCATTGCAAGCGGGCGGGGTCAAGCTCCAGCCCGTCAGCGTAATCACGCAATTGCGCCGCTGCTTCCTGCACCTGAATTTGCGCACTGGTGAGCAATTCGAGCGGGGCTTCCAATTGCGCATCGACCCGTGCTTGCTGGGTCAAGTCGTGGATCAAACGCCCCAGCGCTGAATACAACGAGGGTTCGTCGTCGTAGAGTTGGGCGTAGCCTTGCGCAGCGGTGGCGCGGAGCTGTTCCTCATTCGCCAGCCGATTCAATTCTTCATCAAGCTGGTCGGGTTCGCCCGCGTGCATGGCGAGGGTTTCCAGCTCCTGCGATTGGAAACGCAGTAAGTCGATGCGTTCTTGATGCTGTTGGTTTTGGCTGGTCAGTTGGGTGACGCGTTCATGCAGCTTTTTCCAGCTTTGCCATGCACGGCGGGTCGTGTCCAGCAAGACATCATTGTCGGCAAACGCGTCGAGCATTTGGCGTTGCGCATCTTTTTTCATCAGCGATTGGTGTTCGTGCTGACCGTGGATGTCGACCAGTTGTTCGCCGAGTTCGCGCAATTGGGTGAGGTTAGCGGGCGAGCCGTTGATCCATGCCCGCGATTTACCTTGCGCAGAAATCACGCGACGCAGGATGCAGGTATCATCCGCACCTTCCATGTCCTGCGCTTCCAGCCACACGCGGGCGGATGGCGTTTGGGTAATATCGACGCTTAAGGTGATTTCGGCTTTGTCCGCGCCGTGGCGCACGCTGCTGCTGTCGGCTTTGTCGCCTAATACCAGCCCAATCGCGTCGAGCAGGATGGATTTGCCTGCGCCGGTTTCGCCCGTTAACGCGGTCATGCCTTGGTGCAATTCGACTTCGAGCGCGTCAATAATCGCAAAATTGCGGATATGGATGTGTGTCAACATGGTTTAAAGCTGGACTCCCCAGTGCAGTTTTTCACGCAAGATGTGGAAATAATCGTAGCTTTGCGGGTGCAACAAACGCACTTTTTCCGGTCGGGTGTGGATGCGCAACGTGTCACCGGATTCTAGTTCAATATTGTTGTGCCCATCGAAAGAAACCCGCGCGGGAACGTCGCGGTCTTCGCACAGGCGGATGTCGATCACGCTTTGGTTGCTGATCACCAGCGGGCGATCACTCAAGGTATGCGGGCAAATCGGCACGAGCGCAATCGCTTGCAGGGCAGGGTGCAGAATGGGCCCCCCGCTGGAGAGTGCGTAAGCGGTAGAGCCTGTTGGCGTGGTAATAATAATGCCGTCGGCGCGTTGGGTATTGACGAAATACCCGTCAATGCGTGTGGTGAATTCGATCATGCGGACTTCGTTGCGCACGTGCAGCACTACGTCATTGAGCGCTTCACCGCTGCCGATGATTTCATCTTCACGGATCACCTCGGCGCGGAGGACAAAGCGTGGTTCTTCTTTGTACTGCCCCGCTAGCATTTGCTCCAATTGGGTGAGCATGTCAGCGGGGGAAATATCCACCAGAAAGCCGACACGCCCCAAGTTGATGCCAATGAGCGGCACTTCGTGATCGGCGAGTAAACGTCCGGTGGAGAGTAATGTGCCGTCACCACCGACCACAATGGCAAGGTCAATTTGCCGCGCCAGTAGGTCGGAGGGCATGGTGGGCAAGCCCAAAATAATGCCTGCATCGCGGTCGCAATGGACGTGATAACCGTGTGTCAACAGGAATTCGTGCAACTGAAACAGCGTCTTATCAACGCGGGTATCGTTGGGTTTGGTAAACAGACCGATGTGAGAAAACGGGTTCATAACCATCGCTTACATGAGTAAAGCGGTAAGGCTGGCAAAGCTGGGAATAAATTGCAAGTTAAACAGGCTTGGGAAAATGGATTGTCTGAACTGGGATTTTCAGGATGGCAGGATTACCGGGATGTTGTTCTTGGGTATCATCAATTCAATCATTTTTTATGATAAAAATCATTGAGTATGTAATTCTCTGTTTACATCTTGTCTGTTGTAATTTTAAAATTGCACAATATTAATACATGCTATCAGCAACACCGGGCCTTCGGCATCTAGTCTCTACCTGTATGCCATTTTTCAGCGACCACAACTTGGGGAAGACTCATGACTCATCGTCCATCACGTTTTGCGACCTTGGCATCCACCACTCTGCTGGTTTCCAGCCTTGCTTTGCTGTCAGCCTGCGGCGGCAGTTCCGGCACGGCGGCTACGGATACCAGCGGTACGACAGATACCAGCGGTACGACAGATACGACCACTACGCCAACGCTTACGCCAGTACCAACACCTACACCAACGCCCGTTGCCACGCCTGATGTAGCAGGCAAAGTGTTCATACCCACTAAGGACACAAGCAAGGGACTTTTAATTCTCAATGTTGGTGGCAACGGAACTGCTTATATGCAGGAAACGGGTAAGAGTGCCCAAACAGCCCCACTCACTTGGAATCTGAACAGTGCCGATTTGACGTTGGCGTTTACTGGCAGCA
Source organism: Thiothrix fructosivorans (assembly GCF_017349355.1). Lineage (GTDB taxonomy): Bacteria > Pseudomonadota > Gammaproteobacteria > Thiotrichales > Thiotrichaceae > Thiothrix > Thiothrix fructosivorans. The sequence continues at coordinate 1,457,181 of NZ_JAFMPM010000008.1, forward strand.
CCAGTAGCTTCAAAGTCGCCGAAGACAGCAACACCCTGACAATGAGTACTGACAGCACCAATACCTTCACTCAAGCCAAGCCACTGACACTCGCGGCACTGAACGGCAAACACCTCAGTTTTGATATGACGGGTAATCCTCAATGCACAGCCATGACTATTTCCTTCAACGGTGCAACCGCTACCCTGCGTGATAAATGTAATGGTAAGTACGGAGAGGGAACAATTCCTGTCGAAGAAGTTGCGGGTGCTAAAAACCTGATTAAGTTGAATGGCGGTGATGGTTACATGCTGCTTGCCCTCGCCAGTGGCGATTTGACCAAAGGCAGAATGATTCGTGCCGAGTTCGGTGGCAGTACGCTAGAAGGTCTGCAAGCTAACGACATCACGACTGTCAGCACACCGCTGCAACCCTAATCACACGTTCATGAGTTGGGATTTAGAGCTGCCCTAGTGGTAGCTCTTTTTTTAAAGCATTGCATTTTCTGCAATTTGGGCTAACCGGCGCAAAGGTCGGTTTTATTGATAATAATGTTGGAGATATTTTTTTGACTTCCTCCCCTCCCTGAAGGAAGGGGATTCCTAATTCATCGAGAACCAGACGAATACACCGAAATGCACGCGTCACTGACATTCTCTCCAAAGGCTAACACCGCCCGTCCGGCGGCTAAAATATTGCGGGCTGCGTTTATGTCACGGTCGTGGATTGCCTTGCATTCAGGGCATTCCCAGACACGTACTGCCAATGGCAAACGATCAACTACACATCCACAACCACTGCACCGCTTACTGGAGGGGAAGAACCTGCCGATTTCGACATACGTTCTGCCCGCCCAGTTGGCTTTGTACGCAAGCTGGCGGGTAAATTCACCCCAGCTTGCATCGGCAATGTGCTTGGCTAATGTCAAGCCAGTAAACAACAATCTGGATTTACGCGTTGGTGTTAACAAGTTTGACTATGATGCCAACGAAACCCTCGACGGCGTGGACTACACCGCCACGCTGGGAATGCAAACCGTCTCCGCACTGGCAGACCAGTCAACGGTGCAAAAGGCTTAACCTTTGCAGCGGATGCGGGCGTACTCCTGCAAGGCGACCCGAAAATCGCCTTGACGGAATCCACTGGCACGGTTGCACAAAGCGACATCGATGCTGAAATCGCCTCTGTGCGGGATGATGTGGATGCGCTCAAAAATTTGCCAGTGATCTCACTCGGCGTGGTTTACAACTTCTAAGCCGTTATTGGTGAGGCGCACTGTTATGTGTGCCTCATCTAAATTGCAAGTTAAACGTAATTGATCACATCCCCACCCCTTGCGGTAAAGCGGGCAGGGCAAAGCCAGCGCGGGCAGCGGTAATAACACTGGCAAGATAAGCCAAGGCAGACTGTCCACGTTTGCGGCAAGTACCGATGATGCTGGCCAGCATGGCAAACGCACGGCTCCCCGTAGCACTCTTTGTGCCATGGTTGGTTTTGCGCAGGATCACCCAATGGCGCAACGCCCGCTCAGCCTCATTATTGGTCAAGGGAAGCCACGGGTGGTCAAGGATTCGGAAAATGGCATCCCAATCATTGATGAACTCTTTCGCCAGTGCCGCCGTCTTGTCATGGGCAGATACGGCATGGATCAAGCATAATGCCCTGAATTCCAGGAGTTTTGCCTGATGGCGTTGACGGATCACGTCGGTTTGCGTCCCCACCGTGCCGCCTGCTGCCCGCCAAGCGTAAATGTCGTCCTGTAATACCCTCAGCCAAGCGAGGGTGAAGTTGCCAAACGTCCGCCCGTCTTTGTCCAGTGATTCTGCCAGCCCACGGGCTTTGCGGATCAGGTGCGCCCAGCAACGCAAGCGTTTGGGGTGGTGGCGGTAAGCGGCATAGCCATCACTCATCAGCCAGCCCCCAAAGTGGGGGCTAATCACGTTGTCGAGCATTTCAATGGTGCGCTGCCCTACGTAGAAACAAACGCTGAGGGTGGTGACGAATGTCCATAGCCACAGGGCTTCGCCACGCTCTTTCCAAGAGGTTTCATCAATATACAGCACCCCGCCGTCAGCGGTGGCTTCTGCCAACAGCCCTTCCACCAAGGCATCTTCCAATGGAGAAGCACTCGCGGCTGCTTCCTCAAAACATTGCTGCAACACCCCGACACTTAGGGGAATGCCCAACACCTCCCGCAACAGTTCTTGTGTGCCACGCAGTGACAAGCGTGAGCGCAGCCGTAGGTGGACAATAAGTGCCGCCAGATTGCCCCCAATCAGCCGCCACTCGCCCACATCAACCTCCGGGTATAACGGGTCGGGAGCTTGGCGATGCGGGATATGGCGGCTCACATGACCGCAGGTGCATACGCTATCGTGAAGGTGGTGGCGGGTGGTGATGACGGTCAGTCCGGGGTTCCCATCCGTGCCAAACTGGATGTCCACACTGTCATAGGCGGTATAAATACGGGAGACAGCCGCATCCAGGGACCTGCCACAGGCTTCACATCGGCTGGGTAATGGTGTTCGTCTGCATTGATGGGCGGATGCCATACCCGACCATAACCCGGTGCGCCGGGTTGTTTACCCGCTTTGCGTTTGGCTGGTTGGGCTGGCTTTGTGCCCGCCACAGCTTCTGGTTCCGGGGTTGGCTTTCCTCTGGCTGCACCCACCCCTTCTGTTTCGGGCAAAGCCACCGTTTTGGGTGACGTTTCCCACGGGAAACCGCTGCTGGTGGTTTGGAGGAGTTGTTGGAGTTTTGGTTGATCTGTTCCCGCGCTTCTTTCAGGTCATGCAACAACTTGGTCGACAGGTGCAGCAGTTCCTCCGGCGTGAGCTTGGCAAGGTACTGGCTGTTAAGCTGTTTGAGGCTGTGGTCTTTCAGTTGTTGGGTCATCGGGGGAGTGTCGCAAATTTAGTGCGTTTGGGTAAGGGGGACTGTTCAGTTACAGTTAAACAGGCTTGTATCTACGGCACTTTGCCCCTATAAATGGTGGCATGACAATACGCCTGTACCCAGAACTGAACGAACGCGCCCGCCACATCCTCAAAGTGTTGGTGGAAAGCTATATCCAAGACGGACAGCCCGTCGGTTCGCGCAACCTTGCCCGTAGCAGTGGCTTGGACTTGAGCGCCGCCACCATCCGCAATGTGATGGCGGACTTGGAGGATATGGGCTATATCCGCGCCCCGCACACCTCGGCAGGGCGCATTCCCACCTCGCAAGGCTACCGTCTCTTTGTGGATGCGTTGGTGAATATCAAGCCGCTCGAACAACACGCCATGCACATCCTGCAAGGGCAGTTGAAAGCGGAACGCGACCCCGCTGCGTTAATCCAATCCGCCTCTAGTTTGCTCTCTTGTATTACCCAACTGACGGGCGTAGTGAGTTTGCCGCGTCGCAATCCTTCATCTATCCGCCAGATTGAATTCCTGAGCTTATCGAGTCGGCAAGTGCTGGCGATTTTGGTGATGAACCGCAATGAGGTACAAAACCGCATTATCCAACTCGATGCGGATGTGAGTTCTTCGGAATTGCAACAAGCCGCCAATTTCCTCAACGAACGCCTGATTGGCAAGGATTTACAGCAAGCTCGTGCTGCCTTGCTGGAAGAAATGCGCGAACACCGCGAAGACATGAACCGCATGATGCTTTCCGCGATTGAGCTGGGCGAAAAAACTGTCGCGGATTTGGGTGATCAGAAGCAGGAAGAGGATTGCGTGATTGCGGGTGAAACCAATCTGATGGGTTACGATGACCTGTCGGATATTACCAAGCTGCGCGAATTGTTTGCCGCCTTTACCCGCAAGCGCGATATTCTGGGTTTGCTGGACAAATGCTTGCAGGCGGATGGGGTGAAAATTTTCATCGGGCGCGAATCCGGTCAGGCAGTGTTCGACGAATGCAGTTTGGTGACAGCACCGTATGAGGTCGACGGTGAGCAGTTGGGCGTACTGGGTGTGATTGGTCCCAAACGCATTCCGTATGAACGGGTGATCCCTGTTGTTGACATTACCGCGAAGTTACTGAGTTTGGCATTAAAATCACGGTACTGAAGTTGCATAAAACACAATTTATGTGACGATTGTCATAAATTATTATTATAATAAGTGGTTAAATAACAATCTAGTCAATGTATCAGCCAGTGAGGGGCTACGGCTATGTTAACTTCAGTGGTAAAAATCTTGTTGCGGCTATTTGTCATCAGTCTCATGAGCCTAGGGTATGGTGTGGTTTCGCCAGCGGCTGCCGCTGTGTCGATTAAGTTGCCGGAGAATGCGTTGCCTGCTATTCCCGCGCAGCCATTACAGCTTGTACGTCCGCAAACGGATGCAGGGGTGCGCTATGACCGTATTAGCCCTGTCGTCAATGGGCAAGCGACTTATAACCCCGCGCTGTGTAATGTTGCTGCGTACTGGTCTGCGACTCAAGTAAGTGTGGGCGGGCGGGCTATCGGTAACGGTGTAGATGTCTGCAAGGTGCAGGCGCAAACTGATGACGGTGCACTCAAATTCCTCACTAAATGGCCACTCAACAATATCCATTACCCGTTGACCCCTGCACCGGCTTGGGCGCAGTTTCGTTTTTCGATTCCGCAAGGTCATACGGCTAGCACGTTGGAATACGAATTGTCGTGGTACAAACTGTTCGGTTCTATGCCTACGCATTGCCATCCTACGGAAATCGACTCTACCACAGGGCTGTGCAAACTGGATGTGAGTACCGACTGGCAACCGGATGTACCGGCGGGCTTGTTCTTGTTGTGGGCAAAACCGGGCGATAGTCAATATACCGTCACTGGGCCACATGACCCGATTGAGAAAATCGGCTATAGCGGTAAACAGGTGTTTCAAGCGGCTGTTCCAGAAGCCATGCGTGGCGTGGATGAAGTGATCGTGACGCTGTTGACCTATAACCAGTACACTAAAGCGTGTGAAAAAGCTAATCCGAGTGCCTGCACCACGCACGAGAATGAAAATCTGGAACTGCATTCCGTTAGCTTGAAGACTACCCGCGCTTTGCAGCCATTGCATCAACCCGCCCACAACACCCACGTCTTTTGGGAAATGGTGCGGCTTGGAAAGCCTACTGGCAACCGTTTGAGTCTTTGCCTGTGTGAACAGCGGCCTTGATGCGGATTGGGGCGTGGTCTTTAATGCCAAAATGTCTGGGACAAAAACACCAAAGGATATGCGCCTTGTCGGGGAGGTTCACCCACTGGCTTGCAAACGTTAGCTGATGCTGCTTTCTATTTGAATCCGCCGACGGATCCCGTGTGGAATCAAGATCGTGCCTTGCGGGTATTGTTTCTGCTGCGGCAGTTGAAGCAATGCCAAAGCGAGGGCAGCGCTTGCACGTACAGTGCTGCTGAAACCCAAGCCTTACAGGCGGCTTTTATCGCGTATGAAATGCGGCGTTTCCGACAGTGGTGTGGGATTGGGGCTATAAATGCTTTGATCTTGGCACAGAACCCACCATGAAATTCTGGTCGCTGTTTGTGGATGTGTTCTGGCATGACTTAGCCGCTGCCGATAAAAAAGCCATAGATACCAAACTCGGTGCACTGGCTGATTGTTATTTACAACAATATGCAGCCAAAGATTGGTCGATTTTCAATGGCAATAACTGGACACCCGTGCTGGGCAAGGGTGCAACCTATTGGGCATTAGCTTATTACCATGAAGATCCCGGGCGCCCGTGGTATTGGAAAAAGTGTTGGAAAGCCTATGGTTACACCGCGATTTCTACCTGACGGATGGGGCGTATATCGAAGGCATTGTCGAATACACCAATGTTTCCTACTCTAGCCTGCGCGAAATCAATAATCTGGTGATGCAGGGCTTTGGTGTGCCACTGGAGAGTGTGCGCTGGAGCGTATTGCTAAAACCGCCGATTGGTATCTGGATTTTATGACACCTGACGGTAGCATGGTCGATTTCGGTGATTCTTGGGAAAAACTTGGTTGGTACACACTCGACCCGCTCCACATGCTGTTGTGGGAAGAAATGATCGGCAAAAAAGCCATTGGCACGGTTAACCTTGATGCGTGCAAGGTACAGGAGTATTTCAGCAATAAATGGTTTTCCAAAGACCTAGAAGATCCGTGGGCAGTGCAACCGTCCATGGCACGCGATTGGATTGGGTTGGCGGCGCAATGTCAGCGCACTACCCAGAAGGGAACGCGTACCAGCCTATTTACCGAGGCGTTGACTGGTTCGCTACGTCAGTATTGCCGGGTAGCAGTACGTTGGCACAAAAAGAGGGATTGCGTTTCAAACAAGCGGATCAAACTTATCTCGCGGTGAGTGGTGTACCCAATGATTTCCCGCACCGTGAGTTGGATTCGGTGGGCTGATTTGGTCAGCGTATGGCAATCGTTTGTTGTACGACTTGGTTACGGGATATTGCCAAACTGCCCAAGGAAAACCGTATTTGATAAAGGATGGTACGAACGAGTTGTTTGATAATCTGCCATTGGGTGCCATACCTTGGTGGTTGAAAATGCGACACAAACGGGTTACAGCGGCGGCAGTTACAACAATGACACCATTAACAGTAGTCAGATTTACGGTGAACGGGGGCGTTTAGCCAAAGTGAATATTGGGGATACGACGGTCTTCACCTTGATGCACAGGCGGTGTATGGGGCGAATGATGCTGAACTGGGTTGGTTGCGTTATTTCGACCGCTGGATGTTGTCGCTGAATGATGGCAATTATTTGGTGGTGGATGCGTTGCCGTTAAGGCTGACCGAGGCGTGGCGGATGTGCAGGAATACTGGCATACCGCTGCCGAAACCGATACGGCGACCAGTTGCAGCTTTCTCGCCAGAATGTGGCGATGACGCTGGAGAATGCCCAAGTTTACGGCTGACACCAGAATGTGCGCGTCTTGAGCGCAATGCTGCTTCCAGCGTGGTGGGAGGATCAGTGCGGCGTCCTTGCAGGCGGGTGCATTCAGCCTTGAGCCACACGTCATCGCCTACCGCAATCGTATTGGTGGCATAACTTCACGCCAGCGGGCGCGTTTTAAACCGCTGAGTCCAGTCGGTGAAGATGTACGGGTTTTCTTATTGCAAGCAGCACCGCAGGCAGCACAATTACAAGCCGTGAGTGTGAAGAAAATGGATTGTGGTGGAATGCCCTGTTTTGATGTGGTGATGAATGGGCAAGCGCGGCGTTTGACGTTTGCATACGCTAATACCCAATACAGTTTGGTTAATATTCAACCCGTTGCGACCGCTTTTGAAATCAGAATGGGGTGAAGCCAACGACTGTGGTGGAATCCAATAGCATTCAGATCAGTGGTTTAACCAAACCGCTGCCTTGACGATCAGTGGGGGTGAGTATCGCCTTAATGGCAGCGCTTACACCAAAGCTAAGGCACAGTGAAAGATGGCGATACGGTTCAAGTACGGCATACGGCTTCCAGCGCCTCCAACACCACTGTTACGACGACGCTGAAGCAGGTACGAATACTTACACCTTCAAAGTACGACACTGGTGATGGATAGTACGCCTGACCCGATCAGTTTTGTGCCGCAAACGGGTGTGAGCTTAAGCAGTTGGTGGAATCGGCTGTTGTCACAGTCAGCGGCATCAATACCACGCTGGCGCTCAGTATTACGGGTGGGAATACCGTATCAATGGTGGGGTGTATACCAGGCTAAAGGCACGCTGCAAACGGGGATACGTTGCAATTCGGCATACGGCTTCCAGCAAATCCAACACCACTGTTACGACGACGCTGAAAGCAGGTACGAATACTTACACTTTCAAAAGTACGACACTGGTGGTGGATAGTACGCCTGACCCGATCAGTTTTACGCCGCAAACGGGTGTGAGCTTAAGTAGTCTGGTGGAATCGGCTGTTGTCACAGTCAGCGGCATCAATACCACGCTGGCGCTCAGTATTACGGGTGGGAATACCGTATCAATGGTGGGTGTATACCAAGGCTAAAGGCACGCTGCAAAACGGGGATACGTTGCAAGTACGGCATACGGCGGCAACCAGCTCGCGCAAATCGATAACGACAACGCTGAAACTGGGTAGTACCTCAGTTAGTTTTAAAAGCACTACAAATAAACGTGCCGGAGGAAAAATGCAAATCAGGTATGGTCTATGGTCAATTCTACTCTTCTGGATTCTATCGCCACTAGCGGCATGGGCAGAGGCGCTGCCCCACTACGGTGTTGGCGATATGCTGATCTATGATGGTGAAACGGGTTCTGCGCCAGTGTTGTTTGAAGATGCTGGCAATGGCAGCAACCGTTGCCTGTTCTACCTAGAATCGACCCCTAACGCAGGGCTGAATGGCAATAATGCCCTGCAACTCAAGCCTGATAAATGGCATGGCCCGGCTTACCGACTGTATTGCGGGGCGGCTCGCGGCGTGATTTTCTGCGCATGATATTTTGGAATTCTATTTCCGTTGTCCTGCCGGTTATAGCACCCCGCCCGTTTTCCACCTCAGTACTTGGGATCGGAGCAGCAATACCGTGAACATCCTAGACTTTATTGAAGGGGGTGTTATCGATACGAGTTGGCGACGCGTGCAAATTCCGCTGAATAAACTGGCAACCCCCGCGTGGACACTCGGTAATGTAGAGACCCTTGCTTGGCCTACTGATGATAAGAATCGTACTTGCTATGTGGATAATATTGCCCTGCGTGATATTACGCGGCCTACCGTTATCACTCAGGGCGAGACGGCTCCCACGCCTGTCAGTAATCGGGTATTACGTCTGACCTTCAGCGAAGCTTATGCTGCTAGCAGTATCCGCACCTTGGCGAACTACACGCTGCATAGCACAACTGACAGTACTTACAGCAGCCCAGTACCCGCCAGCGATACGGGAATGCATTACCGTATGCAACACTTTGACAACAGCGGCATACCCAAAAACCGTTATGACCTGTTCCTGCAATTTGCCAAGCCGTTGAAGAATGGGCAGGAATACACGCTGACCGTACAGGGTGTGCAAGACCTTTCCGACAATACGATGGCAGTAACGCAATACCGTTTTACCTACAATGACCGGCAACAATTGAATACCAATATCAAGGTGAATCAGGTCGGTTACTTGCCGGAACGCCCCAAAGTTGGTTATGTCGGTGGTTATCTGGGGGATCTCGGAGGGGGCGTTTGGGCAGTCGGCACACAGGGTAACGTTCTGTTTCATGATCCACAAAATGGCTGGCAAGCGCAGTCCACGCCTGTCACTAGCACACTGCGTGCCGTGACGGCTACCCGTGAAGATTCCGCTTGGGCAGTTGGTGATGGTGGCGTTATCTTGCACTGGAACGGGCAACAATGGACACGGGTTACTTCACCCGTCAGTACTAACCTGCTGGCAATTGCTTTCGACCCGTTGAATCAGGGGTGGATTGTCGGTGAGGGTGGGGTTATCTTGCGCTACACCGGTAGTGCTTGGGTAACGGTGGTCAGCCCAACAGCATCCAGTTTGCGTGGTGTTTTGGCAGAAACGGGTAGTGCTGCTTGGGCAGTGGGCGACAACGGCACGATTATCCGCTGGAATGGTGTCAAGTGGGTCATGGATGACAACGTTACCAACGTTACCCTTCACGCCGTTGGAGGCTCTAAAGCCGATGATCTCTGGGCAGTGGGGGACAATGGCACTATCCTGCAACGCCAGTATGGTCATTGGAAACCGTGGGCAGATAAACCGACGGGAACACCCCACCTGTATTCTCTCGCATGGAATCACAGTGGCGCCGTTTGGGCAGCCGGTGATAATGGCGCATTGTGGTATAAAACTGGCTTCGGCAGTAATGCCTTCACGGCACTCGCCAGTGGCAGCACCACGCATTTGCGGGCGGTGGTACGCCAAAACTCGCGTCAGTTCTGGGGCAGTGATGCCAATGGTGCATTGATTACTAACACTGGCGGCAACTGGCAAACGGCAGGCGATCTGCATAGCGGCATTAACGGCATGTTCGCCTTGCCTTATGGCGCGTTACGCCTGCCAGACGTTCTACCCAACGTCAGTATCCAGAATGCTCAGATGGGCAACCGTTCTGAGCGGCCCCTGACGCTGCGTTATGCTAACTGGCATCTGTCGGGTGAAGATGTCTACCATTGATTTCAGCGCCTTAATCGGCGGGCGAATACCGTGCCTATATTCCCGGCATCGGGGTATCGGACACGTTTAAGGTTAGCAAGGATACGCTGAACTCGGTGGCTTATACCACGGCACGCGGCCTGTTCTACCAGCGTAGCGGTACAGCCTTGACCGAACCGTATGCGGAAGCCCGTTTCACCCGTCCACTCAGCCACGAATACGCTGAGAACGGGCGCAAGATTGACGGGGTTTTCGATAAATCCTTGAGCACTTCACCGCTGTACCATAACGAA